>DASVLJ010000071.1:0-440191 GCA_036384915.1 Burkholderiaceae bacterium
CTGCTTCTTCTTGCCTGCGAACTCTGCTGCGGAAAAACTCGATTGCTTCATTTTTATCGGTATCGGCAAAGGGGACGTGCTATTGTGCCAGCTATGCTGCGCCCAATCGAGGGGCCGGTGAATAAATCAGCGTTTCCTTAGCAAAGACTTCTTTTCGTCTATGGAAAGAAGCGGAATGGTCTACGCGCCTGAGCAGTACATGGCGGATTTCATTACGGCACAATACTGTCTGGCCGAGATTCCGGATTTTCAGGGCCTTCTGCCTAAGGCGCATCAAGCGGGCGTCCCAGTATTCGAATTGACTGACCGTGAAATAGGTGAGTCCGGTACGGTCTTGGAAGGTATGCAGGAAAAAAGAGCCTTGTTTGCGAAGCAGTTCGAAAATCTTGCCCAAAAAATTACTGCCTTAATGCAGTATGCGTAATTCGCTGGCGCTTTTCCAGAGGAATACGCAGCAGGCACGCGAGATTTCCGTGCTTTATGATTACTTGGTCACCACTGTGGCGGTTCCTCTGTCATTCGATGACCTGTTGCGATCTCAACTCGTCTACGGAGTTAGCGCCTTTGACAAGCTGATTCATGATCTTGTCCGGATTGGCATGGTTCAGGCTTTCATGGGGACTCGGTCTCCGACAGGTAAGTTTCTTTCTGAACCTATCTCTATTCAATTGCACATCGACATAGCCCAAGCAAGTCTTCCCCCAAAGGAACATGTGTTTGAGCAAGCTCTTTTTCGAAAATTCAAAGCCATTTCCTACCAAGATCCAGTCAAAGTGGCTGATGGTCTGAGCTACATATGGGATGAATCGCAGAAGTGGCAAAGAATCGCCGCTGCATTGAGTATGTCGGAGGCAGATGCCAAGACAAGATTGAAGCTCATAGCGGATCGCCGAAATGTAATTGTTCACGAGGCCGACATTGACCCTTCGACCAACGCAAAATTCACCATCAGTAAAGCGGAGTCGGAGGGGAGTCTGGATTTTCTCGTGGCTTGTGGCAATGCAATCGCAAACTTGGTTATTTGAGTTTGCTTGGCTTCGTGATGCCCCGATGGATTGGCTTGCATTGTTGTCGACGGACTCGTAACTGGATAGCTTAAACGCATCAAGAGAAAATCGACCAATACTTCACTATCGTTGCGGGCTGTACGGCAATTTTGCATAAAGTGCCGAAATCCCGGAGAATAGGAACTTAGCCAACTCGATCCAGCCGGTGTCGCCAGCAGTCCGCTAGCGCGCCGGCAGCATAATCATCATGTCCATCAAAGTCAGCCACCATTTCGATGCCGGCGCCATTGAAGTCGTCTCCGCCGAGCGCGCCTCCGCCATCGACCTCAAGGTACGCAAGGATTCGCATTCCGATTTCCTGCAATGGTTTTATTTCCGCCTGCAAGGGGCGGGCGGCCAGCCTTGTACCATACGTTTGTTGAATGCCGGCGAGACATCCTACCCGGACGGGTGGCAGGATTATCAAGCTGTGGCGAGCTACGACAATGAAGTCTGGTTCCGTGTGCCGACCTCGTTCGACGGCAAGGTGCTGACGATTGAGCACACGCCCGAATACGATAGCGTTTTCTACGCCTATTTCGAGCCTTATTCGTTCGAACGCCACCTGAGCCTGATCGGCCGCGCCCAATCCTCGCCGCTGGTGCGCGTGGAAGACCTCGGCAATACCGTGGACGGCCGCGATTTCAACCTGCTTGTCGTGGGAGAACCCACCGCAGCGAAGAAGGTCTGGGTCATCGCGCGCCAGCACCCGGGAGAAACGATGGCCGAATGGTTCGTCGAAGGCATGCTTGACGCGCTGCTTGACGAGGCCAACCCGATTGCGCGCAGCCTGCTGGAAAAGGCGGTGTTCTACATCGTGCCCAACATGAATCCCGACGGCTCGGTGCGCGGCAACCTGCGTACCAATGCCGCCGGCGCCAATCTCAACCGTGAATGGATGACCCCTTCGCTCGAACGCAGCCCCGAGGTGTATCACGTCAAGAACCGCATCGCTCAAACCGGTGTCGATCTGTTCCTCGATATCCATGGCGACGAAGGCTTGCCCTATGTGTTCGTGGCAGGCAACCAGATGATAGAAGGCTTCAGCGCCGCCGAACTCGAATCGCAGCGCCAGTTCATTGAAGACTTCAAGGTGGCCAGCCCCGATTTCCAGGACAAGTTCGGCTACGCCGACAACAAATACAGCGCCGACATGCTGACGCTGGCGTCCAAATTCATCGGCCACACCTATCGCTGCCTGTCGCTGACGCTGGAAATGCCGTTCAAGGACAATGCCAACCTGCCCGATGCTGCCGTGGGCTGGGATGGGGCGCGCAGTGCGCGCCTGGGCGAGGCGATTTTGCAGCCGGTGCTGCGTGCATTGAACCGGTAAGCCATGGGCCGCGAGATCGAGCGCAAGTTTCTGGTTCGCGGCGCGGACTGGAAGCAGGGCGCTTCCGTCACCGTCATGCGCCAGGGTTATCTCTCGACGGACCCCGGGCGTGTGGTCAGGGTGCGCGTGGAAGGTGACCAGGCGGCGCTGACCATCAAGGGCAAGTCGGTGGGGGCCGTGCGCGGCGAGTGGGAATATGCGATACCCGTGGCCGATGCCGAGGAATTGCTTGGGCTATGCCAGCGTCCCGTGATAGAAAAGAGCCGCTACCGTGTCGAACATGGCGGCATGCTGTGGGAAATCGACGAATTCCGCGGCGACAATGCCGGCCTGGTGGTGGCGGAAATTGAGTTGGAGTCCGAAGACCAGGCTTTCGCGAAGCCGCATTGGGTGGCAGAGGAAGTCACGCAGGACGCGCGCTACTACAACTCCAACCTGCTGCGCCACCCATACAAGGATTGGTAGTCAGTGCAGATGGCCGGGAGCTTGCGGCACGTCTTCCGGCATCTCGGCATGGACCAGATCGGCGTCGAGATCGGGGTAGAGCGGTGCGCCGCAATCGTCGCAGAATTCCATTGCAAAGCGTTCGCTGTGCTGGCGGATTTGGCGCAGGCCCGACGCTTCCAGCAATGATACGATGGTCTCCAGCGGTGTCTTGCCGGCTGGATCGTTCGCGGGGAAGCGCGAATTTTCATCTTCTTCGCCGAGCAGCGGCCAAACCACGCCATAGATCACTTCAGGCTCGTGCTGCAGTGTGAAACCGATGCGGTATTCGTCGATCCGGCCTTCGGATGGGTTTTCCGCAAAGCTGCCGATGGCGGCGCCGAGTTCCGACGGATCGACGTTGAGTGCATGCGTCAGGTAATGCACGGCAGCATGGATCGAAGCCGGGCGGATGCGCTTGTCCGCTTCACGGCAAGCGACGTAATAGGCTTCCGGCAGCAACAGCTCGAGCCCGCAGCCGGGCAACAGCTTGGCCAGGTTCGGCTCGGCCTGCTTGCGCCATTGCAGCAGGGCGGTTTCGCGCTCGGCTATGTTTTGCACGCTTTGCCAATGGAACAGCGGCTCGCCGGCCGGCACCACGACGGCAGTCAGCAGGTAGCGCGTGTCGGCCAGGAAGGGGGCGGTCTCCGGCGCATTGGCCGGCGCCTTGGGCGTCGTGCCCTTCAAGGCGGCCTGTGCCAGCTTCTGCGTCAGCGCCAGGGTTTCGACATGGCTGCGCGGCATCTGGTCCAGCGAGAATAGTGTCGGCGCCAGTGCCATGCGCGCGTCGGCGGCCAGCACGTGGGCATACAAGTGCGCCGAGAGGGTGGCCATCATGTCAGGCGAAATCGGACCGGAAGCAATCGAAAAGCGCGTCCAGGCCAGGATGGGAGCCGCGATCAACAGCGCATCATATTGCCGGCCCTCGTGTTCGATGCGGCACGATTCGCTGCAGGCTTCCAGCGTTTCGATCAAGACTTCATAGGCGCCATTCTGCTGCTTGAACAATTCGTCGAGCGAGGCATCGGCGGCATCTTGATGGCCGGTTTTCAGGAGCTTCTGCACCAGGGTATCTAGGAGCTTTTCCCAGCCGCGCTCTTCAAGCCGCGAGGCCGCTTGCGTCACGGCTTGCGCATACGAGACCAGGCGCTGGCTGTCGGCGGAAAGCTTGGCGGAAGAACCTTTGTTGGGACGACGCATCTTGATATTGGCGCAATGGAATTGGAAAAACCCATTGTAGAGGATTCTGCCGATGGTCATCGAAAAGCGGGTAACGAAGGATTTGCCGTGGGCAAGTCCTTGTGCAATGCAGCGATAGACAAATTTCTGATGTTGGCGATTGGGGCTGTAGATTGGTGTTGAGCGCGAGCGAAGCCCAACATCGGACGGTGGCGCCTTACGTGCGTTTGCCGAGGCCGGCTATGTTGGGCTTCACTTCGTTCAGCACCAACCTACAAAAAACGCCGGCCCGGGGCCGGCGTTGTTTCCGAAAGGTAGAAGATTACGCAGCCAACAACTGACGCAGCACGAAGGGCAGGATGCCGCCATGCTTGTAGTAGTCGACTTCGATCGGGGTGTCGATACGCAGCAACAGCTTGGCTTCCTTCTTTTCGCCGTTGGCGCGTGTGATCACCAGCGTCACTTCCTGTTGCGGCTTGATCTCGCCGTGGAGGCCCTTCAGGTCGAAGGTTTCATTGCCGGTGATACCGAGCGACTCGACGCTGTCGTTGCCCTTGAATTGCAGCGGCAGCACGCCCATGCCGACCAGGTTGGAGCGGTGGATGCGCTCGAATGAACGTGCCACCACGGCCTTGACGCCCAGCAGTTGCGTGCCCTTGGCAGCCCAGTCGCGCGAGGAGCCCGTGCCGTATTCTTCGCCGGCGAAGATCATGGTCGGCGTTTCTTCGGCGATGTACTTCATGGCGGCGTCGTAGATCGACATTTCTTCGCCGCTAGGCTGGAAGCGCGTGATGCCGCCTTCCACGCGCGAACCGTCCGGCTTGGCCGGGATCATCAGGTTCTTGATGCGCACGTTGGCGAAGGTGCCGCGCATCATGATTTCATGGTTGCCGCGGCGCGAGCCGTAGGAGTTGAAGTCGGCCTTGAGCACGCCGTTTTCAGTCAGCCACTTGCCGGCCGGGCTCGATTCCTTGATGGAGCCGGCGGGCGAGATGTGGTCGGTCGTGATCGAGTCGCCGAACACGCCGAGTGCGCGCGCACCCTTGATGTTGGGATCGGTCTCTTGCGGCTCCATCGCGAATTCGCCGAAGAAGGGCGGTTCGGCGATGTAGGTCGAGCTCGGCCAGTTGTAGACTTCGCCTTCGGCCACGCCTTTGATGTCCTGCCACAGCTTGCCCGGGGCGGTCTTGACTTCGGCGTAGTTCTCCTTGAAGGTCTTGGCGTTCATGGCGAACTTCATCAGCTTGGCAACTTCAGCCGAAGTCGGCCAGATGTCGCCCAGGTAGACGTCCACTTCCTTGCCCTTGATCCTGCCCTTGCCGACCGGCTCGGTCATCAGGTCGCGCGTCACGTTGCCGGCAATGGCGTAAGCCACGACCAGCGGCGGCGAAGCGAGGAAGTTGGCGCGGATGTTCGGGTGGATACGCGCTTCGAAGTTGCGGTTGCCCGACAGCACGGCGGCGGCCACGACGTCGTTTTGCACGATGGCTTCGTTCATTGCGGGCGTCAGGTCGCCGGCATTGCCGATGCAAGTGGTGCAGCCGTAGGCGGTCACGCCGAAACCGAGCTTTTCCAGGTAGGGCAGGAGGCCGGCGGCTTCAAGGTACTTGGTCACCACGCGCGAGCCGGGGGCCAGCGACGTCTTGATGTGCGGCGCCACTTCCAGGCCGGCTTCGACGGCCTTCTTGGCCAGCAGGCCGGCGGTCAGCAGCACGCTCGGGTTGGATGTGTTGGTGCAGGAGGTGATCGCGGCGATCAGCACGTCGCCGCTCTTCAATTTCACGCCGTCGGCGTTGGTGAACTCCTTGCCCAGGTCTTCCGCCTTCTTGTTGAAGCCGTTTTCGGCAACAGGCTTGGAAAACAGCTCGGTGAAGGTTTTCTTGACGTTGCCGATTTCCATGCGGTCTTGCGGACGCTTCGGGCCGGCCAGCGAGGGGGCGACCGTGCCGAGGTCGAGTGTCAGTTCCTTGGTGTAATCGATCTGGCCGGCCTTGGGGATGCCGTACAGGCCTTGTGCCTTGAAATAGCCTTCGAATGCGTCGATTTCAGCCTTGCTGCGGCCCGTACCCTGGAAGTATTCGATAGTGGCATCGTCGACCGGGAAGAAGCCCATGGTTGCGCCGTATTCCGGTGCCATGTTGGCGATGGTGGCGCGGTCCGTCAGAGACAGCGACTCGGTGCCTTCGCCGAAGAACTCGACGAACTTGCCGACCACCTTTTCCTTGCGCAGCATTTCGGTGATGGTCAGTACCAGGTCGGTCGCCGTTACGCCGCCGCGTAGCGCGCCGGTCAGGTTCACGCCGACCACGTCGGGCGTCAGGAAATAAACCGGCTGGCCCAGCATGCCGGCTTCGGCTTCGATGCCGCCCACGCCCCAGCCGACCACGCCGATGCCGTTGATCATGGTGGTGTGCGAGTCGGTGCCGACCAGGGTGTCGGGATAATAGACTTCAGCCTTGCCTTCGGTCTTCTTGTGCACGCCGCGTGCCAGGTATTCCAGGTTCACCTGGTGCACGATGCCGAAGCCCGGGGGCACGACGCCGAAAGTATCGAATGCCTGCATGCCCCACTTCATGAACTGGTAGCGTTCGTTGTTGCGCTGGAATTCCAGCTTCATGTTCAGGTCGAGCGCCTTGGGCTCGCGGAAGTGGTCGATCTGCACGGAGTGGTCGACCACGAGGTCCACCGGCACCAGCGGCTCGATGTTTTTCGGGTTCTTGCCCATCTTGGAAGCGACGCCGCGCATTGCGGCCAGGTCGGCCAGCAGCGGCACGCCGGTGAAGTCTTGCAGCACCACGCGGGCAACGACGAAGGGGATTTCATCGGTGCGGGCAGCCTTTGGGCCCCAGTTGGCCAATTGCTTGACGTGCTCCTCGGTCACTTTCTTGCCGTCGCAGTTGCGCAGCACGGATTCGAGCACGATGCGGATCGACACCGGCAGGCGCGAGATATCGACGCCGAGCGACTTGCCCAGCGCAGGCAGCGAGTAGAACGAACCTTTCTTGGAACCGCCGATCTTGAATTCCTTGAGCGTGTTCAGTGTATTGCGGGACATGGTTTCTCCTTCTTGGATACTAGTAAATTATTGGAACGGTCTATCTTGCTGCGTGCGTGTCAATTGCGTTGAATCTGTTCGATATTCCGCCTCAGCCCGCTGCCCCTTTGGGAGCGTCGGCCCGGACTTGCTGCTCCGGCGTGTGGCACTCATTGGTCAGTTCATGCCCCGTCTTGGAGTCGAGCAGGATGCCCTTGGCCGGGATTGCGATCCACACCAAACCGTAGTGCTTGTTCTCGAAGCGGTCCGCGCCGGTTGTCGTCGGAATGCGCGTCAATCGGTGGACGCGCTTGCCCCACTTCAGGGCCACGTGATCGCTGTCGTCCTTGTTCTGGAACACCGTCAGTTTCGCGCCGAGTTCGCACTGGTATTCGTAGACGGCGCTGGTGGAGACGTCCGGCTCGGGTTCGTCTTCTTCCGCGCCTGCGGCCGGTGCCTTTTTCACCGCCTTCCTGGATGCCTTTTTCGATTTCGGCGTGCCGGCGGCGGCAGTGTTCGATGCCGAGCCGGGAGCGGCGGCCTGGGCGGCGGCGGTGTTGGCTGCCAGCAGTGCGGCGCAGGCCAGCAAGATTGTAGTCAGTGCGGATTTCATCAATTTATCTCCTAGTTGCACAAGGGGGCTCAGTGGTGGATACGCGTCTTCATGACAGCAGCGCCGATGCCCCGTCGGGCAAGGGTGCGCCGCTCATCCTTGCGCGCTGAATAATAGTCCAATAGTAGCGATAGCTGGCGCGGTCATGCAGGCGGCCGTTGACCTTGATCGGCCCCCAGTCTGCCGCAGCGGCCTCGGTCAGGATTTGCGCCGCTTCATTGACTTCCGAGCTGCGCGGCGACATCGCCTTGAGAATGGGTTTGATCTGGTCCGGGTGGATGCTCCACATGCGCGTGTAGCCGAACTCGGCATAGGCGCGCGTCGCGTCAGCGGCGACGACGGCAGTGTCCTTGATCTCCGTCGTCACGTTATGCGAAGGCGTCTTGCCGTAGGCATGGCAAGCGGCCGAGATTTCCAGCTTGGCGCGCGCCACCAGGGGGTGCGTAAATTGGCCTGGCGAACGCATTGCGGTTGCAGGAATTGCGCCATGATGGGCCGAAACGAAATCCATGATGCCGAAAGACAGGCATTCGACCTGAGGCAAGGCGGCAATGGCGCGCACGTCCATCAGCGCGCCGTGGGTTTCGATCAATACATGGATGGGCAAGTGGCCGCGCACCCCGCTATGGCGGTTGACCATGGAAATCGCATCTTCCACATGGTTCGCGCTTTCAACCTTGGGCAAGACCAGGTAGGCCAGACGGTTCGCCGCCGTGCCGCAAATGATTTCCAGGTCGGACTCGAAGAATTCGCTGCCGCAATCGTGCACGCGTGCGCCGATGCGGCCATGACGGTTCTCGTCGCCGGCGATCAGTTGCGCCACCAGCCTGGCGTGCGGGACTTCATTGCCGGCTGCAGCGCCGTCTTCGCAATCGAAGGTGATGTCGAATACGGGGCCAAGCTCTTGTTGCAGGGCAAGCGACTTGCGCATCAGCTTTTCCGAGCCGGCGTAATGGTCGCAAACCGGTATTGAAACCGGTGCATGCTTGCCTTGGAATAAAACCTCGGAAGGGTGCATGTGCTGCTTATCTTGTGCAATGAGTAATGCAATAAAAGCTGCGTGGGTGGGGTGGTTCTTGTAGCGCCGGCGTGTTGCACACACCGGCGGAACCTGCGGTGCGGCATCGCCGCACCGCTTGGTCGGGCCGGATCAGCCGACCAGATGCTTCACGCCTTCGCGCTCTTCCATCAATTCCTTCAGCGTGACATTGATGCGTTCGCGCGAGAATTCGTCGATTTCCAGGCCTTGGACGATCTTGTATTCGCCGTTCTCGGTCGTGACCGGGAAGCCGAACATCGTGCCTTCGGGGATGCCGTAGGAGCCGTCAGAGGGAATGCCCATGGTGGTCCATTTTCCGTTGGTGCCGAGCAGCCAGTCATGCACGTGGTCGATGGCGGCATTGGCGGCCGATGCGGCCGAAGACAGGCCGCGCGCGTCGATGATGGCGGCGCCGCGCTTGCCGACGGTGGGCAGAAACACGTCCTTGTTCCAGGCCTGGTCGTTGATCATGTCCTTGACCGAAGCGCCGTCGACGGTGGCGAAGCGGTAGTCGGCATACATCGTCGGCGAGTGGTTGCCCCAAACACACAGCTTTTCGATCGAGGCGACGGGCTTGCCGGTCTTGGCGGCGACTTGCGACAGGGCGCGGTTGTGGTCCAGGCGCAGCATGGCGGTGAAGTTCTTGGCCGGGAGGTTAGGGGCCGATTTCATGGCGATGTAGGCGTTGGTGTTGGCCGGATTGCCGACGACCAGCACCTTGACGTTGCGCGACGCGACGGCGTCGAGTGCCTTGCCTTGCACCGTGAAGATCTGGGCGTTGGCTTCGAGCAGGTCCTTGCGCTCCATGCCGGGGCCGCGCGGACGGGCGCCGACCAGGAGGGCCACATCGATGTCCTTGAATGCGGTCATCGGGTCGCTATGGGCGGTCATGCCGGCCAGGAGCGGGAAGGCGCAGTCGTCGATTTCCATCATGACGCCCTTCAAGGCCTTCTGTGCCTTTTCGTCGGGGATTTCCAGCAGTTGCAGGATGACCGGCTGGTCTTTGCCGAGCATGTCGCCGTTGGCGATGCGGAACAACAGGGAATAACCGATCTGACCGGCGGCGCCGGTAACGGCAACGCGCATGGGGGCTTTAGCCATGATGAATCTCCAAAGAAGAAGTAAGTGAAACCGGGTCTGTCTTCATGCCGCGCAGCGTAAGCGAGGGCAGGGCCCAGGCACGGCAATTCAACGCACAGTCGTCTATGATACCTTTGAAAGGCGGCGCCGGCAGGGAAGGGGCACGCAAATTGGAAGCCATCATGTGCCCGGCAACCTGCCTTTATCGTGGCTGCCGTCGTTCGTCACGCATCTGTCATACAATGTGCGCCGCAAGCGCGATTCCGATTCGATTCCGGCCCTTGATGCGGCGCGGAAAAGTTTTCGCGTAAACCGGCGTAAATTTCGGTACATTCCGGTACGCATTGGGTACGCATTGTGGCAAACCAACGCGAGTTTAGGCTTCTCGCCGGACGCTGTCAATGATAATCTTATGTCTTATATAAGACATATCACCTATAACTTTTTGCTGGACGGCAAGGGGTGTTTTGTGGTGAAATTGTATAGATGAGCAACCCCTCGCACATGGCCAATCCGAATCCATCCGCCTCCGGCGCGGCAGGGAGTGCTTCCGGCAATTCGCCGACCTTCAGCCCGCTCTATCAGCAGATCAAGGCGTTGATCACGCAAGCCTTGCAGTCCGGCGAATGGAAGCCCGGCGAGATGATTCCAAGCGAGGTCGATCTTGCTGCCCGCTTCAAGGTCAGCCAGGGCACGGTGCGCAAAGCGATTGACGAACTGTCCGCCGAAAACCTCGTGGTGCGGCGCCAGGGCAAGGGCACCTTCGTCGCCACGCACCATGAAGAGCGCGCGCACTTCCGCTTCCTCCGCTTGATGCCCGATGCCGGCGAGGCGCGCCATCCGGATAACAAGATCATCGAAGTCAAGCGCCTGCGTGCGCCGGCCGATGTTGCGCGGCTGCTGGATATGCGCTCCGGCGATTCTGTGATCTTCATCAAACGCGTGCAGGCCTTCGATGGTGCGCCGACCATCATCGAAGAGCTATGGCTGCCGGGCGCGATCTTCAAGGGGTTGACCGCGGAGCGCCTGGTGGAATACAAGGGGCCGATGTACGGTTTGTTCGAAACCGAATTCGGTACCCACATGATACGCGCGCAGGAAAAGCTGCGTGCGGTCAGTGCCGACGACGTGTCGGCGCATCTGCTCGCCGTGCCGGTGCAAACGCCGCTGCTGTCGGTCGAGCGGGTTTCATTTACTTACGGCGACAAGCCGGTCGAAGTGCGGCGCGGCTTGTATGTCACCGATCGGTATCACTATCGCAATGAGCTGTCATGAGGGATGCGCTGAACAAGCCGGTGCGCGTTCCGGCCCCCTTTTTTTCAACGCGTCTTGAATGGTGCAAAGCGGCACTAAATTGGCGTTTCGAAGCAAGAAACTTGCACTCGAAATACAATATGGCTTGGTGTGATGCACAAAAATCGGTGAAAATATCGGATTATCTAGTTTGAGGGGATCAAGGTTATGACTGACGACGTCAAAAAAAGTCGGCCGGAATTTCGCAATATTCACGTCTTCGAGAATTTGCCGAATTATCGGCTTCCGCTAGCCGGCTTTGTGTCGATTCTGCATCGCATCAGCGGCTTGCTGATGTTCCTGCTGCTGCCGTTCATCCTGTGCGTGCTTGATCGGAGCCTGCGTTCGGCAGATAGCTTCAATTCGATCCACGACATATTGTCGCCCTGGTATGTCAAGCTGGTGATCCTGGCGCTCTCCTGGGCCTACCTGCACCACTTCTGCGCCGGCGTGCGCCACCTGTTCATGGACATGCACTACGCCCTGGACAAGGATACCGCGCGCCGCACATCCGCCGCCGTGTTCGTGATCAGCCTGCCCTTGGCTGCGCTGGTCGGCTTGAAACTGTTTGGAGTATTCTGAGATGGCAACTGACAACATCGGACCCAAGCGCCTCGTCGTCGGCGCACACTATGGCATGCGCGACTGGCTCGCGCAGCGCGCCACGGCAGTCGTCATGGCCGTCTACACGGTCGTTCTGCTGCTGGCTTTCCTGAAGGCGCCTGAAATCAACCACGCCACCTGGTCCGCCTTGTTCGCCCAGCAATGGTTCAAGGCCCTGACCTTCGTGGTGTTCGTTTCCCTTTTCTATCACGCCTGGGTTGGTGTGCGCGACATCTGGATGGACTACGTCAAATCCGTCGCCTTGCGCCTGACCCTGCAAATCGCCACCATCCTGTGGCTGATCGGTTGTGCCGGATATGCGGCGCAGATTATCTGGAGAACCTAATCGTGGCAGCAATCAAAACCGCACTTCCCACCCGCCGTTTCGACGCCATCATCGTTGGCGCCGGCGGCTCCGGCATGCGCGCTTCCTTGCAACTGGCTGAAGCCGGCTTGAACGTCGCCGTCCTGTCAAAGGTTTTCCCGACCCGCTCGCACACCGTCGCCGCTCAAGGCGGCATCGGCGCTTCGCTGGGCAACATGTCGGAAGACAACTGGCACTGGCACATGTTCGACACCGTCAAGGGCGGCGATTACCTGGGCGACCAGGACGCCATCGAATTCATGTGCCGTGAAGCACCGAAGGTCGTGTATGAGCTCGAACACTTCGGCATGCCCTTCGACCGTAACGCCGACGGCACCATTTACCAACGCCCGTTCGGCGGCCATACCGCCAACCAGGGCGAGAAGCCCGTGCAGCGCGCCTGCGCCGCGGCCGACCGTACCGGCCATGCCTTGCTGCATACGCTGTACCAGCGCAATGTGCGCGCCCGCACCCACTTCTTCGTCGAATGGATGGCCATCGACCTCGTGCGTGACGCCGAAGGCGACGTGGTCGGCGTGGTGGCGCTCGAAATGGAAACCGGCGACGTGATGATCCTGGAGGCGAAGACGACCGTGTTCGCCACCGGCGGAGCAGGGCGCATCTGGGCCGCCTCGACCAATGCCTTCATCAACACGGGCGACGGCATGGGCATGGCGGCACGCGCCGGCCTGCCGCTGGAAGACATGGAATTCTGGCAGTTCCACCCGACCGGCGTTGCCGGTGCGGGCGTGCTGATCACCGAAGGCGTGCGCGGCGAAGGCGGCATCCTGATCAACAGCAACGGTGAGCGTTTCATGGAGCGCTATGCGCCCACGCTGAAGGACCTGGCACCGCGCGACTTCGTTTCGCGTTCGATGGACCAGGAAATCAAGGAAGGCCGCGGCTGCGGCCCGCACAAGGACCACGTACTGCTCGACTTGCGCCACATCGGCGCCGATACGATCAAGAAGCGCCTGCCCTCGATCCTCGAAATCGGCCACAAGTTCGCCAACGTCGACGCCACGCGCGAACCGATTCCTGTCGTGCCGACGATCCACTATCAGATGGGCGGCATTCCGACCAACATCCACGGCCAGGTCGTGGCACCGAAGAACGGCGACCCGAACGCCGTCGTGCGTGGCCTGTACGCCATCGGCGAATGCGCCTGCGTCTCGGTACACGGCGCCAACCGCCTCGGTACGAATTCGCTGCTCGACCTCGTGGTGTTCGGCCGTGCCGCGGGCAACCACATCGTCGCCAGCCACCTGGAAGACAAGAGCAACAAGCCGCTGCCGGCGAACGCAGGCGAAGCCGCGCTGGAGCGCATGAACCGCCTGGAGACCAGCACCGGCGGCGAGCGCGTGCAAAGCGTGGCCAACGAAATCCGCTCGACCATGCAACAGTATTGCGGCGTGTTCCGTACCGACGAACTGATGCAAACCGGTTTGAAGAAGATTTTGGAATTGGACGAGAAGCGCAAGCATGTCTCGTTCAAGGACAAGTCCAAGGTGTTCAACACTGCGCGCATCGAAGCGCTGGAGCTGGACAACCTGATCGAGACCGCCAAGGCCACCATCACGTCGGCCGCAGCCCGCAAGGAGTCGCGCGGCGCGCACGCGCACAGCGATTTCCCCGATCGTCATGATGATGAATGGATGAAGCACACGCTGTGGTTCTCCGAAGGCAACCGCCTCGATTACAAGCCTGTGAAGACCCAGCCGCTGACGGTCGAAACCTTCAAGCCGAAAAAACGTACTTTCTAAGGTTCTGGATCATGACGACAACTACCCGCAAGTTCAAGATTTACCGCTACGATCCGGACAAGGATGCCAAGCCTTACATGCAAGAGCTGACCGTTCAGCTGCAAGCGACCGACAAGATGCTGCTTGATGCGTTGCAACGCATCAAGGCCGACGTGGACGATTCGCTGGCGCTGCGCCGCTCCTGCCGCGAAGGCGTGTGCGGTTCCGACGCGATGAACATCAACGGCAAGAACGGCCTGGCCTGCACCACCAACCTGAAGGAACTGCCGGAAGTCATCGAGCTGCGTCCGCTGCCCGGCCTGCCCGTGATCCGCGACCTGATCGTCGACATGACGCAGTTCTACAAGCAATATGAATCGATCAAGCCTTACCTGATCAACGACAGTATTCCGCCCGAGAAGGAACGTTTGCAAAGCCCGGCCGAGCGCGAAGAGCTGGATGGCCTGTACGAGTGCATCCTGTGCGCCTGCTGCTCCACGTCCTGCCCCTCGTTCTGGTGGAATCCGGACAAGTTCGTCGGCCCGGCCGGCCTGCTGCAAGCCTACCGCTTCATCGCCGACAGCCGCGACGAAGCCACCGGTGCACGCCTGGACAACCTGGAAGACCCGTACCGCCTGTTCCGCTGCCACTCGATCATGAATTGCGTCGATGTATGCCCGAAGGGCTTGAACCCGACGCGCGCGATCGGCAAGATCAAGGAGTTGATGGTCCGCCGCGCCATCTAAGAAGTGACGGCGCAATGCCTGTAAGGTATTGCGCCGAACTTCAGCGATGCACGACAGTCCAAGAGAAACACCATGTTTGCCAGCCATCAAGACGATCCCGTCAAGCGAGCACGCTTGCGCTGGCGCGCCCGGCGCGGCTTGCTGGAAAACGATTTGATCGTGACCCGCTTCCTCGATCTGCACGAGGAAAGCATGACGGATGAGGAAGTCGACGCCTTTTCCCGCCTGATGGAATTGAGCGACAACGATCTGCTCAATTTGTTATTGGCGCGCAACGAGCCGCAGGGGGAAACGGACCTGCCCCACGTCCGCGCAATGCTGGAACGATTGCGCAAGGCCTGAGGCGTTTGCCATAAAGCCTTGCGCCGGCCAATTGAAATCGACACGTTTTCTGCTTTTGTTTTCGACCGATTTTTCGCTTATTTGCTTCGTTATTTGCCCATTATCCGCTCCAACAAGAAGGAAGAGCCATGAACCTATCCGATACCAAAGCCACGCTGTCTTTCTCCGACGGCAGCCCTTCGCTGGAAATGCCGATCTACAAAGGCTCAGTCGGCCCGGACGTCATCGACATCCGCAAGCTGTACGGCACTACCGGTAAGTTCACCTACGACCCCGGCTTCATGTCGACCGCGTCGTGCAATTCCTCCATCACCTACATCGACGGCGACAAGGGCGAGCTGCAATACCGCGGCTATCCGATCGAACAGTTGGCCGTCAATTGCGATTTCCTCGAAACCTGCTATTTGCTGTTGAACGGCGAACTGCCGAACCAGGCCGAGAAAGACAAGTTCGTCGAGACCGTTACCATGCACACCATGGTGCATGAACAGATGCAATTCTTCTTCCGCGGCTTCCGCCGCGACGCGCATCCGATGTCGGTCCTGGTTGCGACCGTCGGCGCGCTGGCTTCGTTCTACCACGATTCGCTCGACATCAACGATCCGCATCACCGCGAAGTCTCGGCCGTTCGCCTGATCGCCAAGATGCCGACCCTGGTTGCCATGGCTTACAAGTATTCGATCGGCCAGCCCTTCGTCTATCCGCGCAACGACCTGTCCTACAGCGCCAACTTCATGCGCATGATGTTCTCCAACCCGTGCGAAGACTACAAGGTCAACGACGTGCTGGTACGCGCGCTGGACCGCATCCTGATCCTGCACGCCGACCACGAGCAAAACGCCTCGACCTCGACGGTGCGCCTGTCCGGTTCCTCCGGCGCCAATCCCTTCGCCTGTATCGCCGCCGGCATCGCCTGCCTGTGGGGCCCGGCGCACGGCGGCGCCAACGAAGCTGCCCTGAACATGCTCAAGGAAATCGGTTCGCCCGACAAGATCGGCGAGTTCGTCAAGCAGGTCAAGGACAAGAACAGCGGCGTCAAGCTGATGGGCTTCGGTCATCGCGTCTACAAGAATTACGATCCGCGCGCCAAGCTGATGCGCGAGACCTGCTACGAGGTGCTGAACGAACTGGGCCTGGAAAACGATCCGCTGTTCAAGCTTGCCATGCAACTGGAAAAGGTCGCCCTGGAAGACGAGTACTTCGTGTCGCGCAAGCTGTACCCGAACGTCGACTTCTACTCGGGCATCGTCCAATCCGCATTGGGCATCCCGGTCTCGCTGTTCACCGGTATCTTCGCCATGGCCCGCACCATCGGCTGGATCGCCCAGTGGAACGAGATGATTTCCGATCCGGAACAGAAGATCGGCCGTCCGCGCCAACTGTTCGTCGGCAATACGCCGCGCGACGTCAAGCCCATCGGCCAGCGCTGATCGGCTGTTTGTCAGAAAAGAGCGAGTCCTTGCGGCTCGCTTTTTTTTCGTCAATGCGGAAGATTTAACGGCAGGAAAAACATGAATCGGACGGCAAAGCAAACCGGAACGGCGTCGCTGGTATTGGGTGCCTTGGGCGTCGTGTTCGGTGACATCGGCACCAGCCCCTTATACGCCTTGCATGACGGCTTCAACACCGAGCATCATCCCATCCCGGTCTCGCCCGAGAATGTCCTGGGTTTGCTGTCTCTGGTGGTCTGGGCGCTGATCATCGTCGTCTCGCTCAAATACGTGGTCTTCATCATGAGCGCGGACAACAAGGGGGAGGGCGGCATCATTGCGCTGATGGCCCTGGCCCTGCGCCGCCAGGCGCAGGATTCGCGCATGCGCAAGCTTATCATGGCGTTGGCCATCTTCGGCGCCGCGCTGTTCTATGGCGACGGCGTGATCACCCCGGCCATTTCGGTGATCTCCGCCATCGAGGGCTTGGAAGTGGCGACGCCGGGCTTGAAGGATTACGTTGTGCCGATCACCATGGCCGTACTGTCGCTGTTGTTCTACGTCGAGCGGCGCGGCACAGCCACTGTGGGCAAGCTGTTCGGCCCGGTGATGGTCGTATGGTTTCTCGCCATCGGCATCATCGGTGCCGGGAGCCTGGTCAAACATCCCGGCGTGCTGGCCGCGGTCGATCCGCGCCACGGCATTGCCTTCATTCTGCGCGACCCGGTGGTGGGCTTCTTCTCTCTCGGCACCGTGGTGCTGGTGCTGACCGGCGTCGAGGCACTCTACGCCGACATGGGCCACTTCGGCCGCCATCCGATACGCATCGCCTGGTACGGGCTCGTGCTGCCCGCGCTTCTGCTCTGCTACTTCGGCCAGGGTGCATTGATACTGGAATCGCCTTCGGCCATCAGCAATCCGTTCTACCTGCTGGCGCCATCCTGGGCCCTGTATCCGCTGGTCGGCCTGTCGACGGTGGCAACCATTATTGCCTCGCAAGCCGTCATCTCGGGCGCCTATTCGATGACGCAGCAAGCCATGCAGCTCGGCTACGCGCCGCGCATGAACATCTTGCAGACTTCGGCCGAGCACCGGGGGCAGATCTACTTGTCCGGAATCAACTGGGTACTGTACATCGCCGTCATGCTCCTGGTATGGGGCTTCCGGTCTTCCGCGAACCTGGCGGCGGCATACGGCATCGCGGTGTCGGGCACGATGCTGATCACTACCATGCTGGCCTACGTCGTCGTCACCACCTTGTGGAAGTGGAGCGTGCCCAAGGCGCTTGCCGTGATCGTGCCGCTTACACTAATCGATCTCGCCATCTTTTGCGCCAACGCCGTCAAGATCGAAGACGGCGGGTGGTTTCCGCTGGCATTCGGCTTCGTCATCTTCGTCTTGATGACGACGTGGAAGAAAGGACGCATGCAGTTGCACCGCAGCGTCAAGGAGCAAGGCTTGGGGCTGTCGGGTTTTCTCGATTCGCTGCACGGCTGCGAACGCGTGCAGGGCACAGCCGTCTACCTGACGGGTCGCATCGACAATGTGCCGCTGACCCTGCTGCACAGCTTGAAGCATTTCAAGGTCTTGCACGAGCGCGTCATCATCGTCTCGGTACGGGTAGCGGACGTGCCGCGCGTCGGGTCGGAAGAGCGCGCCACGGTCGAGGCACTGCCGCAAAACTTTTGGCGCGTGCGCCTGAAATACGGCTTCATGGACGAGATCGACGTCCCGGCCGCACTCGAGTCTTGCGACGGTTTGGGCTTGCCTATCGAGATGATGGACACCACCTTCCTCGTGGGCCGCGAAAAAATCGACAGTTCGGATTGCCGCAGCATGACGACTCTGCGCGCACGGCTGTTTGCGTTCATGCAGAGGAACGCCGAACCGGCCACGAGCTTTTTCCGGCTGCCGCCTAACCGCGTCATCGAGATCGGCTCGAAGATCTCGATTTGAGCAAGACCGGATTGCCGGCAGGGCCTGGCGTCGCTTGCGTTCACGCGAAGAGTATTCACGCATGTTGACGGGGATCGCTTCCGGATTCGGAAGACGGATGCCTGGAAGAGGACGCTCTCTCGTTTTCCGGGGGGAACATGAATATGGGATGCTGCAGCGTTGGGCTCGTTTGAGCGAAAACGTTCTGTATGCTAATGTGGCAACGCGTTTTCATCGAGGCGAAGCCCATGAAGTTTCTAGCCCCACTTTTTGTACTCTTTAGTATCCTGACTTCCATGAACCCAGCCGAGGCTATCGAAGAGAAAGTCGAATCGATGGACCTGACCGTCGGCGCAATGCAGCGGCACGCCATTCTTTACACGCCCTCAGGCCTTGCGCCGCACGCGCCTTTGCTGATCGCCTACCATCCCTCGGGTTCAAGCGCGGCCAAGATGCGTATGATGAGCAGCGCCATTCTCGAACGGTTGGCGCGCGAGCGCGGCTTTGCCATTGCCTACCCGGATGGCTTTGAAGGCCATTTTAATGACTCCCGCCGCATGGCTTCTTTCAGTGCACGCACCCGCAACATCGACGATATGGGCCTGACGCGCGCGATTATTGCCGAAGCCGGCAGACGCATCGATTCCGATGCCGCCCGGGTCTATGCACTGGGCTATTCCAATGGCGGACACATGGCCATGCGCCTGTCTCTCGAAGCACCCGAACTGATTGCCGGAGCCGTCGTCATCGCGGCGAATCCGGCGGTGGAAGACAATCTCGCCTGCCTTATCAAGGAAGGACGTAAGCCGTCCATGGTATTCATCGCCGGCACCGAGGACCCCATCAATCCTTATCAGGGCGGCGACGTCAACCTGTATGGGACCGCTGATCGCGGCAATGTCATGTCGGCCGTCGCCGGTGCGCAATGGTATGCCAAACGCTACGGAATTGAGGAGTATTCCGCACGCTTGCCCGATCTCGAGGTGCGAGGCCTGACCGCGCATTGGCGCGACTGGGGCGAGGGCCTGCCCGTCGTGCGGCTAATCACCTTGACCGGAGGCGGGCATACCATCCCCCAGGCGAAGTTCGATTTCCCCTTTGCGCTCATGCTTGGTTCTACCTTCAGGAGCGACGTGCCGTTGGAGTCGGCTTTCGACGCCCTGGGTTTGACCAGATAAGCCCGGGTGCAACGTGAGGCAGCAAACGGCCGAATGCGATTGTTTCTAGCGAGTCCGCACTTGGCCGTTGCGCAAATGTGGTATGCTTGCGCCCAGCAACAAATTGTGAGGTTGTTGCAAAATTGAGGTCCCGTCTGAAATTTTGCAACCGCCTTAAAAGGAACACGTAGCCCTTCCCCACAACTTGATAGTGCAATCCGCTAACCGGTCAGGCCGTGTCGCGGAAGGTTGAACAACCCGCTAATCTCGCGAAGCGCGAAGAAAGGTGAGCAAAAATGATGCAACAATACCAAGCAAATTCCTATCTGTTTGGTGGAAATGCTCCGTACGTCGAAGAGCTGTACGAAGCCTACCTCAATAATCCCGGTTCGGTCCCTGACAACTGGCGTGCCTATTTTGATGCGATGCAGCATGTGCCTGCCGTCGATGGCACGACCAAGCCCGACGTCGCCCATGCCCCCGTCATCGCCTCGTTCGCCGAGCGCGCCAAGGCTGGCCCGATCCGCACCGTGTCGGCAGCCGCCGATGCCGAAATGGGCCGCAAGCGCATTGCAGTGACGCAATTGATCGCCGGCTACCGCTTCCTCGGCACGCGCTGGGCCAATCTGGACCCGCTGCAGCGCCAGGAACGTCCCGTGATTCCCGAACTGGAACCAAGCTCCTACGGCTTCACCGATGCCGACATGGACATCGTGTTCAATATCAGCAATACCTATTTCGGCAGTGAAAACGCCAGCCTGCGCGACCTGTTGAACGCGCTGCGCGATACCTATTGCCGCTCGATCGGCGCCGAATTCATGTACATCAGCGATCCCGCACAAAAGCGCTGGATCCAGGAACGCCTCGAAGGCACACGTTCCACCCCTAACTTCTCGCCGGAAAAGAAGAAAGACATTCTCGACCGCCTGACGGCAGCCGAAGGTCTCGAACGCTACCTCCATACCAAGTACGTCGGCCAAAAGCGCTTTTCGCTCGAAGGCAGCGAAAGCTTCATCGCCTCGATTGACGAAACGATCCAGCGCGCCGGTGAAAAGGGCGTGCAGGAGATCGTCATCGGCATGGCCCACCGCGGCCGTTTGAACGTGCTGGTCAACATCCTGGGTAAGACGCCGCAGGAACTGTTCTCCGAATTCGAAGGCAAGCACGCCGACGACCTGCCGGCAGGCGACGTGAAATACCACCAGGGCTTCTCGTCCGACGTGACGACCCCCGGCGGCCCGGTTCACCTGTCGCTCGCATTCAATCCCTCGCACCTGGAAATCGTCAATCCCGTGGTGGAAGGTTCGGTCAAGGCGCGTATGGAGCGCCGCGGCGACAAGGACGGCTCGCAAGTGTTGCCCATCCTGGTTCACGGCGATGCCGCGTTCGCCGGCCAGGGCGTGGTCATGGAAACGCTGAATCTGGCGCAGACGCGCGGCTACGGCACGGGCGGTACGGTCCACATCATCATCAACAACCAGATCGGCTTCACCACCTCCGACCCGCGCGACTCGCGCTCGACCTTGTACTGCTCCGACGTGGTCAAGATGATTGAAGCGCCGGTGCTGCACGTCAACGGCGACGATCCCGAAGCCGTCATCCTGGCGACCCAGATCGCGCTCGACTACCGCATGCAGTTCAAGAAGGACGTCGTGGTCGACATCATCTGCTACCGCAAGCTTGGCCACAACGAGCAGGATACGCCGGCTTTGACCCAGCCCCTGATGTACAAGAAGATCGGCCAGCACCCCGGCACGCGCAAGCTCTACGCCGATAAGCTGGTCGCGCAAGGCGTGCTGCCGGTCGAGGGCGGCGACGCCATGGTCAAGGCTTACCGCGATGCGATGGATGCCGGCAAACACACGGTCGACCCTGTCATCTCTAACTTCAAGAGCAAGTACGCCGTCGACTGGATGCCCTTCCTGGGCCGCAAATGGACCGACGCCGCCGACACCGCCGTGCCGCTAGCCGAATTGAAGCGCCTCGCGGCACGCATCACTACGCTGCCCGACCACTTCAAGGTGCACGCCTTGGTGGAAAAGGTTCTGGCCGACCGTGCCGCCATGGGCAAGGGCGACCTGAATCTTGACTGGGGCATGGGCGAGCACCTGGCCTACGCCACGCTGGTCTCGTCCGGCTATGCCGTGCGCCTGACCGGCCAGGATGCCGGCCGCGGCACGTTCACGCACCGTCACGCCGTGCTGCACGACCAGAACCGTGAGCGCTGGGATGCCGGTACGTATATTCCCTTGCAAAACATCTCCGACCAGCAGGCGCCGTTTACGGTGATCGACTCGGTGCTGTCCGAAGAAGCCGTGCTCGGCTTCGAATACGGCTTCTCGACTGCCGAACCGAATGCGTTGACCATCTGGGAAGCCCAGTTCGGCGACTTCGCCAACGGCGCCCAGGTCGTGATCGACCAATTCATCAGCTCCGGCGAAGTGAAGTGGGGCCGCGCTTCCGGCCTGGTCATGATGCTGCCGCACGGCTACGAAGGCCAGGGTCCGGAACACTCTTCGGCACGCCTCGAGCGCTTCCTGCAGCTGTGCGCCGACAACAACATCCAGGTTGTCCAGCCGACCACCGCCGCGCAAATCTTCCACGTGCTGCGCCGGCAGATGATCCGCCTGTTCCGCAAGCCGCTGGTGATCATGACGCCGAAGTCGCTGCTGCGTAACAAGGATGCGGGTTCGCCGCTGGCCGACCTGGCCAAGGGCCAGTTCCACACCGTCATCGGCGAAGTGGACGAAAAGATCGATCCGAAGAAGGTCAAGCGTGTGATCGCCTGCTCGGGCAAGATTTACTACGACCTCGTCAATGCCCGCAAGGAACGCGCGCAAAACGACGTCGCCATCATCCGTATCGAACAGCTGTATCCGTTCCCGCACAAGGCTCTGGCAACCGAGCTCAAGAAATTCCCGGCATTTACGGAATTGGTGTGGGCCCAGGACGAGCCGCAAAACCAGGGTTCGTGGTTCCAGATCCAGCACAACATCTTCGAAAACCTCGAAGAAGGCCAGAAGCTTGCCTATGCCGGCCGTCCCGCATCCGCGTCGCCTGCGGTCGGCTACTACGACAAGCACTATGCGCAGTTGAAGGCCTTGCTCGATACCGCGTTTTCCAAGCTCAAAGGTTTCGTCCTGACGAAGTAACAGATATTGAGGCGCTGCTTCGGAAGCCGGAGTGGCGCTTGTACAACCCGATACGGAGATTTACATGGCAATTATCGAAGTCAAGGTTCCGCAACTGTCGGAATCCGTAGCAGAAGCAACCCTCTTGCAGTGGCATAAGAAAGTCGGCGAAACCGTTGCGCGCGACGAAAACCTGATCGACGTCGAAACCGACAAGGTCGTGCTGGAACTGCCGGCGCCGGAAGCCGGCGTCATCACCCAAATCATCGCCGCCGACGGCGCCACCGTCACGTCGGGCCAGATCATCGCGATGCTTGATACCGACGCCTCGGCCAAGCCGGCCCCGACCGAAGTCAAGGCCGTAGCGACACCGGCTCCGGCCGCGCCCGCCACCAATGTGGACCCGGTTTCCAACGCTATCTCGGCCTTGGCCGCCAAGGCTGCCGGCGTCGCCATGCCGTCCGCCGCGAAGATCCTTGCGGAAAACAACCTGTCCGCCTCGCACGTCGAAGGCACGGGCAAGGATGGCCGCGTCACCAAGGGCGACGCCCTGGCCGCCGTCGCCGGCAACAAGACGCCTGTTGCCGTGCCGCCCCCGGTTGCCGCGCCCGCCGCGCCCGCCAAGCCGGCCTTGCAGCAAGTCAGCGCCGCAGTCAGCCTCGGCGACCTGGGCGACCGCCCCGAAGAGCGTGTGCCGATGAGCCGCCTGCGCGCCCGTATCGCCGAGCGCCTGGTGCAATCGCAATCGACCAACGCCATCCTGACGACCTTCAACGAAGTCAACATGCAGCCGGTCATGGACCTGCGCACGAAGTACAAGGACAAGTTCGAGAAGGAACACGGCGTCAAGCTGGGTTTCATGTCCTTCTTCGTCAAGGCCGCCGTTGCCGCGCTGAAGAAGTACCCGATCATCAACGCCTCGGTCGACGGTAACGATATCGTCTATCACGGCTACTTCGACATCGGTATCGCTGTCGGTTCGCCGCGCGGCCTGGTGGTGCCCATCCTGCGCAATGCCGATCAAATGTCGATTGCCGACATCGAAAAGAAGATCGGCGAATTCGGCGTCAAGGCCAAGGACGGCAAACTGACGCTGGAAGACCTGACCGGCGGCACGTTCTCGATCTCCAACGGCGGCACCTTCGGCTCCATGCTCTCGACGCCCATCATCAACCCGCCGCAATCGGCCATCCTGGGCGTGCACGCGACCAAGGACCGCGCCGTGGTGGAAAACGGCCAGATCGTCATCCGTCCGATGAACTACCTCGCCATGTCCTACGACCACCGCATCATCGACGGCCGCGAAGCCGTCTTGGGCCTGGTGGCAATGAAGGAAGCGCTGGAAGACCCGGCCCGCCTGCTGCTCGACCTCTAACCCGTGAGAACCCCTCTCCCGCAAGCGGGAGAGGGGTAGGGGAGAGGGTGATCGCGAACCGAATGCGATTGATCAACCTCTGCCCGCTTCTTCGTTTCTCAGCCGGAGCGCTTGCCTCCGCGAACCGATAAGATAGGCAAATCACCATGTCCAAGAATTTCGATGTAGTAGTCATAGGCGGCGGCCCCGGCGGCTATGTTGCCGCCATCCGCGCAGCGCAACTCGGTTTCACCACCGCTTGTATCGACGAGTGGAAGAACGCCAAGGGCGGCCCCGCTCTGGGCGGCACCTGTACCAACGTCGGCTGCATTCCCTCCAAGGCGCTGCTGCAATCGTCTGAACACTTCGAGCATGCCGGCCACGCCTTTGCCGACCACGGCATCAAGGTCGAGGGCCTGGCCATCGACGTGGAGAAAATGCTCGCGCGCAAGGAAACCATCGTCAAGCAAAACAATGACGGCATCCAATACCTGTTCAAGAAGAACAAGGTCACCTTCTTCCACGGCCGAGGCGCCTTCACCAAGGCGGAAAACGGCGCTTATGAAGTCCAGGTCACCGGCGTCAACGAAGAAACACTGGTGGCCAAGCACGTTATCATTGCCACCGGCTCCAACCCGCGCGAATTGCCGGGCACGCCGTTCGACGAACAAATGATCCTGTCCAACACCGGTGCGCTCGACGTCAAGGCCGTGCCGAAGAAGCTTGGCTTGATCGGTGCAGGCGTGATCGGGCTGGAAATGGGCAGCGTGTGGCGCCGCCTCGGTGCCGAAGTCACCATCCTGGAAGCCTTGCCGGCATTCCTCGGCGCGGTCGACGAGCAAGTCGCCAAGGAAGCGCAAAAGCTCTTCACCAAGCAAGGTTTGGCGATTCATCTGGGCGTGAAGATCGGCAAGATCACGGCCGGCAAGAAGGACGTTACCGTCGAATACACCGACGACAAGGGCGGCGAGCAGAAGGCCGTCTTCGACAAGCTGATCGTTTCCATCGGCCGCGTGCCCAACACGATCGGCTTAAACGGCCAGGCTATCGGCCTGCAACTCGACGAGCGCGGCTTCGTCGTGGTCGACGGCGATTGCAAGACCAACCTTCCCAACGTCTGGGCGGTTGGCGATGTCGTACGCGGCCCGATGCTGGCGCACAAGGCCGAGGAAGAGGGCGTTGCCGTTGCCGAGCGTATCGCAGGCCAGCACGGCCACGTCAACTTCAATACCATTCCCTGGGTTATCTACACCTCGCCCGAAATTGCCTGGGTCGGCAAGACCGAGCAGCAATTGAAGGCCGACAAGGTCGAATACAAGGCCGGCTCTTTCCCCTTCATGGCCAACGGCCGCGCGCGAGCCCTGGGCGACACCTCGGGTTTCGTCAAATTCCTGGCCGACGCCAAGACCGACGAAATCCTCGGCGTGCACATCATCGGCCCGATGGCGTCCGAGCTGATTTCCGAAGCCGTGGTGGCGATGGAA
The DNA here is from genome assembly GCA_036384915.1 of Burkholderiaceae bacterium. Classification (GTDB taxonomy): domain Bacteria; phylum Pseudomonadota; class Gammaproteobacteria; order Burkholderiales; family Burkholderiaceae_D; genus PKWO01. Next base: position 25,389 of record DASVLJ010000071.1, read on the forward strand.
TTCCGCGCCTCGTCGGAAGACATCGCGCGCATCTGCCACGCCCACCCCTCGTTGTCGGAAGCGACCAAGGAAGCGGCACTGGCGGTGGACAAGCGTTCGCTGAACTTCTGATGTAACCCCCTCCCGCTTGCGGGAGGGGCGGGCCTCGCAGGATAGGGGAGAGGGCGTGTGCGATTTGGCGGCAGACAGGTAGATTGCCTGTCGGGTTGCATTTCCTATTGACTCAGGGAGCGAGCCAAATCGCGACGCTGCTCTCCCCGGCCCCTCTCCCGTCTGTGGGCGAGGGGAGCAACACCAATAAAAGCCGCACTTCCATCTCGTGAACGTCGAAGACTACTACCAGCAAGCCATCAGCCAGCGCGGTTTCACGGCCGATCCGGCGCAGCGCGAAGCGGTCCGCCGCCTGCAAGCCATCTATGACGAATGGGTGGAGTACAAGGCGCAGCGCTCCACGCCCTTGCGTCGCCTGATCATCCGCCCCGAGGTGCCGCGCGGCATTTACATGTGGGGCGGGGTGGGACGCGGCAAGTCCTTCCTGATGGACAGCTTTTACTCCGTCGTGCCGGTGGTGCGCAAGACGCGCCTGCACTTCCATGAATTCATGCGCGGTGTGCACCGCGAGCTCGATGAATTGAAAGGCATGGCCGATCCGCTCAACGAGGTGGCCAACCGCATTGCCAAGAAATACCGCCTGATCTGCTTCGACGAATTCCATGTCTCGGACGTGGCCGACGCCATGATCCTGTACAACCTGTTGAAGGCCTTGTTCGACAACAGGGTGTCGTTCATCATGACCTCGAACTACGAGCCCGATACGCTGTACCCGGACGGCTTGCACCGCGACCGCCTGCTGCCGACGATCGCGCTGCTGAAGGAAAAGCTCGATATCCTGAACGTCGATGCCGGGACGGACTACCGCAAGAAGGCGATGGAGCAGGTGGTGGCATACCATACGCCGCTCGGCGCGGCTGTGGACCAGGCCTTGCGTGACGCTTTCGCCGGCGTGGCGGAAACGGCGGACCAAGACCCGAAGATCAATATCGAGGCGCGCGAAATCCGCGCCCTGAGGCGCGCCGGCGGGGTGATCTGGTTCGACTTCGCCACCTTGTGCGGCGGACCGCGCTCGCAAAACGATTACCTCGAAATTGCCAGTCGTTTCCACACGGTGATTCTGTCTTCCGTGCCGCGCATGTCGGTGTCCATGTCGTCCGAGGCGCGCCGCTTCACCTGGTTGATCGACGTCTTGTACGATCACAAAGTCAAACTCATCATGTCGGCCGAAGTCGAGCCAGAGCTGTTGTATACGGATGGCGTGCTGGCAAACGAGTTTCATCGCACAGTCTCGCGTATCATAGAGATGCAGTCGGCCGAGTACATGAACGCGGAACGCCGCAGCGTCGCCGATAGCATTGCCTAAAATACCGGGAATACGCATGAATTTGACGAAAAGCACTGTGGGGCTGTTGGCCATCCTGATGTTGGCCCGGGCAGGAAGCGTCTGGGCCGAAGACTTGACGCCTGACGGCTTGGCTGCCAAGTATCCCAGCGGCTCGATCCAGACACAGGAAACGGCGGAACAGGCCTTGCGCGAAGTCGATCAGCAGCGCGGCGCCGTCGAGCAAAAATTCGCCGATCAGCAGCACGGCTGCTATTCCAAGTTCTTTGCCACCAAGTGCCTCGATGCAGCCAAGGAAGAGCGCCGTGTCGCGCTGGCGCAGATTCGCAAGGTCGAGGTCGACGCCAATGCCTATATCCGTGCCGCCCGCGTCGTCGAGCGCGACCGCAATCTGGCGGAAAAGCGCGCACGCGATGCCGCCAATCCGCCCAAGCCGCTTGGCGAAGCCGCCTCCAAACAAAGCGGCCAAACTTCGTCGCACGACCCAAACGAAGGCGAACGCCGTATTACCGCGCATGAGGCCAAGTTAAAGGCCGCGCAACAGAATGAGGCGGCCAATGCTGCCGACCGGGCGGCCAAGGTCGAGGCTTACAACAAGAAAGTAGCCGACGCCGAGCAGCGTCAACGCGAAGTTGCGCAAAAGAAGGCGGAAAAACAAAAAGAGGCGGAGCAGAAGGCTGCCAAGGCGGCAAAAGCGCAACAGGATGCCGCTTCCAAGGCTCAGGTCCCCGCGTCTGCTTCGGGATCGGGATCCGCTTCGGCGCCGGGCGCGACGCCTGCCCCGAAGCCCTGAGCTTTCGCCACTTACACGGCGCGGCGCATCTTCATCGCCGTGTAATCCTTGACCTTTTCCGGCGGCGGCACGAGCTTGACAATTGCCAGAGTGCAATTGTCCGCGATCGAGCCGAAAGCACGCTCACGTGCCTTGGTGATCAGCATTTCCGACGCCAGACGCGGAGAATTCATTGCAATCGCAGCGCCCAGTTCGGCATTGGTGAAGTAATGCCATAAGCCGTCGGAGCAAAGCAGAAAGGCATCGCCCGCCTTCAAGCCGTCGTAACGCTTGACCGGCACGAACAGTTCATTGGTCTTGTGCCCCAGCACGTTGACCAGCAGGTTCGACAGCTTGTGCCCTTTGGCTTCTTCCTTGGTCAACTTGCCTTCGGCAACCAGTTTTTCCACCAGCGAGTGGTCTACCGTGTGCTCGGCGAAATTGGGGCCGTCGAAACGGTAGAGCCGCGAGTCGCCGACGTGAGCCCAGTAGGCCGTGCCCTCCGGGGTCAACACCAGCACCACCATGGTGCTATGCGGCTGTTTCTCCGACGAAAAAGCGGTGAGGTTGATAACCGTATGCGCTTCCTTGCCGATATTTTCCAGCATGGCCTCGACGGTATCGGTCTGGGGCGAAAAATGCTCGAAATTCTGTTGTGCGGTGCGGATCACTTGTTCGGCTGCCATTGCGCCGCCGCTCAAGCCGCCCATGCCATCGGCCAGCACCGCCATCATGTAGCCAGGCGCCTTGGGCGCTACGAACAGGGCGGAACGGTCCTGTTGTTCGCTGCGATCGCCGATATGTTGTCCTGTACCGGCTTCGATCTTGTATTGGCTCATTGAATATGGTCGAGTAAACTTGGATACAACCAAGCTGGTAAAGCGATTATCCTACCGGATATTCTTAAAAATACAATTCCATGGCAACAATTTGTAACGACATGCTGAGCCGCTTGCCAGACCCGGCAATGGTAACCGAGTCGATGGCGGGAGGAAACATCCCCGCAATAAAATTGCGCCGACCGGGATATTTCTGTTTTGGTCACGGCTTTGACTCGAGGTTTCGATTATTTCCGCCAAGCTTGTGACACAATATCGCTCATGACTTCAACCGAAGATATCAAGCGCCGCATCGTCGAACTCGAGGTGGAGCACCGCGACCTCGACGCGGTGATCGACACGCTCGCGCGCGATGGACGCCACGAAGAGCTGCAATTGCGCCGCCTGAAAAAGCGCAAGCTCCAGCTCAAGGACCATATCACGCTGTTGAAGATGCAATTGATTCCCGACATTCCCGCCTGATTTTGACTGAAGCCAATCCCGAGCCGCAATCCGAAGCGGATAATGCCGGCTGCCACGATTCCGACATCGAAAGGCTGTTCGCCGCCGACGGGCAATTGAGCCAGGCGGTGGCCGGCTTCCGTCCGCGCGCGCCGCAAACCGAGATGGCCAAGGCGATTGCCGATGCCATCGCCGAACGCAGGACCCTGATCGCCGAAGCCGGCACGGGCACCGGCAAAACCTTTGCCTACCTGGTTCCGGCGCTGCTCTGGGGCGGCAAGGTCATCGTCTCCACCGGCACCAAGAACCTGCAAGACCAGCTTTATCTGCGCGATATTCCTACCGTGCGCAAGGCCTTGAATGCGCCCGTATCGGTTGCCTTGCTCAAGGGAAGGGCCAACTATGTCTGCCACTTCCACCTCGAACGCACGTTGCAGAACGGCCGCCTGATCACCCGCGACGACGTGGGTTACCTGCGTGACATCTCGCGCTTCGTCAAGACCACGAGTTCGGGCGATAAATCGGAGCTGTCGCGCGTGCCGGAAACCGCGCCGATCTGGGGCCTTGTGACCTCGACCCGCGACAATTGCCTCGGTGCAGAATGCCAGTACTACCAGGATTGCTTCGTCATGAAAGCGCGCAAGGAAGCGCAGCAAGCCGATGTGGTGGTGGTGAACCACCATCTGTTCTTTGCCGACGTGGCCCTGAAGGATACCGGCGTGGCCGAGCTGCTGCCTTCCGCCAATACCGTGATCTTCGACGAAGCGCACCAATTGCCCGAGACTGCCACGCTGTTTTTCGGCGATACGGTCTCGACCTCCATGGTCATCGAACTGTGCCGCGACGTGCAAGCCGAGGGCCTGGCGCATGCGCGCGACGGCGCCGACTGGGCCAAGGTCACGGGTACGGTGGACCGCGCTGCGCGCGACTTGCGCCTCACCTTTCCGCAGGATTCCGTGCGCCTGGCGCTGAACCAGATCGCCGAATCTTCACACTTCTTCCCCGCGCTCGAGACGCTCAAGACTGAATTGCACAGCCTGATCGATGTGCTGGAAAACCAGGCTGAGCGCGCCGAAACCATCGAGCAATGCCGCCAGCGTGCCTTGGCGCTGGAGGCCCAATTGACGCGCTGGAACGCGCCTGGTGCGGCCGGGCAGGGGGATGAAGAGCGCGTGCTCTGGGTCGAAGCGTTTGCCTCGTCGCTGCAATTGCACCAGACCCCGCTGTCGATCGCACCGATCTTCAACAAGCAGCGGGAGGGCTCGCCGCGCGCCTGGATATTCACCTCGGCCACGCTGGCGGTGAAAAACGACTTCAATCACTACATGAGCCAGATGGGGTTGGCCGATGCGGAAGCGAAAAGCTGGCCCAGTCCGTTCGACTATCAGAACCAGGGCTTGCTTTACGTGCCGCAAAACCTGCCGCAACCCAATGCCATCGACTACAACGATGCCGTGGTCGATGCCGCTTTGCCAATGATCGAAGCCTCCGGCGGGCGCGCTTTTTTGCTGTGCACCACGATTCGCGCCGTCAATCGCGCAGCCGAGCGGCTGCGCGAGGAATTTGCCAGGCGCGGCCATGATTTCCCCTTGATGGTGCAAGGCGAAGCCGGCCGCACCGAGCTGCTCGACCGCTTCCGCAAGGCCGGCAATGCCGTGCTGATCGGCAGCCAAAGCTTCTGGGAAGGCGTGGACGTGCGCGGCGATGCGCTTTCGCTGGTCATCATCGACAAGCTGCCGTTTGCGCCGCCGGACGACCCCGTGCTGGCAGCGCGCATCGACGTCATGCAGAGGAACGGCTTGAACGGCTTCATGCATCATCAACTGCCCGAAGCCATCATCAACCTCAAGCAGGGGGCCGGGCGCCTGATCCGCGATGAAACCGACCGCGGCGTCTTGATGATCTGCGACCCGCGCCTGATTTCCAAACCCTACGGCAGACGCATCTGGCAAAGCCTTCCGGCCTTCGCGCGCACGCGCGAACTTGACGTGGCACAGGCATTCTTTTCGCAACATTAGCAAATAGTTACGCAGTGCAACATTTGGCATTCAATGTCACAATGGAGCCGGGTCATCATAGGCATATGCGGTATTGACTGCCTGAATGGCTACCAAGAATACAAATAAAGCGGCCTGCACCGCAGGACAATTATTCAACAGGCTATGCTGAAGCGAATTGCCGTCGAGGATTTGAGACTGGGGATGTTCATCCAGGAGCTGTGCGGCTCGTGGATCGATCATCCGTTCTGGCGTTCGCGCATCAAGCTTGATGACGCCGCCGTGCTGCAACAGATCCTGGCCAGCCCGGTCAAGGAAGTCGTGATCGACATCTCCAAGGGGCTCGACGTTGCGCTGCCGGAGCCTGAAGCGGCGCATGTCCCTGAACCGTCTACGCTTGCCCCGGCGCACGTGGTGGAGCCCAAGGTATCGCTCGAGGCCGAAATGGGGCGCGCCGCCAGGATTTGCGCCACGGCGCGCGGCGCCGTCTTTTCCATGTTCCAGGAAGCGCGTATGGGCAAGGCCATCGATGCCAAGCATGCGCTGCCCGTGGTGGAAGAGATTTCCTCGTCGGTGATGCGCAACCCTGGCGCCCTGATCGGCCTGGCGCGGCTGAAGAACAAAGACGACTATACGTACATGCATTCGGTTGCCGTGTGCGCACTGATGGTATCGCTGGCACGCCAATTGAACCTTGACGACCAGGCGGTGCGCGAAGCCGGCATGGCCGGCCTGTTGCACGACATCGGCAAGATGATGGTGCCGCTCGCCATCCTCAACAAGCCGGGTAAACTTACCGATGCCGAATTCGTGTCGGTCAAAAGCCACCCCGAAGAAGGTTACAAGCTGCTCCGGTCGGGCAGCGGCGTATCCGACATTACGCTCGACGTCTGCCTGCACCACCACGAGAGAATGGCCGGTAACGGCTACCCCGAGAAATTGAAGGGCGAGCAGTTGAGCATCTTCGCCCGCATGGGCGCGGTGTGCGACGTGTACGACGCCATCACCTCCAACCGCCCCTACAAGGCCGGCTGGGATCCGTCGGAATCGATCCGCAAGATGGCCGAATGGAGTGGGCCGCATTTTGACCCCGCCGTGTTCCAGGCCTTCGTCAAGAGCATCGGTATCTATCCGGTCGGCACCCTGGTCAAGCTCGAATCGGGGCGTCTCGGCGTGGTGATCGAGCAGCACGAAAAGTCGCTGCTCGCGCCCAAGGTCAAGGTGTTCTTCTCGACCAAGGCGCAGAGCTACATTCCGCCGCAGGTCCTCGATCTTGCCGGGCCGGGCTTGCAGGACAGGATTGTCGGCCGCGAAGACGCGGCCAAGTGGGGCCTCAAGAACGTCAACGATTTCTGGATGGCCTCGGCCTAGCTTTGTGGCTTAGTCCTGCGGTCTGATGACGATCTTGCCTGTCACCTTGCGTGCCGCCATGTCTTCCAGGGCGCGCGGCGTATCGGCCAGCTTGTAACGGCCCGAGATGCGCGGCTTGATCTTCCCTTCGGCCAGCCAAGTCATCAATTCGCGCATGGCGGCCAGGTTGCTCTTGGGCTCGCGTTTGGCGAATTCGCCCCAGAACACGCCTACCAGCGAAGCACCCTTGAGCAATGCCAGGTTCAGCGGCAGCTTGGGGATATCGCCGTTGGCGAAGCCGACCACGAGATAACGCCCGCGCCAGGCGATGGAGCGGAAAGCCGGCTCGGCATAGATGCCGCCCACGGGATCGTAAATCACGTCCGGCCCTTTGCCGCCGGTAGCGGCCTTGACCGCTTCGCGCAAGTCTTCCTTGCTGTAATTGATCGTGGCGTCGGCCCCATGCTGCTTGCAGACTTCCAGTTTCTCGTCGGACGAGGCTGCGGCGATCACGCGCGCACCCAGGGCCTTGCCGATTTCGATGGCGGCCAACCCGACGCCGCCGGCGGCGCCTAATACCAGCATGGTCTCGCCGGCCTTCAATTGCGCGCGGTCGACCACGGCGTGATGCGAAGTGCCATAGGTCAACGTGACCGCGGCGGCCGTATCGAAGTCCATGCCAGGCGGCATCGGCATCACGCTGGCGGCAGGCACTGCAATTTCTTGTGCAAAGGCGCCCTGGCCCGCAAAAGCGATCACTTTGTCGCCGGCCTTGAGGTGAGACACCCCTTCGCCGACCGCAGTCACTATCCCGGCAAGTTCGCTGCCTGGCGTGAAAGGCAGCTCAGGTTTGAATTGATACTTGTTCTGGATGATCAGCACGTCGGGAAAATTGACGCCCGCAGCTTCGACCTTGATCACCACTTGGCCGGCGGTGGCCTGCAAGTCGGGTAGGTCTTCAACGACCAGGGTGTCCGGCAAGCCCCAGGTTTTGCAAACAATGGCTTTCATGCTATCTGTCTCCTTTATGCTGATTTCATGCTGATTTACAAAATCGAACGGTCGTTAGTTTTTGTGATTATGCAGCAAAATAGCAAGACAGTCACAAGAACGTTAACTTGCATCGGGTAAAATCGCCGCATGCGCATTCTCATCAGCAACGACGACGGCTATCTCGCACCTGGTCTCGCGGCCCTGGCCGACTCCCTGGCGGCCATCGCCGAAGTCACGGTCATCGCGCCCGAGGGCAATCGCTCCGGTTCGTCCAACTCCCTGACCTTGGACCGGCCGCTATCGCTGCAGCGGGCGCCCAACGGTTTTTATTTCGTCAACGGCACACCGTCCGATTGCATCCATCTTGCCCTGACCGGCTTGCTGCCCGAGCGGCCAGATCTGGTCGTGGCCGGCATCAATCAGGGGCAGAACATGGGCGACGATACGCTGTACTCCGGCACCGTCGCTGCGGCGACCGAAGGCTACCTGTTCGGTGTCCCGGCGATCGCGTTTTCGCAGGTCGAGCACGGCTGGAAGCACCTCGACTCCGCCGCGCGGGTGGCGCGCGACATCGTACAGTGTCGCTTCGAGATGCTGCCGCGCCCCTTCCTGCTGAACGTCAATATTCCCAACCGCGCTTATGAAGACCTCGGCAAGACGGTGGCCACACGCCTGGGTAAGCGGCATGTTTCCGAGCCGGTCGTCAAGGCCAAGGACCCGCACGGGCGCGACATCTATTGGGTCGGCCCCGTCGGTGCGGCCAAGGATGCGGGCGAAGGCACGGATTTTCATGTCACCGCCCAGGGGGGCGTGTCGGTAACGCCGCTGCAAGTCGATTTGACGCACCGCGAACTGTTGGCCGGCCTTCATGAAGGGCTCGCATGACGGGGAAGAACAAGCGCTTCCCCCTGACGCTGTCTTCCGTGGTCGACAAACCCGGGGCGACGGGACGCGCGTCGGCGGCCAAGCCGGCCAATCCCGTCGCCACGCCGCAGACTGCGACGCAAAACGCCGCCCGGCACGTCGCGCAACATATGGTTCGGCAGGGCTCATTGCCCGTTACGCCGACTTCCAATGCGCCGGAACGTTCCCACCCGCTGGTGTCGGACGCGGTGCGCCGCGCGATGGTGATGCGCGTGGCGCAGCAAGGGGTCAAGGACGAAAAGGTGCTCGGTGCGATGCAGGTTGTGCCGCGCCATCTGTTTCTCGATCCCGGCTTGTCGAGCCAGGCCTATATCGACGCCTCCCTGCCGATCGGGCATCACCAGACGATTTCGCAACCTTATATCGTCGCGCGCATGATCGAGGTCATGCGCAACGGCGGCGAGTTGAAGCGCGTGCTGGAAATCGGCACCGGCTGCGGCTATCAGGCCGCGGTGCTGTCGCAAGTGGCGCAGGACGTCTATTCGATCGAGCGCATCAAGCCGCTGCATGAATTGGCAAAAACCAATTTGCGTCCGCTGCGCATCGCCAATATCCGTTTGCACTACGGAGATGGTATGCTTGGTCTGCCGCAGGCGGCGCCATTTGACGGTATCATTCTGGCCGCCGCCGGCATGGAAGTCCCGCAATCCCTGTTGGAACAGATGACGATAGGCGGAAGGCTGGTTGCCCCGGTGGGGGGGCGCCATCAGGTGCTGCAATTGATAAGGCGGCTCGGCAAATACGAATGGTCGAGCGAGACGCTGGAAGATTGCCATTTCGTGCCCCTGCGCCCCGGTACTGTTTAACCCGAATCGAGAAAGAATGAAGAAACACGTTTTACTGCGCGTCGCATTGCTTGCCCTGCTCGCTGCCCTGGCAGCCTGCTCCACGCCGATGAGCCCCGCGCCCATCGTCGATCGCAATGGCGTGCCTCAGCCTTCCGCCCAACAGCCGACTCAGGCGGCGCCTGCCGCGCCCGCGGGCCATACCGGCGACGAGCGCGGTTACTACCAGGTCAAGAAGGGCGACACGCTCACCCATATCGCGCTCGACAATGGTCAAAGCCCGCGCGACATCGCTGCCTGGAACAATGTCGCCAATCCGAACGACATCAAGGTCGGCCAGGTGCTTCGTGTCCTCCCGCCTGAAGACGCTGCCAATGCTACGGGCGGCGCGCAGTTTGCGCCAGTGCCGCAACAGGGCGACATCGTGCGTACCCCGCTGGCGCCGCAGGGCGCGCAAAGCCTGAACAAGACCGGGCCGCGCGGCGACAAGAAGCCGTATTCCGATGCTGCTTTCGCCGATATGCAGAAGCCCGATGCGGCTTCCGCGCCTGCGCCGGCCCCCGTGCCGCAGCCGGCGGGTGCCGCGCCTGCGCGAACCACGCCCGCAGCCACGGCGGCAGACCGTGCTGCCGACACGGCCGCGCCTGAGGAGGCGGTGAACTGGGCCTGGCCGGCGGACGGCAAGCTGATCGGGCAGTACGAGGAATCCAAGAAGGGCATCGATATCGCCGGCAAGAGCGGCCAGCAAGTCATGGCGGCTGCCAATGGCAAGGTGCTGTATGCAGGCACGATGCGCGGCTATGGCAATCTCGTGATCGTCAAGCACACCAATGCCTTGCTGTCCGCCTATGCGCACAACAAGACCATCCTGGTCAAAGAGGGGCAGGTCGTCACCAAGGGGCAGCCGATTGCCGAGATGGGAGACACCGATTCCGACGCCGTGAAACTTCACTTCGAAGTGCGGCAGCAGGGCAAGCCGGTTGATCCGACCAAATTCCTGCCGCCACGCTGATATCATTCTACCCATGACGCGCGAATCGCATAAAAATGGTGAGGCCGAGGGGGGCGCCGAGGATATCGGCGACGAGCTTTCGCTCGACGTGGAAGACGTCGAGGACGAAGCGGACGGCATACTCGACGAGGAAGACGCCACTTCGACGGGCGATGAGCGTCCCGGCAACGAGGCGGTAGATGAGTTGAAAAAGGTGTTGGCGGCGGAGCTGTCGACCGACACTACGCAGCATTACCTGAACCAGATCGGCTCGCGCCCCTTGCTGTCGGTCGAAGAAGAAGTGCGCTACGCCACCCAGGCCAAGCAGGGCAACTTCGATTCGCGGCAGAAAATGATCGAACACAACCTGCGCCTTGTCGTGTCGATCGCCAAGCATTACATCAACCGAGGCGTGGTCTTGCTCGACCTGATCGAGGAGGGCAACCTGGGCTTGATGCGCGCCATCGACAAGTTCGAACCGGAGCGCGGCTTCCGCTTCTCCACCTATGCCACCTGGTGGATACGCCAGAGCATAGAGCGCGCCATCATGAACCAGGCGCGCACGGTGCGGCTGCCGGTCCATATGGTGCGCGAACTGAACCAGATATTGCGGGCCAAATATCACCTCGAAGCGCAGCATCACGACGGTAAAGAAGCGACGGCAGAAGACATCGCCCATCTGGTCGACCGCCCCATCGAAGACATACAGGATATTCTCGCCTTGTCCGAGCATGCGACTTCGCTCGATGCTCCGCTGGACAACGATCCGCAAGCGAGTCTCATGGACATGCTGCAGGGCGATGCCGAGGACGCACCCGATTCGCGCGCCGAACTGCACGAAATGACGGGCCTGGTGCGCGACTGGCTGACCAAGCTGCCCGACAAGCAACGCATCGTCGTGGTGCGCCGCTTCGGCCTCGACAATGACGATCCGGCCACGCTGGAAGAGCTGGCGGCCGAAATGAACGTCACGCGCGAACGGATCCGGCAAATCCAGCAGGAGGCGCTGGTCAAATTGAAGCGTGCCCTGATCGCGCGCGGCGTCGGCAAGGACGCCTTACTGTAATCCCGATTTTGGGGCTGATGGATAGCCCCGTGTCCCGAAATATGCAAGAAAACATACTCGATATCGTTTCCCTCGACATGGAAGCGCGCGGCGTCGGCCATCTGCAGAACGAAGACGGCACGCCAGGCAAGGTCGTGTTCGTCGAGGGCGCGCTGCCCGGCGAGCGCGTCGGCTTCCAGCCGCAAAAGCGGAAAGCAAAATGGGAAAGCGCCACGCTGACGGAAATCCATCGTGAATCCTCGCAGCGCGTAGCGCCGGCTTGCCCCTCGTTCGGCATTTGCGGCGGCTGTGCCATGCAGCACTTCGAACCTTCGGCCCAGGTCGCCGTCAAGCAGCGCGTGCTGGAAGACAATCTCAAGCACATCGGCAAGGTCAAGCCCGAAACCATGTTGCGGCCGATCTATGGGCCGACCTGGGGCTACCGCTACCGCGCGCGCATCTCGGTGCGCCACGTGGTGAAGAAGGGCAGCGTTCTGGTTGGTTTTCACGAGCGCAAATCGCATTTCATCACCGACATGAAAAGCTGCGAAGTGTTGCCGCGCCATGTCTCGGACATGCTCGTGCCGCTACGTGAGCTGATCGGCTCGCTTTCCATCGTCGACAAGATGCCGCAGATCGAACTGGCGGTGGGCGAGGGCGAGCACGGCTTGATTACGGCCATGGTGTTGCGCATCATGGCGCCCTTGACGCCGGACGACGAAGCCAAACTCAAAGCGTTTGCCGATCAATATGGCGTGCAATGGTGGCTGCAGCCGGCCGGCCCCGATTCGGTCTACCAGTATTACCCGACCGATACGCGCCTGCAATACATGCTGCCCGAGTTCGGCATCAAGATGCCGTTCAAGCCCACCGACTTCACCCAGGTCAACCACCAGATCAACCGCGTACTGGTCGAACGCGCCTTGCGCCTGCTGGCGGTGCAAGAGGGCGACCGCGTGGCCGACCTGTTCTGCGGCTTGGGCAATTTCACCCTGCCCCTGGCAACCCAGGCGCGCGAAGTGGTCGGCATCGAAGGCAGCGCCACGCTGACAGCGCGCGCCCTGGAAAATGCGCGCGAAAACGGCCTGGAGAAAAAGACCGCGTTTTCCACGCGCAACCTGTTTGAACTCAGTGTGGACGACTGGGTGGCACTGGGCAAGTTCGATCGCCTGCTGATCGACCCGCCGCGCGAGGGCGCATTTGCCGTCGTGCAGGCGTTGGCTGCCCTGGGCGAAGCGCGCAAAGAGTACAAGCCGCACCGCATCGTCTATGTCTCTTGCGCCCCGGCTACGCTGGCGCGTGACGCCGAGGTGCTGGTGCATCAGGCCGGCTATGTTATGAAGTATGCAGGTGTGGTGAATATGTTCCCGCACACCTCGCACGTCGAATCGATCGCGGTGTTCGAGTTGGCTTGAATATCTGCCGGGTAGAAAGCCTGTCAGGCCGGGGCGGTTCTGATATGCGCTTCATTCTTCCACCCAATAAAAAAGGAAGGCCGAGGCCTTCCTTTTTGTTTTGGGGCGATGGGTTTATCTGCGATTGTCGCCGGCAAAAATCATCAACAGTTGCAGCAGGTTGACGAAGATATTGTAGATGTCGAGGTAGATTTTCAGCGTGGCCGAGATGTAATTCGTCTCGCCGCCGTTGATCACCTGTTGCACGTCATACAGGATGTAGGCCGAGAAGATCGCAATCGCCAGCACCGAGATGACGACCGTCATCATGGCGAAGTGGAACACGGTGGCCAGAAGCGAAGCGATGATCAGCATGATCACGCCGGCGAACAGCCAGGAACCGAGGCCGGAAAAGTCGCGCTTGGAAACCGTGGCAATGGTCGCCATCACGCCGAGAATCGAAGCCGTACCCCCGAAAGCAATGGCGATCAACTCCACGCCATTATTGAAATTGTGCAGGGCGAAGGCGAGGATCCCCGATAGCATCATCCCCATGAAGAAGGTGAAGGCAAGCAGCAGCACCACACCCCAGCCGGAGGTCTTGGTTTTCTGGATCGCGAACATGAACGCGAATGCGATGCCGAGGAAGAGCAATGCGCCCAGCAGGCGGCCTCCGGCAAACAAGGTAAATCCGATCTGGACGCCAAAGATCGCGCCAAGGATGGTCGGGATCATTGACAAAGCCAGCAGCCAGTAGGTATTGCGCAATACGCGATGGCGCACCAATTGGTAATTATTGTCAATCACATAAGATTGTCGCATTTCATTCATACTGCCTCCGGAATTGAGCCAAATTTACAACTTTGCATGCAGTCAAGCATAGCATAGGGTCACGAATTTTGATTGATTCTGGTCAAGCAAGTTCGCGCTTTCATGGCGGTGAAATGCGGGCTGATTTACCGTCGCACAAGGTCTTTCCGTCATAGGGGAGAGCTTTCCATGCCGCCAATCAATCTTCCTGTCCTATGTGGGGTGTTTCATGGTAAAATCAAAGGTTAGTTGAATTCTAAGTTCGCAGTCTTAACCCTTTCTTTTTATTGGAGTTTTTACAGATGGCAATCGAACGCACCCTGTCGATTATCAAGCCCGACGCAGTCGCCAAAAACGTAATCGGTCAAATCTATTCCCGTTTTGAAGGCGCAGGCCTGAAAGTGGTCGCCGCCCGCATGACGCAATTGTCGCGCGCCGAAGCTGAAGGTTTCTATGCCGTGCACCGCGAGCGCCCCTTCTTCAAGGATCTGGTCGACTTCATGGTTTCCGGCCCGGTCATGATCCAGGTGCTGGAAGGCGAAGGCGCTATTGCCAAGAACCGCGAACTGATGGGCGCCACCGACCCGAAGAAGGCAGAGAAGGGCACGATCCGCGCCGACTTCGCCGATTCGATCGACGCCAACGCCGTGCACGGCTCCGACGCTGCCGAGACGGCCGCTGTCGAAATCGCCTACTACTTCCCGGCGCTGAACGTCTATTCGCGTTAATCGTCGCCGCAGTAAGAAATCCGTATCAAACGCAGTTAGAGCACGATCATGACGGCACTCACCAACCTGTTGGATCTCGATCCCGCGCAACTCGTCGCCTATTGCGGCGAGTTGGGTGAGAAGCCGTTCCGTGCCAAGCAATTGCAGCGCTGGATTCACCAATTCGGCGCCAGCAATTTCGACGATATGACCGATCTCGCCAAGTCTCTGCGCGAGAAGCTCAAGACACGCGCGCATGTGTCGAGTCCGGCAGTCATCAGCGACCATACCTCCTCCGACGGCACGCGCAAGTGGCTGCTCGATGTGGGGCAGGGCAACGCCGTCGAAACCGTATTCATCCCTGAAGAAAATCGCGGCACGCTATGCATTTCCACGCAAGCGGGCTGCGCCGTCAATTGCCGTTTCTGCTCGACCGGCAAGCAAGGTTTCAGCCGCAACCTGTCGGTCGGCGAAATCATCGGCCAGCTCTGGATGGCCGAGTTCGAGTTGCGCAAGACCAAGGGCATTGAGCCCGGTCCCAAGGGCGAACGCCAGATCACCAATGTAGTGATGATGGGCATGGGCGAGCCCTTGCTGAATTTCGAGCCCACCGTTACGGCCTTGAAGTTGATGCTTGACGATAATGCCTATGGCTTGTCGCGCCGCCGTGTCACGCTCTCGACCTCGGGCGTGGTGCCGATGATAGACAAGCTGGCGCAAGAATGCCCGGTGGCCATGGCGGTGTCGCTGCATGCATCGAACGATGCCTTGCGCGACGGCCTCGTGCCGCTCAACAAGAAATATCCCCTGAAGGAATTGATGGCTGCGTGTAAACGCTATCTCGAGTTTGCGCCGCGCGATTTCATTACCTTCGAGTATTGCATGCTCGACGGTGTCAACGACACCGACGCCCATGCGCGCGAATTGGTTGAACTGGTCAAGAACGGCAATGATCCGGTGCCGTGCAAGTTCAACCTGATTCCGTTCAATCCTTTTCCCGAGTCCGGTTTGACGCGCTCGAACAATGCGCGCATCAAGGCTTTTTCGCAGGTCCTGATGGATGCCGGTATCGTCACCACGATACGCAAGACGCGCGGCGACGACATCGATGCGGCTTGCGGGCAATTGGCCGGCGAGGTGCAGGATCGCACGCGCGTGCGCGAACGTATGGAAAAGATGGCGGAATATCAAAGCAAGTTCGGCAAGAATTTTGGTCGCATCGTGGAGATAACTTCGTGAGAAAACCCGGATCGAGCATTACCCTGGCATTGATTCTGTCATCCTCGCTCTTCCTGGCCGCGTGTGCCGGGAATGGCGGCCCAAAGCGATCCGCCGACGGTGAATTGGCGACGCAGTCTGATCAGACGAATGCGCAGAAGCGCGCCTCGATCAACCTGCAGCTCGCCGCCGGCTATTTTCAGCGCGGTGAAAATGCCGTGGCACTCGACAAGATCAAACAGGCTTTGCAGGCCGATTCGGAGTATGCGCCAGCCTACGATCTGCGCGGCCTGATCTACATGCAGATGGGTGAGAACCAACTGGCCGAGGAAAATTTCCAGCATGCCCTGCGTATCGACAGCGCGAACGGCGGGTTCAACAATAGCTATGGCTGGTTCCTCTGCAACAACGGACGCCCGCGCGAATCGATTGCCTATTTTGAAGCGGCACAGAAGGACCGCAATTACGAGTCGGTCGTGCTGGCGATCGATAACGAAGGCATGTGCACGGAAAAGCTGGGCGATGCGGCCGGTGCGGAAAAGCTTTTCAAGCGCGCATTCAATGCCGACCCGAGCAATCTGCGCGTGACGGAGAATCTGGCACGCTACTATTACCAGAGCAAGAACTATGACCAGGCCAAGTTTTACATGGGCCGCCTGATCAAAGCCAATGTTACCGATGCCGGCGTGCTCTGGCTCGGCATCAAGATCGCGCACAAGGGCGGCGACCGCATCACCGAAGGTGTGCTCGGATCCGAACTGCAGCGTTACCATCCCGATTCGGTGCAATTTGCGTCGTACCAGCGCGAGGCGTTTGATGAGTGACGTAGCACCGGACGATTTTTCGCAGGAGCATGCCCTATCGCAATCAGGTTTCGCCGCCGGCCACACGCTTGGGCAACGTCTTTCCGCCGAACGCGAGGCCCGGGGGTGGGCTGTTGACTACGTGGCGGGGCAACTGAATCTGGCCCCGCGCCAGATCCAGGCGCTGGAAAGCGACAATTATGCAGCCTTGCCCGGTATCGCCAGTGTGCGCGGCTTCGTGCGTGCCTATGCCAAGCTGCTCAAGGTCGAGGCCGATCCGCTCGTAGCCTTGATTGCGAGCGAGCAGATCGTACCAAACCAGCCGCTCGAACCCAAGCCCAACCTGTCGTCCGCGCCTTTTGCGCACAGCCGTCTCAGCGGCGCCCCGAATCGCGGCAATTCGCTCAAGGGCGTGGCGCTTGCGCTCGTCGTTGGCTTGCTCGCGGCCGGTGCAATCGGCATCGAGCATATGGGTGGCTGGCCCACGCTATCGCAATCGCTCTCGACGCAATTCAAGAACCTGACGGGTGCTAGTGCCGACAATAGCTCCGGCAATGGCACGTCGGCATCTGAAAGCCACGATACGGCACAAGAGACCTTGCCGGCCAAGGGCTCGGTTGAAGGCGGGGAAACGGCCGGCAAGGCGGACAGCGATGCGAGCCAACCCGAGAAGCCGGTGGATGCTTCCGCGTCAGTTCCGCCGACAGTCCCCGTGGCTTCCGCCGGGACGCCTGCCAGTGTAGCGGCGCCGGTGGTGTCGGTGGCTGCGGCGACAGCGCCGGCTGCAGCGCTTCAACCCAAAAAGGAAACGCCGGTTGCGTCGGCAAAAGCCCCTGACGCCGCCGTGCCCAACGGCGGCACCCTGGTGTTGACGGCGCGGCAGAATTCCTGGATCGACCTGCGCGCCGGAGGCAACGTCATCGCTTCGCACTTGCTCAAGGCCGGAGACACCGAGAACATCGAAGTGCCCGGCGCAGCGCAACTGACGATAGGCAACGCTGCCGGCGTCGATGCCACGTTTCGCGGCCAATCCTTGGTAACCACCGGCGACGGCAAGAGTAATGTTGCCCATATCAGTTTGAAATAATGACGAATATCTCCGACAACAGCCCTATCCCGTCGGGACCGCTGCAACGGCGCCCAAGCCGTGCGGCTGCGGTGCGCTACGGCGCACGCGAGGTCAAGGTCGGCGGCGGCGCGCCGGTCGTCGTACAATCGATGACCAATACCGATACGGCGGATGCCATCGGTACCGCAATCCAGGTGCGCGATCTGGCGCGCGCGGGTTCGGAAATGGTGCGCATCACGGTCAATACACCCGAAGCGGCCGAAGCCGTTCCCGCGATCCGTGAGCAACTGGATCGCATGGAGTGCGACGTGCCGCTGGTCGGTGACTTCCACTACAACGGCCACAAGCTCTTGATGGATTACCCAGAGTGCGCGAGGGCGCTCTCAAAGTACCGCATCAATCCAGGCAACGTCGGGCAGGGCGCCAAGCGCGATACGCAATTTGCGCAAATGATCGAGGCCGCCTGCCGCTATGACAAGCCGGTGCGCATCGGTGTCAACTGGGGCAGCCTGGATCAAAGCTTGCTGGCGCGTATCATGGACGAGAACGCGCAGCGCGCGGAACCCTGGAGCGCGCAAGCCGTCATGTACGAAGCGCTGATCACGTCGGCCATCGAAAACGCCAGACGTGCCGAAGAAGTCGGCTTGGCCGGCGATAAGATCATCCTGTCATGCAAGGTTTCTGGCGTGCAGGACTTGATCGCGGTCTACCGCGAACTGGCGCGCCGTTGCGATTACCCCTTGCACCTCGGTTTGACCGAGGCCGGTATGGGCAGCAAGGGTATCGTCGCGTCAACCGCCGCCTTGTCTGTACTCCTGCAGGAGGGTATAGGCGATACCATACGCGTTTCGCTTACGCCGGAACCGGGCGGCGACCGTACCAGGGAAGTCGTGGTGGCGCAGGAAATTTTGCAGACCATGGGTTTGCGAAAATTCACGCCCATGGTGATCGCTTGCCCGGGCTGCGGCCGCACCACTTCGACCGTGTTCCAAGAGCTGGCCGACCGCATCCAGACTTACCTGCGCGACCAGATGCCGGTGTGGAAGATGCAGTATCCCGGGGTCGAGGAAATGAACGTTGCCGTCATGGGCTGCATCGTCAACGGCCCAGGCGAATCGAAGCATGCCAACATCGGCATCAGCCTGCCGGGCACGGGCGAATCGCCGGCTGCGCCGGTGTTCGTCGACGGGGCCAAGACGGTGACCTTGCGCGGCGAACGCATTGCCGAGGAATTCCAGGCTATCGTGCTCGATTACGTCCAGACGCGCTATCGACCGGCAGGCCCGGCGGCCTGAGCATATTGATTACAACGAAGAGAAGCATGGCAGAAAAAAAGAAAGTCGAGAAAATCGAGGGCATCAAGGGGATGAACGACATCCTGCCGGCCGATGCTCCGCTATGGGAACTGTTCGAAAATACCGTGCAGACGGTGTTGAAGAGTTACGGCTTCCAGCAGATCCGCACACCCATCGTCGAATCCACGCCGCTGTTTTCGCGCGGCTTGGGGGAAGTGACCGACATCGTCGAAAAGGAAATGTATTCCTTCACCGATTCGATGAACGGCGACTTGCTGACCCTGCGCCCCGAAGGCACGGCCGGCGTAGTGCGCTCGGTGATCGAGCACAACCTGACCTATGAAGGCCCCAAGCGCCTGTGGTACGCCGGCCAGATGTTCCGCCACGAGCGCCCGCAGCGCGGCCGTTATCGTCAATTCCATCAGGTTGGCGCCGAGGCGCTTGGCTTCGCCGGTCCGGACGTCGATGCCGAGCTGATCATGCTGTGCCGCCGCCTGTGGGACGATCTGGGCCTGCAGGACATCCGCCTTGAACTGAATTCGATCGGCGATGCCGCCGAGCGTAGCCGCCATCGCGCCGACCTGATCGCCTACTTCGAAAAGCACGAAGACCTGCTCGACGCCGAAGCCAAGCGCCGCCTGCACAGCAATCCCTTGCGCATTCTCGATACCAAGAACCCGGCGATGCAGGAGATGGTCAATGGCGCGCCGCAATTGCTCGATTACCTCGGCGAGGAATCGCGCGCGCACTTCGAAGGCGTGCAAAAGATTTTGAACGCCAACAACGTGCCGTTCACCGTCAATCCGCGCCTGGTGCGTGGCATGGACTATTACAATCGCACCGTGTTCGAGTGGGTTACGGACCAACTCGGCTCGCAAGGCACGGTGTGCGGCGGCGGACGCTATGACCCGCTGGTCGAGATGGTAGGCGGCAAGCCGACTCCCGCCTGTGGCTTCGCCATGGGTGTCGAGCGCCTGCTGGAATTGATGAAAGCCGGCGGCGAGCAGTATGCACCGAATCAATGCGACGTCTACGTGGTGCATCAGGGCGAAGAAGCGCAGATGCGCGGCTTCATCGTCGCCGAGCGCCTGCGCGACGCCGGCCTTGACGTCATCCTGCATTGCGCCACGGCGACCGGCATCGGCAACTTCAAATCGCAGATGAAGCGCGCCGACGCCAGCGGTGCCGCCTTCGCCGTCATCATCGGCGAAGACGAGGTGGCCAAGGGCCTGGCTTCGATTAAAGCTTTGCGCGGGGCGGGCGACGAAGGCGGCAATCAACAAAACACCGTGCCGTTCGACGGCGTGGTCGATCATATTGTCGACCAGATCGTCGGCAATCATGATCACGACCACGATCATGACGGGCACGTACACTATCACCCCTAACCGGAAAATCAGGCAGACAAGACATCATGGCATACGATCTTGAAGAACAAGAGCAGATAGATCAGCTCAAGGCCTTTTGGGCCAAATACGGCAACCTGATATCCTGGGTGCTCATCGCCGTGCTGGCAGGCTATGCCGGCTGGACGTATTGGAACAACACGCAGACCAAGCATGCTTCGCTGGCTTCGGGCCTGTACAGCACGATGGAAAGCGCCATCCAGGCCAAGGACAATACCAAGGCTCAGACCGCCGCAGCCGACATCCGCAAGGACTATGGCGACACGGTCTATGCGCAATTCAGCGCGCTGGCCGCCGCCAAGATGGCCATCGACGCCAAGGACGTCAAGGAAGCCAAGGCCCAGTTGCAATGGGTGATCGACAGCAAGTACAACGATGAATTCGCTACCATCGCGCGCATCCGCCTGTCCGGCATCCTGCTCGACGAAAAGGCGTATGACGACGCGATGAAGCTGTTGCCGGCCGAAGCGCCATCGAAGTTCCAGGCACTGGTGCTGGACCGCAAGGGCGACATCCTGGCGGCACAGAACAAGATCGAGGAAGCGCGCGCCATGTACAAGAGCGCGCTCGAGAAGATCGACGAAAAGAGCCCGGCGCACAATTTGATCGAACTCAAGCTTGAATCTGTCGGCGGTTCGTCCGACAAGAGCGCAGCGTGATTGCGGCCGACCAGACACAAGGATGACTATGCGTATTGCAAGGAAAGTTGCTGTTGTTGCGGTGCTGGCCTCGCTGGCTGGCTGCTCGATTTTTCACAAGGATGCGCCGAAGAACCCGCCGGCGACGCTGACGGAATTCAAGGAAACCATGCCGGTGCGCCAGGTGTGGCATGAATCCATCGGCAAGTCGGAAGACTACACTTTCTCGCCCGCTTTGAACGGCGACAGCGTGCTTGCCGCCTCGGAGGATGGCACCATCATCCGCATCGATGCCCGGAAGGGCCATGTGCAATGGCGCATTTCGGCGGGCATGTCCCTGACCGCCGGTGTCGGCAGCGACGGCAACACCGTGGCCGTGGTGGGCGACAAGGGCCAGGTCATGGCATTCGACGGGGAAGGCAAGCTGCGCTGGAAGGCGCAGGCCACCAGCGAAATCCTGTCCGCGCCGGCCGTCGGCAACGGCATGGTGATCGTGCGCGGCGTCGACAACCGCATCACGGGCTTCGACGCGGCAAGCGGCGAAAAGCGCTGGACCCAGTTGCGCACCGTGCCCTCGCTGAGCCTGCGTACTGCGCCCGGCATCGTGATCGACGGCTCGACCGCCTACATCGGCATGCCCGGCGGCCGCATGCTTGCCGTGCAGACTTCGAATGGCGTGGTGCGCTGGGAAACCGCAGTGGGCGAGCCGCGCGGTGCTACAGAGCTCGAGCGCGTGGCCGACGTTTCGGGCTTTCCGGTCGTGGTCGGCAGCGAAGTTTGTGCCGTCTCTTATCAGGGGCGCATCGGTTGTTTCGATACGCGCACCGGCAATGCACGCTGGACCAAGAATTTTTCCAGCATCGCCGGCATCGCCGTCGACGAGCGTTTCGTCCTGGCAGTCGACGATAAGGGCACCGTCACCGCGCTGTCGCGCGATACCGGCTCATCGGTCTGGACCAGCAAGACGCTGGGCTATCGTAACCTGACCACGCCGGCCTCGTTCGGCCGTGCCGTGGTGGTGAGCGATTTCGAGGGGTACGTCCATTTTCTTTCGCGCGAGGACGGTTCCATGCTGGCACGGCGCCAGATCGATAGCAGCCCTGTCATGGGGACGCCGTTGTTGTACGATTCGAACCTGATCGTGCAGACCAAGCGCGGCGAGATCGTGGCCTATGCGGCTGATTGATGAAGCCGCGAATTGAAGAATAAGAAGATATAGCAGATGAAGCCAGTCATAGCCTTGGTCGGCCGACCCAACGTAGGCAAGTCGACATTGTTCAACCGGCTCACGCGTTCGCGCGATGCGCTGGTGGCCGACTTGCCCGGCTTGACGCGCGACCGTCACTACGGCGAAGGCCGCGTCGGCGAACGCCCTTTCCTCGTGATCGATACCGGCGGGTTCGAGCCGGTGGCGAAAGAGGGCATCATGCACGAGATGGCCAAGCAGACCAAGCAAGCCGTCGCTGAGGCCGACGTCGTGGTATTCCTGGTCGACGGCCGGCAAGGGCTGACCCCGCACGACAAGACCATTACCGACTTCCTGCGCAAGTCGGGGCGTCCTGTCATGCTGGTGGTGAACAAGTCCGAAGGCATGAAGTACACCTCGGTCACGGCCGATTTCTACGAGCTCGGTTTGGGCGATCCCTACGTCATTTCGGCCGCGCACGGCGACGGGGTGATGGATCTGGTGCAAGAGTCGCTCGACCTGGCGTTTTCCAAACGCCCGGCGGAGGAGGAGCCGCCTGAAGAGAAGGCGCACAGCATCAAGCTCGCCATTGTCGGCCGGCCCAACGTCGGCAAGTCCACGCTGGTCAACACCCTGCTTGGCGAAGAGCGCGTGATCGCCTTCGACATGCCAGGCACCACGCGCGACTCGATCGAGATCGATTTCGAACGCGACGGCCGCGCCTATACGCTGATCGATACGGCCGGCATACGCCGCCGGGGCAAGGTGTTCGAAGCGATCGAGAAATTTTCCGTCGTCAAGACCCTGCAATCGATTTCCGAAGCCAACGTCGTGCTGCTGCTGCTGGATGCGCAGCAGGATATCTCGGAACAGGATGCGCACATCGCCGGCTTCATACTGGAGTCGGGCAGGGCGCTGGTGGTCGGCATCAACAAGTGGGACGGCTTGACCTCGGACAAGCGCGACGAGATCAAGATGGATCTGGAGCGCAAGCTCAATTTCCTCTCCTTTGCCAAGTTCCATTTCATCTCGGCACTGAAGGGAACGGGTATCGGCCCCATGATCAAGTCGGTCAACTCGGCCTATGCCGCGGCGATGGTCAATCTCTCGACGCCGAAACTGACGCGCGCACTGCTCGAGGCGGTCGAGCATCAACAGCCCCGGCGCAAAGCGTCAATTCGTCCTAAAATGCGTTATGCGCATCAGGGTGGGCAAAATCCTCCCATCGTGGTCATTCACGGCAATGCGTTGGAAGCGATCGACGATAACTACAAGCGTTACCTCGAAAAACACTTCCGCGAAACTTTTTCCCTGGTTGGTACTCCATTGCGTATCGAGTTTAAATCAGGAAGAAACCCGTTCGCCAAACAAGAAAAATAGTTTTTCTCTTGGCAACATCTGTAAAAATAGATTACATTCGAATAAGATAAGGGCGCCTGCAAAAAGCGTAGCGAGCCGCCCAAGGTCGGACCGAGAAGCGCAACCGTACGGAGGTACGGTGAGCATCACAGGCCCGAGATTGGGGGGCGCAGTAGATTTTTGGAGGTGCCTTGACGGAGGCACTTGAAAAACCTTTAAGCTGCCTCCAACTCCTCGACACAAAACCACAATTGGAGCTTCCATGAGCAATAAAGGGCAACTGTTACAAGACCCCTTCTTGAACGCCTTAAGAAAAGAGCATGTTCCCGTTTCGATTTACCTGGTCAACGGCATCAAGTTGCAGGGTCACATCGAATCCTTCGACCAATACGTCGTGTTGCTGCGTAACACCGTCACGCAAATGGTGTACAAGCACGCCATTTCGACGGTCGTGCCGGCGCGCGCCGTCAATTTGAATATTGCTGAGGCCGACGCTGAGTAATCAAAAGCTTTTCCCATCGGCAGGATTCCCAGCGCCTGCCGATGGTTTTACGATGCCGGGAATATCTTTCTTCAGCGGTAATTCTCCCCGCAGTCTTACAGCATTTGCCTGGATTGCGCGATCATGAGCGCTCCAAACAGCTCTATCGCGCTCACCACGCGCGCCTTGCTGGTCGGCGTCGATTTCAACAAGGGTGACTTTGAAGCCAGCCTTGACGAACTTGGCTTGCTGGTCAAGTCGGCCGGCGCTATGCCTGTACTTACCGTCATCGGCCGGCGTTCCAGCCCCGATGCAGCCTTGTTCGTCGGTTCAGGCAAGGCAGAGGAAATCGCCGCTGCGGTAACCGAAAATCAGATTGACCTGGTTATTTTCAATCATGCCTTGTCGCCTGCGCAGCAGCGTAATCTTGAACGCATCTTGAAAACGCGCGTCGTCGACCGCACTAGCCTGATCCTCGATATTTTCGCGCAGCGCGCGCAAAGCCACGAGGGCAAGGTACAGGTCGAACTTGCGCAACTGCAACATCTGGCGACACGCCTGGTGCGAGGCTGGACCCACTTGGAACGGCAAAAGGGTGGTATCGGCTTGCGCGGCCCCGGTGAAACACAGCTCGAAACCGACCGCCGCCTGCTCGGCGAGCGCGTCAAGATGCTGCGTTCGCGGCTTGATAAATTGCAAAAGCAAAGGCAGACGCAACGCCGCGCGCGGGGGCGCAACAATGCCTTCTCGGTGTCGCTGGTCGGCTATACCAATGCCGGCAAGTCGACACTGTTCAATGCCATGGTCAAGGCCCGCGTCTATGCCGCCGACCAGCTCTTCGCCACGCTGGATACGACTTCGCGCCGCATCTACCTTGGTGATGCCGGCCAAGTGGTCATCTCCGATACGGTAGGCTTCATCCGCGAACTGCCGCACCAATTGGTGGCTTCGTTCCGCGCCACGTTGGAGGAGACCGTGCATGCCGATTTGCTGCTGCATGTGGTCGATGCCGGCAGCCCGGCGCGCATGGAGCAGATCGAACAGGTCAATCTGGTATTGAAAGAGATCGGTGCCGACCATATTCCGCAAATACTGGTGTGGAACAAGATCGATGCCGCAGGGCTGGAGCCGGTTTTGGAGCGTGACGAGTATGATAAAATCCGTCGTGTTTTCATCAGTGCGCAAACCGGGGCAGGGCTCGATCTCTTGCGCCAGGCGATCACCGAGCACGCGAAGGACAGGAAGACGGATGGGGAATCCGACGACTATCTGCCGCTGCCGGAAGATAGTGACTCAGCGCCAAGCGTGTACAACCTCAGTTAATTGAAGCTTGTTTCCCTACTAAGAAAAATCGGCCTGATGTCATCATCCAACGATTTCCCCCCGGGGAACCAACCCAAGCGAAACGACGGCAAACGCCCCAACGAAGGCCCGCCCGACCTGGACCAGATGTGGCGCGATTTCACCAACCGCCTGGGCCGTATGTTCGGCCGGAATCAGGGGGGCGGCTCCGGCGGCATGAAGCCCGATGGGCGCGGCACAAGCATCGGCGTGGCCATCATCGGCTGTATCCTTTTGCTCATCTGGGTGTTGAGCGGTTATTTTGTCGTGCCCGAAGGGCAGGTTGCGGTCGTGACTACTTTCGGCAAGATAAGCCGCACGGCTTCTCCTGGCATCAACTGGCGCCTGCCTTACCCGATCCAGAGGCATGAGATCGTCAACCTCGCGGAAACCAAGACTCTCGACGTCGGTTCGCGCAAGGTCACGCCGCAGTCCGCGATGTTGACGATGGACCAGAACATCGTCAGTGTGGAATTGTCGCTGCAATACCGCATCAAGAGCGCGACCGACTGGCTGTACAACAACAGCGAAGCCGAAGATACCATCAAGCAATCGGCCGAAGCGGCCCTGCGCGAAGCAGTGGGCCGCAGCGCGATGAGCGACGTGCTGTCGAGCACTCACGAAAGGCTCACTACGGACGTTGCGACGGCGGTGCAGCAAATGTCCGATCGCTATAAGCTCGGCGTGCAGATCGTCAGCGTCACGGTGCAGGGCGTGGAACCGCCGGAGCAGGTACAGGCTGCGTTCGACGACGTGACCAAGGCCATGCAGGATTCCCAGCGCTACAGCAACGAGGGGCGGGCGTATGCCGCCGAGGCACTGCCCAAGGCCAAAAGTGTGGCAACGCGTTTGACCCAGGATGCCGACGCCTATCGCACCGACGTGGTCGAGCGCGCGCAGGGCGACGCTGAGCGCTTCAAGCAAGTGCTGGCCGAATATCAGAAGGCGCCGGCCGTGACGCGGGACCGCATGTATCTCGAAGCCATGCAGCAGATTTTCACCAACACCACCAAGATCATGGTCGATGCCAAGAACGGCAACAGCTTGGTCTATCTGCCGATCGACAAGCTGCTGGCGCAGGCGCAGAACAACGGCGACGGCCCCAAGGGCACCGTCACCATCACCACGCCGAGCCAGTCTACCGATACGATGCAGCCACAAGCCCAGCCGCAAGCCCAGCCCCAGGTCGACACCAACCAGACTATCGATTCGCAGCGCGCGCGCGACGCACGCAGCCGCGATTCCCGCGACAGGGAGAGCCGCTGATGAACCGCGTACTTTCCATCCTGATTGGCTCGGCCATTGTGCTGTGGCTCTTGAGCTATACCGTTTTCATCGTGGATCAGCGCAAGTTCGCGGTCGTCTCGACCATGGGCGAAGTGCGCCAGGTGATCGATGAACCCGGCTTGCATCTGCGGCTGCCGCCGTTCCAGAGCGTGGCACTGATAGAGAAGCGCATCATGATGTTCGAGACGCCCGAGTCGGAACATTTCGCTACGACGGAAAAGAGCAATCAAAAAATGGACATCGAAGCCACGGCCTTGGTCAAGTGGCAGATCGCCGATCCCAAGTTGAACTACATCGCCGTCGGCGGCGACGAAGCCCGGGCGGTGGAGCGGCTGAAGCAGACCGTGCACGCGGCACTTTCCGATGAAGTGGGGCGCCACACTGCGCAGGAGCTGGTGTCGACCGAGCGCGAGAATGTGAGCCAGGCCGTGCGCCTCCGCCTGGCCGAAGACGCAAAGCAGATCGGTGTCGAGATCGTCGATTTGCGTGTGAAACGCGTCGATTTTCCCGATCAATACAATCTTTCCATCTATGAGCGCATGAAGGCCGAACGCGAGCGGATCGCCGCCGATTTGCGCGCCCAGGGCCTGTCCGAGAAAGAGAATTTGCAGGCCAAGGCCGACAGCGAAAGCAAGGTCATCGTAGCGACGGCAACGCGCGATGCTGAAATCGCGCGCGGCGAAGGCGATGCCAAGGCGGCCCAGATCTATTCTCAGGCATTCGGCCAGAATCCCGAGTTTTACAAGTTTTACCAGAGCTTGAAAGCCTATCGCGCGAGTTTCAAGAATCGCAGCGACGTCATGGTGGTCGATCCCAATTCCGAATTCTTCAAATACATGAAGAACCCGGAGGCGTTGAACGCGAAGAAGTAGGCGGCGGATCCCGCGCTTGAATCGGATAGACCCGAACACCTGAACGAACCTGAACCCGATCTGCCGGCGCGTGGCGCCGGCTTCAACCATTGCGTTTTTCCTATGCCAAACTGGCTGCTACCCGAAAATATCGCCGACGTCCTGCCTTCCGAAGCGCGCAAGATCGAAGAGCTGCGCCGCGTCATCCTCGACAATTTCCGCCTCTACGGCTACGAAATGGTCATGCCGCCCATGCTCGAATACATCGAGTCGCTTCTGGCGGGGGCGGGCGAAGACACCGATTTGCGCACCTTCAAGCTGGTCGATCAATTGTCGGGCCGCACCATGGGTTTGCGTGCTGACATGACCACGCAGGTGGCGCGCATCGACGCCCACCTGCTCAACCGTTCTTCGGTAACGCGCCTGTGCTATGCGGGCAGCGTGCTGCATACGCGTCCCTCCGGCCTGCATGCCACGCGCGAACCGTTCCAGATCGGTGCCGAGATCTATGGCCATAGCGGACTGGAAGCCGATGCGGAAATCCAGGAACTGGCGCTGGCATCCCTGGCCCTGGCCGGCTTTGCCGAAGTGCGGCTCGATTTGTCGCATGTCGGCGTATTGCGTGCCATGATCGCGAGTGATGAGCAAGCTACGCGCGACCAGGCGCAGATTTACCATTTGATGCGCGCCAAGGATGTTTCCGGCCTGCGTGAGCTGACCGCCGGCTATGGTGCCGGCTTGCGCACCGCCTTGCTCGCCTTCCCCAGCCTCTATGGCGATGCTGCCGTGCTGCGGCGTGCACGCGGCCTGCTGCCTGCGCTCCCCGGCGTGGCTGCCGCCCTGGAAGACCTCGAAGCCCTGGTCGCCTTGGCGGGTGGGGCGGCCGTCACGATCGATCTGGCCGATTTGCGCGGCTACCAGTATGAAAGCGGCGCCATGTTCGCGCTCTACGTGCCCGGCCTGCCCAATGCCGTGGCGCGCGGCGGCCGTTACGATCACGTTGGCGAAGCCTTTGGCCGAGCCAGGCCTGCGACCGGGTTCTCGCTGGACCTGCGCGAACTGGCCCGGCTGTTGCCGATTGCCGAAAGAAAGGCTGCAATTCGCGCGCCATGGGGCCGCGAAGCCGATTTGCGTGAGAAAATCGTGGAATTGCGGAAAGCAGGCGAAATCGTCATCCAAAGCCTTCCTGGCCACGAAAACGACCAGGAAGAATTCGATTGCGACCGGGTATTGGTCAAGGAAAGTGGAAGCTGGGTTGCCAAGAAAATATAACCCCTGCTTTCCATCAGGAATTTCATTTTTGATATAGGCAACAAGATGTCAAACTCTAGCAACGCGAGAAACGTCGTCGTCATCGGCACCCAATGGGGCGACGAAGGTAAGGGCAAGATCGTCGACTGGCTGACCGATCACTCTCAAGGCGTGGTGCGCTTCCAGGGCGGCCACAATGCCGGCCACACGCTGGTGATCGACGGCAAGAAGACGGCACTGCAGCTAATCCCCTCGGGCATCATGCGCGCCGGCGTGGCCTGCTACATCGGCAATGGCGTGGTGCTGTCGGTGCCCGATTTGCTGCGCGAGATCGACAAGCTCGAGGCGGCCGGCATCGAAGTGGCTTCGCGCCTGAAAGTGTCGGAAGCCTGTCCGGTCATCCTGCCTTACCACACCGCATTGGACGCGGCGCGTGAAGCGGCAAGAGGCGCAGCCAAGATCGGTACCACCGGCAAGGGCATCGGCCCGGCCTATGAAGACAAGGTGGCGCGCCGCGCCATTCGCGTGTCGGATTTGCTGTGCGAAGAACGCTTCGCCGAAAAGCTGCGCGAAAACCTCGACCTGCACAACTTCGTGCTGACGCAATACCTGAAGGCGCCGGCAGTCGATTACCAAAAGACCTACGACGACGCCATGGACACCGTGCCACGCTTGAAGCCCATGGTCACCGACGTGTCGAGCGACCTCTATGCCGCCTACAAGGGCGGCGCGAACCTGCTGTTCGAAGGTGCGCAGGGCAGCCTGCTCGATATCGACCACGGCACCTATCCCTTCGTCACCTCGAGCAATTGCGTGGCTGGCAATGCCGCGGCGGGTGCAGGCGTAGGCCCCAACATGCTGCATTACATCATGGGTATCACCAAGGCGTACACCACGCGCGTCGGTTCCGGTCCCTTCCCCTCGGAGTTGCCCACAGAGCAGGGCGTAGGGCATCACCTGTCCTCGATCGGCCACGAATTCGGCACCGTCACGGGGCGTGCGCGCCGCTGCGGCTGGTTCGATGCCGCTTTGCTGCGCCGTTCGGTGCAAATCAACGGCATCACCGGCATGTGCCTGACCAAGCTCGACGTGCTCGACGGCCTTGAAACGCTCAAGCTGTGCACCGGTTACACGCTCGACGGCAAGAGCCTCAACGTGTTCCCGGTCGGCGCTGAAGATGCAGCCCGCTGCCAACCGGTTTATGAAACCATGCCGGGCTGGAAGGAAACCACCGTGGGCGCCAGGTCGATGGAAGCGCTGCCGGCCAATGCGCGCGCCTACATCAAGCGCATCGAGGAACTGGTCGGCGTGCCGATCGACATGGTATCCACTGGCCCGGACCGCGAAGAGACCATCGTCCTGCGTCATCCGTTCAAGTAATCCGGCAAAACAAAGGCGCCGCCTGGAAGGCGGCGCCGATTGCAATCGTAGTGGAGGAAGGCATGTTGCCTGAGTCAAACGACCAACATCTGTGGGTCTCGTGGGAGTCTTATCACCGCTCCATCGAAAAACTCGCCCTGATGGTGCACGAATCGGGTTGGAAATTCGACCAGGTGCTGTGTCTGGCACGCGGCGGCTTGCGCCCAGGCGACGTGTTTTCGCGCATTTTCGATGTGCCGCTGGCAATCCTCTCGACCAGTTCCTACCGCGAAGAGGCTGGCACGGTACGCGGCTCGCTCGATATCGCCAAATTCATCACCATGACCAAGGGCAGCCTGGCCGGCCGGGTATTGCTGGTGGATGACCTTGTCGATTCCGGTGTCACGCTGGACAAGGTGCAAAAGCATTTGAAAGAACACTTCC
Organism: Burkholderiaceae bacterium; assembly: GCA_036384915.1. Taxonomy (GTDB): domain Bacteria; phylum Pseudomonadota; class Gammaproteobacteria; order Burkholderiales; family Burkholderiaceae_D; genus PKWO01. The sequence goes on from DASVLJ010000071.1 coordinate 55,821, forward strand.
TGGCCGTGACCGAAGTGAAGTCGGCCGTGATCTGGTGCAAGGGTTGTTCTTCGATCAAGCCGGATTTTTATCTTGAATACCTGCCGACGAATCCCTGGATCCATCAGCCGTTCGAAGAGTATGACAGCTTGCGCCCGCACCAATTGACGCGCTGGATGAAGCGCGGCGAGGGCAAGGACCAGGCGGGGGAGTAAGGGCAAACAGCGAAGGGTCGGCGCCCGAAAGGCGCCGGTTATCTTCAACCTCCCGCACTGGCGGGTGGGTGCCTTCAATGACGACGCAGTTTATGGCTCCAGGCCACAAGCTTTTTCACCGGATGCGCATCCGGGTGATCCATGTACAAGCCATAGATCACGAGCGCTGCACAAGCGGCGACTTGCAACAATAGTAGAACTAGCATGGCTTTCAAGCCGGGTTATTGGCTCGGCTCCCTCGTATCGTGGTGCAATTTCAGTGTAGCAGCGAGGCGGAAGTTTGCAACTTCCGCCGGTCCTACATAGCCGAGATCAGCGATTTGATGCGCTGGAAGATACGGTAGTAGACCTTGCGGTCGAAGTGCCACCAATCCATGCGGTCTTCCGGCTGCTGCACGAACTCCAGCGGATCGATCAGGACGATATTGCGGCGCTCCGCAGCCAATTCCTTGTGCACGCCGTTGATCGCTTCGATCATGTCGCGGCGCACCTGGCGCTCGCTCCACTTTTCCTCGTCGGCGCCGGGCAAGTCGAGCAGGAAGATGGGGATGCCCGCGTGGATGCGGTTCAATATCGAATTCACGCGATTCTTGTAGGAACCGGGATTGACGTAGCCGTTGTATATGAAGTTGTGCTTGAAGTAATGGAAGATGCGTTCCGCATTCGCGCCGCTCCGGAAGTCGGCCGGCATCTCGTGAAACTGCTTCTTCGTCACGTCTTCGTCCCAGCGAATGCCATCAATCAGGAAGGGCATTTCTATAGGTACGGCGCGGTGGCGATAGAGCGGCGAAATCTGGTCGTACCAGAAACTCAGCACCAAGGCTGATTTTTCGTCGGCTTCGAAAATGCGGTTGCTGAAGTCTTCGCGCCGGCAGCCCAGGCGTGCCACTGCATCGAAGAAAATGCTATTGGGCAGCCAATCGCCATAGGCAAGATAACTGGTGTGCGTGCGGCGGAAATCCATGCCGTCGCGCCGTTCGTTGCCTTCGTGGATCACGGTTTTGGAAAACACCTGCAGATAGTGACCGATGTTTTCCATGATGCAGCCACCGAGCACGTAGAATTTGTCTATCTTCATCTCGGCGGGAGCGGCTTCGCTTTCGCCCTTGTCCGCGGCAAGCTCGATCCAGTCGACGTTGCGGCTTTCGTCGCGCGGGTCGGACAGCACTTCGCCTTCGATCTGTAGCCAGGGCTTCCCCAGGCGCTTGTAAAGCCATTGCTCCACGCCCATGCCGAGTACGCGGCACGAGAACAGAAAATGCTTGAGCATGCGGCCTTCCGACGCCAGGTAAAGGCCGACATAGCCGTGGTCGCCGTATTTATCGCGGCAATGGATCAGCCCGCCTTGCACGCGCGCATCGCGCAGCTCTTCCAAAAACTCTTTTTTCGCCTGCTCCGTATTGGGCGAGAGGCGCTTCTTGGTGAAGTTGAGCTGATTGGTGCGGTTGATCATCTCGACGCAACGGTCGATATTGCCTTCGAGATCGTAATCGATGAAAACCTTGATGCCCGAGTGGCGCAGGAAATCGTCTTCGTTGGTGCCGGAGCCGGAAGCATCGCGCTTGCGCTGCTCCATCATCTTGTACTGCGCCAGGCGCGTCAGCCCGCTGTCCTCCTTGCCTCTACATTGCGGATGGTCGAGCAGCGTGGGGATGATCTGTTCGCTCGCGACGTTCAAGCCAGGGTTGAGATCGGCGGCTTCTGCACGGTTCAAATGGTTGTCGTCGATGAATAGCACCGTCTCGGGGCGCAATTGCACGTTCTCGATGATGCCCTTGATGCGATTGCCCTTGGCGGTCCAATCGATGCTGGGGAAGATGAAATAGGAATCGAGTTTGCGTTCTTGCAGCACGCCCATGGCATGGGCCATATCGTTCTTGGAGCAGATGGAGCTGACGATGCCGCGCGCGGCGAGAGTCTTGACAACGTGTTCGTGTTCGTCGATCCACGAAATTTCGCCTTCAGTGAGCGTGCCGCTCCAGAAGGTCTGGTCGAGATCCCAAATGACCAGGCGCACACCTTCAGGGAAGGCCATTTCCATGGTCTGGGAAGAAGAGAGTAGGTGAATACAGCGGAAAATTTATGGTGCCCACGGAGGGACTCGAACCCCCACACCTCGCGGCACATGGACCTGAACCATGCGCGTCTACCAATTCCGCCACGTGGGCACTGCGTTTCACAACTGAACTACACAACTGAACTACTGCTTTGAATTTCGCGATGACTTGCGAAAGAACAAGATTATAGCGCAGAAATCTGGAATGTCAAACAATATCTTTCGTGTTTTTGCATGAGGTCCCTGCATATTAGGTAAAAGTCGTGCGCTTCCGGTACACTAGGCATGCGGGAGGCAGGATCATATTCCCCGTTCCCGCTTGGTGTAACCGCACTGCCCACGTAATATCCATAACAATCAACAAATCATCATTTGAGCCAATACCCATATTCGATTCCCAGCCGAGAGGACATTCTCGGCATTCTCCGTACTGCAACCAGCTTGCAAGATACGGCCTCCATCGCCAAGGCGCTGGGCGTAAAACAAGATGAAATGGACGGGCTGAACCGCCGCCTGAACGCCATGGAGCGCGACGGCCAGATCAAGCCTGACCGCAATGGCAAATTCCACCTCGCCAATCTGAGCAGCTTCGTCGAAGGCCGTGTATCGAGCCACCGCGACGGCTACGGCTTCCTGATTCCCGACGACGGCAGCGACGACATCTTCCTGCCCGAGAAGGAGATGCAAAAAGTCTTGCACGGCGACCGCGTGCAAGTGCGCATCAGCGGCACCGACCGGCGCGGCCGTCCCGAAGGCACCATCGTCGAAGTCGTCGAGCGCGCCAACAGCCACATCATCGGCCGCCTGCTCAATGAAAACGGCGTCTGGGTCGTCGCGCCGGAAGACAAGCGCATCGGGCAGGACATCCTGCTTGCCGGGTCTCCCGGCAAGGCCAAGACCGGACAGGTGGTGTCGGTCGAATTGACCGAGCAGCCTTCGCGCTATACCCAGCCCATGGGCAAGATCGTCGAAGTGCTCGGCGATATCGACGATCCGGGCATGGAGATCGAGATCGCCGTGCGCAAATATGGCGTGCCGCACGAATTTTCCGAGGCGGCCAAGAAGCTTGCGGCCAAGCTGCCGTCGGAAGTGCGTGCGGCGGACTTGAACGACCGCGTCGATCTGCGCGACGTGCCGCTCGTCACCATCGACGGCGAAGATGCCCGCGACTTCGACGATGCCGTCTACTGCGAACCGTGCAAGATCGGCCGCTTGAACGGCTTCCGCCTGATCGTGGCGATCGCCGATGTCAGCCATTACGTCAAGCCCAACGATGCGCTCGACGTCGATGCGCTCGAACGCAGCACCTCAGTCTATTTCCCGCGCCGCGTGATTCCCATGCTGCCGGAGAAACTGTCCAACGGCTTGTGCTCCCTCAATCCCGCAGTGGACCGCCTCACGCTGGTGTGCGATGCGGTGATCACCGCCAAGGGCGAGATCAAGGCTTACCAGTTCTATCCCGCCGTGATCCACTCGGCGGCCCGCCTGACCTATACCGAAGTCGCCGCCATCCTGTCCAACACCAAGGGCACCGAAGCGGCCAGGAAGCCGGCGCTGGTGCCGCACCTGCTGAATCTGTACGAGGTGTACCAGGCGCTGCTGGCGGCGCGCCACGCGCGCGGCGCGATCGATTTCGAAACCACCGAAACCTATATCGTCTGCAATGCCGTCGGCAAGATCGAACAGATCCTGCCGCGCACGCGCAACGATGCACACAAGGTGATCGAGGAATGCATGCTGGCGGCCAATGTCTGCGCCGCCGACCTGCTTGAGCGACACAAGCACCCGGGCATGTTCCGCGTGCACGCGCCGCCGGCCAAGGAAAAGCTGAACCAGGTCAAGACCTTCCTGAAGCAAGTCGGCTTGAACCTCGGCGGCGGCGACGCGCCTTCCGCCTCGGACTATGCCGAGCTGATGGCCAAGGTCAAGACGCGGCCCGATGCCACGTTGTTGCAGACCATGTTGCTGCGCTCGATGCAGCAGGCAGTCTACAGCCCGGACAACATCGGCCACTTCGGCCTGTCTTACGAGGCTTACGCCCACTTCACCAGTCCGATCCGGCGCTATCCCGATCTGCTGACCCATCGCGCCATCAAGGCCATCCTGCAAGGCAAACGCTACGAGCCCAAGGGCATGGACATGGGCAGCTTGAATACCATGCTGTCGCCGGCGGCGCGCCGCAAGCAGGCGCAAGACCGCGCCGAGGGCAAGCCGCAACAAAAGCGCAGCGCCGACGCCGCCGTCTGGGAAGCCCTGGGCATTCATTGCTCTGCCAATGAGCGGCGTGCCGACGAAGCCTCGCGCGACGTCGAAGCCTGGCTCAAGTGCTACTTCATCCGCGACAAGCTTGGCGAGGAATTCACCGGCACCATCTCCGGTGTCACCGCCTTCGGCATCTTTGTGCAGCTCGATGCCTTGTTCATCGAAGGCATGGTGCATGTGACCGAACTTGGCGCCGACTACTTCCAGTTCGATGAGGCGCGCCACGAGTTGCGCGGCGAGCGCACCGGCATCCGGTATCAGTTGACCGACCGCGTGACAGTGCAGGTCAGCCGTGTCGATCTCGATGCGCGCAAGATCGATTTGCGCCTGGTACATGAGCCGGGCATACGCACCGTGTTGAAGAATGAGGCCCGGCGCGCCGAGGTCGAACAGCAGGGCCGCGGCGGTGTCGCCAAGCCGCGCGTCAAGACCGCGGCCCCGCCCAAGCCTCCTGCGGCGAAAGCGGCCAAAGCCGCCAAAACGGCCGGCAAAAGTGCGAAGTCCAAGCGCAGCAAATCCACATCCTCCGAACGGGCTCCGCGCCAAAGCCGTGCCTACTCGAAAGCAGTCAAGAAGAAACGCTGATGAAAAGCAAAATGATATTCGGCTTCCATGCCGTCACGTCCCGCGTGCGCCATGAAGCCTCGTCCGTAGAAGAAATCTACGTCGATGCCGGCCGTGAAGACCGCCGCATGGGCGACTTGATCCGCTCCGCCAAGTCGGCCGGCGTGCGCATCATCCAGGTCGATGAAGAGCGCTTGAACAAGATGGTCGGCACGCGGCGCCACCAGGGCGTGGTGGCCGTAGCCGGCGAATTGTCGCTGGCGCGCAATCTCGACGAACTGCTTGACGCCATCGACGGCCCTCCCTTGTTGCTGGTGTTGGACGGCATTACCGATCCGCACAACCTGGGTGCCTGCCTGCGTGTGGCCGACGGAGCCGGTGCGCATGCCGTGATTGCGCCCAAGGACAGGGCAGTGGGCTTGAATGCCACCGCAGCCAAGGTCGCATCCGGTGCCGCCGAGTCGGTGCCGTATATCACCGTAACGAATCTGGCACGCACGCTGCGCGAATTAAAGGAACGCGATATCCTCGTCATCGGCACTTCGGACGACGTGGAAAAAGGTCTGTATGAAGCCGATTTCTCCGGCCCCGCAGCCCTGGTCATGGGTTCCGAAGGGGAAGGCATGCGCCGCCTGACACGCGAGACATGCGACGTGCTGGTCTCGATTCCGATGTTCGGCTCGGTGGAAAGCTTGAACGTATCGGTGGCGTCCGGCGTTTGCCTTTATGAGGCAAGGCGGCAGCGCCTGGTCAAGTGAGATATGATGCATTCATGACGTTCCTTTCCTCCTTCCTGTGCCCGGTTCCGGGCATTTGTTGCCGCGCCTGCTGTTGTTGAAGCGACGGCGCGCCTGCCTGCGCGCGCCGCCCGCCGCTTGTTCCCCTGTGTTACCCTGTCCTCACATTTGAGTCGATCATGTTCAGCAGACTACGAGAAGATATTGCCAACATCATGCAGCGCGACCCCGCAGCGCGTTCCGCCTGGGAAGTGTTGACCTGCTATCCAGGCCTGCATGCCATCACCCTGCATCGCGTGTCCCACTGGTTCTGGACCCATGGCTTCAGATGGTGCGGGCGCTTCACCTCGCAGGTTGCGCGCTGGTTCACCGCCATCGAAATCCACCCCGGTGCGACGATAGGGCGGCGCGTGTTCATCGACCATGGCTTCGGCGTCGTGATTGGCGAAACGGCCGAGGTCGGCGACGAATGCACCATCTATCAGGGCGTGACGCTGGGCGGCACCTCGCTATCCAAGGGCGCGAAGCGTCACCCCACGCTGGCGCGTGGGGTCATTGTCGGCGCCGGCGCCCAAGTGCTGGGCGGCTTCACGGTGGGAGAGGGAGCCAAGATCGGTTCCAATGCGGTCGTGGTCAAGGAAGTGCCTGCCGGCGCCACGGCGGTGGGCAACCCCGCGCACATTGTCAAGCGCGACGTGCAAAAGATGCGCGACGAGGCAGCGGCACGAGTATTCGCCGCTTATGGTGTGTCGCCAAATGGCGGGGAGGACCCGTTATCGACCGCGATCCACGGCCTGGTCAATCACGTGGCGGCGCAGGAACAGCAGATCAATACTATCGTGGGCATCTTGAAGAGCGCCGGGCTTTGTTGCGACGCCGTGCCCGAAGTCAACAAGCTCGATTCGGAAACGCTTAACAAGCTGGTGGAGTGAAGCCGTTCTTGTTGCGCTTCACACACTCGGCAGCACGCTCAATCGCACACTGAAAAGACATCATGACTGAACAAGAATCCGCAGGCGAATTGCTTGACCCATTTGAAATGCGCGTACTGGGCGTGCTGGCCGAGAAGGAAATGCTGACACCGGACGTCTACCCGCTCTCGCTCAATGCCTTGACGACAGGGTGTAACCAACTATCGAGCCGCGACCCGGTGATGTCGATTTCGGAAAGCACGGTGCAGGAAGCGTTGGACCGGCTGCAGCAGCGCAAGCTTATCGCCGAAGTCAGCCAGGCCGGCGCCCGCGTGCGGAAATACGAGCATCGCATGCGCGCCAAGTGGTCGCTCGAGCAAGACAAGCTGTCGGTGTTGATTTTGCTCATGCTGCGCGGTGCGCAAACCGCTGGCGAGATCCGCAGCCGCTCGGGACGACTGCACGATTTCCAATCCGTGGCTGAGGTCGAGGCTTGCCTGCAATTTTTGATCGACAAATATCCGCCGCTGGTGGCGAAGCTGGCGCGTGCCCCCGGCACCAAGGAAGCGCGCTATATGCACCTGTTTGCCGGTGCAGAGGCCTTGGAGCTGCAGGAGCTGATCGGCGCCGAGCCGGCGGCTGCCGCAGGGGCAGGGCGTATCGAGCAGCTGGAGCAGGAAGTCGCACGGCTGCGTGACGCCGTGGCTGACCTCGCGCAGCAGTTTGCGCAGTTCAAGAAGCAGTTTGAATAAAGAATGCGGTTCGCAGGCCGGGCGGAGCGCCGTCCGGCTATTCGCATGGCGATTGCCGGGACAAGCCCCTGCTTGCGATTTATTTGATGCGACGGCCGTCCAGGCCGATGTGGTCTATCGCGCCGTCCTCGTATAACGCAATCCATCCGCCGCGCGGCGTATCGCTGTCGCAATCCCAGTCCGGCAAAACAAAGCGCCGATAGCCGTCGGCGTCATGCAGGGCTGGTCGGTGCGTATGGCCGTGAATCATGGTCTTCGTTCCGCTTTCGGCGAACAGCGCGCGCACGGCATCCTGGTTGACGTCCATGATGGACTCCGGCTTGTGGCGCATCGCTTCGCGGCTATCCTTGCGTCCCGCGGCGATGAAGGCCTTGCGCTGTTCCAGCGGCTGGGCCAGGAATTGGCGCTGCACTTGCGGATTCCTGACTTGGGCGCGGAACTGCATGTAGGCCGTGTCGTCGGTGCACAATGCGTCGCCATGGGTCAGCACGATGTTCCCGAGCAGGTAGGGATCGGGCAACAAGCTCAGTCCGGCCGCCTCGGCAAACGCTTCGCCTGCGAGGAAATCGCGGTTGCCTGCTATCCAGTAGACTTGCGTGCCGCCATCGGCAACAGCACGCAGCGCGGCGATCACTTGCTGGTTGAATGGGCTCAAGTCGTCGTCGCCGGCCCAGAATTCGAAGACGTCGCCCAGCAGGAAGAGGCGCGGGCAAGCGCGCGCATGGCACTTGAGGAAATCGAAGAAGGCTGCGGCCGTGCGCGGCATTTCCGGCTGCAGATGCAGGTCGGAAATGAAGAGCGCGGCCGGCTTGTCGGATGCGGTCCGGTTCAAAATCTGCGGTCCGGACGATATCAGACGATTTCCGCCTTTTCGATCACCACGTCGTCGGCCGGCACGTTGGCGTGCATGCCGCTGTTGCTGGTGCGCACCTTGCGGATCTTGTCGACCACGTCCTTGCCTTCGGTAACGGCGCCGAACACGCAATAGCCCCAGCCGTCCTGGCCAGGGTAGTCGAGGAAATCATTGTCGGTCACGTTAATGAAGAATTGCGCCGTGGCCGAGTGCGGCGCCGAGGTGCGTGCCATGGCGATGCTGTAGGCGGCATTCTTCAAGCCGTTCTTCGCTTCGTTCTCGATTGCTTCGCCGACCGGCTTTTGCTTCATGCCCGGCTCGAAACCGCCGCCCTGGATCATGAAGCCGTTGATGACGCGATGGAAGATCGTGCCGTCATAGTGGCCTGCCTTGACGTAGGACAGGAAATTTTCCACCGTCTTGGGCGCTTTTTCGGCGTCGAGTTCGATAGTGATGTCGCCATGGTTGGTTGTGAGCTTGACTGCCATGATGTTCCTCTTCGGGTTTGTGTTGCGCCTGGTTAGCTGCTTAGTGCAATAGGGCGCTATTTGTTGATGAAAGCCTTGACGATCACGACGGGCGTAGTCGGCAGGGCATCGAACATGGGATTTTCGACCGTGTTCACTTGCTGGATCTTGTCGAGCGCTTCAGTGCCGCTGACTACCTTGCCGAACACGCAGTAGCCTGCGCCGTCGAAGGAGGGATAGTCGAGCTGGCTGTTGTCTCTCAAGTTGATGAAAAATTGCGAGGTGGCGGAGTCCGGATGCGCGCCGCGCGCCATGGCAACCGTCAAGGTTTGGTTGGACAAGCCGTTTTTTGCTTCATTCTTGAGCCAGGGGCCGGTCGCTTTTTGATGCAGCTTCTGGTCGAAGCCCCCGCCTTGTATCAATTGGCCCTTGACCACGCGATGAAACAGCAAGCCGTTGTAGAAACCGCTTTTGACGTACCCAAGAAAGTTGTCGACGGTCTTGGGTGCCTTGTCCGGATACAGTTCGATGACGATATCGCCCATATTGGTCTGGAAGGTGACGCTGGGCGCGCCCGGCGCATCCGCAGCCAAAGCAATCGATCCCGTCAGGGCAACTGCACAGGCAGTCAGCAATTGGAGGAAGTGTCGGCGGAGGAAGGGCATGTCTTTACCTTGCTTTATTGCGGCGCCACGTAAAAAAGCCCGTCCACACGGTATTGTCGGGCTTTTTTTAGGTGTTATACTGGCCGGTCAAGGCAGCATTTTATCAAAATAAGACCAGTTTTTCGGCGAAATCGTTTTGCCGGGAGTTGGCGCCGGACTCCAGGCCGCGCGCTGACGCCCATGCCCGGAACGCCGCAATTCCGCCCAACCCGTTATCGTTCATGAGTGCGCTGAAGATATATAACACGCTTGCGCGTGAGAAGCAGGTTTTTTCCCCGATTACTCCCGGCAAGGTCGGCATGTACGTTTGCGGCATGACGATCTACGACTATTGCCATATCGGGCACGCCCGCATGCTGATGGCGTTCGACCTGGTGTATCGCTGGTTGCGCGCGTCGGGCTATGAAGTCAATTACGTGCGCAACATCACCGATATCGACGACAAGATCATCAAACGTGCCGTGGAAAACGGCGAGACCGTGTCGCAGCTGACGGCACGTTTCACCGCTTACATGGATGAAGACTTGCAGGCGCTGGGCATCCTGCCGCCGACCAACTCGCCGCGCGCAACGCAATACGTGCCGCAAATGCTGTCCCTCATCGAGCAATTGGAGTCGCGCGGCCTGGCCTACAAGGCCGACGACGGCGACGTGAATTATGCCGTGCGCGAATTCCCCGGCTACGGCAAGCTCTCGGGCCGGAGCCTGGACGACTTGCGCGCCGGCGAACGCGTCGATGTGAACACCGGCAAGCGCGATCCGCTCGATTTCGTGCTTTGGAAAGCCTCGAAGCCCGAAGAGCCCGAGGAGGTGAAGTGGCCTTCGAAGTGGGGCAGCGGCCGGCCCGGTTGGCATATCGAATGCTCGGCCATGTCTTGCGCCGTACTCGGCGAACGCTTCGACATCCACGGCGGCGGTGCGGACCTGCAATTCCCGCACCATGAAAACGAGATCGCCCAATCCGAGGGCGCACTCGGGCATGCTTTCGTCAATTACTGGCTGCACAACGGCTTCCTGCAAGTCGACAATGAAAAGATGTCGAAGTCGCTCGGCAACTTCTTCACCATCCGCGACGTGCTCAAGTCCTTCGACGCCGAAGTGGTGCGTTTCTTCATCGTGCGTGCGCAATACCGCAGCCCCTTGAACTATGCCGACGTCCATCTTGAGGACGCCAAGCAGGCCCTGACCGGCCTGTACAGGGCGTTAAAGGAAGTGGCGCCGGATGACGCAGCGCTGGACTGGAGCGAGGAGCACGCCGCGCGCTTTGCCGACGCGATGAATGACGACTTCAATACGCCTCTCGCCGTGGCCGCCTTGTTCGAACTGGCCGGAGCCGTCAACAAGAGCAAGTCGCCGGCTTTGGCGCGCCAATTGAAAGCGCTGGGCGGCATCATCGGATTGCTGCAGCGCGATCCGACCGAATTCCTGCAGGCAGGCCCCGCTGTGCCGGGTGCGATCGGCGAAGCGGAAGTGCTTGCCGCCATCGCGGCACGTGCCGCGGCCAAGAAAGCGAAGAATTTCGCCGAGGCGGACCGCATCCGCAAGGAACTCTCCGGGCAAGGCATCGTGCTTGAGGACAAGCCCGACGGCACGACAGAATGGAGAAGGGCCTGAGCCCGGAGCCACATGGCCAATTCCACTACAGGTAGCGGGCGCGCCACCGTTCCCACTTATTGGGACGACGCCAAGACCGAACTGATGAAGCGCGACCGCATCATGCGCAAGCTGATTCCGCAGTTCGGCGATTTGCACCTTGCGGGCAAGAGCGATCCCTTCGTCACGCTGGCGCGTTCCGTCGTGGGCCAGCAGATCTCGGTCAATGCGGCCGAATCGGTTTGGAACCGCTTTCTTGAACTCTGCCCCAAGTGCACGCCGGCGCAAGTCGTCAGGGCCGGCGAGAAGCTAACCGGCTGCGGCCTGTCCAAGCGCAAGGCCGAGTACATCCTCGACTTGGCCGACCATTTCAAGAACAAGCGCCTGCACGTCGATACCTGGGCCGAGATGGAAGACGAGGAAGTGATTGCCGAACTGGTCGGCATACGCGGCATCGGCCGCTGGACTGCCGAGATGTTCCTCATCTTCAACCTGCGCCGCCCCAACATCTTGCCGCTCGACGATGCCGGCCTGCTCAAGGGTATCAGCGTCAACTATTTCTCCGGCGAGCCCGTGTCGCGCAGCGATGCGCGCGAAGTCGCCGCCAACTGGGAACCGTGGTGCACGGTCGCCACCTGGTATCTCTGGCGCAGCCTGGAGCCGGTGCCGGTTGTGTAGGCCGTCGGCCATGGAATCCCGAGTTTATCCGCTGGATCAGACCGTCGCCCAAGCGATGGCGGCGTTTCCCCAGGTGCGCCGGGTCGCAGTTGCCTTCAGCGGCGGGCTCGATTCGAGCGTACTGCTGCACCTGTTGCAGGGCCATGCGGCGGGGCGCGATCTCATCCTTCACGCGTTTCATGTTCACCATGGCTTAAGCGCCAATGCCGATCAATGGACGGCGCATTGCCGGGCAATTTGCGCGCAATTGAACCTGCCATTCGCCGTACGTCATATCGAAGTCAGGCGCGACAGCGGCAGCGGTGTGGAGCAAGCGGCGCGCGATGCGCGTTATGCCGCCTTGGGCGCCATGTGTGCGGAGCATGGCGTCGAACTGCTCTTTACCGCGCATCATCTCGATGACCAGGCCGAAACGGTGCTGCTGCAGCTGCTGCGCGGTTCGGGTATCGCCGGCATTGCCGGGATGGATAGCGCCAACCGCGCTCCGGGCTTGCTGGCCAACGCCGACGTGACGATTGCACGCCCCCTGCTGGAAATTTCCCGTGCCGAGCTTGAGCACTATGCACGTGTGCATGGCATCGCCAATATCGAAGACGAATCCAATGACGACATGCGCTACGCGCGCAATGCCTTGCGCCATGCCGTCATGCCGGCTCTCGAACAGCATTTTCCGGGCTTTGCTGTGCGCTTTGCGCGCACAGCCAGGCACGCCCATGCGGCACAAACCCTGCTCGACCAGGTCGCGCAGCAAGACCTGGAATACTGCCTTGCGGGAGACGCTCTCGATCTGGCGCGTATCGCCCCCTTGTCCGGAGAACGCGCCGACAACCTTTATCGCTACTGGTTTGCCCGGCGCGGCTTGCGCATGCCTTCGACCGCCTGGCTCAAGGAAATGCGCAGCCAGCTGGCATCGGCCAAACCGGAAGCCCAACTTTGCGTCACGCATCCCGATTGCCACATCCGCCGCCATCGCGGCCGTGTCTACATCGTGCCGCGTGAAGACGGGCGGGAGCCGCCTGCGGCGCAAGCGTTTTGCTGGAACGGCGAAGCCAGCCTGGCCTTCCCGGCATTTCGCGGCAGCCTGTTGTTCGAACCATCGGAGCATGGCATTGCCGCCGACTGGTTGCGCGGGCGCGCCTGTTTCATTCACTTGCGGCAAGGCGGGGAACGCCTCAAGCTGGCGGCGGATCGTCCTACACGAAGCTTGAAACAACATTGCCAGTCGATGGATGTCCCGGCCTGGGTGCGCGAAACGCTTCCCATGGTCAGCAGCGCGGGACAGCTGCTCTTCGTCGCGGGCCTTGGGATGGATTGTGCGCATTTCGCCGCGAGTGGGGCGCCAGCCGTGACGCTGCACTGGAGGCGCGATCCCGGCTTGTGAGCCGCCGCCTTTCTCTCGTGTAACGCCCATCCGGTTCGCATGTGCGTCGAATCCATACCGTACAAATACTATCGCTCCTCAATCGCCTTCTATTTCCCGGACTTTCGACCTAATATCAAGCGCACAAAAACGCGCCGACGTCTGAGCGGCGCGAGCGACAGGAGACAATCATGTTCCACAGCATCGTTGTGCGTGTGTGCGGTTTCTTGCTTGGCGTTTTCTTTCTTCCCCTCCCAGCATCCGGCGCCCCCGCACTCGGGGCCTACAACGTCAATCCCAATACGGTGACGGTTGCCGGCATTTCCTCCGGCGCCGACATGGCCGTACAACTGATGGTGGCCAATTCAGCCAGCTTCCACGGCGCCGCCATCATCGCCGGTGCGCCGTATTACTGCAACCAGGGAAATCTGGCGTTCTGGGGCGATGCTTGCAGCACCGGTGTCGGCGTGCCGCTTTCCTCGCTCGTGGGCTACACCAACAGCCAGGCGGCGAAAGGGGCGATAGATCCGGTCGCCAATATCGCCAACAAGCCGGTCTACATGTTCAGCGGTACGCTCGATACCGTGGTGTACCAGCAGGCCATGAACGACTTGAAGCAATACCTGCAAAGCTTCACATCAAGCGGCAACATTACCTACAACAACACCACGCCGGCCGAACATTCCTGGGTGTCGCCCGACGCCGTCAATGCCTGTGCCTGGCTCGGTGTGCCCTTCCTCAATAATTGCGGCATCGACATCGAAAAGGCTTTCCTCACCAGGTTCTACGGCAGTCTCTATGCGCGTGCCGGTTCGCCGCAAGGCAACTACCTGCAATTCAACCAGAACGCATTTTGCGCCGGGGGCAATTGCGGCGCCATCGGCATGGACAGCACGGCCTGGCTTTATGTGCCGGCATCCTGTGCGACCGGGGCCTGCAAGCTCGTAGTGGCGCTGCACGGCTGCGAACAGAATCAGCAAACCATAGGGACGGTGTTCATACAGAATGCCGGCATCAACGAATGGGCCGATACCAATAGCATTCTGGTGCTGTATCCGCAAACCATTGCGTCAACGATTCCCTACAACCCGGAAGGCTGCTGGGATTGGTGGGGCTATACCGGATCAAATTACGCGCTGAAATCGGCGCCGCAGATGAGCGCCATCATAGGCATGGTGCGCCAGATCACCAGTGGCTATCGCTGAGTTAACGGCCGTTGTAATAAGGGTCTGCATCGACATAGGCCATCACCCGATGGCCCAGTACGCCGGGCGGTGCAACGCGGTTGAGTTCGAAAGCATAGGCATAGGGGCCGTCGAAATTCCACGCAAACGACTTGTCGCCTTCGACGAATTTGACTATCTCGCCGCCGGTTACGTTGACATATCGCGTATCCGGCGCGATGACCACGGTCTTGGTCGCTGCCGAATCGGCCACCGGCTCGCCCCAACGCTGTTGCCAAGTCATGCCGCCTTGCGGGGTATTACATGCGGCGCAAAGCAGGGCAGGGGTTACAATAGCAAGCAGTCGTATCATGTTCATGGCAAACCTTGTCATCGTTCACTGGTATGCTCGCAGTGTAGGCCGTGATCCGGCCCGCGCCTCAAGATGAAAATAATTTAATCCTTGCAAGCTCAATGGCAGTCCGATCGGCTGTCCCAAGCCAGGACTGGTCTGCCAATACCACAAAAATACCACTTGTCATTCTGCGCCGCAGCATGTAGAGTTATTCGTTGGTTTTTGGCGCATTTGTTAAGTTTTTCTCTCATTTTACTGACTTTTTATGGCTTTATACGTCCACAAATACGGTGGGACCTCGATGGGTTCCATCGAGCGCATCAAAAACGTCGCCCGCCGCGTCGCCAAGTGGCATGATGCCGGTTACCAGATCGTAGTCGTGCCCTCGGCAATGTCCGGCGAGACCAATCGCCTGCTCGGTCTGGCCAATGAAATCATGCCGCAACCCGATCCGCGCGAGCTCGACATGCTGGCTTCGACCGGCGAGCAGGTTTCGGTCGCGCTGCTGTCGATCGCGCTGCATGCCATCGGCAAGCAAGCCGTGTCCTATGCCGGCTGGCAAGTCGCCATCAAGACCGACTCCGCCTACACCAAGGCCCGCATCCAATCGATCGACGACGCCAAGGTGCGGCGCGATCTCGACGCCGGCAAGATCGTCATCATTACCGGTTTCCAGGGCGTGGATGAGGAGGGCAATATCGCCACCCTTGGCCGCGGCGGCTCCGATACCTCGGCCGTGGCCGTGGCCGTGGCGATGAAAGCCAAGGAATGCCTGATCTACACCGACGTGGACGGCGTCTACACGACCGACCCGCGCGTGGTCTCCGAAGCGCGCCGCCTCAATACCGTGACCTTCGAGGAAATGCTCGAAATGGCTTCCCTTGGTTCGAAAGTCTTGCAGATCCGCTCGGTCGAGTTCGCCGGCAACTACAAGATGCCGACGCGCGTGCTCTCGTCGCTGACCGACCCCATGACGCCGTTGGAAGAAGAAGCCAATTCCGGCACCCTGATTTCGTTTGAGGAAGACACCAATATGGAACAAGCAGCAATCACCGGCATCGCCTTCAACCGTGACGAAGCCAAGATCACCGTGCTCGGCGTGCCGGACCGCCCAGGCATCGCCTACCAGATCCTCGGCCCGATCGCCGAAGCCAACGTCGAAGTCGACATGATCATCCAGAACCAGTCCGTCGAAGGCAAGACCGACTTCACCTTCACCGTGCCGCGCGGCGAGTTCGCCAAATCGATGGACGTGCTGAACAAGACCGTCAAGGAACACATCGGTGCGGCATCCGTGGTGGGCGACGCCAAGGTGTCGAAGGTATCGGTGGTCGGCGTCGGCATGCGCAGCCACGTCGGCATCGCCTCGGCCATGTTCCGCACCTTGTCGGAAGAGGGCATCAACATCCAGATGATCTCGACCTCCGAAATCAAGATCTCGGTGCTGATCGACGAGAAGTACATGGAGCTGGCCGTGCGCGCATTGCACAAGGCATTTGACCTGGAAAAAGCGGAATAATTAGGCTTTGACAATAATGCGCTTCGCTTATTGACGGCAGGCGCATGAGCAGCTATTATGCATGGCTTTCCGGCATTCAGTAGTTAGCATGCCGCGGTGTGGAGACGTGGCCGAGCGGTCGAAGGCACTTCCCTGCTAAGGAAGCATACGGGCTTAAACCTGTATCCAGGGTTCGAATCCCTGCGTCTCCGCCAGAAAACAGTTTAAAGTAGTCCAAAGTTGTCTAAGAAGCCACGTAAAACCCAGTGTTTACGTGGCTTTTTTGTTTTTTGCCGTCCAAGACCGTGCATTGACATCTAGATTTTTTGGCGGTACTTTTGTCGTACATGCTAATACCGTCAAAGACGGATACCGACAAAATGCCAAAACTCGCAAGTCCGCTGACCGATATTCAGCCCCGCAACGCCAAGGCCAAAGACAAGCCTTACAAGCTCGCGGACGGCGGCGGCCTCTATCTTTTGGTCAACACTGACGGCGCCAAATACTGGCGCATGGACTATCGTTTCAACAACGTGCGGCGCACGCTTGCATTCGGTAAATACCCTCTGGTTTCCCTGGCTGACGCCCGCGACAAGCGTACAGCAGCCAAGAAATTGCTCGAAAACGGCATCGACCCGAGCCAAGACAAAAAGGAAAAAGCTCGCGTCGCAGCGGAAAAGGATGCCAACACCTTCGAGAAGCTGGCCCGGGAATGGCACGCCAACCGCTTGCCGACCTGGAGCGAGGTTACCGCGCGCGATACGATCCGCCGGCTCGAGCTGGACATCTTCCCGGAAATCGGCCAGATGCCGATCGGCTCGATCAAGCACCAGCACATGATTGCAGCGCTGCGCAAGATCGAGGCCCGCGGCGCTCACGAGATTGCGCACCGGCTCAAGGCCACGTGCGCGCGCGTGTTCAGCTACGCAAACCAACACGGCATCGAAAACATCAACCCGGCCGCGGACATGCGCGACGTGCTTAAGCCTGTGCGTCCCGGCCACTTCGCCGCGATCACGGCCGACGAGCTGCCAGCGTTCCTCGATGCCATGAATAAGAACGATGCCCGGCTGTATAAGCCGACGCGCACGGCGTTGCGCCTCATGATGCTGCTGTTCGTCCGGACGAGCGAATTGATCGAGACGCCCTGGAGCGAGATCAACCTCGAAACCGGCGAATGGATCATCCCCTGGCAGCGCATGAAGCGCGGCAAGCTCACCGTGAACCCGGACAAGACCGACCACCACGTGTGCATGTCACGCCAGGCCCTGGAGCTTTTGCGCGAGCTTCACGCGCTGACGGGCGGTAACAAGTGGGTATTCCCGAACCAGCGCGACCCCGGCAAGCCCATGAGCAACGGCGCCATCCTGATGGCCTTGAAGCGCATGGGCTACCAGAACAAGATGACTGGGCACGGGTTCCGCGCGCTGGCCATGAGTACGATCAAGGAGCACCTGGGTTACCGGCATGAGACGGTGGACCGGCAGCTGGCGCACGCCCAGAAAGACAAGGTGGCCGCCGCCTATGACAGGGCGATGTTTCTAACCGAGAGGAAAAAGATGATGCAGGATTGGGCCGACTATCTCGACGCGATCGCGCGCGGGAACGTGGTTCAGTTGAAAACAGCGTAGGGTTTCACCGACGCCTGGCGGTACCAGGCAAAAGCGGCGATACGAAGAGGTGCGAACTCGACGTATCGCCTGACCAAGGAACATTCTTGTCATAGGAGAATGAAGCATGGCTATTGCCATTTTATCAGCAAATCAAGCCCCGTCCAAGGGCGAAGTTTCACACCCCACCACCATCCCGCTTTTCGGATCCCGAAAGCTCGAACGCCACGGCAGAGCCTGGTATTTGGTCTGCCACTCCGAACAGCCGCAGCCGCTCACCGAGCGTGAATCCATGTTCCTCAATGCGGCGATCCGCACGGTGGGGGCAGCATGAACAAGAAGACCCCCGCACAAGGTTTAGACTTGGAACAGGGCGACTCCCCGACGAATATCCTCGCACGCAAAGCCGTTCAACTCTCGTCGATGCTGGAGACCATATACGGCGCGGGCTTTGAGAGCTTTGACCAGTACAGCAGCGTCATTAAGAACAACTACTTGTGGTCCTGTGCTGATCTGGCAAGGCAAATCGCTCTCTTGTCCGGACATGTCATGGACATTCCGCAACCGAGCGAAAGGGGCAGCCATGCTTAATCAAATCGTTCGCTCAAATCATGACCCTGCCGATTTGGTCAATCTCGCGCTGCTCGATACCATCGCCGCTGAAGAGCAGGCCGGCCACAAGACGCCGGGCCGGTATTGCATCATGCATGACCTTGGCGCCGCCATGCTCCCAAAATTCGGCGGCGACGATCCGCTGCTGATAGACCGTAGCGTGCGCTGCTACCAGGGGGATGCGATCTACGTATTCAGCATCAATGGCCAGGTCTTCATACGCGCGCTGCAACGCGTGTTCACCGGCTCCGGCAAGGGTCTGAAGGCCATCGCCTACAATGATTGCTACGACTCGTTCGAGTTCGAGGAGGGCAGTGCGTTTGAAATTTTCGGTCAAGTGGTCCAGTACTGGCACGGCACGCGATGCTAACGGAGGGAACAATGAATAACGTCAAATTGAACGACATCGCCCCCGCTCAAGTCTCTGTGCCGGGCGAGCTAACGATCGTCATGTGGCCTCGCTCCCATTTTACTCAATACATCGGCACGCGCATGCAGCTCGAGAGCGAAGGCCTGATTCCGAAGGATACGAGGTGGCCGGATGGCTATGCTGATATTCAATGGCAAGCTGGTGGGCTTGACTTCGACTTGCGCCGACAACGTCCGGGGGGAGCGAAGGGCACTCGTCGCGCATTCATCGACTGCGACAATTGGTGCTTGCGCATCATGCCGAGCGGTCCGGAAGACGCAATAGATATTCTTGTTGACAGAAAGGCGCAGGAGCTGCGAGAACTGCGTTATCGCCAGACTCCGAAGGGTAGGGCGGAATCAAATAAGGCGTGGGGTCGGTATCGCGCAGCGCAGGACGATGAAGCATTCCAGGCATTCAAGTTGCGTGTGCCGGCGCTTGTTTCGCCGCCGCCCAAGCGCAGGAGAGTGAAGGCTGCTCTATAAGGGCATGCCGGTGGTATCCTTTAACAGCCGCACCTAGCCCGGCCAGGCGAAAGCCGCGTTCCCTTGCGCGGTTGGTGCGCCACACTTTCTTGCAAAGAAAATGCTTTGAGGTTGGGGAATATAGATGCAACGACCGATGGAGAAATTTCTAAAAAATTTTTCTACGATCGATCCTCACAAAAAATGAGATGGGAAAGAGCGTGAAAAATAAAGAAAGCAATTTGTCGATTCCATCGTGGTTCTCGCTCGCGAGATATGAGCACGTCAGCGAATTTACATCGCGTGATTGGTACTTCGCGCTCTGTACGAGAAAGCTCTTTTTTGAAAAGTTGTTGGAGGGGTTGGATCAAGAATACTATGACAACCTAATCGCGCCGATGTTTCGGGAAAACGGAGTCTTCTTGCCGGAGACAGATGTTCCTCGTAATCCGCAAGAATCCGGCCCGCAATTTCATGCGATTGTTGGTGATATGAAAATAATAAGCGTGCTAGACTTCTCAGATAACATTTTGGCTGAGGCGAAGTTTAAGGAGGACTGGGCGCGATGGAATGAAACGGCCGATCTCGGAAATTATCTGGAGGAAAGCATAAATAGCTTTCGACCGCACATATCAAGCAATATCGTTTATGCGGAGGTAGACATAAATTCTCCAGAGGATATTGCAGTTGAAGCCTTTAGAGCATGGTTCTCTGAAAAGAAGACGGAGAGAAAGAAGGGCACGGAAAAGGATAACTCTATTGCCCGTTCTGAATTTGCAAAATGGGCAAGATACCAAATTTTGGCCTATCTCGACCTTAAACTTTGGTCAGATATTCACAAGAATAATCTTCCGCATTGGTTGACGGCCGGTGCCTTATTTCCAAATTGGGACGGCGACACGTCGGAGATAGTAAGAAAAACCACTATCAAGCTCGCGAATCGCGCAACAGACTTCAAGACCATTAATGCCTTGGCCATTCAAGCGCGAATTGAAACAGGGCCGCTATAAATGCACCAAATATCGCGTTTCGGCGCTCCTCGACCTGGATATTCCCTCCGGCACACTAGCACCCCCATAGCACAGGCGACGCAGGGCTCGATGCTTTTCCCCGATGGGTTTGGTATCGATTTCACTGTGCGAGTCCGAAAGGTAGTTCGCCCACTTGCAGATTCGATTTTCGGGCCATCGTTTTTAAACGCCTTTAACCATCAAATTGCAGTAGCGGAACGAAAAAAGACAAAAAACATTCCGGAATAAAAATCTGGAATTTTTCTCCCTCGTAATTCCCCGCTCGACTAGATACGCTTCAGCCATCACCGATTATGCAATAGTGCATGTCGGTGGACAACCTAACAGGAGTCCATGATGTCTGTAGCTGTTACCCCGCGTCGCACGCTGCGGCCCCCCAAGGTGGCCGAGAAGCTGAGTATTGGCCTGTCCACCATGTGGATGCGCGCAAAGAACGATCCCACCTTCCCAAAGCCCTTCAAGCTCGGGCCGCGCATCACAGTCTTCTTCGAAGACGAGATCGACGCCTACCTGACCGCGCTCGCCAACCAGGCGCGCAACGCCAAGGCAGCGTAAGGGGGCGGCATGACCACGAACGGAAACGGCGAGAACGCCGCAGCTATTCTTTTGCAACAGCGGCGTGGACTATTCGCCGCGGCGGCATTGACGGGCCTCATCGGCAATGGCTGCTCGATTGTTGAAAACGTCAATCTGGCCTATCGGTACGCCGATGCCATGATCGAGGCAAGCGATAAGCCGGCAGAGGATCGGCGATTCGCTGACAGCAAATAGGCTGCGCCATGTCATCCAATCTGCCGACTCCATCGCAGACGGAGCGAATCCGCGTCGAATTCACACAAGCCGAACTGGCGCGTTTGGCCTCCCCGGAAGTAGAAGAGGGGGAGGTCGGCCTTCCCTCAGAATTTCTCATTGAGATGAGAGCGTTGCAACTGCTACGGGATGCGGGCATTCCCGTCATCGGCATGCTGAAGTTCGGAGGCATACGGGCCGGCACGCTCACGCGCCAGGATGAATTCGAGAAGATCGTTTTCACCTGGTCTCGGGAGACAGCGTCAACTGTGCCCCCTGCGACCCGGATGCGCAATTCAAAGTTTCTGAAGAGAGTCTGTCAAGGCTTCCAAAAGTTCGGTCAGATATGCCGCATCGGCGGTGCCGCAAAGCTCGGCCTCGGATTGGCTTTGAGGTCCCAACAATTTGATGGAGCCGCCTTGAAGACCAGTCTTGACTAATTCAAGTGCGTATTTTTTTGCGGCGACTTCGGCGATAGCCATGGTGAACCTTTCTGTTGATGTTGATCGATGAATGCACATCATAACGCAGAAGATTCCCCGCACATAGAAACGGAATCAGGAGCATTGGTATGAAATACGTAGCAAAGCAACTGGAGGGTGGCGAGTTCGCCGCCGGCCATTTTCTGCTCGATACCCCCGTCTTCATCGCTACTGTCGGTGGCTGCCGCTCGATGGCCACGGCCGAGCGTGTCGCGGCCGAACTGAATGCCGAGCATGAAGCCAGCGAAGCGCGCGTTAAGGCCGACCAAGTTGCCCGCGGAGTGATTGCAGGGGAGTCGGCGCAGTGAGCACCATCATCATGTCGCAGTGCTGGCCACTGCAGATTTCGCCAACGGCAAAGGCCGTTCTGATCTCGCTTGCCGACAACGCCAACGACCAGGGGCACTGCTGGCCATCGCTCAGCACGATCGCAATGCGCACCTGCTTTTCCGAGCGCGCAGTGCAGAACGGAATCAAGTGGCTGGAAGAGCATGGCTTGGTCAAGGCCAACCGATCAAACGGCCGGCATACGACCTACGTCGTGACGCCGAACGGATTTCAACCCCCGCAGGAAATGCATGGGTTAGTGGATGCAAACCCTAGCACGTCGTTCACCCCCGCAGCAGATGCACCCCCGCAGCAGATGCGTCACACCCCCGCAGCAGATGCGGGGGACCCCCGCACCACGTGCGTCACACCCCCGCAGGAGGTGCCGACTAACCGTCATAGAACCGTCAATGAACCATCAAAGAACCGTCAAACCGGTAGCGCGGAAAAACCCAAAACCACGAAACCCAAAACCGCCCCAGCCATGGCTGAGGGGTTTGATCGGTTCTGGACAGTTTATCCACGGAAAGACGGCAAGCAAGACGCCTTGAAGGCTTGGCAGAAAATCAAACCCGACGAGGCATTGCAAGCCAAGATTTTGCAAGCCCTGGAGGCAGTCAAGCAAACCCAGCAGTGGCTGAAAGACGGTGGGCAATTTATCCCCCACGGCGCTACCTGGCTGAACAAAAAGCGCTGGCAGGACGAGATCGGCTTGGCCGCCGTGACGCCGAAGCAGGATCACAATCCCTTTGCACCAAGGTTCGCGGCATGAGAGGCCACAAGTCCATCATCGCTGCCCGGCGCGACGGCCTGAAGCCATCGACGATCTTCTTCGAGGTCGACCTGCCGCAGATCCCACTCGAGAAGCGCTTCCCGTTCGAGGATCCGGAGAACTACCTGCAGACCAAGCAGCACGCCCACGTCGAGATGTCGATGGCCGATGAATGGCGCACCATGGATTGGCGTTTTGCGAGCGGCTGCCACGTAATCATGCAAGCGGACCAGTGGTCGGATGAACTGGTCGAACTCGCAGAAAAACTTGTCACCGCCGGCGCGCCGATGGTCTTCGTCGCCAGCCAATCAACCCCCGAAATGTTGCACTTTCACGATGGAGCATGGGAAGCCTATGCATGAGCAAGAAATCGCAGGAATCCTCGAAGCCGACGACATCGACTTCGACAAGTACCTGAAGGAAACCGACACCGCCGAAAAGGTGCGGCCGGTCATCGACTACCTGGACCAGGTCATGCACGAGCTGAGCCCGGCATTTGCCGAAGCGCGCGGTCCGCGGCTGCCGTTCGCCAATGCCTGGGTCAACTTCGCCCCGGGCGAGGTCACACTCTGGGGCGGCTACAACAGCTCGGGCAAGTCGCTGTTGACGGGCCAGATCGTCACCGGTTTCGCCCAGGCCGGCGAGAGCGTCTGCATCGCCAGCCTCGAAATGAGGCCGCGCAAGACCTTGGCCAGGATTGGTAAGCAGGCCTTCGGCACGACCACGCCGACCAAGGAGCAGGTCAAGGGCTTCCTGCAGGGCATGCAGGGCAAGATGTGGATCTTCGATCACGTCGGCAGCATCAAGCCCGAGCGCTTGGTCGCCGTGGTCAAGTACTGCGCCGACGCCCTCAAGATCAAGCACTTCGTCATCGACAACCTCACAGCCTGCATCGAGTCCGACGACGACTTCAACGCGCAGAAGCGGATCATGTTGGCCATCTGCGCCGCCGCGCGCGACCTCGACATCCACATCCACGTCGTGGTGCACTTCCGCAAGGACAAGAACGAGGAAGGCCGGCCGTCGCGCATGGACATCAAGGGCACCGGCGCCATCACCGATCTCGTCGACCAGGTGTTATTGGTCTGGCGAAACCGCCGCAAGGAGCGCCTGGCCAAGGCCGGTGACGACAGCGCCGCCGGCGAGGCCGACACCCTCTTGATCTGCGACAAGAACCGCAACGGCGAATGGGAGGGCGACATCCAGCTCTGGTACGAGCCCCACATTCTCCGCTTCACCGACAAGCCCGACACCCGCCGCGGCTTGGCCAGGTCCCTGAGCCCCGCGAAAGGAAAGCAATGAACGGCGCAATTTTCTCGACCACAAGCCACGCCTTGCACGTCTCATACTTGGTCATGGCCCACGAGCCCCGGCGATCGACGGCCCTATGGCGCGCCTTGCTGCAGGTGATGGAAGGGCAAGCAAGCTTGACCCGCATTCAACGTGACTGGATGGACAGGCTCCGTGGCGGCCGCGGCTCCGTTGACTTCGGCGGCCTATCAGGCGAGGAAATCCGGGCCCAATGCGCTTTGGTCTGCCAAGCCGTGAACGACCACTTGCCGGCGCCGGAGCGCGCGCTGATCCGCTGCAAATACGGCATCCAGATCGAGAAAGCGCACGGCGTGGCCGAGCTGGCGCAATACCTGACGCCATCCCTGCCGGTGAAGGACGAAATCGCGGTAAAGGCATTGGTCTACGGGCATTTGACACCGCACCAGCGCGAAAAGGGCTTCAGCTATGCCGAAATCTCGCGTTCACAGAACGTGCCTGTCATATCCCTACGCCGGGCCGCCGCCACGATTGCCCAGACTGCGGAAAGGCTGGAAGTCATGGCCATCGACAGGCTTGCGCCGATGTTCTTGCGCGATGGCTTGATCGCCGCGCGTGATGACCGCGACGCCGCATGAAAATTTCTCTTGCGGAAATGAGCAGCAGGGTATATGATTTTTACCAAACTGGATTGCTATGACCAAAACCCGCCGCGTGCGGGTTTTTGCATTTCTGGTCTCGAAATTCGCCTTGGAGTCGTCCATGGCAACCAAGAAAAAACCGCAAGCGGGTACGCCAGCGCGCCGAGGAGCATAAGCCTCAGCTATCGCAAGACCACATTCGCCGGCAGCTTGGTTGGGCACCGTCGCAGGTGGAGAAGAAGATGGAGGCGAAATAGGCTAGTCCTGATCTAGGCGATACTTTTGCGCTTCTTCAAAATGCCTAGATTCTTCATCGCTATATTTTTTCGATAGGGCAATGAATTCGTCAATTTGAGCTTGAGGACCGCCGAGCTTCATCGCCTCCGTTGCTGATTTGAGCGCGGCTGTCGCGTTTTGCTTGGCTTCATTCATTGCCTCAAGCAGTCTCTCAGCTTCTTTGGAATAGATCGGCATAGCTCCTCCTGTGCTGTGTTGGAAATTCAATTTTACAGGGTGAATTTCCACTCAAACACATTGGGGAATTAATTTATCCTTACGAAGTGAAATTTACGTTGACGAACGGGCGCAATTCGCCGGCTAATCGCAAGCAAATTGACTTCCCCACAAAAAAGATGAACCGGAGAGCGTAATGCTTGCCAATTCCTTTGCACCGCAATTCGCCAGGCCCGCGCAAGGTGGCCAGACGTTGGGCAATCCGCCGGCCGGCTGGCCTTCGGCGCCTGCGC
The DNA here is from genome assembly GCA_036384915.1 of Burkholderiaceae bacterium. Classification (GTDB taxonomy): domain Bacteria; phylum Pseudomonadota; class Gammaproteobacteria; order Burkholderiales; family Burkholderiaceae_D; genus PKWO01. Next base: position 81,080 of record DASVLJ010000071.1, read on the forward strand.
AGCCGCAAACGATGGGCGCATGGTCCCCTTCGAGCATGCCCGGCGCCGCGCCAGGAACGATGCCGAACTCGATGCCGGCCTTTGGCCAGCGCTTCGGCATGGGCGGCTTTCCCGGTGGTCCGATGATGGGCAACTTGGGACAACAGCAGCCGAACCCGCCATTCATGCGCACACCCGGCCCGCAAGTCATGCCTCGCCCGATGCCTGGCGCAGCGCAACCTGTTGGCGGCTCCGGCCAAGGCATCGTTCCCAATCCCGCGCCTCCGATAGGCGCCCCGGTCGGCGGTGGCTCTGCAGCAATGCCGATGTATGCCGGCATGCCGCCGCGCCTGGGTAATTCCGGCGCCATGTCGGGCACGATGCAGGCGCCCCCCGTTTCGATCTGGTAACAATGTTCTTCCACTACTTCCGCAAAAGGAAAATCATGGCACTCGCCGACAAAATCGCAACCGACCAGCAAGCCGTGGCTGCGGCACAAGCCGCGCTCGATGCGGCAAACAGCGAACTCGCCAAGGATCAGGCCGCGCTTGCCGCGCTACAGCCTCAGCTGAGCGCCTGGGCGTCCGTCGAATCGTTCGCATCGACCCTTGGCGGCGATCAGCAAGCGCAACTGCTGCACCTGGTGACGCAAGGCAAAGCCACCATCGACCCATAGCCTCCTTCTCACAGCAAGTGTGGACTTCGCCCGGCCTTGAGCCGGGTTTTTTCATTGTGGACTGGACAATCCGAAAGGAACCCAGAAATCAATCGTGGCTGAAAAAAAATCAAACGGAATCAAAGGCGGTGCGCGACCTGGAGCCGGGCGCAAGAAAGGCGCTCCGAACAAAAAGACCGCCGAGACGCAAAAACGAGTTGCCGAGTCAGGCCTTACGCCGCTCGACTTCATGCTGCAGATCATGCGCCAACCGGACATCGAGCCATTGCCGCCCGAAGCCGAATCAGCGGAAATTGTCAGCCACTTGGCCAAGCGATTGCAGCATGACGAATTGCGCTTTGAGGCCGCGAAAGCCGCGGCGCCCTACGTGCATCCCAAGCTCGCCTCCGTCGAGATGAATGCAAAAGTGGAAGTGCGCACGCTGGCCCAGGAATTGGCAGAGTTGAATGCTCACGCCGACGCAAGTAGCAATTAAGCGCTGGCGTGCCGGCGGCCCGGCCAAGTTCGCCGAGGAAGCGCTGGGCGCAGAGCCCGACGTATGGCAATGGGAGGCAAGCAAGCTACTGGTAAAGCGCCGTAAGCTGTCTGTACGATCCGGCCACGGCGTCGGCAAGTCCACATTCATGGCCTGGTGCATCCTCTGGTTTTGCACATGCCACTTTCCGTGCAAGGTGCCGGCGACAGCGCCGACCGGGCATCAGCTCGATGACGTGCTGTGGGCCGAACTGGCGAAATGGCATCGCATCCTGAGCGAAAGGATGCCGGCACTCGGCGGCGAGTTCGAATGGTCCGCGGGATCGTTCAAGCTCAAGAGCAATCCCAGCGAGTCGTTTGCCGTGGCGCGCACGTCCCGGCCGGAAAAGCCGGAAGCACTCCAGGGCTTCCACTCCGAAAACATCCTCTTCCTCATCGATGAGGCGAGCGGGGTTGCCGACAACGTGTTTGAAGTGGCTGAGGGCGCGCTGTCGACCGAAGGCGCCTATGTGGTCATGGCGGCGAACCCGACCAGGCAAAGCGGTTACTTTTTCGACTCGCACCACAAGATGCGGGCCGACTGGGCGGCCCTCCACGTGAACGGTGAGACCTGCAGCCGCGTGTCGCGCGCCTACGTCGACAGCATGGCGAAGAAATACGGCACACAGTCCGCCATCTACAAGGTGCGCGTCAAGGGTGATTTCGCCGCAGCGGCAGACGGTGTGATTCCGCTCGAATTGTGCGAGGCCGCAAAGATTCGCGATGTCGCGCTGAAAGACAAGGCGCCGATCATCTGGGGCCTGGACGTGGCGCGCTTCGGCGACGACTCGACAGCGCTAGCCAAGCGCCAAGGCAATCACCAGATCGAAAAGACGCGCGAATGGTATGGCAAGGACACGATGCAGACCGCCGGGTTGATCATGGCCGAGTGGAACGCAACGCCAATGCACGCCCGGCCGGCATCCATCAACGTTGACGTGATCGGCATCGGCGCCGGTGTGGTCGACCGCCTGGCCGAGCAGGGCTTGCCGGTCTACGGCGTGAACGTGGCCGAAGCGGCGGCAAGCAACATCGGCGAGACGAGCTACGCCCGCTTGCGGGACGAACTGTGGTTCAAGGGACGCGAGTGGCTTGCCGCGCTCGATTGCAAGCTGCTCGATGACGATGACTTGATCGGCGAGCTGACCACGCCCAAGTATTCGATTCTCTCGAACGGTGACATCAAGGTTGAGAGCAAGCAAGAACTGAAAGCCCGCGGTGTGAAGAGCCCGAACCTGGCCGACGCATGGTTGCTGACCTTCGCCAGCGACGGCGCCGCAAACTGGAATAAACCATTGAATTACCCTCGATTGGGAACTGCATAGATGGCCGGCCTTACTGACGATCAGCTCAAAGCCATAACCGACACCGAGATGCGCCAGGCGGTCGGCTATTGGGGCGGCAAGCTCGAGGACATGCGCCGCAAGAACGAGTATTACTTCCTCGGGCTTGCCAAGGGCGACCTGTCGCCGCCGGAGATAGAGGGCCGCTCGCGCGTGGTCGATACCACCGTGCGTAATACGGTTCTCGGCATGATGGCGCCGCTGGTGAAGACGTTCTGCGGGAGCGAAAACGTGGTGGAGTTCGGCCCGACCACCGCCGGCGACGACGACAAGGCCCAGGAAGCGACGGATTACCTCTACTACCTGCTGATGAAGAAAAATCCGGGCTACACGATCATTTCGACCTGGATTCAAGACGCCCTGACGCAGAAAAACGGCATCATCAAAGTGTGGTGGGATGATTCGCTGATCGAGACGCGCGAGCAATACAACGGCCAGACGCCGGTTGACCTTGCCCTGATTCTTGACGATCCCGAGATCGAGCCCATCGAAAAGACGGAATACGAAGACCCGGAAGCCGCCAAGCAAAAGGCGCAGCTGTTGCAGCAGATGGAAGCGCAGTTGCAGCAGCTCCAAGCAGTCGCCGCGCAGCAGCCCGGCCAGCCTGCCACGCCTGACGGCCCGCAAGGTCTTGGACAGCCGGCGCAACTGAGCCCCGCCGAGCAGCAATTGCAGCAGGCGCAGCAGCAATACGAGCAGTTCAAGGCCCAGCCGCCGGCGATGCTTTACGACATCACAGTGAAGCGCAAGAAGTCCGGTGGCCGCCTGCGCATCGAGAATGTGCCGCCCGAGGAATTCTTGATCAGCCGGCGCGCCAAGACGATTGCCGACACGCCATTCTGCGGGCACCGTGTTTCGCGCACGATCAGCGATTTGAAGTCGATGGGTTACAAGAACGTCGAGCAGATCACGACGGACGATGACCATGGTTCCGTGCTGAACGCCGAAGCCATCGAGCGCGCAAGCTACGATGACGCCGACCCATATTCGGCCATCGAACAGAATTCGTTTGACCCGTCGCAGCGTCGCGTCTGGCTGACGGAGTGCTACCTGAAAGCCGACGTCGACGGAGACGGTATCGCCGAGTGGCGCAAGGTTGTGCGCGCCGGAAACCAGATTCTCGACAATGAAGAGTGCGACGGACCGCCGTTCGTCTCGATCTGTCCGCTGCCCCTGCCGCATCGCTTTTTCGGACTGTGCCCGGCAGACCTGGCCATGGAAGCGCAGCGCATCCAGACATCGCTATTGCGCGCCCAGCTCGACAACGTCTATCTGCAGGTCAATGGCCGGTATTTTGCTGTCGAGGGCAAGGTCAACCTGGACGACTTGCTGACTTCCCGCCCAGGCGGCGTGGTGCGCGTCAAAGACCCAGGCGCCGTCGGCCGTCTCGACCAAGGCGTGGCCGATTCCGGCAATGCCATGCAGATGCTGGAATGGTTCGAGAACTACGCCGAGGAATCGACGGGCTGGACGCGGCAAAGCCAGGGCGGCAACGGTCTCCAGCTCAACCAGACGGCTACGCAGTCCAACATCATCACGAACCGGGCCGATTCGCGCGTTGAGATCATCAGCCGCACCTTTGCCGAGACCGGCTTTACGGACCTGTTCAAGCTGATGCTGAAGCTGGTTTGCCAGCACCAGAACCGGGCGGAGATGATGAAGCTCGGGGACAAATGGGTGGAAATCGACCCGCGCGAGTGGACGAATCAGTTTGACCTGACCATCAATGTCGGGCTCGGCACCGGCAACAAGGATCAGCTGGTTCAACACCTGATGGCCTTGCAACAGGTTCAGGCCCACGGCATGCAGATCGGCATCGCGACGCCGGAGAACATATACCACAGCGCAACGAAGCTATCGAACGCCTTGGGCTTCAAGAATGCAAATCTGTTCTTCACCGATCCAACCGCGCCGCCCGACCCGAATTCGCCGCCACCGCCGCCGAAGCCTGACCCGGAGATGGTCAAGATTCAAGCACAAGCGCAGGCGACGCAGCAGCAAATCCAGCTCAAGGCGCAGCTTGACCAACAGGCCGAGCAAGCGCGCCAGCAGTTCGAAGCGGCCAAGATTCAGCTTCAGCAGCAGGCCGACCAGCAAAAGGCGCATCTTGACTTGCTCGTAGCGCAGGCGCAGCAGCGTTACCAGGGTGAACAGGCCGCACAGGAAAACGAACTTGAAGCGCGCCGGGAGCTGCTCAAACAGCAGCACGAAGCCATGCTCAAGGAAATGGAACTCGCCTACAAGCGCTGGAGCGACGAACTGAAGGCGGCCACGGCCATTGCCCAAGCCCAGATCGCGGCCAAGGCATCGGTGCTGCCTTCGATGCTCGACGCCGAGAATAGTGCAGACCAGGCCGTGGAAGGGGCAACGCATGAAGCTTGATGAACGTATGTACAACGGCGACCGCGCCCGCGAAGTGCTCGAAAACGAGGCATTCATCGCCGCGATGGCCGACATTCGACAGGAGATTATCGAGGAATGGGAAAAGACGCCGGCAAGGGATCAGGAGGGGCGCGAAAAGCTCTGGCAACTGCTGAAGATGCAGGAAAAGCTCAAGGGGCTGCTGCAATCAACCCTGGAGACGGGGAAGCTGGCCAAGCTCGAGCTGGAGCACAAGCAAACGCTGGCGCAGCGGGCCAGGGAGTGGGCTGGGCTCGCTTGATGGCAGCGGTGAAAGCCGAGCGCGCGCAAGTCTCGCGTTGCTGGCATCCCGAAGCACCCATCGAATTGATTGACCTCGGCCGCGACCTTCGCGCCCGCGTGCTGGTCGGTGAACCGGCATATCAGCTTTCCAGCGGCGAAATCATCAAGGTTTCGTAATTCGTTTCACCTTCAACTTGGAGTAACACCATGGACAATCCGGCAGCGGAATCCAGTAATGAGCTCGACCCCCAGCAAGCAGCAGACGCGTTTTCTTCTCTCTTGGCCGGCGAGCCAATAGACAAGAAAACGGACGAGTCACCCGAAGCGGCGGCCGAACGCCTCGCCGCTGAAGAACTCGCCAGCAAGAACCAGGAAACACCGCCCGCGCAAGATGCGCAAGCCGATCAGGCAGGAGCCGAAAAGATCCCCGTCGAAGTAGACGGCAAGACCATCGAGCTAACCAAGGCCGAAATCGCCGAACACATCAAGAACGGGATGCGTCAAGCGGATTACACCCGCAAGACGATGGAATTGGCTGACACGCGCAAAGCCGCCGAGGCCGAAACCATCAAAGCGCAGCAAGAGCGCGCAGCGTATGCCGAAAGGCTGAACGTCTTCGCGATCCAATTGCACGGCGCCATCGAGCAGCAGTCGAAAATCGACTGGCAGAAGCTCCTGGAAACCGATCCGATCGAATACATGCGGCAAGAGCGCATCTTCAACGAAAGACAAGCAGCCTTTGCCAAGGCTAAATCGGAACTCGCCCAATTTCAGGAAATGCAGCAGGCCGAACAGCAGAAGCACCTCGGCGAATTCCTCTCGAACCAGCAGCAGCAACTCGTTGCCAAGCTGCCCGAGTGGAAAGACGCGGCGAAGCGCACTGCGGAATCGGCGGCAATCAAGCAATACCTGGCGCAAGAGGGATTCACGCCCGAAGAGATCGGCAGCTTTGTCGATCATCGCCAAGTCGTCTTGAGCCGCAAGGCCATGCTCTACGACAACCTGATGGAACGTGCGTCGAAAGCAACACAACGAGTGGCTACGGTGCCCACCAAGGTGGAGCGCCCCGGCAACGGCGACAACGGCAGCAGCGAGCGCAACGCAGAGGCGATGAAACGCCTCACCAAGAGCGGGCGCATCGAGGACGCTGCCGCGGTATTCGCCGGCATCCTCTGACACGGCGCGCGCGAGCAGCGCCATATCCTGCAAGGAGTAGCAATCATGGCAGCACCTACCAATACCTACCTCTCGACGGCGGCCGTCGGCAACCGCGAGGACTTGACCGACGTCATTTACCGCATCGCACCGACGGCCACGCCGTTCATGTCGATGTGCGCCAAGACCAAGGCGACAAACACGCTGCACGAATGGCAAACCCAGGACCTGGCCGCGCCCGGCACGAATACCGCGAACGAAGGCGACAACGCCTCCGCCGTGGCCGCGACGCCGACGGTTCGCCTGAACAACAGCACGCAGATTTCGACCAAGACCGTCATCGTCTCTGGCACCCAACAGGCGATGAACCCGGCCGGCCGCAAGAACGAACTGGCTTATCAGCTCTCGCTCAAGTCGCTGGAACTGAAGCGCGACATGGAATATGCGCTGACGCAGCAAAACGTCTTGGCGACTTCACCGCGGCAAACCCGTGGCCTGGTCGGCTGGATGGGCGACAACGTAGACGCCGGCGCCGGCTACGTCGCACCGAGCTATACCTCGAACACGGCGCAGACCGACGGCACGCAGGCAGCCTTCACCGAAGCACGCATGAAAAACGTGCTGCAACAGCAGTTCACCGCCGGTGGGGAGCCGAACATCATCCTGTTGCCCCCGAAGGCCAAGCAGACGTTCTCGACCTTCACCGGCAACGCCACGCGCATGGACAAGTCGGAAGACTCCAAGTTGTATGCGTCGGTGGACGTCTATGCGTCGGACTTCGGCGACATCAAGGCGGTGCCGAGCCGCTTCCAGCGCACGCGTGACGTGTTCATCCTGCAGTCCGACAAATGGGCTGTAGCGTACCTGCGTCCGTTCCAGACCCTCGAACTCGCGAAGACCGGCGACGCCGAACAACGCGAGATCCTGGTCGAATACGCCCTCGAATGCCGTGCGCCCAAGGCAAACGGCGCCGTGGTCGACATCCTGTAATTCAACCTCAAGGGGGCTTCGGCCCCCGAATTTCAGGAGAACGATATGCCTAACTTGAAACAACTCGCCGACGGTTCCATGGGGATCGAAGGCAGCGACAAAGACGTGGGCGCCTTCGTCTTCGTCAATATCCCCTATAACACCGCCAGCCCTCTGACCATGTCGGGTGCCGTCTTCAGCCGCGCCATGCAAGTGCAATCGGTGACGGTGAACCCCGATGTGCCTTCTACCAACGCGGTATCTGTCAAAGCCTGGCAGGCGCCATCCGGCACGGCGTTGGGCTCCGGCACGGCTTTGAGCGGTAATGCTCTCCTGAACGGAACTGCCGGAACCAATGTGGTAGCGACGCTTGCTAACACCCCTGGCGCGCTTCAGGTGGCCGCCGGCTCACGAGTCGGCGTTGTCATCAGCGGTGCGCTTGGGGCGGCCGGCAGCGGCGTCATCACCATCGGGCTTACGCCCGCATAACCTGCAGGGGCCTCGGCCCCTGCCTTGGAGAAACCATGTCCCAAGTCTTTCAATCGAGCGCGCTATGCGTCGTGGCCACTGGCGTGCAAATTCCCACGAGCGGCGTATCGGCAAGCGCGAGCATCCCAAATGCTTCCAGCGGCGAGGCGCCGCGCTATATCCGCGTGGCCGCGACCGCGGCCGCATGCGTCAAGATCGGGAGCGCGGGGGTTACAGCGACGACGGGTGATTTGCAGGTGCAGCCCGGCGATGCGGCGGTGCTTCAGGTTCCAAGCGGCCTGACGCAAATCGCGGCAATTCAAGTTTCCTCGGCCGGCGTGGTGCAGATTTCGCCGTTGGAGAATATGTGATGTCGGACGTACAAATTCAAGCCGCCGAATATGACGGCAAGCTTTTCATCGGCGCATCGCAGGACTGCACGCCCATCGCCGAGTTCGCCAAGGCACAGCACAATGCCGGCTTCCATGGCAGCCAAGAGATGCGCCACGCCGCCCGGATTCCAAACGTGATTATTGAGGCCTACTGCAACGAGCACCACGTGTCATTCGCCGATGTCATGAGCAACCCGGAGCACATGAAGCGGATCTGCAACGATCCGAAGAATGCAGCCTTCCGCATCTGGCCCGGTAAGCTGTAATGGCACTCGCGACCTACACCGATTTGCAAGCCTCGATCGCGAACTGGCTGCATCGTTCCGATTTGGCCTCGGTGATACCGGACTTTATCGAACTGGCCGAGAAGCGCATCAATGGCGATCTCGACGCGCGCCTGCAGGATGCCGTTGTTTCGCTGTCGACCGTGGCCGGGCAAATATCCGTGACAACGCCCTCGGACGTGGTGAATATCCGCTCTCTGACGATTCAATCCAGCCCGAACCAGGTTCTCGACTATCTGTCTCCGGACCAGTTCAACGGGCAATATGCCTGGGCAGAGACCGGCACACCGCGCAGCTTTACCGTGATTGGCGGCTCGATCTATCTCGGCCCGACGCCGGATGCCGCCTACACGCTGCAGACGATCTACAAGGCGCTGGTGCCGTCGCTTGCGACCGCGCAGGGCGGCACGAATTGGCTGATGACGAACTACCCGCAGGTCTATCTCATGGCCTCCCTGTGCGAGTCGGCGCCCTATATCGTCGGCGATGACCGGTTGCCGGTGTGGGAACAGAAATATCAGGAAGCCATCGAATCGGTCAATTCCGTCGATTGGTATAGCGGTTCCACCATGCGCGTGCGCAGCGATGTGAGGATGTAATGGGTCTCGAAACCGTAACCTATGTCAACGATCTTGTTCAATCGAACCCCACTGGTGGCGATGTCAAGAGCCAAGGCGATGACCATCTGCGCAATATCAAGACTGCCGTCAAGAATTCGGTTCCCGGCTTCCTCGGCGCTGTCGCCGTTGCGGGCCCGGAGTCAGGCGTCGCAAACGCTTATGTGGTGACTCCGGTTACGCCGTTGCAGGGCTATAGCGCGAACTCGCTGCTTGTCCTGCAGCCTGGCAATAGCAATACCGGCGCTTGCACCGTCAATGTCTCCGGTCTCGGCGTTCTGCCGCTTCAATCGAGCGTTGGAGCCGCGCTGGTGGCGAATGACTTGCTTGCCGGCGAGATTTACGTTTTCGTCTGCACGGGCGCCGCCTTTAACCTGGTCGGCATCACGAAAAACTACGCCGATCAGCTCGCCATGAATGCTGCGATGCCGGTGCAGCCGGGTGGGGCAACGCAACGTTCGATGAATACCGCGTTTGGTGTCGCAAGCTGGGGTATCCCGCGCGCGCCAGCGACGCGCATGTACAACTTCCGCAATTTCTAAGGACCGATCATGACCGCCAACGTTGACCCGATTTTCCCGCTCACGCCGAAATCTGCATGGGCCACCTTGACCACCGCAAATGCGGCAAAAGACGGCACCGGTACGGTGAATACGGTATGCACCGCCGGCCCCAATGGTGAATATGTCGAAAGCATCACGGCAATCCCGATCGGCACCAATGTGGCCTCCGTGCTGCGCGTGTTCATCAATAACGGTTCCACGAATGCGACGGCGACGAATAATTCGCTGCGGTGGGAAGTGTCGTTGCCGGGCACGACGCTCACCGATGTTACCGCTCAGGTACCGGTGACGATTCCTATCCAAAAGGCGATCCCCGCAAACTACAAGCTGAATGTGGTGTTGGGCACCGCGGTGGCGGCCGGCTGGCAAGTGACTTGCGACTCGGACTCGTACTAATATGGCCAAGGCACCACAAGGCAACCCGACGCCGACGGCGCCGCTGGTGGCCGTAACCAACCCGATGGCCAACAGCATGGCGTTGACGGCACAGAGCGCATATTTTCAGCACTTTGCGCCGAATGCGGCGAATCTGGCTTTCTCGCTGCCGAATCCGGCCACGCTGTTGCCCGGGTGGGAATTCACTTTCAAGAATCTGACCACCAATGGCGCGTTCCCGGTACAGATTCTGGACTTTGCGGGGAACCTGGCCGGATGGACGCTGCCGGGCGCTACCGTGCTGTTCGTCATGGAATCGAACATCAACACGCAAGGCGGCATTTGGCGCGTCGAGACGGGAAACCGGGCCAGCGACAACGGCATCTATGAGTGGGGAACCACAATCGAATATGCTGCTTCTGCGCCTATCGCGCTCCAAGCGCTCGGCGCCTTGGGCTCGCACATGATCGACGCCGAATTGGGCATCTTGACTGACATGAGCTTTAGCTCGAACTCGGCCGCCCCAATCGCATTCCGGTGCAAAGACGGTGCCTTTCAGCTCGGCGCGCTCGGTACCGCCATGGCCACGAATACCTCTGCTGGAAGCTGGAACGTCGACACCTGCTCAAATGGCAGTGGCGAGGTGCTAATTGCCTATGGCGGGTCGACAACCCCTTGCGTGGCGTCCTACACCGTCAACACCTCGACGCTGGCCCTGACGCAGGCGGCCAACAAGACAGGCGCGACGAAAGCCACCAAGTTCGTGGGCATGGATGCGATTGCATCGGGCAATAACGCTTTGGTCTATGCCGAGACGACGACGGGGCAGGCCTGGATGGCCATGATTACCGGGAATGGTGCTGGTTTGACGTTCAATACGGCCGTGGCGCTCAGCGCGACAACCGGCATGACGGTGGCGCAAGTGGCGGCCCTGTCGGCCAGCTTGGCCCATACTCTGTATTCCGATGGTTCCTCGATCTACCTCAACCGCGTGACGATTTCCGGCACGGTGCCAACGCCAGGCACGCAGTCGGTTATTGCAAATCGGCCGCTTCCCGGCGCTGGAGTGTTCCAAAGCGCGGCGCAAATCGTGAAGCTGAACTCGACAACATCGCTCGCCGTCTATGGCGGCAAGAATTCGAACGGCGGCTCGTTTGGCGGATCGGTGTATGGAAACGTCATCACCGACACCGGCTCTGGCATCACGCAAAACGAAGTGCTTTTGGTGGATGACTTCGCCAGCGCGCTGCCGACCAATGTGCAGAATCTCGTCTTTTGCGGCGCCTATAAGGGCGTCAACGGCTCGATCAATTGCATCTTCTCCGACGGCGCGGCTTACAAGATGGCCATCGTCAAGGTGGTGAACGGCAAGCCTGTGATCTCTCCCATGATCGATATTACCTTGCGCGGTCCGCTATACAGCACGAGCACCACCTTCAATAGCCTGTCGCAATCGATACCGCGCTGCCTCAAGACGGCTGCCGGAAACATCGTGCTGCCGATCCTGGAATGGGCAGGCGCCAAACAGATAGGCGCCGACTTCTCGACAGCTGGCACGAACTTGGCCTCAGCCGTCTATAACCCGGTGTGCCTGGCGCCGCAGTGAGAAAAACATGCAGATCGTCATAGTCAACGGCGCACCGGCGCTGACTTTCAAGGACAGCGCAGACCTGTCGCAGTGGCCGACAGTGAATGATGGTGGTCAAATCACTCAAGTGGCCAATATCCCGGGACCGCCTCAAGTCGTCTCGGCGGCTATCCCGGACGGCACCCCTTTGACATCCCTTCAATACGCAGCGGGGGCCGTCTCGGTCGCGCCGGCGCCGGCACAGGCCGTGCCGCAAACCATCACGGCGTTCCAGGCCAAGGCAGCGCTTGCCAATGCCGGCCTGTATGCGACGGTTGACTCCTACATGACCAACACGGCGCCATTGATCGATAAACTCGCATGGCAGGAACAAATCACGTTCAGCCGCAACGATTCGATTATTGCCGCGTGCGCCGCTCCGTGCGGGCTCACGTCGCAACAGCTCGACGCGCTCTTTATCGCCGGCGCGCAAATCACACCGTGACTAAGATGCAGCTCGTCCCATTCGAGGCCCTGGGCGACCTCGGCATCATGCCCGACACGTTCGCACGCGACCTGCCGGCCGGTGGCGGTGAGAGGGGCAGTAATACGCCGTTTGCCTGGAGCGCCGCGCAGAACTTCCGCTTTCGTGATGGCTTCGCCGAAAAACTGCTCGGTCATACCGCTATCAACGGCACGCCGCAGGTTGTCCCCTACGGGCTGTTTCCGGTCTATGGCGTCAATGGCCGGTATTGGGTCTACATGGGGCTGCAGCAGGCCTACGCGGTCAACAACCTGACGCACACGAACATCACGCGCGGCAGCGGCAATTACACGGGAACCACGGCCAACAAGTGGAATGGCGGCGACCTGAGCGGTACCCTGGTGGTGAACAACGGTATCGATAACCCGCAATACTGGGGCGGGAATGTGGCCACGCCGATGGCGGACCTGTTGAATTGGCCGGCCAATACGCAATGCAAGGTCATGCGCCCCTTCAAGCAATTCCTGATGGCGCTCAATGTCACGAAGTCGGGCACAAATTACCCGCACATGGTCAAGTGGTCGACGGAGGCGGTTCCGGGTACGCTGCCTGCGTCCTGGGACCAGACCGACCCGACGCAAGACGCCGGCGAGCAGGATCTTGCCGACACCGAAGACCATCTGGTGGACGGCCTGGCGCTGGGCGACACCTTCATGATCTACAAGGAGAACAGCACCTACGCGGCGCAGTTCATCGGCCAGCCGTACATTTTCCGGTTCGCCTGCATCTCGAAGGAATCCGGCATTCTGGCAACGAACTGCGTTGCCGCCTTCCCGGGCACACCGAATTTCCCGATGGGTGGCCATGCGATCATGACGCAGGGCGACATCGTAGTGACCAACGGAATTTCGCCGCCCCAATCGATTGCTGATCGCCGCATGCGCAAGGCGATTTTCAACAACCTTGACAGCACGAATTACGCCAACAGCTTTGCCGTCGAAAACCCAACGCGCAATGAGATCTGGTTTTGCTACCCGACCTCGGGCAGCGTGTGGTGCAACCAGGCTGCGATCTGGAACTACAAGGACAACACCTGGGGCGTGCGCGACATACCGAACCTGACGCATGCCAACGCCGGCGTGATCGTCTATGCCCAGGCCAACACCTGGGATGTCGATACCGATGCATGGGACAACGACGATACGACCTGGGGCGAAGATGACTACACGCAGGCCGCCTCGCGCGTGATGATGGCCGACAGCGGCCAATTACTGCACCTGGCGGACATCACGCGCTCATTTAACGGCAGCCCCATGACGGCATCGATCGAGCGCACAGGTCTTGATTTCGGCATGCCGGAGCGCATCAAGACCTGTCGCGGCGTGCGCCTGCGCATCGATGCTGATGCCGGTACGGTGATTCAGGTCTACGTCGGGCAGCAAGCCGATCTGAGCCAGTCCGTAACGTGGAACGGGCCATACAACTTCACGGTCGGCAGCAGCGTCAAGGTCGATTGCTTCGTGTCGGCGCGCTATCTCAGCGTCAAGTTTGTGTCGGTAGCGCAGGGTGCCTGGCGCGTGCGCTCGTTCGACATGGACGTTGGCGCGACGGGGATGTACTGATGGACTACAAGCCCGGCGTGCCGCCGACCGACCCGGCGCAGATACCTGCCTTCCTGGCCGACGAGCTGAAGAAGCTGCAATTCGTGCTGGCGTCGCCGCAAAAGGTCGTATTCCTGGCCGTGAGCGATGCCGCGCCGGCCAAGATCAGGGACGGCATGACCTGCTATGCGGACGGCACGCACTGGAATCCGGGAAGCGGCCGAGGCGTCTATACCTACGAAAACGGAACCTGGAAACTATTGGGGTAAGCAATGAAAATGAACTTTCAAGGCGGATTGCTCGGAGGCGCCGGAGCACCTGCGATGCCGCAACAGGCGCCCTTGGGCGCACCGCAAATGCCCGGCAATGGTTTGCTCGGTGCGGCTGGCGGTTCCGGCTTGCAAATGGCCATGAGCCTTTCGCGCAATCCCACACCGCAAATGGCGCAGGCAATCATCGCCCAACTGAAGCAGAGCGGCAATCCTGAAGCACATCATTTCGAGCAGGCGCTTACCAGGGCTGGCAACAGTCCGGAAATCATCAAGAATCTGGCCGATGTGGTCGTTCAAAAACTTAGTGGAGTAGGGAATGCATAATTTCATGATGGTGGCGCACAGCGTCGATGTGATGCCGCTGAATCTCGCAATCAAGCGTCGCCCCGAGCTTTGGAAAGAAGACACCTATCTGCGGGACTACCCGCAAGGCCCATTCGGTGAAATCGAGTCGATCATGCTGCGTTTCCCCGTGAAAGGCGTTTTCGAGACCGAAGAAGAAGTCAAAAACCACCTGAGCAAATACGATCAACACGAATCCATCGACTACCCGCCCTATAAGGTGCTGACCGAGGCGCGTCCGATCGTGATGGCACTCATGGCGCGTGTGCAGGGTGAGCGCTTGGGCCGTGTGATGATCAACAAGATCAAACCAGGCGGCCGCATTTATCCGCACGCCGACACCAAGGAGCATGCCGAATATTATTCGCGGTTCCATGTGGTGCTGCAGAGCCAACCCGGCGTCTTCTTTCGCTCGGGCGACGAAAGCGTGTATATGGATGTGGGCACAGTCTGGTGGTTCGACAACAAGCTCGAGCACGAAGTCATTAACAATAGCGCTGATGATCGCATTCACATGATTGTCGACATTCGGACGTCGCGATGATCACTTACCACGTCGAATCGCTGGAGCGCAATCTGCGCGAAATCCAGGTGCTTTTGCCTCAGCACTATGAAGAGCTTGCGCTCAATCAGGACAAGGTGCCGTTGTCGCCTCAGTACCATGTCTATGTGGCGCGCGAACGTGCCGGCGAACTGCTTTTCGTCACGGCGAGGGAAGCCGGCGAGATGGTCGGCTACTTCATCGGGTTTATCGCACCTGGCCTGCACTATAGCGACTGCCTGACCTGCAACATGGACATCTTCTATGTGCGCCAGGATAAGCGCAAAGGGTCGGCAGGCGTCCGCCTCTTCCGCTTTGTGGAAGCGGAATTGCGGCGCCGCGGCGTGCGCCGCTGGTTCATGGGATCAAAGATTCATGCCGATGCGAGCGCGCTTTTCAAGCGCATTGGCGCGTCACCGGTCGAAACGTATTACAGCAAATGGATAGGGGAATGACATGGTTGCAGCAGCAGCGGCAGTAGTTGGGGCCGGCGCCTCCGTCTATTCGGCGAGCCAGTCCGGGAAAAGCAGCGGTAGTGCCACCTCGACGCAACAAAATACGATTGATCCGAAGCTTGCGCCGCTTCTGTATGGAACCAACGGCCAGGGTGGATTGCTGAACGAAATCACCACGGCGGCCAACGCGCCGCGGTCTCCGGGCATGCAGACCTTTGGCACGGCGGCCGACAACTACATGGGCAACAACGGCGCCATGCAGTTGAATGGCATGACGCAGGCCGCCGACAACCTAATGAACGGCCATATCTCGGCACCGACGACAAGCTCGCCTTGGGCCGGAACGGCGCGAGTTTCGGCGCCGAATCAGAACAATTTGAACCTGTCGCCGGCCTATGCCAACATGATCTATGGCAATTCCGGCGCCAATCCATACCTTACTGGTGCGATTCAGCAAGGCATCGATCAGGCGAACACAGCTTACGGCAACCTGCAAACGAATGCCACGCGCAACCTGGTGAACAACATCTTGCCGAGCCTGCGCGCCGGCGCGGTGACGGCTGGCGGCTACGGTGGCAGCCGGCAGCAGATCGCAGAGGGTAACGCGGTAGGCGACTTCTCCAACGCCATGGCACAAGCCGCTGGCCAGGTGGGGCAGAACAACACCGATGCAGCTGTGGGGGCGCAGTCGACCAGTTACAACCAAGGTCAGGACCGCTCGCTTAACGCGATGGAAAACCTGTCCAGCTCGCAATACGGCACCGCGGACATGAATGCTCAGCTGGAAGAGCAATCCGCTCTGGCGAACGCTCAGATGCAGGAGCAAACCAACCTCGCGAACTTGAATTCTCAGCTTCAGACCAACACGCTGAATTCGAGCAACACCGCGACCGGCATCAATGCGGCGAGCGGCGTATTGGGAAGCGCCTACACCTATGGCGGCAATAACGATACCTATGCGTTGAATAAGCTCGGTACCGCAACTGGGCTGCTGTCGCCCTACACAGGCTATGGCGGCAGCGTGCAGCAGACGGTGCCGCTCTACTCGAACCCTATGGGGAATGCCTTGGGGGGCGCGTCGGCTGGCCTTGGCCTATACAACGCTTACAGAAATGCCACCGCTGGCAGTGGCGGCGGCGGTAACGGCATGAGCATCTGGAACTGGAACACGGGCGGCAATGACGGCTACACGATGCCGGGCGGCGAAAGCATACCGAGCTAAAGGATAAAAATGGGACTTCTCGATTCGGCAATGGATGACCCGAACACGATGGGATTGCTCGGCGCGGCCGGCGCCATGTTCGATGCCTCGGGGCCTTCCTTCATGCCACACAGCTTTGGGCAGGTGCTTGGCGCCGGGCTGCAAGGCGCGCAGGCAGGCTACACCGGAACGCAGCAGCGCGTGAGGGCAAACCAAGCGCTTATGCTGCAAAACATGCAGCTCCAGCAAGCGCTACGCCAGGGACAGATGCAGCAGGCCATCTATCAGCGCGTGCTAGACCGCATGCAGGCAGCGCAAAACGGCGGCGCGCCAGATCCGCAGGCGCAAGACGATGCTTCGGCACCTGCATCGACGCCGACCAGCGATCAGGCACAGCCGCCAGCCCAAAGCTCGGTTCCTGTGCCAGCAACCAATCTCGCGCAAATGGATCCAAAACAACAGCGCGCCGCGTTACCACAAATGCAAAATGATATTGCGCATCTGCTGCAACAGCCTGGCGCGCCCACGGTGCAAACATCGGGTGGCCATACCTATCAAATCGGCGCACCTATGCCGCCCAGCGCGCCGCAGCCGTCACAGCAGCCCGCGCCACAATCAGGTCAGCCTCAATTTAGTGCGCAAGCTCAGCAACAGCCGCCTTTCGGCCTGAACGATGATGCCCTGCTTGGCGGCATGCTGGCCGGCCCCGGGGAGCTCGGCAAAGCCATTGTCGCGGCGAACGCGCCTACCGACTTCACAAAGATGCTGCGCGCGGCTGGAATCAACGAAAATTCGCCACTCGGCCGCATGCTGTATCAGTCGCAAATTGCCAAGCTGAACTACGTGCCGCCGCTTTCGGGGCGCCCTGGCACGATTGACCGCGATCCATTCAATCCGTCCAAGGTGCTTGCCGTCAATCCGCACATGCCGGAGGGCGCGACTCCGCTTTTCGATGCCAGCGGCAACGTGGCTGGCTATGTGCCGACGCCCGGTGCAGCGGCGGTGATGTTCGGAACTTCGAAAGCGCAGGCCGGCGGCAAGGCTGCTGTGACGCCAATTGCCGGCGTCGATCCGAAAACGGGCCTCCCGGTGTTCACCAACGAACTCCAGGCGGCGGGAGGCGGAGCCCCTAGCGCTGGAGCCGGGGGCTCACCGGGTACGTCGCCGGTGGTGGTGCCGGCTAATCCCGCCGGCTACAACACCTCGCAAGAGAAGCTGGCAGGCGGTGCGGCCGACCGCTACAACCAGGCGCTCACGCAGGCGAACGACAGCCCGGCCCGCGTCGATGTGCTCAACAAGATCATCGATTTGTCGAACTCGGGTGTACAGAGCGGCAAGGGCGTGCAATTCAAGAACGACCTGATCAACTACGCGAGCAACACGCCGCTGATTTCGTCGATCATGAGCGACAAGACGAAAACGGATAACGCCAAGTTTTACGAGCTCAACAAGATGCTGGCGCAGAACGGCATTCGCGCATGGCAGGCAGCCGGTGGCACCGGTACCGATACGCAGCTCGACGCCTCAATGCACGCCAATCCGAATGTCGAGATGCCCGCGCAAACCATTCAATACACCGCGAAATTTGCCAAGGGCGGCGAACTCGCCCTTCAAGGAAAAACGAACGCCATGCAGCAATGGAAGGACCAGAATGGCGGCAACGTGGCGAACCTCGATCAGTTCGAGCGCCAATGGCGCAATAACTTCGATCCGGTGTTGTTCCAAATGAAGGCGCTTCCGGACAATGAAGCGGCAGCGAGAAAGGCCGAGATTCAAAAGGCCGATGCCGCGAATGGAACCAACAATTGGCCCACGCTGATGATGAAATACCAAGCGCTCAAGAACATGGGGGCATTCGATGGCGGATCTTGATTCCCTGATGGCACCGGATTCGGCGCAGGGTAACGCGGGCGGGAAAAAGCAGCTTGCAAGCGCTCAAATCCAATCGAACGGGCAAGACCCATTTTCCAAGCTCATGAGCGTGGATTTGGACAAACCATATCAGAACAGGACGGTTCAGCCCATAAAAAGCGCGCCGCCCGATCCCGCCGCGCTTGCGGCCGAACAGCAAGCCCATGACGACATTGCGAATGCGCCGCGGAACTTCGCTTATGGCATAGGGATGGGGCTCAATGGCGTCATGCACGCGATTCCCCAGCTCGTGATGAATTCTGGCGCGTGGCTAGACAAGAAAATTGGTGGCCCGCGTTACCTGCTCGATCCGAACCTTCTTCAGGATGCAAACAAAAAATACAACGCATTCCTGAAGCGCGAAGAAGATCAATACCAGGCAGACACACCTGGTTCCGTCGTTGCTGGCGCGGGCCGAGTCACGGGCGCCGTCGCGCCTTTCCTGCTCGGCGAAGGATTGCCCGGCGCAGCGTCGCAAAGCGCCTCTGCAGTCAATGCGGCATCGAACGCGCCCAAGGTGCTATCGGCACTCGGGACTGCCGCGCGCGGCGCAGGCATGGGGATGGCTCAGTCGGTGTTGACGCAACCCGTCACGAGCGTCAATACCGATTCCGACGGCACAAACGACTATTTCAACCAAAAGCTTAAGCAGCTCGGTATATCCGCAGCGGTTGGCGCCGGTCTACCGGCCGTGACAGGTGGCACAAACTGGCTTGGCAACCAGGTCAGCGCATTGTCCAAGCCGTTCACTAATCCGGGCAGCCTCGTCGCGCCGCTGGTGCAGAAAGCGGGGGAGGCCGATCCGCTCAGCATTGCCTCCACGCTGAGTCAGGCGCCGCAATATGTGCCCGGGTCCCTTCCCACGACTGCGCAGGTATTGCAAACGCCTTCGGCAGCGATGATAGAAAAGACGGTCGCAAATACCCCGGCCGGCAAGATCGCGATGATCGAGCGGCAAAACGCAAACAATGCCGCCCGGCGCGCCTATGTCAAGCAGCTTGGCGGTACCGATCAAGAGTTGTCGAATGCAATTCAGACGCGCGCGACCAACGCGGCGCCATATCGCGCGCAGCTGGTAAATTCTCCCAATATCGACGCCCAGCCCGTCCTTGATCAGCTCACCCAGATCTCCAACTCAGCGGACGGCCAGAATCCCGTGGTGGCGCAGACCCTCAATTATCTGCGCCGCGAGATCGACAACAAGTCGGCCAAGATCACGGTAGGGGGTGCTCCAGGATCAGGGATTGTCAATGCGCAAGGAAATCCGATTGGCGCACCCGCACAGCCTGCAACGACCATCACAACGATAAATCCTGACATTCTCGAGGGAATGAGGCAAAATGTGAGCGATACGCTGCGTCAGTTCGCGCCGAACGGGGCGGTCAGTACGCAGGAAGGAGCTATCCTTGGGCCTCTCAAAAATACAATTGTTGATACGATCGACTCCGCAGTACCGGGGTATCGCAATTATTTGGCCACGTATGCCAAAGACTCGGCGCCCATCAATACGATGGAGCTTTTTCGGTCGCTTGATTCACACCTGGATACTCGCGGGCTTAATTCATCTGGTGATAACGTACTTTCGCTAGCGAACGTTCAGGGGCTGGTGAAGAAGGCCAACAACTTCGAGTTCCCGATTTCGAGTGCCGGCACCGATGGCCTCAACAATCTGCTGTCCGACGTGCAGCGCGAAAGCGTCAGCAACAGCGTTCGCTCGCCAGGCAGCGATACCGCGTTGAACCTTCAGGCGCCAAGCTGGCTATCTGGTCAAATCTATGGAAAATCGCTTGATGGTGGCGGCACAGGGGCGACCGGCTTCGGTGCGACGCTTGGGGGGGCCATCGGCTATCCGTTCGATCACACCCTGATGGCTGCCGGCGCCGGTGCAGCGGTCGGCAGAAAGGTCTCGCAAGCTGGCGCTGATCGCGTCAATAATAGCCTGCTCGATGCCGTCATGAATCCCGACTATTCCGCGCAGCTCATGCAGGACCTATACAACAATCAGGCCGGCACCTCGGGCATCCTGCAGCGCCTTTGGGCGCGGCCACCGGTGCCGATTAGCGCGCTACCACCGCCCGAGTCAAATTCGCAGCAATAAATCAAAACCGCCTTCGGGCGGTTTTTCATTTTCAGGGAGAAATATGGATCAGACGACCATCAACTTAATCATTGGCGGCTGCATGGCGTGTTTGGGATGGTTCGCCCGCACGCTGTACGACGGGCAAAAGGAGTTGCGGTCTGACCTCAACAAGTTACAAGTCAGCCTCAGCAAAGACTATGTGAGTTTCGACGTCCTCCGCGCGGTGACTGACGATTTGAAAAAGGATTTGAAGGAAGACCTGCGATATATCCGCGACCGGCTGGACGCATTGAGCGGCCATCGCCGTAAGGAAGATGAATGATGAATCCCGCCATGACCTATAGCGGCACCGGCTTGGCCATGACCGAGCGTGAAGAGGGTTGCCGCCTGACCGCTTATCAAGATGCCGGCGGCATTTGGACAAACGGCTATGGCAATACCCATGGCGTGGTACCGGGCTCGACGATCACGCAGGCTCAGGCGGAGACCGATCTGCAAGCCAATATCCAAAACAGCGTCAACGATGTGAACCGCCTTGTCACCGTGCCGCTTACGCAGGGCGAATTCGATGCGCTGGTCGATTTCGATTTCAACCTTGGCCGCGGCAATCTCGCCAATAGCACCTTGCTCCGCCTGCTCAATGCCGGCGACTACCAAGACGCGGCCAACGAGTTCGACAAATGGGACCACTGCGGCGGCAAGGTGCTGGCCGGGCTGCTGCGCCGTCGGCAGGACGAAACTGCGGAGTTCAATTCATGAGTCTTGAGCATCTGATTCTGATCCCGGTTTTTGTCATCGTATTGACCGTGATCGTAATTCGTGGAATGGGAAAGTGAATCCAGATCCCATCGAATCTGCACTGCTATTGGGCGCGGCCTATATCTCATTTCGCAGCGCTTTGAGGATTTATACCAGCCGATCAATCGATGGCGTGTATTGGCCAGCATGGTTCTATTACATGGCATATGAGGCATGGCGCTTTCCCTATTACTGGACTCTCGGGCAGCCACTCAGCATCGTCATCAATGCTTTGATGTTCTCCACGAATTTCATTGCGATTGCCGGCTTCGTTCGAATTTACAGGAACAAGAATGAATAAGATCGAAACCCTACTTGCCTACCTTGCCGCTCGTGCCGCCGAGCCGGGCACCTGGCAGGGCGTCGCCTTCGTGCTGACGCTCTGCGGATCGAAATACGCATCCCTCGACTGGGGGCAATGCGCAGCCTTGGGCGGCATCGCGTCGGCCGTGCTCAAGATCCTTTTTCCTGACGCAAGCCCACCCAAGGAGTAACAGCATGACCACCACCGTAATTGTGAAGGCGCATTGCGCCGCCACCAAGGAAGTCCACGTCAATCGCAAGAGCGAGCATAGCGAGGATCCAACCGTAGTGCTGCAAGATGGCCAGGAACATTCCTGCGTTGTCTACGACAGCCTCTCCGTCGAAGTGAAGGAAGTCGAAAAGAAGACAGCATGAAAACATCCATCCTGCTCGCTTCCGTCTTCACACTGGCCGGCTGCGCCGGCATGTGCGGTCCGAAGGATCGGACATGCATCGACAACGCGAACAGCGTCGACATGGTGCTGGGCGCCGCAATCGCCGTTGGTGCTGCCATTGAGGCGCCTCCGGCACCGACCGTCACTACCGAAACGCGCACTTGCACCCGCGATGTTTTCGGTAACGAAAGCTGCACCACAACCAAGGAAGGGGAATAACCGTGAGCGATATTCCTTTTCCTTCAGAAGTGGTGATTGATGGTGTAACGGTTCGCGCAGGCACGAAAGTGATTATGCCGAACAAGGGGCGCCATCCCAACGAAGTTGCAAACGTGACCGGCGTTGCTTCCGATGCCTTATTTACCGATAAAGGTGTCGCGCTGGTCGAGGACTTGACGAAGCAATCCTTCAACATCCCATAAAGGAATCACCATGAAAAACATCCTCTTGGCAGTATCGGCCGCGTTGGCCCTCGTTGCATGTAGCACAGCACCTACGACAGGCGGTGGCATCGCGCCCAACCTGGCACAGACCCCAGCCCAAGTCGCCGCCCAAATCTGCCCAATCGCTTCGGCAATCGTCACGGACTTGTCTTCGCCGCTGGCACCGCTGACCCTGGGCGAGAAAGCAGCTATCGCGGCAGCGGGCCCAGTGATCTCGACGGCGTGCGCACTCGGCACCAGCATCGACTTGAAGAATTACCAGAACCTGATGCAGGCCGTGCCCCAGTTGATCGCGGCGCTCGAGAGTTCAGCAAACCTGAGCGACCAGGCGAAAAGCAACCTGTTCTTGCTGCAAGTGATCGTGAATGCGGTTGCGGCCGAGCAGGCGGCGAAGGCCGGCGCAGTGCAGACGGTCACGGCGGCACCTTCCGCGCCTGCCGCATCAACTTCGACGTCGACCAGCTCGGCGCCGAAAGCGCAATGAGGCCCCGCGACTACGCCATCCTCTCCCAGCAAGCCTATACCGCAATTCCCGCCATTGGCGCGCCAGACAGCGCAGCCCGCATCGTCTTCAACAGCACGGAAATCGGCCTGGTGCTCAGCATCCCGGGCACGAATAACCTTGCCTGCCTGGAGGCGGATGCGGAAGCGCTGCTTTACGACGCCGGCGAGTTCGGGCAAGTGCACCGCGGTATATGGCTTGCGTTTGATGGGGTATGGTCGGATGTGGCGAAGATGCTGCCGGTGGCGCTGACGGGGCACTCTGAGGGCGCGGCCGGCGCAATCTACCTCGCTGCGCGCTTGGCCAAGGCGGGGAGGGCGCCGAAGGCTGTTTATGCCTTCGAACCGCCACGAACCTCGATCGATACCGCCTTGGCGGCCATCATTCAAGAGGCTGGGATCGAATTGCATATCTACCACCACGGGCGCGACTTGGTACCGCTGGTGCCGTTGGATATTCCTGGCGAAGACTGGCAGCACGCCGGCCCCGTCACGCAGTTTGGGAAACCCACGTCCATCTTTCCCAACATCAAGGACCACGCCATTGCGGCCGTGGTCGCCGACCTGCCAAATTGACAAACTGGCCGGAACGCTTGACCTGCTGAGCAGGTGCGCGTCGGGCATAGACCGATGCGGCGCGGGGTTTACTTGCACGATATTGGACAATATACTGTATTTTTATACAGTATCGCTTAATTGTGCAAATGATAATGATGCGGCAGCTTGGTCGCCGCATACCCAAGCGTCATCTGTTCGACCGGCGGACCATGCGCTACAACGGCCTGTGCGTCGTGCGCGAGATGCAGGACATCTACACGCGGCGCACGATGACAATTGCTCGCTTCGGCAGTCTGCCCGACGCCGATGGCGGCCACGTCCTATACGATGCCCGCTTGGTGTGGTTTGAACCGGAAACACAGAACTTCATGCTCACCGGATTCGAGCGCAGGGAAATGCAGGGCGGCGAAGTCGAGTTCGCGCAGTCCTGGCTGGTGTACCTGGACAAGGGGCCGCCCGAGCAGGACTATGGCGAAGACCTGACGCCGGAGGCAATCAAGGCGATGAGCGAGCGTGAGCTGAAGCGCTTCTACTCCCAGCGCTGACTCAGGCGATCAAAGCAGACCCTGCTGCGGCTTTTCTTTCTTCGGCGCCGCTGGCTTCGGCGCGGCCCAAGACTTCATCAACTCGGCTGGATAGAGCTGCATAAAAGCGCGCGCTACCTCCGGATTCTTGCATTGCAGCCAATCGTCGTAACCCTCGCGCGGCACGATGACCAGGCTGCGTTTTTCGTCGCCGGGCTTGTGAAAGTGCTTCATGAGCTCATGCTCGTCAGCGTTCACGGTGATCTGGGCAAACGCGTTCGATGTGCTGCCGTCTTCTTCCTTCCATTCGCGCCAGACGCCGGCTACGCAAAAGTCGCGGCCGTCGGCCATGCCGATCGCAGTGCGCACATGCACGCCGCTTTCCCAGTTTGGCTCATAAAACCACTGCATGGGGACCAAGCAGAGCTGGCCATCCTTCCAGGCCTGCTTGTACGTTTTCTTTCCGCCGATCTCTTCGCCGCGGGCGTTCATCGTGCTGAACTCTACTCCGGGCGGCAAGTGACGCTTGGGGGTGAAGCCGAAGCCGGCAAGCACAGCTTCACGCCTACCGCCTTCGCCGGCAACAATGATCGGTGCCAAGTAGTCACGGTAGGTCTCGTCCTTCCACTCCAGGCCATCTATGCGGTCATGGAAAGTCTCGAACTCGGAGGCGAATACTTCGCGTGCGCTAGGGCGGTAATTTGTGCACATGGCTTCATCCTGAATTTGCGCAGCCCGAGATTAATTTGGGCAAAGTTCATGTCTCATTATCCGCCTTTTCCGTGCGGAAAAAGTAAATCGGGCACGAAGGAAGATTTAACACGGAAACTGCTTGCATGATCATGAGAAATACATCATTCTGATGAGTGGTAGTCGTAGCTTATCCAACGAACCATCAGGGGGAATCATGAAAAGCTTCGTTTTTGCCTTGGCATTGCTGGGTCTAGCAAACCTTTCGTTCGGACAGGTGACTTGCCGATATGTCGGAACGCAGCAGATTTGCACCGATGCGAACGGCAATAGTTCCAATTCCTATCGAGTCGGAAATCAGACTCAGACCAACTTCAGCAACGGTCAATCTGCCAATTCTTACGACGTAGGAAATCAGCGCATCACGAACTACAGCAACGGCGTGACCTCGAATTCGTATCAGGTCGGCCAACAGCGCATCACCAATTTCAGCAACGGCCAGCAGGCTACGACGCAGCAGATCGGCAACCAGACCGTCACGCACTTTAGCGACGGGCGCACCGTCACTTGCCAGATGGTCGGCCAGCAGAAGGTGTGCAACTGACATGGCTACGCCGGCGGTCATTTCGACCGAAGACATGCAGAGCCTTTCCCCTGGAGAGTTGTTCTACTACGACGCCAACAATTTCAAATGCCTTGGCATGGTGATCGAGGTTTCTGATGGCGACAAATTTTTCGTTAAGCTAATGGAAAACGGAAAAGCAGTCGACAAGATGGAGGTGTGTGACCTTCAACGCACGCCGGTCATTTCCTTCGGCAGGAATTTTGCGGTCAAGCTATCGGAACACCTGAGCGACTGGCATGTCGAATCCGATTTGCCGAATCCAGGGTATCCAAACATTGCAATTGCAAAAAACTCTGCGCAATACTTCGTCTCCAAAGATGAGCATGGCCGAAGAGTATGGGTCGAACTGGCGACTGGCAAGTTCAGCACGGCGTGGCCGGAGCCTGCTTACTCAACGATCTCCAATTGCGAGATCGTATTCCGTCCGACGGAAGATCAGGAAGTTTTGTTGCTAACCCTCAGCTGATCGAGATTGCAGATAGGCGAAATTGCGCTATCGGCCCCCATTTTTCATCTTGGGTTCGATCCCTGCCTTTCGGAAGTGGCTTACTAGACCGGACTCGCCAGGCGTGCTGTACGATATGGTCATGGTAGAAACGCCAGCGACTTTTTGCTTGGCTGGGGCATGCCGGCATGATTCCTTGTAGGCGTCGATGTCCTCGATCTCAAAGCGCACCGTGCGACCAATGCGCTGACATGGTATCGGGCCGTTTGGCGCGGCGAGGGCGTAAATCATGCCTCGACTTATGCCGAGCCTTTCGGCCGCTTCCTTTGCGTTGAGCATGTCGGTTTCAACTTTGCATTGTTGTCGTAGGCAATCCTGATTTCGCAGGCGTTGTCGTCAGTCTCTGATGCCATTCTCGGGGGCGAGACAACGCCTGGGGCAAAAAAGCCATGCTAAAAGTACCTAGTCAACGAGAGACAAATCCGGCTTGCCGATTGACGGCAGCGTTGTGATTTCTTCCCTCATTTTGAACCTTTGGTGATCGCGTTCTTCGCCCTGAGCGCTCGTTTTTCCTGCGCCTGCCGGCAATATTCCGTATAGGCATTCGATGGCGGCATTAATTTCAACTTGGCGTTGCTGCGAGGGGCTATCGGCACGAGGCAAGACTCTCGTGACATTAGCCACCTTAAAACCGACTCCTGGCTAAATCGCATCGCTCGCGGCCCGAACGGAATAAAGGGCAGTCCTTCCTTAACCCTGCGTTCGATATGCTTCGTGCTGCATTGAAGCCACTCCGCAAGCTGCTGTTTGGTCAGGATGGTGTCGGTCATAACTGCACTCAATCGTTCCAATATTCTGCATTTGGGCTGACAAACCAAGCCTTTCCTACCTTCTTCGGCGGGGGCTGGATACGGCCATCATGCACCCATCGACGCAACGTATTCTTGTGAGGAGCGAATTAGCCGAAAACAATTTTTGCCCACTCTGCCAAGGGAACGAGGCGGGGTGTTTTTCCGCCAGTCGAACTCGACGCGGGCGTTGGTGCAAGCCCTGGAGTCGTTCGCCGCACCCATGCTTCCAACGATTCCTTTTTATTGGACGCGCTCATTTTCACTTCGTCGTCGGGCGTGGCAAGGTTACGTCTGGACTTTTTTCTTGCCTCTTGGGACAAGCTCCTCAAGAGCCTTCCAGTTCGGTTCCGTCGGCGGGGTAGAGTCGGCCCTGGATTTGCCAGTACCTTCGATGACCGCGCGCGCTACTATGGGCCGTCCAGCAGCATCGATAAAACATGGAATTCCCATCGCACGCAGCTGCGCTATCTGGAAACTTTTCGTTTTTCGTCCTGTAAGGATAGCGACGTCACCTTCGCTTAGAAAAATAGATTTTCCGTCTTCAGCCATGAATCTTTCCTTGTGCAGTTACAGTTCCTGTCCCTGCTGTAACTTCCGCGCCAAATAATGCAAACAAGCTTCTTGGCTAATCGAACATTGAAAAGTCAGGTTCAATACCCGGCTCGCCTACCCGCGGAGCTTGGCCGCTCATTCTCGCGTCGTGGAAGGCCTTGCTTACCATGGGCATGCCAATGCGGTTTGGCACATAAGGCCAGCCGTTCTTGTCGAGCCAACGCCGCATGCAGGCAAAGCTGTTGGGACGGCACCCGATCAAATCGGCGAGTTCTGGTGCAGATAGATACGTGCTCATCTCGCGTATTCGCACTCTCTAGTTTTGCGACTTGATATATTGGCACATTTTTCCTCCAAGGTCCGGCGATACCTTCTATTGAAAAGCCCTTGTCAATTGGAAATTTTCATTGCTCGAACTGAGGCGTACCTTTGACCGCCGGCGGCCTGCCTAGTCGATTGGATGTTGAAAACATGTTTGTCGGTATTGTTGACGGTATTGGCGATTTCAAATTCTTGAAAACCCGCATGGCTTGTGGATTTCCGCCGATAATTAGACTTCCTGCGTCCGCCAAAAAAATAGTAAAAACGCCCGTTTTCGGGCGTTTTTTACTTCTGCTCATCATCTCCCCATTAAATTCAAGACAGCCTTCACTTGCGCTGCTGTGCGCCCGCTCCAGTTCCTTGGGGGGCGCAACTTGTATAATTGTCAAAAATAAATAATCGTCCGCTCTTGGGGCTTTGGCACTTTGCTGCCGTTCATCAACATTTGGAGCCTCGCATGAAGAATCGTATCGCCGTTACCTTCGCAGCCGTTTTGCTTGCCGCTTGCGGGGACGCCGGCACGCCGTCCAACGGCGCGTCACAGAAAACTCAAGTCAAAACGCTCCGGCCGTCCGTCAAGCAAGGCGCCTCCTCCTACGATGTGGCCGTGCAGGCGCTCTGCATCGCTTAATTCGGCAGGCCTGCCGACCCCACCGGGCTCGCCAACTTCTCCGCTGCCCTGCAAGCTGCAGGCGCGCCGACTGAAGTGGGCAACCTGGCCGTCGCCTATTCAAGCAACCCCGCTGTCAAGAGCCTGATCGATGCATTCGGCACCAGCAAGGAATCGCAAACCTTATACGGCAGCGGTACGACACAGCAATTTGTGCAGGCGATATTCAATAACGTGTTGAGCCGTCAGCCGGCGCAATCCGGCCTCGACTTTTGGGTTGGCGCAATCGATTCCGGCCAGCTCAGCAAAGGCGACGCCGCGCTTGCGATCATGGCGGGTGCGCAGACGAATATCACTTCGCAAGGATTGTCCGAC
This sequence comes from Burkholderiaceae bacterium, assembly GCA_036384915.1. Lineage (GTDB taxonomy): Bacteria > Pseudomonadota > Gammaproteobacteria > Burkholderiales > Burkholderiaceae_D > PKWO01. Next base: position 109,502 of record DASVLJ010000071.1, read on the forward strand.
GCGCTGCTTGTGCAAAATCGTCTCTCGTTGGCTGCTTACTTCACCGATCAGATCGGTGCGCAACATGCTATCAGCGCATATGAAGGCGCGACGGCAGCGCAAGCCGGCCGGGGCTTGCTTGGCGAGGTCGATGGCGCAACCGGTCTTGCGACCTTTGAAACGCTCGCAATAGACCCAACGATCGCGGCGCTTGAAACCATGGTTACCTATCAGGGCGTCTATGCGGGCACGACTTCCACGGGGCAGTTCGTCAACGGCATTGCCCTCGATGGCGGCGCGCTATGGATACTGTACGGCAGCCTCTCCAATGGATGATTCCTTGTCGACGGGATGACCGTTGGTTCTTCGGACTTCAGCAACGGTGGTTTCACGGCTGCGCTGACCGCTTTCAGCTCGCCTGGCGATGTTCCGCAACAGGAAACGGCAAGCGGCACCTATGCTGCGCAACAAAGCCTCTCCGGCACCGTATCCGGCGGCGGCTTGAGCGAGACTTTTTCTCTTGTTCCATATTCGACCGCGAGCTATGTCTATTCGACTCCGGCGAATCTGAGCCAGGTTGCTGGCACCTGGTCGGGCTCGCTGCTTGATGGCGAAACGGCTACCCTCGCGATATCGGGCAGCGGCAGCCTGTCGGGCGCGTCATCCTCCGGTTGCGGCTTCATGGGCACAGCGGTGCCGCGGCCGAGCGGCAAGAACGTCTTCAATGTGTCGCTCACCTTTGGCGCTGGTCCGTGCGCGTTGCCGGGACAGACGGTGGCGGGTATCGCCCTGGTGCAGCAGACGACGGCTGGGCCCGAATTGCTGGTCGGCTTGATCGATTCATCGCAGACGGCGGCGACTGCGTTCTTTGGCTTCCAGTGAGGTTGCGAATACTCCGAAAAAAACCCGCCTCACGGCGGGTTTGAGAATTCGAACGTAGACGGGCCGTTGGTGAACCCGGCTCTACGATTTAGGGGCGCAGCGATTGCGGTGCTGGCAGCCTTACCAGGCCGGTGCCGACGTCGGCTGCATCAGCCACAGGTCGTTCAGATAACCAGACGTGCCGATGGCGTCATCGCCGGTCCCGCCGAAAATCCAGACGTTATTGCTGGAATCGACCCACACGTTTGACCATAAGCGCGAGCCCGGGATACCCCAAGTGTAAATAGTGCCCAGCGGCTGATATATACCGGCGCTGCCGGCTACGCCGCCGGAGGCGGGACTGGTGCTTCCGCTTGCGCTGATCGTAATGTTTGTTGCTGCCATGAAAGCCCATTCATTATTCAGCGTGTTGTAGGCCCATAGCTCGTTCAACGCGCCGCCGCCGTCACTGGTGGCAGTGGTCGCGGTCGAGTCCGAACCGCTGCCGCCGAACATCCAGAGTATGGTGCCTGTGGAATCTACCCAGCCAATCGTGCCGAGGCGTGCGCTGGGGTAGTTGGCCGTTGAGCCTTGGCCCTTCGTGCCCGTGGATTCTGTCGCGCCGACGGCGTTGGCCCCGGACTCGAAGGTCCAGTTCGTTTTTCCGACGGTCGCGGTGGCGGGAGAAAACTTCCAAACATCGTTCAATGAACCAAAGGTGCCGCTGGCGTCATAGCCGCTGCCGCCGAACATCCAGAGGTTGCCGGAGCCGTCAACCCAGTGCTGGGCGTTGATGCGTCCGCCGGGGATGTTGGTTGAGGCGGTTTGGCCCTTGGTGCCATAGACCCCGGCACCGTTACCGGCCGAGGTGCCGGCGGCGACCAACGTCCAGGTGCCTGAAGTGATGGGCGTGCCGGCTTGTGCCGTTGGCGCGGCACCGGTTGCCCCGGTCGCGCAAGCTTTTTTGCCTTGATAGGCCGGCGTAAAGCACCACAAGTCGTTCAAATAGATCGTCGTGCCGGCGCTATTGACGCCTTGTCCGCCAAACAGCCAGAAGTTGCCGTCGTGATCGGTCCAGGCCGTGGCATAGGCGCGGGCCGACGGCGTGGTGGCGTTGCCTTGGTCATTGATCACATTGGCACCGGAAACCCATTCCGACTGGCCGCTTGCGCTGAACGACCACATATCGTTGAGTTCGCCGTTGGCACCCTTGGAATCGTAGCCTGCGCCGCCGAACAGCCACAGATTGCCATTCAAGTCGGTCCAGGTGGCCGCCGCCGAGCGTGCGCCCGGTATGCTGACGGCACTGAAGGTGCCTGCGGAAGCGGGATAGATGCCGGAGGCGCCTGACATATTCGAGCCTGCCACCCAAGTCCATACGCAATTTCCAAGGGGATTACCCGGGGCGCCGGCACGCAACGATGCATTCCCGCCTGTACCCGTGCCCTTTGTGGTGCTGGGCGGCGTGCAATACCACAAATCGCTCAAGGCGCCGACGTTGCCCGCCGAATCATAACCCGCACCGCCGAACATCCACAGTTTCCCGCCCGAATACCAGGTGGCGGCATATTGACGCGCGCTCGGCAGGTTTTTTGCATCGGCCGTGAATTGGGTCTCGTACGTGCCGACGCTGTTGGCATACTTGCTGCCGCCCAGCCAGCTCCAGTTCTCGACACCCAAGCCGGTGCCGGCAGAAGGAGTAATGACGAGGGTCTGGATGGAATTGATCGAACTGCCGTGATCGTCCGTGATCGTCAGGGTGACGTCGTAGGTGCCGGGTTCGGCATAGACGTGGGTGACCGGGGTTCCCGTTGTCGCTTGCGTGCTGCCCGATACCGTCTGGTCGCCGAAGCTCCAGGTAAACGTGACGGGGTTGCTATCTGCGGTGGCGCTGCCCGTGCCAGTGAAGGTGATCGACAGCGGAGTGGAGGCGGACGTTGTGGCGTAGGTGAAAGAGCCTTTTGGCGGCGTCGAACTGGCCACGGCTACGTTTGATCCGTGACAGCCGGCCAACATGATCGCCGATACCATTGTGAACAGAACCATCGATACGGCTTTTCTTACAACGTGCATGCTGCGCTCCAAATCTCTTCTGCAAATGTGGGATGTTGCCATGTGTGGCGTTTTATCCGGTTTAAATTGTTACATCGTGCCGTTTTCGCCGACACTGGCACGCGGCTGGCGGACTCGCGCGGCCTCGCTACCCGGTTCTTTCGGTCGGTAGCGGATTATGATACCATCAGCCCATATGACAGGTTTCGCCGGTGAGGTATAACGAGCGATCCGGAATGCAAAACAGGCCGCACCAAATCGGCATTTTTCCGCCCGCCACTGTAGCACAACCTCGAATTGTGAAAGCAAAAAACTGTACCGAAGCGGGAATTCCGGGTACCTTATCTCCTATGCTCCGGTAAACCGTAAACCTGACCCTTTCTGAACCTTTGAGCAGGGGGCACCGGAGGGCAACAAGCGACGCTTTCTGTCGCCGGATCGAGGAGACCATACGCAATGCCCGTTCAATTCAATTTGCCGGTGCTGGGGGCGCTTGCCGCAGCCCTGATCATCGTGCTTGCCATGTTGACCCATCTGGTTCGCGAAAAGAGCCGTGCCGCCCGCGGCAGGAAGCGGCTGGACCAGGTAAGTGCCGTGCTGGTGGAATATTTCAACAAGACCGGCGTGGGCGTATCGGTCGGATGCGTCAATCTGCAGGGTGATCGTTTCACCGCTTTCGTCGAGTCTGAGCCGATGAAGCAGTTCCGTCTCTCGCACATCATCGAAATCGCTTTGCGCGATCACGTCAAGAAGACCTGCGGCGTGGAACTCGACAAGATCTATTGGCGTTTCCCGATCAAAGTAGCGCCGCGCGAAGCGGCCACGGGCAATACCGAACCGCCTAAGCGCATCGAAGGCGCGGACGACTACATCAACGAAGGCTTGGTGCACTACAAGGATTTGCCCAAGTCCGAGGCCACTGAAATTCCATGGGAAAGTTTCGAGGAAGCCGCGGTGCAGGAAGCGAAGAAGGGCGGGGAGCCCGCCAAGGTTCAGGGTTAGAGCCTGGTCCAGGCAAACACCAGGACGCTCGCGGCGACCAGCCAGGCCAGGGTGGCGGCACCCAAGGTCAGTGCCAGCGTGCAGCGTGTGCTGAGCCAAACCACCAAGGACAGGTAGACCGCATAGGGCAGCAGGGACCACAGTCCGAAGATGGCTGTGGTGCGCAAATCGGCCATGCCGCGCTCGGTGCCGACGATGGCATGCGCAATCAGCGCAAACGTCGGGAACAGCGGCACCAGGCCGGCGATGAAAAATACTTTGGAGCGCGACAGCAGGGCGATCGCCAGCACGGCGGCGGCGCCGAGCAGCGATTTAAGAAACAAGTTCAGCATAGGCGCAGATAAGGACGTCAGGCAAACGTGTCAGGCATAAGCCCGCGGACTGGCGGAATTCTCGGTCAGGAGCCGCGCGAATTCGGCGGCGGATACGGGCCGGCTGAAGAAGTAGCCCTGAATCTCGTCGCATCCGCGCGCGCGCAGGAAGCGCAACTGCTCGAGGGATTCCACACCTTCGGCCACCACCTTGATCTGCAAGCTCTTGCTCATGGCGATGATGGCTTCCGTGATTGCCTCGTCTGCCTTGTCCCCCGGGACGTCCTTGATGAAGGAGCGGTCGATTTTGATCGTGTCGATCGGAAAACGTTTCAGATGCGACAGTGAAGAGTAGCCGATGCCGAAGTCGTCGATAGCGATGCGGATGCCGACGCGCCGCAGTTCGGACAGGATTTGCACCGTCTTTTCCGTGTTGTGCATCATCATGCTCTCGGTGATTTCGAGTTCGAGCAGGCTCGGGTCGAGGGTCGATTCCCTCAGTGCGCGCAGCGTATCGGTCAGCAGCTCTTCGTCGACAAATTGGCGCGCCGACAGATTGATCGCCACGCGTAACGACGGCAGGCCCAGCTCCTGCCAGCGCCGGTTCTGGCTCAGCGCTTCCTGGATCACCCATTGCGACAACGGGCCGATCAAGCCGCTTTCCTCCGCCAGAGGGATGAAATGCACCGGCGAAACCAGTCCCAGTTCGGGATGCTGCCAGCGCACCAGCGCTTCGACGCCGGTGATGCGGCCGGTCCGCGCTTCCACCTTGGGCTGGTAGAACAGCACGAATTCCTTGCGCTCGAGCGAGCGGCGCAGGCCCGATTCGAGCGCGAGCAATTCGGCCGAATGCAGATCCATCTGCGCCGAGTAGAACTGGAAGGTATTCTTGCCGCGTTCCTTGGCGCGGTACATCGCAATGTCGGCATGTTTCATCAGCGAAAACTCGTTGCGCCCATCCTCGGGGAAGGTGCTGATGCCGATCGATGCGGTAACGTGGATCAATTGCCCTTCCAGCGGAAATTCCTTGACCAGGGCCGCCAGCAGCTTGCGCGCAATGTGCGACACGCGCGCCGTATCGGTCACCTCTTCGATGAGCACGACGAATTCGTCGCCGCCCAGGCGCGCAACGAGATCGCCGCCGGTGACGTTGCCGCCCCCTATGTTGCGCTCAGTGCGCGCCACCACGTCAGATTGGCGCAGGCAGGAGCTGATGCGGTTCGCCATCTCCTTCAGCAGGCGGTCGCCGGCATCATGGCCCAGCGTGTCGTTGATATTCTTGAAGCGGTCGAGGTCGATGAAGAGCACCGCCAGCCCCTTGTGATAGCGCTGGGCATGGGCGATCGCGTGATTGAGGTGGCGGTTGAACATCGCCCGGTTGGGCAGTTCGGTCAGCGGATCGTGGAAAGCCAGGTGCTCGATGTGATCCTGCATTTCCTTGCGCTCGGTCACGTCGCGCACCAACGAGAGCAGGTAGCGCTGGCCGTCTATGTCGATCGGCCCCATGCGGATTTCGACCGGGAATTCCTTGCCGTTCTTGCGCCGGTAGCGGCTTTCCAACGCTACCGGCGCATGCTTATCCTGCGCGTCGATGCGGTCGCGCAGGTGGCGCAACTCGGAAACCGGCTGGTTGAGATCGACGTCGGCCAGGTTCATTCGCAGCAATTCTTCGCGCGTATAGCCGAGGCTTTCGCAGGCGCGCTGGTTGACGTCGACAAAGCGGCCGTCCACGTCATGCACGAAGAAGCTGTCCGACGCCTGCTCGACGAGCGAGCGGAAATGCGCCTCGCTTTCGCGCAGGGCGACTTCGGCCTGGCTGCGCTGGAAGAATTGGCCGATGTGGCGCCCGATAAAGTGCGCCGAAAGCAGCATGTCCGGGTCGGCGAACTGGCGCACGTCGTTGAAGAATTCCATCATGCCAATGATCTCGCCGCCGGCCAGAATGGGAAGCGCAAAAATGGAGCGCAGTTCCGGCTCGCGCTGGACGCCGGTGCGTGCCGCGTCGTCATACCATACCGGCGCCTTCGACAGCATCACGCGTGCGACCGGGCTGCCGGCCTGCGGGCGCTTCATCTGCGACTTGTATAGGCGGAAGAAAGTCTCGATGCGCGGTTGCGGCTGGCACCAACTGGCGCTGCGGTTGAAGGCTCCCGCGGCCTTGTCCAGCGTCCAGAGCACGCCGCCTTTCCAGTCCGCCGTTTCGCAAATCGTCTCGATCACTTCGGGCATCACTTCGAGCGGCGCCTCGGTTTCCGCGAGCAGGCGCGTGACGGTGTGCTCCATCGCCTGGCGCAATTCGACCAGCTTGCGTGCCGTCACGTTCATCACGGTGCCATGCAGCCTGACGACCTTGCCCGATTCGTTTTTCTGTACCTGCGACGCCACACGCAGCCAGCGCGTCGCGCCGTCGGGCAGCAGCCAGCGGAACTCGATCTCGAAGTCCTTGCCATCGTGGAATGCCGCTTCGGTGCGGTCCTTGACCTGCACCCGGTCTTCCCGGTGCACGCGGCGCGACAGTTCTTTGTAGGTCGGCATCGGTGCGGGCGGATTGTAGCCGAAGATGCGCGCGCATTCCTTGGACCATAAGCCCTTGCGCCGGGTGCGGTCGAACGACCAATTGCCCAGGCCGGCGATGCGTTGCGCTTCCTCGATATGGCCGTAAAGTTCCTGCATCTCGCGCGAAGCGATTTCCTGCGAACGCTCCATCAGGTAGCGTTCCTGATCCGCCTCGGTGTAGGCGCGGTTTACCCGGTCGAGGAACAGCAGCCATTGCTGGGCGTTGGCCGGACGCTTGCCCATCTCGATGCCCAGGCGTTTCAACTGGCGCAACAGGAGAGAGTGGGCGTTGAACATGGCTCAGACTTCCGCGAATGTGGTAAGCGTCATGGTCTGGTTGTGCAATTCGCACGGACCGCTGGCGGCCTGCTTTGATGCGTGCGGGGAAATTTCGCCGTAGGAGTAGAAGCCGATCTGCCGCGTACCGGCCGGCAGATGCTCCAGGGTGATCTCGGTCTCTTCTTCCACGCGCTCGCCCAGTACCAGGCGCCGGCCTACGCAACTGATGGCGATCGCCAGGGTCTCGTTTCCGCCGTTGCCTTTCCATCCGGCTTGATCGGCCGCCGCACTGGCGCCGCCGACCAGCCGGTCAAAATTGGCGCGCATCAGCTGGGCCATGCATTCCTGCGGAATGTCGCCGGCAAAGGTCAGCGATTGGTGTTCCTCGTCCACCGCCAGGATGGTGCGCACTATCTGGCGCGCGTCCTTGGCATCTTCGCGTATCGAGAGCGGGAACAACAGTCCTGTCGCCGGCAAGCCGTCGGCCCGTTCGCCGAGATATTCCTTGTACAGGTCGAGCGCGGGCTTGCCGTCGAGTTCGTAGAGCACGTTGCCCTCCGAGCGTGTCACGCGCCGCTCGGGGCCGAAGCTGTCCCAGCCGCCGCGCGATCCATGTGTCACGCGCAGGCGCCGGCCATAAAGCCCGACGGCAGTGACGGCGCCCGTTTGCGGGCGGCGGTCGCGTATCACCCAGGTACGCTCGAAGCGGTCGCCGTCGCCGGCCATGCCGCCCGTGACGGTGACGCCCGCAGGCAGGGCAGAGTTCAAGCCTTTCACCAGTTCGCTGCCGTTGACATGCAAGCCGTCCGACAGCACGAACACTGCGGACAACTGGCGGATCGGCAACTGTCGCGCCAGGTCGGCGCCGACGGCGAACGATTGATCGGCGTTGGCGATATCCGCCGACACCACTTCCACTTTGCTGCGCTCGAATTGCAGCACGGCGACCGAAAGACTGGTGTCGTTGACCTGCGGCCCCATGATTTCGCCGGCACTGGAACAGCCGACGATCTTCGCCTGCGGATAGGCATTGAACAGTTCCCATAATGCTTCAGGCTGGTCGAGGTAGTCCGGCGAGGCAAACACCATCACCAGCGTCTGTTCCGAATCGAGTGCGGGAAATTCCTTGAGCGACCAGCCGCTTACCGGCTCGAACGAAAAGGTGCTCAATTTCATGGCAGCGCCGCCTGTGACTCGCGAGAGAGAGGGAACAATATGTTTATATCGGGTACAGCATACGCCAGCCGGCGGCTATCGGGGCGTGGCAGTCAATTTAACAAATCCGGTGTATAGATTACACGTTTTTTTACACTTGGGAAACGGAAACTCACTCGACTTGAGGTATTGCTCCAGTACCAGTTGGTAATTTGGGTTGAACTTATGTCCCAGGCTAAACATGTGCGAAGCCTGGCGAGGCCCGGCCTGACATCGGTAGATGGCTCAAGCGGATTCGTCGGAAATGGAAAGTAGAATCCTTGGGCGTCGCTCAGCTCGGCGTAACGACGTCCGACCCAACCTACAAGTTCAGGAAAGCAAGCACGCCGTCGAGGCCGACGTAATTGAGCGCCACGTCAGCTTTTTCTCGCACCGCAGGTTTGGCGCGAAACGCCACCGATAATCCAGCAGCATCCATCATGCGCAGGTCGTTGGCACCGTCGCCCATGGCCACGGCTTGGGCGGGGGAAATGCCTAGCTCGGCGCATACCGCCAGCAGCTTATTGCGCTTTTGCTCCGCGTCAACCACGGTGCCGATCACCTTGCCTGTCAGTTTGCCTTGGACGACTTCGAGCTGATTGGCAAGCGTGAAGTCGAGGCTCAGCCGTTGCTTCAGCCGGTCGGTGAAGAAGGTAAACCCGCCGGAGACCAACAGCGTTTTGATGCCTGCCGCACGCGCGCCGTCGAGCATGTTTTGCGCGCCGGGCGACAATTGCAGCCGCTCGTCATAGACGCGTTGCAAGGCGCCAGCATCGAGTCCTTGCAATAAGGCCACGCGGCGCGCCAGGCTTTGCGGAAAGTCGATTTCGCCGCGCATGGCCGCTTCCGTGATTTCCGAGACTTCCTTCTTCAAGCCCTGCATATCGGCTATTTCGTCGATGCATTCGATGGTGATCAGCGTCGAATCCATGTCCATGGCGATCAGTTTGACATCGCGCAGCTGATCGTCGGCCAGGAAGGCATAGTCAAGCCGGTGCTCCGAGCACAGCACGTCGACTTGCGCCCTGGTGTCAAGCGAAACGCCGTGGCAGCGCCAGGCATGGTCGCGCGGCGTTTCGATCTTGCTTGCGCCGGCAACAGCGGCGATGCGCTCGATGACGGCGGGGTCTGATTGCAATCCTTGCAGTGTGAGAGTGGTCATTGCGATTTGAGTCAGCCGAGCAGGCTGCGCAAGATGCTTTTCACCTGCGCCACACGTGCGGGCAGGTCGGGCATGCTGGCAGTCACTTTCAGCTTGTCTTGTCCATTGAGTTTGATATGGCGGTTCTTTTGGATCAACTCGATGATGCGCATCGCGTCGATCGGGGGATTGGGTTTGAATTGCAATTGCAGCGACTCGCCGTGCGCATCGATCTTGACGATGCCGGCCGGCTTGGCGGCGATGCGCAGACGATGCGTCTCGATCAGCGCGCGTCCGGCCTCGGGCAGCTTGCCGAAGCGGTCGATCAATTCCTCCTGCAAGTCGTCGATCCGGTCAGACGATTCGCAATTGGCCAGGCGCTTGTAGAGCGAAAGCCGTTCGTGTACGTCACCGCAATAGTCGTTCGGCAAGAGCGCAGGCACATGCAGGTTGATTTCGGTGGTAGCCGAAAGCGGCGTGGCCGTATCGGGTTCCTCGCCATTTTTCAATGCCCGCACTGCCTCGTTGAGCATTTCGGAATAAAGCTGGAAACCGATTTCCAGCATCTCGCCGGATTGGTTTTCGCCCAGCACTTCGCCCGCGCCGCGGATTTCCAGGTCGTGCATGGCCAGGTAAAAGCCGCTGCCGAGCTCTTCCATCTGCTGGATCGCCTCCAGCCGCCGTTGTGCCTGCTTGGTCAAGCCGCCCACGTCGTGCACCAGCAGGTAGGCGTAGGCCTGGTGGTGCGAACGGCCGACACGGCCGCGCAACTGGTGCAATTGCGCCAGGCCGAATTTGTCGGCGCGGTGCATGACGATGGTGTTGGCGGTAGGCACGTCGATGCCGGTTTCGATAATGGTGGTGCAGAGCAAGATATTGGAGCGTTGCGAGACGAAGTCGCGCATCACCTTTTCCAGTTCACGCTCATGCATCTGACCATGCGCCACGGCGATGCGCGCCTCGGGCAGCAGTTCTTCGAGCATGGCCTTGCGATTGAGAATGGTCTCGACTTCGTTGTGCAGGAAGTACACCTGGCCGCCGCGCTTCAATTCGCGCAGGCAGGCTTCACGGATCACCGATTCGCCTTCGCTGCGAACGAAAGTCTTGATTGCCAGCCGTTTCTGCGGTGCCGTGGCGATTACGGAAAAGTCGCGCAGGCCTTCGAGCGCCATGCCCAGCGTGCGCGGAATCGGCGTGGCGGTGAGCGTCAACACGTCGACTTCGGCGCGCAGAGCCTTCAATGCTTCCTTTTGCCGGACGCCGAAGCGGTGCTCTTCGTCGATGATGACCAGACCGAGCCGGGTGAATTTGACTTCGGGCGACAATAGCTTGTGCGTGCCGATGACGATGTCCAGCGTGCCGTCGGCCATGCCCTTGATCGCCTGCGCCACTTCCTTGCCCGTCCTGAAGCGCGACAGTTCGGCGATCTTCACCGGCCAATCGGCGAAGCGGTCGGCGAAGGTTTGCGCGTGCTGCTCGGCCAGGAGGGTGGTCGGCGCGAGGATGGCGACCTGCTTGCCGCCCATGACCGCGACAAAGGCGGCGCGCAATGCGACCTCGGTCTTGCCGAAGCCGACGTCGCCGCAGATCAGACGGTCCATCGGCTTGCCGCTGGTCATGTCGCGGATCACGGCATTGATGGCGGCCGATTGATCCGGCGTCTCTTCGAAACCGAAGCTCTCGGCAAAGGCTTCATAGTCATGCGCCGAATACTGGAAGGAGTGCCCTTGGCGCAATGCACGCTGTGCGTAAAGATTGAGCAATTCCGCCGCCGTGTCGCGCACCTGTTGCGCGGCGCGGCGCTTGGCTTTTTCCCACTGGCCCGAACCCATGCTATGCAACGGGGCATCTTCAGGCGAGGCACCGGAATAGCGCGAGATCAGGTGCAGTTGCGACACCGGCACATAGAGCTTGGTCTCGTTGGCATATTCCAGATGCAGGAATTCGGTCGTGCCTTCGCCCATGTCTTCGCTGATCAAGCCCAGATAGCGGCCGATGCCATGGTTGACGTGCACCACGGGATCGCCGATTTTCAGCTCCGACAGGTCGCGCACCATGGCTTCGACCTGGGTGGCGCCTTCCTGCATCTTTTTTCCCGCGCGCCGGCCCGAACCGGCGTAGAGTTCGGTCTCGGTGACGAAAGCCAGGCCGCCGTCGGCTGCGCCGATCTGGAAGCCGGCTTGCAAGGGCGCGACGCCCAGCATCAGCTTGGCGGCGCCGGTGGCGAAATCGGCATAGCCTTCGCACAGCGGCAGCGTCAGGTCGTATTCGTTGAAGTACTGCTGCAGGGTTTCGCGTCGCCCTTGCGATTCGGCGCAAATCATCACGCGCCTGCCGGTCTGCAATAAATAAGACCGCAGATTGACGAGCGGGTCGTCGGCACGGCGGTTGACGGCAATATTGGGCAGGGGCGCAGAGATGTCGCTCGCCTCGGCGCCTTGCTGCACAACCCAACGCCCATGCGGCTTGGCCAGCGTGTAGAAGTCTTCGTCGGTCAGGAACAGCCGTTCCGGCGCAAGCAGCGGCCGTTCGCGGTCGGCTTTAAGGAATTGATAGCGCGAAACGGTGTCGTTCCAGAAACGTTTGATCGCACCGTCGATATCGCCGACCAGGGCAAAGGTTGCGTTGCCGGGCAGGTATTGGAACAGTGTCGCCGTTTCATCGAAAAACAGCGGCAGGTAGTATTCGATACCTGCCGAGGCGATACCATGGCCAATATCCTTGTAGATCGCCGATTTCGATGGATCGCCTTCGAACTGCTCACGCCAGCGTGCGCGGAAGGCGGTGCGTGCCGCCTCGTCCATCGGGAATTCGCGCCCCGGCAGCAGGCGCACTTCCTTGACGAGATACAGCGAACGCTGTGAATCGGCGTCGAAGGTGCGTATGGTTTCGATGGTGTCGCCGAACAGATCGAGCCGGTAGGGCAGGGCTGATCCCATCGGGAACAGGTCGATCAAGCCGCCGCGCACCGAGTATTCGCCGGGCGACATCACCTGCGTAACATGGGTGTAGCCCGCCAGCGTCAGCTGCGACTTCAGCTTGGCCTCGTCCAGCGTCTCGCCCTGCTTGAAGAAGAAGGTGTAAGCCGCGAGGAAGGCAGGCGGTGCCATGCGCAACAACGCCGTCGTGGCCGGCACGATCAGTACATCGCATTGGCCGTTCCGGATTTCATGCAGTGTGGCCAGGCGTTCCGACACCAGGTCCTGATGCGGCGAAAAGGCGTCATAGGGCAGGGTTTCCCAGTCCGGCAGCAGGTGGCAGGATAGTGCAGGTTCGCCGCCGAACCAGGGGATTTCGGCCAGCAGCCGCTGCGCATCGGTGGCATTGGCCACCACCACGGCCAGCATGCGCCGCTCGGCCTTCAATGCAGCAGCGGCTTGGGCGAGCGCGTAGGCGTCGGCCGAACCATGTACCGCGGGGAGGGCAAAGCGATGGCCGGGCTTGGGAAGGGATTTCTTCAGATCGAATTGCATCGTCGCCATTATAAACGATGCGATTCGAGTGGGAACCGGCCATGAGCCACGTGTCCTGCGCTACAAATGTAGCGCTCGCGTTTGGCTAATGTGTAACGAGTTATTAAAATACTGTTACAGGATTTGGCGATGAACTAAGCTAAACTTGATTACAGGAAGTCCATATAATAAAGCTTCATTCAAAAGGAGATTGTGATGCGTACCATGATGCTGGCTTTGGCGGTACTCTCGTTGGCGGCGTGCAGCACGCCGGCCGACCGCGCCGCGCGAGCACAAAAAGAGATGGAAGATATGATGGTGGAATACGGCCCGGCTTGCCAGAAGCTCGGCTTTCCGCAAGATACGGACGCCTGGCGCAATTGCGTCTTGCGCCTTGGTACCGCCGAAAATGCGCAGCGCTATCCGGTGATGACGACCTGCTTCAGTTCGCCCGGCATGATGCAATGCGATTCGTTCTGACCCCGTGTTCTTTGTGCCGTCCGCGTTCGGGCGGTATGGCCGGTTAGCCCGCAGGCGTAACCGGCCAGATCCGTCAAAGGACTTTCTTTATTCGCACGGTGGGTAGCGCTACTCGGCATAGCGACCCCCGGCCCACCCTGCAATATCAAAGCCGCCGTTCCTTACGCTTTCACCACGATCTTCCCGCTCATCCCTTCGTGGCCGTCGCCGCAGAAGTTATCGCACAAAAAGTCGAATTCCCCCGCCATATCCGGTTTCAAGTGGACTTTCGTTACTTGCCCCGGCAGCAGGTCGGTGCGGATATTCCAGTCTGGAATCTTGAAGCCATGCGTGAAATCGAGCGAGGTAATTTCCAACACGACCGGCTGACCTTTTTTCAGCACGATGCGATCCGGGGTATAGACGAATTTCCTTGCTTCGAGCTTGACAACTTTTTCCTTGGCCTTGCCTGTAGCGGCAGCCGATTTTGCGGCGGCGACGCCGGCCAGCGCCAGGGCGCCCACGCCCACCACGCTCATCATTAACGATCTTCTGGTCTTGTCCATGCTTATGCCTTGATGACGGGGTATTCCTTGACCTCATAGCCCTTGCTGTCGGCATCGGCCTCGATTTCGCGGAAACCCAGGCCCTTGAACGGCGCAGCAGGATCCCACGGCAGCGGCGTGCGCTTGTCCTGCGAGCCCGGCGCGGGCAGAGGAAACACCAGCGACTTGGCCGCGTGGTGCGCAATATTGCCGGTTTGATGGTGGTGTTCCTGGTGGATGTGGCCGTAGAACACGGTCACGTTGCGATAGGGGGTCAAGAGCGCAATCGCTTTGTCGCCGTCCCGTGTGGCCCAGTCCCACTTGGGCGCCAGGTCGAAAAGCGGGCGATGGGTGAACACTACGATGCGCGCGTCCTTGGCTTGCTTGTCGAGATCGGCCTTGAGCCAGGCGAGCTGCTCGTCGCCGATCTTGGCGCCCGGGTCGGAGACATTGTCGATCGCAATGAAATGCACGCCCTTGTGATCGAAGCTGTAATGCGTGTCGCCGAAGTTTTCCTTGAATGCGGCGCCGAAGTCCAGCGATGCATCGTGCTCGCCTGGCATGAAGCGTATGGTCTTGATGTTCAGGTCGGCGATGATACTTTTGAATTCCGCCATGCGGCGGCGCCGTTCCTTCGGGTCGTCCGTGGTGTGCGTCAAGTCGCCGGTGAAGACGATGAAATCGGGCGCCACCTCGAGCGCATTGACGGCGGCGACGGCTTTCTTGAGTGTATTGGCCGCTTCCGGGTTGGCATCGCCGCTGTAACCCCAGTGGCAGTCGGAAAGTTGCACGAAATAAAAATCCTTGTAAGCCGCATCCGCAGCCCAGGCCTGCCCATACAGGCCGGACATGAATACGGCTCCACCGCCGGCAGCGGTGAGCCTGAGGAATTTGCGTCGGTCTAGCATGTTGGTTCTCCTAATAAGCGATTGTCATTGCTGCGTTGCCTGCTTGAGGTAGGCGATCAGGTCGGCGCGCTCTTGCGCCGATGCGACCTGGAAGCCCATTTTCTGTCCGGGGATGAACTTTTGCGGGTTGGTCAGCCATTTGTCTATGGTCTTTTCATCCCAGACGACTTTCGAGGCCTTCAATGCCGGAGAATAGCTGTAGTCAGGCAGGCTGCCCGCCCTGCGCCCGAACAGGTTCTTGTGCGCAGGGCCGACCCCGTTGTACTCGATGGAATGGCAGGCCGTGCATTTGGCCTGATAGAGCTGGCCGCCGTGGATAGCATCGCCGGAGGCATAGCACGGGACTTGCGCCAGCACGGTCACTACGGCAAAGAGGTAAGTGAATCGGAGCATGTCATAATCCCCATAGTCAATGAATAAATTTGCTGCCCTCAACATGCATAACTCTGACTGGTGCTGCGATATTCCCGAAAAAAGAAAAAAATTCCGGAATAAATCGACGTGCCGGCCGGTCTTTACAGTCAAGAGGTGCTTTTTTGGATGAAAACGATAAGACTAGGGAATTCGAAGCGATAGCAATGCCGCATCTCGATGCGGCATACAACCTGGCGCGTTGGCTCACGCGCAACGACCATCAAGCGGAAGACCTGGTGCAAAACGCGTTTCTGCGCGCGTTCCGCTTTTTCGACGGGTTTCGCGGTGATGATGCGCGCGCCTGGTTGCTGACTATTGTGCGCAATACCTATTTCACTTCTCTGCGTGAAGAGCGGCATGAGCACGTCCAGTTTGACGAAGAATTGCTCGGTGCGGAGGAGCGGGACGCGCATGGCATGCCGATGACGGGAGACCAGGCGGGCCGAGGCAATCCCGAAGAGGCCATGATGGTGCGCGACAGGCAGCGTGAAGTCAATCATGCGCTGGAAAAGCTGCCGCCGGCTTTCCGCGAGGTAATCGTGCTGAAAGAGATGAATGATTTGTCGTACAAGGAAATTGCCGATATTGCCGGTGTGCCGCTGGGTACGGTCATGTCGCGCCTGGCACGAGCGCGCAAGATGCTGGGTGAGTTCCTGAAGGGTAGGTGCTGATATGCACTGCGAAGAAGCCAAAAAATTGCTGCAGGCCGACGTGGACGGCGAACTTGATGCCGCGAGCTCGGCACAATTGGGCGCGCACGTGGCCGGCTGCGCCGCTTGTGAGGCGGAGCGTGCTGCCCTGGCGGATTTGAAGCAGGCGCTCAAGAACGGGCAGGTTCACGCCGCGCCCGAAGCCTTGCGCCGGCGCATTGCCATCGCCATTCGTAATGAAGCGGGCAACGACACAGGGCATGCCGTCAAGAGCCGATACATGCCAAAAAAGTCCTTCAAGCTGTCCTGGGCCTGGCTGAACGGCGGGTTCGCCGGTGCCGGAGCCTTGGCATTCGCCTTCATGTTCTCGCTCTATCTGTCGCGCCCATCCGACCTCGACTTGTTGGAGCAAGACGTGATTTCCGGCCATGCACGCTCGATGATGGTGTCGCACCTGTCCGACGTGGCCTCAACCGATCAGCATACGGTCAAACCCTGGTTTGCCGACAAGCTCGACTTCGCGCCCAACGTGGCTGACTTCAGCGCGCAAGGCTATCCGCTGGTCGGCGGCCGGCTCGATTACATTGACCGGCATAACGTCGCCGCCATCGTATATCATCACCGCTTGCATACCATCAATCTTTACGAATGGCCGGAGCGCGGCCACACGGCAGCGCCGGCCTTGTCGGTTTCGCGTGATGGCTATCAATTGCAGCATTGGAACGAGCATGGCATGAATTATTGGCTCGTGTCCGACTTGAATGCGCAAGAACTCAATGAATTCAAGGACTTGCTGGTTGCGCAGGTGGAAAAGAGCGAACAACGCTGACGTGACCGCGCAAAGCCGGTGCAGGCGATGCCGCAAGAGGCTAGAATAGTACGCACAAATCGCTCCACCGCCTGCACACGCATTGAAGTAAAAGTATGACCGGACCTCGTCACTTTGCCCTGATCCCAGCCGCCGGCGTCGGTGCGCGCATGGGTTCCAGCTCCCCGAAACAATACGTGATGATTGCCGGCAAGCCGATGTTGCTGCACGTGCTCGACACCTTTGCCGCTTCCCCGCTGATCGAACACACCTACGTCGTTGTCAACGCCGAAGACAAATACATCAAGGATGTCATGGCGGGTGCGCCTCACCTCGAAGGCCGCGTTACCGTCATTTTCAACGGCGGCGCCACGCGCCATGTTTCGGTGCGCAAGGGCTTGAGTGTCTTGAGCGACTTTGCCGATGCCGACGACTGGGTTTTGGTGCACGATGCGGCGCGGCCCGGTTTGACCACCGACATGATTGCCCGGCTGATCCAAGCGCTCGACGATGACCCGGTCGGCGGCTTGCTTGCCATGCCTGTGATCGATACCTTGAAACGCGGCGCAGGCGACGGACGCGTACAGGCCACCGTGCCGCGCAGCGGGCTGTGGGCGGCCCAGACGCCGCAAATGTTCCGCTATGCCATGCTGCGCCGCGCGCTCGAAACGGTGGATGACGTGACCGACGAATCGAGCGCGATCGAAGCCCTCGGTTTGCAGCCCAGATTGGTTGAGGGCAGTGCGCGCAACTTCAAGGTGACCTTGCCGCAAGATGTCGCGCTGGCTGAAATGTATCTGCACGAATGCCCGGCTTCATCCACTAACGAGAACGCATGACGCTTCCGCCATTTCGAATCGGCCAGGGCTATGATTGCCACGTCCTGGTACCGGGCCGCCCGCTGATTTTGGGCGGCGTGACGATCCCGCATAAGACAGGCCTGCTCGGGCACTCCGATGCCGATGCCTTGCTGCACGCCGTCACCGATGCTCTGTTCGGTGCTGCCGGCTTGGGCGACATCGGCCGCCATTTCCCCGATACCGACCCGCAATTCGCCGGCGCGGACTCGCGCGTGCTGTTGCGCGAAGCTGCCAGGCGCGTGCGCGAAACAGGCTATGCGATCGGCAATGTCGATGCCACCATCATAGCCCAACAGCCGAAAATGGCACCGCACATCGCCCAAATGGTAGCCAATATTGCGGACGACATCGACGTCGCGCCGCAATGCGTCAACGTCAAGGCCAAGACAAACGAAAAGCTCGGCTTCCTCGGGCGCGAGGAAGGAATCGCGACGGAGGCGGTTGCCCTGATCTACCGCAGCTGATGTCGCCGCTCGCCGAGCAAATCGTCGCCCTGATTGCCCGGAGCATTACCCTGCAGCAGCAGGGACAAATCCAGGAAGCGCTGGGCTGTCTCGACGAGGCGCAAGCCCTGGCTCCCGATTTTCCCGTTACTCTCGTCAAGCGCGGCACGCTCTTGCTGGCCATGGGGCGGCCGCGCGCGGCGCTGGTCGATTTCGACCGCAGCCTTGCGCGCCAGGCGGTGGCGCATGTCTTGCCCTTGCGCGACGCGGCTCTGCATGCCGCATTGCAAGAACTGGAAGGCGATTCCGCCGACCCCTCATCTTGCTGCGAGCGCGCCCTCTTGCTTGAGCGCGTGGGGCGCATGGGCGATGCGGAAGCGCGCTACCGCCAGGCGATCGAACTCGATGCCCACTGCCACGCAGGCTGGATCGGCTTGGGTAATTTGCTGTTGAAGATGAATCGTCATGTCGAGGCCCTGGCCTGTTACGAAGCCGTACTCGCCGTCACGCCTGACGATTTTGTAGCCTTGTTCAACCGGGGCAACGCTCTGCAGAAGGATGGCCGCCATAGCGAAGCCCTGGCCAGTTACGCTACGGCAGAAGTGCAAAGGCCGGATTTTGCCGAGGTCAGGATGGAACAAGCCCACTGCCGCCTCGCCCTTGGCGATTGGCAAGCCGGCTGGGCGCTGTTCGAGTCGCGCTGGCAGACGCGGCAACTGCAAGGCGCGAATTTGCAGACTGCCGCGCCGCAATGGCGCGGGGAGCCATTGCCGCACGGGACCTTGCTGTTATGGGCGGAACAAGGCCTGGGCGATACGCTGCAATTTCTGCGCTATCTCCCTTTGGCTGCCGGGCGGGCCGGAAAGATAATCGTGCGCGTGCAGCCAGGCTTGGCCAGTCTGTGCGACGGGATGTCCAGGGCATTGCCAAACGTGACGGTGATCGCGCAAGACGCGGCTCTGCCGGCACATGACGCACATTGCCCGCTGATGAGCTTGCCGCTTGTCTTCGGCACGACACCCCAAACCATCCCGCAAAACCTGCCTTATCTGCGCGTTCCCGACGGCTTTGCGGAAAAATGGAAAGACGCTTTGGGGCCACGCCGCAAGCCCCGCATCGCCATCGTCTGGTGCGGCGGGCAGCGCCGCTTGAACAATCCTACGCGCGATATGCCGTTGGCCGCACTGCTGCCCTTGCTCGATGCGATCGATGCCGAATGGCTGAGCCTGCAAAAGGAGGTATCCGAAGCGGATGCGGCTCTGTTGGCGCACTATCCGCAAATCCGCCGCATGGAGCAGGACTTGGAAGACTTCGCCGATACGGCCGCCGTTCTGGCACAAACCGATTTGCTTGTCTGCGTCGATACCGCAGTCGCGCACTTGGCCGGGGCCATGGGCCGGCCGGTGTGGCTGGTACTGCGCAAGGCTTCCGAATGGCGTTGGCTCGGACAGGACGACGGCGTACCTTGGTATCCCTCGCTTCGACAATTCCGTCAGCTTGAACATGGCGATTGGCAAGCGCCGGTTGAGGCGATGGGAAAGGTGTTGAAAGAGGGTGAGCTTTCCAATAGGAATAATCTCTTTGCGACAAACGGTTAATTGGATTTTTTTATGCGCGACATTGAAATTGTCAATTTGAGCTTTCACCATGCCACGACCACAATAGAACTTGAATCTGTGCTATCAGGTTTACCACTCTTGCGCCGTATGGTTTCATGGGTGCGGCGGGAGGGCTCATATGGCGTTGACTATCCAGGAGATTTCCATGGCAACTCTCAAAGGCTCGAAAACTGAAGAGAATCTGAAGGCGGCGTTTGCCGGCGAATCGCAAGCAAACCGTCGCTATCTATATTTCGCAAACAAGGCCGACATCGAAGGCCAGAACGACGTCGCGGCTCTGTTCCGTTCGACCGCGGAAGGCGAAACCGGACATGCACACGGCCACCTCGAATATCTCGAGGCGGTGGGCGACCCGGCCACCGGCTTGCCGATCGGCAGCTCCCGGCAGAACCTGGCCGCCGCCGTGGCCGGCGAAACGCATGAATACACCGACATGTATCCGGGCATGGCCAAGACCGCACGCGATGAAGGTTTCGACGAAATCGCCGATTGGTTCGAAACCTTGGCCAAGGCGGAACGTTCGCATGCCAATCGCTACCAAAAAGCCTTGGACGCTCTGGTCGATTAAGTCCGTGAGTTGCAGTGGCTTGCCCGTTCTGTGAGCGGGCAGACGGCGGGCCGGTTTCATCCCCCTTATCGGATCCGCCGTTCCCTTGTCTTTTCAACAGTTCAGGCCCATTCGCGGCCGATGCATTCAAACAGCTTCAAATAGGGAAACCATGTCCACACGCGAAGGCAACCTCGAAGCGCCCACCCGGCATCCGCTCGATTGGAAGAGCGAGGAGTTCTACAATGAAGACTCCTTGAATAAGGAGCTTGAACGCGTTTTCGACATTTGCCACGGCTGCCGCCGCTGCGTGTCGCTATGCGGCACCTTCCCGACGCTGTTCGATCTGGTCGATGCTTCGCCGACCATGGAAGTCGACGGCGTGGACAAACAGGATTACTGGAAGGCGATCGACCAATGCTATTTGTGCGACGTGTGCTACATGACCAAGTGCCCATACACGCCGCCGCACGCCTGGAACGTCGATTTTCCGCATTTGATGCTGCGCGCCAAGGCAGTCAAGTACAAGAAGGGCAAGGTCCCGTTTCGCGACAAGTTTCTTGCCAATACCGATGGTCTCGGCAGTTTCGCCGGTATTCCCATCGTCACGCAGGCTGTCAACGCAGTCAATAAAACGGCGTTTGCGCGCGGCTTGCTGGAAAAAACGTTGGATGTCGACAAGACGGCCTGGCTGCCCGAATTTGCCGCTACCAAGTTCCGTTCCAGCGCCACCAAGTCCCAGTCGCACGAAGTCAAGGACGGCAAGCTTACTCCAGGCAAGGTTGCGATCTACTCGACCTGCTATGTCAACTACAACGAACCGGGCATTGGCCACGACTTGCTGGCCGTTCTTGAACACAACGACATTCCCTACGTGCTGGTCGAGAAGGAAGCTTGCTGCGGCATGCCCAAGCTGGAGCAGGGCGACCTGGCCGGCGTGGAAGAAAAGAAGAACATCAATATTCCGTACCTGGCCAAGCTGGCCAAGGACGGCTACGCCATCATGTCGGCCATCCCTTCCTGCACCTTGATGTATAAACAAGAGTTGCCGCTGATGTTCCCGGACGATGCGGATACGCAACTGGTCAAGGATGCGATGTGGGACCCCTTCGAATACTTCATCTCGCGCAACCGCGACGGCTTGCTCAAGACCGATTTCAAACAGCCGCTGGGCAATATTTCCTACCATATCCCCTGCCATTCACGTGTGCAGAACGTGGGGCGCAAGACAGCGGAAACGTTGCAATTGGTCCCCGACACCAAGCTCAACATCGTCGAGCGTTGTTCCGGCCATGCCGGCACCTTCGGTGTGAAGAAGGAGTTTCATGGCATGGCGATGAAGATAGGCAAGCCGGTTTTCAAGGCGATGGCGAACAATGAGCCGGATTACATTTCTTCCGATTGCCAGTTGGCCGGCCATCACATCGAGCAGGGCATGGACGAGGCGGGATTGAAGAAGGCGCAAATGGCGCATCCCCTGTCGCTATTGCGCAAGGCTTACGGCATTTGAAGGAAAAAGAAGATGGTGATTGAACGCGAAACCCTGCTGACGCTGGAAGCCTATGCCAAGGCGCGTCCGGCCTTGCGCGCGGAGGTTATCGCGCACAAGAAAGTGCGCCATGTCAAACTCGGCAACCACGTGTCGCTGCTGTTCGAGGACGAAAAGACGATACGCTACCAGGTGCAGGAAATGCTGCGCATCGAGAAGATCTTTGAAGAAGAGGGGATTCAGTCCGAACTCGATGCCTACAATCCGCTGATCCCGGACGGCAGCAACCTCAAGGCCACGATGCTGATCGAGTACGGCAATGAAGCCGAGCGCCGTGCCGCACTGGCCAAACTGATCGGGATTGAAGACCGCATGTTCGTGCAAGTCGAGGGGCAGGCACGCGTGTATGCGATTGCCGATGAAGACCTCGATCGCGAGAACGACGAGAAAACGTCCGCCGTGCACTTCGTCCGCTTCGAGTTGACGCCGTCCATGAAAAGCGCCTTGAAGAGCGGTGCCCAGATAATGATAGGCTGCGACCACGCCAATTATCCGGCCCACCTCGAGGAGCTGCCCCAGGATACGCTGGCTTCGCTGGTGAGCGACCTCCACTGATTTGCTATAAAGAAAAGGCCGCCGTACGCAGGGTACGGCGGCCTTTTTCATAGCTTGCTGCAATCAGTGGCGTGTCTTCAACTGCTGATCGACCAGTTCATCCATTACCTTCAGCATCAAGGTGCCGGCCGCATGTTCGTTGTAGGAGCTGCCCATGCGCGCGCCGACGATAGAGGGCGAGGTCACATATTTGCCGTCAATGACGATATCGGGCCAGGAACTGACTTGGTAGCTTTGCATCATCTGGATCGCACGCTGGACCTTGGTCTGCACTGCGAACGAGTTGTAGAACGAGCTGAATTTCGCCTTGTCGATCCCCAGCTTGACCGCCAGATCGATGGCATCTTCGTCGGTATTCACGCGGACATGTTGCACGTGCATGGCGTTGAAGACAGCGGCATGGTATTCATCCACCTTGCCCATGGCTTCGAGCGCGTAATACAGCTTTTGCTGCGCCATCGGTTCGCCGTTGGCGGAGACGTGCACGCGCTTGAAGACGATCTTGTCGGCGCGGGCCTTGACCCATGCGCTCAGTTCCGGGTCCAGCGCATTGCAATGCGGGCAGTAATAGGCAAAAAATTCGATAACTTCGACTTTCTTGCCCGGTTCGGCCGGCTGTGCCGGGGAGAGCAGGGTATAGTCCTGGCCCTGGACCAGGGCGGCTTGGCTCGGAGCGGCGAAGCAAAGTGCGGTCAGTGCGGCCAGCAGGAAACGAAAAATGCGCATTGCAGATCCTTGTTTTATTAGAGAGTGACGACCAGGGTGGATGAAAGCGACAATTGAACAATTATTTTGGCGACTATTGTAATTCAGATTCTTGGAATACCGATCTCGACGACGAAACCGCCGCTGCTGCGGTTACGCACACGCATCTTCCCTCCGTGGCGGCGCACCACGCGATCGACAATAGCCAATCCCAGCCCGGCGCCGTTGGCCTGTCCCCGCGCTGAATCGAGGCGAGTGAACGGCCGCAGCAGGCGGTCGATTTCGGAATCCGGCACCCCGCTGCCGTGGTCGGCCACTTTGATGATCGCATTATCTCCATTGACATGGCACAACACATCTAGTTCCGTAGCCTCGGCCCCCGGCGTCTTGCCGTAGCGGCGCGCGTTTTCCATCAGGTTATTGAACACACGCCGCAAGTCGGTTTCGTGGCCCGATACCCGCACGCCTTCGGAAATGTCGGCTTTGATGTTCAAGCCCGGCACGCGGCCGGCCGCCCTGACGCATTCGTGCAGGAGAGCACTGAGGTCGACCGGGGCGAAACTGCTATTGTCCGAAGGTTTGGCGTAGTCGAGGAATTGGCCGATGATGGCATCCATCTGATTCAGGTCGGATTGCATGCCTTGCCGGGCCTCGTCCGACAGGTTGGCCATTTCCAGTTCAAGCTGCATGCGCGCCAGCGGCGTGCGTAAATCATGCGAGATGCCGGCCAGGACCAGGGCGCGGTCCGATTCGACCTGGGCCAGATCGGCCACCATTTGGTTGAAGCTGCGATAGGTGCTGCGTATTTCCTCGGCCCCCGTTTCCGGCAGCGGTTCCGGTGTCTTGCCCTTGGCCAGCTTTTGCGTCGCAGCATTGAGGCGGCTCAGGGGTTGATTGATCAGACGGGTGATGAAGACTGCGCCCAGCATGGAAATCACCAGGGTCAGGCCTGCCCAGCCGACCCACTGAATGCCCGAAGTATGTTCCACGCGCTGGCGTTCCAGGCCAAGCCAGTACGGATCGCCTTCCATGACAAAGCTGATCCAGAAGCCTTCATGACCGTTGATGTCGCCGGCGAAGCGCGTTTGTGCACCCATCTTGGTGCGGATTGCCGCCTCGACTTCCTGGATAGTTTCGGTTTCCGGCGGCGGCCGCACTTCGTCATTGTCTTCCAGCGGCAGGATCTTGACGCCTTCGCTGTCCTTCAGATCCATCAGCAGTTCCCGGCGCAGCTCGGGGTCGGAATTGGCCAGTGCAGTGCGGGTCAGAGTGATGATGGAGACGATCTGGGCCGCCAACTGACGCGCACGCGGCGTGCGTTCGACGATGCTGATGCTTGAAATCCAGACCGCCATGCTGACCGTGATCAGGAAAGTCAGCAGGACAAAGGTGCGCCAGAACAGGCCGGAAGACAGCCAGGAAAGTCGCTTGAACATAATGCGCTTTAGCGCGGTTGGCCTTCAGGAATGAAGACGTAGCCGAGGCCCCAGACGGTCTGGATGTACAAGGGATTGGAAGGGTCGGGCTCGATGAGCTTGCGCAGCCGGGAAATCTGTACGTCGAGGCTGCGGTCGAAGACTTCGTATTCGCGCCCGCGTGCGAGTTCCATCAGCTTTTCTCGCGATAGCGGCTGGCGCGCATGGCGGGCGAAAACCTTCAGCACGGAGAATTCGCCGGTGGTCAGGGCGATGGTCTGGCCGGCTTTTTTCAAGGTGCGCGTACCGAGGTCGAGTACGAAATTGCCGAATTCGAAAGTCTGTGGCGTTTCCGAGGGGGCGCCGGGGATTTCATCGGGGCCGACACGGCGCAGGATAGCGCCGATGCGCGCCACCAGTTCACGCGGATTGAAGGGCTTGGGCAGGTAATCGTCCGCGCCCATTTCAAGACCGACGATACGATCGACGTCTTCGCCTTTGGCGGTCAGCATGATGATGGGGGTCTTGTCGCCGGCACCGCGCAGGCGGCGGCAGATCGAGAGGCCGTCTTCGCCGGGCAGCATCAGGTCCAGCACGAGCAGGTCGTAGCGTTCGCGCAGCCAGAGCTTGTTCATGGCTTGCGCGTTTTCGGCAGTGACCACATTGAAGCCTTGTTCGGACAGATAGCGCCGCAGCAGATCGCGCAGACGTAAATCGTCGTCGACGACCAGGATTTTGGCTTGGGGCGTACCGGTTGCCGTCGCGGAATCGGAACTGATATTTGTCATATTCATGGCGCTATGGTAACTTCAGATTGGGCGCAAGAGAAAGTCCGTGCACTGGGGCATTACAAACTGTTACAAACTTTACCCAATCCGGATTCTAGCCCACTGGGAAGGCGCATACACTCTAGCTATGGAACTTGGTTTGTTTGCGGATAGTGCCTGATGGGCAGTTTATCCGCTTGGGCTATGCAAAGACGGATTTTTTCAATGAAGAAGGGCGTGGTTCTGCTTGTCTTGGGATTGATGTCGTGGACGGTGGCAGGGAGTGCCCTTGCCGGACCGTTCGGACGGTTCCAGCGCGCGGCGCGGCCTTCTCAGTCGCAGCGTATCATGCCGCGCGGTGGTATGAGCGGCCCCGAGGACGGTGTAGACAATCGCGAAAAGGACCGTGGTGGGGACCGAGGCGATCGCGGCGACAGGAATAACGCCGGCGTGCAACAGGCTGCGCTCCGCGGTGAAGCGCAGCGCAATGCTGAACGCAATCCCGAACCCGGCCCCGGTGGCATACAGCAAATGCCGGCGATGCCCGGTGGCCGCGCCGGTGCACGCATGTCGCTAGAGGAAAGACAAAAGCTGCGCCGTCAGATCAACGAAGCCGGACGCTCACTTTATATGCCACCTGCCCCGACCGGCAATAAATAGGCCGGAATTGCTATTTTCGGATACCGGCCTCGCCCGGCAGCAAGGCATAGGGCGGCGTGGTGTCGCCCGGCTTGCGCACCTGCACGATCACGCGCTCAACATCAGGCAGTGCTTTAAGCAATGCTTCAAGCCTCTTTGCCTGCTCCGGTGCCGCTACGCAGCCCTCCACCATAATGAAACGCCGCTGCACGGTGATCCATAGGCTCGTGTCACGAAAATCCGGTGTGCCGGAAAAGGTTTTTTCCACCGCCTTGCCGATGCCGGCGTCGTACCAATAGGCGTTGGCGCGGTCGCATTTACCCTCCAGCCAGCAACTCGTTCCACGTTCCACGCGGTAATGTGCTTCGTCGTTGCGTCTGGATTGCGGCAATAGCGGGCCCAGAGGCGCCGGGCAATCAGCCACGCCATTGCGCACCTGGAAAAACGGATCGTTGAACCAGTTCTTCAAGTCCTCCGTCCCAGCCGAGGAAGTTGCCGACAGCAGCAGGGTGGCCAGCATGGCGGGACGCATGATTTTTCCGTTCATTTCCGGCGCCGGGCAAGTTCCGCAGTCAGATGCGCGAAATGGCGATATAGTTCGCCGATCTCAGGGCTGAGGGCGTCGAGCGCCGCTTGCTGCCGCGCTACAGTCTCCATGTCGCCCCGCGCGATCGGGCCGGTCAATGCGGCTTCGGGGCCGGCTCGCAACACATTTTCCAGGGTCCCGCGCGTCAGCGGCGCCAGCATGGCAAGCGCGGAGTCTGGATCGATACCCGCGTCGACATAGAGTGTGCGGGCTGTATCGAGCAAGGTGACGAGATAATTCGAGGCGACGACGGCAGCGCTGTGGTACAGAACCTTGCGTTCGCCGTCAATGGGGACGGTCACGGCACCGATGGACTGGAACAGGGGCAGAAGCACATCCAGGGCACGCAAATCGCCTTCGACTCCACAGAACGTGCCGCCAAATTGTTCAACGACCGCTTCCGGCATGGCAAAGCTCTTGATCGGATGGATGCTCGCGACGGCGGCGCCGCGCTCGCGCGCCGCTTGCAAGCAGCTGGAATCGAGCGCCCCGCTGCAGTGAAATACGATCGTGGTCTCATCGAGCAGGCCGGTTGCGGCTAATCTGGCGCAGGTTGGCGCAATGCCGCCGTCCGGCGTGCCGATCAGGAAGACCTTGCTTTTTTTTAGCGATTCAAACGAGGCGGCCGCGCGTCCGGCACCGATAAAGGCGACGGCGCCTTCCGCGCTCGTAGGCGTTCGGTTCAGCACGTCGGTGAGGTGCGCCGTGCCGCTCTGCGACCAGAGACGGCCCAAACTGCGTCCGAGCTTGCCGCAGCCGATGATGCTGATGGAGGGGCGCAAAGAGCTCAGGCGCTATATTGCATCACGCTCGAATTGGCGCCCAGGGGCGGCAAATGAGCGTGCAGCGGTGCAGCGCGGAATTCGCCGATCTTGCTCGCGACAAATTCGATGATGTCGGCGGGCAGGTTGGCACTATGTTCGCGGAATAGTTTTTCCACACGGTCGTTATTGAAACCGCCTTCGTTGACCATCAAGGGCGTGGCCTTGTAGCGCCCGTTGCCGTGTTCGCCATCGTCGACAGCGGTGTGGGAGAAACCGGTAGCGGGTTTCCAGGTGAAGGCACGCTCGGCGCGGCGGCGCCCCTTGTCGTAGCAGAGCTGAAGCTGCTTCGGTTGCTCAGACTCGTCGATCCACACGATCAAATCCATGGTCTCGGACGTGAACCATCGGCGACGCAGTTCACCGGCGACCTGTCTGACATCTCGGATTTCTCTGAGCGCGTTGATCATTTGACTTCAGTGTAATGACAGCTTGTCCGACACACAACCTAAAGACGTTATTGTTACCACTATATTTTCGATTGCAAGACGCTCGGTACGTTTAACTTGCGGTAATTATTGAAATTAACAAAAAGCAACATTGCTGACGACAAGTTTATGACGAATTGTGACTGCGGTCAATTGCCAAGCATAAATCGATGCACTTTGGCAAGTGGGTTCTTATTCGTTAGTCAATAAACTTGATCGATGGAGAAGTTTGCCACATTTCTCCCTCAGATGGATGGATAATTTTGCGGGCCAGCCGGCGGAACTGGAAATGAGGATGGCTTAGCGCTTCATCCATGCGTAGTACCGGCGTGACGCAGCAATCGGCATCGGCAAACTTGCCGGTCCACCAAGCCAGATCATGCGAGGCAAATAGAGCCGCCAATTCCGCCTTGACCGCCAGGGCGTCGGCGCCGCCGATTTCCTGTCCCCTGGACCAATGGCGCTCGATCAGATCGGGGCGCTCGAGCACCTTGCAGCAGCTTTCCCAGAATTTATATTCAAGCGCGCCGACCGCCATGTAGCGGCCGTCGCTGGTGGCATACAGGTTGTAGCAGGGTACGCCGCCGGTCAGCAGATCGAGCCCGGGTTCCGCAGGGTGGCCGCGATGGTTCACTGCCACCAGCGGCATGATGTTGTGAGCAAACACGCAATCGGTCATGGCCACATCGACATGGCGGCCTTGCCGGTTCAGCTTGGCGCCAACCAAGGCTGCCAGTATGCCTTGCACCGCACTTTGCGCACCGCCAAGCAAATCGCCGATCTGCAGATTCGGCAAGGCCGGCGCGGAGCCGGCCACGGCGTTCTGTTCGAGCATGCCGGCATAGCCGGCGTAATTGATGTCGTGGCCCGCCATTTGCGCCAGCGGCCCCGATTGCCCGTAGCCGGAAATCGAGCACTGTACCAGCGCCGGATTGCGCGCCTTGAGCACGGCCCAGCCCAGGCCCAGCCTGTCCATCACACCGGGCCGGAAGCTTTCCATCACCACGTCGGCTTGCTCGACCATGGCGAGGAAACGCTCGCGTTGATCAGGCTGCTTGAGGTCGAGCCGCAGGAATTGCTTGCCGCGGTTGACGGCGGCGAAAAACAGCGAGACTTCGTTCCTGACCGGGCCGATGCTGCGCGCATAGTCTCCCAGGCCTGGATCTTCGATCTTGAGCACCTCGGCACCCATGTCGGCCAGATGCATGGCTGCCACCGGCCCGGGCAGCAAACGTGTCAGATCGAGGACGCGTATGCCTTGCAGGGGGAGGGCGGCGCTGTCGGTCATAGCTGTTCCAAGGCTTCCTGTTTTTCCAGCCATTCCGCTTCGAGCTGTTCCAGTTCCTTGGCGCAATAGGCTTGATCGGTCAAAAGCGTCTTGAGCTCTTCCTTGTTGGCCGCATCGTAGATCGCCGGGTCGGCCATGCGGGCATCGACGGCAGCTTTCTTGTCATTGAGCTTGGCCATCTGCTCTTCCAGCCGCTTGATGCGCGATTCGATCGGTTTTCTCAGGGCTGACAGACGCTGCCGCTCCTCGGCTTCCTGGCGCTTCTGCTCACGCCGGTCGACGGCCGGCGCGACGGGTTCTTCTTTCTTAGCCGCAGGCAGCGCCACCGGTTCATCGCTTTTGGCCGCAAGCTTGGTTTTGAACAGCCAGTCGCGGTAGTCGTCGAGGTCGCCATCGAAAGGCTGCAGTTTGCCGTCGGCGACGATGATGAATTGGTCGGTGGTGGCGCGCAACAGATGGCGATCATGCGATACCAGTACCAGCGTGCCTTCGAATTGCGCCAGCGCCATGGTCAAGGCCTCGCGCGTTTCGAGATCGAGGTGGTTGGTCGGTTCGTCCAGCAACAAGAGGTTGGGACGTTGCCACACGATCAACGCCAGTGCCAGGCGGGCCTTTTCTCCGCCGGAGAAAGGTGCGATCTTCGAGGTCGCCATCTCGCCGTTGAAGTTGAAGCTGCCGAGGAAATTGCGTAATTCCTGCTCGCGTACGGTCGGTGCGAGTCTGGTCATGTGCCAGAGCGGCGATTCGTCGTGACGCAGCATCTCGACCTGGTGCTGGGCGAAATAGCCGACGGCCAGCCCTTTGCCGTAGCGCGAGTCGCCGGAAAGGGGCGCCAGTTCACCGGCAATCGTCTTGATCAGCGTGGATTTGCCGGCGCCGTTGACGCCGAGCAAGCCGATGCGCTGGCCGTTTTGCAGCGAGAAATTGATGCGCGAGACAATGGTTTTGCTTTGTTCGTCGCCAAGGCGATAGCCGGCATCGACGTCTTCCATCACCAGCAGCGGATTGGGCGCATTGGCCGGCTCGCGGAACTCGAACGAGAACTCGGCGGCGGCGCGCAAGGGCGCCAGCTCTTCCATCTTGGCCAGCGCTTTCATGCGGCTTTGCGCCTGGCGTGCCTTGGTGGCCTTGGCCTTGAAGCGGTTGATGAAGGATTCCAGGTGGGCGCGCTGGCGGGCCTGCTTCTCTATCATGCCTGCAGCCAGTTCCAGTTGCGCGGCGCGCTGGCGCTCGAAAGCGGAATAGTTGCCGCTATAGCGTTTGAGCTTGCGTTCGTCGATATGGACGATCACGTTGACCACGCCATCGAGGAAGTCGCGGTCGTGCGAAATCACGATTAGCGTACCTGCATAGCGCTTGAGCCAGTCTTCGAGCCAGATGATCGCGTCGAGATCGAGGTGGTTGGTCGGTTCGTCGAGCAGCAGCAAGTCCGACGGACACATCAGCGCCTGCGCCAGGTTGAGGCGCATGCGCCAGCCGCCCGAAAAACTTGCCACGGGCTGCTCCATCTGCGCCATGGAAAAACCGAGTCCGAGCAGCAATTGCTCAGCGCGCGAGCGCACGGTGTAGGCGTCGGCATCGGCCAAAGCGCCATGCAGTTCGCCGATCCGGATGCCGTCATGCTGCGCTTCCGTCAAGGCTTCCTGCTCGGCCAGCTCGGCTTCCAGCCGACGCAGCCTGGCGTCGCCGTCGATGGCGTAGTCAATGGCGGTGCGCTCCAAAGGCGGCGTTTCCTGCGCCACGTAAGCCACGGCCCATTTGGCCGGAAAGTCGACGCTGCCGAGGTCGGCATGCAATTCATTGCGCAGTACGCCGAACAGGCTCGATTTGCCCGCGCCATTGGCGCCGATCAAGCCTATCTTGTCGCCGGGATTGAGGGTAAGGTCTGCATTCTCCAACAGCGGCTTGACGCCGCGTGTGAGAGAAACCTGCTGGAAACGGATCATCGGTTTTGCAGCTGTTCGGCGGTGACGGTGAATACCATGTCGTCGCCGGCCGAAGTCGAGACCCAGGTCAATTCAAGATCGGGGAAGGCGGCCTCGGCGTAAGCCCGTTCGTGGCCCACTTCGACCATTAGCACGCCGTTCGGCGTCAGGCGCGAAGCGGCGCCGGCCACGATCTTGCGCACCAGATCCATGCCGTCTTCTCCGCCGGCCAAGGCGATGCGCGGCTCGCGGCGGTATTCCTCGGGCAAGCGGCTCATCGAATCGCTGTTCACATAAGGCGGATTGCTGATGATGAGGTCGTATTGCTTGGCTGGCAGCGCGTCGTACAAGTCGGATTGATAGAGTGCGATGCGCTCCTGCATGCCATAGTCGGTGACGTTCCGTTCCGCCACGGCCAATGCGTCGGGCGAGATATCCACCGCATCGACATGCGCGCCGGGGAAGGCGTCGGCCAGCAGGATGGGCAGGCAGCCCGAGCCGGTGCAGAGGTCGAGCACTTCGTAAACGGAAGAAGGGTCGGCTACCCAGGGCGACAATTGCTCGGGGATCAGTTCGGCGATGAAGGAGCGCGGCACGATCACGCGCTCGTCAACGTAGAACCGGTAGCTGCCGAGCCAGGCTTCCTTGGTGATGTAGGCGGCCGGCACGCGCTCGGCGGCGCGGCGTTCGATCACGTCGAGCACGGCGCCGATCTCGTTTTTCAGCAAGCGAGCGTCGAGAAAGGGTTCGAGTTGGTCGAGCGGCAAGTGCAGCGTGTGCAGCAGCAGATAAGCTGCTTCATCCATGGCATTGCTGCTGCCATGGCCGAAGAACAGCTTGGCTGCGTTGAAGCTGCTGACGGCATAGCGCAGCAGGTCACGGAAGGTGACGAAAGTGTCTTTGGGGACGAAAGTATCTTGCGGCATGTCAGGTCAACAGGTTTTCCAGCGTACGGCGATAAATATTCTTGAGCGGATCGATGTGGCGCAACTCGATATGCTCGTCGATCTTGTGGATGCTGCCGTTGGGTGGGCCGAATTCGATCACTTGCGGGCAGATTTGCGCGATGAAGCGGCCGTCGGACGTGCCGCCGGTGGTCGACAGTTCTGCCGTCAGCCCGGTTTCGGCCTTGATCGCGTCGGACAAGGCGTCGCTCAACTCGCCGCGCGGCGTCAGGAAAGGCTGGCCGCCCACGTTCCAGTGCAAGTGGTAGTCCAGTCCGTGCTTGTTCAGGATCGTATGCACGCGCTGCTGCAAGCCTTCGGCCGTGCTCGCCGTGGAAAAACGGAAATTGAACAGTACCGTCAATTCGCCGGGGATGACGTTGGTCGCACCCGTGCCGGCCTGGATGTTGGAAATCTGGAACGACGTCGGCAGGTAGTATTCATTGCCTTCGTCCCAGACCTCGGCAGTCAGTTCCGCCATTGCCGGAGCGAAGGCGTGGATCGGGTTCAGGGCAAGCTGGGGATAGGCGATATGGCCCTGGATGCCGCGTACGATGAGCTTGCCCGAGAGGCTGCCGCGCCGGCCGTTTTTGATCGTGTCGCCGAGCTCCTCGGCCGAGGTCGGTTCGCCGACGATGCAGAAGTCGAGCTGCTCTCCGCGTTCCCGCAGGTGGCGGCACACCACGACGGTGCCGTCGGTGGCCGGTCCTTCCTCGTCGCTGGTGATCAGGAAGCCGATGGAACCCTTGTGATCCGGATGGGCGGCACTGAACTCTTCGACCGCCACCACCATGGCGGCAATCGACGTCTTCATGTCGGCCGCCCCGCGCCCATAGAGCTTGCCGTCGCGATGGGTAGGCTGGAACGGATGCGAAGCCCATTGGTCGAGCGGCCCGGTCGGCACCACGTCGGTGTGTCCCGCGAACACGACCAGCGGCTGGCCGGTGCCTTTCTTCGCCCAGAGATTGGTGACTCCGCCCGAGGCGATGGTTTCGCATTGGAAGCCAAGCGGGGAGAGCAGATCGATCAAATGCTGCTGGCAGCCATGGTCGGCCGGTGTGACCGAAGACAGCGCGATCAACTTTTCGGAAAGTGCCAGTGTCTTGCTCATGCCAGGTCGAGCCCCGAATAATCTGCGTCGGAAAAGCCGACATGCACCGTCTCGCCCGAAACCAGCACAGGGCGCTTGATCACCGAAGGCGATTCGAGCATCAGGGCAATGGCTGTTTTTGCATCAACCACCGCAGCCTTGCGCTCGTCCGGCAGACCGCGCCAGGTCGTGCCTTTACGGTTGACCAGGATTTCCCAATCGACCCGCTTGAGCCAGCCCTTGATCAGGCTTTCGCTGATGCCGGCTTTCTTGAAGTCGTGAAATTCATAGGGACGGTTGTGCAGGTCGAGCCAGGTGCGCGCCTTCTTGACCGTGTCGCAATTCGGTATGCCGTACAGGGTAATGCTCATCAGATATTGAGTGTGAATTCGGTGAAAGTGGCGGTTTCTTCCTTGGGCGGCTCTGGTTCCGGCTCCGGTTGCTTGCCATCCTTGGAATTGTTAATCAGCCAATAAAGGTTCGAAGCCGAATCGGCATAGGCCATGGCGTCCTCCTGCGTCACTACGCCGTCGCGTATCATTTGCAGCAGCGCCTGTTCGAAGGTTTGCGAACCTGGCGAGAGCGATTTCTCAATCGCTTCCTTGATCTGGCCGACTTCGCCTTTTTCGATCAGCTCGGCTATGTGGCGGGTATTGAGCATCACCTCGACCGCGGCGCGGCGGCCTCCGTCCACGGACGGAATCAGACGTTGCGAGATGATCGCCTTGAGCGAGCCGGCGATATCGGGCAGCAGCGATTGGCGTGTTTCGATCGGGAAGAAGTTGATGATACGCGTCAGGGCCTGGTAGCTGTTGTTGGCGTGCAGCGTGGCGACTACGAGGTGGCCGGACTGCGCATAGGCCAGGGCGGCCGACATGGTGTCCTTGTCGCGGATTTCGCCGATCAGTATGCAATCGGGCGCTTGGCGCAGGGCGTTGCGCAGGGCGATTTCCAGCGTGCGCGCATCGGTGCCGACTTCGCGTTGATTGACGATGGACTTCTTGTTGCGGAACAGGAACTCGATCGGGTCTTCAATCGTCAGGATGTGCCCGGTCCTGGTTTCGTTGCGATGATCCAGCATCGCGGCAATCGTGGTCGATTTGCCCGAGCCCGTCGCGCCGACGATCAACAGCAGGCCGCGCTTTTCCAGGATCAGGTCGGCCAGCACCATCGGCACATTCAGCGTCTCAAGCTTGGGGATTTGATAAGGTATATAGCGCAGCACGGCCGAAATACTGCCGCGCTGCCGGAATGCCGACAGACGGAAGCTGCCAACGCCGGCCACGGGGATGCCCATGTTGAGCTCGTTGTCACGGTCCAGATCGGTCAGCTTGTCGGACGACACGACTTCGGCCAGCAAACCGAGAATGGATGCGTTGTCCATCTTTTGCTGGTTGATCGGTATCATCTGGCCCGCCACCTTGATATGGATGGGAGCATTGACCGCCATGAACATGTCGGATGCTTCTTTTTCCTTCATCAGCCCGAATAAACGATCCATAACCATGGCTATCCCCTTGTCGAGTGAATCTTGATCAATCGCGCAGCAATTCGTTGATGCCCGTCTTGGAGCGGGTCTGGGCATCGACCTTCTTGACGATCACAGCGCAATACAGGCTGTACTTGCCGTCGGCCGAGGGAAGATTGCCCGAGACCACGACCGAGCCGGCCGGTACGCGGCCGTAACTGACTTCGCCCGTGGCGCGGTCATAAATCTTGGTCGACTGGCCGATATACACCCCCATCGAAATCACTGAGTTCTCTTCCACGATCACGCCCTCGACGATTTCCGAGCGGGCGCCGATGAAGCAATTGTCTTCGATGATGGTCGGGTTGGCTTGCATGGGTTCGAGCACGCCGCCGATGCCGACACCGCCCGAGAGATGGACGTTCTTGCCGATCTGGGCGCAGGAGCCGACCGTGGCCCAGGCGTCGACCATGGTGCCTTCATCGACGTAGGCGCCGATGTTGACGAAGGAAGGCATCATCACCACGTTCTTGCCGATGAAGCTGCCGCGCCGCGCGACCGCTGGCGGCACCACGCGGAAGCCGCCCTTGGCAAAGTCTTCGGCGCTGTAATCGGCGAACTTGGTCGGTACCTTGTCGTAGAACTGCATGGCGTTGCCCGAAGGCATGACGACATTGTCTTCCAGGCGGAAGGACAGCAACACGGCCTTTTTGACCCATTGATTGACGACCCATGCGCCGCTGTCTTTTTGCGCCACGCGCAGCGAGCCTTTGTCGAGTTCTGCCAGCACGTGGGCTACCGCTTCGCGCACTTCGGCGGGAGCGGACTTGGGGGAAAATTCAGCACGGTTTTCCCATGCCTGTTCAATGGTTTGCTGCAATGCTTGGGTCATCTTGATTCTGAAATTGGATATGGGTTGTCGGGACAGCTTGTTGGCCTATATTATTCGGCCTGCGTTTGGGCCTGATTTATCGGCCGGGTCATTTCTGCAGCTTCTTGCCGAATTCGACGATGCGGCGGGTTGCTTCCAGGCATTCGTCGATTTCCGCCACCAGCGCCATCCGCAAGCGGTTGCGCCCGGGGTTGTCGCCGTGTGCATCGCGTGCAAGGTAACTGCCCGGCAGCACGGTTACATTATATTCGGCGTACAGTCGTTTGGCGTATTCCGTATCCGATATGCCAAGGGCGTCGGGAATCCTGGCCCAGAGGTAAAAGCCGGCGTCCGGCAGTTCCACTTCCAGCACTTGCTGGATCAATGGGGTGACCTGCCTGAATTTGGCGATGTACTTGGCGCGGTTTTCCCTGACGTGCTCTTCGTCTTTCCAGGCCGCAGCCGAGGCCGCCTGCACCGCCGGGCTCATGGCGGCGCCATGGTAGGTGCGGTAGAGCAGGAAATGCTTGATCAGGCCGGCATCGCCGGCCACAAAACCGGAACGCATGCCGGGCACGTTGGAGCGCTTGGACAGGCTGGAAAACACGACCAGGCGGGCAAAATCGTCACGGCCCAGCTTGTGCGCCGCTTCGAGCGCCCCCAGCGGAGCTTCTTCCTTGAAGTAAATCTCTGAATAACACTCGTCGGCGGCGATGACGAAGCCGTGCTTGTCGGACAGGGTAAACAATTCGCGCCAATCATCCAGCGTCAGTACGGCGCCGGTCGGGTTGCCCGGCGAGCAGAGGTAGAGCAATTGCACGCGGCGCCAGATTTCCTCGGGCACGCTGCCATAGTCGGGCGCGAAATTGCGCGCCGGGACCGAATTGACGTAGTAGGGCTCGGCACCGGCCAGGTAGGCCGCGCCTTCATAGATTTGGTAGAACGGATTGGGGCACATCACCAATGCTGCAGGCGCGCCGGGCTCGGCCGGCGCGATCACGGTCTGCGCGAACGAAAACAAGGCTTCTCGCGAGCCGGAAACCGGCAGAATCTGCGTTGCCGCGTTCAAGGGCGGCAAGCCGTAGCGCCGTTCCAGCCATCCGGCGATCGATTGCCGCAATTCCTCGCTGCCCAAGGTGCTCGGATAGCTGGCCAGGCCGCCAAGATTATCGGCAAGCGCCTGCCGGATGAAAGCCGGCGTCGGATGCTTC
The DNA here is from genome assembly GCA_036384915.1 of Burkholderiaceae bacterium. Lineage (GTDB taxonomy): Bacteria > Pseudomonadota > Gammaproteobacteria > Burkholderiales > Burkholderiaceae_D > PKWO01. The sequence continues at coordinate 145,844 of DASVLJ010000071.1, forward strand.
GGTTCGCCTATGCCCAGGCTGATGGGCGAATACTGAGGATTGGGCGTCACGCCTGAGAACAATTGGCGCAGCTTTTCAAACGGATAAGGGTGCAGCTTGGCGAGATGGGGATTCACGGCGATGGCAGTCGAAACGCAGGTCGAGAAAGAAGCGGGATCATTATACAGGCAGCAACGACTTTCCTACCAACAAGGCCGGCATTATTACCAGTGGGGAAAAGTGACGGTTTAACACTTGTAAATGATATGATGGGAGCCTTTTGCGAGGCTGCCTTTATTGCCGCTGTAGCCCTGTTTATTTTGCCAGCTTACGCTAAGAGTTGATAACGTGCGTCTAACTTCGATCAAATTATCAGGATTCAAGTCTTTCGTCGATCCTACGAATTTCCAGGTGCCGGGGCAGCTGGTCGGTGTGGTCGGCCCCAACGGCTGCGGCAAATCCAACATCATCGACGCGGTGCGCTGGGTCTTGGGTGAATCCAAGGCTTCCGAGTTGCGCGGCGAATCGATGCAGGACGTGATTTTCAACGGCACCACCAGCCGCAAGCCGGCCGGACGCGCCTCGGTCGAACTGGTGTTCGACAATAGCGCCGGCAAGGCATCCGGCCAATGGAGCCAGTACGCCGAAATCGCCGTCAAACGCACACTGACGCGCGACGGCACCTCGACCTACTACATCAACAACCAGTCGGTGCGCCGGCGCGACATCCAGGACATTTTCCTCGGCACCGGCCTTGGCCCGCGCGCTTACGCCATTATCGGCCAGGGCATGATCTCTCGCATCATCGAAGCGCGCCCCGAGGAATTGCGCATCTTCCTTGAAGAAGCCGCCGGCGTGTCGAAGTACAAGGAGCGGCGCCGCGAGACCGAGAACCGCCTGCACGACACGCGCGAAAACCTGCAGCGCGTGGACGATATTCTGCGCGAGTTGAACGCCAACCTCGAAAAGCTCGAAGCCCAGGCCGCTGTGGCCAAGCGCTTCCACGAGTTGAAGAGCGACCAGGACGAAAAGCAAAAGCTGCTCTGGCTGTTGCGCAAGAATGAAGCCCTGGCCGAGCAGGAAAAGCTGCTGCGCGATATCGATAAAGCCAACACCGACCTCGAAGAGCAGAACGCCAAGCTGCGTAATGTCGAAGCCGAACTGGAGCACATGCGCCAGGCGCACTATGGCGCGGGCGACCGCATGCACCAGGCCCAGGGCCATCTGTACCAGACCAATTCCGAGATCGGCAGTCTGGAAGCGCAGATCAAGTTCGTCATCGAATCGCGCAACCGCCTGCAATCGCAGATCACCTCGTTGACGGCCCAGCGCGACCAGTGGCAGCGCCAGGGCCAGCAGTTCCAGGACGACCTGGCTGAAGCCGAGATGCATCTGGAAGAGCACGCCATGCGCGTCGAGCAGACGCAGGAAGCGGCACAGCAGCAAAACGATAGTTTGCCGGCGCTCGAGCAAGCCTGGCGCGAGTCGCAATTGAAGACCACCGAGTCGCGCGCGAAGATCATGCAGGTGCAGCAACAGATCGAACTCGAATCGGCACACCAGCGCAATGCCGGCAATGTCTTGTCCGGCCTGGCCGTGCGGCGCGAACGCCTGCTGCAGGAAAAGAGCGGCATGAGCGCGCCCGACCTGACGCACCTGGAAAACCTCAAGCTGCAGCTTGAGGAGAAGAAAGCGGCTTCGGAAGAAGCGCGCATGCAGCTCGAAGAGGCGCAGGAACAGCAACCCTTGTACGAAGAAGAACGCCGCGCGGCGCAGGAACAGGTCAACAAGGAAACCGCCGCCAACGCGCAGCTCGAGGCGCGTCTGGCAGCCCTGAAGCAATTGCAGGAAAACGTGCAGTCGCAAGGCAAGGTGCAGCCCTGGCTCGACAAGCATGAACTGGGCAAACTGCCGCGCCTGTGGCAAAAGCTGCATATCGAAGCGGGCTGGGAAACGGCGCTCGAAGCCATCCTGCGCGAGCGCACCGCAGCGCTGGAAATGTCCAATCTCGAATGGGCCAAAGCGTTCTTCGCGGATGCGCCGCCGGCCAAGCTTGCGCTGTATTCTCCCAATGCCGGCGCACCCGTTCCCGCCGGCGACCCGCCTGCAGGCTTGAAGCCTTTCATCTCTCTTCTGCAATTGAACGATCCGGGCGTGCGCGCCCTGATGCAGGATTGGCTGCGCGACGTCTATGCCATCGACGATACCAATGCCGCCTTTGTCGACCGCGCCAAGCTGCCGGCAGGCGCCGTGTTCGTCACGCGCGCCGGCCATACCATCGGCCACACCAGCGTGCGCTTCTATGCTTCGGATTCGGAGCAGGACGGCATGCTGGCGCGCCAGCAGGAAATCGAAAATATCGCGCGCCAGTTGCGTGCCCAGCATATGCTGGCCGACGAAGCGCGCACGCGCTCGGTGCGTGCCGAAGCGGCCTTGTCCCAATTGGTACAGCGCCTGCAGGAACTACGCCAGCGCGACACCAGCCTGACACAAACCGTGCACAGCCTGCAGATCGAGGTGATGAAGCTCTCCGAAGTGCAGGAACGCTACGCCCAGCGCAGCACGCAGATCGAAACCGATCTGGCGGAAATCGGCGCCCAGGAAGCCGAGCAGCAGCAGATCAAGGCGGAATCGGAAGCCAAGTTCGAGCAACTTGACGTGGAGCTGGCGCAAATTCAGGAAGCGCACGAAGACGGGCAGACCGCCTACCTTGCCAAGGAGCAGCAGCTGAACGATGCGCGTCTGCGCCTGCGCGAACTCGAGCGCCAGGTGCAGGAGGCGCAATTCGCCGAAAAGTCGCATCGCAACAAGATCGAGGAATTGAAACGCAGTATCGCGACCGCCCTGGAACAGGCCGCGCAATTGTTTGCCAACATGCAGCAAGGCCATCTGGAACTGGAAAGCCTGGACGACCAGGCGGCGCAGGCCGGCTTGCAGAACCTGCTGGAAAAGCGCAGTGAGCAGGAGCGCGCCCTGGCCGACGCGCGCCATGAGCTCGACCAATTGACGCAGAAGTTGCGCACGCAGGAAGAAACACGCATGCAAGTCGAGCGCGGCTTGCAGCCGCAGCGCGAGCGCATCATGGAACTGCAGTTGAAGGAGCAGGCAGCTCGCTTGAACCAGGAACAGTACGCCCAGCAATTGGCCGAAGCCCAGGCCGACGAAACGGCGCTGGCCGAGAAGCTGACCGGCGAGCTGCGTCCATCCTACCTGCAAGGCGAAGTGACGCGCCTGACCAATGCCATTGCAGCCCTGGGTGCCGTCAATCTGGCGGCGCTCGACGAACTGGCCCAGGCATCGGAGCGCAAGAATTTCCTCGACGCGCAAAACGCCGACCTGACCGAAGCGATGCAGACACTGGAAGACGCGATCCACAAGATCGACAAGGAAACGCGCGACCTGTTGCAAGACACCTTCGACAAGGTCAACCACCATTTCGGCGAACTCTTCCCCATCCTGTTCGGCGGCGGCCAGGCCAAGCTGATGATGACGGGCGAGGAAATCCTCGATTCCGGCGTGCAGGTCATGGCCCAGCCGCCGGGCAAGAAGAACGCCACCATCCACTTGCTGTCGGGCGGCGAAAAGGCGCTGACGGCGACGGCTTTGGTATTCTCGATGTTCCAGTTGAACCCGGCGCCGTTCTGCCTGCTGGACGAGGTGGATGCGCCGCTCGACGACGCCAACACCGAGCGCTTCTGCAACATGGTCAAGCGCATGTCGTCCTATACGCAATTCCTGTTCATCTCGCACAACAAGATCGCGATGGAGATGGCGCAGCAATTGATCGGCGTGACGATGCAGGAACAGGGCGTATCGCGCATTGTGGCCGTGGACATGGAATCGGCCGCGAGTTTCGCCGATGTGCAGGCGGCCTGATGGATTCGAGCCGCTGCCACCTGAATAACACAAGAGAGCAATGAACGCATGACCGATCTGGAACTAAGCCTCATCGCAATCGGCGGCACCATCGTCGTTGGTGTCTTCATCTATAACAAATGGCAGGAATACCGCGCCAAGAAGAGTGTCGAGCGCGCGTTCTCCTCGGACCACGACGACGTGCTGATGGAGCAAAGACCTGACCCCGGCCGTGCCACGGCCGACGGATCCGGCACGCGCCAGGAACCTTCCTTCGGCGATGACGCTCCAATGGAACCGATGTATGCCGAGCCCCAGGAGTTTGCCGGCGGACAGCTGCAGGAGCAAAATGAGGAGCATGCGCCGGCCGAGCGGCAAGATGCTCCGGTGCAAGCCCCTTTGCCGGTGGACGAAATGGTCGATTGCCTGATCCCGGTCGGCCTGGCAGGCAAGGTGCGCGGCGAGCGCGTGCTGCAAGCGGCGCAGTCGCTGCGCCACGTGGGCAACAAGCCGGTGCACGTGGTGGGATTGCGCGAAGACGGCATCTGGGAAACGATTCAATCGGGAAATACTTACGTCGCGCTGAATGTCGGCATACAACTTGCAAATCGAACCAGCATGCTCAATGAAATCGAATTTTCCGAACTGGTCGGCCATCTGCGCCAGTTTGGCGACCAAATCGACGCCGAAGCCGAGGTGCCCGACATGACGGCGGTCATGAAACGCGCGCGCGGCTTGCACCAGCTGATCAATCAATTCGATGCCAAGCTCTCGGTCAATATCCAGTCCAACGGCGCACCCTGGGCCATCAATACCTTGTTGGCGGCGCTCGAGCGCCAGGGCTTCGATCTGCGCCCCGACGGCCGGCTCGTGATGCCCGATGGTGACGGCGGCACGCTGTTTAGCCTTTCGACCAATGAAACGCTGGCCGCTGAAACCAGCTCGCGGCTGACGCTCCTGCTCGACGTGCCTTGCGTGGCGCCGCAGCGCGCCGCTTTCGCTGCCATGACTTCGTTCGCCAAGTTGCTGGCTTCACGGCTGGGCGGCACCGTGGTCGATGATTCGAATCAGCCGCTGGCCGAGGAGGCGCTGCAGCAGATCGCCGGCCAGGTGGCCGAGTTCTGCGGTGAAATGGAAGCCGCCGGCGTGCCCGCCGGTTCGACGCGCGCCTTGCGCCTGTTCAGCTAAGAGGATTCCCTATCCCATGACTACGGCAACATCGGACCAGGCGGATCAGGCGGACTGGCAGGCACGCGGCGCCTGGCTCAAGCAGGAATTGAACAGGCACAGCCATTCCTATTACGTGCTTGACGCGCCGACGATTCCCGACGCGGAATACGACAAGCTGTTCCGCGAGCTCCAGGTGCTTGAGCAGATGCATCCCGAACTGGTCTCCTTCGATTCGCCGACCCAGCGTGTCGGCGGCGCGCCGCTGACGCAATTCGACGAGGTGCAGCATACGGTGCCGATGCTGTCGCTGAACAACGGCTTCTCCGATGACGATATCGTCAATTTCGACCGCCGCGTGCGTGAAGGCTTGCACGCTGCCGGCATGACGTTCGACGGCGAAGTCGAATATGCCACCGAGTTGAAGTTCGACGGCCTGGCCATCAATCTGCGCTATGAAAACGGTTTGCTGGTGCAGGCTGCCACGCGCGGCGACGGCGCGACCGGCGAAAACGTAACGGCCAATATCCGCACGGTCAGGGATATTCCACTGCGCTTGCACGGTGGCAAGATTCCGGAAGTGATCGACGTGCGCGGCGAAGTGCTGATGTTCAAGGCCGACTTCGACAAGCTCAAAGCCAGCCAGCGCGCCGCCGGACAAAAGGAAGCCGTCAATCCGCGCAATGCCGCCGCCGGCAGCCTGCGCCAGCTCGATTCCCGTATTACCGCAAAGCGCACGTTGCGCTTTTTCGCCTACGGTATCGGCACGCTCGAAGGCATGGACATGCCCGAGTCGCACAGCGCCTTGCTGGACTGGTACAGGACCCTGGGCTTGTCGGTCTGCGCCGAACGTGCCGTGGTGCGAGGTGCGCAAGGCTTGCTCGATTTCTTCCACGGTATTGGACAAAAACGTCCGGGCCTGCCCTACGAAATCGACGGCGTGGTGTACAAGGTCAACCGGCTGGATCAGCAATTGAAGCTCGGCTTCGTGTCGCGCGCGCCGCGTTTCGCGCTGGCCCATAAATTCCCGGCCGAGGAAGCGCTGACCGTGCTGCAGGATATCGAAGTGCAGGTTGGGCGCACGGGCGCCATCACGCCCGTGGCGCGCCTGCAACCCGTATTCGTCGGCGGCGTCACCGTGACCAATGCCACCTTGCACAACGAAGATGAGGTGCGGCGCAAGGATATTCGCATCGGCGACACCGTCATCGTGCGCCGCGCCGGCGACGTGATTCCAGAAGTGCTGTCCTTCGTGCCGGAATCGCGTCCGGCCGATGCGCGGGAATTCGTCATGCCGGCAAACTGCCCGATCTGCGGCTCGCCCATCGTGCGCCCGGAAGACGAAGCCGTGGCACGCTGCTCCGGCGGCGCGATCAAGTGTTCCGCACAGCGCAAGGGCGCCTTGCTGCACTTTGCGCAGCGCCGTGCGATGGATATCGAAGGCCTCGGCGATCAATTGGTCGAGCAACTGGTCGACCGCAACGTCGTCACCACCGCCGCCGACCTATACAAGCTCGGCCTGAGCTCGCTGGCCGAGCTGGACCGCATGGCGGAAAAGTCGGCGCAGAACGTCCTGAACGCGCTCGAGAAATCGAAGAAGACGACGCTGATGCGCTTCATCTATGCGCTCGGCATCCGCCACGTCGGCGAATCGACCGCCAAGGAATTGGCGCGCCATTTCGGCAATCTCGACGCCCTGATGGAGGCGTCGGAAGCGGCTTTGCTCGAAGTGGCCGATATCGGCCCTGTGGTGGCGCAATCGATCAAGGCTTACTTCTCGGACCCGCTCAATGTCGAGCTGGTCCAGCAATTGCGGGCAGCAGGCATCCATTGGCCGGAACAGGAGACGGAAAACAACCGCCCCCGGCCGCTGCTCGGCAAAACGTTCGTCCTGACCGGCACCTTGCCCAATCTGTCGCGCGACCTGGCGCAGGCATTGATTGAAGAGCAGGGCGGCAAGGTCTCGGGCTCAGTATCCAAGAAAACCAACTATGTAGTCGCCGGTGCGGAAGCAGGGAGCAAACTAGCCAAGGCCGAAGAGTTGGGTATAGCCATACTCGACGAAGCGGGATTGCATCAATTATTGGAAAACTTAACGGACGCATCATGAGAAAAGTCAGGAAAGCAGTATTTCCGGTTGCCGGTCTCGGCAGCCGATTCTTGCCGGCTACCAAGGCGCAGCCCAAGGAAATGCTACCCGTGGTCGACAAGCCCTTGATCCAGTATGCGGTCGAAGAGGCGGTGGCCGCCGGCATTACCGAAATGATATTCATCACGGGCCGCAACAAGCGCGCGATCGAAGACCATTTCGACAAAGCCTATGAACTCGAGGCTGAACTCGAAGCCGCCAACAAGCAAGCCTTGCTTGAGCTGGTGCGCAACGTGATTCCGAAAAATATCAATTGCATCTACATCCGCCAATCCGAGCCGCTGGGCCTGGGCCACGCGGTGCTGTGCGCCAAGCCCGTGGTCGGCGACGAACCGTTCGCGGTCTTGCTGGCGGACGACTTTATGGATGTCGAACGCGGCACATTGCCGGTGCTGGCGCAGATGACCGAGATTTTCCACCGTGAAGAATCGAGCATGCTGGCCGTGCAGGAAGTGCCGCGCAGCGACACCAAGCAATATGGTATCGTCAGCGTCACGCCTTATCAGGCCAACCTGGAACGTGTCGAAGGCATCGTCGAAAAGCCGGCGCCGGAAAACGCACCCTCTACGCTCGCCGTGGTCGGGCGCTACATCCTGACCAATCGCGTGTTCCGTTTCCTCGAAGGCCTGGGCCGCGGTGCGGGAGGCGAAATCCAGCTTACCGACGGCATCGCCGCGCTGATGGAAGTCGAACGCGTCATGGCTTACCGCTATGAAGGCACGCGCTACGATTGTGGTTCCAAGCTCGGTTATCTCAAGGCGACCGTGGCCATGGGGCGCAAACACCCCGAGATCGGCGCCGCGTTCGCCGAATTCCTCGATGCCCAATGATTGCGCAGTGATTTTTTAATGGCAACCCACACCATCCTCAAAATGGGCGACCCGCGCTTGTTGCGTGTGGCCGAACCCGTGCGCCAGTTCGATACGCCGCAATTGCATGCCTTGATCGCCGACTTGTTCGACAGCATGCATGCCGCAGGCGGCGTCGGACTTGCGGCGCCGCAGATAGGCGTCAATCTCCGCGTGGTGATCTTCGGCTTCAAGAAAAGCGAGCGTTATCCCGATGCGCCGCCGGTGCCGGAGACTATCCTGATCAACCCGGAATTGACGCCGCTCTCGGAAGAGAAAGAGGATGGCTGGGAGGGCTGCCTTTCCGTTCCCGGCATGCGCGGCCTGGTGCCGCGCTACACCGGCTTGCGCTATCGCGGCTTCGACCAGTTCGGCCGCGAGATCGACCGTACGGTGGACGGCTTCCATGCCCGCGTGGTGCAGCACGAATGCGACCACCTCGACGGCAAGCTATATCCGATGCGCATTACCGATTTCACCAAATTCGGCTTTACCGAGGTGCTGTTCCCCGATATGGATCCGGCGGAAGACGACTGACGTGACCGACGACCGCCGCTCCCGCAACGACGCACTGGTCGGCGCCAAGCGAAAGGCTGCGCGTTTCGACCGCAGTGCCGTGTCGCGCATCGGCATCGAACAGCGCTGGCACTGGAGCGACACCTACCACACGGTGTTGCGGCTGTCGTGGCCGCGTTTTTTCCTGCTGGTCGTCTGCATTTATCTCGGCGTCAATCTGCTGTTCGCCACGCTGTACTGGCTCGTGCCGGGGACGATCGTCAACACGCGGCCCGGCTCGTTCGCCGACTTGTTCTTTTTTTCCATCGAGACGCTGGCGACTGTCGGCTATGGCGTAATGAGCCCGGGATCGATCTATGGCCACCTCGTGGCTTCGACCGAAATCGTGCTCGGCATGCTGGTGACGGCGGTCATGACAGGGCTGATGTTCGCGCGGTTTTCGCGCCCGACGGCACGCGTCCTGTTTGCCCGCCATATGGTGGTGACCATGTTCAACGGCACGCCTACCTTGATGGTGCGCGTGGCCAACGAGCGCAACAACATGATTCTTGAAGCCTCGGTGCGGGTGACGCTGATACGGCGCGAACGCACGCTAGAGGGGGAATTGTTCTATCGCGTCTACGATCTCAAGCTGGATCGCGACCGCAGCAGCGCCTTTGCCCTGTCCTGGACCATCATGCACCGCATCGATGAAACCAGTCCTCTGCATAACAAGACCGCGGAAGACCTCGTGCTGGATGACGCCGTATTCCACGTCGCCATCACGGGTCAGGACGAAACGCTCAACGACACCGTGCATGCGCGCGAACTGTATGAGCCGGACGACATCGTTTTCGGCAGTCATTACGCCGACATCCTGTTCGAGCCCGAGACCGGGAAATGGGCGATCGATTTCAGCAAGTTCCATGACGTCGCGAACGACAGGCGAAGCTAAAAATTGGAAAACAAAGCCGACACGTTCGGCGCGCCCAATCCCGTCACATCGTCATATCCACTTGCCGCACTGCAAATGGCGCAGGGCGACAGCGTCAAATTGTTCGATCCGGAAGCCACATCGTAAAAGCCCGCTGTCGCGCCCAGCGTGGTCTTGGCTTGATAGATCAATCCGTTGAAGCCGCCCGGCGTCGTACTCGTCAAGCCGGCCAGCGACGAACCCTTGTTGCCCAGGTATTGCCCGAACAGCGCGCCGATGCCGGCCCAGAGCGGGGCGGCCACGCTGGTGCCGCCGGCCATGGACCAGGCATTCTTGTAGTAAGTCGACACGGCGCTGTATTGCGCGTCGGCGACGGCGGAAACGTCGGGTGTGGCGCGCTTGCCGCCGTTGGCGGTGATGCTGCTGTTCGACAATAAGGCGCTTTGCCAGGCCGGCATGGCGGCATAGAGGTTGGGGCCGCCGCTGGAGTATTGCCAGGCGATTTCGCTTGCTGAGGACGTCCATGGCACGGCTGTGATGCGTGTGCCGCCTACCGAAGTCACATAGGGCGAGGCAGCCGGGTATTGTGCCGTCGCGCTGTAGCCGATGTCGCCGCTGCTGGCAAAAAATACCGGCCCGCCTTGTGCCTGATAGCCCGCCAGCAAACGATCCTGCGCCTGCTGGGTCGACGTGTCGGCCTGGCCGCCTATGCTCATCGAGACCACGGTCGCGCCGGGGACATTGGTTGCTGCATAAGTCATGGCGGCGTTGAGGTCGGCGAACGAGTAGCTGGCCGCAGTCACCAGCACGATGGTTGCCTTGGGGGCGATGCCGTGCGCCATCTGCGTATCGAGTTCGATTTCGCGCCCCGCGTCGCCGCCGGGCGCGGATGTGGCGCCATTGGACAAGTCGATGTGCTTGAAGCACGGGTTGCTCGCATTGCACAGCGGCAGGCCGTAGTAGCTGCTGAAAGTATTCAAATCGTCGGCCACGTCCCCCGAGCCTGGCGGGTCGATGATGACGATGGTTTGTCCAGTGCCGTCGAGACCGGAAGGGATGTTGTAATGCGCGCGCAAGTCGGCCGGCGTGAGCGAGCCGTTGACGCCGTGCCCGCCTATGCCGAACAGGTCCACCGTGTTGTTGATGGTCTTGCCCAGACCGGCGCCCGACCCGGCCGTCACCGTGCCGGTGATGATGCCGGCCTGGATGCTGGCCACCGCAGCCGGGTTCAAGGTCAAGAGATAGTGCGCCACTGAACCATCGGCTTGACTATAGTTGTAGGGCGCACCGCTTTTTTCGAACAGACCGAGATAGACGTTGCCGCCCAATTCGAAATAGACCCGGTAGGCCTGCACCGGGCTTTCGGTCAGCGGCAGCGGCGCGTTGGCCACCCACATGCGCACACCTTGCACGGTGCCGATCGTGCCATCCTCGGCAAAATCGGTTTCGTAAGGGTAGTAGGGAGAACTGCCCAGCAGGCTGACAGGGAAGAAATTATCCAGCGTGGCATTGACCGCGCAAGGTGTGGGAGCGGTGCCCGAAGTGTAGGTCGTCAACTTGGTGTTGTTGCAATCGTTGACGATGACTGTGTCGCTGGCGCGGTAGCCTTGCTTGACGATATAGGCCGAGCCGGTTTGCCATTGGGCGTTGGCCGAAAAATTGTTGGCGTTGATCCAGGTGCCGACGGGTACTGCGGCTTGCAATTGCTCGGGCGAGTTGTCCATCAAGCCGCTCAGGCCGACCATGGCGTAATTGCTGAACACCGACGACGTCAATGCAGTTTGCCCGTCAGTCGCCAGATAATCGACATGGATCGCATTGTTGACGTAAGTGATGCGGCGCTGTGCCGCTGCAGCCAGCAGCATGATCTGGCCGTTTTGCAGCACGCGTGTCGGGCCTGGCGCGGAAAACGTCAAGCCGGCGTCGAGGGAAGTGAATACGGGTGTTTCGATCTGCGGTCCGTTGATCGGCGAAGCGGGCAGCACGCCGGTCGAATTGGAATAGATATAGTTGGTGCCCGATACCAGGGTGCCGCCGCCGAAGGGAAAGTTGAACACCAGCGTGGCTTCGCCGCCATGCAATGCCGTGCTCTCGAAGATCGCCTGGTTGGTGAAGTTGGCGATGGTGGCGGCGATCGTGCCCTGGTAGTTCGAAACGTCGGTCGTGCTGGTTACCGCGGCCAACATGGTACGCGCGGCGCTTGCGGCGGCCGGGCCGGCGTAGATGGAAGCCGATACGGTTGCGGTGAAGTCTTGCGCCACTGCGACACGGTTGGCGACCAGGGCCGCGTCGATCTGCCCTTGCGCCGAGGTATTGGTTTGCGCCCCGCCCATGATGGCCAGCGCCGCATCGGCCTGCGTCAGGCTGCCGCTATCGATGGCATTGGTCCAGAATGCCAGTCCGGCAGCGGCAGGCGCGCGTCCCAGCACATTCTGGAAGACGGCGCTGACGAAACCGCTCGTGCTGCCGCTGCCATAAAGCGTCCGCGATTCGGCGCTGGTGCCGAAGCTGTCGATCAGGTTCTTTATTGCGGTATTGCTGCCGTAGGCTTGCGCCAGGCTGGCGATGTCGGTCGGCGCATTGTCGGCTTGCAGTGCCGCGGAAAAATTGTTCAACCCGTTGGGATCGGCAGGACGGCCGAAATAGGCGATGTAAAGCTGTTGGACTTCGATTTCGTATGCGGCGGCAGCGGACGAGGAGGTCTTGAGCCGCGCCGCCGCAGATTTGCTGCTGCCGTTGATGCCGTGTTCAGAATTGTCCGAACCGCCGCAACCTGCGAGCAGAGTGAACAGTGCGGCGCAGGTAAAGACTTTCTTCACAGCGACTCCCATACGGAAAAAAATGGGCCGGCATATGCCGGCCCCCGGTGAGGCTTAGAATTTTTCCTCTGCTCCGAGATAGCGCCACTGCCCCTCGGGCAAATTCCCCAGCATGATCCGTCCAATCCGTATCCGCTTCAGGCCAACCACCTTCAAGCCTACCGCCTCGCACATACGCCGGATTTGCCGCTTCTTTCCTTCGCGCAGCACGAAGCGCAACTGGTCCGCATTCTGCCATTGCACCTTGGCCGGCAACAAGGCTTTGCCATCGAGCGACAAGCCGTGATTGAGCCGTTTCAAATCGCTCTCGGGCAGGCTGCCTGGGCGCGTGTATTTCACACGCACGAGGTACTCCTTTTCGATATTGGAATCCTCGCCGATCAATTGCTTGGCCACGCGGCCATCCTGGGTCAGGATCAGCAAGCCCACCGAATCGATGTCGAGCCGCCCGGCCGGCACCAGGCTTTTCAACTGGCTGCCGTGGAATTTGGTCTCCGCCCGATCTTCCTTCCAGCGGTTTTCCGGCTTGATCAGCACCACAGCCGGTTGGTAACCGTCTTCGGCCTGGCCGCTGACGTAACCGAGCGGCTTGTTGAGGACGATGGTCACGCGCCGCGATTGCTCGGCGGCGGCTTGCTTTTCCACCGTGATGCGCTGCCGCGGCAGCACCTTGCTGCCGAGTTCGGAGACGATCTGTCCGTCGACGCGCACCCAGCCGCGCGCGATCCATTCGTCGGCTTCGCGGCGCGAACACAAGCCCAGCTCGGACATGCGCTTTGATAATCGTAGAGGTTCGGTCATGGAGCGTAATCGAGTAAAGCTATATCTGCAGCGCTTCCAGCAGTTCGGTCTCAAGCTGGATCTGGCTGCGCGCATTGTTGAGCACGGGGCCATCGACCAGGAACACGTCTTCCACCCGCTCGCCCAGGGTCATGACCTTGGCCGTGTGCAGGTTGATCTTGTATTTGGTCAGCACATTGGCGATGGAATACAGCAAGCCGTTGCGGTCGGAAGCGGAAACCGAGAGCAGGTAGTACTGGCCGCGCTCGTCGGGCCGCAAGTCCACTGTCGGCGTGATGGGGAAGGTGCGCGACAGGCGCGACAGGCGCCCCTTGCCGGGAGGCGGCAGGCTTTCGCCGGACTTGAGCACTTCGGTCAACTCATGTTCCACGAGGCTCATGATGTCTCGGTAATTCTTGGCGAACATGGTTTCGGTCACGAGGAAGGTGTCGAGCGCATAACCGTGGCGCGTAGTGTGGATCTTGGCGTCGAGGATGCTGAAATTCTTGCGGTCGAAATAGCTGCAGATGCGCGCGAACAGGTCGGCCTGGTCTTTCGAATAGACCGCCACCTGCAAGCCTTCGCCGATGGCGGCCAGGCGGCATTTCACCACGGGCACCGTGCTGTCGACCTTGTCGTACAGCGCGCGCGTCTGCCAGGCGATGTCGGACGCATCGTGGCGCAGGAAGTAGCTTACGTCGAGCTGCTTCCACAGCCGCTCGTGCGCGTCGGTATCCATGCTGTAGAGGCGCAGCGTCTTTAGCGCCTCTTCCTTGCGGTTGGCCAGTTCGTGGTCGGTCGAGTTGCTCTCGCCGCCGAGCACGCGCAGCGTCATGCGGTACAAGTCTTCCAGCAGCTTGCCTTTCCAGGCGTTCCATACCTTGGGGCTGGTGCCCCGGATGTCGGCTACGGTCAGCAGATACAGCGCCGTCAGGTGGCGCTCATCTCCCACCAGTTCGGCAAAATCGGCAATCACGCGCGGGTCGGACAAGTCCTGCTTTTGCGCCAGTTGCGACATCGTCAGGTGATGCTGCACCAGGAACACTACGAGGCCGGTGTCTTCCCTGGACAGACCGTGGTCCTTGCAGAAGCGCTGCGCATCGTCCATGCCGAGAATGGAGTGGTCGCCCCCGCGCCCCTTGGCGATGTCGTGGAACAGGGCCGCGATATAGATCAGCCAGGGCTGGGCGAAGTTCGCCATCAACTGACTGCAATAGGGATATTCGTGCGCATGTTCCGGCATGGTGAAGCGGCGCACGTTGCGTACCACCATCATGATGTGCTGGTCCACGGTATAGACGTGGAACAGGTCGTGCTGCATCTGGCCGGTGATGTGGCGGAAGGGAGGCAGGTAGCGCCCCAGCACGCTGCTCTGGTTCATGCCGCGCAAGGCATGCGTCACACCCTGCGGCGCCTGCAGAATCTTCAGGAACAACTGACGGTTCTTCGGATCGCGGCGAAATGCGTTGTTGATCTTGTCGCGCGCATGCCAGAGTGCGCGCATGGTGCGCGCCGTCATGCCCTTCAGTTCGGGATGCAATGCCAGCAGCAGATAGACTTCCAGCATGGCCGACGGGTTGTGCGCGAAAGTGTCTTCCTGCGCGATATCGATCAAGCCGTTGATCTCGTTGAATTCCGCAGTCAGCGCCTGCGGTTCGCCGCGCTGGGGGAACAATTGCGCGCCGATGTTTTGCAGCAGGATGGTATTCAACTGGGTCACCACCTTGGCCGCCCAGTAATAGCGCTGCATCAGGTATTCGCTGGCGCGGCGCGTCTCCGTGGTCTTGAAGCCGAAAGTTTCGGCCACCGGCGTCTGCACGTCGAACACAAGGCGGTCTTCGCGCCGTTTGGCATGGATGTGCAACCGGATGCGGATATCCTTGAAGGCGCGTTCCTTTTGCATCAGCTGGCGCGCCTCGGCTTGCGTGATCAGGCCGCGTTCGGCCAGCTTGCGCCACGAGTCGCCCAGGCCCGCCGCCTTGGCCACCCACAAGATCACCTGCAGGTCGCGCAAGCCACCCGGGCTTTCCTTGCAATTGGGTTCCAGGCTGTAGGGCGTGTCTTCGTACTTCACATGGCGCTGGCGCATTTCCAGCGTCTTGGCCTGGAAGAAGGCTTGCGGGTCCATCGCCGCCGTGCAGCGGTCTTGCAGGAATTCGAACAGCTTGCGGCTGCCCGTGACGCGGCGCGCCTCGAGCAGGCTGGTTTGGACCGTGATGTCGGCCGCGGCTTCGGTCATGCATTCCTCGACGGTGCGTATGCTGTGGCCGATTTCCAGGCCGATGTCCCAGAACACGCGCACCAGCTCTTCCAGCTTGGCTTGCAGGGCCGCGTTGGGCGGGCCGTCGAGCAGGATCAGCACGTCGACGTCGGAGTAGGGAAACAGCTCGCCGCGGCCATAGCCGCCGACGGCCACCAGGGCGGCGTTGGAAGAGGGCAGGCCAAACGCCTGCCACAATTGCGTCAACGCCGCATCGACGCTGGTGCGCAAGTCGGAGAGGAGTTTTTCCGGCTTGCCGCCGGCCTGGAATTGCTCGATGATCGCCTGGCGGCGAGTCTTCAGCTCTTCCTTGATCTTGGGTGCCAGGCGGGTGTTGCTTGTATTTGACATCGCCCCGGCCGTTGCCGGCTCAGGCATGGACGACCTGCCTGGTTTCGTCTGCGCCCTGCGTGATGAAGGCGGGCGGCGCCGGCATGCCGGCCGATGCGGTCAGCACTTCATAGCCGGTTTCGGTCACGAGAACGGTGTGTTCCCATTGGGCCGAGAGGCTGCGATCCTTGGTCTTGATGGTCCAGCCGTCGGGCATTTCCTTGATGTCGCGCCGGCCGGCATTGATCATCGGCTCGATGGTGAAGATCATGCCCGCTTGCAGCTTGGTCAACGTGCCGGGGCGGCCATAGTGCAGCACTTGGGGTTCTTCATGGAATACCTTGCCGATGCCATGACCGCAGAATTCGCGCACCACGCTGTAGCCGGCCTTTTCCGCGTGCTGCTGGATCACGTGGCCGATGTCGCCCAGGTAGGCGCCGGGCTTGACCTTGGCAATGCCTAGCCACATGCATTCATAGGTGATGTCGGTCAGGCGGCGCGCCAGGATGGAAGGTTCGCCGACGTAGAACATGCGGCTGGTGTCGCCATGATAGCCGTCCTTGATGACGGTAATGTCGAGGTTGACTACGTCGCCGGTCTTCAATACCTTGTCGCCGGGAATGCCATGGCAGATCACATCGTTGACTGAGGTGCAGATCGCTTTAGGGTAGGGCGTATAGCCGGGCGGGCAATAGTTGAGCGGTGCGGGAATCGTTTGCTGCACATTGACCATGTACTCGTGGCACAGGCGGTCGAGTTCGCCCGTCGTAATGCCGGCCTTGACGTGGGGCGTGATGTAATCGAGCACTTCGGAGGCAAGCCTGCCTGCCACGCGCATGCCGGCAATGTCTTCGGCGGTCTTAATCGTAATGGTCATAAAGTCAACAATCTCTGCGCCAAATATTGCGCAATTCTGCTTGGTCAATGGGGAATTATAGTCCAGTGCGGCAATATTCGCCCGTGCGCTTGGGAATATGGGGGATTGAAGTGGCGGGGTTACCGGGATTACTCAGGGCTTGAAAAATGTCTCGAAACTAAGGTAGAATCTCGGGTTAGCTTGAAAAGCTGATAGCCGTAAGTCTCGGCAAGTAGTTCGGTTAATTTTTTTGTAAATCGCGAACGTGCCCAAATACGGGTGCCCGGATGGCGTCGCAAGGCGCAGCAATCCGGGTCGCTGGGCAGGTTCAAGACCCAACCCTGGAGAATAGTATGTCCGTCACCATGCGTGAAATGCTGGAAGCCGGTGTCCATTTCGGCCACCAAACCCGTTTCTGGAACCCCAAGATGGCCCCCTTCATTTTCGGCCATCGCAACAAAATTCATATCGTCAACCTGGAAAAGACCCTGGGCATGTACCAGGAGGCGATGAAGTACATCCGTCAGCTGGCTTCGAACCGCGGCACGATCCTGATGGTCGGCACCAAGCGTCAAGCCCGTGAAATCATGGCTGCCGAAGCCCAGCGTTGCGGCATGCCCTACGTCGACCAGCGCTGGCTGGGCGGCATGCTGACCAACTTCAAGACCATCAAGACGTCGATCAAGCGCCTGAAGGACATGGAAGCCGCGCTGGAAGACGGCTCGGTAGAAAAGATGAGCAAGAAGGAAGCCCTGATGTTCCAGCGCGAAATCGTCAAGCTGCAAAAGGCGATCGGCGGCATCAAGGACATGGGCGGCATTCCTGACGCGATCTTCGTCGTGGACGTCGGCTACCACAAGGGCGCCGTCACCGAGGCTGCCAAGCTGGGCATCCCTGTCATCGGGGTGGTCGATACCAACCACTCGCCCGAAGGCGTCACCTATGTGATCCCGGGTAACGACGACTCTTCCAAGGCCATCACACTGTACGCCCGCGGCGTCGCCGATGCGATCCTGGAAGGCCGTGCCAATGCCACCAACGACCTGGTTGAGGCGGTCAAGGGCGGCGCCGACGAGTTCGTCGAAGTCGAGCAGGCTTAATAAGAAACACGGTGCGGCTGGAGTGTGGCGCACGGCGCCGTACTCCCCGCACCGGGCAAGAAGGGATGGGGCTACTACTGGTGTTGCCCCATTTTTTTAAGCAAATTTTGAAGAATTCGTGAATTCGGCACCATTCCGGTGCCATCAAGTTAGGAGATTGATATGGCCGCAATTACTGCAGCACTGGTTGGCGAACTGCGCGCGAAGACCGACGCACCCATGATGGAATGCAAGAAGGCTCTGACGGAAGCCGAAGGCGATCTGGTCAAGGCTGAAGAAATCCTGCGCGTCAAGCTGGGCACCAAGGCTTCCAAGGCGTCCTCGCGCATCACGGCCGAGGGCGTTGTGGCTGCCTACATCAATGGCGGCGTGGGCGCGCTGATCGAAGTCAACTGCGAAACCGACTTCGTGACCAAGAACGACGATTTTCTGGCTCTGGCAGCCAACAGCGCCAAGCTCGTGGCCGATCACAACCCGGCCGACGTCGCAGCCCTGTCGGCTTTGCCGTTCGATGGCAAAACCATCGACGAAGTGCGCGCCGCCCTGGTCGGCAAGATTGGTGAAAACATGTCGTTCCGCCGCTTCAAGCGTTTCGAAACGACCGGCAAGCTGGTTTCCTACCTGCACGGCACGCGTATCGGCGTGGTCGTTGAGTTCGACGGTGCCAACGAACAAGTGGGCAAGGATGTTGCCATGCACATCGCCGCGATGAAGCCGGTTGCGCTGTCGTCGAACGACGTGCCTGCCGACCTGATCGAAAAGGAGCGTTCGGTCGCTTCGCAAAAGGCTGCAGAGTCGGGCAAGCCGGCCGACATCGTGGCCAAGATGGTTGAAGGTTCGGTGCAGAAGTACCTGAAGGAAGTTTCCTTGTTGAACCAGGTGTTCGTGCGCGCTGAAGACGGCAAGCAAACCGTCGAGCAAATGCTCAAGGCCAACAACACCACGATCAAGAGCTTCACCATGTTCGTGGTCGGCGAAGGCATCGAGAAAAAGGTGGACGACTTCGCTGCCGAGGTGGCGGCACAGGTCGCCGCCGCAAAGCAGGCGTAATCGACAAAACGGGCCGCAAGGCCCGTTTTTTTAGAGCCTGCTGCAAAGCCGGCGCCAATATGGCGCGGGTTTCACAGTAGCCTCTGGAAGGCACGGGAATATTCACAGCCGGCTTGGAGGAGCCGCTCTGGTCTAGCAAGCCCCGTTCAGTTAAGATTCAGCAAATTTCATATTGCTTTGCCATCGTTTGAGGAAACCGGCTGGCTTATTGAAGTTGCATATTTGCAATACGCGCACGACCCACCAGGATCATTTTAGGAGCCCCATCTATGACCAATCCAGCTTACAAACGCGTCCTCCTCAAACTTTCCGGTGAAGCACTAATGGGAGATGATCCCTACGGCATCAATCGCGCCACGATCGAGCGCATGGTGGCGGACGTGACCGAGGTGGCGCGCTTGGGCGTGGAATTGGCGATCGTCATCGGCGCCGGCAACATCTTCCGCGGTGTTGCGCCGGGCGCCCAGGGTATGGACCGCGCCACAGCCGACTACATGGGCATGCTGGCCACGGTCATCAATTCGCTGGCTCTGGCCGATGCCATCCGCCAGGCAGGCAGCACGGCCCGTGTGATGTCCGCTATCGGTATCGAGCAAGTCGTCGAACCCTATGTTAGGCCGAAGGCCCTGCAATATCTCGAAGAAGGCAAGATCGTCGTTTTCGCCGCCGGCACCGGCAACCCGTTCTTCACCACCGACACTGCAGCGGCCTTGCGTGGGGCGGAAATCGGCGCGGAAATCGTCTTGAAGGCGACCAAGGTCGACGGCGTCTATAGCGCCGACCCGAAGAAAGACCCCGAAGCCACGCGCTATGCGACAATTTCTTTTGATGAGGCGATTGCCAAGCGGCTCCAAGTCATGGATGCTACGGCTTTTGCCCTGTGCCGAGACCAGAAATTGCCGATCAAGGTGTTTTCCATCGTCAAGCCGGGCGCGTTGCGTCGCGTCGTCCTGGGCGAGGACGAAGGCACGTTGGTGCACGTGTAAAGTATCAAGTAATACGAGGAGAAGAGTATGTCAGTAGCAGATGTAAAGAAGACCGCCGAGCAGAAGATGCACAAGTCGATCGAGACCTTGAAGGCCGACCTGGCCAAGGTCCGCACCGGCCGCGCCCACGTCGGCATTCTCGACCACGTGATGGTCGACTATTACGGCAATCCCACGGCGCTGAACCAGGTCGCCAACCTGACCCTGATCGATGCGCGCACCATCGGCGTACAGCCTTGGGAAAAGAAGATGCTGCAAGCCGTGGAAAAGGCCATCCGTGAAGCGGACCTGGGCTTGAACCCGGCTACCCAAGGCGACATGATCCGCGTGCCGACCCCGCCTTTGACCGAAGAGCGCCGCAAGGAGATGGTCAAGCTGGTCAAGAGCGAAACCGAAACGGCCAAGGTCGCCATCCGCAACGTGCGCCGCGACGCCAACGAAGGCTTGAAAAAGCTGTTGAAGGACAAGGAATGCTCGGAAGACGACGAGCGCCGTGCCCAGGACGACGTGCAAAAACTGACCGACAAGTTCGTTGCCGAGGCCGACAAGCTGGCTGTGGAAAAAGAAAAGGAATTGATGACGGTGTAAGGCTGTCGGGCGGGCGCCGGCCTGGACCGGCGGCGCCCGCTTGCAAAATTCCGCAAGTTGATTCGCCAAAGCAATGTGGCGGTCGTAAAGTAGGGCAGGTTGCCCGGGTTTTTTCGAGTTTCTATGACGTCTTCCAGCTCCACTCAAGCGGTACCGGATATCTTCGCGGTGCCGCGCCACATTGCCATGATCATGGATGGCAACGGACGCTGGGCGACCAAGCGCTTCCTGCCGCGCGTGGCCGGACACGTCAAGGGAGTCGAGGCGGTGCGCGGCGTGGTCGAAGCCTGCGCCAAGCGCGGCGTCGAATACCTGACCCTGTTCGCCTTCAGCTCCGAGAATTGGCGCCGGCCCGCCGAAGAAGTGTCGCTTCTGATGCGCCTGTTCGTTACAGCGCTGGAGCGGGAAGTCGGCAAGATGCACGCCAATGGCATCCGCCTGAAAGTCGTGGGCGACTTGAGTCGCTTCGAGCCGAAGCTGCAAGGCATGATCGCCGATGCGATGCAAAAGACCGAGAACAATACGCGATTGACCGTGACGGTATGTGCCAACTACGGCGGACGTTGGGACATCCTGCAGGCAATGGAGAAAATGCTGCGTGACCACCCAGGCATGCAGGCGCCGACCGAGGAGGATCTTGCGCCTTACCTGGCGCTGGCCTATGCTCCCGAACCCGATTTGTTCATCCGCACGGGAGGGGAAGAGCGCATATCCAACTTCCTGCTCTGGCAACTGGCGTATTCAGAGCTCTATTTCACCGATACCTACTGGCCCGATTTCGACGCAGCAGAACTCGACAAGGCCATCGCTTCCTACCAAAACCGCGAGCGCCGCTTTGGCCGCACCAGCGCACAATTGCTCGAGCAAAAGAAAGCTTCCTGATGCTGCGTACCCGTGTCATTACGGCCGTCATCCTGCTGGTGGTCTTGCTGGAGGTGTTGTCCGTCAATTCGTTTCCTGTGCTGGCCATCGCCGTGGCGGCTTTCTTCTTCGCCGCCGCTTGGGAGAGCGGGCGGCTGTTCGGCGCCAAATTTCCCTTGGTCGGTGCGGCGCTCTGGACCGCAGTATTGTTGCTGCTGGCTTTCCACGATAGCGCGATGTGGGCCGATCCGCGTCCTGTGCAAGGGCCGCCCCTGATGCTGGCGGCGATCAGCGCGATAATCTGGGCTATACGCCTTGCGCCTTCCCTGGCTTTGGGGCTGCCGCCGTTGAAGAGCGCTCCCAATTGGCTGCTAAGCTTCATTTATTGTGTTGCCATTCTCGCTTGCTTCGTTGCGATTCTCGTTTTGTTCCAGCATTCGGCGCTCTACCTGTTCTCGGTCATGGCTCTGGTATGGCTGGCCGATATCGGTGCCTATTTTTCCGGCAAGGCTTTCGGCAAACGCAAGCTGGCACCCGCCATTTCTCCAGGGAAATCCTGGGAAGGTGTGATCGGCGGTTGGCTGGCCGTCGTTGTGCTGGCGGCGGGCTCGACCTTTGTGCCGCAACTGGCCGATACCTTTTCACCGCATCTGCTTGCAGCCTGGGGCTGGGGCGGATGGCTCGCCGCCATGACTTTGATCGTGGCCGCCAGCGTGGTAGGCGATTTGTTCGAGTCGCAATTGAAGCGCCGTATCGGCATGAAAGACAGCAGCAATCTTTTGCCCGGCCATGGCGGCGTGCTCGATCGCATCGATGCCTTGATTCCCGTGCTGCCGCTGGCGGTGTTGTGCGGACACTGGATGTAACATGGAACAGGTCACCATTTTAGGTTCTACAGGCTCGATCGGCGTGTCGACACTGGACGTGATCGCACGACATCCCGGCCGTTTTTCCGTCTATGCCCTGACTGCGCACAGCAAGGTCGAGGAGCTGGCAAGCCAATGCCTGCAATATCGCCCGCAGGTGGCCGTCGTCGGTACAGCTGAAGCCGCGGCCAGGCTGAGCGCGGTCTTGAAGGAGCAGGGCAGCAAGACCGCCGTCGAGCATGGCCGCGATGCGTTGTGCGCTGTAGCCTCAGCTCCCGAATGTCATGCCGTGATGGCCGCCATCGTCGGCGCAGCCGGCCTCGCGCCCACCTTGGCTGCCGCACGCGCCGGCAAGAAAGTGCTGTTGGCGAACAAGGAAGCCTTGGTCATGTCCGGGGGGCTGTTCATGGAAGCGGTGGCCGCCAATGGCGCCGTGCTGATGCCGATCGACAGCGAGCACAACGCCATCTTTCAATGCCTTCCTGCCGTCTACGACCGCCGTCCCGGCTCGCATGGTGTGAGCAAGATTGTCCTGACCGCTTCTGGCGGCCCCTTTTTGCGCCGTCCCGTCGAAACATTGGAAAACGTGACCCCCGAGGAAGCCGTGGCGCATCCCAAGTGGGTCATGGGACGCAAGATTTCAGTCGATTCGGCCACCATGATGAACAAGGGGCTCGAAGTGATCGAAGCCCACTGGCTGTTCGGCGCGCCGGCTGAACAGATCGAAGTCCTGATCCACCCGCAAAGCGTGGTGCACTCCATGGTGTCCTATGCCGACGGTTCGGTCCTTGCGCAGATGGGAAACCCTGATATGCGCACGCCGATTGCGCATGCGCTGGCTTTCCCGCAGCGGATGGATTCCGGTGTGGCAGCGATCGATCTACCCAAAATCGGCCAGTTGATTTTTGAGCAACCGGACCTCGGACGCTTTCCCTGCCTGCGCCTGGCCTATGATGCCCTGCGCGCCGGGGGCTCGGCACCTGCCATATTGAACGCCGCCAACGAAGTCGCTGTCCAAGCTTTTTTGGATGGACGTATGGGTTTTCGCATGATAGACCGCTTGATCGCCCGGGTGATGGACAAGCTGCCGCACGGCGATGTCGACAGCATTGACGCCGTATTGGACAAGGATGCCGCCGCGCGCCGCCTGGCCAATGAATTGATGCACACATGAGCGCACTGCATTATTTCATCGCTTTCGCGGTGGCCTTCGGCATCCTGGTCAATGTACACGAGTTGGGGCATTACCTGGTGGCGCGCTGGTGCGGAGTCAAGATACTGCGTTTCTCTATCGGCTTGGGCAAAGTGCTGGTTTCGCGCCGCTACGGGCCGGATCAGACGGAATGGGCGCTGTCGATGATTCCGCTGGGCGGCTACGTCATGATGCTCGACGAACGCAATCAAGACATGAGCGGAGCGTCGGAAGCCGACCTCAAGCGCGAATTCACCCGGCAAAGCGTGTGGAAGCGCATTGCCATCGTTGCTGCCGGCCCTGGGGCCAATTTCTTGTTGGCGATCGCGATCTTCGGCGGACTTTACATGAATGGCGTGCCCGACGTGGCAACGCATTTGCGCGCGGTGCCGGAACACACGGCGGCTTTCGACGCCGGCTTGCGTGGCGGCGAGCACGTCTTGTCCGTGAACGGTGAAGCGGTCAACGGCTGGTCCGACATGCGCTTGAAATTCGTTCGAGCGGCGCTGGACAAAAAGCCGGCCCAAATTACATACGAGCAAAAGGGTGGGGCGCGTGGCAGCGCGACGCTGTCCTTGGACGCGGTTGCACCCAAGGACATCGAAGGCAACTTCATGGCCAAGCTAGGCGTGGAACCGGTCAATAAGCCGCTAGTCAATGATGTCGTGCCGGGCGGGCCGGCCGAGCGCGCCGGCATTCGCAAGGGGGACACGATAGTTGCCATCGACGGCCAGCCTGTCTCGGATACGAACACTGTGGTCAAGATTATTTCCGCTTCAGCAGGCAAGTCCATGCGCCTTACGGTTCGGCGCGATTCGGCGCCGCTGGATATCCTCGTCGTGCCGGAGGCGGCCAAGGATGGCAATCAGACGGTGGGGCGGATCAGCATTCACATGGGGGTGGTGGACACGGTAATGGTCACTCATGGCCTTGTGTCTTCACTAGGCCTGGGCGCAAGGCACACGTGGGAAATGAGCGTGCTGCAAGTTACGATGATTGGCAAAATGATAACCGGCACAGTCTCCTGGCGGAACATCAATGGTGTCATTTCGATCGCCGATTACGCCGGCCAGGCGGCGCAGCAAGGCGCCACGACTTACCTGAACTTTCTTGCGGCCGTCAGCATCGCCATCGGGGTCATGAATCTCTTGCCAATACCGGTTCTAGACGGGGGGCTTTTGCTGTATTATTCGCTGGAAGTTTTGACCAGACGGCCGATTCCCCGACGATTTGGCGAAATCGCACAGATCGCGGGGATTGTCGTGCTTGCGACGCTGATGAGTGTTGCGCTGTTTAACGATTTTGTCCGCCTTGATCTGGTCAAGAAGATTGCTGAACTTGTCGGCGCGGCTTGACCGGCAAGCTTATTAAACAAAACAATATCCGATGAAATTCTATTCCGAGCGCTTTCCCCTGCCGTTGTTTCCACGTCGTTTGATTGCCGCAGCCGCTCTGGCCATGTGCTCCAGCCATGCCTTCGCCATCGAGCCATTCGAAGTCAAAGACATCCGGGTAGAGGGGTTGCAGCGTACGGAAGCCGGCACGGTGTTCAATTACCTGCCGCTCAAGATCGGCGAAACCTATAACGATGACAAGGGATCGGCGGCGATCAAGGCGTTGTATGCCACCGGCCTGTTCAAGGATATCCGCATCGAAGTCGAAGGCAATGTGCTGGTGGTGGCCGTCGAAGAGCGTCCGACCATCAATACCGTGACCTTCTCGGGCGAAAAGGAATTCGAAAAGGATGCGCTGGTCAAGGGTTTGAAGGAAATCGGCATCGGTGAAACCAAGATCTTCGACCGCTCGCTGGTCGATCGCGCCGAGCAGGAACTGAAGCGTCAATACCTGTCGCACGGCTTGTATGGCGTGCAGATCACGACGACCGTGACGCCGATCGAGCGCAACCGTGTCAACGTGGCTTTTGCCATTGAAGAAGGCGATGCCGCACGCATCAAACAGATCAAGTTCGTCGGCAACCATGTGTTTTCCGATTCCGAACTCTTGAAACAGATCAAGCTTTCGACACCTGGCTGGTTCACCTGGTATTCCAAGTCCGACCAGTATTCCAAGCAAAAGCTGTCCGGCGACATCGAAACGCTCAAGTCCTATTACCTCGATCGCGGATACCTCGAAATGCAGATCGAGTCGACCCAGGTCGAGATCACGAGCGACAAGAAAGACATCTACCTCACGATCAACATCACCGAAGGCGAGAAATACACTGTTTCGGGCATCAAGCTCGAAGGCGAGATGCTGGGCCGCGAAGATGAATTCAAGAACCTCATGCTGTTGAAGGCAGGCGACGTCTACTCCGGTCAAAAGCTGACGGACAGCACCAAGCGCATTTCCGACCGCATGGGCAACTTCGGCTACGCCTTCGCCAACGTGAACGCCAATCCGGAAATCAACCGCGAAAAGAAAGAAGTGGCGTTTACCATTCTGGTCGATCCCGGCAAGCGCGTTTATGTACGTCACATCAACATCAGCGGCAATACGCGCACGCGCGACGAAGTCATCCGCCGCGAATTCCGTCAGTATGAAGCGTCCTGGTACGACAGCGAAAAGATCAAGCGCTCGCGCGACCGCGTCGACCGCCTGGGTTACTTCAAGGAGGTGACGGTCGAGACCCCGGAAGTGGTCGGCTCTTCGGACCAGATCGACGTCAATCTGGCCGTGACGGAGCGTCCGACCGGCAACCTGACTCTAGGCGCCGGTTACTCGCAATATGAGAAATTCACCGTCAATGCCGGCATCCAGCAGGATAACGCCTTCGGCTCGGGCGATTCGATCGGCGTGCAGGTCAATACCAGTGCCCTGAACCGAGCCATCGTTTTGTCGCACACCAATCCCTACGTGACCGATGACGGGATCAGCCGTTCGATCGATGTTTACCTGCGCACCACCCGTCCGCCCTTGACCAATAACGGCGACTTCAATGTCCGTACCTTGGGTTCCTCGGTCCGTTTCGGCGTGCCGTTTACCGAGTTTGATACGGTGTATTTCGGTATCGGCGTCGAGCGCACGCAAGTCCAGACTTACAAAAATAGTCCAGGCTTCAACGACAGTCCCTTGTTGTATCAGGAATATGTTCAGCAATTCGGCAACGGTACCGACGCCGATACGACCAGCTTTCCGCTTACGATCGCCTGGGCACGCGATAGCCGCGACAGCGCGTTGACGCCGACCCGCGGCCAATTCCAGCGTTTCAATTTTGAGATGGCGCCGGTAGGCACTCTCAGGTATTATCGTGCTGTTTACCAGAACCAATATTTCCGTCCGATCGCAAGCTGGATCACGCTGGCCTTGAATGGGGAATTCGACTACGGTCGCGGCCTCAATGGCAAACCCTTCCCGGTGTTCAAGAATTTCTACGCTGGCGGTATCGGCTCCGTACGTGGTTATCTGACCTCGACGTTGGGTCCGACGGACGTGAATGGCGACCCGCTGGGTGGTGCTTCCCGTCTGATTCTGAATGGCGAATTGCATTTCCCGTTCCCGGGCGCGTCGAAGGATGCCGGCTTGGAATGGTTTACGTTCTTCGACGGCGGCAACGTCTTCGCCGACCGGCAAAGAATCCAGTTCAGCGAGCTGCGCTACTCGGCTGGTCTTGGTATCAGCTGGATTTCCCCGGTAGGCCCGTTGAAGTTGAGCTATGCTGAGCCGCTGAATGCACAGCCAACCGATCAAAAGGAGCGCTTCCAGTTCCAGATTGGTACAGGCTTCTGATCTTTGGTTGAGTAGCGGTATTTTGATAGTTTGTAATTTGAATTGCGGAGAAACATCTTGAAGTTTTCAGCTAAACCGTCTTCCATGTTGAAATTCGCCGTCGTCCTGTTCGCCGGTCTTCTGGCTATCGGCGCCGCCGAAGCGCAGCAAATCAGTATCGGCGTGATCAACAGCCAGCGCATCCTGGCCGAAGCTCCGCAAATGAAGGCAGCCTCTGCCCGCCTGAAGCAGGAATTCGAAAAGCGCATTACCGAGGTGCAAGATCTGGAAGGCCGCATCAATGCCATGCAGTCCAAGTACGAAAAGGATGCGCCTTTGATGACGGAAGCCGACCGCGCGAAGGCCAGCCGCGATCTCGGCGATCTTGCCAAGGATTATCAGCGCCGCAAGCGCGAGTTGCAGGAAGACATCAATCAGCGCCGCAACGAGGAAGACGAAAGCGCGCTGGCCAAGGTGAAGAAGGTGGTGACGCAGGTTGCGGAAGAAAATAAACTCGACCTGGTTCTGCAGGACGCGAGCGTGGCTTATGCCAGTTCGCGTATCGACATCACCGATAAAGTGTTGAAGGCACTGAACAAGTAAGATCCGGCGGCACGAGGCCCGGCTTACACCGGGGCCTTGTGGTTCCAAATGTGTTTCTTCTCCAGTGGCAAGCGTTTTGCCGCCGGGGAGCTTGAAAAGAGGTCGCTGCAATGAGCATTCGGCTGAAAGCATTGGTCGAGGTGTTGGGCGGCCAATTGATCGGAGACGGTGAGATTGAGCTGAGCGGCATTGCGCCGTTGGACGTCGCCAACGCGACGCAGATCAGTTTCCTGTCCAATCCCAAATTGAAGAGCCAGGCTGCCGCCACCAAGGCCGCCGCTTTGATCGTCTCTCCCAAGGATAACCCGGAAATCGGCGCGGAATTCGCCGGTGCGCGCGTCCTGACTCCCAATCCCTACGCTTACTTTGCCCGAACGGCGCAGATGTTTGCCGCGCAAAACAGCGTGGCACCGCCGGTCGGCGTTCATCCCAGCGCGGTGGTCGATCCGACGGCGGATATCGATTCTACGGCTTCGATCGGCCCGCACGCGGTGATCGAGGCCGGCGTGAAGATCGGTCCGCAAGCCGTCATTGGCGCCGCCTGCTTTATCGGCCGCAATGCGCAGGTCGGCGCACAGACGGAATTCCACCCGCGCGTCACGTTCTATGCCGGCTGCCGCATCGGCGCGCGCGGCATCATCCACTCCGGTGCGGTGATCGGCGCGGACGGCTTCGGCTTTGCCAATGAGGGCGGCGTCTACATCAAGATTCCGCAAACCGGCGGAGTGGACATCGGCGACGATGTCGAGATCGGCGCCAATACCACCATCGATCGCGGCGCCTTGAGCGACACCGTGATTGAAGAGGGCGTCAAGCTCGACAACCAGATCCAGATCGGCCACAACTGCCATATCGGCGCGCATACCGCGATGGCGGGGTGCGTCGGTGTCGCCGGTAGCGCCAGGATCGGCAAATACTGTACCGTGGGGGGCGCGGCCATGATACGCGGCCACCTGACCATAGGCGACCGCGTCAATATCGGCGGCGGCACCTTGGTCTGGCGTTCGATCAGCGAGCCGGGCGAGTACACCGGCGTCTACCCAATCGCGAAACATGCCGACTGGGAAAAATCCGCCGCCATCGTGCGCAATTTGAGCACCATGCGTGAGAAAATCCGGGCTCTGGAAAAAACGATTTCCCTGCTATCCGAAAATCCCAAATCATGAATACACTCGACATCACCCAAATCAAAGAATATCTGCCGCACCGCTATCCCTTGCTGCTGGTCGACCGTGTGCTCGATTGGGAAAAGGACAAGTGCATGACGGCGATCAAGAACGTCACCGTCAACGAAGAATTCTTCAACGGCCACTTTCCGCACAAGCCGGTCATGCCGGGCGTGATGATGATCGAAGCGATGGCGCAGACGGCAGCCTTGTTGTCCTTCCTCTCGGTTGGCAAGAAACCCGATGCGAACAGCGTGGTGTATTTCATCGGTATCGACGGCGTGCGCTTCAAGCGCCCCGTGGTTCCCGGCGATCAGCTGAAGATGGACGTGGAAATCCTGCGCTGCACGCGCGGCATCTGGAAATACAAGGCGGTGGCCAGCGTGGACGGCCAACTGGCTGTGGAAGCCGAACTGATGTGCACCATGCGCAGCGCCGCCGACGCCAGCCAGCCGGCATAAGGCCCGACAGCCATGGCCAACATCCATCCTACTGCGGTAGTCGACAAGGGGGCGCAACTCGACGACAGCGTCGAGATCGGCCCGTATTCGGTCATCGGCCCGCACGTGGTCATCGGCGCCGGCACGAAGATCGGCCCGCACGTCGTGGTCGAAGGGCATACCACGATAGGGCGCGACAACACGATCTATCAATTCACCTCGGTCGGCTCGCAAGCGCAGGACAAGAAATACGCCGGCGAGATCACTCGCCTCGAGATCGGCGACCGCAACCTGATCCGCGAATTCTGCTCGCTCAACACGGGTACCGCGCAGGATGCCGGCGTCACGCGCCTGGGTAACGATAATTGGATCCTGGCCTACTGCCACATCGCGCACGACTGCCAGGTCGGCGACAACACCATTTTTTCCAACAATGCCACGCTTGCCGGCCACGTGCACGTCGGTGACTGGGTGGTGATGGGGGGCTTTGCCGCGATCCCCCAATTTCGCCGCATCGGCGCGCATGCCTTCATCGGCATGACCACTAGCGTGACGCAAGACGTGCCGCCTTTCGTTCTGGTGCAAGGCAACCCCGCGCAACCCTACGGCATCAACGTCGAAGGCTTGAAGCGGCGCGGCTTCAGCGCGGAACAGATCGCCAGCCTGCGCCGCGCCTACAAGCATATCTATCGCTCCGATCTGACGCTGGAGCAGGCTGTTGCAGCGCTTGGCGAAGAGGCGCAAAAGACGCCGGAAGCCGCTGAGCATCTGGCGACGCTGCAGCGCTTCCTCAGCACCGCAACGCGTGGCATCGTCCGCTGACATACGTATCGCCATGGTCGCCGGCGAAGCATCCGGCGACGTGCTGGCGGCGCGCATGCTCTCGGCTTTGCGCCCGGCCTTGCCTGACGCTGTGTTCGAAGGCATAGGTGGGCCCAGGATGGCCGAGTACGGCTTCCAGAGCGGGCAAACACTGGACACGATGACGGTGCGCGGTCTGTTTGAGATCCTGCCGCGTTATTTCGAATTGCGCCGCATCCAGCATGGCTTGCGCGACCGTTACCTGGCGGAAAAGCCCACCGTATTCATCGGTGTAGACTATCCCGGGTTCAACCTCGGCCTGGAAGAACAATTGCGCAGGAACGGCATCCCGACCGTGCATTTCATCGGTCCGCAAATCTGGGCCTGGCGCGGCTGGCGCATCAAGAAGATCATGCGTGCGGTATCGCACATGCTGGTCATCTTTCCATTCGAAGAAGAGATTTACCGCAAGGCAGGCGTGCCGGCGACCTATATCGGGCATCCGTTGGCGGAAGTGATTCCCATGCAGGCTGACGCGGCGGCGGCGCGCGCGCAATTGGGCTTGCCGCAGCAGGGCTCGGTCGTCGCGGTGCTGCCGGGCAGCCGCATGAGCGAATTGAAATACAACAGCGCCGCTTTCATCGGCGCGGCTGCCATCCTGGCACAACGCGATCCCGGTATGCGCTTCATCGTGCCGACGACCGGCCCGAAGCAACGGCAGCACTTTGTCGACGAGATCGCAGCGGCGGGCCAACAGCATTTGCCATTCACCATCGTTGACGGCCAATCGCACGCGGCGATGGCGGCTGCCGATGCCGTACTGGTGGCGTCCGGCACGGCCTCGCTGGAAGTGGCCTTGTTCAAGAAGCCCATGGTGATCGCCTACAAGATGCTCGCCGCGTCCTACCATATCATGCGCCACATGGCCTATCAGCCGTGGGTGGGCTTGCCCAATATCCTGGCGCGCGAATTCCTGGTGCCGGAATTGATTCAACACGAAGCCACACCGCAAGCGCTGGCCGATGCGCTTTGGCGCCAGATGCAGGACAGCGCGCTCAAGGAAAGGCTGGCGCAGCGTTTCACCGACATGCATCGCAGCCTGCTGCGCAATACCGCGCAAGAGAGCGCACAGGCTGTTCTTGAAATCATAGGGAGGGGCGCATGAGCAAAGCCGTACCATCGCTGCCGCTCTTCGATTTTGCCGATGAGGTCGTGTGCGGCGTTGACGAAGCCGGGCGCGGCCCGCTGGCCGGGCCGGTTTTTGCCGCAGCAGTCATTCTCGATCCGGCACGGCCGATATCGGGATTGCGCGATTCGAAAAAATTGAGCGAACCGCAACGCGATGCGTTGGCTATTCTCATCAGGGAGCATGCCCTTGCCTGGTGTATCGCGCAAAGTTCCGAGCAGGAAATCGACAAGCTGAACATCCTGCAGGCCACCATGTTGGCCATGCGCCGCGCCGTGGAAGGCTTGGCCACCCGGCCTACGCTGGCCCTGATTGACGGCAACCGCTGCCCGGTCATGCCGGTACGCTCGGAAGCCATCGTCAAGGGCGACGACAAGGTGGAAGCGATTTCGGCGGCATCCATCCTGGCCAAGACAGCGCGCGATGCGGCATTGATGGATCTGCACAAGCTCTACCCGCAATACGCGTTCGACCAGCACAAGGGCTATCCGACCGCGCTGCATCTGGAACTGCTGAAGCAGCATGGCGTATCGCCGGTGCATCGCCGCTCCTACGCGCCGGTGCGCGCTTTGCTTGATCCTAGAAACGGCAGTTGACCGCTCACTGATATCTGCGAAGCCATATGAACATTGCCTTTTCTTCATTCTGCGGGGTTCACCTATTGGGTGAGAGCGCTACAGGCGTGATTGCACACTTTTCCGGCCTCCTGGGGGTGTTGCTCCTCCTAGCGGAATGCAGTCCGCGTCGTCGTCGCCCTTGCAGGGCGCATGACCGCTTGCAGGCGGTCATCGTTAGGCAGGCGAGTCGCATGCGACTCGAAACCCCTGCTACACCCTACCCAGAAGGCCGGAAAAATGCACACTCGCGCCTGTCCAACTACCGTTTCTAGGATGATTGAGGAAAGACGTGAAAGTCATCAGCTCGCGCGACAATCCGCTGTATAAGGACTTGAAGGCCATGGCCGGCAGTGCGCAAGCCAGGCGCAAGGCGGGGCGCACCCTGCTGGACGGCGTGCATCTGTGCGAAAGCTATTTGCAGCACAGCGGCATGCCGTCCCTGTGCGTGATCGGCGAAAGCGCCATGCGGCATGAGGAAGCGGCGGCATTACTCGCGCAATGCGAGGATGGCGGGGCTGCCTGCATCCAATTGCCGGATACCCTGTTCCACGCGCTTTCCCAGGTCGAGCATGGCGTCGATATCCTGTTTGTGATCGATACGCCGCAGGTGCATGTGCCTCAGGTTTTAAGCGAGAATGCGGTGCTGCTCGACAACCTGCAGGACCCTGGCAATCTCGGCTCGATCTTGCGCAGTGCAGCGGCAGCCGGCATCAAATGGGTGGTTTGCAGCAAGGGCTGTGTCGCAGCCTGGTCGCCCAAGGTGCTGCGGGCCGGCATGGGAGCGCACTTCCTGCTGCAGATCGTGGAAAACGCCGACCTGCATGCGCTGCTGCAGTCGAGTAGTCAGCCTGTTCTGGCCACCAGCTCGCATGCCGCGCAGACCATCTATCAAATCGACTTGCGCCAACCGCTGACATGGCTGTTCGGCCATGAAGGTCAGGGCGTGTCGGTTGGATTAATGGAGATGGCGACGCATCGCGTCGCCATTCCTCATCTGGGCAATGTTGAATCTCTTAATGTCGCGGCTTGCGCCGCCGTCTGCTTCTTTGAGCAGCTAAGACAGAAAATAAATTAATCGGCGCACATGGCGTAGACCAGGCCGGGCGCAATGCAGCGCTCGCCGGTCACGAGGAAGGAAAACGATTCCCAAGGCAGGATGTGCTGGAATTGATATGCCTTCCCCTCAAAAAATGCTATACGGTAGATTTGTGCGTCGCGGTAGCGGCCGATCGGTTCGCTCAGACGGTCTGGCCGGTCGAAGCTTGGCAGGACGCTGACGGCCTGCTCGAACGGCCGCTCCTGTTTTTCCATTTCCGTTTCCGCCTGGTTTAAGCCATCGCGCAGCGCCCAAAAGAAAAAGATCAATCCAGCCCAAAGCAGCAGTTCGATCAGTATGATTTCCACGATGTTCTCCGTGTCTTCCCCTACGCCTCCTTTATAGAAAATTTTCACGGCTTAGGGAAGTTACATATCGTTAAATCTTCTGAAGCGTGGCAGAAAAGAGAAAGGGCGGCATTTCTGCCGCCCTTTCGATGTCATTCGGTTTATGAAAGCGCCGGATCAGCGTCCCCAGATGGCCTTGTAGGCCTCCTGATAGCCGTTGCTGGGGTCGAAGGTATTGTTTTGTCCGCCATGATAGGCAATGTTCTGGATTGTCACGAGGTAGCTCTCAGGCGTGTAGAGACTGGGCTTGGCCCCGGAGATGGCGCGATTGGCTTCATCGATCAACTGCCAGGCTTGCATCATGAGCGGCTCCGCCACGGTGCCGAACTGAATCTTCTTGGAACGGATGCGCTGGAAGGCGTCGGGGGTGCCGAAGCCGGCAGCGGCGGCCTGGAATCTGATATCGCCGCCGAATGCGGCTGCGGCGCCTGGCGCACTCAGGACATCGAACAGACGGTCGTTGGTCGACAGGACGTAGGTCAGCTTCCCGCCGTACTGCTTGTCAAGCGCCGCCATGCGCTGCAGGATCTGTTCGGGCTTCTCGGCGGGCTTGATTTCTTCGACGCCGAGGAGCGAGCACGTCGTGCATTGCTTGATCGTGTCGATCATGCCGCTGGACTTGGTCGCCAGATTCACACTGCTGGCATCGGACAGAATGAGCACGCCAGCCTTGCCCTTGGAATCGACCACGGTAAGCAGGGCAGCCAGCTGGCCTGCTTCCTTGGGATCGGTGCCGATGTTGGTAAACAAGCCGTCGACCGGGCCGGTGCTCAGTGCGGCATGCCAGCCGATCACGGGGATTTTCTTTTCCGTCGCGATGGCGATTGACTTCGCTTCGGTCTTGGCATCGCCGCCGGCGAAAACGATTGCAGCGGGGTGCAAGGCAATCGCGCGGCTGAACGATTCAGCATAGTAGTTTTGCCGGCCATAGCTATCGAGGGCGAAATAGCGCCAGCCCACACTGGCGGCGACATTCTTGAGGTCCTCGCTGAGCACCTGCTCGCCCGGATCGCCGGCAATATTGGCGCCGATGAAAACAATCATCTTGTCCGCGGCAAGCTTGGGTCCGGTGGTCGGACCATCCCAGGATTTCTTGAAGCTGGTGGCATGCGCCACCTTTGCGCTTGCCTTGCTCAGAAACAGCGTGGGGTCATCCTCGGCAGCGGCAGCTATGCCTGCCACGGCCATCAACGCTAACAGGGTGAAACGTTTTATCATTTTCATTGTTCGATCTGATCCCAGGTTGAAAGAGAAAATCAGGCCCTTCATCTCTTCCTGTCGGTATGCATGCCATCGTCCTCGGATACCGCAGGCTTTGACATAATATATTGCAACGAATCAAGTTTGAAGACTTTTTTGGTAGACGGCTTGTTAAGTTTTGTTGAATTTTGTCGAATTGGCATCGAAGCGATGCCGGCTTCCCGCAGCCTTCCCGCAGTCCTAATACACCCGCTTGTCAGACTTGATTTCCTGAAGGATCATCGTGGCGATTTCCTCGATGGATTTGGCGGTCGACGACATCCAGCGTATGCCTTCGCGGCGCATCATCTTTTCGGCTTCGTTTATTTCATAGCGGCAATTTTCCAGGGAGGCATACTTACTGCCCGGGCGCCGCTCATTGCGCACTTCCGAGAGCCGGTCCGCGGCAATCGACAGGCCGAAAATCTTGCTCTTGAACGGCAATAGGCCTGAAGGCAGCTTGCCGCGCTCGAAGTCTTCCGGAATCAGCGGATAGTTGGCCGCCTTGATGCCGTACTGCATGGCGAGATAAAGGCTGGTCGGGGTCTTGCCCGAACGCGATACACCGACCAGTATCACGTCGGCCGCAGTGAGGTTCTTGTCCGATTGGCCGTCGTCGTGCGCTAGCGAGAAATTGATCGCTTCGATTCGATCTTTGTAGGCATCCGAGTCGGAAATATTGTGGCTGCGGCCGATGGTATGGGTCGACTTGACGCCCAATTCCTTTTCCAATGGCTCGACGAAAGTCTGGATCAAATCCATGTGCATACCCTTGGATTGCCGTATTACGGTCGACAAATCGGCCTTGACCAGGGTCGAGAATACGATGGGGCGCTGGCCGTCCTTCTCGAAGGCATGATTGATTTCGCGCATCGCGTGATAAGCCTTGTCCAGCGTATCGATGAAGGGCAGGCGGATCTGCTTGAAGCGCATATCAAACTGCGTCAACACCGAGTGGCCGAAGGTCTCCGCCGTGATGCCGGTACCGTCGGAAACGAAAAAAACCGTGCGCGCCGGCATCGAAGTGGTAGGGCGGGGTGTTGGGGCAGTGTTGTCCATAATGTATTTTTGAAGGTGTGCCCGAAAAATCGCGAGGCAAATTCGTCGGGCTGCCTGTAAAATGATATTTAACGTAAGCAAGACCCATAAAGAATAACAAAAACACCCGGTCAGCAAAGGCAATAGTGAAGATTTCTTATCATCAGTCTAGGGGTAGTTATGTCCAACGCAGTCCAATCGGGGGTAACCGAGGGGGTGACTTACGTCGCTTCCTTTGAACATTTGAGAATGACGGACGTCGAGTCCGTCGGAGGAAAGAACGCATCGCTGGGGGAAATGATCAGCCAATTGGCTGAGGCGGGTGTCCGTGTGCCGGGCGGCTTCGCCACGACCGCGCATGCCTTCCGCGACTTCCTTGCCCACAGCGCAAATGGGAGCCAAACCCTGGCCGAGCGCATCGCGGCACGCCTGGAGGCGCTGAACGTCGACGATGTGCGCGCGCTTGCCCAAGCCGGCGCCGAGATCCGTCAATGGATCATCGAAACGCCGTTCCAGCCGCGCCTGCAGCAGGAAATCACCGAGTTCTACGAAAAACTGGTGGCCGATTCGACCGGCGAGATGTCGTTCGCCGTACGTTCCTCGGCCACGGCTGAAGACTTGCCCGACGCTTCGTTCGCCGGTCAGCAGGAAACCTTCCTCAATGTGGTCGGCATCGACAACGTGCTCGACGCCATGAAGCACGTGTTCGCCTCGCTCTACAATGACCGCGCGATTTCCTATCGCGTGCACAAGGGCTTCACGCATGCCGAAGTAGCCTTGTCGGCCGGCGTGCAGCGCATGGTGCGCTCCGACGTCGGCGCGGCCGGCGTCATGTTCACGCTCGACACCGAATCGGGCTTCCCCGACGTGGTCTTCATCACGTCGAGCTACGGCCTGGGCGAAACCGTGGTGCAGGGTGCCGTCAACCCCGACGAATTCTACGTGCACAAACCCATGCTGCAGCAGGGCAAGCTGCCCATCATCCGGCGCAACATCGGCTCCAAGCTGATCAAGATGGAATTCACGGGTGAAGCCAAGGCCGGCCGCTCGGTTCGGACGGTGGATGTGCCGATCGAATTGCGCAACCGCTACTCGCTCAACGACCAGGAAGTGGTCGAACTGGCCAAGTACGCCATGATCATCGAAAAGCACTATGGCCGACCGATGGATATCGAGTGGGGCAAGGACGGCCGGGACGGCAAGCTGTACATCCTGCAGGCACGCCCCGAGACGGTCAAATCGCAGCAAAAGACCACGGACGCACAGCAGCGCTATACCTTGAAGAGCAGCGGCACGCTGCTGGTCTCCGGTCGCGCCATCGGGCAAAAGATTGGCGCCGGTCCGGTACGCGTGATCAACGATCCGGCTGAGATGGAACGCGTGCAACCCGGCGACGTGCTCGTGGCCGACATGACCGACCCGAATTGGGAGCCGGTAATGAAGCGCGCCTCGGCCATCGTCACCAACCGCGGCGGGCGTACCTGCCACGCGGCCATCATCGCGCGTGAACTCGGCGTACCTGCCGTGGTCGGCTGCGGCGACGCCACCGAAGTGCTGAAGGACGGCACGCTGGTGACAGTGTCCTGCGCCGAGGGCGACGAAGGCAAGATCTACGACGGCTTGCTCGAAACCGAGATTACCGAAGTCGCACGCGGCGCGCTGCCCGACTTGCCGCTGAAGATCATGATGAACGTCGGCAATCCGCAGCTGGCGTTCGACTTCCAGAGCATCCCCAATGCCGGGGTCGGCTTGGCGCGCCTGGAATTCATCATCAACAACAACATCGGCGTCCATCCGAAAGCGATTCTCGAATACCCGAATATCGATGCCGATTTGAAGAAAGCAGTGGAGTCGGTCGCGCGCGGCCATGCCTCGCCCAAAGCCTTCTACGTCGACAAGCTGGCTGAAGGCATCGCCACCATCGCCGCCGCATTCTGGCCCAAGCCCGTGATCGTGCGCCTGTCGGACTTCAAGTCGAATGAATACAAGAAGCTGATCGGCGGCTCGCGCTACGAGCCCGACGAAGAAAATCCCATGCTCGGTTTCCGCGGCGCGGCGCGCTACCTCGCGGCCGATTTCGCCGAATCGTTCGAGATGGAATGCCTGGCCATGAAGCGCGTGCGCAACGACATGGGATTGACCAACGTCGAGATCATGGTGCCTTTCGTCCGCACGCTGGGCCAGGCAGAAAAGGTCGTCAATCTGCTGGCCAAAAACGGCTTGCAGCGCGGCCAGAACGGCCTGCGCCTCATCATGATGTGCGAAGTGCCGTCCAACGCCATCCTGGCCGAGCAATTCCTTGAGCACTTCGATGGGTTCTCGATCGGCTCGAACGACCTGACGCAATTGACGCTAGGCCTCGATCGCGACTCGGGCATGGAGCTGTTGGCCGCCGATTTCGACGAGCGCGACCCGGCGGTCAAAGCCATGCTGTCGCGCGCGATTGCGGCTTGCCGCGCGCAGGGCAAGTACATCGGCATCTGTGGCCAGGGGCCTTCGGATCATGAAGACTTCGCGGCGTGGCTGATGGAGGAGGGCATTGCTTCGATTTCGCTCAATCCTGATACGGTGATCGACACTTGGCAGAAGCTGGCGCAGAAGGCGTGAGCTGATACGTACCAACAAAAACGCAGGAACAAAGCCTGCGTTTTTGTTTTTGAGCCGGTGGTGTCCATTCGATCGATTCGCCAATAACCCAACGTCCGGCTGAATGCTTTTTAATTCTTACAGCTTTTCCCTTTTTTTCATCGTCGTCTATGCTTTGTTTTGGCTGCTGCCGGGCTGGCGCGCCAAGAAAGTTTTGCTGCTGGTCGCCAGCTATTTCTTTTACGCTGCCTGGAACCCTCCCTATGTACTGATCTTGCTGGCCTCGACCATGGTCGATTGGTGGCTGGCGCGCTTGATAGCCAGGGCGGAAAATCCGGCACAGCGCAAGCTGTTGTTGTTGGGCAGCCTCTTGTGCAATCTCAGCCTGCTTGGCTATTTCAAGTACGGGAACTTTGTGTTGGAGAATTTCCAAGCCTGGAGCGCTGTATTCGGATTGCATTTTCAACCCTTGACGTCAAACGTGATGCTGCCGATTGGCATTTCCTTCTACACGTTTGCGTCTCTTTCCTACACGGTCGACGTATATCGGCGCGAAATTCGCAGCGATTGGTCGTTTGCTGACTACGCATTGTTCGTCAGTTTTTTTCGCACTTGGTCGCAGGGCCTATCGTCAGGGCCAGCGTTTTATTGCCGCAAATCGAGAAGCCCGCGTTGCCGACACCCAATCAAATCGGTTGGGGATTTGCCTTGTTCATCTTCGGGATTTTCTCCAAGATCGTCCTGGCAGATTCGCTATTCAGGCCGTGGGCAGATGCGCTTTATGCACGATCTGCCCATCCGGGTATGCTCGATGCATGGATCGGCATACTTAGTTTTTCCGGTCAAATATTTTGTGACTTCAATGGATATTCCATGTGTGCAATCGGCTTGGCGTTGGCCCTTGGATTTCATTTTCCCGATAACTTTCGCCATCCCTATGGCGCATCGAGCTTTTCGGACTTTTGGCGTCGCTGGCATATTTCGCTTTCCTCTTGGCTGAGGGATTATCTCTACATACCGCTGGGTGGCAATCGCCACGGTCGTGTGCGAACGTATTTTGCCCTTTTCGCGACGATGTTGATCGGTGGCTTGTGGCATGGCGCATCGTGGTCGTTTGTCCTTTGGGGCGGCTTGCATGGCTTGTATCTGGCGGTCGAAAGGTCGCTTCGGCATGTCAAATTGCAGCCGTTCGTGTCTGAAAACTCCTGCCGATTTATGATTTTCCTGGTCATAACGCTGACCTGGATACCGTTCAGGGCATCGTCTCCTGAACAGATATTTACTGTTCTGCATGCCTTGGTTAATGCTTCCGATATTTCGCCAATCGATTCGGTCCGGTTGCTTGCAATCGTCGCCATCGGTGTTTTGGTTGCCTGGCATATGGCGATGAGGGATTCGCGGATCGAAAGGGTTTTTGCGAGAATTGGATCGGTTGGGCAGATTGCGGTTCTTTCGCTAGCGCTAATTGGCCTCTTTTTCTGTTCAGGCGGCAACAATACCAATGCCTTCATCTACTTTCAATTCTGATAGAGCGCTTGACGAAGTCTCCTGGCTTCGCGTTTTCGGCTTCGCATTTTTCATATTCGTCGCAGTCGTCATTGCAATGGAGTGGCGTTTGGCGCGTCTTCATTACCATCGGGACGTGCTCGATACGAAGGAGCGGTGGATCCATGAGCGTGCTCGCGCAAGCCGACTCGGAAAGAGGGCGTTGATCCTGGTTGGCAGATCCCGCTTCCAGCTCGGACTCGATCTTGACGTGCTTAGGAAAGATAGCGGATTGGAACCCGTTCAACTCGCGGTTGACGGTGCTTCGGTCATTCCTGTGTTGAAAGGATTGGTCGACGATCCGGCGGTGTCCGGCACAATTATGGTCGACTACTATCCTGGCGATGTCGACGGCAATAAATTCGCCGGCGATGGTAGGGGCGGTTTGTGGGAAATGGAATACGAGCGATTGGCCAAGTTGGGGAATCCTGACATTTCGCTGGCGGCGGTCGAGAAAAAATTGAGCGAAGCTGTCTACGAAAATTTGGCAAGTTATGCCGACGGCACCACGCCTCTTATGTCCTTGAGATGGAGAGTGCTGTCCGAGGGCTTGGCCCCGCAATATGTCACCATGGCGCCGGACCGGTCAAAAATGGCGGACTACCGGCGAGTTAGGATGCCGGATCGCTACTACGGCATTGTAGCGGCCGAATTGTCGAAGGCGACTGGTGCCAGGTTGGAAGCGCCGAACTCGGAAAAGTATTTGGAGGAAAGGATAAAGTCCCTTTCGCCGTTGAACAATGCCGACTTTATTCGCGGCTCAATCAGCATAAAGCATATGAAGATGGCGCTCGAAAATCGTGGAGGAAAGATGATTTTTGTAAAAATGCCGATGAGCGGCATGATTCTCGAAATGAACGACAGGCTTTTTCCGAAGGAAGATTTTCAAAATGTCTTTGAGCGGGAAGTCGGCGGGTTGATTTATTCTTCCGATGACGATCCCGAACTGAAGGAGTTTGTTTGCCCGGAGGGATCCCATCTCGATTTTCGGGATCGCGCGAACTTCACGAGGGCGCTGGATCGCTTGATCGCGATGCGCGATTGGACTGCGGCAGGGGCAGGTTCGAGACCTTGATTTCTTGAAAGCGCGTGGCTCT
This sequence comes from Burkholderiaceae bacterium, assembly GCA_036384915.1. Classification (GTDB taxonomy): domain Bacteria; phylum Pseudomonadota; class Gammaproteobacteria; order Burkholderiales; family Burkholderiaceae_D; genus PKWO01. The sequence goes on from DASVLJ010000071.1 coordinate 186,425, forward strand.
GTTGCTCGCCAAAGCCGCGATTCCTGCGCGTTATGCTATCGCCCGCGAAGCGTTCGAAATGTCAGGGAAGAAAACCATTTGCTTGCTTCGTCGGCTAAGGGATACGGAAAACAGGGGCAAGGTCAATATTGATTTTGATGAATCCCCAGCCCATCCGAAATAGTTGCAAATTCACAAGATTAAACGGGGCAATTGCGGTAGTATGATGGGCATCGTTCCGCCAAGGGAAACCCCGGCGGGAGAATTCTGTCTATCCGTTATTTTTCCGGGCCCTTCGATGACGACTTTCCGGTTGTGCAAGACCCTCGCTACCGCTTCCTTCCTGTTGCTGTCCTGGTGCGCGCAAGGCGCAAGCAATCTGTCCGCTCCCATTCCGCTTGATCCTGCCTTGAAGGAAGGCGTGTTACCCAACGGGCTGCATTACTACATCCTGAAGAACGGCAAACCGGAGAAGCGCGTCGAGTTGCGCCTGGTGGTCAAGGCCGGATCGATCCTGGAAGACGACGACCAGCAGGGCTTGGCGCACTTTACCGAGCACATGGAGTTCGACGGCTCGCGCCACTTCCAGAAGCATGAATTGATTTCCTACCTGCAGTCGATCGGCGTCAAGTTTGGCGCCGATTTGAATGCTTATACCAGCTTCGACGAGACGGTGTATATCCTGCCGATCCCAACCGGCAAGAAGGAAAACCTCGAAACCGGTTTCCGCGTGCTGGAGGATTGGGCGCAGGGTGCTTCCTTGAAGGACGATGCCATCGATGCCGAGGCTCCCGTGGTGCTGGAAGAACTGCGTCTGGGGCGGGGGGCGGATGAGCGCATGGGGCGCAAATTGCTGCCCGAGGTGTATGAGGGCTCGCGCTATGCGTCGCGCCTGCCGATCGGCAAGGAAGAGATTCTCAAGACCTTCAAGCACGATGCTTTGCGCCGCTTTTATCGCGACTGGTATCGCCCCGATCTCGAGGCCGTCGTGGTGGTCGGCGACGTGGAGCCGGCCCAGGCCGAGAAGATGATACGCGAGCATTTTTCCCGCCTGAAGAACCCGGCGCACGAACGCGCGCGGACCTACGCGCAAATCGCGCCGCGCACCGAATCGCGTGCCCTCGTCGTGACCGATCCGGAGGCGACCAACAACGGCGTCACGATCCGCTACCCCTCGCGCCAAGTGCCGCCCGATACCACGATAGGCGATTACCGCCGCAGCCTGGTGCGCACGCTGTACACGACGATACTCAATGAACATCTGCATGATTTGACGGAACAAGCCGATGCGCCTTACCTTGCCGCATTCAGCGGCATCGGTTCGGTTGCGCCCGGATATGAGGCTTTCTCCACCACGGTCATCGTCGGCCGAGCCGGCGTCGAGCCTGCGATCAAGGCCGCCGTTGAGGAAAACGAGCGCGTGCGCCAATTCGGCTTCGGTGCCGACGAGCTTGACCGCGCCAAACGAAGCTTGTTGCGCAATTACGAAGAAGCGTTCAAGGAAGGGGACAAATCCGATTCGGGAACCCACGCCGCCGAATTGATCCGTCATTTCCTGGTCCAGGAAGCGGTGCCTGGCATTGCCGGCGAATACGCCTACGTTTCGGAGTTTCTGCCCAGCATCACGCTGGAGGAAGTCAATGCCTATGCCAAGACCATGACGCCTTCCGCCACCGTGCCCAAGCTGGTGGCATACATGGGTTCGAGCAAGGATGGTGAAACCGTGCCGAGCGAAGCCGGTTTGCTGCAATGGGTAGCCAATGCCGAGCAGAGCGCCGTGGCGGCGAAGGAAGAGAAGAAGCTGGCGGCCAAGTTGATGATTGAACTGCCCAAGCCTGGAAAGATCGTCTCCGAGCAGGAAAACAAGGCGTTGGGCTTGCACGAATTGACGCTGTCCAACGGCATCAAGGTGATTCTGAAGCCGACTGATTTCCAGAACGACCAGGTCTTGATGAGCGCGGCGCGCTTCGGCGGGCAATCGCTGTATGACGACAAGGACAAGTACAATGCGCAATATGCCAGCTCGGTAGCCGGGGCGATGGGGGTTGCCGACTTCACCCCGACCGAGGTGGGCAAGATTCTTTCAGGGCGGACCGCGCAGGTCAATGCCAATATTTCCGGTTTCTCCGACCAGCTCAGCGGTGCTTCCGGCCGCGACGATATCGAGACCATGCTGCAATTGCTGTATTTGCGCATGACCAGCCCGCGCCAGGATCCAACCCTGTTTTCTGCGTATATCGCCGCGCATGAGGACAGCGCGCGCAATAGCATGTCGCGCCCCGAAGCTGTCTTCACCGACAGCCTGCAAGCGACCCTGTACGACAATAACCCGCGAGCCAGCCACATTCCCAAGCCGGAAGATTTTGCCAAGATCGACTTGGGCCGCGCCTCTGCGATTTTCCAGGAGCGTTTCGGCAGCGCTTACGGCTTGACCTTCATCTTCGTCGGCAGCTTCGATGTCGATAAGATCAAGCCGCTATTGGAAACTTACCTGGCCAGCCTGCCTGCGGCGCCCATCCCGGTGAAGTACCGCGACCTCGGGGTCCGCCCGGTTGCCGGCGTGGTCAAGAAGGATGTACGTGTCGGCAGCGAGCCGAAGAGCTCAGTGAGCCTGACCTTCACCGGCCCGGCCAAGTATTCGCTGGCCGAGAATACACATTTCTACATGATGATAGAAGCCATCAACATCAAGATCATCGACGATATCCGCGAAAAGATGTCGCTGATCTATGGCGGCGGAATGAGCGGCGCCCTGGAGCGTGCGCCCTATGAGCACTACCAGATCGGCGCCTCGCTTCCCTGCGGCCCGGAAAACGTGGACAAGGTGATCGCCGCCGTGTTCGCGGAAATCGATCAGATGAAGCAAAACGGCCCGCCGCAAGCGGACCTCGACAAGGTCAAGCGCGCACTGCTGGAACAGCATAATATCGATCTGCACACCAACAGCTATTGGGAAAACTACCTGCAGGATACTACGCTCTACGGCACGGATCCGTCCAACGTCTTGACGTTCGAAAAGCGCGTCAATGACGTGACAGTGGACGACTTGAAGGAGGCGGCAAGGCGTTACTTCAACACGGCAAACTACGTGCAAGCGGTGCAGTATCCGGCGGCGCATTAATTCGGCAATGGCCAGGCGTGCGGTTTCTTGTCCGCCTGGCCGCACTCGATGGTCCTTTCGCGGGGAATCTTGACCCCGCTGCGTTCATCGCGGTCTTGTGGCACGAAGCGTGTGTCAGCGAAGTCGCACGGCATCCTGGCGTCGCTGTCGCCCGGCACCGCGGCCGGGTCATGCCCCTTCTTGCCGACCAATTCCGTGCGTATCTTTGCGTCTTTGATGCAGGCAACAGCACGATGCACGAGGTGAAACCGTGCGGCGTCGTGATATCTGAGGGACGGTGAGACTAGCGCCTTCCCCAGTATTCCGGTTGCGCATAGGCACGGCGTAGAAATTCGACCAAGGCGCGGATACGCAGCGGCAGATGGCGCCGCTGGGCAAATACCGCGTAGATATCGTTGCCCGGCGCGGCAAATTCGTCTAGCACGGTCACGAGCTTGCCCGATTCGATTTCCGCGCCGACTTCCCACATCGAGCGCCATGCCAGGCCGCGGCCGGCCATGGCCCAGTCGTGCAGCACGGCGCCGTCGTTGCATACCATGTTGCCCGCAACTTTCAAGGTGATGTTCTTGCCGTTCTGGCGAAAGGTCCAGCCGCGCTGGCTGCCCTCGCTGCTCATGGCCAGGCAATTGTGGTGTGCCAGTTCGTCGAGCGATTGCGGCGTGCCGTGGCGCTTGAGATAGGCGGGGGAGGCCACCACCACGCGCTTGTTGTCGGCCAGCTTGACGCCGATCAGGCTCGAGTCCGACAAGTCGGCGATGCGGATCGCCACATCGATGCCTTCGCCGATCAGATCGACGACACGGTCATTCAAATTCAAGGTCAGGGTCAAGTCGCGGTGCTCGGCCAGGAACGAGGGCATCAAGGGGGCGACATGCTGGCGGCCGAAACCGGCCGGGGCGGAAATCAAGAGATGCCCGGTGGCGTGCGCGCTGCGCTCCGATACGGCTGATTCTGCTTCCGCCAGTTCCGCGAGGATGCGCTGGCAGTCCTCCAGGAATGCCGTGCCTTCGTGGGTGAGGGCGATCTTGCGCGTGGTCCGCTGCAAGAGCTTGACGCCCAGCCTCTCCTCCAGCGCATCGAGGCGCCGTCCTATCATCGCCGGCGCAATGCCTTCGGCGCGGGCGGCGGCTGAGAGGCTGCCTTTGGCGACGACTTCGACGAAGGTGGAGATTTGCTTGAATTGATCCATGGAACGATTTTACTGCTTATCTGTGACTAAAACGCAAAGATCAAGTGATAAATGCTGTAGTTTTGTTGAATTAATAGTCAATATACTTGAAACCAGATAACAAACGTTTATTGTGATTTGATTATGACGATCCAGGCAGTGGTGTTCGACGCTTACGGCACGCTATTCGACGTCTATTCGATAGCGGCGCTGGCCGAAAAGCATTTCCCCGGCAAGGGGGCGATGCTGGCCGAACAGTGGCGTGCCAAGCAGATCGAGTATTCGCAATTGCGCACCTTGTGCTCGACCTACAAGCCGTTCTGGGAAGTGACCCAGGATGCGCTGGTGTTCGCCTGCCGCAAGCTCAAGCTCGAATTAGGCTTCGCGGCGCAAAACGCTCTGATGGGCCAATATGCCAAGCTCCAGGCTTTTCCGGAAAACCTTGGCGTTCTCACCCAACTGAAAGAGCGCGGCATGAAGACGGCGATCCTGTCCAACGGCAACCCGCAAATGCTCGATGCCGTGGTCAAGGCGGCCGGCATGCAGGGCGTGTTCAACCATATCCTGTCGGTCGACAGCGTGAAGAAATTCAAGACCGCGCCCGAAGCCTATCAATTGGCGCCTGACGTATTCGGACTCTCTGCGCGCAACATGCTGTTCGTTTCCAGCAATTGCTGGGATGCCTGCGGCGCGGCCTGGTTCGGCTACACCACCTTCTGGGTCAACCGTGCCGCTGCGCCGCTCGAAGAGTTGGGCGTGACGCCGCACGGACAGGGCAGCAATTTGACCGACGTATTGCACTTCCTCGACAAACATTAATCCACTCAACTACTCAGGAGCACAGCATGACTCAATTGACTTTGCCGGCCGGCATGGAAATCACGGGCGAGATCAAGCCCGGCTATGAACGCGTGTTGACGCCCGAGGCGCTGGCCCTGGTGGCCAAGCTGTCGCGCGCATTCGAAGGCCGGCGCCAGGAATTGCTGGCCGTGCGCGTCGAGCGTGCCAAGCGCCTCGATGCCGGCGAACGTCCCGATTTCCTGGCCGAGACCGCGCACATCCGCAACGGCGACTGGAAGATCGCACCTATCCCGAAGGCGCTGGAATGCCGTCGCGTCGAAATCACCGGGCCGGTCGAGCGCAAGATGGTCATCAATGCCTTCAATTCGGGCGCCGACAGCTACATGACCGACTTCGAGGACTCGAACACGCCGAACTGGGACAACCAGATCAGCGGCCAGGTCAACATGATGGATGCCGTGCGTCGCACGATCTCGCTCGAGCAGAACGGCAAGACTTACAAGCTCAACGACAAGATTGCCACCCTCGTGGTGCGTCCGCGCGGCTGGCACCTGGACGAGAAGCACGTCAAGGTCGACGGCAAGCGCATCTCGGGCGGCATCTTCGATTTTGCGCTGTTCATGTTCCACAACGCCAAGGAACAGCTGGCACGCGGCGCGGGCCCGTACTTCTATCTGCCCAAGATGGAATCACATCTCGAAGCGCGTCTGTGGAACGACATCTTCGTCATGACGCAAAACGAACTCGGACTGCCACAAGGCACGATCAAGGCCACGGTGCTGATCGAAACCATCCTGGCGGCGTTCGAGATGGATGAAATCCTGTATGAGTTGCGCGAACACAGCGCCGGCCTGAATGCCGGCCGTTGGGACTACATTTTCTCCTGCATCAAGAAGTTCAAGCTCGATAAGGAATTCTGCCTGGCCGACCGCGGCAAGGTGACGATGACGGCGCCCTTCATGCGCGCCTATGCCTTGCTTCTGCTGAAGACCTGCCACAAGCGCAACGCGCCGGCTATCGGCGGCATGGCGGCGCTGATCCCGATCAAGAATGATCCGGAAAAGAATGAAGTCGCCATGGGCGGCGTGCGCAACGACAAGGCGCGCGATGCCACCGACGGTTACGACGGCGGCTGGGTGGCGCACCCAGGCCTGGTCGAGCTTGCCATGACGGAATTCAAGAAGGTCCTGGGCGACAAGCCAAACCAGATCGACAAGCAGCGCCCCGACGTGGAAGTGAAGGCCGCCGAGCTGCTCGACTTCAAGCCGGAAGCGCCAATCACCGAAGCCGGCCTGCGCTACAACATCAATGTCGGCATCCATTACCTCGGCGCATGGCTGGCCGGCAATGGCTGCGTGCCGATCCACAACCTGATGGAAGATGCCGCTACCGCGGAAATCAGCCGCAGCCAGGTCTGGCAATGGATCCGCAGTAGCAAGGGCGTGCTGGAGGACGGCCGCAAGGTGACGGCCGACCTGGTGCGCGCGATGATTCCGGAAGAGTTGGCCAAGGTCAAGGAAACCGTGGGCCAAGGCCCGACGTATGACCGTGCAGCGCAGATTTTCGAGCAAATGTCGACTTCGGAATCGTTTGCCGAATTCCTTACTTTGCCGCTCTACGAAGAAATCTGATCCCGTTGCCGTTTTGCCCATCAAGTCCGCATCCCGCCTGGGGTGTGGACTTTTTGTTGCCTCGACGCATCTTCACCGACCGGCTCAGCGTCTGACTCTGCAAAGTTTTATGGCAGATTCAGTTTCTGCGGGGATACAATGTAAAAAATAAAACCAAACGCAACACGAGTACCGGGGGAGCACACACACCATGATTACGTCTGCTGGCGCCTTTTCGTTTCTGCGATATGCGTCACTGCTGTTGATCTTCCTGACGGTAGGCTTGCTGACATGGCATCACTACGGCATGAACAAGGTCTATGCGCTCGACCCTTCACGCGGGTTCGAGTACTCCGTGCAGGATGACCGTTCGGATGGAGGCAATAGCGTTTCCTCATTCGAGCGGCATGGCAATGCCATCGTGATGCACTGCCAGATCGGCAAAAAATACCAGTGGCCCTTTTGCCAGACCGCCGTGGCTCTGGCCCGGATGCCCAAGGGAATCGACTTGACCAGTTACGATTCGGTCGAATTCGATGCTTCCTACGCGGGGCCAGGCCCGCACTCGCTGCGCGCCTATTTGCGCAACTTCGAACCTGAAATTTCCAGGGTCGGGGATGAGGCGTCCTTGAAGGTCAACGAAGTGGAATTCATGGTTCCGGAACAGGGCAGCATGACGGTGCCGATCAAGCTGTTTCGCGTCGCTCCCTGGTGGATAGGCCAAAACAAGATCCCCCTGATGCACACCGATATGCGCGTCGATAATGTGTCGGTCGTGGAGATTTCCACCGGTTCTTATGTCGAGGAAGGCGCACTTACGATCGAATTGCGCGCGGTGCGCTTCAAAGGCAAATGGATCAGCCAGACCCAGCTTGTGATGGCACTGGTCGGAGCCTGGTTGATGTTCGGCATCATCTGGTTGATCATATCCCTGGTGCATTTTCGCACCGGCTTTATCGCGAGCCGCATACGTGAGGCGCAACTCCAATCGATCAACCAGACGCTGCAACTCGAGACCAAGGAATTGGCCGGCCAGGCCAGAACCGACCCGCTCACTGGCGCGCTCAACCGCGAGGGCTTGCGCGATTTCCTGATGAACCAGTGGATGGGCAAGATTCCAACCGAACCGCCGCTGTCGATCATCTTTGCCGACCTCGACCATTTCAAGCGGGTCAATGATGAGCACGGGCATGCCGTCGGCGATCTGGTGTTGCAGCAATTCACCCGGCTGGTGCAGAGCGAAATCCGCTCACAGGACCGCTTCGTGCGCTGGGGTGGGGAGGAATTCCTGATCCTGTGCCAGGACACGCGCGACTTCCAGGGACGCGGGCTCGCGGAAAAGCTGCGCGCAGCGATGATGAAACATAGCTGGCCGGACGGCTTGGTGGTGACCTCTTCATTCGGCGTCACCATGCATATGACAGGCGAGGATTTCGGCGAGACGGTGCTGCGCGCCGACCGTGCGCTCTATCAGGCGAAGGTCGGCGGCAGGAACCGCGTCGAAGTTATCTGAACCTTCAAGGGCGCCCTTTTTCTGCGCGAGTCAAGTCAATCCTCCAGCGACCATACGTAATCTGTCACGAACCAGGATTGCACCGGGTTGCCGTTTTGCATGGCAGGCTTGAATTTGCACTTGCTCAAACCCTCGATGGCGGCACGGTCAAGCGCCTTGACGCCGCTCGATTTCACCACGTCCGCCGAGACCAGGTTGCCCTCGGTGCCGATCACGAACTTCACCCGGACGGTGCCGGTTTGGCTTTGCATCAATGCCGATTGCGGATAGGCCGGCTTGCAACTGTTCAAATCGGCGATCGCGGGGCTGGTGACACCGGCATTGGCGTTGTTGGCGTTGCTGTCGGCATTGGCGTCAGGCGAGGGCGGCGCGTCATTGCTTGCCTGCTGCGCCGGTGCCGGGTCGGGCGGCGGTGCCGGCACCGGCGCTTGTTCCACCGGCTGGATCGGCGGCGTGACGACTTGCGGGGTCTTCACGGCAGGCTTGGGCGGAGGCGAGGTCGGGTCGACCACCGGAGGAGCCTCCGGCATCACCACTTGCACCTCTTCGATCTTGGGTTTGCTGACGAGGGTGGTGCGCAAACCATAGATCACGGCACCGGCCAGCAAGGCGTGCAACAGGATTGTGATGCCAAGCCCGCCAGCCTTCTTGGCGCTGAAGCCTTGTTCATCTGCGAAGTTCATGGTTCACCTCCTTTTTTCCGGTTTGTTGACTCCCTGCTCGGCATCGTGCTTGCACATGCCGATCCGCTGGGAGCGATTCGGACGGGATAAAGGGAATGCAGGATTCGCGGCGTTTATCAAATGCAACGAGTCATGCGCTCTCCTATCGGAGTTGGCTTTTTCGTGGGAGTTCACGCATCCAGGCGAGAAAACTCTAAATTTGCTCCGTGGGGAACTTGTGGCGGGAATGCTGTATCAGACTACGGTTGCGCCGCGAGTATGAGTGAAAGGAGCCTCCCGCCGGTGAGGCTCCTGCCCGTCGATGAGCTCTAGTGTAGTGCTTCGCAATTATCGAAACAAATGCAGCGAGTCTTTACGCGCCATGCGGCGTTGCCAATCCGCGCGATACCTCGGTATCGCTGTGGTTGCGCGGGGCGGCCATCCGCCTTGCCTGGCACGCAAATCCTTCGCCGCATTTATTTCTGTAATTACGAAGCACTACACTAGCGGCGGAGTGACCAGACGTAATCGGTGACGAGCGAGGACTGCACGGGCGCGCCGTCCTGAGTGGCCGCTCTGAACGCGCACCGGCTCAAGCCGTGTATTGCAGCACGGTCGAGGTCGGCATGGCCGCTCGATTGCAGCACGCTGGCGTCGAGCAATTAGCCGTTGGCGCCGATATCCAGCTTAAGCCGGACCGTGCCTTCCTCTTCTTCCCTGATCGCCGCAGCCGGATATTCCGGCTTGCACTCGTTGAGGTCGGCAATGACGTGGTTGCTGGTATGGCCCGCCGGTTTGACTCCCGGGCCATCGCCGTCAATTCCGCCTTCCCTGGTCATGTTGCCGGATCCCGAGGGCTGTTCAAGGGGTTCCGTTTGGGGCGCAACGTAGGGAGTATGTTCCGGCACCTTTTCCACCGGAGGCAGGTCGATCGTGGCCATGTGCTTGCTCGGCTCGGTGTCGAACTTCACGGGTTCGTTCGGTTTCTTTAGCGTCGGCGCTTCGGGTTCGACGACGATCGGCCCCTTGTGCTCGACGCGGATGATCGTCGAATGGAGGCAATAGACCAGTGCTGCGCCCAGGATGATGTGAGCCAGCACCACGGCGCCGATACCTCCTGCCTTTTGTGCGTTGAAGCCTTGTTCGTGCGAGAAATCCATCGTGCCTCCCCTGTTCGCGGTTGAAAAATAATGAAATCCGGGGAAGGTTGCTTCAACGATTTTTGTGCTTCGTTGTGCAACGGTCCGGCTTCATTATTGGCGCGAAATTTTTCCTTGGGAAGAGGGTAAGTGCTTGATTGAAAATATATTTTTCTCTTAACCCCGAGTCGCTCGCCGCTTCGTTTAAAGGGTTTTGAGATAGGCTCTGATCCCCGCCAGGAACATCTCGACCGACATCGCGGTGAGGATCAGTCCCATCAGGCGTTCGAAGGCTGTCATCACGCGATGACCCAGCGCGCGCTGCATGCGTTCGGCGGACAGCAGCACCACGAGCCACACCACGGCGACGGCGGACAAGGCCGAAACGTGCAGGACCATGTCGGCCACGGTATTGGAGGCGAACAGCAGCACCGTGGCTAGCGCGGACGGGCCGGCCAACGCCGGAATCGCGAGCGGCACGATGAAGGGCTCGCTGTCGGTATCGACGTCGCCCATGATACCGCCGGGCTGCGGGAAGATCATGCGCAGCGCGATCAGGAACAGCACCACGCCGCCCCCTATGCGCAAGGAAATTTCGGAGAGCTGCAGCGCCTCGAGAAAATTGCGGCCGAAGAACATGAACAACAAGAGTAGCGCGAAAGCGATGGCGCATTCGCGCACCACCACGCGCCAGCGCCGCTCCGGCGGGACATTGGTCAGGGCGCTGACGAAGATCGGGACGTTGCCGAAAGGGTCGGTCACGAGGACCAGCAGAACGAAAGCCTGGAAAAAGCTCTTGGTCATGGCGTGTGTCGCTTGTTTTGGGCTTGTTTTTGGAATAGGCAATTCTATAACGCGACATCGCCTGTAGTCACGCGCGCCGGCTGTGTTACCCTGTTGCCGATCAATTAAGCAGAGGCCCAAATCCATGAGTGCATTTTCAGAAGATATCAAGCGGTTCAACGCCATGTATGCCTTGCCGCTCAACGACAAGCCTACGCTCGACATCGGCGTGCCGGTGGCGGATCGGCTGCGCGCCTTCAAGAGCATCCTCGGCGAAGAGTTGGACGAGATTGACGAGATTGTCGCCGCCACCGAAAAAGGCGCGCCCTCGCTCGAAGTGTTGACCATGCTCGCCGATCTGCTGGGCGACATCCAGGTGTATTGCGCTTCCGAAATGCGCAAATTCGGCTTGCCGCAGGATGAGGTGCTGTCCATCATCATGCAATCGAATTTCTCCAAGCTGGGGCCCGATGGCAAACCCATCTATGATGAGCGCGGCAAGGTGCAAAAGGGGCCGGGCTACTGGAAGCCTGAGCCGAAGATCCAGGATATGCTGGCCGGTCAAGCCAAATAAAAGGATATGGGCAAGCTGCTTGCGATCGATGGCCTCGGGCTCGTGCGCCGCGTGTACCAGGCCAATCCCGACCCCGACAGCGCCGACAAGGCGGAACAAGCCCTGCGCAATTGCCAGCTCTCGTTTCGCAAGCTGCTCAATACGCATCAACCCAGCCATGCCTTGGCGGTATTCGATCACGGCGGCCACACCTGGCGTCACGACATTTTTCCCGCCTACCGCGCACATCGCGAACCGATGCAGCAAGTGTTGCACGAGGCTTTGCCGGCTTTTTACGAACGGCTCAGAGAGACCGGCTTGACCGTGCTGGCCGTGCCCGGCGTCGAACCCAAGGATGTGATTGCGACCGCTGTCCTGCGCTGGCTTAAGGAAGAGCGCGGCGAAGCGATCGTCGCCTCGGTGGACCGCGACTTGCACATCCTGATTGCCGCCGGCGCGCGGCTGTGGGACCATTTCAAGAACGAATGGCACGATCACGCCTGGGTCGATAAGAAATATGGAATCGAGCCCCGCCAGATGACGGATCTCGTAGCCCTGATGGGGGACGCCGATGACGGCATCCCCGGCGTGGAAAAGATCGGTATCAAAACCGCCGCGCGCCTGTTGCGCTCCTATGGCGACCTGGAGGGTATCATGGCGGGCGCCGGTATCCTGCTCGATCCGATGGGCGAGCGGTTGCGGCGCGACCGCGATGCAGCCTTCCTGTCGCGCCGATTGGCTGCATTGAAGAGCGATGTGCAGTTGGGTGTTACCTGGAATTTGCTGGCCTGGGACTTTGCGCAATAACACTGCATGCCATGGCGGGAGACATCATGAGCGAAGAGAACGAAAATCAACCCAAGAAAAAATCGCGCCGCCGCTTCATCCTTGGCGGCCTCGGCCTGACCGGCGCTCTCATCGTGGGCTGGGGCGTGGCGCCGCCGCGCCAGCGCCTCAACGGCAGTCACCCCTTGCCCGTGGAGGCTGGCGAAATCGCCTTGAACGGCTGGATCAAGCTCGCGGCGGACGGTAGCGTGACGGTCGCCATGGCGCGCGCCGAGATGGGGCAGGGGGTGCACACCGCACTGCCCATGCTGGTGGCGGAAGAACTCGACGTGCCGCTGGCCAAGGTCAAGATCATGCAGGCGCCGATCGACAAGATCTACGGCAATGTTTCCATGCTGGCCGACGGCCTGCCTTTCCACCCGGACGACCATGGCGCGGTCAAGCGCGCGGCGCAGTGGCTGACGGCCAAGACCGCGCGCGAACTCGGCTTGATGGTCACGGGCGGTTCGTCCAGCGTCAAGGATGCCTGGGGCCCACTGCGCGAAGCAGGCGCCTCCGCCCGTGCCATGCTGGTTGCCGCCGCAGCGAAGCGTTGGGGCGTCGATGCGGCCACTTGCGCCACCTCCGACGGAGTGGTGTCGCATGCCAGCGGCAAGCAGGCTGCTTATGCCGAACTGATGGCGGAAGCGGTGCATACCCAGCCGGCCGATATTCGCCTCAAGGAACCGCAGCAATTCAAGCTGATCGGCACACCGCAGCCGCGCCGCGACAGTCTGGCCAAGTCCACCGGCGGCGCCGGTTTCGGCCTCGATGCGCGGCCGCCGGGCATGATTTATGCTGCAGTGAAGATGGCGCCCACGCTCGGCGCCACGGTGCAGAAATACGATTCCGTCGCCGTGCAAGCCATGCCCGGCGTGATTTCCGTGGTCGATTTTCCGGCCGGTGCCGGGCCGGCAGGCGTGGCGGTACTGGCCAAGACCTTTTGGCAAGCCATGCAGGCCGTGGCGACCGTGCAGGTGGCATGGAATGCCGGCCCGCACGCCAAGCTTTCAAGCGCCGACGTGTTCAAGGAATTGTCGGTCAAGCTCGACGTGGAAGACGGCTTCACCTATTACAAGACCGGCGACATGGGCCTGGGTGCAGGCGCTGCCTCGGTGCTCAAGGCGGAATACCGCGCGCCCTTCCTGGCGCACGCCACGATGGAACCGGTCAATTGCACAGCCCAGGTCAAGGATGGCAAGGTCGTGCTGTGGTTATCTACTCAAGTGCCCAGCGTCGCCGTCAATGTGGCGGCCAAGGCTGCCGGTGTGCCTGCCGATCATGTCGAGCTGCACCTGACCTATGTCGGCGGCGGATTCGGACGCCGTCTTGAAATCGACATGGTGACCCAAGCCGTGGCGATTGCCAAGAAAGCCGGCGGCCTGCCGGTGCAGGTGATCTGGACGCGCGAAGAAGACATGACGCACGATATGTACCGCCCGGCAGCCGTGGCGCGCTTCACCGCCGCGCTCGATGCGCAGGGCAAGGTGCTCACCTACGATAACAAGTCGGCCGGCGGTTCGATCACGCGGCAGGTGCTGGAGCGAACCTTCGGCCTGCCCGGCAGTGGCCCGGACAAGACCACGGCCGAGGGCGAATTCGATATGTCCTATGAATTTCCCAACCAGCGCATCGCGCACGTGATTGTGCCGACGCCGGTGCCATTGGGCTATTGGCGCTCGGTCGGCCATTCGCACAATGCCTTTTTCAAGGAAAGCTTTATCGACGAGCTGGCTTATGCGGCCAAGCAAGACCCGGTGGCTTACCGCCGTAGCTTGCTGACCCGCCAGCCGCGCTTCCTGGCCGTGCTCGACGCCGCCGTGGAACGCGCCGGAAAGCCGGAACTGGGGCATGCGCAAGGCGTGGCCTTGCACCGCTCGTTCGGCACCATCGTGGCCCAGGTGGCGGAGGTCTCGATCGAAAACAGCGAGATCAGGGTGCACAAGGTCATATGCGCGGTCGATTGCGGCATTGCCGTGAATCCCAACATCATCATGCAGCAGGTCGAGTCGGCGATCAATTTCGGCTTGTCGGCTGCCTTGTATGGCGAGATCACGTTCAAGGATGGGGCAGTCGAGCAGCACAATTTCGACAGCTACCAGATGGTGCGCATGGCGCAGTCTCCTGTGATCGAGACGATCATCATCAAGAGCGCGGAGCCGCCGGAAGGCATGGGCGAGCCTGCTACGCCGCCGGTGGCGCCGGCCGTGGCGAATGCGGTGTTTGCCTTGACGGGGAAACGCCTGCGCAGCTTGCCTCTACGCCTGGCTTAGTCGTTTTGCGAGGTTTCGTTCTCTCTGCCATTCGCGGCGCTCTTCGTTGCTTTCGGCTTCGCGCAGTAATTCGGCGTCGTTCTTGTCGATTTGCGCGCGCAACAGGCGATCTGCCAGCTTGATCTCGGGCAGCGTAGTGCCGAAGAAGCTGACCACGCCTTTGTGCTGGATCAACAGGGTCGGGAAATTTTCAATGTCGAAGTCGCCGACCAGATCGGCTTGGTCTTCGATGTCGATCCATACGAATCGCAGCTCGGGATGCATGCTTGCCAATTCTGCAAACTTGCTGCGGTAGCTGTTGCAGGTATCGCACCAGGCGGCGCACAGGCAAGCCGTCACCCAGTGGCCGTCTTCCAGCCATTTTGTGACCGTTGCACTATTGGATTGATCCAGGGTCAGGAAATTCATGCGGTATTCTACCGCGCAAGCGGCTATGCCTGCCTTCGCGCGGCAAAGAGCGTTTTTGCGGGTAGGGAAGCGGTAAAATAGCGCCATGTCCATCATCCTCGCCATCGAAACCTCTGCCGACCTCGCTTCCGCGGCCCTCAGGCGCGGCGAAGAGACGTTCGTGCGCGAAGCGCTGGGGGTGCAAACACATTCGCAGACCATACTCCCTCTGGTGCAGCAATTGCTGGCCGAGGCGGAACTCAGCTTGAAGCAATGCGATGCGATCGCTTTCGGTTGCGGCCCGGGCTCGTTTACCGGTGTGCGCACCGCCTGCGGTATCGTGCAAGGGCTGGCTTTTGGTGCGGGCTTGCCGGTGGTGCCGGTGGTGACCTTGCTGGCCATGGCCGAGGCTTGCCGCGCCGAACACGGCGCGGCCGAGGTATTGAGCGTGCTCGACGCGCGCATGGGTGAAGTCTATTGGGCGCAATATCGCTTCGACGGGATGTGGCGTGAAATCATGCCGCCTGCCTTGTCGGGGGCGGAAGCGGTTGCGCCGCAGGGCAAGGTTGTGGCGTGCGGCAATGGCCTGACGGCTTATGCGGAAGCGTTTTCCGGACGCGACTTTACGCCCCATGCCCTGACGCAGATTGTGCCGCATGCGCGCGACGTGGCGCGCCTGGCTCAGGCGATGTTTGCTTTGGGGGCGGCAATCGACGCGCGCGACGCCCAGCCGCTCTACCTGCGTAACAAGGTGGCCCTGACGACGGCGGAACGCATGCAAAAAGCGGAGGCTGCATGAGCGTGGCTCGCGTCGATCGCGACCCGGCAATGCCGATGGCCTTGTCGCGCATGCAGATCGACGACTTGAACGAAGTGATGGCGATCGAGAACGATGTCTATCCCCACCCGTGGACACGCGGCAATTTCCTCGATTCGCTGCAGAGCGGCTATGAGGTATGGACTGTGCGCGACCCTGCCGGTGCGCTGGGCGGATACCTGCTCCTGATGATGTCGGTTGACGAGGCGCACTTGCTCAACATTGCCGTGCGGCGTGATTTGCAGGGCAGCGGTGTAGGCCGGCTCCTGCTTGACCTCGCCGTGAAGCTGTCGCGCGACAAGGGCATGCAATCGATCCTGCTGGAAGTCAGGCCTTCCAACGACCGCGCTGTCGAAGTGTATGAGCGTTACGGTTTCGCCGGTATCGGCGTACGGCGCGGCTATTACCCTGCGGCGGCCGGCAGCCGGGAAGATGCGATCGTGATGCGGTTGATGCTATGAGCGGCAGGCAGCAGGCATTCTTGCAAGAGATGGGGCTGGCTCCAACCTGGCGCCTGCGGGAGAGGGCGAACGCAGTTGTTGCCGCCGAACCTGAGCTCATGGCCGAGCTCGTCGCCGAGCAAGCGGCCGAACAAGCGCCCGAAGCCACCGTGGCGCATGCAGAACAGCCGCTGGTGGAAACGGTTGTCGCAACCGGCAACGCCGTCGCCGCGATGAATTGGGACGATCTCAAAGCCGAAGTCGCAGCCTGTATGAGGTGCGGCTTGTGCAAGAAACGCACCAACACCGTGTTCGGCGTCGGCGATGAAAAAGCCAAGTGGCTGTTCATTGGCGAAGGACCGGGGCGTAGCGAGGACCAGCGCGGAGAGCCCTTCGTCGGCCCGGCGGGCAAGCTGCTCGACAACATGCTGGCCGCGCTGGGCTTGCGCCGCGGCGACAATGCCTACATCGCCAATATCGTCAAATGCCGCCCGACCGATCCGACCGGCAAGGACAGGCCGCCGACGCCCGAGGAAGCGGCTTCCTGCATGCCCTATCTGCTGCGGCAGATCGCCTTGATACAGCCGACCGTGATCGTGGCCCTGGGCAAGACAGCGGCACTTTCCTTGCTCGGCCTCGACCCAGCGACGCCGGTGTCGAGCTTGCGCGGCAAGACGCATCGCTATGCCGATCTGCCGCTGGTGGTGACTTATCATCCGGCCTACCTGTTGCGCACCCCCGGCGACAAACGCAAGGCCTGGGCCGACCTGTGCATGGCCAAGGAAATCTACGCGCGTGCCTGAGAGCGCGTTTCAACAGCGATTCCACGCGCGGCGCGGATACCTGCGCAATGCCCATGTGCGCGATCTGGCCTGGCTGCTTGATTCTCCCGATTTGCTCGATGCGGCAAGCCCGCAATGGCATGGCCGCATTGCCACCTTGTTCGGGCATGAAGGCACGGAAATTGATGAATGGCTGCGCCAGCTGGATGCACAACCCGGCGAATTGCAGGCGCTGATAGCGCGGCATGGCTTCAATCGCCTCGGCCGCTATTCGGAACTGCTGATGGGGTTCTTCTTCACGCACGTCGGAGCTTTGCAGGCGCATGGGCTGCAGGTGAGGGCGGCAACGGGCGAGACGGTTGGCGAATTCGATTTTTTGCTGCGCGATCCCGCGTCGCGCCTACTGCACTGGGAATTCGCCACCAAATATTACCTGCTCGAATCGGGCGAAGCGACCTATCAAGCCGATGCGCTGGTCGGCCCCAACCTGGCCGATACACTGGGCGCGAAGATGCGCAAGATATTGGAGCGGCAACTGAGTCTGTCGCAGCACCCGGCCGCACAGGCTGTCTTGACGGAAATGCCTGCATTGGCCCAGGCCTTGATCAAGGGCTGGCTGTTTTATGCTCCAGGCGCGGCACCGCTGCCGGATATGCTCGGCGTGAATCCGGCACATTGCCGCGGCTTCTGGCTCCCGCTCTCGAGCTTCGATGAGGTGGCGCACGATCAATTCCTGATCTTGCCGCGCTTGCGATGGCTGGCGCCGGCGCGGGCTGTGCTTGCGGAATGCCTGGGCAGGGATGCCTTGTCGCAAGCCTTGGAAAGGCATTTCTCCGCAGACAGCATGCCCGTCATGATTGCGCTGATGCGGCCCGACGAAGGAGCGGCGCTCGAAATCGAGCGCGGCTTCATCGTTCCCGACGATTGGAAAGGCCGCGCCCGGCAATTTGTTCGTCAGTGAGGGTGGTGCTCGCCTATCAGTGAGACGCTATCGAACTTCTTTTGGTTCAGGGCATGCCAGCGCATCACGAGGAGCAGCGAGCCGACCACGAAAAAGCCGAATATCACGATCACCGTATTCACTTCGAGCTTGAGCTTGACCATGACGGCGTAGAGGCCGAGCATGGTCAGGATCGACATGTTTTCATTGAAGTTCTGCACCGCGATCGAGTGGCCGGCGCTCATCAATTCCGAGCCGCGATGCTGCAAGAGCGCATTCATCGGCACGACGAAGAAACCGGACAATGCTCCGATGATGATCAGGAGCGGGTAAGCCATCTGCACGCTGTGCACCAGGGTCATGGTCATCACCACCATGCCCATGGCGATCCCGACCGGCAGCAGGCTCAGCGTGCGCTTCAATGGCACGATCAATGCCGCCGCCAGCGAACCGATCACGGCGCCGATCACCACCACGACTTGCAGGATCACGACTTCGTTGAACGGCATGTTGAGCGATTTCTCGCCCCACTTCAGCACGATGAATTGCAGCGTGGCGCCGGCGCCCCAGAACAACGTCGTCACCGCCAGCGAGATCTGGCCCAGCTTGTCGTTCCACAAGGTGGCGCAGCAGCCGGCGAAATCGACGATCAGCTTGAATGGCGTATGCTGTTGCCTCGCGTACGCGACCCCCGTATCCGGGATCGAGAGGTTGATGATGGCCGCGATGACATAGGTGCCGACGATCACGACCAGGGCCATGTCGGAGGTCAGGTTGGTGTCGGTGACGAAGGTCGGAACATGGAGCTTGGCCAGCATGTCGGTCATGTGCGGGCCGACCAGCAAACCGCCCAGGGCGGTGCCGAAAATGATCGAGGAAACCGTCAAGCCCTCGATCCAGCCATTGGCGGCCACCAGCTTTTCCGGCGGGAGCAGTTCGGTCAGGATGCCGTATTTGGCCGGCGAATAAGCAGCCGCGCCGAATCCGACGATGCCGTAGGCAATCAGTGGATGCACGTTGAAGAACATCATCGAGCAGCCGAAGATCTTGAGCAGATTGGTAAAAAACATGACGCGGCCCTTGGGATAGGCGTCGGCAAAGGCGCCGACGAAGGCCGCAAGTACAACATAAGACAGAACAAAGAAGGATTTCAGCAGGGGAGTCATCCAAGGCGGCGCCTTGATCGTCTCCAGCATGGCAATGCAAGCGATCAGCAAGGCATTGTCAGCAAGCGACGAAAAGAACTGTGCCGCCATGGTCGTATAAAAACCGCGATTCATCCGGATCCTAAGCAAATATACCCGGCTTGCTTTATACCATGAAAATGCCTGTGGAAAATGTCATGGGCTTGCCCTTTTGCAAGGCTCCACTTGACCCGACTCCGGTAAAATAGCCCTTGAGCGCAACATCGAGAATTAATACCAGTTATGGCCCGACCCCTTACCGCCGTCATCGACGTCGCTGCAATGCAGCACAATCTTGCCGTGGCCAAGGGGCATGCACCGCAATCGCGCGTCTGGGCCGTGGTCAAGGCCAATGCCTACGGACATGGCTTGCAATATGCGGTGCGCGGCTTCGCCGCTGCGGACGGCCTTGGCTTGATCGAACCCGACGGCGCGCTACGCTTGCGTGAACTCGGGTGGCGCAAACCCTTGCTGCTGCTCGAGGGTTTTTTTCAGCAAGAAGATATTCCCATGCTGGTGCAGCACCAGGTGGAGACCGCGATTCATAGCGCGGAACAGATCGCCATGCTGGAACAGGCGAATCTGGCCGGGCCGATCGACGTGCATCTCAAAATGAATACCGGCATGAACCGGCTCGGTTTTGTTCCAGGCGATTTTCGTGCCGCCTACGAACGCGTGCGCGCCATCCGCAACGTGCGCAGCATCGGCATGATGACGCACTTCGCCAATGCGGAAGAGACCGACCACAGTGTGCTCCCAGTGGCCGAGCAGCTGCGCCGCTTCAATGAAGCCACGGCCGGGCTGGAAGGGGCGCGCAGCCTGTGCAACTCCGCGGGCGACTTGCTCCGCCCGGAAGCCGCGGCCGACTGGGTGCGCCCGGGCATCATGCTGTATGGCGCGACGCCCGGCTATCGCACCGCCGAGGAATTCGGCTTGCTGCCCGCCATGACGCTCGTCGGCGAAATCATCGGCATGCAGCATTTGGTGGCGGGGGATGCGGTCGGTTACGGCAGTCGTTTCGTCGCATCGCACCCGATCACGACCGGCGTCGTTTGCTGCGGCTATGCCGACGGCTATCCGCGCCATGCGCCGACGGGCACGCCGGTGCTGGTCGATGGCGTGCGCACGCGTACGCTGGGCAAGATTTCGATGGACATGCTGGTGGTCGATTTGAGCGCCGTGCCTGGCGCGCACGTCGGCAGCAAGGTCACGCTTTGGGGTGAGGGCTTGCCGATCGACGAGGTGGCGCGCTCGGCGGAGACGATAGGATATGAATTGATGTGCGCGGTGGCGCCCCGCGTGCGGGTGATCGAGAAGAATTGATGGCAAAAGCGGCTAAGACAAATTACACGTGCAGCGAATGTGGCGGCGTAGCGAGCAAATGGACCGGGCAATGCCCGTCTTGCGGGCAATGGAACACCCTGGTTGAAACGGTCGCCGAAGCGGCCGGCACCAACCGTTTTTCCACGCAATATCAAGGTTTGGCCCAAACAGCGCCGGTGCTTTCGCTGGCCGACATCGAAGCGACGGACGTACCGCGTTTCGGCACGGGTATCGAGGAATTCGACCGCGTGCTGGGCGGTGGACTGGTCGCGGGCGGCGTGGTGCTGATCGGCGGCGATCCGGGCATAGGCAAATCCACGCTGCTGCTGCAGGCATTGTCGCAGATGTCGCGCGCGAAGAAGGTGCTTTATGTGAGCGGCGAAGAATCCGGCGCCCAGATCGCCTTGCGCGCCAAGCGACTGGCCGTCGATGCGCGCGAGTTGAAGCTGCAAGCCGAAATCCAGTTGGAAAAAATCTTGCACACGCTGGCCGAGCACAAGCCGCAGGTGGCGGTGATCGATTCGATCCAGACACTGTATTCCGATGCGTTGACGTCGGCGCCAGGCTCGGTGGCCCAGGTGCGCGAATGCGCGGCACAATTGACGCGCGTAGCCAAGCAGAGCGGCGTCACCATTATCATGGTGGGGCACGTGACCAAGGAAGGTTCGCTGGCCGGCCCGCGCGTGCTGGAACACATCGTCGATACCGTACTGTACTTCGAAGGCGATACGCATTCGAGCTTCCGCCTGGTGCGCGCGATCAAGAACCGCTTCGGTGCGGTCAATGAACTGGGCGTGTTTGCCATGTCGGAAAAGGGCTTGAAGGGCGTGTCTAACCCCTCGGCGTTGTTCCTGTCGCAGCATGAAACGCCCGTGCCCGGCTCCTGCGTGATGGTAACGCAGGAAGGCACGCGCCCCTTGCTGGTGGAAATCCAGGCGCTGGTCGATGCCTCGCACCTGCCCAATGCCCGGCGCTTGACTGTCGGCCTGGAGCAAAACCGCCTCGCCATGCTGTTGGCCGTACTGCACCGGCACGCCGGCATCGCGGCCTTCGATCAGGATGTCTTCATCAATGCCGTGGGCGGCGTCAAGATCACCGAACCGGCGGCCGACCTGGCTGTGCTGCTGGCAATCCATTCTTCGATGCGCAGCAAACCCTTGCCGCGCGGTATGGTGGTGTTCGGTGAAGTGGGCCTGGCCGGAGAAATCCGCCCGGCGCCGCGCGGCCAGGAACGTTTGCGCGAAGCGGCCAAGCTGGGTTTTTCGACCGCCGTCATCCCGAAAGCGAATGCGCCCAAGCAAAAGATCGAAGGTTTGACCGTGGTGGCGGTTGAGCGTATCGATGAAGCGATGTCGCGCGTGCGCGAGCTTGATTAAGCGAGCAGGGCGGCGGCTCTGATGCCGCTTCTGACTGCGCCTTCCAGCGTGGCAGGGTATTCGCCCGCGGTGTAGTCGCCAGCCAGGACGAGGCCAGGTACGCCAATGTCGTTGCCTGGGCGTATCAGGCCCGGGGTGCAGGAAAACGTGGCGCGCTTTTCCGATACCACGCGGCTCCAAGCCGGCTCTGCCAGTTCCGGTTTGTTGAATACCTTCGCCAATTGCCGTGCCACGGCACGATTCAACTCTTCCTGATCCAATGCCACGGCAGCATGCGATGCGCTGATCACAACAGCCAGGATGCCGGCATTTGCCGCGTCGAGCTGGCCGCGATCGAATACGAACTGGCCCCATTCGCCCTTGGTTTCATCGTCGAGCAATGCAAGGAAAGGAGCGGGCAGGCGCAACCCGGGGGCATAACGCAGATAGCAGGTGGTGATGGGCTCGTACTTCAGGCCATGGAAGAACTCCGTACCGGCGATGCCCTCAAGCAGTTGCGCCGTTTGGCGCGCGGCCGTTGCCAGCACCACCTTGTCGAATGTCAGCCCGGTTTCAGACATGTCGGCGGTCGCTTCGAGGCGCCAGCCGCTGCCATCGCGGGCAAGGCCGCGCACTTGTACTCCCATGTGCACGGCGCCTTGGCGCTGCTCGATATAGCGCGCCGCATGCGCCGGAAACAGCTCGCTCAAATCCTTGCGCGGCAAGAGCATGTCCGAGGCGGCGCGCTTGGCACCTAGCGAATCGCGCAAGACGGCGAGGAAGACCCTGGCCGAGGCCGCTTCGGGCGCCGTGTTCAGGGCGGCGAGGCAAAGCGGGCGCCACATCAGCGCCGTCAGGCGCGGCGTCTGATCGAAGCGTTCCAGCAATTCGGCCACGCTGCAATCCTCGTTCAAATGCCAACCCATCCAGCGCGCCGCCGTGGAAAAGCGTGCCAGTGCGTGTTTGTCGCTTCTTGAGAGCCCCTTGGCGCGCAGCAGCGCCACGGCAACGTGGAGCGGGGCGGGCAGGCGCGGCGCGACGAAATCCATGCCGCCGCTGCCCTCGGGGTAGCGCATCTGCAGCGGCAGGCGCAGGAAGGCTTGTTCGCAATCGATGCCGACCTGCGTCATGACGGCCAGCGTCTCGCCGTAGGCGCCCAGCATGATGTGCTGGCCGTTGTCGAGTGGATGTTCGTCCAGTTGCACGGCGCGGGCGCGTCCGCCCAGTACGCGGGAACTTTCGAACAGGTGCACGGCATGGCCGGCTGCGGCCAGCTTGACCGCCGCCGCGCAACCGGCCCAGCCGCCACCGACTACCGCGATGCGTGGAGGCTTTCCGTCTTCAGCCACGGACATAGGTCTTCCACGCCAGCCACAGCTTGCGGATGGGTGTGAGCGAGATGCGCTGGTTGAGCACATGGAAACCGTCGCGCTCGATTTCGTCGAGCACCGCGCGGTAGATGGCCGCCATGATCAAGCCCGGGCGTTGCGAACGCCGGTCTTCCCTGGGCAGGAGCGCAAAGGCTTCGTCATAAGCTTGCTGTGCGCGCTGTGCCTGGAACTGCATCAGCTTGACGAAGTTGTCGCTATGGCGCGCATTGAGGATGTCGGCTGCCGTGACGTTGAATTGCTGCAGCTCGTTGACGGGCAGGTAGATGCGGCCCATGCGCGCGTCTTCGCCCACGTCGCGGATGATATTGGTCAATTGAAAGGCGAGGCCGAGCTTTTCCGCATATTGCAGCGTCTCGGGCCGCGTAGAACCGAAGATGGACGCGGAGAGAATGCCCACCACCGAGGCCACGTGCCAGCAATAGTTTTTCAAGCCAGCATAGTCGAGATAGCGCGTCTGGTCCAGGTCCATTTCCATGCCGTCGACAATCGCCAGCAAATGCTTGCTGTCGATCGAATAGGTTTGCAGATGCGGCTGCAATGCCTGCGTCACAGGGTGGGTGGGCTTGCCTTCCTGCATGGCGGCAATTTCCTTGCGCCACCAGACCAGCTTGGTACGCGCCACCTGGACATCCGTGCATTCGTCGACGGTGTCGTCCACCTCGCGGCACAGCGCATAGAGCGCCGTGATCGCGCGCCTGCGCTCGGGCGGCAGGAACAGGAAGCTGTAATAGAAGCTCGAACCGCTTTGCGCGGCCTTTTGTTGGCAGTATTCGTCGGGTGACATGGAGGATTTCTATTTCTGAACGGGCGTTATGCTACCGGAGTACCGTTGCAGCGACAACGCCTGGTTTGATTTGCTACATCCGGATGGCGCGCCACAGCATCACCAGCCAGTCGGATGGCCCCAGCTTGGGGCGGCGCTGGAATACGTCGAATCCGACGGCTTCAATTCTCTCAAGGATGCGCAAGCCGCCTTGAACCACCAAGCGCAATTCCCAGCCCACGCGGCCAGGCAGACGCTTCGCCAGCGGGGCGCCCGATTCCATCATTTCCCGCGAGCGTGCCGCTTCGAAACGCAAGAGATCGCGGAATTCTCCGGTGACGCGGTGCAGCGACAAGTCATTCTCGGCAAAGTTGAAACTCCTCAAGTCCTCTTGCGGCAGGTAAATCCGCTGCTTTTGCCAATCGACCGCCACATCCTGCCAGAAATTGATCATCTGCAAAGCGGAGCAAATCGCGTCGGAGTCGCGCAAGTTGTCCGGCGTCGCTGCCTTGTACAAGTGCAGCATCAGCGTACCGACCGGGTTGGCGGAGCGGCGGCAATAGTCGAGCAGCAGCGCGAAGTCTACATAACGCTTGGTCGTCACATCCTGCTTGAACGCGGAAAGCAGGTCGCGAAACGGTTGCAAGGGCAGGGCATAGGCAGCGATCACGGTGCCGAGTTCATGGAACAGGCGCGACTCGGCCGGCTTGCCTTGCTCGATACGGTCGAGCGCGGCTTCGTAGGCGCTCAGCGCAGCCAGCCTGTCTTCCGGCGCGGCATCGCCTTCGTCGGCAATGTCGTCGGCGCTACGGGCAAAGTTGTAAATCGCTTCGACAGCTGGGCGCAAGCGCGCCGGCAGCAGGATGGAAGCAACGGGAAAGTTTTCGTAGTGATCGACAGGCATGGTGGTTGCCGGACTTCGCGGACTGCGGACGGGCGCAAGAGTAACAGAGTTTCGCGCTCTTGCCTCCGTGGCAAGGCAAAACTTAACTTTGCGATAAGCAATAAATAAGTGACCCTCAAGTCATTTACAAATACAAATCACCCTCTTATAATTACTGACTGGTCAGTTATTTAACTATACCCCGGCGATAACCGGGCAGCAAGCACGGACAAGATGGCAGGAATAGCTAACAGCTCAGTGAGGGGCAGGATGGAAAATTCAAAATTTCTCAAGCGCAGCGCGCTGATCGCCGCGCTGGGCGCGGTCGTGCTGGCTGCTTGCGGCCATGCGCCGGAAAAAGTCGAGGAAGTGCGCCCTGTACGCGTGATGACGCTCGCTTCGTCAGACATCGATCTTGATGCGGAATTCCCCGGCGAGGTGCGCGCGCGCGTCGAATCGCGACTCGGCTTTCGCGTCGGCGGCAAGATCGTCGCACGCAAGGTGGACGTGGGTAATACCGTCAAACGAGGCCAGGTGTTGATGCAACTCGACCCGCAAGACTTGCAATTGGCGCAGGCGCAAGCCCTGGCCGGGTTGAGGGCAAGTGAAAGCAACCGCGATCTGGCACGCGCCGAATTGAAGCGTTACCAGGATTTGCGCGACAAGAATTTCGTCAGCCAGGCCGTGCTGGACAGCAAGGATACGGCTTACCGTTCGGCCCAGGCCAGCTATGAACAGGCGCTGGCGCAAAGCAAGACGCAATCGAACCAGGCCGCCTACACCACGCTGGTGGCCGACGCCGACGGTGTGGTGACGGGCGTCGATGCCGAAGTGGGCCAGGTTGTCGCCGCCGGTAGCCCCGTCGTGCGCGTGGCGCAGACGGGGGAAAAGGAAATCGTCATCGGCATTCCCGAGGACAAGGTCGATACCTTGCGCCGGGTCGGCGACGTCAAGGTGCGCGTCTGGGCGCAACCCAACGACTTGATTGCCGGACACATCCGCGAAATTTCGCCGATTGCCGATCCCGTCACGCGCACCTTCACGGCCAAGATCGCCATGCCCGATGCGCCGACCGACGTCCGTCTCGGCATGACGGCTTACGTGCGTTTTGCCTCGAAGACGGCGGCGCCGCAGATCAAGGTGCCCTTGACGGCGTTGTTCCAGGACAAGAGCGGTTCGGCGGTGTGGGTCGTGGAAAACCACATGGCAAAACTGGTTCCGGTCCAGGTGGGCGGTGCCAGCGGCAATGACGTGGTGCTCTCCGGCGGCGTGGCGGGAGGCCAGGTTGTGGTGACGGCGGGCGTCAATTCGCTCAAGCCCGGACAAAAGGTCAGTATCCTCGGCGAAGACGCGACTCCCAAGCAAGCCGTGGCGGGCAACGATGTGAACAGCCTGGCCGAAGAGGCCGACATCGCCGCACGCGCCGGCGGAGGCGTAGCCAAATGAAGGGTTTCAACCTCTCGCGTTGGGCTCTTGAACACATACCGCTGACCCGCTACCTGATTGCTGCCTTGCTCATCGGCGGCATCATGAGCTACGGCAAGCTCGGGCAGGATGAGGATCCGCCATTCACTTTCCGCGCCATGGTCATCAGCGCCCAGTGGCCCGGCGCCACCTCGCTGCAGATGGCGGAACAGGTGACCGACAAGCTGGAAAAGAAGCTGCAGGAAACCCCCTATGTCGACAAGATCCGCAGCTATTCCAAGCCCGGCGAGACGCTGATCATTCTGCAACTGCGCGAATCGACGCCGCCCAAGGAAACGCCGGCCGCGTGGTATCAGGTGCGCAAGAAACTCGGCGATATCCGGGGCACCTTGCCGCCCGGTGTGATCGGCCCGTTCTTCAACGACGAATTCGGCGATACCTTCGGTTCGATCTTCGCACTCAGCGGCGATGGCTATACCCCGGCCGAACTGAAAGACTATGCCGACTTCGTGCGCCAGCAATTCCTGCAGTTTCCCTCGGTATCGAAGGTTGACCAATACGGCGTGCAGGACGAAAAGGTCTATATCGAATTTTCGCAAAAGAAGTTCGCCCAGCTCGGCATTCCATTCGATGCCATCGTGGGGCAATTGAATGCGCAGAATACGGTCGAGTCGACCGGGGTGCTCGTCACGCCGACTGACAATTTGCAGGTTCGAGTCTCCGGTGCCATGCGTTCGATCAAGGATCTGGAAAACCTGCAATTGCGCGCCAACGGCACGACTTTCCGCCTCGGCGACTTCGCCACCGTCAAGCGCGGCTATATCGACCCCGCGCACGACAAGATGCGCTACAACGGCAAGGATGTGATCGGCCTCGGCATCGCCATGGAGCATGGCGGCAACATCATCGAATTGGGCAAGAATCTTGACGCTGCCGCCGATGCGATTCGCGCCAAGCTGCCGGTCGGTATCGAGTTGCAGCGCGTGGTGGACCAGCCCAAGGCGGTCAAGTCTTCGGTCAGTGAGTTCCTCGACACGCTGACGCTGGCGGTGTTGATCGTGCTGGCGGTCAGTTTTCTTTCGCTCGGCTTGCATACCAAGCCGTTCCGCATCGATTTCCGCCCCGGCCTGGTGGTGGCGCTGACCATTCCGCTGGTGCTGGCCGTGACGTTCCTGTTTATGCGCATTTTCGACATCGATTTGCACAAGATATCGCTTGGCGCCCTGATCATCGCACTCGGCCTGTTGGTCGACGATGCGATCATCGCCGTCGAGATGATGGTGCGCAAGATAGAAGAGGGCTTGTCGCGCTTCGATGCGGCGACCTATGCCTATACTTCGACAGCCATGCCCATGCTGACCGGCACGCTGATTACGGCGGCGGGTTTCCTGCCCATCGGCCTGGCCAAGTCGGCCGCCGGCGAATATACCTTCTCGATGTTCTCGGTCAATGCCTTGGCGCTGATCATTTCCTGGCTTGTGGCAGTCTTGTTTACGCCTTACATCGGCTACATGCTGCTCAAGGTCAAACCGGCCGCCGGTGCCGACGGGCATCACGAATTGTTCGATTCGCCGTTCTACAGCCGCTTCCGCCGCCTCGTCGATTGGTGTGTCGAATGGCGCAAGACCACGATTGCGCTGACCCTGGGCACGTTCGCGCTCGGCATCGTCGGTTTCGGCTTCATCGAGCAGCAATTCTTCCCTGATTCGAGCCGGCCTGAGCTGATGGTGGAATTGTGGCTGCCGGAAGGTTCGTCCTTCGCCGCCACTGAAGCGCAAACCAGGAAGTTCGAGCAATTCATCGCCAAGGAGCAGGGGGTGGAAAGCGTGACGAGCTATATCGGCACCGGCAGCCCGCGCTTCTATCTGCCGTTGGACCAGATTCTGCCGCAGACCAACGTGGCCCAGCTCGTGGTGCTGCCGAAGAACGCCGGGGCGCGCGAGGCGCTGCGCTTGAAGATTGCCGACCTGTTCAAGCATGACTTCCCCGAGGTGCGCGGCCGCGTCAAGCTCTTGCCCAACGGGCCGCCCGTGCCGTATCCAGTGCAGTTCCGCGTGTCCGGCGACGAAGTGGGGCAGGTGCGCGCGATTGCCGACAAGGTCAAGGACATCATGCGCGCCAACCCAAACACGGTAGGCGTGAACGACAACTGGAACGAATCGATCAAGGTTTTGCGCCTCGATCTCGACCAGGACAAGCTGCAAGCCATGGGCATAGGCTCGCAAACGGTCATGCGTGCGGCCAACACCATCCTGTCCGGTACCACCATCGGGCAATTTCGGGACGGCAACAAGCTGATCGATATCGTGATCCGTCAGCCGGTGGAAGAGCGGTCGACCGTCACGGCTTTGAATCAGGCCAATATCCAGTTGCCGGGCGGCGGGTCTACGCCTCGCTCCGTGCCTTTGTCGCAACTGGCGCAGGCGCGCTTTGTCTGGGAGCCCGGCGTGGTCTGGCGCGAAGGGCGCGAATGGGCGATCACGGTACAGTCCGACGTGGCCGACGGCATCCAGGGGCCGACGGTATCGAGCCAGATCGAGACCAAGCTCGGTGAATTGCGCCGCACCTTGCCGGCTGGTTATCGCATCGAACTGGCCGGTGCGGCTGCCGACAGCGGCAAGGCGCAGGATTCGATCGCTGCGAACGTGCCGCTGGTAATCTTCATCATCTTCACCTTGTTGATGCTGCAGCTGCAAAGCTTCTCGCGCTCGGTACTGGTGTTCCTGACAGGGCCGCTCGGCATCGCCGGCGCGGCGGCAGCCTTGCTGATCCTGCAGCGTCCGTTCGGCTTCGTGGCGCAATTGGGCGTGATCGCGCTGTTCGGCATGATCATCCGCAATTCGGTGATCCTGATCGACCAGATTGAGCAGGATATCAAGGCAGGCAGCGCGCCTTGGAATGCCGTGGTCGAGTCGGCCGTGCGGCGTTTACGCCCCATCATCCTGACGGCTGCCGCCGCTGTGTTGGCCATGATTCCTCTGTCGCGCTCAGTGTTCTGGGGGCCGATGGCGGTGGCTATCATGGGCGGCTTGATCGTGGCGACGGCTTTGACCTTGTTGTTCCTGCCGGCTTTGTATGCGGCGTGGTTCCGTGTCAAGCGGCCATTGCCAGAAAATTAAGCAAATATCGTTTCCCCAAGGCACTGGTGTGACAAAAAATGCGACAGCAGGGGTAAAAATCCATTAGAATGCCGGGTTGAAGTTGAATACGCCAACAAAGGCGATGCAGGGCGACCAGATTTTTCACTTCAAGGTCGCCCTTTGCATTTGGCCGGCGAAAAAATACCGCGAGGATGGCGAAATTGGTAGACGCACCAGGTTTAGGTCCTGACGCCAGCAATGGTGTGGGGGTTCGAGTCCCCCTCCTCGCACCATAGAAGAATTCTTTTATTTTTGGACGATTGACATGGCAACTGCTGTCGAAACTTTGGACAAACTCGAACGCCGCATCACGATTTCGCTGCCGGTGGCAGACGTGCAGGCGGAAGTGGAAAAACGCCTCAAGGTGCGCGCCCGCACCGTCAAGGCTCCCGGCTTCCGTCCGGGCAAGGTGCCCATGAAGATGGTTGCCGCCCAATACGGCTATCAGGTCGAGAACGAAGTCTTGAACGACAAGGTTGGCCGTGCCTTCAATGACGCCGCCAATGAGAACAGCCTGCGCGTGGCCGGTTTTCCCAAGATCGAGCCCAAGGCCGACGCGGCAACCGACGGCACGCTGGTGTTCAATGCCACCTTCGAAGTCTATCCCGAAGTCACTATCGGCGACCTGGCCAACGCGGAAGTCGAACAGACCCTGGCAGCCGTGACCGACG
This sequence comes from Burkholderiaceae bacterium, assembly GCA_036384915.1. Lineage (GTDB taxonomy): Bacteria > Pseudomonadota > Gammaproteobacteria > Burkholderiales > Burkholderiaceae_D > PKWO01. The sequence goes on from DASVLJ010000071.1 coordinate 216,353, forward strand.
CTGAAATCGACAAGACCATCGACATCCTGCGCAAGCAGCGCGTGCACTACCACACCAAGGGTGAACACAGCGATCATGGCGACGGCGGCGAGGCTGTTGCCCAGAACGGCGACCGCGTAACCGTCGATTTCGTCGGCAAGATCGACGGCGTCGAATTCCAGGGCGGCAAGGCCGAAAACTATCCCTTCGTCCTCGGCGAAGGCCGTATGCTGCCCGAGTTTGAAACCGCCACCGTCGGCTTGAAGGTCGGCGAGTCCAAGACTTTCCCGCTGCCTTTCCCGGCCGATTATCACGGCAAGGACGTGGCCGGCAAGACCGCCGAATTCACCGTTACGCTGAAGAAGCTCGAATGGGCCCACTTGCCTGAAGTCGATGCCGACTTCGCCAAGTCGCTCGGCATCGAAGACGGCGACCTGGCCAAGATGCGCGACGACATCAAACTCAACCTCGAGCGCGAAGTCAACGGCCGTGCCAAGGGCAAGACCAAGGACAGCGTGATGGATGCACTGATCAAGGCCGCCACGCTGGACCTGCCCAAGGCATTGGTCGAGCAAGACGTGCAGCGCCTGATCGAATCGACGCGCGCCGACATGGAACAGCGCGGCATGAAGGTCAAGGACATGCCTTTCCCGCCCGAATTGTTCACTGCGCAAGCCGAGCGCCGCGTGCGCCTGGGCCTGATCCTGTCGGAAGTGGTCAAGCAAAACGACCTCTCCGCCACCGCCGAGCAAGTCAAGGCGCAGGTGGAAGAGTTCGCCCAGAGCTATGAAGACCCGAAGCAGGTCATGAAATACTACTACAGCGACCGTCGCCGCCTGGCAGAGGTCGAAGCCCTTGTTTTGGAAGAAAACGTCGTTAACTATGTCCTCGGCAAGGCGAAGGTCACCACCAAGACCGTCGCGTTTGACGAACTGATGGGCAACAACGCCCAGGCGTAAGTTTTCGATCGGCGTGGACGGCAATCGTGAGTTGCCGTCCGGCGTGGTGTTTCGTATTTGGGCTCACCCGTTGCGAAACGCTACGCTGCGGTATCATTTATCCGACACGAATCGAAATCGCTTCTTTTTAGGAAGGTAAAGCATGACAAGAAATTCGGCGTTGGATACGCAAATGCTCAACATGGTCCCCATGGTGATCGAGCAGAGCGGTCGCGGCGAACGCGCCTACGACATCTACTCGCGCCTCTTGAAGGAGCGTGTCATTTTCCTGGTCGGCCCGGTCAATGACGCGGTGGCCAATGTGATCGTGGCGCAGTTGCTGTTCCTCGAAAGCGAAAACCCGGACAAGGACATTTCGCTCTATATCAATTCGCCCGGCGGTTCGGTTTCGGCCGGTCTGGCGATCTACGACACCATGCAATTCATCAAGCCCGACGTTTCGACGCTTTGCACCGGCTTGGCTGCCTCCATGGGCGCCTTCCTGCTGGCCGCCGGCGCCAAGGGCAAGCGTTTTTCGCTGCCGAATTCGCGCGTCATGATCCATCAGCCCTCGGGCGGTGCGCAAGGCCAGGCAAGCGATATCGAAATCCAGGCTCGCGAAATTCTGTACCTGCGCGAGCGCCTGAACAGCATCCTTGCCGAGAAGACCGGCAAGCCGATCGAAACGATCGCCCGCGATACGGAACGTGACAATTTCATGTCGGCCGATGCCGCTGCCGAATATGGCATCATCGACAAGGTCTTGACCACGCGCGGTGGTTAAAAGTACAAGTATTTGTTGCTTTGTTGCACCGGTTCTTGATGGGTCGGTGCGGCAGATTTCTCATTGTTCTTTCCTGTTTTTCCGCGCATCAAGCCATAGCTTGCCGTAATTGCCACGCATTTTGCTGCGTTGCGGTTGATTTCGCTCAAATGGTTTACGTGACTGCGGCGTGACGAATCGCGATTTCGCAGGTAAGATCACAGGAAACAAGCGTTAGTTTTAGTTTCAAGCCGATTAAAGTTCCAAGCCATTTGCCCCATGCCAGACAAAAAGTCCCCTAGCGGCGAAAAACTGCTGTATTGCTCCTTCTGCGGTAAAAGTCAGCATGAAGTGAAGAAGCTGATCGCCGGCCCGTCGGTATTCATCTGCGACGAGTGCATCGATCTCTGCAACGACATCATTCGCGATGAAGCTGCGAGCGTGGAATCGGTCTCTGGACCGAAGTCGGATCTGCCGACGCCACATGAGATTTTCGAACTGCTCGGCCAATACGTGATCGGGCAGGAAACCGCCAAGCGCATCCTGTCGGTGGCGGTATACAACCATTACAAGCGCCTGAAGCATCTGGGCAAGAAAGACGACGTCGAACTCGCCAAGAGCAACATCTTGCTGGTCGGCCCCACCGGTTCAGGCAAGACGCTGCTGGCGCAGACCCTGGCGCGCATGCTGAACGTACCTTTCGTGATCGCCGATGCGACGACGCTGACCGAGGCCGGCTATGTCGGCGAAGACGTCGAAAACATCATCCAGAAGCTGCTGCAAAACTGCAACTATGAAGTCGAGAAGGCGCAGAAGGGCATTGTCTACATCGACGAAATCGACAAGATTTCGCGCAAGTCCGACAACCCCTCGATCACGCGCGACGTGTCCGGCGAAGGCGTCCAGCAAGCTTTGCTGAAGCTCATTGAAGGCACGATGGCTTCGGTGCCGCCGCAAGGAGGGCGCAAGCATCCCAACCAGGACTTCGTCCAGATCGACACGACCAACATCATGTTCATCTGCGGCGGCGCGTTCGATGGCTTGTCGAAGATCATCACCAATCGCTCGGTAAAGGGCGGCATCGGTTTCTCGGCCGACGTCAAGAGCAACGACGAGCGCACCACCAGCGAAGTGCTGATGGATGTGGAGCCGGAAGACTTGATCAAGTTCGGCTTGATTCCAGAATTGGTCGGCCGTTTGCCCGTCGTGGCGACGCTCTCGGAATTGAATGAAGAAGCGCTGATCCAGATTCTGCTTGAGCCGAAAAATGCGCTGATCAAGCAATACGCGCGGCTGCTGCAGATGGAAGGCGCGGAATTGGAAGTGCGTCCGGCCGCCATGCAGGCGATCGCAAAAAAGGCATTGGCACGCAAGACCGGTGCGCGCGGCTTGCGTTCGATCCTGGAACATGCCTTGCTCGACATCATGTTCGAATTGCCGAGCCAGCAAAACGTTGCCAAGGTCGTCATCGATGAAAATACCATCACCAACGGTAGCAAACCTCTGCTGATTTATCACGATCAACCCAAGGTTTCAGGGGCAAAACAATAAGATTTGAACAAAAGCGGGTTTCCAACCCGCTTTTTTTTTAAAAGCAGTACAATTTGTCTCAGCAGGAATCACTCTGGCTTACATCGCAAAGCCACCCGAGGTAGAACTTCGTGTGTGGCTTTATTTATTTTTGCGATTTGTAATGGCGATGGCCTTGTGATTCTGCGTCCCGCGCCAACATCATTAACAGGTTTTTCCGATAAAGGCTCGCCATGACGACTCCGACATTTACCGAACACACCCAATTGCCCCTGCTGCCTTTGCGCGACGTGGTGGTGTTCCCGCATATGGTTATCCCTTTGTTTGTTGGGCGTCCCAAATCCATCAAGGCCCTGGAAGCTGCCATGGAACAGGGCAAGAGCATCATGCTGGCTGCGCAAAAGGCAGCGGCCAAGGATGAGCCCTCGGCCGACGACATCTACGAGATCGGCTGCGTTGCCAACATACTGCAGATGCTGAAGCTGCCCGACGGTACCGTGAAGGTGCTGGTCGAAGGCGCGCAACGCGCGCGCATCCATCACATCAGCGAACTCGAGACGCACTTTGTGGCGGACCTGACCCCGGTCGAGTCGGAGATCGGCGACGAATCCGAAGTTGAGGCCATGCGCCGCGCCATCGTGCAGCAGTTCGACCAGTACGTGAAGCTGAACAAGAAAATTCCGCCGGAGATTCTGACTTCGCTGGCTGGTATCGATGACGCAGGCCGCTTGGCCGACACCATCGCCGCACATCTGCCGCTGAAGCTTGAGCAGAAGCAGGTCATCCTCGAAATCTTCAACGTGGCCAAGCGCCACGAACACTTGCTGGGTCAGCTCGAAGGCGAGCTCGACATCCTGCAGGTGGAAAAGCGTATCCGCGGCCGCGTCAAGCGCCAGATGGAAAAGTCGCAGCGCGAGTACTACCTGAACGAACAGGTCAAGGCGATCCAGAAAGAATTGGGCGAGGGCGAAGAGGGTGCCGATATCGAAGATCTGGAAAAGAAGATCATCGCGGCGCGCATGCCTAAGGAAGCGCGCGACAAGGCGCAATCCGAGTTGAAGAAGCTCAAGCTGATGTCGCCCATGTCGGCCGAAGCTACCGTGGTGCGCAACTACATCGACACCTTGCTGTCGCTGCCGTGGCGCAAGAAATCCAAGGTCAACAACGACCTGGCCAACGCCGAAAAGGTGTTGGAAGACGACCACTACGGCCTGGAGAAGGTCAAGGAACGCATCCTCGAATATCTCGCCGTGCAGCAACGCGTCGACAAGCTGAAGGCCCCGATCCTGTGCTTCGTCGGCCCGCCCGGCGTGGGCAAGACTTCGCTCGGCCAATCGATTGCCCGCGCTACTAACCGCAAGTTCGTGCGCATGGCCCTGGGCGGTGTGCGCGACGAGGCTGAAATCCGCGGCCATCGCCGTACCTACATCGGCTCGATGCCGGGCAAGATATTGCAAAGCCTGTCCAAGACCGGCGTGCGCAATCCCTTGTTCCTGCTCGACGAAATCGACAAGCTGGGCATGGATTTTCGCGGCGATCCGTCGTCGGCTTTACTCGAAGTGCTGGACCCGGAGCAGAACCACACGTTCTCGGACCACTACATCGAAGTCGACTTCGACTTGTCCGACGTAATGTTCGTTGCCACGTCGAACTCGTACAACATTCCGCCGGCCCTGCTGGACCGGATGGAAGTCATTCGCCTCTCGGGTTACACCGAAGACGAGAAGACCAGCATCGCGCAGCGTTATCTGTTGCCGAAGCAGATCAAGAATAATGGCTTGAAGGAAGAGGAAATCAGCGTTTCCGAATCGGCCATTCGCGACATCATCCGCTATTACACGCGGGAAGCCGGCGTGCGTTCGCTCGAGCGCGAAGTATCGAAGATCTGCCGTAAGGTGGTCAAGATGCTGCTCTTGAAGAAGCAGGACAAGAAGGTGGTCGTCAATTCGAAGAACATCGACAAGTTCCTGGGCGTCAAGCGGTTCGACTTCGGTATCGCCGAAAAGGAAAACCAGGTCGGCCAGGTGGTGGGTCTGGCCTGGACTGAGGTCGGAGGCGATCTGTTGACCATCGAAGCCGTGAGCATGACGGGCAAGGGTGGCGTGATCCGTACCGGTACGCTGGGTGACGTGATGAAGGAGTCGATCGAAGCCGCACGCACGGTGGTGCGCAGCCGCGCGCAACGCCTGGGCATTCGTGCCGACGTGTTCGAGAAAAATGACATCCACATCCACGTGCCCGAAGGTGCGACGCCCAAGGACGGCCCGTCCGCCGGCATTGCGATGACGACGGCCCTGGTATCGGTATTCACCGGCATCCCGGTGCGCGCCGACGTGGCCATGACGGGTGAAATCACCTTGCGCGGCGAAGTGTTGCCGATCGGCGGCTTGAAGGAAAAGCTGCTGGCAGCGCATCGCGGCGGCATCAAGACCGTGCTGATCCCGGAGCAAAACGTCAAGGATCTGGCTGAAATTCCGGATAACGTGAAGAACAAGCTCGAGATCGTGCCCGTGCGCTGGATCGACAAGGTGCTTGAAGTGGCGCTGGAGCGTGCTCCCGTGCCCTTGACCGACGAGGAAGCTGCGCATGGTGCTGCGGCAGCCCTCGAAGCTGCTGCCGCTGCCGAGAAGGGCAGCAACGTCGTGAAGCACTAATCGGCGATACAAAACGGCTTTGGCGGTTTTAGCGCTTTTTGACCGGAACAAGGCGTCCTGCGGGGCGCCTTGTTTTTTCGCGGCGCTAGATTTTACCGCGCAGTCTTTCTGTGAATAATACCGCTGCACTGCCTCTTGACACTGCTTCGGCCTCGCCTGTCTAATACTGCTTGCTGTTTTTTTAGTCAATCCGGCGCTGTAGCGGCAGCATAGCCGTGCTTCCGCCAATAAAAAAGGGGAATTCAGTGAACAAAACCGACCTGATCGATTACGTCGCCGACTCGGCCGACCTGTCCAAGGCTGCAGCCGCGCGCGCAATTGAAGCGATGATCACCGCCGTGACCGCGAGTCTGCAAAAGGACGACAACGTCACACTGGTCGGCTTTGGTACGTTTTCCGTCAGCAAGCGCGCCGCACGCGCCGGCCGCGACCCGCGTACGGGCGAGGCGATCCAGATCGATGCCGCCGTGGTGCCAAAATTTAAGCCTGGAAAAGCGCTGAAAGATGCGTTAAACTAACTCTTTTGCGCAATGACAAGCGCGCCGTTTTCCGGCTGAGAAAAGTCGAATAAAACGGTATCCGCAAGGAGTGGTAGTTCAGTTGGTTAGAATACCGGCCTGTCACGCCGGGGGTCGCGGGTTCGAGTCCCGTCCACTCCGCCAAGTATTTGCCTGCGTAGAAGGCCCGTAGTAGAGTGGAGCAAGCCACCTGCGTGGCTTGCGGCGGGAATCGAAGGGCTTCGCCTATGAGCGAAGCCGCGGCCTGCAGGATGTAGGCGAGTCCCGTCCACTCCGCCAAGTATTTGTTGCGGGCCAGATGGAAGGCGAACAGCGTTGTTCGCCTTTTTTCTTATGCGCGTTTGAAAAACGATGTTTGTGAATGGTTGACCATGTTTGAATATATTCGTACCCACCAACGTTTGATGCAGGCTTTGCTGGTCGTCATTACGCTGCCGTTCCTGTTGACCTTCCGTAATTTCTCGTTGAACGACAACGACGGCACGATTGCCAAGGTCGGCGGCAAATCGATTTCGCAGGCTGAACTGGATCAGGCAGTCAGGTCCATGGGGCAGAGCGCCTCGCCCGAAGTGCGCAAGGCGGCTTTCGACACGCTGGTCAGCCAGGCTGCGATCGACGCAGAAGCGCGGCGCGACCACGCTTTTCCGTCGCAAGCTGAAGTCGGAGCGGCCATCATCGAGGAATTGCCGTCGCTGGCCAAGATGAACAAGGAAGAGCGCGACAAGCAGCTTGCCTACATCGCGCAGAGCCAAAACCTGACGATTGCCGGATTCGAGGCGCAGCAAAGAACGCGCTTGATCGCAAAGAATTTTCTCGGCTCGGTGGGGGCGTCGGCTTCCATGCCTGCCTCGGTTGCGGCACGCTTGACCGATTACCTCGGCCAGCAGCGCGAGGTGCAGCAATTGTTGTTCAAGAGCAGTGACTATACGTCGCAGGTCAAAGTGACCGACGAGATGATCAAGGCTTCGTACGACAAGAATCTCGCGCAGTACCAGAATGCCGAGCAAGCCAAGGTTGAATACGTGGTCTTCAGCGAAGACGCGCTGGCGCAACAGGTCAGCGTTTCCGATGAGGATGCGCAGAAATACTACAAGGACAATCCCAAGCAATTCACCTCCGAGGCGAGCTGGCATCTCAGCCACATCCTGATCGCCGTCAAGCCCGATGCAAGTGCGGCCGACAAGGCCGCAGCAAAGGACAAGGCGGAAAAGATCGCCGTCGAGGCGCGCAAGGACCCCTCCGGCTTTGCCAAGCTGGCCAAGGAGAATTCCCAGGACCCGGGCTCGGCTGAAACGGGCGGCGATTTGGGCGAGTTTTCGGGCAAGGCACGCGAGGGCTTCGAACCCATCATGGCGGCCGTGCAAAAGTTGAAATCGGGCGACATCACCGATCCCGTCCTGACCAGTTTCGGTTATCACGTGATCAAGGTGGATGAAGCCAAGCCGGCTGCAATCAAGTCTTTCGATGCCGTCAAGCAGGATGTGCTGGCTCAATTGAAGAAACAGCAGGCGCACAAGCTGTTTGCCGATCTGCGCGATACCTTCGACCACACCGTGTACGAGCAAAGCGACAGCCTGAAGCCGGTGGTGGACAAGCTGGCCGACAAGGTCAAGCTGAACATCGAAACCGCAACCGTGACGCGCAAGCCCAATCCTGACATGGCGCAAAACGCACCGGCCAATAACACCAAGTTCCTCAACGCGATATTCAGCGACGACGTGCTCAAGAACAAGCACAACTCCGATGCTATCGAAGTGCGGGACGGCGTGCTGGTTTCCGGCCGCATCGTGCAATACCAGCCGGCATCGCAAAAGCCGCTCGACGAGGTCAAGGCGCAGGTCACCGCCGCTCTGGTGCAGAGCGAAGCCAAGGCCTTGGCTGAAAAGGCTGCGGCCGCCAAGCTTACCGCCCTGAAAACCACTGATGACAGCGCCGGCTTCGAAGCGCCCAAGATCGTATCGCGCAGGGATATGGGCGGTTTTGACGCTTCCGTCGCAAAGGCGCTGGTCAAGGCCGATGCCACCAAGCTGCCGGCATTGATGCAGATCGAAGTGCCAGGCCAGGGCTACGGCGTATTCCGCATCAACAAGGTTATTGCCCCGCCTTCGGTTGACCCGTCGATGAAGGAACAGCTCGATCAAGCCGCCGGAAACCAGGAAGTTGGCATCTACCTCGAGGCACTGAAGGACAAGGCTGGCGTCAAGATCGTGCGCGAGAGCGCAATCAGCGCCCCGGCTCCGGCTACCGGCCCTAACTAAGCCTCGCTACCCCAAGTAATAGCCGCCTTTCCCTGCAAGGGGCAAGGCGGCTTTTTGTTGTCCCTATATCTTCCTTATATTGCCCCTACTTTGCCAGCAGGGGCTTGAGCACGGGCCAGACGTTGTCGACCAATGCCGGTTCGGCTTTGGCGATGGGGTGCAGGTTGTCGCCCTGGAACAGCTGCGGCTTGTCGGCAATGCCGTTGAGCAGGAAGGGCACAAGCGCAGTCTTGTTTTCCTTGGCCAGTTTGCCGTACATGCCGGCGAATCGGTCGGTATAGTCGGGGCCGTAATTCGGCGGCAGCTGCATGCCGATCAGCACCACCTTGGCGTGGGCTTTTTGCGCAGCCGCGATCATGGTCCTGAGATTGGCTTCCGCGGCTTTCAACGAAAGGCCGCGCAAGCCGTCGTTGGCGCCGAGTTCGATCACGACGATCGCCGGACGCTGCTTCAGCAACTCGGGCAAACGCGTGGCGCCGCCGCTGGTGGTTTCGCCGCTGATGCTGGCATTGATCAGGGTGGCATCGATCTTTTCCTGTTCCAGCTTTTGCTGCAGCAGCGCAACCCAGCCCGCGCCGCGCGGCAAACCATATTCTGCCGACAAGCTGTCGCCCAGCACCAGGATCGATTTTGATGCAGAATAGGCGCTCGAAGCCGGCAGCGCCAGCGCGAGCGCCAAGCCTAGGCGCAGCGCCTGCGTTGCAAAGACTTCCGTGCTCCATTTTTTAATGCCCACCTGCATGCCTGACTCCTTATCCCCAGCCGCTTCCCATTTACCCTATGCCGTCGAAGTTACCGGCCTCGGCAAACGCGTGGTCGATGCCAGCGGCGAATTGACCATACTCGACCAGATCGATTTTACCGTGCGCTCCGGTGCCACGCTGGCCATCGTCGGCGCCTCGGGGTCGGGCAAATCGACCTTGCTCGGCCTGCTGGCCGGCCTCGATACCCCGACCTCGGGTACGGTCAAGCTCGGCGGCGTCGACATTTTCGCGCTTGACGAAGACGGGCGCGCTCGGCTGCGCAAGGAAAAGCTCGGTTTCGTGTTCCAGTCCTTTCAATTGCTGGCGCATTTGAATGCACTGGAAAACGTCATGCTGCCGCTCGAACTGCGCCAGGACCCGGAAGCGAAGAGCAAGGCGGAGGCCATGCTGGCGCGGGTCGGTTTGAGCAGCCGTTTGCGCCATTACCCGAAATACCTTTCCGGCGGCGAACAGCAGCGCGTCGCCCTGGCGCGCGCTTTTGTCTGCGAGCCGCCCCTGCTGTTCGCCGACGAACCGACCGGCAGCCTCGACGCGGCGACCGGCGATGCCGTCATCCGCCTGATGTTCGAATTGAATGCCGAACGCGGTTCAACCCTGGTGCTGGTGACGCACGATCCTTCGATTGCGGCACGCTGCGAGCGCACCATCACTATCGCGGCCGGCAGGCTGGTGGCGGGCAATTGAGACATGCGCGCGCGTTCCGGGCGCGGCGCTATAATCTGCCGGAATTGGCTTTACTCTTCAGCGCAACACCCTGACAGGAGATTGAAATGCCGAATACGATCAAGCTTGGGCTTGCCTTCCTCGTTTTTGCTGCCGTAGCGGGTGCAGCCCACGCCCAGACTGCGGCAACGCCGAATCCGCTTGATGTCGTTCCCGAAAAAATGCCCTTCGACCTGCCTTATGGCGCGCCGATCAATCTGGAACGCGCAGAGGCGGCAATTGCCGCTGCGGCAGCCGAAGCCCGGCGCCACGACTGGAAGCTCAACATCGCCGTGGTCGATTCCGGCGGCAACCTGGTCGCATTCCAGCGCATGGACGGTGCCCAGCTTGCCTCAATCCAGGTATCCCAGCACAAAGCACATGCCGCAGTGAGCTTCCGCCGCGAGACCAAGGTATTCGAATCCGGCATCCAGGGCGGCAATAGCTATGTCCTGACGCTCGATGGCATGATCGGTTCGCGCGGCGGCATCCCGCTGGTCGAGAACGGAAAGATCATCGGCGCCATAGGCTGCTCAGGCGGTACAGGCTCGCAGGACGAGGCGGCCTGCAAGTTAGGGGCGGCCACCATCAAGTAGCTATAGCAAGCCGTGAACCTGCGCGAGCGCATCATCGAATGGCCGCGCAGCATATCCTGGATCGAACAACTGGCAGCCCGGCTTGCCGAAGCCATCGAGACGCGGAGCGCAAGGCCGGCGCTGAGGTTATTTGTCCCCGGAATCCTGCTGCGCAACCTGCTGTTTCTACTCGTGGTGCTGTTTCACGGATTCCGCCGCTTGTTGCCGCCCTATTAAGGCGAACAATTAGCCCGGCAGGTTTTCAATTTGCACCGGGTCGATCCGTTCGGCCAACTCGAAGCCAAATACCTTGGAGTAGAAATACAGTTCCGCATCGAGCGCTCGCTTGATGTTGGCCGCCTGACGGAAGCCGTGGCCTTCCTGCTCGAAGTAGACGCAAGCGACGGGCAGCCCCTTGGCCTTGACGGCGTCAAACATGGCTTCGGCCTGATTGGGCGGCACCACCTTGTCTTTCATGCCCTGGAACAGGATCAAGGGGCTGGACAGTTTGCCGGTGAAATGGATGGGTGAGCGCGCGACGTAACGTTGTTTGGCTTCGGGGTAGGGGCCGACCAGCTTGTCGAGGTAGCGTGCTTCGAACTTATGCGTGTCGGCCACCAGCGTTTCGAGATCGCCGATGCCATAGTAGCTGGCACCGGCCTGGAATATGTCGCGGAAGGTAAGGGCGCTCAAGGTGGTGTAGCCGCCGGCACTGCTGCCGCGTATGGCCGACCTGTGGGCATCGACTTCGCCAAGCTGTGCGAGATGACGCGCCGCGTTGGCCGCGTCGTCGACGTCGACCACGCCCCAGCCGCCATTCAAGCGCTGGCGATAGGCGCGGCCGTACCCGCTGCTGCCGCCGTAATTGACGTCGACCACGGCGAAGCCGCGGCTGGTCCAATACTGGATCGAGAGGTTCAGGGTAGCCGTGGTCATGGCGGTCGGCCCGCCGTGCGTCAGCACCAAAAGGGGCGGCACCGCACCGGCCGGCCCTGTGAATCGGGCGTTGGCCGGGCGATAGAAAAAGGCGTGGGAGGTCAGACCGCGTTCGGTCGGGAATTCCAGCGCGTCGGGAATCGAAAGGTCTTCCTCGGCCACGCGCAAGCTGTTGGCGCTGCGCAGCACGCGATGTTCGCCAGTGGCGAGATCGAGGCGGACGATGGACTTGGGCGAGCGCGGCGAACCGCCGCAAAACGCGATGAAGCCGTCGCCGGCTTGCAGGTCGGAGATTGCTTCAAACGGCACGGCTAACGGCTGCAGTTTTCCGTTTTGTTGATCGAGAATGGCAAGCTGTGAGCGGCCCTGCTGCACATAGGTGCAGATCAGCCTGTCCTCGCTATCGAAGGCATAGGCCGACATGCCGAATATCCATTGCGCTTCGCCGAATTCGGCTTCCATGTGGCAGAGCGGTTCGATCGTGCCGGCACCCTTGCGGTACAGGTTCCACCAGCCGCTCCTGTCCGAGACGAAATGCAACACGCCGCTTTTCGAATACTCAGGCTGGAAGATCGATTCGTCGGCGCCGCCGGCGATGCGCACGGCATGCCGCAAGCTGCCGTCGACTCCGATTTCGGCTTGCCACAGCTCCGTGCCATCCCAGGGCATATTTGGGTGATCCCAGCAAATCCAGGCCAGATGCTTGCCGGAAGGCGCCAGGCGCGGCGAGGAATAGAAATCATTGCCGGCGTGCAGGATGGTTTCCCTGCCGTCGGCAAGATCGATGGCGACCAGCGTATTGACAGGCTCATGCCCATCCTGGCCGTGGTCTTCGCGCACGGCAATCAGGCGCTGCCTGCCGGCGTCGAGGATGGCGTCGGCATAGCGCATGGATTCCTGCAGCGTCAGCGCTTGCGGCTGCCTGCCGGGAGGGCAGTGATAGATACGCTGGTCTTCATTGTTGCTGAAGTAGACCATGTCGCCGGATACAAGATACTCACCACCGCCATACTCGTTGGCACGCGTGCGCACGTTGAAGTCGGCGCCGGTCATGTCGGCGCAATTGCCGTCAAGGTCCGCACGCACCAAAAAGCATCTGCCCTCCTGCCTTGGGCGACCTTCGCTCCACCAGATATCTCGTCCCGCAATGCGTGGTTGGCCCAGCCTGACGCTGTCGGCAACAATCAGGTCGGAACTGATGGGGGATTTCCAGGAACCAAAGGCGGCGGCAATCTTGTCGGGCATGGATTTTCTGCGTGCGATTCAGTAGGATGCAGAGTGTAGCGTATTCGTCCCATCATGTTTTCGGTTGGCGTTGTGATTGATCAACTTATTGATCAGCGTGCGTACCGACACGATCAGTTCGCCCGCAGTCAAGCCTATCGGCCCCACGCCTTCTTCAACCAGCAGGTCGGCCGCGCCGCCATGCAGCCACACAGCCGCGAGAGCCGCCTCCCAGGGCGGCATGCGTTGCGCCAGCAGCGCACCGCAAATGCCGGCCAGCACGTCGCCGCTGCCTGCCGTTGCCAAGCCGGGGTTCCCGGTCGGATTGATGACGGCCTTGCCGTCGGGCAGGGCGATGATGCTGCCCGAGCCCTTCAATACGACGATGGCGCGTAAAGTTTGCGCCAATGCGCGTGCCGCTCCCATCCGGTCGGCCTGCACGGCTTTGCTGGTAATACCCAGGAGGCGTGCCGCCTCCAGCGGATGGGGCGTCAGTATCGCCGGCGTCTGCCGTTGTGCCAATGCTTTGCGCAACGCCGGCGCGGCGGCGAGCAGGTTCAAGGCATCGGCGTCGAGCACGAGCGGCAGGGGACTGACGATTGCGGCCTGCAATAGCTTCCCGGTTGCCTCGGATTGGCCAAGGCCTGGGCCGACTACGAGCACGCTGCTGCCGAACTCGAAACTTTTTGCGTTGCGGCACATCAATTCGGGCTGTTCGTGGTCCAGTGCCGGCGTCTCGCCGACGAACACCGCATAGGTTCTGCCCGCTCCGCTTTTTGCTGCCGCGCGGGCGGCCAGGAGCGGGGCCCCAGCCATGCCGGTTGCGCCCCCAATCACTGCAACATCGCCGTAGCTGCCCTTATGCGAGTTGTGGCGGCGTACCTGCAAAGCAGGCTTGAACAATTGCGGCCGATTCAATTCCGCGCGGCATGGCGGGTACAGCGCAGCATCAATGTCGAGGCCGGCAACGATGATCGCGCCGGCGTGGTCGCGCCCGTCGCAGGTATGCAGGCCCGGTTTGTCGCCGATGAAGGTGACGGTATGATCCGCGACGACGGCGACGCCATCCGCGCCAACGACGGTTCCGGTGTCCGCGTCGAGCCCGCTCGGAATGTCGAGCGCCAATACTGTGGAATTGCTCTTGTTTAAAGCTTCCACGGTGTCGCGCAGTGAACCGGCGATGGCGCGCGACAGACCGATGCCGAACAAGCCGTCAACCACGAGCGGCCAGTCTTGGGCCAGCAAGGCCGGGGCTTGTCGGCTGTCGAGAAACTCAGCATCGCTTTGCCGCGCGCGCTGCAAGGCTTGGGCCGCGTCCGACGGCAGTTTTTCCTGATCGGCGAACAGCAGGATGCCCACTTCGCATGCCGTGGCCAGTCTGGCGGCCATATCGAGCGCGTCGCCGCCGTTGTTACCGGGCCCGGCCAAGACCAGCACGCGCTGCGGTATGCCCGGCATGCCCGCCGGCAAGAGGCGTAGAGCAAGGTCCGCCGCTGCGGCACCCGCACGCCGCATCAGCGTGCCGGGCGGCAGGGTTGCCTGTGCCGCCTGTTCGACAGCGCGTATTTCGGCAAGGGAATAAAGCGCTGTCATCATTGGTAGGCGGTTAGTGGTTGGACGTTAGAGATTGAAACGGGCTATGCCCAAGCCTTCGGTATCGATATCGGGCTCGCGGCCCGTGACGAGGTCAGCTACCAATTTACCGGAACCTGCGGCCATGGTCCAGCCCGTGGCACCGTGGCCGATGTTGAGGTAGACGCCGGGAACGCCCGATCCGCCTATCAGCGGCGGGCCGTCGGGGAGCATGGGACGCATGCCGCACCAATACTGCGCGCCGCTATAGTTGGCGGCGCTGGGGAACCAGTCTTCGCCGACCTGTATCAGCTTGCACAGGGAAGTTTCATTCAATTCATTATCGCGCGCGCCGAACTCGGCCAGGCCCGCCACGCGCACGCGATTGCCCATGCGCGCGATCGAGACCTTGTTGGCATCGTCGAATACCGCCGATAGCGGGGCATGCTCGAAATTCTTGATCGGCGCCGTGGCGGCATAGCCCTTGACGGGGTAGAGCGGCACCGCGAGACCGAGCGGCGTCAGCAGGGCGGCGCTGTCGATGCCGGCTGCGACCACTACGGCGTCGGCATGGATCAATGCGCCGTTGATGTGCAAGCCCACGCGGCGCCCATGCGTCTCGATCGCCTTGATCGTGCAACCGAACTGGAAATCGACACCCATGCCTTGCGCCGCCTGTTTCAACTGTTTGGTGAACAGCGCGCAATTGCCTGTGGCATCGTCGTTGAAATGCCAGGCGCCGGCCAGCGGCACGTGCTCAGACAGGCCGGGCTCGATGGCACGCGCCGCCGCCGCATCGAGCGCTTGGTGGGGCAAACCTTGCTCCACCATCATATCCAGCAGCGGCTGCGCCAGCGCGAGGTCGCGTTCACTGCGGAACAATTGCAGATAGCCCGAGGTTTGCTCGTAGTCGAACTTTTCAAAGTCTCGCACCTGCTGCAGCACGGAGCGGCTGTAATGCGCGATACGTTGCATGCGCTGCCGGTTGTTGCGGAAGCGCTGTAAGTCCGATTCGGAAATCCAGCGCGACAGCCAGCGCCACATGGCGGGATCGAGGCGCCGCTTCAAGATGAAAGGACTGTTGCCCCGGAACAGCGCGGCGAACAGCTTGCGCGGTGCGCCCGGTATGGCCCAAGGGGTGGCGAATGCCGGTGCGACGATGCCGGCGTTGCCGAAACTGGCTTGTTCGGCGACATTGCCGTGGCGTTCGAACACGCTGACCGCGTGGCCCGCCTCGGCGAGAAAGTAGGCGGTGCAGACGCCCATGACACCGCCACCGATTACTGCAACTTCCATTGTCTTCCCTGAATGTTATACACCTGTGCGGTATTGGAACTGCACAGGTGGAGCGTCATTTTATCGCGTCGCACAATAACAATGGGAAATCAATCGTAAATTCACAACACGGCTTCCGCAGCTTTCGCGATTGCTAACAGTTTGGCATCCTGCATGGCGGGTGCGGCCAGCATCAGGCCCACCGGCAAGGTGCCGGGTGCATGGCAAGGCAGGGAAATGGCGCAGCCGTCGAGGAAATTGATCGTCAGGGTGTTGCGCAAGACCTTGGCATTGGCGGCAAAAAACGCCTCGTCCGAGGCCTCCAGTTCGGCAATCGGCGGGGCGACGATGGGCACGGTCGGCGCGATCAGGGCGTCGTAGGGGGCGAGCCTGGCTTCCATGCGGGCGATCCATTCGGCGCGCGCCGCTTGCATGGCGATATAGTCGGCTCCGCTCATGGAAGCGCCGTATTTGATGCGGCGCGAAACCCGCTGGTCGTATTGCGCTTCGCGCTGTTTCAGCAAGTGCCGGTGCCAGGCGTAGGCTTCCACCCCGGGAAACTTGTTCAGGGTGGCGCATTCGTCTAGGGGAGCAAGGACGGTTTCGATAATGTCGGCACCCGCGGCGGAGAGGCGCGATACGGCGGAAGAAAAACTGGCGGCGACGTGCGGCTCGAGCTCGTCCAGCATCAAGTTGGTCGGCAGGGCCAGGCGCAAACCGCGCAGCGGCAGTTCGGGCACGTGCAAGGGGGTGTCGGCGATCAGGCTATCGACCAGGACGCAGTCGCCGACCGAGCGCGTCATGGCGCAGATCGTATCGAGCGTGGTCGAGAGCGGAATGGCGCCGGCCGTAGGCACGCGGCGCGCGGTCGATTTGAAGCCGACCAGGCCGCACAGTGCGGCGGGAATTCGGATCGAGCCGCCGGTATCGGAGCCGATGGCCGCCACGCAGATGCCCGCCGCCACCGAGACGGCGGCGCCGGATGAGGAGCCGCCGGGAATGCGTGCGATTTCACGATCGTGTGGGTTGGCCGGCGTGCCGTAATGCGGGTTGATGCCGATGCCGGAAAAGGCGAACTCGGTCATGTTGGTTTTGCCGATGACGGCGGCGCCTGCCGCGCGCAGGCGCCGCACCACCGGTGCGTCATGCTGTGCGGGAGGTGCGTCGTCGAGTACGACCGAACCGGCCTTGGTCGGCTCGCCGGCCACATCGAGCAAATCCTTGATCGACACCGGCAAGCCCGCCAGCGGGGAGGGGGCTTCCACGCCTGCCGCACGCATGGCATCGGCATGGTGGGCCGCCGCGCGTGCGGCTTCGGGATAGAGCCGCGTAAATACGGACTGCGCATCCTGGGCAGCAGCCAGCGCGGTTTCGACCAGTTCTCGGCGCGAATGCGGCGCGAGCGCGGCAAGCGATTGCGGGTTCAGTTGGGGATTTAGTTGGGTCGGTGGTTTCTTCATGCGAAAATATGCCAAATCAATTCATATCGTTCCAGCCGCGTGACTCAAAACCCGTCTTCCAAGTTTTTCATTCCCTTGTGGCTGGTCTGGATCGTCGCGTTCGGCTTCGTGCTGGCGGCGCTCGGCAGCTATGGCATCCTCGACAACAACGAAGGCCTGTACGCGGAAATTCCGCGCGAGATGCTCGCCGGCCACGATTGGCGGCTCTGGGTCATCCCGCATTTGAACGGTTTGCCTTACATGGAAAAGCCGCCTCTATTGTACTGGCTCACGGCCTTGTCGTTTTCCCTGTTCGGCGTGGCGGAATGGAGCGCACGGCTGGTGCCGGCGCTGTCCTCGCTGTGCTGTGTCGGTTTGCTGCTGCGCTTCGGCACCGTCGTCGGCAAGGAGCAGGCGGGGCGGCTGGCGGCGTTGATGTTTGCCGCCGGCATAGGCGTGGCCCAGATGTCGCGCACCTTGATGTTCGACATGCTGTTGACGGCCTGCCTGACAGGCGCGCTGTTCCATGCTTACCATTACAGCGTGGAGCGCAAGCCCGGCTTGCTGCGCATTTCCTACGGGGCGCTGGCTTTGGGCTTGATGGCCAAGGGGTTCGCGGCAGCAGTGTTGTTCGTGCTGGCCGGTGGAGTCTATCTGCTGCCCTCGCTGTTCAAGGACGGCATCAGGGAAACCTTGCGCATCTGGCTGCGTATCGACGCCATCGCCGTATTCCTGCTGATAGCCGTCCCCTGGCATGTGGCTGCCAGTCTGGTGGAGCCGATCTTCCCCTGGTTTTATTTCATCAACGAGCATGTGCTGCGCTTCCTCGGCAAGCGCGAGCCGCATGATTATTATGCGGGTGCATGGTGGTATTACCTGCCGCGCATGCTGCTTTACCTGTTCCCCTGGTCCTTGTTGTTGATCGGGCTGCTGCAGCGGGCTCGCCCCCTGGAGCCGGGCGAGCGTGATTTGCGGCGCTTCCTGTTCCCGGCCTGGCTCATGCCCTTGCTGTTCTTCACCATATCGAGCGCCAAGGCTAATTATTACCTCGTGGTGGTGATGCCGTTTGCCGCATTTCATCTGGCACTGGCGCTGGAACGGCGCGCGTATCTTGCCAGGCCGTGGCGTGTGATACCCGGCGCCGTGCTGGGTTTGCTCACCGGCATGGCGGCGTGGTACCTCGCTTCGCACGGTGCGCGTTTGCCACCGGAGCCTTTGATTCTCGGTCGCACGCCGCTGCAATTCGCCGTTGCGGGATTGGCCGTGTTCAGCGCGCTGAGTTTCACCGCTGCCGCAGTCGCAGCCTGGGGCAGGGCAGGCATCCTGGCCTATGTGCTGCCCGCCGCAAGCTGTGCTGCGGCAGTGCTGATCGCCATCAACGCTGTCGAGCCTTTGGTGTCGAACCGCCCGCTCGCACAGCTGCTGCATAGCCGTTTCCCGGAACGGCAGGTTTATCTGTACCGCAATTTCGAGGAACTTTCATCGTTGCCGTTTTATATGGCCAAACCGTTATCCGTCGTTGACAGCCGTAGCGCCGACCTCTATTGGGGCAACAAGCTTCAGCCCAACGATTTGCTGATCGACGGTACGCAGTTCGCACACAAGGCCGCTGCGGGCCCGGTCGCCATCGTGGTCATGGAGAGGCAGATGAAGGATTTCCGCGCGGAGTCCTATTTTTCGGTCTTGAAGGAGCAAGGCAAGGTCGGCCACAACACGATTTTCATCAATTAAGCAAAATCCGATTGATAACTGTACGGCTATACAGTAAATTAGTGTGAATTTGTCGCGCAGAAAAATGTGACAATCGAAATAACCCGGAACAACCGGGCAGGCGAAAACCATCAAGGAAAACTAGTGGAAAATCAACAATATTCTCAGATCGAGACCCTGACCCCAGAGGAAATCGACGGCTTGCCGGTGTTGGGGACGCTGGTCGAGCAAATCGTCCACCTGCTCAGTTCGAATACGCCTTTCACCGACATCATCATCCACCAGAACAGCCCCATCATGCTGCGCCAGCCCAAGCGGCTGGTGGCGGTATCGGACACGCCGATCACGCTCGAAGAATTGGAAGAATTCTTCGAAGTCATCGAGCCGGATTGGGAGCACAAGATCAACGATCGCGCGTTCGACCGCTCCAAGGATTTGTATAGCGCGCGCATCCGCGCCAACTGCTTCACCTTCCAGGGCAAGAAACGTCTCGGCTGCGTAATCCGCCGTTTCCCCACCGAGCCGATGGCGTTGAAGGATCTTGGCCTGCGCCCGAATTCGCAAGCGTTCGCCAAGCTCGACAACGGCCTCGTGCTCTTGATCGGCGACACTTGCCAGGGCAAGTCGACCACGATCGCTTCGATGCTCGATGAAATCAACAAGAACCGCTCGGGCCACATCATCACGATCGAAGACCCGGTCGAAACCTTGATCCCGCAGCGCAAGTGCATCATCACCCAGCGCGAAGTCGGCAGCGATGGCGACGTGGGCAGCTATTATCTCGGCGCTCTGGATGCTTTGCGCGAACGGCCGGACGTGATCCTGATCGGTGAGATCCGCGACGCGCAAACGGCGCAGGAAGCCCTGGCGCTATCCGAGTCCGGCCCCCTGGTGTTTGCCACGCTGCATGCGCGTTCGACCGAACTCGGCTTGCAAAAGCTGCTGCGCCTGCTCGGCAATAGCGAGACCCAGGCGCAAGCGTTGTCTTCCGCTTTGCGCGGGGTGCTGTGCCAGGCCTTGCTGCCCTCGATCAAGGGCGACGGTTTCCATCTTGCCACGGAATGCCTGACGATCAATCCGGAAGTCGCCGCGCTGATCGAGAAGGGCGAGACGGGCAGCATACGCGGCATGCTCGACAAGCTGGCCGCACAGCCGAATTCGGGCTGCCATACGATGAATGACGACTTGCTGGTCCTGCTCAAGGCGAAGAAGGTCACGCTCGAGGATGCGCGCCGCGCCACGACGGACAAGGCGAAATTCCTGGAGATGGTGAGACAAGCCTGAACCAGGCACACAAGTAAAAAAGGCCGGCATTGCCGGCCTTGTCGTTTGGGCGGGCGAAAAATCAGTTGCTGCCGAGGTAATCGGACTTGCCCAGCTCCACGCCATTGTGGCGCAGGATCGCATAAGCCGTCGTGACGTGGAAAAACAGATTGGGCAGAACGAACCCGTTCAGGTAGGGCAGGCCCTTCATTTCAACGTCGTTGCCGCGTATCTTCAGCAAGACAGTCTTGCTTTCGCTGCCTTCCAATTGAGCTTCGGTCACGCTGTTCAAGAAGGCCTGCGTCTTGGCGATGCGCTCCTGCAGCTCGGGGAAGCTTGCTTCGGTATCGGCAAAGCTGGGAATGTCGAGGCCGGCCAAGCGGGCGGCGCAGCCCTTCACCGCATCGGTCGCGATCTGAACCTGGCGCGACAACGGGAACATGTCGGGCGCAAGACGCGAATTGATGAAAACCGAAGGATCGATTTTCCTGGCTTCGGCATGGGCGGCGCCCTTGTTCAGGATGGCGGACAGATTGTTCAGCGCGCGCGTGAAGACAGGAATGGAGATTTGATACATCGAAAGTGCCATGTTGCATGCTCCGGAATGAAGTGGGAGGAATATCTGAATGCGAACTCGGACTGCGATCTGACTAAGAGCCTGTTTATGATCTGTTTGGCATGCACGTTCGATCGAAAAGAGGGATGCATTGCAAGGCGCGGCGCGCCGCTCAGGGTGGCCCCCTGAGCAAGCGCCGCAACGCCGCAATGCGCCCTTTTGCCTGGGCGGCCCCCTTGAACCCTTCGGGCAACTTCTTAAACCGGTCGCCTGCGTTGTCGCGGGGGTGGCCATCCGCATCCTTGCCGTAGCCCCGCTATGTCGCGTCGCCGCGCCTAGCATTCGACCGGTTTCGAACGGTGCGGCGGGCCGATTGCGTGCATGCCAAACAGATCATAAACAGGCTCTAAATTGCAGTCGGCGCAGTAGTGTAGCGCGTATTCAAAAAACGCGTTTGCTCGTGCCCGAAACGCTTCTTCCTCCGCTTGCGCTCCATCGCCGCGGCTCAGAATTCCTCCCAGTCGTCGCCTGCCGTGGTCGGAACCTTGCTGGTCCGCTGCGGCGCGGCCACGCTCAAGCCCCGGGACGGTTTGGCCGGCGCCGGCGCCGGCACCGCAGCGCGCGGCGCTGTTTTCGGCGCCGCCATGGCACGCGGTGCGGGCGCTGCCGAGTGCATTCCAGAGAGCTTGAATACGCTGACCACCTGAGCCAGGCTGGCAGCCTGGTCTTGCATGGCGCCAGCCGCTGCGGCGGCCTGTTCCACCAAGGCCGCGTTTTGCTGGGTCACCTCGTCCATCGCACCGATGGCCTGGTTCACTTGCTCGATGCCGCTGGTCTGTTCGGCGCTGGCAGCCGTGATTTCCCCCATGATGTCGGTTACGCGGCGTATGCTTTCGACGACTTCGCTCATCGTCGCGCCGGCCTGGTCCACCAGCTTGCTGCCGGCTTCGACCTTTTCCACGGAATCACCGATCAAGGCCTTGATTTCCTTGGCTGCGCCTGCCGAGCGTTGTGCCAGGTTGCGCACTTCGGTCGCCACCACGGCGAAACCGCGCCCCTGTTCGCCGGCGCGCGCGGCTTCCACGGCGGCATTCAGGGCCAGGATATTGGTCTGGAAGGCGATACCGTCGATCACGCCGATGATGTCGACGATCTTCTTCGACGAATCGTTGATCGAGCCCATGGTTTCGACCACTTGTGTGACGACGGCGCCGCCTTTGACTGCCACGTCCGAAGCAGACAGAGCCAATTGGTTAGCCTGGCGCGCGTTGTCGGCATTTTGCCGCACCGTATCGGTCAGGGTTTCCATTGAGGCGGCGGTTTGCTCAAGCGAACTGGCTTGAGACTCCGTGCGGGCCGACAAGTCCATATTGCCCT
The DNA here is from genome assembly GCA_036384915.1 of Burkholderiaceae bacterium. Taxonomy (GTDB): domain Bacteria; phylum Pseudomonadota; class Gammaproteobacteria; order Burkholderiales; family Burkholderiaceae_D; genus PKWO01. The sequence goes on from DASVLJ010000071.1 coordinate 238,386, forward strand.
GTGCGATTTCGGACGAGGCGCCGGTGATGGCGTCGGTGCCGATCCTGACTTGGCCGACGATATTGGCTATGGCGTCACGCATGTTCTTGATCGAATAAAGCAGGCTTGACTGGTCGCCATGCTTGATGTTGATTTCGCCGGTCAAGTCGCCTGCGGCAATCGCGCGCGTGACGTCGGCGGCGTAGTCCGGCTCTGCGCCGAGCTGACGCAGCATGCCGCGCGCAATCGTCAGGCCGATGACGAGCAGCACGGCACCGAGCACCAGCGCGCTGGCGGAAAAATTGAGCACGCGGTTCCAGATCGTGGCATCGATCGTATCGATGTAGACGCCGGAGCCAATCAGCCAGCCCCAGGCCGGGAAGCCCTTGACATAGGCCACCTTTTGCACCGGCTTGTCGCTGCCCGGCTTGGGCCAGAGGTAGGGGAAATAGCCTGCGCCCTTGTTCTTGGCCAGCTCGGTCATCTCGACGAACAGCAGCTTGCCGTCGGCATCTTTGTTCTGGGTCAGCGTGGTCCCGTTCAATTCGGGCTTGATCGGGTGCATCAGCATCACGGGCTTGAAATCGTTGACCCAGAAGTACTCGTTGCCCGAATAGCGCATGCCCTTGATGGTATCGAGCGCTTTTTGCTGCGCCTCGGCCAAGGGCATGGCGCCCGAAGTGACCAGACTGTTGTAGTAGTCCAGTACCCCCGAGGCAGTTTCGACGGCTTGCCTGACGTTGCTCTCGCGTTCGTCGGTGATCAACCGGCGTTCGGAGAACAGAAAGATGGTGGTAAGGACGATCACGCCAAGCACTGCGGAAGCGATCAGGATGCCGAGGCGCTTGGCGATGGTCATCGATTGAAAAATACTTGCCATGACGGTGTCTCCCCATGTAGTTTTGTATTCGTCCCCATATTACTAATGGTATGCCGGCCTGCGCCAGATGAATTTGACGAATCTGTCGCAAAAAAGCCGTAGGGGGCAACTCGCCAATACCTGCCGCGGCTAATGGAGAAGGAATTCACAAAACATGCCAGGATGTTTGACAATCCGGCGCTGGGAATAGGGTAGTCCATGCCTGATATGTTGCGCTGCCGCGTCATGCCGGCGGCGGTTTTCGGACAGGCCGGCGCGTGACTGGTAAGTTGCGCTTTACCCAGCGCGCCAAACGCCGGACGGGCGAGGGTCTGGACTTGCAGCGCGCCGACGGTATCAATCCGGAAAAGGACGGCTATGACGTCGGCTATCGGATGGTCGGCGTGCTGATGGCACCACGCTATCCGCCGGGTTGCGCCAACCCTTGCCTGCGCGTGCGCTTACGTGACAAGGTGTGTCGCGCGGCGCAACCGGAAATTGAGCGCATGGCGCCGGACGGCAGCGTAGGCTAGCAAAGCTCAATGCGCGTCGGCAAGCAGCATGCGCGCAGTGGTAAATCGAAGGATGTGCCCGACGGCGAGACCATACAGGCGCCGGTCTACGGCGCACATGCCTTGTCCAAACCGCAATGATGGTTCCGGCGGAGCGCATCGCCCGCCTGCGCGGTTGGCTCAAGTCTTGATATCTCATCAAGGTGAGACAAGTTTCCCTGTGCCAAATGTTGGCTGCGAGCGTATTAACAATCTGCCCTATAATGAGACCAACATCGTTTTACACGGAACATTATGGGACACGATATGGCTTCCGCAGACGCATCGAGTGAGGTCGCAGCCGGGATCAAGGCTATCCTGACGCGGGACGCGACGGGTCCGGGCGAGCTGTTACCTGTGTTGCACAAGATACAGGACGCGATCGGTTATATTCCGCGCAGCGCTATTGCCGATATCGCCGGAGCCTTTAATCTTTCCCGTGCAGAAGTGCATGGCGTGGTCACGTTTTACCACCATTTCCGTACCCAGCCGCCAGGACAGCATCAGGTGCAGGTGTGCCGCGCCGAGGCATGCCAGAGCATGGGAGCCGAGCACCTGTTGCAGCATGCGCAACAGGCGCTGGGTTGCAAGCTGCACGGTCAAAGCGAGGATGGCAAGTTCTCGCTCGAGCCGGTGTTCTGCCTTGGCCAATGTGCGACTTCGCCGGCTATCATGATCGACGATAAGGTGTATGCCAAGGTCAGCGTGACGCGCTTCGACAAGCTGATCGCACAATTGGGAGATGCGGCATGAGCGCGCGTATTTTCGTGCCCCGCGATTCGACGGCGCTGGCACTCGGCGCAGACGAAGTCGCTGCCGCAATTGCCGCTGAAGCCGGGCGGCGCGGCATTGAGCTTGAACTGGTACGTAACGGTACGCGCGGCTTGCTTTGGTTGGAGCCGCTCGTCGAGGTCGAAACTGCGTCCGGCCGTATCGGTTACGGCGAGGTCGAGGTTGATGACGTGGCGGCGCTGTTTGAAGCCGGTTTCCACCTCGGTCCAAGCGGGCACCCCAAATCGACCGGCCCGGTCGACGAGATTCCCTACCTGAAAAAACAGACACGCCTGACGTTCGCACGCGCGGGGATCACCGATCCGGTATCGCTGCCGGACTATGAAAGGCATGAGGGCTATGCCGGCTTGCGCAAGGCGCTGGCCATGGATGGTGCCGCCATCGTTGATACCGTGACGGAATCCGGCTTGCGCGGCCGCGGCGGCGCTGCTTTCCCGACCGGCATCAAGTGGAAGACGGTGTTGAAGGCGCAGGCGGAGCAGAAATACATCGTCTGTAATGCCGACGAGGGCGATTCAGGGACGTTTGCCGACCGCATGGTGATGGAAGGCGACCCCTTCGTGTTGATCGAGGGCATGACGATAGCCGGTCTCGCCGTGGGTGCGACAAAGGGCTACATCTACGTACGCAGCGAATATCCGCATTCGATTGCCACGCTTAACGAGGCGATTGCCGTCGCGCGCGGCAAGGGTTATCTCGGCGATAACGTGCTCGGCTCCGGCAAGCGCTTCGAACTCGAAGTGGCCAAGGGTGCAGGCGCCTATATCTGCGGCGAAGAAACGGCGTTGCTCGAAAGCCTGGAAGGCAAGCGCGGCATCGTGCGCGCCAAGCCGCCGTTGCCGGCCCTCGAAGGATTGTTCGGCAAGCCGACCGTGATCAACAACGTGCTGTCGTTTGCCAGCGTACCGGTCATCCTTGCGCGCGGCGCGGCCTTCTACAAGGATTTCGGCATGGGACGTTCGCGTGGCACCTTGCCCGTGCAATTGGCCGGCAACATCAAGCATGGCGGTTTGATCGAGCTCGCGTTCGGCGCCAGCTTGCGCGAGATTTTGTATGATTATGGCGGCGGGACGGCTTCGGGCCGCCCCATCAAGGCCGTACAAGTCGGCGGGCCGCTTGGCGCCTATTTGCCCGAATCTCAATGGGATACGCCGCTCGACTACGAAGCCTTTGCCGCGCTATGGGCTGTGCTGGGACATGGCGGTATTGTGGTGCACGACGATACGGCTGACATGGCGAAACTTGCACGTTATGCAATGGAATTCTGTGCCATCGAGTCCTGCGGCAAGTGCACGCCCTGCCGCATCGGTTCGACGCGCGGCGTCGAGGTGATGGACAAGATCATTGCCGGTGAAGACACGGTCAAGCAGGTGGTGCTGTTGCGCGACCTGTGCGACGTGATGTTCAACGGTTCATTGTGCGCCATGGGCGGCATGACGCCTTACCCGGTGATTTCCGCACTCGAGCATTTTCCGCAAGACTTCGGCCAGCCGGCAACGTCGGCCAAGGCGGCCTAGGAGAACGTCATGATAGAGACCATAGTGCGCCGCGATTTCGGTACGCCGAAAAAAGTGTCGGCCGAGATGATAACGTTGACCATAGACGGCATGGAAGTGACGGTGCCGGCCGGGACCATGGTCATGCGGGCCGCGGCCGAGCATGGCGTCAACATCTCCAAGCTGTGCGCCACCGACAGCCTGGAGCCCTTCGGCTCCTGCCGCTTGTGCCTGGTCGAGATCGAAGGGCGGCGCGGCTATCCTGCTTCGTGCACGACGCCGGTCGAAGCCGGCATGGTGGTACGCACGCAAACGCCCAAGTTGCAAGAGATACGCAAGGGTGTGATGGAATTGTATATTTCCGACCATCCGCTGGACTGCCTGACCTGCCCGGCCAACGGCAATTGCGAATTGCAGGACATGGCCGGCGTCACAGGCTTGCGCGAAGTCCGTTACGGCTACGACGGCGCCAATCACTTGAAGGACAAAAAGGACGAGTCGAATCCTTATTTCACGTATGACCCGTCCAAGTGCATCGTCTGCAACCGCTGCGTGCGCGCCTGTGAGGAGACCCAGGGCACCTTTGCGTTGACCATTTCGGGGCGCGGCTTCGAGTCGCGCGTTTCGGCGGGGCAGAACGAGAGCTTCATGGAGTCGGAATGCGTGTCCTGCGGTGCCTGCGTCGAGGCGTGCCCGACCGCTACGCTGCAAGAGAAGTCCGTCATCTGGCTGGGCCAGGGCGAACATACGGTCAACACCACCTGCGCCTATTGCGGCGTCGGCTGTTCGCTCGATGCCGAGATGAAGGGCAACGAAGTCGTGCGCATGGTGCCGGCCAAGGACGGCAAGGCCAACGAGGGCCATGCCTGCGTCAAGGGGCGTTTCGCCTGGGGCTATGCCACGCATAAGGATCGTATCCTGAAACCGATGATACGCGCCAGGATCACCGATCCCTGGAAGGAAGTATCCTGGGATGAAGCGCTGAACCATGCTGCCTCAGAGTTCAAGCGCATCCAGGCCAAGCATGGGCGCGATTCGATCGGCGGTATCGTCTCCTCGCGCTGCACCAATGAAGAAGGCTATCTGGTGCAAAAACTGGTGCGTGCGGCTTTCGGCAACAACAACGTCGACACTTGCGCTCGCGTGTGCCATTCGCCGACTGGTTTCGGACTGAAGAGCACGCTGGGCGAGTCGGCAGGCACGCAAACCTTCAAATCGGTCGAGCATGCCGACGTGATCATGATTATCGGCGCCAATCCGACCGATGGCCACCCGGTGTTCGCTTCGCGCATGAAGCGCCGCCTGCGCGAAGGCGCCAAACTGATCGTGGTCGATCCGCGCAAGATCGACATGGTCAAGTCGGCCCATATCAAGGCCGACTATCACTTGCCGTTGCGCCCAGGCACCAATGTCGCCGTGGTCACCGCCATGGCGCATGTGATCATGACCGAAGGCTTGCAAAATCAAGACTTCATCGATGCACGTTGCGAGGCGAAGGCGTTCAGTGAATGGAAGGCTTTCGTCGTGTTGCCCGAGAACTCGCCCGAGGCGATGGAAGCGGAAACCGGCGTGCCGGCGGCCGATTTGCGTGCCGCGGCAAGGCTTTATGCCACGGGCGGCAACGCGGCGATCTATTACGGTCTCGGCGTGACCGAGCATGCGCAGGGATCGACGGCGATTCTGGGCATCGCCAATCTCGCCATGGCCACGGGCAACATCGGCCGCGAAGGCGTGGGCGTTAACCCCTTGCGTGGGCAAAACAATGTGCAGGGTTCGTGCGACATGGGTTCCTTCCCGCATGAGTTGCCGGGCTATCGCCACGTGGCCGATTCCGCCGTGCGCGGCGAATTCGAGGCCGCCTGGGGCGTGAGCATCCAGTCCGAACCCGGCCTGCGCATCCCCAACATGTTCGATGCCGCATTGAGCGGCAGCTTCAAGGGCTTGTATTGCCAGGGTGAAGACATCGTGCAATCGGACCCGAACACGCAACACGTGGCTGCCGCCCTGTCGGCCATGGAATGCATCGTGGTGCAGGATATTTTCCTGAACGAGACCGCGAAGTATGCGCACGTTCTCTTGCCTGGCTCATCCTTCCTGGAAAAGGATGGCACCTTCACCAATGCCGAGCGGCGCATTTCGCGCGTGCGGCAGGTGATGCCGCCGCGCGCCGGCTATGCCGATTGGGAAGTGACGATCGAACTGTCCAAGCGCCTTGGCTACGACATGAATTACAGCCATCCGTCCGAGATCATGGACGAGATCGCGCGCCTGACGCCGACTTTCCATGGCGTGAGTTTCGACAAGATCGACCGCATGGGCAGCATCCAGTGGCCCTGCAACGAGACGGCGCCGGAAGGCACGCCTATCATGCACGTCGGTGAATTCGTGCGCGGCAAGGGTAGGTTCTACATCACCAAGTATGTGCCGACCGACGAGAAGGTGACGCGCAAGTATCCGCTGATCCTGACTACGGGACGTGTACTGACGCAATACAACGTCGGCGCGCAGACGCGCCGTACCGGCAACGTGCATTGGCACTCGGAAGACCGCCTCGAAATCCATCCGCACGATGCCGAGGAACGCGGCATCAAGGACAAGGACTGGGTCGGCATCCAGAGCCGCGCCGGCGAAACCGTGTTGCGTGCCATGATTTCCGAGCGCATGCAGCCCGGTGTGGTCTACACCACCTTCCATTTCCCCGAGTCGGGTGCCAACGTGATCACGACCGAGAGTTCGGACTGGGCCACCAACTGCCCCGAGTATAAGGTGACGGCGGTGCAGGTGATGCCGGTGCAGCAGCCTTCGGAATGGCAAAGGGAATACAGCCGCTTCAATCGCGAGCAATTGCAATTGCTTGAGGAAGCGAGCACGCCGGCAGCTTGATGACCATGGATGCCGAGGCTTTCGAGCATGCTGGCACGGAGCGGCGCAAGGTGGTCCGCTTCGCCGGCAGCGTGCGAAGCGTCGCGCCGGACGATCTGGCCGACGAAGTGCCGGTGGCATTGGAGTACAACGGCATTTCGCATGCCGTGATGCTGGCGACGCCTTGCGACCTGGAAGCGTTTGCCGTTGGATTTACGCTTTCGGAAGGGATCGTGGCCGGCATCGGCGACATTTATGAAGTTGAAGTTGAACATGGGCCCGACGGCATCACGGTGCATTTGCGTATCGAGGGTGGTGCATTCGCCAGACTCAAGGAAAAACGGCGCAACCTGACCGGACGCACCGGTTGCGGATTGTGCGGCACGGAAGACCTGGGCCAGGTATTGCGGCCTTTGCCGCAGGTGAAGGGCAAGCATGCCTTGAAGCCGTCCGCGGTGCAGCGCGCACTGGAAGACATGAAGCAGCATCAACCGATCAACCGCAAGACCGGCGCCACGCATGCGGCCGCGTGGTGCGATGGGGAGGGCAGGGTGCTTGCCGCGTTTGAAGACGTGGGGCGGCACAATGCGCTCGACAAACTCATCGGCTTCATGGCGCGAGAAAAGATCGATCCCACCGATGGATTCCTTGCCATGACCAGCCGCGCCAGTGTGGAATTGGTGCAAAAAGCAGCCAGCCTCGGCATGCCCGCCTTGGTCGCGATTTCGGCGCCCACAGCGCTGGCGGTGCGTACAGCCGAGGCCTGCGGCATGATTTTGCTGGCGTTTGCACGTGGCGACGAATTTGTTGCCTATGCCCATGCGGAAAAGCTGGCACAGAACTAGAGAGAAGAGACTTGGATATCGACAACCTGATCAAGATGGCCAACCGGATCGGCGACTTTTACGAATCGCTGCCTGACCCGGATGAAGCCTCACGCGAAATTTCCGGCCACCTCAAAAAATTTTGGGCGCCGCGCATGCGCATTCAAATCCTTGACTACGTGGAAAAGCAGGATGGCGCAGGCTTGAGCCCCATCGTGCTGGCTTCGATTCGGGCCAACCTCGAGAAACTGCGGCCCGACCCGTCATACCAGGCGGGCTAGAGCCTGTTATGAACTCCGGCAAGGGGGCGCGCAGTCGGATCGCCGCCCGCCCGGAGGGTTCGTGTCAAAAGGGCGCCGCGCGTTGTTGCAAGGGGGCGGCCATCCGACGCTTGCAGTGTCTCGCACTGCGGCGCGACTTGCGCCTGGCGCCGCATCCCTTTCGACACGAACGCCCCCCCCTGCCGGAGTTCATAACAGGCTCTAAGCCGGCAGGTTTTCCAGCGCAAAACGGATCAAGTCCGCCTGCCCGTCGATATTGAGCTTGCGCTTGATGTTCCAACGGTGCGTTTCGACGGTGCGCACGCTCAAGTCGAGTTCGCGCGCAATTTCCTTGTTCGAATGACCCTGTGCAATGCGTTGCAGCACATCCTTTTCGCGTGCCGTCAACAGCAGCAGCGGCGAACTCGGGCCCGAGGGCGAAATGTGCAGCGCAGCGCTGTAATAGACCTTGCCTTCAATGGCGCTGTCGATCGCAGCGATGATGTCGGTCGCCGGCGCGTCCTTCAGGACGTAGCCGCGTGCGCCCGCCTGGATCGCCTGTAATACGTATTCGGCCTTGTCGTGCATGGAAAGCATGATGACGGCGACGCCGGGATGATCGGCATGGAAACGCGCCGTCGCTTCGATCCCGGACACGCCCTTGAGATTGATATCCATCAGCGCCAGGTCGATTTCTTGCCCGGCTGCCGCGGCAAGTGCCTCTTCGGCCGAAGCGGCTTCCGCGACCACTTCGAAACGCTTCACTGCCGACAGCCGCGCGCGCAAGCCGTCGCGCACTAGTTGATGGTCATCCACCAGCAGGATGCGGATAGGCGCTTTGTTTTCACTCATCTCTGGCCCCTTTTACCGTGACGACGATGCGTGTGCCCGAGCCGGGCGACGCAATAATATTGAGTGTGCCGCCGACAGCTTCGGCGCGCTCATGCATGTTGCGCAAGCCTATGCCGCGCTGGGCGTTTTCCTGCAGACTGGCCACGTCGAAACCGCGGCCATTGTCTGCGATGTCGAGTTCGACGGACCGGCCGACGGCTCTGAGGCCGATATCGACGCGGCTGGCCTGCGCATGACGCCGGATATTGGTCATCGCCTCCTGGGCAATGCGGAACAGCGCGGTATTGGCCGTCATCGACAGGGTGTCGACTTCGCCATCGACCGAGACGCGGACCGCGATCCCGGCATCCTTGCCGAATTCCTCGGCCAGGTGCTTCAGCGCCACGCTCAAGCCGAGGTCGTCGAGCATGCCGGGCCGCAGGCCATGGGAAATGCGCCTGACTTCGCCCATGATACGGTTGAGCTGTTCGGCGGCGCGCGTGAAGGCGCTTTGGGCCGGTGCTTGCCGGTTGTCGGCCAGTTGCTCCAAACCGGTTTCAACTTGCAAGCGCACGAACATCAGTTCCTGGCTGATGCCGTCGTGCAGGTCGCGCGACAGCCGCGCGCGTTCCTCTTCCTGCGATTGCACCACGCGTTGCGCCAGCACTTTGAGCTTGGCATCGGCCACGCGCAATTCGCTGAAGTTCAGAAACAGCCCGAAGAAAGTGATAGCCAACGCGCAGGCGGCGGCGATGCCGGCCAGCAGGATCAGCGTGCCGTTGATATTGCGTTCGCTCTGACGGTCGATCTTCTGCAGCGCCGCATCGACGTCGTCGAGGTAGATGCCGCTGCCCAGCATCCAGCCCCAGCGCTCCAGCATGACCACGTAGGCCAGCTTGGGCGCCTCGCGCCGCAGGGAGGGCTTGGGCCAGCTGTATTGCACGAAGCCGCCGCCGGCCTTGGCTTGCGCGATCAGTTTCTGGATGGCGAGATTACCCTGCGCATCGCGCAAGTCCCAGTAGTTATTGCCGACGAAGTTGCGCAGCCTCGGGTGCATCAGGTTGGTGCCGTGCAGGTCGTAGATGAAGAAATAGCCGTCCTCGCCGAATTCCATCTTCGCCAAGATGGCTTTGGCCTTGTCCTGGGTTTCCTGATCGTTGCGGCCTGACTCGTACAGTGCTGCGATCGCTTGTGTACCGAGCTTGACATAGTTTTTCAGTTCGGTTTCCTTGCTGGCACGATAAGCCGCTTCGACCGTATCATGCTGTTGTGCCGACAGCGTATCGGCCTGGTAACGCAAAGCAAAGGCAATTGCGGCGAATGCCAGCAGCAGGGGGAGCAGGGCTATGAAAATGATGCGTTGCCTGGTTTTCATACGTAGTACTTCGTATTTACGCCATTTGTCGGGCGTTACTATAATCAATTGTAGTCCGTCAATAATACAGGAGACACCATGCCGACAGACCCCAAGCCGAAGGAGCCATCCGGCTCGTTCAAGCTCTTCCCGAATATCTTGCTGCTGATCCCGTTCCTGGCCTTGCTCTGGGTACCGTTCTACAACAGCGTGGAACCGACGCTATACGGTTTCCCGTTCTTCTATTGGTATCAATTCCTCTGGGTGCCGATTACCTCGATCATTATTTTCATCGTCTACAAGGCGGATAAATAATGGGCGCCTCCTTGAACACGACGGCGCTGGCCGTCTTCATTGCGTTTTTCGTCCTCGTCACCGTCATTGGCTTCCTTGCGTCACGCTGGAAGGCAGGCGATTTGACTCAGCTTCACGAGTGGGGCCTGGGCGGGCGCCAGTTCGGCACGCTGATCACTTGGTTCCTGGTCGGCGGTGACTTCTACACGGCTTACACGGTGATTGCCGTTCCTGCGGCCGTGTTCGGCAACGGCGCGAGCGGTTTCTTCGCCCTGCCTTATACCATCATCGTCTATCCCTTCGTTTTCATGGTAATGCCCAGGCTGTGGCGCATCTGCCACAGAGAAAACTACATCACCTCGGCGGATTTCGTGCAGGGCATGTACGGTGGAAAATGGTTCCCGGCTGCGGTCGCGCTGACCGGCATCGTCGCCACCATGCCCTATATCGCGCTGCAACTGGTGGGCATGCAGGCGGTCATCAAGGGCTTGGGTATTTCCGGCGAAATTCCGCTTGCGGTCGCATTCATCATTCTGGCGCTCTACACCTATTCCAGCGGCATCCGCGCGCCGGCCATGATTGCCTTCGTCAAAGACATCATGATCTATATCGTGGTGATCGCGGCGGTGTGCCTGATCCCGACCAAGCTGGGCGGCTACGGCTCAGTGTTCGATGCGGCAGATCATTTCTTTGTCGCCAAGGGCAGCGGCGGCATCGTCTTGAAACCTGCGCAGTTTTCGGCTTATGCTTCGCTCGCGCTGGGTTCGGCACTGGCGGCCTTCATGTATCCGCATACCATGACGGCCATCCTGAGCTCAGCCAGCGAAAAGACCATCCGCAAGAATGCCATCCTGCTTCCGGCCTATACCATACTGCTCGGCTTGATCGCGCTGATGGGCTATATGGCAATCACGGCCGGCGTGAAAGTGGAAAGTGCCAACGACGTGGTTCCGCAACTGTTCGCCAAACTGTTCCCCGACTGGTTCGTCGGCTTTGCCGCGGCGGCGATTGCGATCAGCGCTCTAGTGCCCGCCGCGATTATGTCGATCGGCGCAGCCAACCTGTTTACGCGCAATCTGTGGAAGCCGCTGGTCAATCCCAATATCACGCCGGCTCAGGAATCGAGCAACGCCAAGCTCGTGTCGCTGCTGGTCAAGGCCGGCGCCCTGGTCTTCATCTTCGGGCTGTCGCCCAAGTTCGCCATCGAGCTGCAATTGTTGGGAGGAATGTGGATCCTGCAAACCTTCCCGGCGATCGTGTTTACGCTCTTCACGCGCAAGCTGAAGTTGCCGGGCCTGTTCCTCGGCTGGGGAGCCGGCATGGTCTGCGGCACGACCATGGCTTTCCTGGTCGATTTGAAAGCGGTATATCCGGTGGCAGGTTCGCCGGTCTACATCGGCTTGATCGCACTGGCGGTTAATCTCGTCGTCACGCTTGTTGTTTCCGCCGTGTTGCCGGCGAAGCAGCCTGCGCTTGCGCACTGAATATTCCTAACCCATCAAGCCCGCACTTCGGTGCGGGTTTTTTTATTTGGTGCGATGAAGTCCGACGCCGACCCCGTGATTCCTTTTGCCATGGAGCGGAAAATGGCAGCAGACCTTGGTACGCAAGCCGAAACCCATCCCTTGCATTTGGCCAGTCACTACCGTCATGCGGTGCAGGATTGGAATGAGGCGGTGGAAGAGTGGTGGCGCCGCGAGATCAAGCCGGCGCCGCGTTTTGCGTCGGCCACGCCTTCTTGTGGAAGGCGTGGCAGGGCCGTCGTGAATCAGCCCAGCATGGCGTCAGCTTTCACGTAGTCGTAGCCGAGGTCTTTGGCCACGGCCTCGTACGTGACATGGCCTTCGCAGACGTTCAAGCCGTTGCGCAGATGAGCATCATCCTTCAATGCCTTGCGCCAGCCCTTGCTCGCGATCGCAACGGCGTGGCCGATGGTGGCATTGTTGAGCGCAAACGTCGAGGTCCGGGCCACGGCGCCGGGCATGTTGGCTACGCAGTAGTGGATGACGCCGTCCACCACGAAGGTCGGATCAGCATGGGTAGTGGCGTGCGAAGTCTCGAAGCAGCCGCCCTGGTCGATTGCCACGTCAACTACCACCGCGCCTTGCTTCATGCGTGAGATCATGTCGCGCGTCACGAGCTTGGGGGCAGCCGCGCCGGGCACAAGCACGCCGCCGACCACCAAATCTGCGTCCAGTACAGATTCTTCGATGGTGTGGGCATTCGAATGCAGCGTATTGATGCGGTTGCCGTAGACCAGATCGAGCTGGCGCAGGCGGTCTATGCTCTTGTCGAGCACGGTCACGCGCGCACCGGCGCCGACGGCCATTTGCAGCGCATTGGTGCCGACCACGCCGGCGCCGATGATGACCACGTGGCCGGCTGCCACGCCGGGCACGCCGCCCAGCAGCAAGCCCATGCCGCCCTTGGATTTTTCCAGGTGGGCCGCGCCGGCCTGGATCGCCATGCGGCCGGCCACTTCGCTCATCGGTGCCAGGAGGGGCAGGCCGCCGCCCTGGCCGGTAATCGTCTCGTAGGCGATGCACACCGCGCCGGACTTGACCAGGGCCTTGGTCTGTTCCGGGTCCGGAGCCAGGTGCAGATAGGTGTAGAGAATCTGGTCCTTGCGCAGCATAGCGCATTCGACCGGTTGCGGTTCCTTGACTTTCACGATCATGTCGGCGCGGGCAAAGATGTCTGCCGCGCTGTCGGACAATGTGGCGCCTGCCGCGACGTATTGTTCGTCGGCCAGGCCGATGGCCGTGCCGGCATTCTTTTGCACGATCACCTGATGGCCGCGCGAAGTCAACTCGCGCACCGATGACGGCGTCAGGCCGACACGATATTCATGGTTCTTGATTTCCTTGGGTACGCCGATCAGCATGTCCGTCTCCTCGTCGATAATAAAGGTTGTCCCCGCTTGCACCACACCATGCTAACTGGTACTGAAGCAGGAAATGCAGCTATCATATGACTGAGCAACTAGTTTTTGTTTCTAAAAAATATTCAATATTTGGTGGAATTTCATGCGTACCGTGAGGGAATCGAGCCGCGGCCTGGACAAACTGGACCGTCATATCCTGCGTATCCTGCAGCGCGAGGGGCGTATTTCGATGAAGGATCTGGGTGATCGCGTCGGGCTGTCGGTAACCCCCTGCATCGAGCGCGTCAAGCGCATGGAGCGCGATGGCGTGATCACGGGTTACCATGCCAAGGTCGATGCCGCTTCCCTTGGGGCCAAGCTGCTAGTGTTTGTCGAGATCACGCTAAACCAGAAGTCGTCCTCGGCGTTCGACCAGTTCCGCTATGAAGTCTTGCGCATTCCCGAAGTGCAGGAGTGCCATCTTGTGTCTGGCGACTTCGATTATCTGATCAAGGCGCGCATCCGCGAGATGGATGAATACCGCAAATTGCTGGGAGACATCCTGCTGCAACTTCCCGGTGCGGCGCAGTCCAAGAGCTATGTGGTGATGGAAGAGATCAAGGAAACGTTGGAATTGTCTACGGAGATACTGTGATGCTTGACAGGTTTAAGCAGGCAAAAATCCCGGCCAACGGCGTGACGATCAATTTGCGCCACGGCGGTAGCGGGCCGCCTTTGTTGTTGCTGCATGGCTTTCCTCAGACACACGTGATCTGGCATGCCGTGGCCGATCGCCTTGCGGAAACATATACGCTGGTGATGCCCGACTTGCGCGGCTATGGCGATTCGTCCAAGCCGGCCGGCTTGCCCGATCACGCCAACTATTCCAAGCGCACAATGGCGCAAGACATGGTCGAGGTCATGCGCTTGCTCGGACACGAGAGCTTCTTCGTGTGTGGCCATGATCGCGGCGGACGCGTGGCGCATCGCCTTGCGCTTGATCACGCGGAGCGCGTCAGGAAACTGATGATGATCGACATTTCGCCCACGCGCACCATGTATGAAAAAACCAATGAGGCGTTTGCCAGGTATTACTACCATTGGTTCTTCTTGATTCAACCGTATCCCTTGCCGGAAACCTTGATCGGTGCCGACCCCCGGTTCTATCTGCGCTTTTCGCTTGGTGGCTGGGGTTCCGAGGGCAAGTCTTTCCTGGCTCCCGAGGCGATGACGGAATACGAGCGTTGCTTTTGCACACCCGAGGCGGTGCATGCCGCTTGCGAAGACTATCGCGCCGCTGCGACAATCGATCTGGAACATGACAGGGCAGAGCAGAAAATCGCCTGCCCGGTACACGTGGTGTGGGGCGAGCACGGCGTGGTGGGCCGGCTGTTTCATCCGATCGCCGATTGGCAGGAGAAGGCGCAACTTCCCGTCACGGGCGTTCCTGTTGCCGCGGGGCATTTCATTCCCGAAGAAAAGCCTGATTGGCTGTTGGAACAGATGCTGGCATTTTTTATGTAACAGGAGTGCGACCAGGACATTTCCAGGAGAAAGCGATGGCGGGCGCCGTACCCTTACCTGTTGGACAGGCTGAACTGCTCGAGATGATCGCGCTCGGCGCGCCCTTGAGCGAGACGCTGGATCGCCTGACGCGTCTGATCGAGGGACAGTCGGAAGGCTTATTCTGTACGGTCATGTTGCTTGATGAAGACGGCATCCAGGTTCGCGCCGTTTCAGGTCCGAGCATGCCGCCTGGTTACCTGAACCTGTTCGATAACTTGAAGATCGGCCCCCATGTCGGGTCCTGCGGCACGGCGATGTACAGCAAGCGCACCGTCATCACCACCGATATCAATGCCGACCCGAATTGGGATGCATATCGTGATCTGGTTGCCGGCTATGGCTTTCGCGCCTGCTGGTCCACGCCCATTTATCTCGACCGCGATACGGTGCTGGGTTCCTTTGCCATGTATTACCGCGAGGTGCGCAGTCCTGGCGCGCATGAACTTGAATTGATCAACGTCGCGACGCACCTCGCCGGCATCGCCATCGAACGCAAGCGCAACGAAAACACGCTGCGCCGCTATCGCGAAGAACTTGAGGAACTGGTGCGCCGGCGCACCGAGGAGTTGCGAGCCGAAAAAGAAAAGGCCGAAGCAGCGGTCGTGGCGCTGTCGAAGAGCAATGCCGAATTGGCGGGAGTGCTCAACACGCTCAACGTCGCCCAAGAGGAACTGGTGCAGAACAAGAAACTGGCTGGCCTCGGCTCGCTCGTGTCCGGCATAGCGCATGAGTTGAACACGCCGATCGGCAACGGTTTGATGGCGGCCAGCACATTGGCCGACCAGACCAAGGTTCTCAGCGGGCAGTTTGCGGAGAACGGCACCATGAAGCGTTCCGAATTGGCCGCCTTTTTCGAGGAAGCGCAAAAAGCGAGCGATATTCTGGCGCGCAACCTGCATCGCGCCGCCGAATTGATCGCCAGCTTCAAGCAGGTGGCGGTCGACCAGACCAGCGCGAACCGGCGCCATTTCATGTTAGATACCACGATAGACAATATCTGCCTGACGCTCGGCATGAGCTTGCGCAAGACGCGCTTTGTCATCGAACACGAGATTCCCGGCCACCTCGAATTCGACAGCTATCCGGGCCAGCTCGGGCAGGTTTTGGGCATCCTGGTGGATAATTCGCTGGTGCATGGCTTCGAAGGGCGCGAGGAGGGCAAGATCCGTATCGCGGCCCAGATCGGCCGCGAAGGCTGGGTGCAGCTTACCGTAAGCGACGACGGCAATGGTATTGCGCCGGAAAACCTCGGTCGCGTGTTCGACCCGTTTTTCACCACCAAGCTGGGCAAGGGCGGTTCCGGCCTCGGTTTGAACGTGGTCTACAACATCGTTTCGGGTGTGCTGGGCGGCACCGTCAGGGCCGAGAGCGAAGCCGGCAAGGGAACCTGCATACAGATGACGATACCGCAGGTCGCGCCGCAATTTTAGTCTGCCGATTCAGTCTGCTAATATTCCGCCTTTCGTCCAGAACAGCTTTCCAATAATGCGCAAATTGTGTGGTGGACCGGCCTGGCCTTGATCGCGGCCGGGAGTGCGGCGATCCTGTGGCATGTCCGGCATCCTGAAGGGCAATCGGCAGAACAAGTTGCAGTCGGTACGTCCAGGCAAACCCCGCCTCTCGGCTGGGCTGCAACGGTTCATCATTTTGCCGGCGACGGCCGGCGCGGTTTCGCCGACGGCAAGGGAGCGATGGCGCGCTTTGCCGATCCGTATGGCCTGGCAAGCGACGCGGCCGGCAATTTCTACGTCAGCGATGGCGGCGACAACAACCTGATACGCAGGATTGCGCCAGACGGTACCGTGAGCACACTGGCCGGCGGCAAGGAAGGCTACGCCGACGGCAAGGGACAATCGGCAGCATTCAATACGCCGTCGGGGCTCGCAATCGATGCCAAGGGCAATCTCTACGTCGCCGATACGGGTAACAATGCGATCCGCAAGATCGACCCATTGGGCCATGTGACGACGATAGCGGGCGACGGGCAGGCCGGCATGCGTGACGGCGCCGCGGCGCAGGCGCGCTTCAACGGCCCTTTGGGACTCGATATCGACAAGGCCGGCAATATCTACGTTGCCGATGCTTACAACGATGCCGTGCGGCGCATTTCACCGGATGGACAAGTCACGACGATTGCCGGCGGCCATGGTAGCGGCCATGGTAGCGGCCACGACAGCGG
Source organism: Burkholderiaceae bacterium (assembly GCA_036384915.1). Taxonomy (GTDB): domain Bacteria; phylum Pseudomonadota; class Gammaproteobacteria; order Burkholderiales; family Burkholderiaceae_D; genus PKWO01. The sequence continues at coordinate 255,096 of DASVLJ010000071.1, forward strand.
CCTGACCGACGGCGCTGCCGATGCTGCGACGTTTGATACGCCGTGCAATGTCTTGCTCGACAACCAAGGCCGCCTGATCGTTGCCGACACGCGCAATGATGCGATCCGCAGGATCGATTTGAGCGGAACGACACCCATGGTCAGCACGCTGGCACAGATACATCGTCCCACCGGGCTGGCATGGTCGCCCGATGGAGGGCTGTATGTCAGCGACAGCACGCGCGGGCGAATTTTCCAATTGTCGCCTAAGGGCGAAAACGCGAGCTTGCAGAGCGCCGTGTTGCTGGCGGCCCAAAACGCCTCCGATACCACCGACATCGTTTTGCGTCTGCCGCGTCCGACGGCCTTGCTGGTGCAAAAGGATGGCAGCCTCGCCGTGGCCTCGTCCGGCAGCTATCGCATCGATATCGTCAGCCAGCCGCGCGCCGACGGAGCCGGCCGCGGTATCGGCCCCAATGCGGCTTACGTCGATGCGCAGGAAACCACGGCAGCGGCCAGGGAGATCGTTGCCCGCTTGCCTGCCGTGCAGGCGGGCCGCTTCCCCTGGCCGTTCAAACCGCAACTGCAGGCACACGAAGTGGTCGGGACGCTCGGCGAGGTGCGCGGCAATCACGATGGCGAAAGCCGCGACCACTTGCATGGCGGGCTCGACATGCAAGCCGCCATGGGCACGCGCGTGTTGGCCGTCGCTGACGAGAAAGTCAGCGACCCTGTTTCGAGTTGGGGCTTCGATAAGGAAGGCGAGGGCCTGTGTCTCGACCTGTTTTGCTACATTCACGTGCGGGTGGGGCGCGATGCCAATGGCAAACCCTTGGAAAGCGAGCGCTTCCAATTCCAGAGTGACGACAAGGGCAAGCCGTTCATGGTGCGCGTCAAACGCGGAACCCGCTTTGCCAAGGGTGACGTCCTGGGTACGGTCAACCGTATGTATCACACACACCTGGCGCTGATTGCGGAAGGTGCCGAGATCAATCCTTTGACCCTGCCGCTCGCCGGGTTGCACGATGATGTGCCGCCCACCATCAAGGCGGTGCAGATTCATGGCGACGACGGCAGTGTATTTGAGAAAAAACAAAAGGGCCGCCTCTTGCTGCCTGCCGGTGCGCGGCTGCACCTCGTGGTTGAGGCTTATGACCAGATGAACGGCAACCAGAGGCGGCGCCAGCTCGGGCTTTATCGTGCCGGTTTTCAATTGCTGAGCACGAAGGGGGAGCCTGTGCCCGGGTTTGAGGAACCTCGCATCACCATGGATTTTGAGCGCCTGCCGGAGGATTCGGGCGCGGTCAAGATCGCCTACGCCGGCGACAGCGGTATCACGGTCTATGGCAGCAAGACCACGCGCATGCTGTATGAATTAACCAATCGCGTGCGCGACGGCTTGGCCACGCGCGACGCATGGGATACCAGGGATGTCCCGCCGGGCGACTATATCCTGCGCATCGTAGCGCTCGACTATGCCGGGAACGCGGCGCGCGCCGGGCGCGATGTGCCGATCACTTTTGTGCCTTGATTGCGCCTTGGTCACCAGCGTTCTTCTTGTACGGCACTGAAGAAGCCGCCGCTCGGACCGTCGTCTTCGAGCAAGGCCAGTTGAATCGAAGAAATCGCGCCCTGCGCCACGCTCTGGCAGCCGCGGTGGCCATTCAAGTCCGTCGCGGTATAGCCGGGGTCGGCTGAATTGACTTTGATGCCGCTGCCGCGCAATTCATACGCAAGCTGCACGGTCAGCATGTTCAAGGCAGCTTTCGACGCGCTGTACCCGATCTTCTTGATGTCGGCAAATTCAGTCTGCGGATCGCTGTTGTAGGCAAGCGAGCCCAAGCCGCTCGAGACGTTGACGATGCGTGCGCTGCGCGATTTGCGCAATAGCGGGAGCATTGCCTGCGTGACCGACAATGCGCCGAAGAAGTTGGTGTCGAAGATGCGCCGCACCGCTTCGATGCAGGCGGTGCCCGGCAAGCCGTCGGCACGGTCGGCGATGCCGGCGTTGTTGACGAGAACGTCGAGCCGGCCATAGTCTTCCTCGATGCCCAGCGCAGCCGCCTCCAGCGTTTCGGGGCGGTTGACGTCGAGGTGGATGTAATTGGCGTAGATGCCTTCTTCGCGCATTTCCGCCGCCGCGGCCTCTCCGCAGACATGGTCGCGGGCGCCCAGCAGGACGCGGCCGCCGATCCTGCCCAATACGTAGGCGACCTCCCGGCCTATACCTTTGTTGGCGCCGGTTATCAGGGCCACGCGTTGCGTCGGCAGGTAAACCTGCGTCGGCGCCTGCAAGGGCAGGGCATGGCGGAGCGCGCCATGCAAAGAGGGATTTGGATGGGGATGATTCATGTGCTATATTTTATGAAGGATCCTTCAGCTTTTGCATTCGCATATGGCGACCAAGACAATTTCTCCGCTCAAGCCCCGTAAAACCCCGCGTCAAGCCCGTTCCGAAGCCACCGTGGATGCGATTTTCGAGGCAACTATTCAGGTTTTATTGGCCGAGGGCGCTTCGCGTTTGACGACCACGCGCGTGTCGGAGCGTGCAGGGGTGTCGGTCGGCACGATGTACCAGTATTTTCCCAACAAGCAAGCCTTGCTGTTTGCCGTGCTCAAGCGCCATATGGAAGATGTGCTGAGCAAAGTGGAGCAAGCCTGCCTGGCCGGCGCCGGCAGCAATGCCGCCGATATGGTGCAAAACCTGGTCGCCACGTATATCGAAGTCAAGACGTCCGATCCGGAGACTTCGATCGCGCTTTACGGTGTGATCACCGAACTCGATGTACCCGAGCTGATCAACAAGTTCAGCAACCGGCTGGTCAAGTCCATCGAAACCATGCTCTCCGGCGCGGCCGATCTGGAATTTGCCGACGTTCGGCTCGTCACCAATATGGTCTACATCGTCATGACGGGCGTAACACGCACCATCTTCGAACAGCGTGCCGGCCCGGCACAGATCCGCAAGCTGCATGCTGAGCTGCTGGTCATGTGCCAGTCCTATATACAGGCGGCTGGCGTGGCACGCAAAGGAGAGCCGGTGCATGCGGCATAAGAATGGCGCGAGCAAGCGCAATCTCAGGCCCCATATCGTCAAGCAGCTGCGCCGCGCGGCCAAGAGCGCCACCCTGCTGTCTGCGCTGATGCGGCACGGCGACGCCAACGCGCTGCACGATATCCGCGTGCAAATCCGTACCACCTCCAGCATCTTGCAGCCGTTTCTCCAGTTGGATCATATGAAGCCCTTGCGCCGCGCGCTGGTGCCGCTCAAGTCCTGGGTGCGCAAGAGCAATAGCGCGCGCGACGTGGAAGCGCAGCTGGAATTGATTGCGGAATTGCTGCCTGAACCCTATCCCAAGGCCGTAGAGCGCTACCTTGAGCAAGCCCGGAAGGACATGTGGCGGCGGCGTGCCGCACTGGCATGCTCGAAGAGCCTGCGTAAGCTCCCGCGCCGCATGGTGCGCCTGGCCAAGGCAGCCGACGAATGTCTCGGGCCGGTGTCGACGCCGAGCTTGAGTGCCGTCCTCGGTTCCGCTTGTGAAGAATTGATGCAGGAATTGCGCAAGGATTGCGCCGAAGGCCTGCAGGACCCGAAGCGCTGGCACAAGGCTCGTCTGCGTATCAAGCAATTGCGCTACCTGATCGAGAACTACCCGGAATATCTCGATGCGCGTTATCAGGCATTTGCCGCCGATACCAAGCTGGCACAGCAAAATCTTGGGCGGTTGCGCGACTGGCAAAACCTGTGCGTCGCCATGGCCGGTCAGGCGGCGATTGCGCCATGGCTGGCCGGGTACACGGGTTTGGAAGACGAGTTGAAGCTCCAAGCCGGTGCCGCAATGCGTTTCCTTGAGCGGAAACTGGCGGCCTGGGAGTGAGGCACTGACGAGCACGCTGCCATCTTCATGCTTTCAGGAAAGAAACGTCGTATTTGTGCCGTGAAAGACAACTGCGGTGTGCACCATTGTTGCGTTTGGTAAATTATGCGCTAGAATGTTTTCATTCAAGCAAATAGCCCTGTTTGTCAACGCCTGTCCCAAGGTGAACCGATGGACGCTGCGGCATCAGAACCGGTAGTATTTTTGCAGCTGCTGGCTGACTGCAGGGGGCGGCTTTCTGCGCTGCAGTTCACCTTCAATGAAGGTCGGACGGGGCAATTGCCTCATCTGTCCCCCTTGCTCGAACATTCCGATTTCTCGAGCCTCGCACAGAGTTTTCCATGCCTGATTGCCGGCTGTGCGCCATCCGGCGAATTTGCCGATGCGCTCGCGGCGGCACAGTGCAAGCTCGTTCCATCGTCTGCCATCGCGCGCAACGACGAGGAATTCGCACGCGAACATCCTCCTGGTACGGAATGGGTTGGCGGCAACTGGTATTTCGCTGCGCCGGCCAAGCCGAGCGGTGCGCAGGCGGCGTCACGCGCATTGGCGATGCAGCTCGTGCAACTGGTGGCCGACGACGCCGACAGCCGCGAGATCGAGGCCGTGTTCCGGCGCGACCCCACCCTGTCTTATCAATTGCTGCGCCTGGTCAACTCGCTTGGCGTCGGTGCGGGGCGGCGTATCACGAGTTTTTCCCAGGCCATCGCCATCCTTGGCCGCAACCAATTGCGCCGCTGGCTCAACCTGATGCTGTTCGCTGCCCGCGATGGCGACCTGCGATCGGCCATGCTGCTTGCCCGCGTCGCGGTGCGTGCCCGCGCGATGGAATTGCTGGCGTATGCTTCGGGCCTCGACAAGTCCCTGCAGGAACAGGCTTTCATGGCCGGCATGTTTTCGCTGCTGGGCATTTTGTTCGGCTCGCCGATTGACCAGGTACTCAAGCCGCTGGCCATCGGCGACGCCATGGAGGACGCTGTCTTGCGCCGCGGAGGCAAGCTGGGACGCTTGCTGTCGTTGCTTGAGCATGCCGAAGACGGCCGCTTTGATGCCGTGGCGGAAGCGCTTGAAGCGATCGAGCTGCCGGTCGCGGAATTCAACCTCGCCGTAGTCCGGGCCAACGGCTGGATGCTCGCGGTGGTGCGGGACAGCCTGGGCAGGGAAAATGGCTGACTCGTCCATCGAGGCTTGCCTTGCTCTGTGCCGCAAGGCGCGCGATCTCCATGGCGATGCCCTGGCGCATGCACTGGCCGAGCTGCAGACACGGCTTGAGCAATTGTTGCCTGGACATCACGACGGCATCAGCGCGGCGAATCGAGAGCAGGCGCAGGCCCAAGCGCAAACGCAACCTGCGGATGCCGAAGCGGAACCCGTGATGCAGCTGGACTTCGCAGGCTACATTACGCATTGGAGCCCCGCCGCCGAAAGGATGTTCGGCTACAGCGCCGGCGAGAGCGTGGGCCATCATGTCCTAATGCTGTACGCCGAAGACGAAAGCGAGGGTGAAATTGCCGAGCTGTTTCTCGAGCAGGGCAGCTCGCTCCTGGAAGTGCGGCGGCGCAAGAAGTCGGGCGAGGTGTTTCGAGCAGGAATGTCCTTGTCGCCGCTGCACGATGAAGACGGGGAAGTATGCGGCCTGGCCGTGCGGCTCAGCGAGATCTTCGACAAGCTGAACGAGCAGGACAAGAGGCGCCTGCATGCGCGCATCATAGAAGACAGCGACCAGGGCATATTGATCACCGACAACAATGAGCGCATCGTCTCGATCAATACCGCTTTCACGCGCATCACGGGATATACGGCGGCCGAGGCAATCGGGCAGACGCCGGACTTGTTGCGCTCCGGCTTGCACGATGCAGGCTTTCGCGCCGAGGTGAGAGCGGCCATGCACGGTTCCGGCCCCTGGGTCGGCGAAATCGTCGGCAAGCGCAAGAACGGCGAATTGTTTCCGCAATCGGTCACCATCAGCGTGGTGCGTAACGAGGAAGACCAGATCACCCATGCGTTTTCCATCTTTTCCGACATCAGCAGGCATAAGGAAGCCGAGGCGCGGCTGCAAAGACTGGCCAATTACGACACTATCACGGGCTTGCCCAACCGTTCGCTGCTGACCCAACTGCTGAACCAGGCCCTGAGCCTCGCGCGCCGCAGCAACGACCACGGCGCATTGTTGTTCATCTCGCTGAACCGCATGGCCTCGATCAATTACTCGCTTGGGCATGAGGTCGGCAACGACTTGATTTGCCAGGTCGGCTTGAAGTTCCGGCAAACCTTGCGCGACGAAGACGTGCTGGCACGCATCGACGGCGACAAGTTTGCGGTTGCGCTGTTCCATATCGAGAAGCGCGAGCATGCCGGCATCGTGGCGAAGAAGCTGCTGCGCGCGCTTGAACAGCCCTTCGAGGTCGAGTCGAACGTATTGCATGTCGATGCCAGCATCGGCATCGCGGTCTACCCGGAAGACAGCCTGGACACGGGCTTTCTGACGCGTTATGCGGACGTGGCGATGATGCGCCTGCTGCAGGGCGAAGGCAAAGGGTTCCTGTTCTACAGCCCGGAGATGAACCTGCGCGCGAAGGAGCATTTGCGCATCGAAGGGGAGCTGCGCCATGCACTGGGAGCCGGCGAACTCTGCCTGCACTACCAACCCAAGGTCAGCCTGCGCAATGGACGCATTGTCGGCGCCGAAGCCTTGCTGCGCTGGCAGCATGCTGAGCGCGGCACGATTTCTCCCGGCTCGTTCATCGGCGTGGCCGAAGAGACCGGTTTGATTCTCGACATAGGCGACTGGGTGCTGGAAGAGGCATGCCGCCAGATGCGCCGCTGGCACGATGCCGATTTGCAGATACCGCCCGTTGCGGTCAATCTTTCCGCGCGCCAATTTGACGCTGAATTACCCGCGAAATTGCAGGTTCTGCTTGAACGCCATGGCGTGGCACCGGAACAGATCAAGCTCGAAATCACGGAAAGCCTGCTGGTGCGCGGGCCCGAGAATGTGATCCCCATCATGAACCGCCTCGTTGCGATGGGCGTGGCGCTGGCGCTGGACGATTTCGGAACCGGCTATTCGAGCTTGTCTTACCTTAAAAAATTTCCCATCACCAGCCTCAAGATCGACCGCTCCTTCGTCGTGGGCTTGCCACATGAGGAAAACGATTGTGCGATCGCGCGCGCCATTGTCACCATGGCGCAGCAATTGCGGCAAGAGATCGTGGCGGAAGGAGTGGAGACGATGGAGCAGATGCGTTTTTTGCGCGAACTCGGCTGCGATCAATTGCAGGGCTTCCTGTTCAGCAAGGCGCTGACTGCCGAAGATTATGCCAGCCTGGTCCGCAATGGACGCAGGCTGGCCCTGGAAAACATGTAAAGCTCTGCCAATTGGTCTTGTGCAGGCATCAAGTCGAAGTTGCGCAGGACAACACGGATTTCGATGCAAGCGCTGCTCCGGCCTTCTTCATCACAAGCCCAATTCGCTCAAACCAGGATGATCGTCGGGACGCCGGCCTAGCGGCCAGTGATACTTGCGTTCCGATTCGTGGATAGGCATGTCGTTGATGCTGGCGAAGCGGCGCTGCATCAAGCCATGCTCGTTGAATTCCCAGTTCTCATTGCCGTAGGATCGGAACCAATGGCCCGAGTCGTCATGCCATTCATAGGCGAAGCGTACGGCGATGCGGTTGCCGGCGAAGGTCCATAATTCCTTGATCAGGCGGTAGTCGAGTTCGCGCACCCATTTGCGTTCGAGGAATTGACGGATTTGTTCACGGCCGACAGGAAACTCGGCGCGGTTGCGCCAGCGCGTATCTTCCGTGTAGGCCAGCGCGACGCGCGCCGGGTCGCGGGTGTTCCAGGCGTCTTCGGCGGCGCGTACCTTTTGCGTGGCGGTTTCAAGCGTGAAAGGAGGGAAGGGCGGTTTGCTTTCCATGGAATGTTCCTCAAAGATGGTTAGGCGGCTTTGGTGTCTTGGGTAATGCGAACATGGCCAGCAGGCCGATTGCGCTGGTCAACACCGCGTAGTAGGCGGGAGACAGCGGGTCGCCAGTGACGCCGATCAACCATGCTATGACAAATTGCGTGCTGCCGCCGAAGATGCTGACTGCGATGGCGTAGACGATGGCCACGCCCGAGCTGCGCACCCGGTTGGGGAACATCTCGGTCAAGGCCACGATCGAGGCGCCGCCGCTGAAAGCGGAGAGCAAGGCATTGAAGGCGGCGACACCGACCAGGGCCATCGGCGTGTGCACCGAAACCAGGAACAGGAAAGCGGGATAGATCGCCAGCATCAACACGATGCGGGGAGCGATCATCACGACCTTGCGGCCGAACCGGTCCGACAGGCGGCCGCCGAGCAAGGCTGCGGTCATGGTGCACAAGCCCTGGGTCAGCGTAGCGAGCATGGCTTGCGAGGGCGGCATCTTCAGCGTCGTCAGCGCATAGGTCGTCATGTAATTGCCGATGTAGGTCGTGATCGTCAGGCACATGATGACGAGGATGCCGAGGATGAGCGGGCGCGTGTAATGGCGGAGCACTTCCGCGAGGATTGCAAAGCCGCCGTGGCTTCCTGGTTGTTCCAGCGTTTCCGGCAAGCGGCGGCGCAGATAGATGCCCAGCGGAACGATAGAGAGGCCGAGCAGGAAGGGCAGGCGCCAGCCCCATTGCGCCAATTGTTCCTTTTCGAGTACGGCGGCAAGAATGCCGCCGACCGCCCCGCCGGTAAAGACAGCGACGCCCTGGCTGGCAATTTGCCAGCCTACGACGGCGCCGCGCTTTCCTTTGGGCGCGCATTCGAGCAGTACGGCCGTCGCCGGCCCGACTTCTCCCCCAAGCGCGAAACCCTGCAGCAAGCGGCTGGCCACCAGGATCACGGGAGCAGCGATGCCGATACTGGCATAGCTTGGTGTCGCCGCCAGGCCCAGCGTGCCGAGCGTGATCATGGCAATGGTCAGCATCATGGCCGGCTTGCGCCCGGCACGGTCGGCATAGGCGCCGATCACAATGCCGCCCAGGGGCCGTGTGAAAAAGCCGACGCCGAACGTGGCGAGTGAAAGCAGAAGGCTCGTGAACGCGTCCTTGCTGGGGAAAAAAGTCTTGCCGATGTAGACGGAAAAGGTCGAATAAGTCAGAAAATCATAGAACTCGAGTGCGTTGCCCGCAACCGTGGCAGCAATGATGCCTGCGCCTAGGCGACTGTTTTGTTGTCCGTTTTGCCCGCGTGCGGGAATCGTTGCGTCACTGCCGGTAAGCATGGAATCCATATCGTTCGAAAATAGCCAATGCAGGCGGGGAATGTATGTAGTCCAGCCAGAGCCGCGCTGCTTCGGGGTGTGCCGCGCCATGAATCACCGCGCCGGCATAGATTTCCGTGCTGTTCTGCGCAGCCGGAATGTCGACATGGCCGATCGGATTGCCCGCCTGCTCCTGGAACATGGCTTCCGATTGCCATACCACGCCGGCATCGGCCACGCCTTGCATCAGGAATAGCGGCGTCTGGCGGTGATGGATGAAGGTCAGCACCGCGCTACCGTCGGCCACCTTGGTATCGTAGACCGCATGCGCCAGCGACTCGCCGCCGGCCTTTTCCAGTGAGGATTTGATCTGGCGTGCAATACCCTCGTATTTCGGGTTCGGCATGGCGAGGCGCAGATCGGGCTTGGCCAGGTCGGCCAGGCCGGCGATGCCATGCGGATTGTCCTTGGCCACCATGATGGCCAGCGTATTGGTCACGTAAGGGACGGCTGGGCCGTCGAGCAAGCCTTGATCGACCAAGCCCTTGACGGCGTTCAAGCCGGCGAAATAGGCATCGCCCTTGATGGTCCAGGTCATATTGCCTGACGTGATGGTGCCGCCGGCCTTGATCTGTTCGACAAGCATGCCCGGCGGAATGGTTTCCCAATAGATGCGGCCCTTGAATTCAGGGTGTTCCTCTTCGAATTCCTCGACCAGCGGCGCCAGGGCGAAGAAGTAATTGCCGCCGACATAAAGCACCAGCTTGGGATCGGCCAGGTCGCCATGAAAATCCGCCAGCACATCGACCTGCGGCACGGTGAATTCGAGACCGCGCTTGATTGCATCGTTGTTGGCGCCATGCTGCCATGGTGGGACGAGCCGCTCGCCTTCGCGCACTGCCTCGGCCGGACTTTTTTGAACCGGCGGCGGTGCTGCGCATGCGCCCAGAAGGGCAATCGCGGCCGCCACCAGCACAACCTTAGCGGACATAGTGGAACCCCGCTGCCTGCAGCTCCGGCAGGGTGTCTACCGCACCGGGAATCACGATCACGCCGGGAATCAGGTGATTGGTCAATTCCGCCGCCAGCGCTTCCTGGCTCAGCTTGTCCGGATTGCTGTCGTTTTCGCGCAGGCGGGCGGCCTGTTCCCAGATCGCGTTATGGCAGGACAGGAACACGGCGCCGCGCTTCTGCAAGGCGACGATGGTGCCGTTTTGCGAAGAATAGACGCCGGCTGGGTTCTCATAGTCGGCCGGATCGGCCGATGCGGCTTCCTTTTCCACGATCAGCAGGTTCCTTTCGAAACCCTTCCCGGCAAGTTTGCCGATATTGTATTTGTCCCAGGTTTCCTGATCATACAGCGCGTAGTTGGCCGAGCCGTGCGTGGCCGAGACGACCAGGAAATCGGGGTGGCCGAAGGACCAGATTTGCGTGTTCAAGGAGTTGCGCATCGTGTTGATCCAGGGGCCCGCAATGTCGGTGTTGTCCCATACCTGCTTGTGCTTGGACTTGTAGGCCAGCACTTCAGCCAGCGCTTCGTGATCCCATTGATCGGGGTGGTTTAAGATCATCGGCACGGTCTTGAAGTCGCGCCGGCGCGGCGCCTTGGCCAGGCGCGTGGTCAGTTCGCTCAAGTCCTTGGCGCCCCCATGGGCAGCCGCAGCCTTTGCCGTCTTCGCCGCGGCTTGTGCCTCCATGCCGCCCAATGCCGCCGTTCCGGCCGCGAAAGCCAGTCCCAGTTTTTGTATGGCGCTGCGCCTGTTGGTCGTGCCCATTTCGTTCTCCTTGCTGTCGATAGAATGCCGGCGTTCCGGCGCAATGTAGTTTGACTGCTCAATCCGCTGCCGGGCCGCCATCCTTCCCAGCCTTGCGCGCCTTGACGGCTTCGCGTATCGGCGCGAACGGCCCGAGCTTGTGCTGCTCCTCGCCGAAATCGTCTGCATACGGTCCGTAGGGCGCATCGACCGGCTTTTGCTCGCGCCTGGGATAGTCCTGCTCCAGATGCGTTTTTTGCGGGCGCGGTTGGCTGTTGATATAGGCAGCCACATCCCAGGCATCGTCGAGCGAAAGAGCCGGGTGCTGCCAATCGGTCCCGTTGGGCATGTTGGCGTGGATGAAGTTGGCTGCGGTGATCAAGCGGTGCATGCCCGCACCGTCGTTGAAGCTGTCGGGACCCCAAAGCGGCGGAAACGCGTAGCCCTGCGCGTCTCCCACCTTGCCCGTACGTTGCCCCTGGCCGTTCTGGCCATGGCAGGCGGCACAGGTGCCGGCATAGACGGTTGCACCGTGCTTGGGATCGGCGGCGCGGATCAATTCCGGCATGTTGCCGGCGCCGCGGCCTGGCGTGGCCGCACCCACGGCGTGTCCCATGGAGAGGAACTTGAGGTAGGCTACGATGGCTGTCATTTCCGGGCCGCCAGGCGGCAATCGCCGGCCGTTCATGCTGCGCACCATGCAACCCTGGATACGCTCTTCTATTGTGCCCACGGTGCCCGAGCGCGCGCGGTAATTGGGGAAGTCGGCATAGACGCCCTGGAACGGCAAACCGAACTCCTTCGTACCGGCTTCGAGGTGGCAGCTCTGGCAGTTGAGGTTGTTGCCGGCGTAGCGACGGCCTGCGTCGGCCACTTCAGGGCCGATCAGCGACGATGTCTTGCTGATCAGGTCGCGCCCGTAGCGCACGGCCCGGCCCCAGTCGTCGTCGGGCAGGGTGGCGACATCGGGTTTTTGCCACGCGGACGTGGGCGCCGCGGCGTCCGCCCCGTGCGCCGGCAAAACAACTGAAGCGCTGATCACGGCACCGGCTATAAAAGCTGCGATCCCCGCCCCGGATTTTCTGAAGTATTCGATCAAGATTCCCCTCCATGTCAACGCGGCGCATCGAGCCTCGACATGCTAAGTTTCGGCTAACTGTTACCTTGCATCATTGCATACTTTGCCACTTTCATTGTATTGGAAACCGCCTTGCCTAGCTCATTCAAGAAATACGGTTTTGCGTTTTTTTTGCTGCTTGCCGGCCCCGTCTATGCAGACAACACGGAATTGGAGGTGTATCGAGGTGAGATCGCCGATGAGGGTGAAGCCAATGTCGACATTGCGGCGAACCTGATGCAGTCGCCCAGGCACGACGACGGCCACGGTGCCTCAGTCTTTCAAGGAGTTGCCGAGCTTTCCTATGGCCTGGACGGCGACTGGGAGATCGGTTTGAAGCTTCCGGTATATGCGTTTGGAGGGGCCTGGCATGCCGAAGGTATGCTGACGGAAATCAAATATGTGGCGTCGCACGACAAAAGCGGCTGGTATGCCGGTGCCGAAATCGAAGCCGGTTATGAAACCGTGGCCGGCGAAAACGAGCATTGGACCATCGAAGCCGTGCCTATCATCGGCTGGCGCGATGGGCGCTGGGATTTCACGATCAACCCCGGTGTGACGCTTGCTTCGGGCGGCGATCTGCGCGGCAAGGTATTGTTCGAGCCGGCGGCCAAGATTTCCTATCAAGTGGCACCGAAAAGCGCACTGGGTGTCGAATATTTTTCCGAGGCAGGCCCGGTCAGCAAGATGTTGCCCGCCAGCCGGCGCAATGAACTGGCTTTTCTTGCGCTTGATGCCAAGGCGGGCAAGAGCACGATCAACTTGGGAGTCGGTCACGGTGTCAACGCGGCTTCACCGGGATGGGCGCTCAAGACAACGCTCGACCTCGAATTCGATTGATTGGCCGCTGACACTTTACCCGCGCCCGCCAGATAGCGCACGTTTTGCAAGTCGGCAAAGCGCGAGAGCCGCGATAGGCGCGAGCTTCCGGCATGACGCATTCGCCAATGCAAGATCGGAGAGGCTTCGACGCGCCGGCGGTTCGCCAAGATGGAAAGACTGCGCTTCATGGCAGCAATGTTATCGATGTAAAGTATTCATGCGTTGTATGCTTGCAAATGACGCGAGACAGCCCAAGGAATGCAAACCCGATCCCTGATCAAATTGCCATGCGAAGGGAAGGTCGGCTAATCTACTGACATGCAAGCAGGCGACGCCTCGCCCGGTCGATTAAAGGTATGGGGACAACATGGAAGCCACCGAGAAAAAGCCGAAAATCCTGGTCGTCGACGACGATCCGCTAACCTTGAAGCTGCTGACGGGAGTCCTGGAGAGCCAGAATTACGAAGTCATCCAGGCCCGGAACGGTGAAGACGCGCTAGCCATTGCCGTGCTTGGCGAACCGCGATTGGCCATGCTCGACATCAACATGCCTGGCATGTCGGGCCTCGACCTCGCCAAGCGCTTGCGCAGCGACAGCGACATCCCTTTCGTCTTCCTCTCCGGCGTATCGGACGGCGACGTGGTCAAGCGGGCAGTGGAATATGGGGCTTCCGGCTATCTCGTTAAACCGGTCGATGTGCAAAACCTGATCCCGATGCTGGAAGCCGCCCTGGCGCGCGCCGGAGAAATCAGAAACCTGCGCCAGCGCGAAAGTCGGCTGACCTCGGCGCTCGCCGCCGGCCGCGAAACCAGCATGGCGGTCGGTATCCTGATGGTGCACCATCGTACCGACCGCCAGCAGGCCTTCGACATGTTGCGCTCCTATGCCCGTTCCAAGCGCAAAACCATCAACGAGGTCGCCTGCGAGGTGCTCAATGCCGAAGAGGTGCTGAACCAATTCCGCGCCGGCGCGCATGGTAACGAATCTCGGCAAGGATAGTCCGGCTCCTCGTCTGCCGTTCCTATTCCGATTGTTCCTGGCGGTATCCGCACCGTCCGGCCGGGCGGGTGGCCGTCCGCGATGGACGCGGTATTGGCTTCGGCATACAATCGTCGCCACAATTACATAGGAGTTTCCATGCCCAAGCTCTCCCGGCTGCCGCTTGCCCTGTTCGTCGTCTCCCTGTTTTCCGTGGTCCACGCTGCGCCCTTGCATGAATTGAGCGATGCAGAGCGACAGGAGATCGACAAGATTGCGCAAAAGGTACTCAAAACGACCTCGGTGCCGAGCGCGTCTATCGCGGTGGTGATCGACGGCAAACTCGCCTACGCGCAGGCTTATGGCGATGCAGCGCTCAAGCCGCGCCGCGCTGCCTTGCCAAACATGCGTTACGGCATAGGCTCGATCAGCAAGCAGTTCACGGCGACGGCCTTGTTGATGCTGCAGGAAGAGGGCAAGCTGAGCCTGGACGACAAGGTCTCGACATATGTGGCGAACATGGGCGGGGCCGGTGACGTCACCATTCGTCAATTGCTGTCGCACACGGCAGGCATACGAGATTACTGGCCGCAGGACTTCATGTTCGCCGACATGCGCCAGGCGATCAAGCCGGAAGGCATTCTCGATCGCTGGGCGCGTCAACCGCTCGATTTTCCCGCCGGCGAGCGCTGGCAATACAGCAACACCGGCTACGTGTTGGCGGGCGTGATCTTCGAGAAGGTCGCAAACGAACCGCTGATGAGCTACCTGCAGCGCAAGGTGTTCAGTCCTCTGCAAATGAGCACGGCCATGGATTGCGACCAGCACCCGCTGGCCGCAACCGATTCCGTCGGTTACACCAGCTTTGCCATGGGCCCCTTGCAGCAAGCCGAACGGGCCGGCGAAGGGTGGATGTTTGCAGCGGGAGAGTTGGCCATGACGGCGGGCGACCTGGCCAAATGGGATATCTCGCTGATGGAACAAAAACTCATGAGCAAGGCGAGCTACGATGCGCTCGAGCGTGAAGTGCTGCTCAACAACGGAGCGGGAAGCCGTTATGCCCTGGGCATGGGCGTCGAAATGAAGAGCGACCACCGCATACTGTCGCATGGCGGAGAAATCAACGGCTATCTGGCCGAAAATACCGTGATCCCGGACAGCCGGATGGCGATCGTCGTGCTCACCAATGCCGATGCCAGCAATGCCGCGGAAGACATTACCGACGAGGTGCGCAAGACGCTGTTCAATGCCGAGGGTGCCGACGGCAACAAGCAGAAGGTGGCCGAAGACATCTTCAGAGATTTGCAACACGGCAAGATCGATCGCAAGAAATTCAGCAGGAACGGCAACGAATACTTCAGCGACAGCGTGGTGAAGGAAGCTGGGCGGGAACTGGCCAAATACGGCAAGCTCAAATCCTTCACCTTCGAACGCGGCTCGACGCGCGGAGGCATGGAAACGCGGGTCTATGAGGCCAAGCTGGAAAGGAAGACCTTGCAAATCGTCGCCCGCGTCTGGCCCAATGGCGAATACGAACAGTATGGGCTTGCGGTAAAGTGAGCCCGGCTTGAGTCCTCGCGCTACAACCAGGAGTCGCTATGAAACCAACCATCACCGCCTTTGAAACCTCACCCGATCGCGGCAGGGGCCTGGCGCGCGACATGCGCGCACGCTGGGCCTTCGAGGAAGTCGGGCAGCCTTACGACGTGAAGCTTGTGTCATTTGCGGCAATGAAGGAACCGGCTCACCTAGCGCGCAATCCGTTCGGCCAGATTCCGACCTATGAGGAAGGCAGCCTCTGCCTGTTCGAATCGGGGTCTATCGTATTCCATATTGCGCAAGCGCATGCGGGCCTGTTGCCGCTCGAAGCGAATGCCCGTGCGCGCGCCATCACCTGGATGTTTGCCGCCTTGAACACGATTGAACCGTTGATCCTGGATCGTCAAATCGCCATCTTCACGGAAAACAAGGAGCCCTGGGCCGAGCAGCGCCTGCCGCTTGTCGACGCGCGCATCGCCAGGCGGCTTGCCGAGCTTGCCGGCTACCTTGGCGATGCCGAGTGGCTCGACGGCGAGTTCAGCGCCGGCGATCTGTTGATGGTGACCGTATTGCGCAGAGCGGGTGTTGCAGGTTTGCTCAACCAACACGCCAATCTCGCGGCCTACGTCGCCCGGGCTGAAGCCAGGCCGGCGTACCAGCGCGCCTTCGCTGCGCAGTTGGCGGTGTTTAACGCTACGGCGGCAAGCTGAATCCTCTGGGTTCAATTTATTCGATTGCGAAAAACGGCTTGCTTTCGCTGGGCCTGCGTATTTCTGGTCTGGTGCCATCCGGGATGAGCGACGAGGAGGGGCGTAGAGGGAGGCGTGGCTGGCTACTGCTATTTTCTGGAACAGGGCGGAAACGCGCGCGCCATCTATTGAATTTCATTTGTTGAATTGTTGCTTTTAGCAATTGCAACGCGATGCGACCGCTTGCAGAATGCAATACTGTTGCCTTAAGCACATATCGAGCAAGTGTCCATGAGGTTCAGAAAGATTGTCGCCGCGTGTACGCTGGCACTCGCGGCTTTCGGTGCTGCGACCGCCCGCGCCCAGAGTTTCGAGGACCACCCGGACTGGCCTGGCACCGGCCAGCTTTTCGTCGGCACCAACTACCAGCCCTTCGACCGCAGCGGCCGCGAGCAGATCGAGCATGACATCGCTCGCATGAAGCAGGCCGGCTTCAAGGTCGTCCGCATGGGTGACCTGTCGTGGGACTCGTTCGAGCCCGCCGAGGGCAGGTTCGACTTCAGGTTGTTCGACTGGATCATGGACCGCATGCAGGCCGCCGGCCTGAAGGTCATCATGGATATTCCCGGCCAGCCGGCGCCGATATGGCTGCACAAGAAGTACCCGGGCGTCGACGTGGTCGATCAGCACGGGGCGCGGCTCGATCCGGCCGAGCGCTACATGGACGACATCAGCGATCCAGACTACCGGCGCCTGCTGCGGCGTCTTGCCGATACGATGACCAAGCGCTACGCCAAGCATCCGGCGCTGTTCGCCATCGGCTACAACAACGAGAGCGGCAACGGCATGGTGTCGTACTCCGAGCCCGACCGCAAGCGCTTCATCGGCTGGCTTAAAAAGAGATATTGCACCCTGGAGGCGCTGAACAATGCCTGGGCTACGCAACGTTGGTCGCGCCGTATCGGTGCCTGGGACGAGGTGCGCCTGCCGTATATCGAAGGCGTCGGCCCCTACGAACGTTACCTTGACATGCGGCGCTTCTGGTCGGACCAGACCATCGAAGTGCTCGAGCTGCTGGAGAGCGTGCGCGAGAAGAACGTGCCGGACATGCCTGCCATCTCCAACCTGTGGGACAGTGCCCCGCGCAAGGGCTTCGACTACCTGGCAACCTATCGCCGCTACGTGAGCTACGGGGCGATGGGCTTCTATCCCGGAGATCCGCTCGGCAGCGCCTTCGAGGCAACGATGATGCGCGCCGGCATGAACGCCCCCATCTGGTTCAATGAGTTCACTGCCGGCGGTCCCGGCTACTACGGCACCCCGGGGCGCTCGCGCATGTGGGCCCATTTCGGCCTGCTCATGGGCGCGCAGGCGGTGATGCCCTGGACCTGGCACAGCCACCACGGCGGAGAGGAACAGGCGCTGTTCGGCCTGATCGACCATGACGACCGGGCGTCGTGGAAGCTCGACGAGTTCGCCACCATCGCCAGGGAATTCGCCACGCTGGAAAAGCTCGGTTTCCCACGCCTGCAGCAGCCGAAGGTGGCCATCGCCTATGCCTTCGACAACATGATCGCGACCAACCTGCCTAAGGAGGGGGCGAACAACACGGTGCGGCCTTACATCAACCCGGGCTACATGAAGCAGGCGCATAGCGCCTACGAGCCGCTGTTCAATGACAACATCGATATCGCCGTCGTTCACATTGGCCATGAAGACCTGAGCCGTTACCGGCTTGTGGTGGTGCCCGGAATGTACCTGCTCGACAACGCCTCCACCGACAACCTGCGCAAGTTTGTCGCCGAAGGCGGCACGGTGATCATGACCGCGCAATCGGCCAAGGTGAACGACCATAACCAGTGGCACGACACGCCGCTGCCCGGCGGCCTGACCGACGTGTTCGGCCTGCGCACCAATGCCTTCTACAACGCCGGCACGCTGCAGACCACGATCGGCGGGGAAGAGGTCAAGGCCGAGCTCGGCGCCTACGAGGTGCTGGAGCCTTCCTCTGCCGAGGTGCTGGCGCGCTTTGTGAACGTTAAGGGCGAACCGCCGGCCGTCACCGTCAACCATTTCGGCAAGGGCCGGGCGATCTACGTCGCCACGGCTGCGCACCCGCAGCTCATGACGCCCTTGTACCGGCAGCTCTACGCGAGCCTTGGCATTGTGCCGGGGCCGAAGACGCCTGACGGGGTGTATGCACGCGTGGTCGACGGCAGGACGCTCTACGTCAACACTACCGGCGAAGCCAGGGATGTGCAGATTGATGGCGCAATGAACGGCGTACTCGGAGGCAAGCACTGGTCGGGCGTGCTGCGGCTGGAGCCTCTGGGCGTCGAGCTGCTCGAGAAGTGAGGAAATCAGGCATCAAGTATTTCGCCAGCGATTCGACGGTCAATAACCATAAACCATAGGAATAGCCATGCACACCGCCATGAGCATCACGGAGATCTTCCTCCTGGCGATGCTGATCATTTTCACCATTCCATACCTGATCTGGCGGGTGGGCAAAACCGACTACTATGCACCGCTGGTCGTGGTGCAGATCATCGCCGGCATCTTATTGGGCCCCGGCGTTCTGGGAGCGGCCTTTCCTGACTACTACAAGTTTATATTCAGCCCCCAAGTTATACAGTCGCTCAATGGTATTGCCTGGTGGGCGGTAATGCTCTTCGTGATGATTGCCGGCCTCGAACTCGACTTGGTCAAAGCTTGGGAACATCGCCGCGAAAGCACCATCACCGCCGCAATGGCACTCGGCGCACCGCTGGCATTTGGTTGCGTGGCTGCCCTCGGCATGCTGATGTACGATGGCTGGGTCGGCCCCAAGGGCACAAGCTGGCAGTTCATTGTCGGCGTAGGCATGGCCTGCGCGGTTACCGCGCTTCCAATCCTGATTCTACTGATGGAAAAACTGGAAATCCTGCGCCAGCCCATCGGCCAGCGCATCCTGCGCTACGCCAGTTTCGACGACGTGGCGATCTGGGGTGTGCTGGCGCTCATCCTGCTCGATTGGACTCGCGTCGGCCGCCAGATCGGCTTCCTGGCCGTGTTCGCGATCGCCGCTTACGTCTTTCGCAAGATCATGAGCCGCATCCAGGAACACGACCGCTGGTATGTCGGCCTGATCTGGCTGGCGTTGTGCGGCTTCGCCGCCGACTGGGCCGGCCTGCATTTCATGGTCGGCGCATTCCTCTCCGGAGCGGTAATGGATGCACATTGGTTTGACCAAAAGAAAATGGATCTGATGCGCCATCACGTACTGCTGGCGATCATGCCGGTGTTTTTCCTCAGCACAGGTTTGCGC
This sequence comes from Burkholderiaceae bacterium, assembly GCA_036384915.1. Taxonomy (GTDB): domain Bacteria; phylum Pseudomonadota; class Gammaproteobacteria; order Burkholderiales; family Burkholderiaceae_D; genus PKWO01. The sequence goes on from DASVLJ010000071.1 coordinate 274,385, forward strand.
ACCAACTGGGCGCTCGGGGGCTCAATGGTATTCATAGCCGCCGCGGTGCTGCTGATCGCATCCGTTGCGGGGAAATTGATCGGTGTTCACATCGCCGGCAAGATACTGGGGTGGGAAAAGGGTGAGGCATCGATCATCGGCTGGCTGCTGCAGACCAAGGCACTGATCATGATCATCTTCGCCAACATCTTGCTCGACAAGCAAATCATCAGCAGTGAAACGTTCACCGCCCTTTTGTTGATGGCGGTCGGCAGCACAATGCTCACCGTGCCGGTCGTCCATCCCAAGCTGCACCGCATGAAAGACATCATTTTCCGCAAAAGGTAGGGGTGATCTCGACACATGCCGGCATGTGCGTATTCAGCTGTAGCGCGGACGCCGGGCATGGATTTGCGACAATTGCCGAAATCAGAACGGCGCCTGTGAAATGATGCTGGAATATTTTACAAAGGCATTTGAACAGTCAATGCCGCTTCCGCTTCCGGGCGTGCCGGTGACTGCCACATCGTTGACAGAGGAGGGAACGAGAAGCGACGCAAAGCTTACCGGACCCGAGTCCAAAGTGAAATGCGTCGCGTAAGGCGACGCGCTCGGGCTGCCGTTGTGTGCCTTCGAGAGCGTCGGAGCCGTGTCGAATACCACATTGTTAAGCGTGACGCCGATGGGGTTCTTTTGACTATTGAGGTCGTAACCCAGGAATGTCAAAGTTCCACCGCCGTAAGTCGAGCTGCCAAGATTGTGCACGTTCGAAAGCACGATGTTCGTATAACTAGGGTAAAGCGTGCCGGTGTTGGTGCTGTAGAACGAATCAAGAACGATCGGGTTGCGCACGTTTTTCATACACACGGTATCGTAGGTAAAGGAGTCGATTTTTCCGCCGCGGCTTGCGTCGGACTTGATGCGTATGCCGTTTCCGTTGGGCGAGTTATTGCCGTCTATCGCCAGATCGATGACATTGACGCTGCTGGCTCCCGCACCGGTGTAGCTGCCGACCGACATGCCATGGCCGTAATAAAATTTGTTGTGCGCATATAGATGATTTTGCGTCACGGGAGCCGATCCCGCGCCTATCGCCACATTGTCGTCTCCATCGCTGATGTAGGAGTAGGCCAGCAAAAGATTCTGCGACGACCCGGGATCGAATCCGTCCGTGTTGACCACGGTGTCGGGCGTAAAGCATGTCGCCGGCGTAGTCTTGTCCGGTGTTGTCCCGGCGGGGCAGGCATAACCGGGGTGGGTATACTCGGATGAGGGCGCCAGTATCTTGATGCCCCAGGCCACCAGGCCCGTCGTATTTGACATCGCGACATGGAACTTGGGTGAATTCAGCAAGCTGATGCCATAGAGAGTGAAATTGGTTGCGTTACTGATTTGCAATAGGCGCGGGTTTTGCTGCGTCAGACCTTGCGTCTTATTTTGATAAGACACGTCCCACCAGGTTCTGATGCCGGCGTTCGGTCCGCTAGTCAATAAACTTCCGCCTCGGCCGTCAATGGCGCCGCTGCCGACAATGCCCCCATTGGTCGTGTTTTTGACGGTGATGAATGGATTGCAACTCTGCGAGGAAGAGCTCGTAGCGGTGCCGCAAGTCCCTGGACCGTTGTCATAATCGGCCGGGTTGCGCGAGGCGTAAAGCGTCGCGCCTTGGTCGATCCATAGCGTCACGCCCGAAGTCAGGGTCAATGGGCCGCTAAGAAATCCTGACGCGCCCGACTGATTGACAACAAGCTTGACTGCTTGCCCGGCAGGGCAAGAATTGATGGCATTCTGAATTCGTTGCGTGTCTGGCTGCGAATGGGACGACGCACCGTCAATGCTGTCAATCGACCCGCCGCTGGGCGTAATGCTGGCAGTTAGCGTCGCGCACAGCGATGTCGGCAACGATGGTTGTTTGATCACGCCCCATGATGCGGTGATACTTGTCGGAGTCGGAGCCGGAGTCGGAGTCGGAGTCGGAGTCGGAGTCGGAGTCGGTGTCGGTGTCGGCGAAGGTGTCGATGCTTGCGCACCCGCTCCGGCGGACGCGCCCGATTGCCCGCCGCAAGCCGCCAGCAATGCCATGCTGGCGCAAGCGGCCAAAGCTAGCGCGAGAGGTTTTGCATGGACAGCCAAACCGTCATCCCGATTTTTCCGCGACATGTGCTTTCTCCTTCAGGCCTGTGACTGGATTCGATATACCCGGCGAAGCTTACCTTATCAGCGTACTTTGCATGCGATATGCAGCCCCGTCATCGCCACGCGAGTCCATGCCCGCAATGAAACAGGCGCATGCGCTGCCTACCGCGCGCCAATCGCGTACGGTGGCAGTATCTTGGTGACAAAAGTCGATGGCCGAAATCAAGTTGTGCATGGCGTCGATGTGAACCTGATTACGCGGTCTGTCGGGATTTTTCAACGGCGCCGCAGCAAGTAAAATGACTTAAATTACAAAGGAAACCCCCATGCATAACGTTCCGGAAACCAAGAAAGATCACGTCTGGCGCAAGGTCATCTGGCATACCGACCTCGACGAGCATCCGCTCGGTCCACATCACTATGCAGAAGTATATTGCTGCGAAGAAACAAACGGTTATACCGTGTGGTATGTGCGCCGCTTATCGAGGGAAGACAAGCTCGGCAACCCCGATGGGGAAAACGGCGACTATCTGCTGTCTTATTTTTCCAAGGATCGGCGCGACGATGCGATCGAGCATGCGGTGTTGATCGCCAATAGCGATAAGGCGGCCAATGCCGTCATCGCCTCGCTCGATACCTTGTCCAAGTCGGCGCAAAAACTTTAATCCCACAACGGCGGCTCATCCATCAAGGCCACCTGTTCGCGCAACTCCAGCACGCGGTCTTGCCAATAGCGCTGCGTATTGAACCAGGGGAAGGCCGCCGGAAAGGCCGGGTCTTCCCAGCGTCGCGCCAGCCAGGCTGAATAATGAATCAGGCGCAGGGTGCGCAGGGCTTCGACCAGATGCAATTCGCGCGTATTGAAGTCGCAAAAATCTTCATAGCCGGCCAGGATGTCGCTCAACTGCCGCACGCGGTCGCGCCGCTCGCCCGACAGCAGCATCCATAGATCCTGCACCGCCGGACCCATGCGGCTGTCGTCGAAATCGACGAAATGCGGTCCGGCATCGGTCCAGAGCACGTTGCCGCTGTGGCAGTCGCCATGCAGGCGCAGCGCGGCTACGTCGCCGGCTCGCTCAAAGCAGCGCGCCACGCCATCGAGCGCCTGTTGCGACACGCTGCGCCAGGCGCTGTCGATATCGATCGGAATGAACCCGTTGGCCAGCAGGTAATCGCGCGGCTCGATGCCGAAGCTTTCGATATCGAGCGCAGGGCGGTGCGCATAAGCGCGTAACGCGCCGACCGCATGGATGCGCCCCATGAAGCGCCCCATCCATTCCAAGGTAGCGCTGTCGTCCAATTCCGGCGCGCGGCCGCCATGGCGCGCAAATACGGCGAAGCGCAAGCCGGCATGGTGGTGCAGGGTCTTGCCGCCCAACACCAGCGGCGGCACCACGGGAATTTCCTGCTCGGCCAATTCCATCGTAAACGCATGCTCTTCGCGTATGGCTTCATCGCTCCAGCGCGCCGGACGGTAGAACTTGGCTACCACAGGCGGGCCGTCTTCCACGCCCAGTTGGTAGACGCGGTTTTCATAGCTGTTGAGCGCCAGGAGGCGCCCGTCGCCGTAAATGCCGACGCTTTCTATGGCGTCGAGCACGGCATCCGGCCCGAGATTGGCAAACGATGGCGTCACAAGTTCATTCATGGCGTCATTTTAGTTGATGGCAGGTGTTTGGGCGGGTATGCTGTAGGAATTAACTTATCCGCACCGTCCCATCATGCAGTTCGACGAACCCCTATCCGACCGCGAATTCAACGAGCTCGACAAGTTCCTGCTGTCGGACCGCTGCCCCGACGATTGCATGACCATGGATTCGCTGCACGGCTTCCTGACGGCGATTGCCATCGGGCCCGAAGAAATCCTGCTCGGCGAATGGCTGCCCCTGGTCTGGGGCGGCAATGACCAGGGTCTGCCGATGTTCAAATCGGACAAGGAATACGACCGCATCGTCGGCTTGATTGCGCGCTTCATGAACGAGATTGCCATCACGCTGGAAGTCGCCCCCAGGGAGTTCGAACCGCTGTTTTGCGAACACGAGTGGGAAGGCCGCAGCGTGATCGACGGCGAGGCCTGGGCCTGGGGCTTTTGGGAGGGCATCAGCTTGCGCGAAGAGGCCTGGCAGCCGATCTGGGATTCCGACATCGCGCAGCTAATGCGCCCGATCTACCTGCTGGGCGCGGAAGAGATCGAAGAGGAAGAATTGGCCTTGGTCGACAACCCGATGAAGTGCCACAAACTGGCGCTCGAAATCGAATCCGCAATCCCCGAAATCTACCGCTGGTGGAAACCGCGGCGCAAATCGGCCGTGCAAACCGTCGAACGCGATTCGCCCAAGATCGGCCGCAACGACGACTGCCCCTGCGGCAGCGGCAAGAAGTACAAGAAATGCTGCGGCGCAGAATCGAAGCTGCATTGATGACACAATATTGATTTGCCTCAATTGCCCGGCGCGATAGCCGTGGATATACTGGATATCAAATTGATGATATCCAGAGCCTCATCCACCGCGGAGAACGCCATGCTGCCACGGCACAAGCCGGTTTCAATCGCAACGATCATCATCGCCTCGCTGACTGCCAGCCTGATCCTGGCCTGGCTGGTGGAGGCGGTGGGCGTACCGGGCGGCGCAACGCGCCACGCGGTTGTCGCCTCGCTCTGTTCCAGCTGCCTGGTGTTGTTTTTCTCTTCACGCAAAAGTAAAGGCGGCGCCGAACGTTTCGCCGAACACGTGGAAGGCGAAATCGACCACATCATGATAGGCGCGGCCGAGACCTCGTTCTTCGTCGATTCGGTGAAGAAGAAGATCGAGAGCGACGTCGCCACCAGCAATGAAATCGTGCACAGCACGGCGCAAAACGCCGCCACCACGCGCCAGATCGCCGGCAATGCCGAGCGCGCTTCGCAAATCGCGGCGGAGGCAAGGCACGAAGCGCAAGCCGCGCGTGCCGAAGCCGACAATGGCCTGGCCCAGATTCGCAGCGCGCGCGAAGAAGCGCAAAGTTCGTCGGCCATGATGAAGGTGCTGCAGGAGAAATCGCGGCGCATCCACGGCATCACGGAGACCATCACCGAAATCGCAGCACGCACCAACCTGTTGGCACTGAACGCCGCCATCGAAGCCGCGCGCGCCGGCGAACTGGGGCGCGGATTTGCCGTGGTTGCCGGCGAAGTGCGGCAACTGGCCCAACACACCAAATCGGCCACCGATGAAATCGGCGTCATGGTCAGGGAAATCACCGAACAATCGGAGCGCGCCGCACAGGGAATGGGCAAGCTGACGTCCAAGGTCGGCGAAGCGGCGCAAAACGTCGAGCGCGTGCACCAGTATCTGGGCAATATCGAGCAATCGTCGCAATCGTCGGCCAGCGCGATCGGGGAAATCGCCTTGGCGTCACGCGAACATGTCGATGTCAGCAACGCCATCAGCAGCGCCATCGCACAAATCCGCGACAGCCTTAGCGCCACGGAAGCGGGCTTGCCCAATGCGGCGGCTTCGGCGATGAAGCTGGCCGAACGCAGCGAAGCGATCGCCGACGCCATGGCATCTTACGGCATCGCGACCTCGCACGACGCGATCCGGCTCGCCGCGCAAGACGCGGCGCGTGAAGTGGGCCGGATGTTTTCCGCTGCGATCGCGAACGGCGAGATCAGCCGAGAAGCCTTGTTCGACCGGCACTACACGCCGATCGCGAATACCAACCCGCAAAAATACACCAGTGCCTTCGACAGTTTTACCGACCGCACGCTACCCGCCATCCAGGAAGGCCTGCTTGCCCGCATGCCGCAACTGGCCTATGCCGGTGCAGTAGACAATAACGGCTACTTCCCGACGCACAACAAGAAGTTTTCGCAGCCGCTGACGGGCAACTACGACGTCGACATCCTCAACAACCGTACCAAGCGCATATTCAACGACCGTACCGGCTCACGCTGCGGCTCGAACACCAAGGCCTTCCTGCTGCAGACCTACAAGCGCGATACGGGAGAAGTGATGCATGACCTGTCGGCGCCGATTTTCGTCGACGGGAAACATTGGGGCGGGTTCAGGATAGGCTACAAGTCGAGCGCGTAAAACCACGTTTTCCGCGCATCCGTCATTTCCGTGAAAATGAAAACCCGGCGCCAAAGCCGGGCTTTCATGTGGGTTCCCCGTTTTCACGGGGATGACAGGTCGTCAGAGCTTGATAAAATGCTCGCGGTAGTACTTCAGTTCGTCGATCGATTCCAGAATGTCGGCCAAGGCCGTATGTTTCTGATGCTTCTTGAAGCCTGACGCCAGCTCCGGCTTCCAGCGCTTACACAATTCCTTGAGCGTCGATACGTCAAGATTGCGGTAATGGAAGAAAGCTTCCAGCTTGGGCATGCCGCGCGCCATGAAGCGGCGGTCCTGGCAGATCGTGTTGCCGCACATGGGCGACTTGCCGTTCGGGACGAAATTCTTGAGGAAATCGATCAAGGCCTTTTCCGCATCGGCTTCGCTAACCGTGGACGCCTTGACGCGGTCGATCAAGCCCGAACGGCCGTGCGTGCCCTTGTTCCAGGCATCCATGCCGTCGAGGACGGCATCGGCTTGGTGAATCGCGAACACCGGCCCCTCGGCCAGTACGTTCAAGTCCGAATCGGTAACGACGACAGCCACTTCGATAATGCGATCCTTGTCGGGGTCCAGGCCCGTCATTTCCATATCCACCCAGATCAGGTTGAATTCGTTGGGTCGGTTGACGGTGCTTTGCATGATGGCTTCCTGGTTCGCTTCCAAGTTATGTTTGGTAGGTTGTGACATAATTCTTTCCTGCTGACAGCCAATTCCAGTGAATCGGTTATCTATTCTTCATCAAATTCAATTCCTGCGCCATTTTCTCACAGGCAAGCCATGGTTTCATCGCTGTTCTCGGTTTTGTTCATCGTTTTCTTCGCCGCCTCGCTGTTGGTGCGATTCTGGCTTGCTTCGCGCCAAATCCGTCATGTCTTGAAGCATCGCGCCGAGGTGCCACCTCAGTTTGCCGAAAAAATCACATTGCGCGCGCACCAAAAAGCGGCCGACTATACGATAGCCAAGACCAAGTTCGGCCTGATCGAATTGTTTGTCGGCGCCTTCGTACTGATCGGCTTCACCCTGCTCGGCGGCTTGCAGGCACTATCCATCTTCCTGCTGCAGCACCTCGGCACCGGCCGCCTGGAGCAGATCAGCCTGATGGTCGCCGTCACACTCATCGCCGGCTTGACCGACCTGCCCTTCGACTACTACCGCCAATTCTCGCTGGAGGAGCGCTTCGGCTTCAACAAGATGAAGCCGGCCCTGTTTTTCATTGACTTGATCAAGTCCACCCTGGTTTCCGCGGTCATAGGCCTGCCCCTGCTTTGGGTGGTGCTCTCGCTAATGGAACAGGCCGGGAGCCTGTGGTGGCTCTATGCCTGGCTGGTGTTTTCCGTGTTTTCCATCGTGATGCAAGTGCTGTATCCGACCCTGATCGCGCCGCTGTTCAACAAGTTCGTGCCGCTGGACGACGCCTCGCTCAAGGAGCGCATTACCAGGCTGATGGACCGCGTCGGCTTCACCTCGCGCGGCTTGTTCGTGATGGACGGTTCCAAGCGCAGCGGCCATGGCAACGCCTACTTTTCCGGCTTCGGCGCGGCCAAGCGCGTGGTATTTTTCGATACCTTGCTGACACGCCTCCAGCCGCAGGAAGTCGAAGCGATCCTGGCCCATGAACTGGGCCACTTCAAGCTTAAGCACATCGTCAAGCGCACCGTGCTCATGTTCGCCGTTTCGCTCGCCTTCCTGGCCCTGCTCGGCTATCTCAAGAACCAGGTCTGGTTCTACACCGGCCTGGGCGTGGTTCCGCTGCCCAACAGCAGCAACGACGCCGTGGCGCTGGTCCTATTCATGCTGGCGCTGCCGGTATTCACCTTCTTCTTCGCCCCGATGATGTCGATCGGTTCGCGCAAGCATGAATACGAAGCCGACGCCTTCGCAGCCAAGCAGGCCCAGGCCCAGGATCTGGTCTCGGCCTTGGTCAAGCTCTATGAAGACAATGCCTCGACCCTGACGCCGGATCCTTTACATTCCGCCTTTTACGATTCCCACCCCAATGCCGCCATGCGCATCGCGCGGCTGGTTGCCCAATAAGGATATTCGTCATGCCTACCACCACACAATTGCTCGAACAAAAATGCCAGCACACCGAAACCGGTCTCACTGAAGCCGAGATTGCCGCCCACCTGCAAGCCGTATCCGGCTGGGCCCAGGACGGCCCGCGCATCGCCAAGACCTTCACCTTCAAGAATTACTACGAGACGCTGGCCTTCATCAATGCCATCGCCTACGTGATTCACGCCGAAGACCACCACCCGGAATTGATCGTCACCTACAACCGCTGCGTGGTCAAGTTCGATACGCATACCGTCAACGGGGGCAAAGGCGGGATTTCGGTCAACGACTTCATCTGCGCCGCCAAGGTGGATGCCGTGTTCGAGCAGTCGTTTACCTGATGGAGCACGGCCGCGTCATCGCCGCGCACGGGCGTCACTATGTCGTCGACATCGGAGACGAACGCCTGCATTGCGTGACCCGCGGCAAGAAGAGCGACGTGGCCGTCGGCGATATCGTCGACATCAAGCGCACCTCTAATGACCAGGGTGTCATCGAATCGATACAGGAACGGCAAACCCTGATTTACCGTTCCGACCAATACAAGTCCAAGCTGCTCGCGGCCAACCTGACGCAATTGTTCGTCGTAGTGGCTACCGAACCGGGCTTTTCCGACGATCTCGTCTCGCGCGCCCTGGTCGCGGCCAATGCGGCTGGTGTTGCGGCCCACCTGATACTGAACAAGATCGACGTGGCAGCCTCGCTGCCCAAGGCGCGGGAACGCACGGCGCGCTATGCCCAGCTGGGTTATCCGGTACATGAGATTTCGGTCAAGACCGCACCCGACGCCGCGCGTGCGCACCTGGCGCCGCTTCTGGCCGGCCAATCGAGCATCCTGATCGGCCAATCCGGCATGGGCAAGTCTTCGCTGATCAACCTGCTCGTGCCCGACGCCGATATCGCCACCCGCGAGATTTCCGCCGCGCTCGATACCGGCAAGCACACCACCACTTTCACGCGCCTTTATCGATTGCCGGATGGCGGCGCCATCATCGATTCGCCGGGTTTCCAGGAATTCGGCCTGCATCACTTGAGCGAGGGCATGCTGGAGCGCGCTTTTCCGGAATTTGACGGCCACCTGGGCCAATGCCGATTCTATAATTGCCACCATGTCAGCGAACCGGGCTGCGCCATTTTAGCCGCCGTCGAAGCCGGCGCGATAAGCCGCATGCGGCATGATCTTTACCTGCAACTACGCCATGAATCGCTGCAGACTGCCGGCTATTAACCCCCTGCTGGCGTTTGCCGCCCTGCTATGTTTGACAGGCGGCGCACAGGCCATCGAATTCTCCGCCGTGCAGCACGCCGGCACCGGTTTCACCGTCATCAAGGTCGATCCGGGCAAGGACAAGCTGCACCTGTTCCCGGCCGAGTGCGACGACCGGCGGCACCTGGGCTTCGCCAATCTGAACGCGCGGCTGGCTGACCGCGGACAAAAGCTGCGCTTTGCCATGAATGCCGGCATGTTCGAAACCAATCTCGCGCCGGTAGGCTTGCTGGTGGCCGATGGCGTGAAGGTGGCGCCGATCAACCTCTCGAGCGGCTTCGGCAATTTCTACCTCAAGCCCAATGGCGTGTTCCTGGTCGCAAACGGCAGCGCGCACATTGTTTCCTCACCCGACTATGTGCAAAGCGACGAGGTCACGCTGGCCACGCAATCGGGTCCGCTGTTGCTGCGCGACGGCGTGATCAATACCAGGTTCGATCCGGCGTCGTCGTCAAAATTGATCCGCAACGGTGTGGGTATCACGGCCAAAGGGGAAGTCGTATTCGCCATCAGCGAAGGCAAGGTCAACTTCCACGACTTCGCCGCGCTGTTTCGCGACGAATTGCATTGCACCGATGCGCTTTACCTCGATGGCAGCGTATCGAGCCTGTATGCGCCCGAACTGGGCAGGAACGATAACAAAAGCCGCATCGGCCCGATCATCGGGGTTCTGGAATAACAGCGCATGGGATCGGCAATTCGCGCCAATTTTGCGCAAACAGCGAATATCTCCCGCCATCCGGCCTTATACGCGCCGGCGTATTGATGCATTATTAAGCACCGGACGTTTTTTCGGCAGCAATTCCCTTATAATGATGCGGCACCCATTGCCAGCACAACAAGGCGCTGCGTTCGCGCGGCTCGCCACACTCACGCCATGTCGATCAAACATTTTCTGCAGATTTCGGACTTCACGCTTGAAGAATACGAATACGTGATGGAACGCGCTTCCGTCATCAAGCACAAGTTCAAGAATTACGAAACCTATCACCCGCTGCTGGACCGCACGCTGGTGATGATTTTCGAAAAGCATTCCACGCGCACGCGACTGTCGTTCGAGGCCGGCATGCACCAGTTGGGCGGCGCCGCGATTTACCTCAATACGCGCGACAGCCAACTCGGCCGCGGCGAACCGATCGGCGATGCAGCGCAAGTGATCTCGCGCATGTGCGACGTGATCATGATCCGCACCTATGGTCACGACATCATCGAACGCTTTGCCGCCGGCAGCCGCGTGCCGGTCATCAACGGCTTGACCAACGAACACCATCCCTGCCAGGTGCTGGCCGACGTGTTCACCTACCTGGAACACCGCGGCAGCATTACAGGCAAGACCGTGGCCTGGGTCGGCGACGCCAACAACATGCTCTATTCCTGGCTGCAAGCCGCGCAGGTGTTCGGCTTCCACTTGAACGTTTCGACGCCGGCCGGCTACGAAATGGACATGAAGTGGGTCGATGCCAGCAACAGGAATTACACCGTGTTCAAGAACCCGGGAGACGCCTGCGAAGGTGCGCACCTGATCAACACGGATGTGTGGACCAGCATGGGCTACGAACAGGAAAACGCCGCGCGCCTGAAAGCGTTCGACGGCTGGATCGTCGATGCCGAGAAGATGCGCCGCGCTGCGCCCGATGCGCTGTTCATGCACTGCCTGCCGGCGCACCGTGGCGAGGAGGTTTCGGCCGAAGTCATCGATGGCCCGCAATCGGTGGTTTGGGATGAAGCCGAGAACCGCCTGCACGTCCAAAAAGCTCTCCTGGAATATCTGGTCAAAGGCCGGGTCCAATAATCGAATTTACCGAGTATCCATCATGTCGAACATCCTGCAATCCGTACCCGTCAACCAGAAAGTCGGGATCGCCTTTTCCGGCGGCCTGGACACCAGCGCCGCACTGCACTGGATGAAGCAGAAGGGCGCCCTGCCCTATGCCTACACCGCCAACCTCGGCCAGCCCGACGAGTCCGACTACGAGGCCATTCCCAAGAAGGCCAAGCTGTACGGCGCCGAACTGGCGCGCCTGATCGATTGCCGCGCCCAGCTCGTGGCCGAAGGCTATGCGGCACTGCAAAGCGGCGCCTTCCACATCTCCACCGGCGGCAACACCTACTTCAACACCACCCCGCTCGGCCGTGCCGTGACCGGCACCATGCTGGTGGCTGCGATGAAGGAAGACGACGTCAATATCTGGGGCGACGGCTCGACCTACAAGGGCAACGACATCGAGCGCTTCTACCGCTACGGCTTGCTGGTCAACCCGGACTTGAAGATCTATAAGCCCTGGCTCGACAACCAGTTCATCGAAGAGCTGGGCGGCCGCACCGAGATGTCGGAATTCCTGATCAAGTCCGGTTTCGACTACAAGATGTCGACCGAAAAGGCTTATTCGACCGATTCCAACATGCTCGGCGCCACGCACGAAGCCAAGCATCTTGAATTCCTTAATAGCGGCATGAAGATCGTCGAGCCCATCATGGGCGTGGCGTTCTGGCGCGACGAGGTTGCCGTCAAGAGCGAAGAAGTGCGCGTGCGCTTCGAGGAAGGCATGCCCGTCGCGCTGAACGGCCAGAGCTTCGCCAATGCCGTCGACCTGATGATGGAAGCCAACCGCATCGGCGGCCGCCACGGCCTGGGCATGAGCGACCAGATCGAAAACCGCATCATCGAAGCCAAGAGCCGCGGCATCTATGAAGCTCCGGGCCTGGCTTTGCTGTTCATCGCCTACGAGCGCCTCGTCACCGGCATCCACAACGAAGACACCATCGAAACCTATCGCGACAACGGCCGCAAGCTGGGCCGCCTGCTCTACCAGGGCCGCTGGTTCGACACGCAAGCGATCATGCTGCGCGAAGCTTCGCAGCGCTGGGTGGCGCGCGCCGTCACCGGCGAGGTGACGCTGGAACTGCGCCGCGGCAACGACTACACCATTTTGAACACCGAATCGCCCAACCTGACCTACAAGCCCGAACGCCTGACCATGGAAAAGGGAGAAGGCGCGTTCTCGCCGCAGGACCGCATCGGCCAACTGACCATGCGCAACCTCGACATCAGCGACACGCGCGACAAGCTGACCATCTATCAGAAGGCCGGCCTCTTGGGATCGGGCGGCGTCGTGGACTTGCCCAAGCTGGATAAGTCCGGCAGCTAACTCTTATTTTCGAACCATGACCACACCATCGACCCAGTTTGACCAGGTATCCGTCGTCAAGAAAGCCAATATCTATTTCGACGGCAAGTGCGTCTCGCACACCGTGATCTTCCCTGACGGCAGCAAAAAAACCGTCGGCGTGATCTTCCCCGCTACGCTCACCTTCAACACGGCCGCACCGGAACTGATGGAGCTGAACGCAGGCGAATGCCGCATCCGCCTGCAGGGTGAAGACAATTGGACCACTTATGCCGCCGGCGAAAAATTCAACGTTCCGGGGAATTCGACGTTCGATATCGAGGTGGTACAGACGCTGGACTACGTCTGCCATTTCCTGTAACCACAAAGGATCGTAGGGTGGCTTAGCCGCAGGCGTAACCCGCCCTGCGATCCATGCATCAAACCACCACCGGCTCCGGCTCCAGGCGAACCCCGAAGCGCGCCCCCACATCCTCCTGCACGGCCTGCGCCAAGCGCCACACCTCTTCACCCGTAGCCCCGCCGCGATTGACCAGCACCAGCGCCTGCTTTTCATAAACACCGGCATTGCCCAGACTCCTGCCCTTCCAGCCGCACTGATCGATCAGCCAGCCGGCCGCCAGCTTGTAGCTGCCATCGGGCTGGGCATAGCTGACCAGATTCGGGTGCGCCTGCAACAAGGCATCACGCTGGGCAGCCGGCACCACCGGGTTTTTGAAGAAGCTTCCCGCATTGCCGATCACAGCCGGGTCGGGCAGCTTGCGTTTGCGGATGGCGATCACCGCGTCGCTGATAGCGCGCGCCGACGGCTTGGCGATGCCGCGCGCGGCCAGTTCCTGAGCCACTTCGGCATAGCGCGTATTAGGCTGCCAGGCTTTGGGCAAGGCAAAAGTCACATCCAGAATCAGGGCCGAATCGCGCAAGGCATGCTTGAACACGCTGTCGCGATAGCCGAAAACGCATTCGGCATGCGACAAGGTTGAGGTCGTGCCGCTTGTGAAGTCATACACCGTCACCGACTCGATCAACTCGCCGGCTTCCACGCCATAGGCGCCGATATTCTGGATCGGCGCCGCACCCGCGCTGCCGGGGATCAGCGACAGGTTCTCCAACCCGCCATAGCCCTGCGCCAGCGTCCACATGACGAAGCCGTGCCAGTTTTCGCCCGCCGCGACGCGGATGCGGCGTACTTCATCATCTTCCCCAAGCAGCGTGATGCCTTTAAGCTCGACATGGATCACGATGCCTGGAAAATCGCGCGTCAACAGCACGTTGCTGCCGCAGCCCAGGATCAAGCGCGGCATGCCGGAAAATGCCGCCTCGCTCAATAGCGTCAATTGCGATGCATCGGTCAAGGATAAAAAGCGCTCGGCCCGAGCCTCGAGGCCGAAGGTGTTGTATCTGGACAGGGATATGTCGCGCGAAATAAGGTTTGCCTGACTCATGGAGAGATTATCCCTCATTTCCCTGCCTCGACTCGCGCTTTCCCGACATCGCGACACATAGTGATAAGATGCAGCTCATCGAATCCAGCCTCACAAAGCGTTTGCTCCCGGCCGATGAGTATCCCTGACATCTCCAGCGTTCTGCTGATCGACAGCCTCAACCGCACGCTGCACAACCCAGGCGCGAGCCAGCGTTGGCATGCCTTGATGGACGCCTATGGCGGAGAAACGCAAGAGGACATCAAGGCCAAGGTGCGCGCTGCGCTGGAAGCGGGTGTGCCCCGGCAGGGAATTCCCGGCTTCCTGCTCTGCACCTTTCTGTTCGAGGTCACCGGCGACGTATCGCGCTTGACCGAAGCTGCCGCGCTGCTGCAAACGATTACCCCGCTCGACCCGGACCGGCTGATGGCATTCGCCGTCTATATCTGGGGCGTGTTCATTTCGCGCGGCGGCGGCCGGGCCGACTTCGTCGACATCCTGCGCAAGATGGGCGTGCCGCAGATTGTCTCCAGTCTCGGCATGCAGGTCGCAACACGTGCCAGGGTGCTGTTTCCGTCGCGCCCGGTCGAGGCTATCCGCAAGGTGGCGCTCGTTGCCGCCTACCTCGGCCACGAGTCGCATGCCCCGACTCCGCTGGCCTTGCAGCATGCGCGGCAGCTGCGCGATCTGGGCTATGAAGTTGCGCTGTTTTCGCCGCAAGACTTGCGCGTACCGGACATGGCCGATTATTTCGGCAACAATGCCCGATTGACGACGCGTCCTCCCGACCTTGCCGAACTGAGAGCGAGCGTGCCCCATGGCGTCGAAGCAACCGTGTCGGATGACCGTTTTTCCTTGCCGCGCCGCTGGGAAGATTTGCTCTTGTCGATCGTGCGCTTCGATCCCGACCTCGTGATGTTCGTCGGCTTGAATTCGCCGCTCGTCTCCGGTCTATATCAGGCGCGCCCCGTACTCGGCTTGTGTGTACACGCGATGCAGCCGATGGCGCCAGCCGATGTCTGGCTTACGGCGGACAAGGCACAAGCCGGCATCGCCGGCGCATTGTGGGCGCCCTTCTTTCCCCCTGCGCTCGGACACTATCACCCGTTCCGCATCCGCCTGAAGGCGGCCGGCGCGAATCTGGCACGGGCAGAATTGGGTTTGCGCGACGATGCCGTGATCTTGCTCAGCGTGGGCGCGCGGCTGCACAGCGAAATCGACGGTCCTTGGGCCGCGCGCATGGTGGCCTTGCTGCAAAGGCATCCCAAGGTGCAATGGCTGTTGGTGGGCGGCGCGGCACACCGTCCCGCAGCGCTGGCCGCGCTTCCAGAGGAACAATTGCGCATGCAACCGCACCGCGAAGACATTCGCGGTGTGACGCGCATAGCGGACATCTATGTCAACCCGCCGCGTGTCGGCGGCGGCTTCAGCGTGGCGGAAGCGATGGCGGAAGGCTTGCCCGTGATGTCCATGAAGAATTCCGACGGCGGCGACAAGATAGGCGATGCGGCGGCAAGCGATCTCGACGCCTATTTCGCCGACCTGGAAGCCTTGATTGCCGATGCGGCATTGCGCCGCAGCCGTGGCAACGCGATGCGGACCTTGTTCGCACAGACGCTGGACTTGGCAAATTCATCGGATTCGCTGCGCGCCGCCTGCGCATTGAGCCTCGAACAGTACCGCAAACGCCTCAAATAAGCTTTGCCCTGCTGCGTCCGCCGATGATGGCGGCTTCCGCGGCCACGTCGGCATTGACCACCGCCGCCGCACCGATGAAGGCGCGGTCGCCTATCACAAGACGCTCGGTGACTGTCGCGCCGATGGCAATCGTCACGCCCTGGCCGATGCGCGTCAGGCCGCCGATGTTGGCACCGGGCAGCACGCGCGAAAACGATTCGATCTGCGTATCATGCCCTATCGTCACGCCGCGGTTGATGAAGACGTGGCGGGCCAGTTTCGCACCGGGCCCGATCACGCTGTTGGCACCGACGAACACGCCCTCGCTCAAGCTGGCCAGCGGCGATACGTAGGCGGCGGGATGTACCAGCGTGCCGAATCGCAAGCCGAATTTTTCCTGCAGGAGGGCTGCCAGCGTGGAGCGCGTCGGCGTGGTGGGACCAAGGATATAGACTTCGTCCGGTCCGGGTGCAAACTCTTCCAGCTTCTGCACCACTGGGTGTTGCCCGAAGGCTTGCAGGGCGGCAATGCGGTCGGAGAGGCTGACATCGCGCTCACTGATTTGCTCCGGCAAATGGATCACCACCTTGGCGATATCCATGCCGAGCGCCAGGGCGCAATCGAACAAGTCCGAGATGATATTGCTGACGCCGAAGATCACGAGTTTTTGCGGCATGGCTGTGTACGCAGTGGAATGCGGAATGAATAGCAAAGTGGCTCCGCTACCATTTTCGCGCCGATCCAAGTCGTTTTCAATCGTTTTGCATCAGCAAGTTTTCAACGTGCACCACTCGCCTTCAATCTTGAGCGCAACAATTCCACCGCGCTCGCCGCAAACACATCGACATCAACCTTCGCAGCATGGTACTTCCAGCGCTTGACGTACCAATCCTGGATGAAAGCCATGCAATGCGCCGCCAACAGGAAGGCACTCTCGGCATCGTGGCCGCCATCGGCTTCGATCAGGTCGGCCAGGTGGGAATGGAAACGCAATTCGGCTTCCTTGGCCACGTTCTTTTGCTCCGAAGGCAAGCCGCGCGACTCCAGAAAAACAAAGAACAGCCAGGGCTGCAGGATCTCGGCCGAGTAGACAAAGGCACGCACCAGGCACTCGAGCCGGTCCGCCGGCTTCCCGACGTGGGCAAACCAACCCGGCATCTGTTCGCTGACCTGGCGTACGGCGTCTTCTATCATCGCGGCTAGCTGATCCTTGGTCTGGATATAGCCGTACAAACCACCCATCGATAAACCCGTTTCACTGCACAGATCGCGCAAGGTCATGGCCCGGAAGCCCACGGTATTGGCGAGATGGAAGGTCGCCTCGAAAATCTTCCTCAGATTTTCCAGCGCCGGGCCGCGCCGCTTGACGCCGATGCGTTCGGCATTGCGGTCGAGAACGAAAGCCCAGATATTCGCATCGTCCAGCGGTGTCACCGCACGGAACTGCGCCAGCGTGAAGCTGATGGGCAGGGTTTCCATCATGATCGGGGCAACAATGCTTAGAAAGCATCACTATACCGCGAAGCCTTTGCTGCATCGCACGAATTTTCGCTTGCTGCAACGCAAAAATCGTTTTATATTATTTCCCATGAACCCGATGCAAGCCCTCAACCGACGCCGCCATTTCCCGCCTTTGCCAGGGAAGCCGTGCGCGTGAGCGTTTGCCAATCACGAAGCCACAGGCCCGCCCTGTGGCTTTTTTTTCGCCCTTTTGATCAATGCAACCAGGAGCCGAGCAAATGGAGTTCTCGCAGTACGAAGTCAATGCCTTGCTGTCCGTCACCAACCGCCCGCCGGTCGTATTTGCACGCGGCAACGGCATGTGGCTGTTCGATCATACGGGCAAGCCCTACCTCGATTTCATGCAAGGCTGGGCCGTCAATTGCCTGGGTCATGCGCCTGCCTGCATTACCGAAGCGCTGACCGAACAATCGAAAAAACTGATCAACCCTTCACCGGCCTTCTACAACGAACCGGCCATCGAGCTGGCCGCCCTGCTGACGCAGCACTCCTGTTTCGACCGCGTCTTCCTCGCCAGCAGCGGCGCCGAAGCCAACGAAGGCGCGATCAAGCTGGCGCGCAAGTACGGCAAAGTGCACAAGAATGCGGCGGGACAGCACCGCTACGAAATCATCACCTTCGACCAGGGCTTCCATGGCCGCACGCTCGCCACGATGTCGGCTTCGGGCAAACCGGGCTGGGACACGATCTTCGCGCCGCAAGTGGACGGTTTCCCCAAGGCGCAGTTGAACGACCTGGAAAGCGTGGAACGATTGATCGGCGACAAGACCGTGGCCGTGATGCTGGAGCCAATCCAGGGCGAATCCGGCGTGGTTCCCGCTTCGCGCGAATTCATGCAAGGCTTGCGCGCACTGACTGATAAACACGGTTTGCTCTTGATCGTCGACGAGGTACAGACCGGCATGGGCCGCACCGGCGAATTGTTTGCTTATGAACTGGCCGGCATCGAGCCGGACATCATGACCCTGGGCAAAGGCATAGGCGGCGGGGTGCCGCTGGCTGCCTTGCTGTGCACCGAAAAAGCCGCGGTCTTCGAACCGGGCGACCAAGGCGGCACTTATACCGGCAATCCGCTGATGGCCGCCGTCGGCGTATCGGTGACCAAGGAATTGTTGCAGCCCGGCTTTTTAAAGTCAGTGGCGGACAAGGGAGTGTATCTGAGTAAGGTGCTGTTGAAGCTATCCGACCGTTATGGCCTCGATGGTGAACGCGGCGCAGGTTTGCTACGCGCGCTCAAGCTGGGCAAGGATATCGGCCCGTCCGTCGTGGAGATGGCGCGCGAACTGCAGCCGACCGGGTTGTTGATCAATTCGCCGCGTCCGAACTTGCTCCGTTTCATGCCGGCTTTGAACGTGACGACGCAAGAGATCGATCAGATGGCGGAGTTGCTTGCCGCAGCCTTGGATAAGCTGGCGTAACCAACCTGGACTACGCAATGAAAGTGTAAAGAGATGATCGAAATCTCATGCGATAAAACTCGGTTGGACATTCCATTAATCCATTCTTTCCTGTCCAAGGAATCGACCTGGGCCATCGGCATTGGCCTGCCATTGGTGCAAAAGGCGCTCGACAACTCGCTATGCTTCGGCGCTTACGAGAATGGCAAACAAGTCGGCTTCGCCCGCGTGGTGACCGACTACGCCACCTTCGGCTATCTATGCGATGTGATGGTGCCCACAGAGCAACGAGGCAGAGGGATTTCGAGATTGCTGATGGATGCAGTGACGGCACATCCCGACTTGCAGGGTTTGCGCCGCTTCACCCTGGTGACGTCGACTGCGGCACCGCTCTATGCGAAATACGGCTGGACACCGCTCCATGCGCCGACGGCGCACATGGAGCGGTTCGATCCGGATATCTACAAACGCTGATTATTTCTTGGGCGGAATGTAAAGGTCGGTAATCGACCCCAAGCCCATCTCCGCCGCAAACATCGGTGTCTCCGACAAGGTCGGGTGCGCATGCACCGTCAATGCCAGGTCTTCCAAATCCGCGCCCATTTCCATCGCGAGCACAGTCTCGGCCAGCAATTCGCCGGCGTTCACGCCGACGATACCGGCGCCGATGATGCGCTTGGTGGCCGGGTCCCACAAGAGCTTGGTGACCCCGTCGTCGCGGCCCATGGCGAGCGCGCGGCCCGAAGCAGCCCAAGGGAAGCTGGCTTTCTCGAAGGGAATGCCCTTGGCCTTGGCTTCGGCCTCGGTCACACCCATCCAGGCGATTTCGGGGTCGGTATAGGCCACGGACGGAATCGTCATTGCGTCGAACGCCACCTTGTGCCCGCCTATCACTTCGGCCGCCACCTTGGCTTCATTGGTGGCCTTGTGCGCCAGCATGGGATCGCCGCAGATATCGCCGATGGCGTAAATGTGCGGCACGTTGGTGCGTTGCTGCTTGTCGACCGGAATGAAGCCGCGGTCGGTGACGGTGACGCCGGCCTTCTCGGCCGCGATTTCCTTGCCGTTGGGGCGGCGGCCGACGGCCAGCAGCACCATGTCGTAAAGTTGCGGCTCCTTCGGTGCATTGTCGCCTTCGAAATGCGCGAGCAAGCCTTCGGGCTTGGCTTCGAGTTTGCTGACCTTGGTCTTGAGATAGATGGCTTCGTAGCGCTTCTCGATGCGCTTTTGTAGCGGCTTGACGATGTCGCGGTCGGCCGCCGGGATCAAACCATCAAGGAACTCCACCACGGTCACCTTGGTACCGAGCGCGTCATACACGCAAGCCATTTCCAGGCCGATAATGCCGCCGCCGATGACCAGCATGCGCTTGGGAATCTGGCGCAGTTCCAGTGCACCGGTCGAATCGATCAGGCGCTGGTCGTCGTAGGGGAAGCCCGGAATCTTCGCGACCGACGAACCGGCGGCGATGATGGCGTTCTTGAAGCCCACGGTCTTGGCGCCATCCTTGGTCTCGACGGTCAACGTGTTGGGCGAGCTGAACGCGCCCTTGCCCGTCACGACTTGCACCTTGCGCGCCTTGGCCAGACCGGAGAGGCCGCCGGTCAGCTTCTTGATGACGCTATCCTTCCAGCCGCGCAGCGCATCGATATCGACTTCAGGCTTGCCCATCTTGACGCCGAGGTGCGACATCTCTTCCGCTTCGGTGATGACCTTGGCTGCGTGCAGCAGCGCCTTGGAGGGAATGCAGCCGACGTTCAGGCAGACGCCGCCGAGCACGGCATCGCGCTCGACCAGCACCACCTTCTGGCCCAGGTCGGCGGCACGGAAGGCGGCGGTGTAGCCGCCAGGGCCGGCGCCCAGCACCAGCGTGTCGCATTCGATATCGACAGTGCCGGAGAAGCTTGAAGCAACCGGTGCGGGAGCGGCGGCGGGCGCTGGTGCAGGAACCGCAGCGGGTGCGGGAGCCGTAGCCGGGGCAGGCGCAGGCGCCGCAGCGCCGGACGCTTCGAGCATCAACAGCAACGAACCCTCCGCCACCTTGTCGCCCAGCTTGACCTTCATTTCCTTGATCACGCCGGCATGCGACGATGGAATCTCCATGCTCGCCTTGTCGGACTCGACCGTCACCAACGATTGCTCGGCCTTGATCGTGTCACCCACCTTGACCAGCACTTCAATGACTTCGACTTCCTTGAAATCGCCGATATCCGGCACCTTGACTTCAATCATGCTCATGTCTGTTGCTCCATTAGTTTTATTGGCAGTCCCTTAGACCATGTCTATGACGTGGACCTGGTAGGGTGCGCCGGAACTCTTGTCGAATTCAATGCCGGCACGCACGCCGATTTCGGCGATCGCGTGCGCGTCAAGGTCTTGTTCATAGGCGACGAACATCGCACCAAGCGCGAAATTGCGCCCGCTGCCTATGCCCCAGAAGCGGTCGAAGGCGAACACCTCGCGCAGCGAGTAGATGCCGAAGATGCCATGTGGGTTGGCCACAAGGGTGGTGATCTGCGACGATTCGTAAGGATCTTCTTCCTCTTCCTTGGGGTTGAGGAAGTATTTCTCCTTCAGGATCACATGCACCTTGGTGAAGGTCTCGAACACCTCTTCGCGCGTGGCGAGGCGGCACTCCTCGCCCATCTCGGTCAAGAGCTTCTTCATGACCGGAAAGTGCGCCGCCGTGCCTGCCAGCGTGATGTAGGAATCGCCGATCTTGAAGATCTTGTCGTTCTCTTCATAGCTGCGCGAAAGCCGCGTATCGCCGAAGGTCACGAGGGAATCGGCGGCAATGGCAATCTGCCGCCCTTTCTTTACGACTACGGAGGTCGTCATCGTGAACCCTTACAG
Organism: Burkholderiaceae bacterium; assembly: GCA_036384915.1. Taxonomy (GTDB): domain Bacteria; phylum Pseudomonadota; class Gammaproteobacteria; order Burkholderiales; family Burkholderiaceae_D; genus PKWO01. The sequence continues at coordinate 295,922 of DASVLJ010000071.1, forward strand.
CAAAACCTTGCGCATGTCGGACAGCACCTCGCCTAGGTAGACCGTGAAGCGTGCGCCCATGGCGCCGTCGATCACGCGATGGTCGTAGGACAGCGACAGCGGCAGCATGAGGCGCGGCTGGAATTGCTTGCCGTCCCACACCGGTTTGAAGTCTGATTTCGAGAGGCCGAGGATAGCCACTTCGGGGGCGTTGATGATGGGGGTAAAGGCTGTACCGCCGATGCCGCCGAGCGAGGAAATCGTGAAGCTCGCGCCCTGCATGTCGGCCGGCTTCAGCTTGCCTTCGCGCGCCTGGGCCGAAAGCTCGCCCATCTCTTGCGCAATCTGGGCGATGCCCTTCTTGTCGGCATCCTTGATCACCGGCACCACGAGGCCATTGGGCGTGTCGGCGGCGAAACCGATGTGGTAATACTTCTTGAGGATCAGGTTGGCCCCCTCGGCGTCGAGCGAGGCATTGAAGGCCGGGAACTTCTTCAGCGCCGCGACGCTGGCCTTGATGACGAAAGCCAGCATGGTCAGCTTCATGCCGGATTTGGCATTGGCCGTATTGGTATCCTTGCGGAATTGCTCAAGCTCGGTCACGTCGGCTTCGTCGAATTGCGTGACGTGCGGAATCATGACCCAGTTGCGGTGCAGGTTGGGGCCGCTGATCTTCTTGATGCGCGACAATGCCAGCAACTCGGTCTCGCCGAACTTGGAGAAGTCGAGCGAAGGCCACGGCAACAAATCGAGGCCGGCACCGGAACCGCCCTTGGGCGCCGTGCCGGTCGCGGCCGAGCCGGACATCACGCCCTTGACGAAATTCTGTACGTCTTCCTGCGTGATGCGGCCCTTGGGGCCGTTGCCGGCCACGCGGGTCAAGTCGACGCCGAGTTCGCGCGCGAACTTGCGCACCGAAGGCGAAGCATGCGGCAAGCCTGCCGGTCCGGGCACGGCTGGTGCCGGCGCTGCAGCAACCGGAGCGGGTGCCGGTGCCGGGGCGGGCGCGGCAGCCGGAGCAGGTGCGGGTTTGCTTTCGGCAGCCGAAGCCGAAGCCGGCGCAGGGGCGGAGGCGGCCGACGCAGGTGCGGACGCACCTGCGCCATCGGCCTCCACCAGCAGCAACAGCGTGCCCTCGGCAACCTTGTCGCCAAGCTTGACCTTCAATTCCTTGATCACGCCCGCATGCGAAGACGGAATCTCCATGCTGGCCTTGTCGGACTCGACCGTGACGAGAGATTGATCGACCTTGATCGTATCGCCCACCTTGACCATCACCTCGATGACTTCGACTTCCTTGAAGTCACCGATATCCGGGACTTTGACTTCCACCATACTCATAGTTCTCGCTCCATGGCGCCACTACGGCGCGGGATTTGGTTGATTTGTTGTATGCGGCTCAGCTAACTAAACTCCCCTCTCCCGCTTGCGGGAGAGGGGTTCCTATCCATTCTCTCTCCCGCCTATGGGCGAGAGGAGCAAATCCTTACTGCGTCACCGGATTCGGCTTGTTCGGATCAATGCCGTATTTCTTGATCGCCTCAGCCACTTTGGCAACCGGCACCGCGCCGTCTTCGGCCAACGACTTCAGCGCCGCCACGGTCACATAATGACGATCCACTTCAAAGAACTCGCGCAGTTTGGCTCGCGAATCGGAACGGCCGAAGCCGTCGGTACCGAGCACTTTGTAGGTACGTCCCTTCGGTACGAACGCGCGGACCTGTTCGGCATAGGTGCGCATGTAGTCGGTCGACACCACGATCGGGCCGGCCGTATCCTGCAGGCTCTTGGTAAAGTGCGGCACGCGCGCTTCCTTGGCCGTGGGATTGAGCATGTTCCAACGTTCGGCGTCCTGGCCGTCGCGCGCCAGCAAGGTGAACGAGGGTGCGGACCAGACGTCGGCGTCGACACCCCAATCGTTCTTGAGCAGATCGGCGGCGGCAATCACTTCGCGCAGGATCGTGCCCGAACCAAGCAGTTGCACGCGCAGCTTGCTCTTCTTCTCAGCGGCCGGCTGCAGCAGGTACAGGCCCTTCAGGATGCCTTCTTCCTGACCGGGCTTCAAGCCGGGATGCGAGTAGTTCTCGTTCATCAGCGTGATGTAGAAGAACACGTCTTCCTGCTGCTCGACCATGCGCTTCAAGCCGCTGTGGATGATGACCGCGACTTCGTGTGCAAACGTAGGATCGTAGGGCACGCAGTTCGGAATCGTCGATGCCAGCACGTGGCTGTGGCCGTCTTCATGCTGCAAACCTTCGCCGTTCAAGGTGGTGCGGCCGGCGGTGCCGCCCAGGAGGAAGCCGCGCGCACGCATGTCGCCGGCAGCCCAGGCCAGGTCGCCGATACGCTGCAGGCCGAACATCGAGTAATAGGTATAGAACGGAATCATCACCCGGTTGTTGGTCGAGTAGGACGTCGCCGCCGCGATCCAGGAGCTCATGCCGCCGGCTTCGTTGATGCCTTCCTGCAGGATCTGGCCGGCCTTGTCTTCGCGGTAGTACATCACCTGGTCCTTGTCGACCGGTTCGTATAACTGGCCGACCTGGCTAAAGATGCCGATCTGGCGGAACAAGCCTTCCATGCCGAAAGTGCGCGATTCGTCCACCATGATGGGAACGACGCGCGGGCCCAGGCTCGGGTCGCGCAGCAGGGAGGTGAGCACACGCACATAGGAAGCGGTGGTGGAAATCTCGCGTCCTTCGGCGGTCGGTTCCAGCATCGCCTGGAAGGCGGACAGTTCGGGCACCACCAGTTGCTCGTCGGTCTTTTGACGGCGCTGCGGCAGGTAGCCGCCCAGCGCCTTGCGGCGCTCGTGCAGGTATTGCATTTCCGGCGCGTCGTCGGACGGCTTGAAGAAGGGGATTTCGGGCAGCTTATCGTCCGGAATCGGCAACTGGAAGCGGTCGCGCATGGCCCTGATCGCCTCGTCGTCCAGCTTCTTGGTGTTGTGCGCCGTATTGCGCGCTTCGCCGGCCTTGCCGAAGCCATAGCCCTTGATGCTCTTGACCAGCAACACAGTGGGCTGGCCCTTGTGCTCTTGCGCGACCTTGAATGCGGCGTAGATCTTGTGCGGATCGTGGCCGCCGCGCGTCAGGCGCCAGATATCGTCGTCCGACATCTTGCTGACCATTTCCAGCAGCTTGGGATGCTTGCCGAAGAAATGCTTGCGTACATAGGCGCCGTCCTTGGCCTTGTAATTCTGGTATTCGCCATCGACGGTTTCCATCATCACGCGCTGCAGGATGCCTTCCTTGTCCTTGGCCAGCAATTCGTCCCAGCCGCTGCCCCAGATGACCTTGACCACGTTCCAGCCGGCGCCGCGGAAATCCGATTCCAGTTCCTGGATGATCTTGCCGTTGCCGCGCACCGGGCCGTCCAGGCGCTGCAGGTTGCAGTTGACGACGATGACGAGGTTGTCGAGCTGTTCGCGCCCCGCCATGCCGATGGCGCCCATCGATTCCGGTTCATCCATCTCGCCGTCGCCGCAGAAGGCCCACACCTTGCGTTTTTCCGTATCGGCGATATTGCGTGCGTGCAGGTATTTGAGGAAGCGCGCCTGGTAGATCGCCATCAAGGGGCCCAGGCCCATCGAGACGGTCGGGAATTGCCAGAAGTCGGGCATCAGCTTCGGGTGGGGATAGGAGGACAAGCCCTTGCCGTCGACTTCGCGGCGGAAATGCAGCAATTGTTCTTCCGTCAGGCGGCCTTCGAGGAAGGCACGGGCATAGATGCCCGGCGAGGAGTGCCCCTGGATATACAGCAGGTCGCCGCCGTGGTCCGCCGTGGGCGCGTGCCAGAAATGGTTGAAGCCGATGCCGAGCATGTTGGCCAAGGAAGCGAAGCTCGACAGGTGCCCGCCCAGATCGCCATCGAGGCGGTTGGCCTTGACCACCATGGCCATGGCGTTCCAGCGCATCCAGGAACGCAGGCGCTCTTCGTATTCGAGGTTGCCGGGGCAGTGTTCGCCGAGGTGCTCGGGAATGGTATTGACGTAAGCGGTATTGCTGGAGAACGGAATATGGGCGCCGCGGCGGCGCGCCAGGTCGACCATGCGCTCCATCAGGTAATGCGCGCGCTCCGGTCCCTCCTTCTCGATGACGGCTTCGAGCGCATCGAGCCACTCCTGGGTTTCCATCACATCGGGGTCGTTGGCGGCTTGCGCCAGGACGGAGTCGAGCTGGGCTGACATGGTGCGTCTCCTATGAAATCTGCGTTGACATACCGCCCCCGACATTGCGCCGCCGTGGACTGGCATTGTGGAACATTTCTGAAATTTAGGTAAAAGATTCTAACAGCATTTTCGCAATTTTCAAATTATGACATCCGATTTCATATTATGAAAATTTTGACTATCAATGCCGTGTTTGCAAACTTTGTGACATTTCGCAAATTGTGATCGGCGTCACAATAAGATTTTTTTACCTTATGACAAGATAATTGCCCTAACCCGCATTTGAGAGGCGCAATATGACAACTTCGGCAAGCTACGCCAATGTCGTACAAGAACTTTATGTGGCCTATTTCGGCCGCCCAGCCGATCCGGCCGGCCTGCAAAATTTCCAGGCAGCGCTGGCGGCGGCAAATGCCCCCACGACACTGGCAGGCCTGTCGGCTGCATACGGCACCAATTCCGCGATCACGGCATTGGTCAACGCCTTCGGCGACAGCGGCGAATCGGGCAGGCTGTACGGCACGGCAGTCAGCTCGAATGCCGGCCAGGCGCAGCAATTTGTCACATCCGTGTTCGAAAACTTGTTTAACCGCGCCCCCTTGCAGGCGGGCCTGCAATTCTGGAGTAACGCGCTCTTGACCGGTTCCATGACGCCCGGCGAAGCGGCGATGGAAATTGCGCTTGGCGCCGCCACGGCAGATGCGGCCACGTTCAACAACAAAATCGCCGCTGCGGCAACATTTACGGCAGACTTGATTGCAGGTAATGAAGCGCCCGGCTATAGCGGCCCTGTCGCCGCCGCCGACGGTCGCGCCTTCCTCGCCGGTATTACCGGCTCCACCACGGCCGCCACGTATCAAGCCGGTGCGGTCACGGCCATCGACAATATGTTAGGCATCAGCCCGACACCGGCGCCGATACCGACCCCAACCATTTCGCTGACGGTCTCGGGAGACGCCATTCACCTCAACGGCACCACGGCCGCATCGACGGTAAGCCTGACCGGCGCCGATCTGGCAGCTTACCCCGCTGTGACATTCGGCACAGTGGCGGCGCTTCTCTTGCACGGCACCACCAGCGTAACCGACAGCGGCGGCAATTTCACCCTGAATGCCTCGGGCAACGCCAATGCCACGACCTTCAACTTCGGCACGGGCGTCGTCAGCGGGGCCGACGCCGCCTCCTCGGCCGGCATCACCTACTCGGGTGTGACCACCTACGTCACCTCCAGCCATGCCGATACCGTGACGCTTTCCGCTGCAAACCAAAACGTCATCGCCTCCGCCCAAGGCGAAACCATCAACCTGGGCAGCTTGGCCTACACCGGCACGCTCAATCTCAACGCCGGTACGGGCGGCCCCGATACGATCAATGCCACGGTCGGAGGCAACCTCAGCGGCGGCACCATCGCCGGCACCAATGGCGGCGCGGCAATTGCGCTGGTGCTGAGCGCGGCCGGAACGGAAACCCTGAGCACGGCGGAATACAACACCATCACCGCCACCACCGGCGGCAGCATCACGTTCACCGGCGGCACGTTCGGCACGAACCACATCACGTTCTCCAACGCCGGCACCGTGACGACAATCGCCAACGTAGGCAACTACAATATCGCTTCCGGCGGCGATACCTTGACCCTCACCAACGCGGCAGACAACGTCACTGACCTCGGCTCGGCGGGTGGCAATACCGTCAATCTCGGTTCGCTCGCCTACAGCGGCGCCATGTCGTTCGCCACCGGCAGCACGGATACGGTGGACGTGACGGTAGGTGGCGATATCAGCGCTGCCACGATCACAGGGAGCGGCGCGGTGGCACTGGCGCTCTCGGGCGCCGGCACGGAAAAGCTCAATACGGCCGAATACAACCTGTTCAACGCGACCGGCATCAGCGGCGGCACCTTCGGCGGCAACACCATCATCTTCTCGAACGGCGGAACGGTGACCGCCAACGCCAACGTGGCCAACTACGATTTGTATAGCGGCGGCAATACCATCACGCTCAACAACGTCAATGACAACGTGTCCGGTGCGGCTAGTGGCGGCATCAATAACGTCCAACTCGGCAGCCTCGCTTACACCGGCACGCTGAGTTTCGGCTCCGGCGGTCACGACACGGTCGAAGCCACGGTAGGTGGCGACCTCAGCGGCGCGACGATCACCTCCACCATCAACGCGGGGGTGGAACTATCCTTGAACGCAGCAGGCACCGAAACGCTCTCCACGGCGGAATACAACCTATTCGACGGTTCAGGCGGCGGCATCTTCTTCGGCACCGGCGGCCCGCCGCAAGCCACGATCGTCCTTTCCAATGCTGGGACGGTAACATCCATGTTCAGTGTGGGCAACTATGATCTGTCCACCGCCGGTAACACGATCACGCTGCTCAGCACGAGCGCCAACGTCACCGGCGCGGCCAGCGGCAACGATACGGTCGATCTTGGCGCTTTGGCTTATACCGGCACCCTGAGTTTCGGTGCAGCCGGCACCGATAGCGTCCATGCCACGGTGGGCGGCGACATCAGCGGCGCCTCGATCAGCTCGACCGGCGCGGCCGTCGGCCTGGTTCTCTCCGGCGCCGGCACGGAAACGCTGAACACGGCGGAGTACAACCTGTTCGATGCCGGCGGCATCAGCGGCGGCACTTTCGGCGGCAACACGATCGTGTTCTCCGACGCAGGCACGGTGATGGCCGCTGCCAACGTGGGCAACTATCAACTTTCCGCCTCCGGCAATACCATCACCTTGGCCAACGCCGCAGACAACGTCACCGGCGCAGCCAGCGGCGGTAACGACGTCGTCGATCTCGGCTCCCTGGCCTATACCGGCACGATGGCTTTCGGTGCTGCCGGCAACGACAGCATCCATGTCACGGTCGGCGGCGACATCAGCGGGGCCACGATCACCTCAGGCGGCGCCTCGGTGGGGCTGGTCTTTTCCGCAGCCGGCTCGGAAACCATGACCACCGCGCAATACAATCTGTTCAATGCCGGCGGCATCAGCGGCGGAACGTTCGTCGGCGACGGCATCATCTTCTCCGATGCCGGGTCGGTGACCGACAACGCCAATGTGGGCAACTACACCCTGTGGTCCGGCGGCAATACCATCACGATCAACAACACCTCCGACACCATACACGGCGCCGCAACCGGCGGCGATACCTACAACCTCGATGCAAACGGTTTTACCGGAACGTTCGCCCTGGGCAGCAGCGGCGCGGACACATTCAACGTACTGGCAGGTATCAATATCAGCGGCGCCACGATCAACGCCAGCGGCACCGCGACCAACCTAGCCATTAGCGGATCGGGCACCGTCACAGTCAGCTCTGCGGAAGCAGCCGACTTCCACGCCGGCACGTCTGCGATTTCCGCCGCCGGCGGCACGATGAACATCGCCGACAGCACGTCGACGATCAACCTGAACGCGCAGGAAAATGCGGTGACCATGATCGGCCTTCAATCCGGGTCCAACACCGTCAACATTTCCATCGGTGCAGCGAGCGTCAATTCCGGTGCGGCCGGGTTCAACCAGGTCATTCAGGAAAATGGCGCGGGCGGCAACACCTTCAATATTGATAATGGCGGAGCCGGGGCCACGATCGTCGGGGCATCGGACGCGAGCCACTATGTAACGATCAATAATTTCAACACCACCTCGGACAACATCAATCTGACCCTGAGCAACAATGCGCAAAACAACGGCGAGCAGAATATCAGCGACTCGGGCAACGATACGATCACGGTCGGCGTTAACAGCGTGATCGTGGAGGAAGATTTGGGCGCGTTGCCGGGCTTTACGGTGTTCGATGCCACGGACCTTACGAGCGCAAAGGCCAACATATTGAGGGCAATCAACGCCTCCGCCTCAACCAGCGGCGAATATACGTTTGTGATCGACAGCAACCAGGGCGCGGCGATCTATGAAATCCACGTCAACTCCGGTGGCGGCACCATTGACGGCATCCAGTTAATCGGCGTGGCCCATGGCGTCGGCGCATTCAACCTGGTCAACCACATCGCATGATCTTCCGGCGCCTGCGGCGCCAGATTGCAATAAAAACACTGCAATAGACTCAGAGTGACGCCATGCGGCTGCTTCGGCAGCCGCATGTTTTTCCCGCTCCCGGACACCTTCCGTGCCGGACATCTTCCTTGCCGGCCCGCCTGCCGCGCCCCGCCCACGACGCCCGCCGAAGGGCCGTCACGGCAAATGAGCAAGTATAATTCCGGGCATCACTCCTTTCATTCCCGGCCCACCTTCCATGACTGCCCAACTGATCAGCGGTACCCAACTCTCCCAACACATCCGCGCCGACGTCACCGCGCGCGCGGCAGCCTTGACGGCCAAGGGCAAGCAGCCCGGCCTGGCTGTGATCCTGGTCGGTGAAGATCCGGCCAGCCAGGTCTACGTGCGCAACAAGATCAAGGCTTGCGCCGATACCGGTATCCGTTCCTTTTTTGACAAGTACGACGCCACGCTTTCCGAGGCCGACTTGCTGGCCCGCATCGCCGCCTTGAATGCCGACCCGGCCGTGCACGGCATCCTGGTGCAAATGCCCTTGCCTAAACATATCGATCCGCAAAAGGTGATCGCCGCCATCTCCACTGCCAAGGACGTGGACGGCTATTCGGTTCTTTCGGCCGGCGAACTGGTGGCCGGCCTGCCCGGTTTCCGTCCCTGCACGCCTTACGGTTGCATGAAGCTGATCGAAAGCACGGGTACCAGCCTGCGCGGCAAGCATGCCGTGGTAATCGGCCGCAGCAACACGGTCGGCAAGCCGATGGGCCTCCTGCTCTTGCAAGCCAACGCTACCGTCACCATCTGCCATAGTGCGACGCCGGACCTGGGTTATCACACGCGCCAGGCCGACGTGGTGGTGGCCGCCGTGGGCCGCCGGAACACCGTAACCGCCGACATGGTCAAACCCGGGGCCATCGTGATCGACGTGGGCATGAACCGCGACGACGAAGGCAAGCTGTGCGGCGACGTAGACTTCGACAAGGTGAAGGAAGTGGCAGGCCACATCACGCCCGTACCGGGCGGCGTCGGCCCCATGACCATCACCATGCTTCTGGTCAACACCATCGAATCCGCTGAAAGACACTGATGCAACAAGACAATCCGCTGCTCGACTTTTCCGGCCTGACGCGCTTCGAGCAAGTCAAACCGGAACATGTGACACCCGCAATCGAAGCCCTGCTCGCGGAAAACCGAGCCGCTGTAGCCAGGCTGGAATCGCCCGATACGCCTGCCACATGGGATGGCTTCGTCGAGCCGCTGGAAGACGCCACCGAACGGCTGGGCCGGGCATGGGGCGTGGTCAGCCATTTGCATGCCGTGATGGACACACCCGAACTGCGCGCCGTCTACAATGAAAATCAGCCCAAGCTGACCGAATTCTGGACCGAGCTGGGGCAAAACCTGGCCTTGTTCGGCAAGTACAAGGCATTGCACGACGGTCCGGAATTCGCGGCCCTGACGGCTACACGCAAGCGCATCGTCGACAATGCCATCCGCGACTTCCGTTTATCGGGCGCCGAGCTGCCGGAGGATAAGAAGGCGCGTTACGCCGAAATCCAAGAGGCGCAAGCCACGCTTGGCACCAGGTTCTCGGAAAACGTGCTCGACGCCACCAATGACTTCAGCCTGATCGTGGAAGACGAAGCGGAACTTGCCGGCCTGCCTGGCGACGCCAAAGCCGCCGCGCGCGCCGCGGCGGAAAAGGATGGCCGGAGCGGGTTCAAGTTCACGCTGCACTTCCCCTCCTACTTTCCGGTGCTGCAATATGCGGACTCGCGCGGGCTGCGCGAAAAGATCTACCGCGCCAACGCGACCAAGGCTTCCGAACTCGGCGCCAAGCCGGAGTGGGACAACAGCGGCAACATCGTCGAACTCTTGAAGCTGCGCGACGAGGAAGCCAAACTCCTGGGCTACCGGAACTTCGCCGAAGTCTCGCTCGTGACCAAGATGGCCGAAACTCCGGCGCAAGTCGTCTCCTTCCTGGAAGACTTGGCGCAGCGCGCCCGCTCCTACGCCGAAAAAGACTTGGCAGAATTGCGCGCCTTTGCACGTGAACGCCTGGGCCTGGAACAGATCGAGGCCTGGGATTTGACCTACGCCTCGGAAAAGCTGCGCGAGGAACGCTATGCCTTTTCCGAGCAGGAATTGAAACAATACTTCCCCGAACCCAAGGTAATCGATGGCCTGTTCCGCGTGATCGAGACCTTGTATGGCGTCACGATCAAGCCGGACACCGCGTCCACTTGGCACTCCGACGTCAAATTCTTCCGCATCGAGCGCGACGGACAACTGGTCGGCCAGTTCTATCTCGACCTTTATGCACGCAAGGGTAAGCGCGGCGGCGCGTGGATGGACGGTGCGCGCGAGCGGCGCCGTGTCGCGTCCGCCACGCAAACTCCAGTGGCTTACCTGGTATGCAACTTCACCGAACCCGCCATGGTCGATGGCAAGCTCAAGCCTTCGCTATTCACGCACGACGATGTGATCACGCTGTTCCATGAATTCGGCCACGGCTTGCATCATATGCTGACCAAAGTCGACGACCTCGCCGTCTCGGGCATTTCGGGGGTGGAATGGGATGCCGTCGAGCTGCCTTCGCAATTCATGGAAAACTTTTGCTGGGAATGGGAGGTGCTGGAGCACATGACGGCCCACGCCGATACGGGCGAACCCTTGCCGCGCGCGCTGTTCGACAAGATGATCGCCGCCAGGAATTTCCAATCCGGCATGCAGACGCTGCGCCAGGTTGAATTCTCGCTGTTCGATATGCACCTGCATTACGATTACCAGGCCGGCGGCAGCCAGACCGTGCAGCAATTGCTGGACAGCGTGCGCGATCGGGTTGCGGTCCTCAAGCCGCCAGCCTTCAACCGCTTCCAGCATTCGTTTTCCCACATCTTTGCCGGCGGCTACGCGGCAGGCTATTACAGCTACAAGTGGGCCGAAGTCCTGTCGGCGGACGCCTATGCCGCCTTCGAGGAAGCGGGCGCCGCAACCGGCAACGTCTTGTCGGTCGAGGTCGGACGCAAATTCCAGCAGGAAGTGCTGGCCGTGGGCGGTTCGCGTCCGGCGCTGGAGTCGTTCAAGGCTTTCCGCGGCCGGGAACCGAAAATCGACGCTTTGCTGCGCCATAGTGGAATGGCGGCGTAAATTCGATTACAGTTCGGTTATGAAGTAACAATCCACACCCGCCAACCAAGGTGAATGCATGAAAGCCAAGCAACTTGCCCCTCTCGCGATCGCCCTGCTCTGCGCCACCGCCGGTGCCCAGCAGATGTACAAGTACGTCGCGCCCGACGGCACGGTGAGCTATAGCGACAAACCGCCGCCATCGACGGCCACCAAGGTGGAAAAGAAAACCATGGCCGGCGGCGGCTCCTCGCTTGACGATCTGCCGTATGAGCTGGCGCAAGCCGCAAAAAACAGCCCCGTCACGCTGTACACCAGCCAGGGCTGCACGCCATGTGATCAAGGGCGCAAGCTGCTCAACGACCGCGGCATCCCGTTCGTCGAAAAGACCATCACCACCGCCGAGGACAACGCCCAATTCACGAAATTGGCCGGTACATCCACCGTCCCCGTGCTGATGGTCGGCCGCACCAAACAAGCAGGTTTCTCGGTCGAGCAGTGGAACATGGCCCTGACAGCCGCGAATTATCCGACCAGCAACCACATGCCCAAGTCGCACAGGAATCCGGCGCCCGAGGCTCTGGTCGCACCGGCGCCCAAGGTTGAAGCCAAGCCGGTGGAGCAAGCGCCAGCGCCGGCGCCCGCTCCCACCCAAGAACCCGGCGCACAGCCCGGCTTTCATTTCTAAGCGGGCGACCGCAACCGCATGACGCAGATAGACTTCCGCAGCAACGTCGCCAACAAGCTCGGCTACGCCTGCGTGCTGGTGCGCAAGGCACGCGCGGCCAACTTCAATGTGGTGCTGTATTCGGAAGACCGCAACGAATTGCGCATGCTCGACGACATGCTGTGGACCTTCGCCGAACAGGAGTTCCTGCCGCACGTGATGGCCGAAGACCCCAATGCGCGCCACACTCCAGTGTTGTTGACGGCGAACGACGAAGCCGCATTGCCGCACAGCCAGATTCTGATCAATCTCTCGGCCAGAACCCCGAACAATTTCGCCCAGTTCGAGCGCATGTTCGAACTCGTCTCCACCGACGCGAGCGAAGTGAGCGCCGGACGCGAGCGCTACCGTTTTTATCAGCAGCGAGGCTATCCGCTGACGCATATCGTGGCAGAAGACAAATGAGCAAGACCAGCCTGGACGCCGGAATCCCCATCCTTACGGAAGTGATCGAAGACAGCGGCAACTTCGTTGCGTCTTCCAAGCCGCAGGATGCCGCCAGGCCGGCGCCGCGCCCCGAAGTGGTCGACGTGCCGCTGATCGACGGCTGGCTGACGGAAGAATGGAACCGCCTCGAACGCAAGATAGGCGGACGCATCCTGTCTGAAGTGATGGCCAGCGTCGAAGCCGAAATCGAAACCCGCGTGCGCAATGCGCTGGCCGACGTGCTGCAGCTGTCGGTGGAAACCATGGCCAAGGAAGTCACGCAAAACCTGCGCGCCAGCCTCGAAGACGTGATTACCCAGGCGGTGCATCGGGAAATCTCGAGAATGCAATTTTCGAAAAAGTAAGAATTTCCGGAAATTCTTACATGGCGGCACAAAAATTTTCCGTAAATGTATTCCAATAAAAAGATCCACCACGTTGTTGATTGCCTGAAAAAACGAGAACTTTCTACAATCTCACTATCGGATAACGGAGATCGTCTTGAAAATTCTTGTCTTGGGTTCTGGCATCATCGGCACCGCTTCGGCGTGGTTCTTGAACAAGGCCGGCCACGAGGTGGTGGTGGTCGAGCGCGCACCCGGCGCGGCGCTGGAAACCAGCTTCGCCAATGGCTGCCAGATTTCCGTCTCGCATGCCGAGCCCTGGGCCAACCCCGGAGCGCCCCTGAAGGTCTTGAAATGGCTGGGCCAGGAAGATGCGCCGCTGCTGTTCCGCCTACGCCCGGAATGGCTGCAATGGAAGTGGGGCATGCACTTCCTGCGCGAATGCACGGCGGCGCGCACGGCGCACAACATCCGTCAGATCGTGGCGATTGCCGAATACAGCAGGCAGACCCTGCAAGCGCTGCGTGCGGACACGGGGATCGAGTACGACCACCTGACGCGCGGCATCCTGCACTTCTATACCGACCGGCGCGAATTCGAGAGCTCGCTGGCTGCGGCACGGCTGATGCGCGAACTCGGCTGCCCGCGCACAACGATTTCGGCCGATGAAGTCGTGCGCGTCGAACCCGCCCTTGCTTCGATACGCGACAAGATCGTCGGCGGCGACTTCACCGCGAACGACGAATCCGGCGACGTCTACAAGTTCACCAGCGGCCTGGCGCGGAAGGCGGAACAAGCCGGCGTGGCGTTCCGCTTCAACACGACGGTCACGCGCCTCCTGACAGAAGGCGGCGACGCCAAAATCACCGGCGTTGAAGTGATCGATGCAGAAGGGCGGCACCAGGTCTTGCATGCCGATGCCTATGTCGTGGCGGCCGGCAGCTTTTCCGCACCGCTATTGCAGCCTCTCGGCATGGATTTGATGATCTACCCGGGCAAGGGCTATTCCGCCACCTACCGCATCACCGATCCCGCTGCGGCGCCGACCGTGTCGCTGACCGACGACGGCTACAAGCTGGTCATCTCGCGCCTCGGCGATCGCCTGCGCGTAGCCGGCACTTGCGAACTCAACGGCTACACGCGCGAATTGAATCCCACGCGTTGCGCCGCGATCACGCGCCGCACACGGGAGCTGTTCCCCGATGCCTGCGATTACGGAGACCCCGTCTACTGGACCGGACTGCGTCCTCTGACACCATCCAACATTCCCTACATCGGCAAGACGCGCTACCGCAACCTCTACCTAAACACGGGCCACGGCACGCTGGGCTGGACCATGGGCGCGGGCTCGGGCAAGGCCATCGCAGAGATCGTGTCCGGGCGGCAACCGGAAGTCGACTTCGAATTTACGGGGATTCCGCAACGCAAGACATCTTCGTTCGGTGCGGTGCAAACAGCATAGCGCTCCGCTCTCTGCTGTTGCCAAAAAACGACAGCAATTTACACCTTATTTGCAGGCTCATTCACAGGCTCATTTGCCGACTTTGACCTGCAATTCGGCAGCCTTTTCATCGAAGGCGATTCGCGTGGCGAACTTGGCGCGCTTCATCGGGAAGCGCGACTGGAAGTGCCGCACATTGCCCGACCCCGAAATCACGCGCCGCACAAACTGGTAATACGCCTCCATGTCGATGACGTGCACGACGAGGAAGTAATCGTAATCGCCCGAGACGAAATAACACTGCATCACCTCGGCTTCCTTGCTCATCCTGGCTTCAAAATCCTGCATGTGCTCGTCGGACTGGTTGTTCAACGAGACTTCAAGGAAAGCCAGCATGCCGTAGCCCAACGCGAACGGATCGACCATCGCCACGTCGGCGCTGATGACGCCCGCTTCGCGCAGCTCGCGCACTCTGCGCAAACAGGTCGGCTGCGAGATATGTACCTTGTCTGCCAGAACCCTGGTCGGGGTTTGGTTGTCCCTTTGCAGCAGGTTCAAAAGCTTGCGATCTACCTTGTCCAGGGTGTGAAATTTGGGCATATAAAAAACGTGGAATTTGTCAAAAAACCGCAGAAAAACTCTTTCCGAACGGTTTTTTATGTTGTACCGTCTGCTTGTTCAGAAACCTGAATAGCTGGGGCGGGCAAAACCTGCTCCAAGTGTTGCAGCAACCTCGTATTTTTTCAATCCTTAGGAGGACATTCATGCAGTTTAAGACTATAAAAATGATTCCGCTGGCCGCAGCAGTCGCGTTCGCTTTCGCTGGAACGGCATCGGCAGCAGATGAACAAGTCGTGAAGATCGGCCATGTCGGTCCCACCTCCGGCGCGATCGCCCACCTCGGCAAGGACAACGAAAACGGCGCCCGCATGGCGATCGACGAATTGAACGCCAAGGGCTTCACCATCAACGGCAAGAAGGTTCACTTTGAACTGCTCGCCGAAGACGACGCAGCCGACCCGAAGCAAGGTACCGCTGCAGCGCAAAAACTGGTCGACGCCAAAGTCAACGGCGTGATCGGCCACTTGAACTCCGGCACGACCATCCCCGCTTCGAAGATCTATCACGATGCCGGCATCCCGCAAATCTCGCCCTCGGCAACCAACCCCAAGTACACGCAACAAGGCTTTGAAACCGCGTTCCGCGTTTGCGCCAATGACGGCCAACTGGGTGGCACGCTGGGCCGCTATGCAGTGCAAGTGAACAAAGCCAAGTCGGTCGCCGTGATTGACGACGGCACAGCCTACGGTCAGGGCGTCGCCGCCGAATTCGAAAAGGGCGCAAAGGGCAAGGGCGCCAAGGTTGTGGCCACCGAGCACACCACCGACAAGGCTACCGACTTCAACGCCATTCTGACCAAGATCAAGGCGCAAAATCCTGACGTCATCTTCTTCGGCGGCATGGACGCCGTTGCAGGCCCGATGTTGAAGCAGATGAAGACCCTGGGCATCAACGCCAAGTTCATGGGTGGCGACGGTATCTGTACCGAAGGTCTGGTGAAGCTGGCCGGCGACGGCATGGCCGATGGCCAAGTGGTGTGCGCCGAAGCAGGCGGTGTGGAAGACTCCGGCAAGGCTGCGCTGGAAAAGTGGAAGGCCGAATACAAGAAGAAGTTCGGCGTCGACGTCCAGATTTACGCTCCCTATGTCTATGACGCCGTCATGACCATGGCCAAGGCGATGCAGGACGCCAAGTCCGCTGAGCCGGCAAAGTACCTGCCGTTCCTGGCCAAGATCAAGTATCACGGCGTCACCGGCGACATCGAATTCGATTCGAAGGGCGACATGAAGAACGGCACGATGACGCTGTACACCTACAAGGGTGGCGAGCGCCAAGTCATCACCGTCACTCACTAAGTGCATCAAGCTCTTAGGCAGTAACGAAAAAAGCGCCCCACGGGGCGCTTTTTTCATGGTGAGATGCGCTTACTTTTGCGACAGCACCCACTTGACCAGCGTGTGCGCTTCGGCCTCGGTGACGCCGGCATTGGGCGGCATCGGGACTTGGCCCCACGTGCCGGAGGTACCCTTCAGCACCTTTTGCACCAGTTGATTTTCCGCGTCCTTTTGGCCGGCATACTTCTTTGCCACATCCTTGTAGGCAGGGCCGACGATCTTGGCGTCCACGGAATGGCAAGCAAGGCAGCCCTTGGCCTTGGCCAAATCCGCGGCGTCAGCGGCAAATGCCGCCTGACCACCAAAGAGCGCGGCGGCAAACAAGCCGAGCGAAAGGAATTTCTTCATTGTATTCTCCAATAAAATTGATGAGAGGAAGCCAAGGGGGCCGCAATTTTTCAGGCGCACCGCTGGCCAATAGTACGATATCTGCTGAAGTTGTGTCAGTCCTTGATGCACATCAGACATCCGTGATTGACCATGTGCAACATCCGATTTATGCTAGCACGCTGGTTTCCTGGAGGCGCCATGCCGCTCATTCTCATCACTCTTGCATTGTTTGCGTTGCGCTATTTCGAAGTCGGTCCATTTGCCACCATGTCGTGGTGGTGGCCTGTCGGTGTCGCCTTCGTCGCCTTCATCTGGTTCGAATTCATCGAACGCATGCTTGGCTTGGACAAGCGGAGGTCGGATGACGAAACGGAAAAATTGCGCCAAAAACGTGTCAAGGAAACCTTCGACAAGAACAAAAAGAGGCGCTAAACGGCGCTTTGCAGCGCAATGCGCCGACCTGAAATCCTTGGGAAAAGATTCAGTAGAAGAACCATGCCACATGCCATCCACCCAAAAAGTGGACTGGTAGGTCGAACTTATCCACCGGGAGGCCACGTTCGCCTCCGCTAACTTCGACTTCGATGGCGCAAATCTCCTGACGCCCGTCCGTGAACCAGCTTACCTCTGAAATTAACGCGCCGAGTCGGCGCATCCTCCTCGGGGCGTACCCGGCCAGATGCACCCGATCGCCGGCACTTCCACGGCGCCACCCCACAAATGGTATGTAACTGGTTTGAAATAATTAAAACCACTTGACGATCATTTTCTTCAGACGCATTCTTGGCTGCGGCTGCAATTTGACAATTTAGCAAGGATGCAGGGTATGCGACATGCGATGCCCGGGTAGCACGATAACAAGCGGCCGCCAGACGGCAATTTCACTGTGGCGTTGAGGAGAGACTATGAGAATCAGACTTTACAGCACCAAATTTCGCAGCACCAGACTTTGCAGCAGTGTAATGTTGGGCATGGTAGGCAGCATGCTGGCCGCTTGTGGCGGCGGCAACGGCAATGCAGCCGATTCGCTGAACGGCGGCAACAAGCACTTGGTACGCAGCGTAAAAGCGGCAGCATGCGTCGCCTGGACCAGCGGCGGCACTTATACCGCGGGCGAGGTCGTTACCTACAACGGCTCGACCTACACGGCCCTGGTCAACCAGACCGATTATGCGGGCACCGGCTGGAA
This sequence comes from Burkholderiaceae bacterium, assembly GCA_036384915.1. Lineage (GTDB taxonomy): Bacteria > Pseudomonadota > Gammaproteobacteria > Burkholderiales > Burkholderiaceae_D > PKWO01. Next base: position 313,635 of record DASVLJ010000071.1, read on the forward strand.
TCCGACCGTTGGGAGCCTGTTCCAGGCGGGCGGAAGCTGCAGCGGTTCGCTGTCGCCCACACCGACGCCGACACCTACGCCTGCACCAAGCCCGACGCCGACTCCTCCCCCCGCGCCTACTCCGACTCCCGCGCCCGGCTGCACCTACAGCACCTGGAGCGCCGGCGTCAACTACTACAAGGGCACGGTCGTCAAATACCCGGCCAACGGCAACTATTACCTAGAGGTGAACAACGGCACCAACGGCAGCGACGGCACCGACCCGACCATCAGCACCTGGTATTGGCAACCGACGAGCTGCAGCGGCTCCCCCTCGCCCACGCCGACTCCCACACCGACGCCGACTCCCACACCGGGCTGCACCTATAGCACCTGGAGCGCGGGCGTGGACTACTACAAGGGCACCGTCGTCAAATACCCGGCCAACGGCAATTACTACCTTGAAGTAAATAACGGCACCAACGGCAGCGACGGCACCGATCCGACCATCAGCACCTGGTACTGGCAACCGACCTCTTGCGCCGGCTCGCCCTCGCCCTCGCCCTCGCCCTCGCCCTCGCCCTCGCCCTCGCCCTCGCCCTCGCCCTCGCCCTCGCCCACACCGACACCGACGCCGGGCGGCTTCGCCGTCTCGCAGTCGCAGTACAGCGCCATGTTCCCGAGCGCGAACGGTTTCTACACCTACGCCAACCTGGTGACGGCGATGAACAAGTATCCGGCCTTCGCCAACACCGGCAGCCAGACGCAGAAGCTGCAGGAAGCCGCAGCCTTCTTCGCCAACGTCAGCCATGAGACCGGTGGCCTGGTCTACATCAACGAGATCGCGCAGGCCCCCTATTGCGGCGGCGGCAGCTATGCCTGCGCGCCAGGCCAGGAATACTACGGCCGCGGCCCGCTGCAAATCAGCTGGAATTACAACTACGGCGCGGCCGGCTCGGCACTCGGCCTGGACCTGATCGACAATCCCGGCTTGGTCGCCACCGACGGCGTGGTCACCTGGGAAACGGCGCTGTGGTACTGGATGACGCAGACCGGCAATGCCGGCGTGACGCCGCATAACGCAATGGTCAATTCCACGGCCTTCGGCCAGACCATCAATGCCATCAACGGCGGCATCGAATGCGGTCAGGCGCCGGGTTCGGTCGGCTACCAGGAGATGCAAGACCGTGTGTCGCTTTACACGAAGTTTGCCAATATGCTTGGCGTACCCACGGGTAGTGCCACCGGCTGCTGACCGGCTCTTGCAGATGCGCAGAAAAATGGCCCGCTTCAACCGGGCCATTTTTCCATCCACCGCCTCCCTACAATCCGCCCAACCCCGAGCGGAACAACTCTTGCGAGAGCGCCACAGGCAAGACACGCCTGCGGCGCTCCGCTCATTGCATTTGGTTTACAGTCAATTTCGAACTCAATCGCAACTGGTTCGGAATGAGCCATCCAGCGCCAGCGGCAAGACCAGCGTGCGCAAGTTGGCGGCCTTGGCCGCGGCACACATGGCGGTGCGTGCGCCGTTGGTGTTGTTCACATACTTGCTGGCATACTCCGCATTGAACACGGCCTTGTTCTTGGACGTGAAGACCGAATAGCCGCCGCATTCGGAATATTCGTGGCACTGCTCATTGATGGCAAAATCGAACAAAGGTTCGAGCGCCGCCAACTGATCCACATCGTTCTTCAGCGCGACAGCCAGATTGCGGCTGTGGGCCTGCGTGGCCAGATACGTGTTGAAGTCGATCTGGTTTTGCGCCGTGAGCGGGAAGCCTGTCGAATTGGTATAGCCGTCGACGTTGTCCGGTTCCACCCCGTCGCACCCCTTGGTGACGGCAAGGTCCATGCGCGCCGCCATGATGCTGCGCACGTTCGCCGAACGCACGTCCAGCCAGTTCTCGCCCGGCCAGCCGTCCATGGCTTTGCCCATGTCCGCGGCGTTGAATTTCGCATAGTCGGGGCGCCAGTTTTCCGAACTGCCCGCCGAGAAATAGCAGACCACCTTGTGGCCCGCGCTCTTCAATTGCGCGATGGTGTTGGCGCTGGAATCGAACAGGTCGATATCGTACACCGTGGCGACATATGACGTGTTCAGAGTGCCGCTCAGTTGCCACTCCCAGCTGGTTGATGCGGTAGGGGCCCAGCGCGTCGGAGTCGGAGTGGGCGTTGGCGTTGGCGTTGGCGTTGGCGTTGGCGTTGGCGTTGGGGTCGGAGTAGGTGTTGGCGTTGGCGTTGGCGTTGGGGTCGGAGTAGGTGTTGGCGTCGGCGTGTTCACCAACGGCAGTTGGAAGACTTCATGCTGATTGCTGCTGGCGCACGTCGCCATCGAGAACGAAATCGACTTGGTATTGGTCGGCGCATCAAGGCACAGCTTATTGCCTTGATTGATCAATTGCGCCAGGTTGGTACCGACCGAGGACACCTGGAATTGCTGGTTTGTGCCGCTGCCGCAATCATCGAGCTCCACGAACGATCCCGAACTGCTTCCGGTCGTTGTGATGCACAGCCCGGTTGAAACGTTCTTGAGCTGGTAGACATCCGTGCCGGACGCGACCGGGATGAACTGGAAGTTCTGCAAGTCGCCGCCGCTGCAAGTATTCAATTGGATGTCCCAACTGCTGGCGACAGCCTCGGTGCAGGCACCATTGGTATTGGAAACGATGCGGTTGATTGAGCTGCTCACTTTCGCCGCGGCCCGTGCCACAGCCACGACGGCGTGCCGGCTCTGTACGTCGGCCCTGGGGGTCGGATCGGGGCTCGAAGCGGATTGCCCGCCGCAGGCAGACAGCATTACTGCACTGGAGCTGCTCAGCATCAGCGCGGCAATGGGCTTCAGCTTCCCGGACAGGCCGTTGCTGTTGAATTCTCTATTCATCATCTCATCCTTATCAAAGTGGTTGGAGGCGTCCCCTGGAAAATCCCGGCGAAAGCGCGGCGTTGGATCTTTGACGCAGCCGTTTTTCACGTACAACAACTCTGTTTGTCCAAGCCAGGGCTGAATATCTTTCGATTGACTCGCCCCATGTATTTTTCTGCGAGAAGGCATTCCTTGACCAACCACTCGCAGGATGCGACATGGTCCATCGTCGGATCGACAACGATTCAATATCTTGATTTTTTCGAATACTTTCGAATTTACAAATAAAACATAAAATCGAAAGACATAAAAATAAATTACAATGCAGTGAAATATTATTCAAGCAAAACCACAGAGTCAATATATTTTGAAAGCTTTCGAAAATATATTAACGAAAGAAGATTCGCCTGATTTGAAAGGAAAATGCGGAAAGCGCTGCGCCATAACGGAGACCGCGAGACAAGGTGCGCAAAGAAGGGGGAGGTGAGGATTTACATATGAGCAGATGGGGGCGCACAACAGCCTGACTGGAGCCGACCCCTCGGCCGGCTCCGGGGGATGGTTAGAAGCCGCCGTCGGTTACCGCGCCCTTGCTGGCCGAGGAAGTCAGCGCCGCAAACTTCGCCAGCACCCCGCGCGTGTAACGCGGCGGCGGCGCTTTCCATTCGGCGCGGCGCTTGGCCAATTCCTCGTCGCCGATGTTCAACTGAATCAGTTGCCGATGCGCGTCGATGGTGATCGAATCACCCTCCTTGACCAGCGCGATGGTGCCGCCCACATAGGCTTCCGGCGCGACGTGGCCCACCACCATGCCCCAGGTGCCGCCGGAAAAGCGGCCGTCGGTGATAAGGCCGACCGATTCGCCGAGGCCCTTGCCGATCAGCGCCGAAGTGGGCGCCAACATCTCGGGCATGCCCGGCGCGCCCTTGGGGCCGAGGTAGCGCAACACCAGCACGTCGCCGGCATTGATCTTGTCGGCCAGAATAGCGTCCATGGCGGTGTATTCGTCGTCGAACACGCGCGCCGGGCCCGTGATGACGGGGTTCTTCAAGCCGGTGATCTTAGCCACGCAACCCTCTGTGGAGAGGTTGCCCTTCAAGATGGCAAGGTGGCCTTGCGCATACAGCGCCTGATCGATGGGCATGATCACGTCCTGCCCTGCCGGCGGCGCGTCGGGCACCATGGCCAATTCCTCGGCCATGGTGCGGCCCGTGATGGTGAGCGCATCGCCGTGCAACAAGCCGGCATTCAACAGGATTTTCATCACTTGCGGGATACCGCCGGCGCGGTGCAAATCCGTCGCAACATATTTGCCCGAGGGCTTGAGGTTGCAGATGACAGGCACCTTCAGGCGCATGCGCTCGAAATCGTCGATGGTCCATTCGACTTGAGCGGCGTGGGCGATGGCAAGGTAGTGCAGCACGGCGTTGGTCGAACCACCGGTGGCCATGATGACGGCCACGGCATTCTCGATGGCTTTCTTCGTCACGATGTCGCGCGGCTTCAAGTCGGCCTTGACGGCTTCGACCAGCACGCGCGCCGATTCGGCAGCCGAGCCGGTCTTTTCATCGTCGGGGTTGGCCATGGTCGAGGAATACAGCAGCGACATGCCGAGCGCCTCGAACGAGGACGACATGGTGTTGGCTGTGTACATGCCGCCGCAAGAGCCGGAAGACGGGCAGGCGTTGCGCTCGATACCGTCGAAGTCTTCCTGCGACATGCGTCCGGCGGAAAACTCGCCCACGGCTTCGAAGGCCGAAACGATGGTGAGGTCCTTGCCCTTCCAGTTGCCCGGCTTGATCGTGCCGCCGTAAACATAGATCGAAGGCACGTTGGTGCGCAGCATGGCGATCATGCCGCCCGGCATGTTCTTGTCGCAGCCGCCGATGACGACGCAACCGTCCATCCACTGACCGTTGACGGCGGTCTCGATGCAGTCGGCGATCACTTCGCGCGAGATCAGCGAAAATTTCATGCCTTCGGTGCCCATGGACATGCCGTCGGAAATCGTCGGCGTGCCGAACACTTGCGGGTTGGCGCCGGCTTGCTTGATGGTGGCGATGGCGATGTCGGCCAGCTTTTGCAGGCCAGAGTTGCACGGCGTAATCGTCGAGTGCCCGTTGGCCACGCCTATCATGGGCTTGTCGAAGTCTTCCTTCTCATAGCCCATGGCGTAATACATGGAACGGTTCGGGCTGCGCGAGACGCCCTGGGTGATGTTTTTCGAGCGGCGGTTGTAGGCCATGGTGGCTCCTAATCTGCGGTGTACTGAAACGTAACGCGCCTCGGTCCGGGCGCGAATTCCGCAAGATTGCCCTGTCTGGTAGTGCGTGTCAAATATATGATTCACTATTGAATGATATGATTTACATATCATGAACCTGGAACTACGCCAACTCCGCTATTTTGTCGCCGTCGCCGAAGAGCTGCACTTCGGCCGCGCCGCCGAACGCCTGCACATGACCCAGCCGCCGCTGTCGCAAACCATACAGGCGCTCGAAGCCTGCCTGGGCACGGCGCTGTTCGCGCGCACCAACCGCAGCGTGGCGCTGACGCCGGCCGGCCAAGCGCTGCTGCCCGAGGCGCGCCGCCTGCTGCAGCAGGTGCAGGGCTTGCCGGAACTGGCGCGCCGCGCCGCTGCCGGTGAAACCGGACGGCTGGCCCTGGCCTTCGTCTCGACAGCTGACTACAGCGTATTGCCGTCCCTACTGCGCCAATTCCGCGAAGCCTACCCGCAAGTGGCCATCGAATTGCGCGAAGCAACCTCGGACGTGCAGCAGGAAGACTTGCTGGAAGGCAGGATCGATGCCGGCTTGCTGATACCGCCTTTGTCCGACAAGACGGCGGAAGCACTGCATTACCGTACCGTGCTGACAGAACCGCTGGTGGCCGCCCTGCCCCAAGGTTTGCACACCAGGCGCGGCGCGCTGCAATTGGAACGCTTGCGCGAGCTGCCCCTGATCATTTTCCCGCGCCATATCGCGCCTGGCTTGCATGACGCCATCCTGGCTTGCTTCCATGATGCCGGCGTGGCGCCGCGCATCGCCCAGGAAGCGATCCAGATGCAAACCATCGTTGGACTGGTTTCGGCAGGCATGGGAATCGCACTTGTGCCACAATCCGTGTCGAACCTGAGGCGGCCCGGTGTCGAATACCGGCCATTGGCGGGCAAGGTGCCCATGGTGGAAACCGGCCTGGCGTGGCGGCGCGATGCCACCTCCCCGGTACTGCAAGCCTTCCTTGACTTGATGAAAACAGCCTGAACATGCCCTTAACTCATCCGAATTTCGATCCGGTCGCCTTCCACGTCTTTTCCTGGCCCGTGCACTGGTACGGCATCATGTATGCCGTCGCCTTCGCGCAATTCCTGATCCTGGGCCGGCTGCGCGTGAAGCAGCCGCATAATGCCGCCGCCGGCTGGACCGTCGAAGATCTCGACGACATGCTGTTCTATGGCGTGCTTGGGGTGGTGCTGGGTGGGCGGCTCGGCGAGGTGATCCTATATCACCCGGCCGAATATTTTTCCCATCCCATCGACATCTTGAAGGTATGGAACGGCGGCATGTCCTTCCATGGCGGCTTCGTCGGCGTGATGATCGCGATGGGCCTCTGGGCCAGGAAGCGCAAGCGCAACGTAATGGCTGTGCTCGATTTTATTGCGCCCATGGTACCGCTCGGCTATGCTGCGGGCCGCTTCGGCAACTTCATCAACCACGAACTGCCCGGCCGGCCGGCCGACCCCAGCCTGCCCTGGGCCATGTGGTGGCCCGGCATCCCGAATTACCCCGTGCATCCTTCACCCTTGTATCAGATGCTGGTCGACGGCGTGCTGCTGTTCATCATCCTGTGGCCGTTCGCGCGCAAGCCCAAGCCCTTGATGGCGGTGTCGGGCATGTTCTCGCTGCTTTACGGCTGCGCGCGCAGCTTCACGGAATTCTTCCGCGTGCCGGACTACGTCGTCTATGTCGGCAATATCCCCGTCACGGCAGGGCAATTGTGGTCGCTGCCGATGATCGTGCTGGGAATCGTGCTGCTGGTGATTGCCTACCGCAAGCCCGGCAACCCTCCTGTACCGAGCGCCCCCGGGAGCGCAAGTACAGACGATGCTGTAGAGATCAAGGATCCAGCCTGATGTCCGACGTCCTCGTCACGCGCACGCACGATATCGCCACGGTCGCACTGTCCCATCCGGGCAAGCTGAATGCGATCGATACGGCGATGTGGCGCCGCCTGCGCGCGGTATTCGAGGACTTGACGCGCGATACCTCGTTGCGTTGCGTGATCGTGCAAGGCTGCGAGGGCAACTTCGCCGCCGGCGCCGACATCGAGGAGTTTTCCTCCGTGCGCGCCACAATGGAGCAAGGCATCGCATACCACGAGGAATTGATCGCGCCGGCATTGCAAGCGATTACGGAATGCCTGCATCCCACGGTGGCAGCGATCGAGGGCGTGTGCATAGGCGGCGGGCTGGAAATCGCCTGCGCCTGCGACATCCGCATTGCCCAGCATGGATCGCGCTTCGGCATTCCCATCAACCGGCTCGGCTTTCCCTTGGCGCCGCGCGAATTGCAAGGCTTGCTGCAACTGGTGGGCAAAGCGCACACGCTGGAAATCCTGCTCGAAGGCCGCGTGTTCGATGCGGAAGAAGCGCTGGCCAAGGGCTTGCTGCACCGGCTCGCCGCCGACGTGCATAGCGCGGCGGCGGAAGCCGCGGGCCGCATCGCACAGGGCGCGCCGCTGGCTGCGCGCGCCAACAAGGCCATGGCGCGGCGCCTGAGCCAGTCCGTCGAGCCTCTGAGCGAACAAGAATTAAAAGCCGCCTACGCCTTTCTCGACAGCGACGACTACCGCGAAGGCGTGCAAAGTTTTCTCGCCAAGCGCCCTCCTGAATTTCAAGGCCGATGACACCATGAATCTCTACGCCCTGTTCGCCGAACATTTTCCCGCCGACCGCGAAGCCTGCTGCATCGAAACGCATGAAGGCCTGTACTACTCATGGAGCGACGTGGAACGCGCCACGGCGCGCATCGCCAACATGCTGCTGGCGCTCGATCTGCCGGAAGGTTCGCGCGTTGCGGTGCAGGTAGAAAAGTCGCCCGAAGCCCTGCTGCTCTACCTGGCCACGCTGCGCGCCGGCCTGGTCTACCTGCCGCTGAACACGGCTTACCGCGCCGACGAAATCGCCTACTTCGTCGGCGACGCGTCCCCCGCGGTGGTCGTATGCTCGCCGCAGAATTTCGGCTGGGTGGCGCAAATTGCGTTCAAGGCCGGCACGGCCCACGTCTTCACCTTGTCGGAAAACCGTAGCGGCTCGCTGCTGGAACGCGCCCAGCATTATCCGGAGCTATGCGAGCCCGTCGCGCGCAAACCGGACGACCTGGCCGCCATCCTCTACACCTCCGGCACCACGGGCCGCAGCAAGGGCGCGATGCTGACGCTCGACAATCTCGCCTCGAATGCCAAGACGCTGCACAAAGCCTGGCATTGGCAAAAAGGCGACGTACTGCTGCACGCGCTGCCGCTGTTCCACGTGCACGGCTTGTTCGTCGCTTCGCACTGCGCTTTGCTCAACGGCAGCAAGATGATCTTCCTGCCCAAGCTCGACGTCGAGCACATCATGCACAACTTGCCGCGCGCCACCGTCTTCATGGGCGTGCCGACTTACTATGTGCGCTTGTTGGCGGAACCGTCCTTCGGACGTGAAGTATGCGCCAACATGCGCCTGTTCGTTTCCGGTTCGGCGCCGCTCTTGCTCGAAACCTTCAACAGCTTCATTGCACGCACCGGCTTCACCATCCTCGAACGCTACGGCATGAGCGAAACCAACATGCTGATATCGAACCCATATGATGGAAAACGCGTCGGCGGCAGTGTGGGCTTTCCGTTGCCGGGCGTCTCGGTGCGCGTGGTGGACGAACACGGCAAGATCTGCGCGGTGGATGAGATCGGCGGCATCCAGGTCAAGGGGCCGAACGTGTTCAAGGGCTACTGGAACATGCCGGAGAAAACGGCAGAGGAATTCACCGCCGATGGCTGGTTCATCACCGGCGACGTCGGCAAGGTGGATGCCGAGGGTTATCACTACATTGTCGGCCGCAGCAAGGACTTGATCATCTCGGGCGGCTACAACGTCTATCCCAAGGAAATCGAAGGCGTGCTGGACGACATGGAAGGCGTGGCGGAATCGGCCGTGATCGGTGTGCCGCACCCCGATTTCGGCGAAGCCGTGGTGGCGGTGGTTGTGCCCAAGGCGGGCGCGGCATTGTCGGCTTCCGCCATGATCGCCGACTTGAAGCAGCGCATTGCCAACTTCAAGGTGCCCAAGCGCATCGAGTTCGTCGACGAACTGCCGCGCAATACCATGGGCAAGGTGCAGAAGAAGGCGCTGCGAGAAAAGTACGCGCAATAGGCTCGGATTTTGTAGGGTGGGTGAGCGCAGCGCTACCCACCAAGCGCCTAAAGGAAGCTATTTGACGCATATGGTGGGTAACGCTGCGCTCACCCACCCTACCGTCCAAGCTCGCGATAGACGCCTATTTTTTGAGTAGCTTGGTAATAAGCTTCCACTCATCCGCCGTCACCGGCGTAATCGACAGCCGGTTGCCGCGCTTGAGCACGATCATGTCGGCCAGTTCGGGCGTTTCGCGCAGCTCGTTAAGCGACAGCAGGCGCGTCTTTTGCACCGCCTTCACATCGACCATCATCCAGCGCGGATTTTCCTCAGTGGCCTTTTCGTCGTAATACTTGCTCTTGCGGTCGAACTGCGTGTGGTCCGGGTAAGGCGTGCTCGCCACTTCGGCAAGGCCGGCGACGCCGGGTTCCGGGCAGCTCGAATGGTAGAACAGCACGCCGTCGCCGGGCTTCATCATGTCGCGCATGTAGTTGCGCGCCTGGTAGTTACGCACGCCGAACCAGGGAACGAGCTGGCCCTTGGCCGCCATCACGTCATCGAAACTGATTTCAGAGGGTTCGGATTTCATCAGCCAGTATTGCTTCATGATGTCGGCTTGCTCCAAAAAGTCGGCAATAAAAAAGCGGTTGCATTTTCATGCAACCGCCGTGTATCAAGCCCCGCCTGTGCCGCTGTGCCGGCATCCCGAACCTGACGGTTCAAGGTGGTCACAGTTAGTTCAATTTCGGGTTCATCGGACAAGCGACGCTCACGCCCATCAAACAAATTTCCGTAACCTATGCTCGTAAATGGTTCAAGGAATATATGGCAATCGCGAACACGGCAGGGATTCCAAGTTTACTCTTCTGCGCCCGAGTGTCAAATGTTTTACGCGAATTCAGAAAAGATTTTCCTGCGGCGTCAGCGCGGCATCAAGTACGGCGTGCATCGAGGCAATTTTGTGCCGCACATCGGCAATCGTCATATCGGCCAGAGGGCCGTCGCCAGCCTTCGAGCCGAGCAGTTCCGCCGCGATGCCCAGTGCGGCCATCACGGCAATGCGGTCATTGCCCTTGATCTTGCCGGCATCGCGAATCGCGCACATCTTGCCGTCCAAGTAAGCGACCGCTTCCCGCAAAGCCCGCTCCTCGCCTTCCTTGCAGGCGAGCTTGTAGGACTGGCCCATGATGGAAACGTCGAGCTGGCTCACGGGTATCCCCTAAAATCTACTGCGCCGGCCAATCTCGGGCCTGCGATGCTCACCGTACAGCCGTACGGCTGCGCTTCTCGACCCGAACTTGGGCGGCTCGCTACGATTTTAGGAGCTACCCTCATGCAACCTCCTCATCATCTTCCGCTTCCGGCGAGGGAATGCGCTCAAGCAGCGCCGTCACGCGCTGGTGCGCTTCCTCGATCCGCCGCAGCAGATCGGCGTTCTCCGCCGTCAGATTCGCGGCATTCGTTCGCAGCTCCGCATTTTCGCGGCGCAGCGCGCGCGTCATCTCGGCCAGGCGGCCGATTTTTTCGGAAAGTTGATTGAAGTCGGAAATCATCCCTCCACTATAGTGTCGCAATTCAATTTCCGTCAATAGATTCAGGCACTTGCCGACGCTTTTTCAAGACAGGTCTCACAAGTGCACACAATTCGGGGCCGCGTGGCAGGCACCTTGCCGACATCTGCCGAAAAGGGCCCAGTCAGGATGGGCGAGACCGTATCAAGCCGTACGTTCCAATAACAAGCGTAAAAAGGGAATTTCTTGCTATACTTGACGCCAGCCTCGGGCCGGAGCAGTTACAACCCCGCTTCGACAACCTGATGCAAGACTCACATGGGGCGGTAGCTCAGCTGGGAGAGCGTCGCGTTCGCAATGCGAAGGTCGGGAGTTCGATCCTCCTCCGCTCCACCAATAGCCGCAAGGGTTCCTGCGAATTTTGTCGATGGAAGGATAACTTTGCCGGGTCGGCAAGCTTATGCTTCCAAAGTGGGTTTGGCAAAGATATGCTTCCAGGTCGATTCGTGGGTTAGTTGGCGATTTGGTGCACGCCGATGACCGAACGCCGGCTTCAGTTCCGCCCGACGATCAAATCGCGATAAGCCTTCCAATTCCCGAAACCGGTCCCAAGTAACTCGGCCAGATGCTCGGGCGACGAACAAAGTACCGCCTCCTTCCCTAAACTGCTTGGGACGTGTGCCGCCTGGTGTTGGTCTGTGAGGATGGTGGTTGGGTTAACGATCGTGTCCGCCCCTTGAGCATTGAGGATGACCATACCGCCAATTTTAGCCACATCGAAAATGAATCCGATGATATGTGGCGAAAATCCGCGAACGTGAAACGCGCAACCTGTGAATTCGCTGTCGGATTCCAATCCCTTTGCAGAAAACTCGACATCCGATCCGTCAGGAAACTGAACAAGGTAGAAACCGAAATCATCGGCGGTGTCGGGGCAATGCCGACGCAAAACAGACACTACCTTATTGCGATCCACTTGCGCAGGACCGCCCGATTCAAATGCTTGCAGAAATAAATCGAAGCTCATAGGGTAATTTCAAACCTTTCGGCCACGGCATTATTGTGGATCTTGGCTAAATGTAAAACTACCAGATGCGCCACCAGGGGCGCTTTTTGCTCGTCGAATCTACGTCCGGGTAGGTAATGCGTTCCGACTGTGGATCATAAACGGCTAAGCCGTGTTTGCGCGCGAGGCTATGAACCAGCTCCCCAACATAGTCTGCCTTGGACCAAACACATGCCATGATCACATGCCCAGGCGAGTAATCGAGGGCACAACTCCAAGGGCAGTAGTCATGATCGTCGATGCGATCATCCTCGACAGTATCGATTTCCGGATACTTGGCTACCAGCTCGTTATAAAAGGCTTCGACAGCCGGATGAGGCCGTGCCAGGCTGGACTCCCCGTCACACAAACGGGAGTAAAGCTGCAAGGCCTCAGTGCTGGAAAGGCGTTCATAGGGAAACCAAACCCCGAAATCACAACTCATCTCTTCCCCTGTAGCGTAACAACATAAGATTTTGGCGTCATTAACTGATAAGCTCGGCGAATTATTTTTCCGAAGCAGTTGAGATTTCCAATTCAACATGAACGAATCTTCCCCGGATATTACCAAGGAATGCTTTGCCGAATGGCGATCTCCCCGCAGAGGAGCGAAAAATCCAGAGGTGATGACCAATGCCCTATGGGCCTGGTTGGTAGACAATCGGATCAGCGCCTATGCAATCAACGAAAAATTCCACGGCCCCTCACCATTTGGAGAGGGGCCAGGATGGTGTTTTGATCGATTCGGCCAAAGCGAAACGCATCTGCCAGATGGGCGTATTGTCTACGTCGCAGGCGAACACGAGGATTATTACGATCCCGATTTTTACATATACAACGACGTCGTGGTCAAATCTCCTTCTGGTGAGATAGCGATTTACTGCTACCCAACGGAAGAGTTCCCGCCTACGGACTTCCATTCGGCAACCGTGGTTGACAATGCGTTGATCTTGATCGGCAATCTGGGTTATCCCGACGACAGACGGGCCGACTGTACCCAAGTGATGCGCCTGGATTTGGCCACATGGGAGGTATCGCAGATACAAACTTCCGGCGATGCACCGGGATGGATTGGCCATCACACGGCAACCTTGTCAGATAGCGGCCGCGAAATCATTGTGACCGGAGGCCGAATTGATCGTCTCAACGGCGCCGACGACGTCGAAAACATTGACGACTGGAGCCTAAACGTCGACACATGGTGTTGGACCCGGCTGACGCGGCGAACATGGCCGCGGTTCGAAGTTTTCCGAGAAGGGATGACACGCAATCATCTCTGGCAAATACGGCACTACCAGTGGTCGAAGAAAAACGCGTGGCACGATCTACAGGAGCAGGAGAGCAAACTGGTAAAAGAGCTGGGAACTTTGCCCGACCTTGCATTACTGTCGTCACTCTACGCGCCAGATGTTGCAACCCAAGTCTTGGGAGAGGACGAGGACCGCCATAGCGTTTATAGAATTCGGATTGGCGAAATTGTTGTCCGCTACGTGGAGGACCACTTTACCATTCAGGTGACGGTTGAAGGCGATTTGCCCGACCAAGTAGTCAAGCAGCTGCAGGTCGATCTCGTCAGCAAGCTGTCGGCACTGGAACAGACACAGTTCATTTGCAGAACGATCGAGAATCAATAACAGGCGGGCGCAGCCCGGTGCATCATGACGAATGTCACGTCCCCCATCGAAATAGCGCGTTTAGATCATTCAGATAAATATACTCTCCGTCGCTGGCTCTCATTGCCAGAGTGCGACATCGTCGCAACCAACCGCCTCTGCCAAAAAGGCTCCGCATCCCAACGCCGCTCCGCACCATACCATTGCCCGAGATGCGTGCGATACGCCGCGGCAATGCGATCAATCTCTTCAGCATACCCGGCCCAGGCATGAAGATCGCCCTCCATGCCGCGATGGCAGGCCTCCGCCGCACAAAGGCCCGTATAAAGCGCATGGAACAATCCCTGCGCCGAGAGCGAATCGAAGGATAGCGCGGCGTCGCCGGCTGCGAACCAGCCCGGACCGGATGCCGGTGAAGTTGCCGACGAATGTGCCGCGGTAATCCGGATTGTGGATTCAGGCGTAAATTGCGCGCGCTCCAGCTCCGGGCCCAGTCCCGGCAACTTGATTGCTTGGTCATGCAACCATCCGGCGCGGCGTGCGGCCCTGGCGGCGGGCAGGTCGGCATCGGTATGAAAGGCAAGCACGCGGCGACGGTTCGGCAGCGGCGCGCTGTACCACCAGCCGTTTTCTTCGGATTCGACATGCGACAATTGCGCCGTGGTGCAATGGTCGCTTCCGTAGAGCCAGGCGCAAACCAGCTTGTCTGTTCGGTGCCTTCTAGCGCCTAACCGACGTGCCACGGTGGCGTTGCGGCCGGAGGCGTCGATCAGTGCGCGGGCCTCCACGCGCAGGCTGCCACTGTTGCCTTGCAGCTGCGCTTCCCAGCCGCCGGCTTTGGGCGAGATCTCGCCGACCTGGGTATCGAAGAGCACGGATGCGCCGCGATGCCGGGCGTGTGCGCACAGCCATGACTCAAATCGCGCCCGGTCCAAGTGCCAGCCATGTCCGTCAGGGTCGTGCATGTAATCATGATATAAGGATTCGCCGGCGCCGCCCCACAACGAACGGGTGCCGTGGTTCGGCGCATGCCCTTGCGCGAGGAAGTCTTCCCATAGCCCCATGTCGGCCAGCAGGCGGCGTGCCGCCGGCGCGAGCGATTCGCCGATGCGCTGGCGCGGCGCAGCCTCGCGCTCGACCAGCAGGACGCGCTGGTGCGGCGCCAGATTGAGCGCGGCCGTGGCACCGGCCGGGCCCGCGCCGACGATCAGCACATCGGCTTGGAGCGTCGCCGTCGTCCCGCGCATGGCGCCTATCGACCTCGGGCTTAAGTGTGCCTGCGGCCGCCCAGGTGGCGCGCTTTTTCGATCGCGCCGATATCGATATCCTCGAACTCCTCGGGCACGGCGGCCGCATGCAACAGCCCTTCCCTGGGCACAGGCTTGGGCAGCTCTTCGACCTCCATGACGGGCGGCAGGCGCAACCCATCCTTCGGGCCTTCGCGCACTTCGACGACACCCATTTGCGAGATGTCGGCGATCATGTTGTTGATCTGTTCTTCATAGCTGATGCTGCCGAGCGGGCGAATCCACGCCGCGCGCTGGGCGAATGCGCGCAGGCGCTCTTCTTTCGGCTTCGACTCGTCGATCACGATCTCATAGTTGTGGCGGCTCAATACCTGGTTCGGCACGCGTGCCGGCCAGAAGGTGGGCACATAGGGGTCGTAGCTCTTTTGGTAGCCGCTGCGGCAGCTTGCCGTGTCAGTCTGCCAGGGCACTGCCATCCAGCGGCTGATGCCGCCGGCGATCTGGGCGCCGCAGGTACTGGAGTAGTTGTCGTGCGTGAGCACGCCGCCGTAGTCCGGCTCGACCCAGTTAGGCGGCCGGTGCGCCAGGCGGAACGGTGCCATGTACATGGTCTTTTGCCGCATCGGCCAAGTCATTTCGCAGCCGGGGTGGAAGGCGTCGGCCAGGCAGAATTCCATGGCCGCGCGCGTCAGCGTATCGGGTTGCTGGGCGAGCGGCACATCTTCGACGCGCTGCGGCGGCACGGCGTCGGGCCGATAGTCGGCGATGAAATTGCCATCTGCCCATTGTTCGAGGAACTTCAACTGCAGCGTGGAAAGCGCGGCGTTTTGCTCCGGCGTTTCGGCCGGCGGAATGGCCATGGCGTCGCCATACAGCCAGGGCCAGGGCGACGGCGCCCAGGCATCGCGCTTGAAATTGCGGAACTGGTTATACAGCGTGCGCCGCCATTCCTTCAGTTCTTCCGCCGGGTTGGCCAGCCGCGCCATCCATTCCGCCTGGCTAAACGGCGTGGAGCCGCCCCAGCCGAACGCGGCGGCGAAGCCGGCGTTGACCCATTGCAGGCGCGACAGGCGTTCAAAGATCGGACGGATATCGTCCTGGAAGGAAGGGCTGGCCGGTGCCGCGAGCTTGCCTTCGCTGACGAACAGGTCACGCATCAGGTCCCACATCGTGCGCACGGATTTTTGCTGCGGCGCGTAGTTCGGCGGCGCGACCACCACCCAGGCGGGGATGACCGGCACTTCCCTGCCGCCGATGCGCACGGTGGCGCCGACCGGGCCGTCGGCCACGTCGTCGTACCAGCCTTCGTTGTTGGCGAAGGTAATGGCGCGCGCACCGTTATAGGATGCCGATCTGCCGTGCCCGCCGAGCACGATCAGGCGGCCCTGTGCATCGGTCCGCAGCTCGCCCAGATAGACTTCCTCTCCCATGAAGAGGCCGTTGGCGAATTGGTAGGGTGCGCCGCTTTGCTCGCATCCGGATATCTTGCGTTCGCCCGGCGTGATCGACAGCACCGAGCGGTCCGCGATTGCCATGTTGCGCAGGAAGGAAGGCGGCGCGCTGGCGGCATCGGGAATATCGAGCGCGATCTGAAATTGATACCAGGCGGCCTTGGTATTGGCCAGGGTTGCGCGCCACTCGATGTCGGCATTGTCGGCCGTGAGTTCGGCCACCACTTCACCCGCAGCGTTATAGCCGTAGAGGCGGAAACGCGCGGCCTCGCGCTTGAGCTTGCCCGCGTCGTCCCGATAGGAGCCGGGCGGAAGCGGATGCGGATCGGGCACTTCCGGCCCGAGATAGAAACCGTCCGGGCTGTTGCCGACGCGGGCGATGCCGATGGGAGGGTAAATCTCGGCCTTGACGATCACGGTGTCTTGGGGGCTGGTCATGAGCGGGCGCTCCACGGTGGGGTAAATGGAATGTTGCGCCAAAGAATATATCTTCACATCACTATGATGTCATCCTGTCATTTCTATCAGTTGAATTCCAACTCCTCCCGTGCAACCATCCGCAGGCTGTACCCGCCGCCGATTACCTTGGGAGGAATACCGATGCGTGCAGGACAAATCAGGCGCCACCTGGGCGCCTTGGGATCGCCTTTGCCGCGGACGGCATCGGCTCCGCAAACGCCGGCACCTGCCGGCCTGTTGAGCAAGGCGGCGCCGGCCCGGCCAGTGAACCTGGAATTCTCACCGCGCGACTACATCACCTACCTGCTGTCGATCGATGCCGAGATCGAGCACTGCCTGATGGTGCAATATCTTTATGCGGCCTATTCGCTCGGCGGGCCGCAAGTGCCGGCCGAGTTCCGCGACGCCGTGCGCGACTGGCAGGAAGTCATCCTGGGCATTGCCAAGGAAGAGATGGGCCACTTGATCTCGGTGCAGAATGTGCTGCGTTTGATTGGCGCGCCGCTGCATTTCGAGCGCGAGGACTATCCGTGGGACGCACCCTTTTACCCGTTTCCGTTCACGCTCGAGCCGCTTACGCTCGATTCGCTGGCGAAATACGTCTATGCGGAATCGCCCGTGGATTGGGATGGCGGAGAACTCGGCGATGAAATCCGCTCGCGCGTCCATGCGCAAGTGAGCGATCCGCACCAGGTTGCGCAGCTTTTCAATACGCTGCTGCCGCTGATCCAGGATCCAGATTACCTGCCTGACGAGGCATTCCAGGCCGACACCTATCCCTGCCAGGCCAACTGGGCGGAGTGGGGGCGCGGCTACAGCGGCGGAGCGCGCGGAAGCAGCAGCAGTGACGGCACAGGCGGCAACCCGCGCGGCACGCCCGACGTGCTGGTAGTGCCGGTAACTTGCCGCGACGACGCCTACAATGCCTTGTACGCCATCGCGCAACAAGGCGAAGCGACTAGCGGCAGCACGCCCTCGCATTTCGTGCGTTTTTTGCGCGTGTATGTGCAAATGCGCGCCGCTCTTGAGCATAAAGCGTGCGACGAAGCGCTCTGGCGCGGTGCGCGCCCGAACGATTTTGCCGCTGCGGCGTGGGCCGATCTCCAACCCGCCAAGGCGCCGCTTGCCAAGGCCACATGGACGCCGGCCCGTCCGGTCGCCGTCAATCCCTACGTTTCGCTCGACCCGGCGCGCGATCCGGAACTCGACGATGCGCCGGTCACGCACATCACGCATCCCGAAGCGAAGCTCTGGGCCACGCTGCACAACCTGCGCTACCGCATGCTGCTCAACTACCTGATCCACAGCTTCACGCTGTATGGCGGCTTGAACACGGCCGGCGCGATCACCCCGCGCGGCACTATCGTGAACGCGGCCTTCGGCGAGATGTACAACCTGCGCGCCATCTCGGAAATCCTGATGCAGCTTCCCGTGTCGGACGCCGGCCCCGAAGCCGGCTTGGCGGGGCCGCCGTTCCAGATGCCCTATACGCTCAACAGCCCGTTCGGCGAAGCCAACCGCTGGCGCGCCCATCAGGATCTGCTGGTGGCCGGCGAAGGCCTGATTGCCGAGTTGCTGTGCGTGGCGCCGCCTGCGCGCCATCCCTACCTCCATGCGTTGCGCGAAGCCGACGGCGGCGTGATGCGGATTGCCGCACGCATCCTGTCCGGCAACATCGACACCGCCCTGCTCTAGGAGATTGCCATGCCCATTTTGGAATTGAGAATCCTGCCGCCGCTGGCAATCGGCCGTCTCGGCGCGTCCGCCACGCCGCTCGAAGCGTTCGAACTGCTGACCGATCCGGCCAAGCCACTCGACTACCGCCAGATCGCACCACGCGAATCCCTGGTAGTGAACTAAGGAAGCGGCGAGATCGAACGCGTCTATGTGCCGCAGAATATCCGCTTCAAGGAAACCGACGGCAAGGTGCGTCCCGTTGCACCCTTTCTGGAAGTCTATGCCCGCACCAGCGCCGAGCCGGACCTGCTGCGTCCGC
This sequence comes from Burkholderiaceae bacterium, assembly GCA_036384915.1. Lineage (GTDB taxonomy): Bacteria > Pseudomonadota > Gammaproteobacteria > Burkholderiales > Burkholderiaceae_D > PKWO01. The sequence goes on from DASVLJ010000071.1 coordinate 332,193, forward strand.
TCACGCCGGAACTTCTGGCCGAAGAGGGCTTGTCGCTTGCCGATTTGCATTGGGATGTGGAGCTGGGCAATATCAAAATCTTCCGCCGCACCGCTGACAAGAACGATCAGATCCACGCCCGGCTGCATGGCCTCAAGAACCACACGCGCCACGCGATGGAGGGCCATTGCCCCAATTTCCTGAAGGGCAAAGTGCTGCCGCTGGGCCACGTGCAATACATCAAGCCGACCGAAGCCTTCCCCGGCATCAGGTTGCGCTACACGCCGGCCGCCGGCATCGTCTACGGCACGCGCCGGGTGCGCATCGAGACGGCCGGCGAAGCGCCGGTGCCCGACCCCATCATCGACGACGATGCCCTGGTCCTGTTCGACGAGAACAAGACCACCTGGCTCGGCTACAGCGAAAGCTCGGGGCCGACCCTGACCAACCCGGCGAGCATCTATGCCGGCTACATCAACGAGCAGGGCAACCAGACCAGCTGGGGCTATCTGGACGACGAGTGCGACGGCGTGGTGCGCGTCGTGCTCAAGCTGGCCGACGGCACCAGCTTGCGTGCCGAAGCCCGCATCGGCGCGGGGCCGCCGGCCTATGCGCCCGACACCATGCCGGTGCGCGTCATCTCCGACGAGCTGGAGCAGATTCTCCATGGCCCCTCGGTCATGGAAGACGAAGTGTCGCTGGACGACGCCACCGAACTGGTGTTCCGCGCGCTGGAAACGGTGCGCCTGATGAACACGGCCGTGATGAACGGCAATCCGGTCAACGGCCGGCTCGACGTGGCCAGCACCATGGTGCGGCAAAATACCAACGATTTCGAGCGCATCTACGAGCCCATTGCCGCCACTTCGCTGGTGGACAATTTGGCCTTGCGGGCACTGCACGAGCGCGTGTTCGGCGCCCTGGCGGCCGGCGGCGCCCCCTGGTTCGAACAGCTCCTGCGCCGGCCGCACGAGATCGGCGACCTCTCGGCCACCGCCCTGCGCAAGATGCCGGCGCTGATGCGCGGCGCCGACGGCCGCAGCCTGACGCTGACGCGGCGCCATATCGACATGGTGACCAAGGCTGCAAGGAATGCCTTGTTCGGCCCCGCGCCTGCCGCAGACGAGCGCGACATCCCACCGGGCTCGCTCGAGGCGGACAACCTGACGGCGCAATTGCATCATCGCGGCACGGGCAGCCCGGCCTCGATCCTGCCGCGCACCGGCATCTCGAACTGCTTCCCCGGACTGGAATTCGACTTCCGCAACTTGTGGCGCCGCGCCTTCGAAGGCATCACGCTGGTGGAGAACAACAACTACGTGGTCGCGGCCGAGCCGCCGCATGAAGACTTGCACACGCGCCGCCTGCTGCGCTTCGGCAAGCCCGGTTCCAAGCCGGAAGAGCGTTTCGACACCATGGTCGCGACTTCCGGTCCGGTTTTCCCCGATGGCGATCCGAATGCCACGTCGGGGCCGCTGATCACCTCGGCCAACCCCAACGGCGTCTCCTTCATGGAATGGTCCAACTCGATGGCACGCATCGTCGATCTCCAGGGTGAACTGGTGGAATGCGATTTCAGCGACAGGAACGCCGACGCCGAAGTCATCAGCAGCCCGGAAACGAGGAAGCTCACCGTCACGCTACGCATGCGCAAATTCTTCGAGGATGGCACGGAGGCTTTCAATCCGGCTCTCCTGCAACCGGGCGAGCTGACCCAGGGCTTGTGCGCACCCTGGCAGAACGACTACCGCGAATGCGCCTGCTATTACTGGGCCGCGACCCGGCCCGACTACGTCAATGTCGAAGCCGGCACGGATGGGCTGTCGCACGGGGACATGTGGTTCGCCAAGAAACGCACGGGCCAGTACGTGGCGGACAACCGCAGCGACACGCGGCTCTGGTCCTATGACGATTTGTTCAAATCCTGGCAGGAAGACCTGCGCTTCATCATCCGGGGCAAGGATGCAGACGAGTCCTGAAGCCGCAGCCGACTATGCGGGCGCGCTGGCGCGCCGCATTGTTGCCGCATCCCGCCCGCGCCGGCGCGACGCGCACCTGGTCGAAGACGGTCAGGGCGCAAACCTGCTGATGGTGGACGGCAGCCGCCTGTACCGGCTCGAACCGGAACTGGCCGGCCGCTTCAAGGCCGCGTTCGACGGCGAGGCGCCGGACGACCTGCAAGCCCTGATCGAGTCCTGCGGCCTGCACGGCGCGCCGCAAATCGACGACACGCCGCTGGCGCCGCCGCCGGTGCACGCGCTTTCGCTGGCGATCGCGCAAAAATGCAATCTCGGCTGCACCTACTGCTATGCACAGCAGGGCGAGTTCGGCGGCAAGGCCAAGAGCATGGACCTGGCAACGGCCCTGCGCTCCGTCGATCTGCTGCTCGACGGCGCACAACCGGGCGCGCGCGTCAACCTGGCCTTCATGGGCGGCGAACCGCTGGCCAACCGCGCCGTGCTGCGCGAGGCAACCGGATACGCGGCAGCCAAAGCGGCCGAGCGCGGTGTGCACTGCGGCTTTTCCATCACGACCAACGGCAGCCTGCTGCAGCCCGACGATGCCGATTTCTTCGAGCGGCACGGTTTCGCCGTGACGGTCAGCCTCGACGGTCCGGCGCCACAGCATGATCGCCTGCGCCCGTTCAAGGGCGGCAAGGGTTCGTTCGAGCACATCGTGGCCCGTCTTGCGCCCCTGCTCGAAGGGCAGCGCCGCATGCAGGTGTCGGCACGCGTGACGGTTACGCCCTTCAATCTCGATCTGCCGGCGACGCTGGACCTGTTCGTCGGCATGGGCTTTCACAGCGTGGGCTTTTCACCGCTCCTGCACGCCGCGAACGGACGCGCCGAGATGGGGCAGGACGATATGGCGGCCATGCTCGAGGGCATGATCGCCTGTGGCCTGGCGTTCGAGCAGCACGTGATCGGCGGGCGGCGCTATCCTTTCGCCAATATGCATAATGCCCTGCGCGAATTGCAGCGCGGCACGCACCGCCCCTATCCCTGCGGCGCCGGCGCCGGCTATTTCGGTGTCTCTGCCGACGGCGATCTCTCTGCATGCCACCGCTTCGTCGGTGACGAAGCCGGGGACATGGGCAGCCTGGAGCAAGGCGTGGACCGCACGCGCCAGGTGCATTGGCTCGAACAGCGCCACGTGCACCGCCAACAGCCGTGCAGCCAATGCTGGGCGCGCTACCTGTGCGGCGGTGGCTGCCACCACGAAGTGCTGGCGCGCGGCCGCAGCGCTTGCGACTACATCCGCGGCTGGCTGCATTACACCATCGGGGCGCATCGCCGTCTCGCCCGTCTCGCGCCGGACTGGTTTGCGGCGCCGCCGGTGCAACAAGAGCCCCCCGCTTGAACGCCCGCCATGCCGATGTCTTCGTCATCGGTGCCGGCCCGGCGGGCCTGTGCGCGGCGCTGCGGCTGAACCAACTGGGCTATCGCGTCATTCTGGCCGAGCGCAGCACGCTCTGGCCGCGGCCGCAGATCGGCGAGGCACTGACGCCGGGCGTGCGCAACATCGTCGATCTGCTCGATGCCAACGATGCGCTGGCCGGGGTGCCGCTGATTGCCCGCCTGCCGGCCCGCGTGCGCTGGCGTAGCGCCGAGACGGAAGATGCATTGCACGGCGACTCGGCCGTGGTGGAGCGCGCGCGCTTCGACGCCGCCCTGCTGGCGCTGGCCGAAAAGCGCGGCGTCGAAGTCATGCGTCCCGCGCGCGTATCGACCCAAAACGCCACGTCCGGCGGGTGGCAATTGGTGCTCGAAAGCGAACACGGCGCGACTCTCTTGGAAGCGGGCTTCGTGATCGATGCGCGCGGACGCGCAGGCGGCGCGGCCCGCCTGGACTGCGCTCCCGCGCTGGCAGCAAGCTGGGCAGAATGGGACTGCGGCACCCTGCCGGCGCAATGGCATGGAACAACCCGGGTCGAGGCATTGGCGACGGGCTGGCTCTGGGGCACGCGCCTGCCGGACGGCAGCTACCGCGCCATGCTGCTGGCCGATCCGGCGAGGCAGCGTCATGACATGCCGGGCGGCCCGGCGCAACGCCTGCGCGCAGCCTGCGCGGCAAGCCGCCTGTTCTCCGAATTGGCCGCAACGCCAGCACAGACTTCCGTCCACGTCTGTGCCGCAACGCCTTATCTCGACATAGAAGCCTGGCGGCCGGGCTGGATCAAGACCGGCGACGCCGCTTTCGCCGTCGATCCGATCTCGTCTTCCGGCGTGGAAAAGGCGATGCGCTTTTCGCTGCAGGCCGTAACGGCGGCGCACACATTCCTCCAATCAAACGATCCGGCCGGAGAGGAGATAGCGGGAGAATTCTTCGAGGAGCGCTTGATCGAGACTTGCGCGCGCCATTGCGTCTGGACGCGCAACTACTACGCGCAAGCCTGGTGTGCCGACGAGCCATTCTGGCGCGAACGCAGCAAGGCCGCTACCCCCACCGGCGAGGCCGAGGCGTTCATGCATTGGCGCGACAAGCTGGAGCGGCAGATCCGGCTTGTCGCACAAGCCGCCCCGAGCAACCCGGAACCGCCAGCACCGCCCGCGCCGCCGAGGCGGCACCAGGCGATACGCTTCTCCGCCGGCATCGAGACCGTGCGCACGCTGTGCGTGGTGAACGATCAGGTACAGGTGCGTTCAGCGCTGGCCCATCCGCGCTTGCCGCGTCCGCTGGCGTTCCATGAAGATCAGGCGTTGCTGCCATGCCTGGATATTCTTCGGCGCCGCCCGAGATTCGACGAGGCCTTGCGCGCACTGGGTGTTGCGATGGATGAAGCCAAGGCCTTGCGCCTGCTGGCCTGGCTCTGGCGCGAGAGGGTGATTGAAAGTGCCGATGCTTGAGGAACGGCTCGCCTCTCAGGCGCGACACCCTCGCAAAAATTGACAGTTAACATGCGCGCACATTGGACGTCGCCATCAGCGCTGCTCGTTTCGGCCCTGCACGGTAAGCCGTGTTTCGCCGCCCCATTGTCCGCAGAAAATGATCTCCAGGTTGCGGGACTCGGAAAACCGAAAATCACACCCACAGATTTCACGCCTATCTCATAACTTTCCGTGACGGGCAAAAGTGTCAGGTCATGGATGGAAACATACGGAACCCCTCGGCGCCCCCTGCGCAACCTGTCATTTCTGACAGGTGAATTCAACAATAATCAATGGCAATATGTTCGTCCGTTACGTTTTTTGAAATCGGCGAGGGTGTTCTTGAAAACCCGGTCCGCTCAAAATTCGCATAGCGGGTGCTGCACTATAAAAATTATATTCAGAGGCATTTCGAGATGAGCCGGTCCAGGCGCCCCGCCAAGCGGGTTTGCCTGCATGGTCGGAAACGGCGGCGACGTCACGTTCATTTTGGGATGGTTCGAGGACAGCCGTTGAAGATGCCCAAAGCCCAGTTTCAAGATGCATTTCGGAAGGAAGGGAACAAGCCACATCGCGTCGATCGGCTTGCGGGCAGTCTCACGCTCTTTCCCGTAAAGACCGCGCGCGCCTATGGCCCAGCAATGGCTGTCATGGACGGATCGAGCCCATGATTTACGCCGCGCTGTCCCATATCTCCAGCCAGCTGAACCAGTTCCTGAAGCGGTCCTTCGATCTCGCCGAGGATGTGGTGGTCATGTCGAACATCCTGGAGCAGGACGGCACGCTGGCGGCGAACATCAATAACAAGCTGGTGGTCATGCTGGTCAACGTCACCAAGGACACGACACCGATCCGTTCGCCGCAATCGCCCAATTTCGACAAGATAGCCTCGGCGCCGCCGCCGCTGTTCCTGAATCTGTATGTCATGGTCGCGGCGCATTTCAGCGCCGGCACCTATTCGGAAGCGCTTAAATTCCTGTCGAATGCGGTCAGCTTTTTCCAGCGCCAGCCGGTATTCGACCATCAATCGACGCCCGACCTGGACAAGCGCATCGACAAGCTGGTGCTCGATATCGAAAACCTCGATACGCAGGACTTGAGCAGCCTGTGGGGTATCTTGAGCGGCAAGTACCTGCCTTCCGTCTTGTATCGCGTGCGCGTGGTGTGCTTCGATACCAACGACATCGTCAACCTGGATTCCCCAATCATGGGAAGCCGCATTTCGGTGAAGTGAGCGAGCCGCATATGGGAATCTACCAGCCGCTATTCACCGTCCGGGTAGGGCATAGCTACTTTTCGAGCGGCGAATGGCGCGGGCTTGACTTCGTGCCGACGGCCGACACGGCCAAGATGATGAAGGGCGCCGACGTGCTGGCCAAACCGACCGGTAGCGGCGTGGCGCTGTTCTACGATCAAGACCGGGCACGCACGCTGCGCCTGTATGCAGAGGGAGCGGACCCGGCCCTCCCCTTTCGCTTCAAGGTCTATTGCGGCGACAAGACATTCGCCAATTACACCGCGCCGACCTCAGGCGACCCGGACGCGATCCTTTGTTTCGACAATCGCGCCGGAATGGCGGATCCGGGCAGCGGCGCATGCCGGCTCAGCAAGGATGCGTTCGTGTCAGACAAAGACCTGCGCGACATGGGCGAGCTAATCGCCGGCGGCATTCTGACCGAGGCCGACCGCCGCGCGCCGCCGGATTTCGTCGTGGAAGTGCTCGTCAAGCCGGGGCCGGCAAATGACGACGGCTCTCCAGCCGCGTGGCCTTCGCAGAATTGCTATTGCAATTTCGCGGCCCGCAGTTCGCTTTGGCGCTATTTCTTGCTCGGCAACCTCGGCGGCAGCAGCGCCGCGATCGTCGATCCCGACAATCGCGTGGTGTTCGAGCAGCGCGGCGAGGTGCTGTTGGCGGGCAACCGGCCGGCAAAAGTGTTCCGCTCCAAGGATGCGATCCCGCTCCAGGAAACGCCGACCTGTCGGTTCCAGCTCAAGACGCAAGGCAACGGCGGCGCCAGGGTGCTGATCAAGCGCCTGCCCGCCGCCTCGAAGAACCGGCTGGGCATGGACGAGATCGACGGCAAAAAAGAAATCGTCTTTGAAAACTACATCAATTTTTGAGGAATAGGAAAGCAACCAATAGGCAACCAGGCAGTGGCAAGGGAATTCAAGCATCCATTTCGAAATGAGCGCGAGAATGCGTGGCGCTTTCATTTTGAAATGGCTGCAAGAAGGGCGTAGCAGACGGACATCGAAGGTACTTAAGTCAAGCAGTCAATTTAAGAGAGGGATCACATGGGAATGATGAAGACACCAGGCGTCTATATCGTCGAGAAAAACGCCTTTCCAAGTTCAATCGTCGAAGTTGCAACCGCCGTGCCCGCTTTCATCGGGTATACGGAGAAGGCCGATAACAAGGGCAAGACGCTTGCCAGTACGCCCTGGCGCATCAGCTCGATGGCGGAGTATATGTCTTATTTCGGCGCCGGCCCCACGCCGGAATTCACCTTTGCCGAAGCGCCGGCCGATTCGAAGGAACCGACGCTGGGCCTGGGCGGCAAGCAATACCTGCTGAACCAGTCCAAGGGAAAATACCTGCTGTTCTACAGCATGCTGCTGTTCTTCCAGAACGGCGGCGGCGCCTGCTACGTTGTTTCCGTCGGCACCTACAGCGACGATGTGGACCCGGACAAGCTCACGGCCGGGGTCGATCTGCTGCAAAAGGAGCAGGAACCGACCATGGTGGTGATACCGGACACCATGGTGCTAAAGCAAACCGATGCGATCAAGGTGCAGCAGCACGTGCTGGACCATTGCGGCAACGTCATGAAGAACCGCGTCGGCATCCTGGATCTTTCCGACGGCTATCGCAGCCGGCAGGATCCCGCAGGCGATCCGGTCAATGCTTTCCGCAACGCGCTGGGCACCAATTTCCTCGATTTTGCCATGGCCTACTATCCGTGGGTCCGGACCTCGATCACGCAAGCCAAGGATCTGGCCTACTGGAACCTCGACAGCGCCGGCCAGTCCCTGCTGCAAGGCATGCTAAAGGCGGAGCTCGGCCTCGAAGCGATGGCGGCGAACAAGGATACGGCGGACAAGGCTGCAGCGCTGCAAGCCATCGTCGACGGCATCGCCAAGACCGACGCCAGCCCGCAGGACAAGACGCTGCTGAACAAGAACCTGATCGCGCTCAGCCCGCAATACAACACGCTTTTGGGCGAGCTGGCGAACAGCTTGAACCTGCTGCCGCCTTCGGCCGCCATGGCGGGCGTCTACACCATGGTGGACAACAACCGCGGGGTGTGGAAGGCGCCGGCCAACGTCAGCCTCAATTCGGTCATTGCCCCCGCCGTGGCGATCACCCACGCCGAGCAGGAGGACTTGAACGTCACGCCGCAGGGCAAGTCGATCAATGCCATCCGCGCCTTCATCGGCGAAGGAACCCTGGTTTGGGGCGCACGCACGCTCGACGGCAACAGCCTCGATTGGCGCTACATCAACGTGCGGCGCACCATGATCATGCTGGAAGAATCGGTGAAGCTGGCAAGCAAGGCTTACGTGTTCGAGCCCAACGTGGCCAATACCTGGGTCACCATCAAGGGCATGATCAGCAACTTCCTGAACGGCATCTGGAAGCGCGGCGGCCTTGCCGGCGCGGTGCCGGAAGATGCATTTGCCGTCTTCTGCGGATTGGGCGAGACGATGACGCCCAACGACATCCTCGAAGGCATCATGCGCGTGACGGTGCTGGTGGCCATCAGCAGGCCGGCCGAATTCATCGAAATCACCTTCCAGCAGCAGATGCAGAAGTCTTGACGGCGCCGACCTCGATCCATTGAGTCAGCCGACGGATTTTTTACGAACAACGACGAAACATTCACGTATTTTGAAGAAGGAGTAAGTCATGGCAGATGACGGTTCCGCACAATCGACAGCAGTATGGCCCATGCCCAAATTCTATTTCCAGGTGAAATGGGATTCGAAGGTGATGTCTTTTCAGGAAGTGAGCGGACTGGACGTCCAGTCGGAGGAAATCAAGTACCGGCACGGAGACAGCCCGGTGTTCTCGCCGATCAAGATGCCGGGCCTCAAGAAGTACGGCAACGTCACCATGAAGAAGGGCATCTTCAAGGCGGACAACGAGTTCTGGAACTGGTTCAACGGCATCAAGATGAATACCATCAAACGTGTTCCGGTCACCATCAGCCTGCTCGATGAGACCGGAAAGCCTACCATGGTATGGACCCTCGCCAATGCCTGGCCGACCAAGATCACCGGGACCGACCTCAAGGCGGAAGGCAATGAAGTGGCCGTGGAGACCATCGAAATCGTGCATGAAGGCTTGACGATCGCCAACGGCTGACGCCGGCAACGACGTCGCGGATAAGGATGGTCCGTTTTTTCTGTTTTTGGTGAAGTCATGGCGAGTGCCGATACGTATCCGCTTCCGGCCTTTTATTTCCGGGTCGTTTTTGTCGGCTTGCCGGGGAATTCCGACACCTCGTTCCAGGAGGTGTCGGGCATTTCCACCGAGATGGAGACGGAACCGATCGTGGAAGGGGGCAATCAGTATTCGCTCCTGCTGCCGAAATCGCTCAAGCATGCGAACCTCGTGCTCAAGCGCGGCATTGCCGACGTTTCCTCCCCGCTGGTCCAATGGTGCCGCGACGTGCTGGAGACGGATTTCACCAAGGCCATCGTGCCGTCGCTGGTAAAGGTCAACCTGCTCGGCGCGGATGCCACCCCGCTGTGCGGGTGGCAGTTTACCAACGCCTATCCGGTCAAATGGAATATTGACGGCTTCAGTTCGACCAAGAATGAGGTGGCGATCGAGACGATCGAGCTGTGCTATCTCAGTTCATCGAGGATCCTATAGGCCATGCCGATCGAGATCAAACAGATGGTGGTCAAATCCAACGTCGTCCAGGCTTGCGGCGGGGAGGCCGAAGCCGACGGCAAGGCCATGCCGGAAGCGGAGAAGAAAGCCTTGCTCGACGAGTGCAGAAGGATGATCCAGGAAGCCTTGCGCGAGGCGAAGGAGCGATAAGTGATTAGCAAATTGACGATTACGCCTTGCAATCTCGACGCCAAAGGCAATGTCACGGGGCCAGACACCAGCAAGACCTATACGGCGAGGATCAATCCCTCGAACTACGCGCGCAATTTCGACATCAGCTACAACAACAAGCGGGCGATGGGAGCGCCCACAAACCAGCCGAAGTTCAATACTTCCGGCGAAAAGAATATTTCGTTCGATATCATCATCGACGGAACCGGCGTCGTGCCGCCGGTTTCCTCCAACTCGACCGCTGTCGACATCGACAGCCAGCTAGACGACCTCAAGAAGGTGGTCTTCACCCTCGATGGGTCGGAACACCAGCCCAATACGGTGATGCTGGCCTGGGGCAGCTTCAAGTTCGTTGGCAAGCTCAACTGCATGAAGGTCGAATACACGCTGTTCAAGCCCAGCGGCGTCCCCCTGCGTGCCAAAATCAATCTGAATTTCATCCAGTACGTGGGGCCGAAGGAGACTGCTGCCGAAGCGAACATGAGCTCTCCCGACCTGACGCATGCGATCGAATTCAAGGCGGGGGATACCCTGCCCCTGCTATGCTTCCGCGTCTACAAGGACAGCGCCTACTACCTGGAAGTGGCGCGGATCAACGGCATCAATAATTTTCGGGATATCAAGCCGGGAACCCGGCTCAATTTCCCGCCCTTGAGGTAGCATCGCATGGCGACCTCACCGGCGATCGATGGCGGCGGCCTGGTCAGGCTGTCGGTGCTGTGCGACGGCACGGCACTTCCCGGCACGGTACAGGTGGTTTCGGCCGTCGTCAAGAAAGCGGTCAACAAGATACCGGTTGCCGAACTCGTCGTGCTCGACGGCGACATGCCGGAACAGACCTTCCCGGTCAGCGACGCCGCCTATTTCAAGCCGGGAGCGGCAATCAAGATCAACGCCGGATACGAAGCCTCCGAGACCACCATCTTCGAGGGCATCGTCGTCAGGCACGGCATCAAGATCACGGGCGACAACTATTCCCGTCTGGTGGTGGAATGCCGCGACAAGGCCGCGGCGATGACGGTCGGCCGCAAGAACGCGAATTTTGTCGACTCGAAGGATAGCGACATCATTTCCAAGCTGATCGGCAACAGCAGCGGCCTCAGCGCGGACGTGGACGCTACGGCCGTCCAATACAAGGAGCTGGTGCAGTATTACTGCACGGACTGGGACTTCATGCTTTCGCGCGCCGAAGTCAACGGCCTGCTCGTCATCGTCGATGCGGCCAAGGTCAGCGTGAAGGCGCCGGCCACCGACGGCACGGCCAAGCTGAAGGTCACCTATGGCCTGGACTTGATGGAGTTCCATGCCGACATGGATGCGCGCACCCAGCTCTCTTCCGTGCAAGGCGTTTCCTGGGATTTGGCGAAGCAGGAGATCGTGCAACAGCAGGCACAGCCCAAGACGCTCAACGAGCAGGGCGACCTCACCTCGGCCACCCTGGCCAAGGTGTTAGGCGTCAGCAATTTCCGCTTGCAGACGCCGGTGCCGCTGGACAGCACAGCGTTGAAAGCCTGGATCGACGGCCAACAGACCAAGGCCGGCCTGGCGCGGATACAGGGCCGGATGAAATTCCAGGGCAGTTCCCTGGCACAGGCCGGGACCTTGATCGAACTCGCCGGCGTGGGCAAACATTTCAACGGTTCGGTGTTCGTTACCGCCGTCTGCCACACCATATCGGAAGGCAATTGGGTCACCGAAGCCGAATTCGGTTCGCCCGCAGCCTGGTTCGCGGAAAACCGCGATCTGGTTGCGCCTCCTGCCTCCGGCTTGCTGCCCGGCATCGAGGGCCTGCACATCGGCGTGGTGAAAAAACTCGACGCGGACCCCGAACGGCAATACAAGATCCAGGTATCGATCCCCGTCCTGCAGGCGGAAACCGACGGCGTGTGGGCCAGGCTTGCCCAGTTTTATGCTTCCGACGGTATCGGCGCCTTCTTCGTGCCGGAAATTGGCGACGAAGTCATCCTGGGCTACTTCAATAACGATCCCTCGAATCCGGTGATCCTGGGCAGCCTCTACAGCAGCAAGAGGAAAGCGCCTTACGAACTGACGGCGGACAATTTCAAGAAGGCCGTCGTCACCAAGAGCAAGCTCAAGCTCGAGTTCGACGACGACAAGAAGATCATTACCATCATCACGCCCGACAACAACCAGATCGTGATCAGCGACGACGGGAAATCGATTCTTTTGCAAGACCAGACCAACAACCAGGTCAAGCTTTCCGAGTCCGGCATCACGCTCGACAGCCCGAAGGACATTACCATCACGGCCAAGGGAAAAGTCAGCATTTCGGCAACCGCCAATGTCGAAATCAATGCGCAGGCCGACATCAAGGCAGGCGCCACCAACATTACGCACACGGCCAACGCCGGCTTCACCGCCAAGGGCAATGCCAGTGCCGAGCTTTCCGCCGCGGGCCAGACGACCGTCAAGGGCGCCATGGTCGCGATCAACTGACGGAACCGGGGAATTCGCTTATGGATACGGACAAATCGTTTCTCGGCACAGGATGGGGCTTCCCTCCCGAATTCAGCCGCAGCGAGGGCGCGGTGAGAATGGTGTCAGGCGCGGAGGATATCGAGGAAAGCCTGCGCATCCTGCTCGCCACCGTCCCGCAAGAGCGGATCATGCAACCGGCTTACGGTTGCGGCATGAAAAAGCACGTCTTCGATACCATCAGCGAAACAACGCTCACCCTGTTGAAGGACGCCATCAGCCGCGCCGTATTGTTCTTCGAACCGCGGATCGACCTCAAGCGCATCGACATCGACGAAGCGGGCGCAATGGAAGGTGTCCTGCTCATCGACCTCCAGTACGTCGTGCGGGCGACCAACAGCAGGAGCAACCTGGTCTATCCCTTCTATTTCCGGGAAGCCACCAACAATGTCGACTGACTTTGCGCCGCGATAGACCGGATTCCAGCCAATGAGCAAATTGACCATCAGGGACGGAAGCAGCCAGGGCCAGCGCCTGTTGCCGGCATTGGCGGACGGCTATTTCAAGGTCGACGAGACGCGCTTTGAAGACCTGCTGCTCCTGGCATCGGAACTCGCCGGCCATTTGCAATACCGCGATGCGCGCAACCGCCCCGACGGCAACTGGCGGGCGTTTTTCGACTCCGACGAAGCCTGCATACTCGCCGCCATCCTGGCGACCAATGCGCAGAAGTTCACCGCCGAATTTTCCGCCTTGCTGGTGACCCAGGAGGAAGTATTCACCCGCCTGCGCGACGGCGATTTGCGCGCCGCGGATCTGCCGGCCTTCATGATCGCCGCAAAACTGGATTCCTGGTACGCCAAGCTGGGCCGGCTCTCCAGCGTGGCGGCAATGCGGGCACAGGCAAATATCCGCGAGCAGATCGAGAAAGTGCTGCGCGTGGAATTGCGGCGGCTGCGCCTGTTCCTGCGGCTGTTTCCGAGGTCCGGCGCCGAGGCGGCTTTCAAGGCGCTCGGCACGGTGTGGGAAATCCGCGACGAGAGCACCGCCTCCGCCGCAATGCTTCCCCCATCCCTCACGCAAAAGGCGGCGCTGCAATTTTTGAAGGCCAACTTCCATTTCTTCCATCAAGCCTTGCTGCTGCTGCAGAAGGAATCGCGCGACATTCTGACGCTGTCATTGGCTCGTTCCGACCACGACCCATCCATGGGCTTGTTCCTCTCGTTCCTGACTCTTTTCCAGAGGGTGCAGGGGAAAATCAACGAGTTCACTAATCGGCATCTGCATTTTTACTACCGGGATGTATTGAAGACCGAACGCCGCGACTTCCTTCCCGACAGCACGTGGCTGCTCTTTTCCGCCGATACCGCCGGCCGCGAAGTCCGGATAGCGAAAGGAACGGAATTCCGCGCGGGACTGGACGAAAACGGTGTCGAACTGCTTTATGCTGCGGATAACGACTTGCTGGTGAGCGATGCCGAAGTGGCTTCCCTGCACACGCTTTACTTCGTGCGCGACCCGCTGAGTTCGCCGGAAAACGGCCTCTTCGTCGAACCGGAAGGGTCCGGCCTGGCGCAACAATTCGCCACCGCGACCAAGCGCAACAAGATCGACAACATCGTGCCCGGAAGCGCGGCGGCAACGCTGCCTTCCTATCCGCTTTTCGGCGTGCCCCGCAGCACGAAATCGGAAGATTCCTTCGAAACGGCGCGGCTGGGTTTTGCCGTGGCCAGCGGCGTGCTTCTTCTGAAAAACGGGCTGCGCGATATCAAGCTCACGTTCAAGCTGTCGGCCGACAGCCCGATGGGCGATCCGGCGTCTTTCGTGACGCGGCTCGCCGACGTGCTGGGCACGACACCGGTCGACGCCTTCTTCAAGGCGTTCCGCAGCATGTTCAACATTGCGCTGACGGGCGAATCGGGCTGGATCGAGGTCGACGAATACCTGCCGTCCGCCGGGGTGGTGGATCCGAAAGAAGGCGAGGACAGTTTCACGGTCCAGTTCCGCCTTTCCGACGGTGCCGGTTCGGTCGTTCCCTACAAGCCGGACGTCCATGGCGACAATTTCGACACCGACCAGCCCATCGTCAAATTCACCATCAACCCGAATGGCTACCTCTACCCTTACAGCCTGCTCTCGGAATGGGTGGTCAGGGACATCGCAATTGAAGTCGACGTGCGGGGAATGACGAACGTCCAGCTCTACAACCAGCACGGCCCCTTGAACGCCGACGTGCAGTTCGCACCCTTCGGCCCCGCGCCCGCATACGGCGACTTTTTCATCATCGGCAACCATGAGGCCGCGTCCAAGAAACTGGTCGACTTCGAGGCCGATATCAGGTGGAGCGGGCTGCCGCAAGACGCCAACGGCTTCGCGGAATACTATCGCGCCTATCCGTCCCGTATCGACAACACCACGTTCAAGGTCAAGCTTTCCGCACTGCGCGACCGCCAATGGCTTCCCGCCGACACGGAAGCCCAGCCGCAGGCCGCGCTGTTCCGTTCCGCAAAGAATGGCGGAGGCAACGGAAACAATGGAAACGGCGGAAGCGGAAAACCGAGCCGGCAAAGCCGCATTTCCTTTCGCGGGCTATGTGCCGGCCTCAAACCCATGGAGCGCATCCCCGAAAGCCGCTACAAATACGATGCCATGGCCAAGGACGGCTTTTTCAAGCTCACGCTCGCCGCCCCGGCGGACCCTTTCGGCCACAAGAGCTATCCGCTGCTTCTTTCCAAAGTGATGGCCGATAATGCCAGGCTGGAGCGCTTCGGGCTGACGAAACTCTTTACCCGGGCCTTGCCGCCCCGGCCCTTGCCCAATCCGCCTTACACGCCGACCATCAACGCCATTTCCCTCAACTACCGCGCGGTCGGCAAGATCGGCCTGGAGCATGTCGCGTCGGGATATGAAGCGCAGCGCGGCGACAAGTTCTTTCATCTGCATCCGTCCGGCGTGGAAAGCATTTCGCACGACGACGCCTCGCATATCCACCTGGTGCCGCAATATAAAAACGACGGCAACCTGGTCATCGGCATCAGTGCCAGCAAGCTGTCGGGGCTGCTCACCCTGTTCTTCCATCTGCGCGAGGATTCGCAACCAGAGGCGGGTTCCACCGAATTTGCGTTCGACTGGTTCTACCTCGCATCGAATCGCTGGAAGCCGTTCGGGAAATCGCAGGTCATCTCCGACTCGACGAACGGCTTCCTGTCCTCCGGCATCGTCACCCTGGACGTTCCCGAGGACATCGACCGCAACAACACCATTTTGCCGGACAATCTCTATTGGATCAGGGTTTCGTCGAACGGACGGCCGCTCGACACGCTGTGCAGCCTGTATGGCGTGCACACGCAGGCGCTCAGGGCCAGTTGGCGTCGCCAGCCGGGCAACAGCATGTCGCACCTGACGGAGCCTCTGCCGGCGGGTCGGATCAAGGAGGCGCGCGTCTCCATTCCCGGCCTGGGCAGCGTGCACCAGATCATGAGCACTTTCGGCGGCACCCCGCCGGAAGACGAAAAGCAATGGACCATCCGGGTCAGCGAGCGGCTGCGCCACAAGAATCGCGCAGTCACCCCGGAAGACTACGAGAGCATCATCCTCCAGCAGTTTCCGGAGATCTACAAGGTCAAGTGCTTCCCCTGCATGAGAGACGACGAAGCGCACTGGCGCCAGACGGCGCCGGGGCATATCTTGATCGTATTGATTCCCTACCTGAAGGAAATTGCGGCCTCGAACATGAAACCCAAGGTCAACGCCTTGCTGCTCAAGGAAGTGCGGCAGTTTGTCGGCGGCCTCGCCTCGCCGTTTACCGCGATCAAGGTCAGGAACCCGGCCTACGAACAGATCCAGGTGCGCTGCAAAGTCAAATTCAAGGCAGGCGCCGGGAAAGGGTTTCATCTCAATAAAATCAACCAGGATATCGTGGATTATTTCTCTCCGTGGAGCAAACGCGGGCTCGACGCCCGATTCGGCTGGCAAATCCGCTGCAACGATGTCCAGTCGCACATCCAGCGCCTGGACTTCGTCGATTCCGTTTCGGGCCTGTCCATGCTGAGAATCGTGGAGAGCGACGACCGGCGCAGCTATCGCCTCACCGATACGCGCAGGGAAGAGAGCAACGATATCCGGCCCATCCACCCATGGAGCATCGCCATACCGTTCAACAATCACTTGATCGAAGTCGTGGACGACCGGCGCTACCACAGCGCCGAGAATACGGGAATCGACAGCCTGGCAATCGGCGGCACCTTCATACCGACCCGGAGGGACGTATGACGAAACGCAACCGGAAGACGCTGGCCAGCTATTTCACCAACGGCGCCCTGCCCAAGGAAGAAAATTTCAGCGATCTCATCGAGTCGACGGTCAACATCGTCGACGACGGATTCGACAAGAGCCCGCAGGACGGGATGAAGATCGCCCAGCTGGAGAACAGCAGCAAGCTGATCAGCTTCTACGAAGAAATCACGGTCAAGACGCCTGTCTGGTCGATCGCATTTTCCGATCCCGCCCAGGAGGTGCAAACAGGCGGCAACAAGAATCTGAATTTCTACCTCGGCCGCCAGAATGCGGCCGGCTTCACCCTGGCTGCGGGCACCGCCAAGGACGATGGCGGCGGCGAAGGCGAGGCACGGGAAGTCCGCGTCGGCATCAACAACGATGCGCCGCGGCAGGCGCTGGACGTCAACGGCGTCATCGCCTCGAACGGGCGCATCGGCCGCGAAGGCAAGATACGCGCCGACGGCGAATGGCACCCCATTCTCTCCAAGCTCGACGGCTGCCAGGCCTTCGAAATCATGGCCGGAGTGGGGAAACCGAGCAGCGGACGGTACGCGCTGATGCATGCCTTCGCATTGAATACATTCAATTCCAAGAAGGCCAACATCACCTATCACCAGGCCCATTACCTGTCGAAATGCGACCAGATCGACTTGCGCTGGGTCGGCGAGATGCACAATTACTCCCTTGAAATGCGCACGCGCTGCAGCTACGAAGACCCCAGGAAGAACAGCAAAGATACCGACGACAAGTCCTCGCCGAAAAAGACGAAGGAGATTTATGTGCGCTACTACCTTACGCAATTGTGGTTCGACCCCTTCATGACGGATTCGGACAATGCGGACTAGTTGGCGCCGCCTCCCCCTCCGACCGCACCCAGCGCAGCCATGAAGCAGGAATCGTTCATCAAACGGCGCCAACCGGATCCGGAAGGCCTGGACTTCGACGGCTTCCGGCAGGAAGGGATTCGTCTCGTCCAGTCTCTTTCGGGTGATATCTGGACCGACTACAACTTGCACGATCCGGGCGTCACCATCCTGGAATCCCTGTGTTACGCATTGACGGACCTGGCTTACCAAAGCGATTTCGACGCGGCGGACTATCTGAGCGATCCGGACGACGGGATCGACTACGACAAGCTGGCATTGAACCGTCCCGACCGCATCTTTTCCTGCCGGCCGCTGACGGAGAACGACTACCGCAAACTCATCCTGGGCACCATCCCCAACGTCGACAACGTATGGGTGAGGAAGCATGACGAAGCAAATGCCGCAAATGGCACAAATGGCACAAATGGCACAAATGGCACCAATGCCACAGTAAGCGGCCTTTACAGCATTCACATCCTGTTGAACGAGCGCGTCAAGAACCAGCATGAGCCATCGGTGCGTCAGGTGTATATCGAAGCGGTCGAGAAGTTGTATCGCGCGAACCGGAACCTGTGCGAAGACCTCGCCGCGATCGAAATCGTGGCGCGAACCGGATTCACCCTGGCTGGAAACATCGAGGTCGATGGAAAGCGCGAACCGGCGGCCCTGCTCGCCGAGATTTATTACCTATGCGCGGAATATTTCAATCCCAAGATTTGCGCATTCCCCTTTCCGGAAATGCATCGGAAAGGGAAGCCGCTTGACGAGCTGTTCTCCGGCACCCTGACCCGGCACGGCTATATTCCCGACTCTGAATTGCATGCCTGGCGCGGCGATTTCTCCATTCCCGACCTGGTCGGAAGAATCTCGCGCGTCGAAGGCGTGCGCGACGTCAAACGCCTGGTTTTCATCGATGAAGAAGGCAACGAGAGCGAGTCCATCCGTCTCGGCTCGGAGCTGGAGTGCCGTTGCGTCGCCGCCTTGCGCTTCCCGTCGGCCGCAGGGCCCGCAATCGAACTGGAGCAAAACGGCAAGACTTATCCGATATCGCTCGGCGATGTCGAGGCCGAATTCAACCGCCTCGACTACAACAGCGAATCCCTGCGGCACCGGCGCCAGAACTTCGATTGGGTGAGCACCCTGATGCCGGCCGGACGCTATCGCCATTTCAGCGACTACTACTCGATCCAGAAGCATTTTCCCGACATCTACGGCCTCAACGCCTATGGCGTGCCGGATTCGGAATCCGCGGAAAGAAAAGCGCAGGCTGCGCAACTCAAGGCCTACCTCGTTCTGTTCGAGCAGCTCATGGCCAATTTCCTGCAAAACGTGCAGGAAATTCCGCGCCTGTTTTCCACGGATGCCGACCTGCGGCAATCGTATTTTCACCAGGTCTTGCGCAACGATACCGTTCCCGACGTCGAGCCACTCTATTCGGACGGCACGGAACAGATGAACTTGACGCTTGCCAGCCTGGTCGCGCAAATCGACGAACATGACGAGCGGCGCAACCGGGTGCTGGATTACCTGCTGGCGCTCTACGGCGAAAAACCCGATCTGGCTTCCATGGGGCATTTCATGGGCAGCGGGGTCTCGTTCGATAAGGAAAACATCGAAAGCAAGATCGCCTACCTGGACGACGTTGCCGACATCGGAAAAAATCGCGCCGCCGGATTCGACTACGGCCGGGACGCGAACGACGGCCACGACGGTACCGGACTGAAAAAGAAACTGCAGACGGTGCTGGGCCTGAGAACGTCGGACAAGGAATTGCAGCGATGCGGCGAGAAAATCCAGATCGTCGAACATGTCCTGCTGCGCCCGCACGACTCGCCGAAGCATGCCTCGCTCGCGGTACCCGAGGATTTCTACGATTTCAGGATCAGCGTCGTCTTCTTCGCCGACAACAAGCGCTTTAGCAACACCGAGGTGCGCAAGTGGGCCGAAGAGATGGTTTACCTGCATTGCCCCGCGCATGTCGATCCGACGATACTCTGGCTTGAGTCGGACGACCTCGGCAGATTCGAGACGCTGCACGCGGCGTGGCTCAAAGCGATGCGCTCATCCAGCGCTGCCGCGAAAACCGCCACGGCGGCGCCATTGCTCGACTTTCTTTTCACCATGGGCAAGGCAAAATGAGCCGGTCCCACGTCATTGAAGAGGCAACGTTCGACGTGTCGTTCGATACGGCGGATACGGCCCGGCGGCAGGAAGCCCTGCTTCCGGCGTTTATCCGCGACAGGCTGCTGCCGCTGGCTGACGGCATTTTCTGCGATTTTTCCGGCGAAGATACCATCCTCAAACTGGACCGCCTGGAACTCGACCTGGGCGACATTCCTTACCAGGGATTCGAGGATGAGATCGAGCGCCGCTTCAAATCGACACTGGCCTCCGCACTCAACGACAGAAAGCATGCGCTTGCGGCCCTGCCGCCGCAGGACAGGAAAAACGATGCCGCCTCACCAGTCCTTACGCAACTGAAGGATTTTCTAGAAACCGGTCTTTGGCAAGCACAAGCAGGGCAACCGGATACCGCGGCATTCGATCGCATCCTCGATGCGTGCATTCGGAGCGACGGTCCGGCGCTCATCCGATTACTGGAGCAAACCCCATATCGGGCCACGGTCGCCAAACGCCTTGCCCGGCAATTTCCCCTGTCCCATCTGGCCGCCATCGTCGACTTGATCTCGGCCGGCGCTGGTAGGCGTCTCGATGGACTGGTAACCGAATACGTAACCCAATACGTAACCCAATACGCGACGGATTACGCGAACGAATCGCAAAACAGGCCGCTGGGCGGCCAGTCCGAGGAAGAATTCAAGGCCGCGCTCTGGGAGCAAATGCTGACACGCTATCTGGAAACAGGTGCCGCGACACCGGACCCGGAACAACTGCTCAGCCAAGTCACAGAGCGCATGACGCCGCCATGGCAGCCACGGCGAAACATGGGAGAAACCGGAACCGAGACGCAGGCGGTATCGGAACCGTTCGCCCCCGTTACGCGAGCCGTACCGGAACCGCAAATGCCCGTGCCGGCGCTTGTTGTGGCAAATGCCCAAGCACTTGCGGAAACCGCTTCCCGGCAATCCGCCGCAACTGCGGATACCAAGGCAGCGCTCGTCGCCGTCCCCGCAAAACGCGAGGCCATCACCGATGATACCGTCCCCGAAGACAAATATTTCCAAGCCATCGTGCACCGCCTGCAAGGGCAGCCGGGGCCGGACATCGCGGGGCTCGTCGATGAAGCGATGCGTATCGTGCCGGCCAGCCTGGCGCGGCTGTTCCGGCAATGGCAAGCCGGCGCAATCCCGGGACGCCTTGACGTCCTCGACAGCGCCGAAGCGCGGCAATTGGTCCACGCTTTCATCAAGCTGCGCCATGGCGCGCCGGATGGGCCGGATGGACCGGATGGACCGTTTATGGGGGCGATCGAGACGCAAGCGGCACAGGCAAAGAGCGTCACACAATATTATCGCTACGTGCTGGGTCAATTGCTGCACGAGCAAAATGTCGATCTCGATGCAGCCGCCGCCATCGCGCAGGGCCAGGCGATTGACCTGCCGGGCCGACCGGGCAGCAAGCACGCAGGCGAAGGTGATGGCATTGCGGCATTCCCGGCCTCGCCGCCGTTAATCCATTTGCCGTCCGTGCTGGAGCAGGCCTTGAAGGAAGGCCATGCCGGCCGGCTCGCCGGCATCTGGCAGCAATACCGTGTGCAGCATGCCGAACTGATCCGCGCAACCCTCGCGCGCCACATGGCCGGGGAAGGCGGGATCGCGCGTGCCGCTGCCGGCTTCCCGGAATTCATTCTGCTCGATCTGGCTGCCCTGGCGGGCCGCCTGGCGCCGCGGGAGACGGCATTCCTTGAGGCGCTGTCGCGTCATCCGGTCATGCGTCGCGAGCCGAACAGGGAGAGAAACAGCCGCTACTGGATCTATACGCTCGGCCATCTTCACGCGCAGGCCGGCCGGCACTTCGATCAGACCGGCTACCTGCGCGGTCTGGCGCAGCGGTTTTCCGAAGACGGCGCGGAAGTGGAAGCGCTGTTGCGTACACTGCGTGAGGCGGATAACGCGGACGACATGAGCGTCTTGCATGATCGTCTGCTGGCCGAGGCGTTGGCAGCACCGCCGCCCGGAGCCGATTCCGCAACCGGGCAAAGCTATGATGCTGCGTCGACAGAAGCGCGATTGCCCGCAACCTCGCTCTTTGCGCCCGCGACTCCGGCGCTACCGCCCGAAGCCGCCGAAGCCTATGAACGCGTCCTGCGGCGCCTGCAGAGTGAACGCGGTGCGGATTCGAGCGAAGCCATCGCAACGCTGATGCGGACGGCGCCCGCAAGGCTCGCCTACTTGTTGCAGCAATGGCAGGCGGGGAAAATAGCGGGAAATATCGAATCGCTGGAAATCCCGGAGGCCAGGCAATTGCTCCAGGCTCTGGTCAAGCTGCGCTTGGTGGAACATGACGAGACCCTGCTCGACGCCATCGAAGCACGGGGGCGCGGTGCTCCGGATGCAGCGCGCCTTTATCGGGTTCTGTTAAAGCGCCTGCTGCGGAAACAGGGCTCGAGCGCAGGTGTGCCCGGCAATGCCATGGCGGCCGATGCACTCGCGCCCCAAGCGCCCACGCCCGCCCATGAAGCCGCCCAACTCATCGCCCAACGCTTACTGGGGCGGAGCGCCGGATCAGGCAGTATTGCATGCGTGATCGAAGCCATGCTCCGCGATTCGCCGACAGCCCTGAAGCGGCTGCTTGCGCAATGGCAGTCCAATGGCGCCTCTGTGCAGATCGCGCATCTCGACGGCGCCGAGGCACGCCAACTGCTGCGCGCCCTGGATCAATTGCGCGACGACGAAAGCGGCGCCGGCCTCCTGCACGCAATGGAAGCGGAAGCACTTCAGGCGGGTGCCCCTGCGGCTTATTATCGCGATTTGCTGCAAAGCTTGTTGCACACCCATAAACCCGACAAGCTCGATGGCCCCGGTATTGCGCCGGCCTGGATCGGCAATGCGCGACCGGCGAATAGTGACAGCACCGCCTCCGGCTCGCCGCGGCAGCCGCAGGAAAACGCGATCCCGGCCAGCATCGCGTCTGGGACAGCCGACCAACCTTACCGGCAACTCGTATCCCGGCTGCAAGGACATCGCGGCGTGTCGCTGGCCGAGGTCATCGAGGCCATGGCATCAACTGCGCCGGCCAGCCTGGAACACCTGTTCCGGCAAATGCAGTCCGGCGAAATCCAGGATGACATGGCCGTTTTGGATGCTGCCGAAATCCGCCAATTGCTCCGCGCCTTCATGCGCCTGAGGCTGGCGGCAAGCGACGCACTGCTGGATGCCGTCGAGATGCGGGCCCCAGGGAATAGCGAGCCCGCAATCTACTATCGCGACATGCTGCGACGCCTGTTGCGCAATGCGCGTGGCGGAAAACCTGATACTCCCGGTGCCAGGGCCGGCCAAAGCGGTCATGCGCAGCGGAGCAATGGCGCCGCCACGAGCCCCAGTTTGCCCCAAGCGCCGCAGAAAAGCCCGGCTCCAGCCAACGTCGCGTCCGGGTCTGCCGACGAACCTTACCGGCAACTCGTATTCCGGCTGCAAGGGCACCGCGGCGCATCGCTGGCCGACGTCATCGAGAGCATGGCATCGACCACGCCGGCCAGCCTGGAACAGCTGTTCCGGCAATTGCAGTCCGGTGCAATCCAGGATGACATGGCCGCGCTGGATGCCGCCGAAATCCGGCAATTGCTCAGCGCTTTCATGCGCTTGCGGCTCGGGGCAAGCGACGCGCTGTGGCGCACCGTCGAGATGCAAGCCGCACGGAAAAGCGAGCTTGCGGCCTATTATCGCGATCTGCTGCAGCGCTTGTTGCGCAATGAAAAGCCTGGGGCATCGGGTGCCGCACCCGGCCAAAGCGGTAATGCACAACCGGCCAATGGCGCCGGTACGGCATCAGGCCTGCCGCCATCACCGCAGGACGGCCCGCTTCCGGCCGGCGCTGAGACATCCGAGCCCATCGATGAACCTTACCGGCAACTCGTATCCCGGCTGCAAGGACATCGCGGCATGTCAGTGGCCGACGCCATCGAGACCATGGTATCGACCACCCCGGCCAGGCTGGAACGGCTGTTCCGCCAATTACAGGCTGGTGAGATCCGAGCCGATATGGAGGTTCTGGACGCTGCCGAACTCAGGCAATTACTGCTGGGCTTCCTGCGCTTGCAACCGGGAGCAAACGATATGCTGCTGCGCGCCATCGACATGCGCGCCGCTCAGGTGCAAGACAACGCGCAGCATTATCGCTCGCTGTTGAGGCGACTTCTTCAAAATCAAAAGGCTGTTCTCGAAGCGGGAACCGCCTCGGCGCAGACGCAACAGGATTCGGCGCCCGGAGCGGCCCGGGACCGCCGCAGCGCAGGTTCCGCCAATCTCCGCATCGTTGTCCGCGACGATACGTCCGATATTGTCTCGTCCGATGCCGAACCGGAACGGCGGCTGGAAGCCGGCGCCACGCACCGCCAATTCCCCACCGTGCAGACAACTCCCGCAACGCCGGAAGCGAAGCCGGAAGCGCCCTTCCAAGCGAGCGCACCATCCGCCGCCGCGGGGGGGGGTGCGCCGGCAACGGCTTTGCCGGCCGGGCGCGACAACCGCATGGCCACCTTCGTTCGGCAGATCGTGCAACGCCTGCGTGATTCATCCGGACCGAGCATTGCGCAGAGCGTCGAGGCCATGATGCAAGCCGGACCCGAAGCCGCCGGGCACCTTGAAAACCTGCTACGCCAATTGCAGTCCGGCGAAATCGGCGGACGCATCGAACATCTGACCGCGCATCTGAGCGGCGAAGAAGCGCATCGACTGCTTCGGGCTTTCATCTTGCCGCGTCCCCAGGACGGCAGCAGCGCTTTCCTGGACGCCATCGAATCCCAGGCCGGCCAGGCGCGCGACGTCGAACATTATTACCGCCATCTGCTGAAGAGTTTGCTACAAAACGAGAACCTGGATCTTGAAGCAGCCGCAGCCGCGATGGGTCCCGCAGACCAGATCGGTTCCGACAGCGGCGAACCGGCCCGGCCACTGGACAGCTTGACGGCGGACGCAAGCGCACAGCAAGACATCGACGCCTCTCCGGCCGGACGGCTGTATCGGCAGCTGGTGCAGCGTCTGCATGGCCGGCCGGGGCCGGATCTGACGCAGTCCATGGCGGAGATGACCTGGAGCGTACCGGAAAACGCCGCAATTCTGGAGCATCTGTTCCGGCAGTTGCGCCTGCAAGCGCACCTGCAAGCGCAAGACGGGCAGGTAAGGGGAAATGTCGATCGTCTCAGCCCGAATGAGGCACAACAGTTGCTGTACGCCTTCGTGCAGTCGCGTACAAATGGTGAAAGAACCGGATCGGCAAGCGAAGCCTTGCTGCGCTCCATCGAAGCGGGCGCCGCCCAGGCCGTCGACGTCGACCGCTACTACCGCTATCTGCTGAAGCAGGCGATTCTTCACGGGCTGTCCGCCAGCCCCGCATACGGCGCGCCCGACGCATCCGCAGCGGAGCATGCCGCGCCAAGGGACGCCGACCGCTCCCTCATGCAGCCACGCCAAGCGGATGGCGCGGCCGCACCGAGCTTACAACAGGGAACACGCCATCCCGACACGGAGTACAACCCGATGACATCCAACGACATGCCCGCACAACGTGGCCAAACAGGCGACGCCCCCGACGCGATGGGACAGGCAAGCAGGCAAACAGAAATCCTGATCTCCAACGCCGGGCTGGCGATTGCCGCAATCTACCTGCCCCAGCTGTTCCGCATGCTGGATTTGGCGGACGGCACGAAATTCAAGGATGCGCAGGCGGCCGAGCGCGCCGCCCACCTCGTCCAGTTCGCGGCAAATGGGCGATGCGATACGCCGGAGTTCCAAATGGCGTTCAACAAGCTCCTGTGCGGGATTGCGCTGGACACGCCCATCGTGCGGGAAATCAAGCCCGCGCCCAGGGAAACGGAAGCCATCGAGGGCATGCTTGAAGCCATCATCCGCAATTGGCGCGTCATCGGCAACACCTCCATCGCAGGCTTGCGGGAATCCTTCCTGCAGCGAAACGGCATTCTGCGCCGGCGCGAAGACGGATGGCGCCTGAAAGTGGAAAGAAAGACCATCGACGTCCTGGTCGACCGGCTGCCCTGGGGCATGTCCGTCATCAAGTCGCCCTGGATGGCGCAACCGATTCATGTGGAGTGGACCTGATGCATCGAGAAGCGCCATTTGCCATCGGCAATCCTGTGGACGCCCCAGTGGACGACCAATACGCGCCCTTGCGCGAGGCCAACGCCAGGTCGCTCGACGCGGAACTCGCCTGGTTCTCACGCGTCGTGGAGACACGCTTTCGCCTGCATTTCGGGCAAGCCTGCGAATACGGCAATATCCGGGAGCATGTACCGCCCGATTTGCGCGGCGACACCTCGGAATACGCGCGCATTGTGAGGGAATGCGGCATGAGTTTCGACGAGCGCATCGTGTTGATTCTCGCGCTCGTGCCCCATATCAGCCCGCAGGCGCTCGATACCTTCTTCGTCAACAACAAGAATCTCGACCGTGCCTTCACCGAATTCGGCGGTGTCAAGGGCAAGGTCCACGGCGGCTTCCTGCCGACCTGCGAGACGGCCTCGTTCATCCTGCACGGCAGCGATCTCGCAGGCCGTTTCGGCTTCATCGGCATGCTGGAGGAAGAGCATTTTTTCGCCCGGCGGGGCATCCTCGAAATCGAGCATCAGGCCGGCGGCGAACCCCTTTTCAACGGCATCCTCAAGCTGTCCAGCGAATACCTCAACCGCTTTACCACCGGACGCTATCTCAAGCCCGACTATGGCATCAATTTCCCCGCCAAGCGCATCACAACCGGCTTGTCGTGGGACGACCTGGTGCTGGCGCACGACGTGCTGGAAGAAGTGGAAAACATCACGGCCTGGCTCATGCATTCGAAGACCATCATGCACGATTGGGGGTTGGAGCGAGCCGTCAAACCCGGTTACCGCTGCCTGTTCTACGGCCCGCCCGGAACCGGCAAGACCTTGACGGCGACCCTGATCGGCGCCAGTGCCGGGCTGGATGTCTACCGCATCGATCTGTCGATGGTGGTTTCCAAATACATCGGCGAAACGGAAAAGAATCTGGCCAACGTCTTCGACCAGGCCAAGAACAAGAACTGGATACTCTTTTTCGACGAAGCCGACGCACTCTTCGGCAAGCGCACCCAGACCTCCAGTTCGAACGACCGCTATGCGAACCAGGAAGTGTCCTATCTGCTGCAGCGGGTCGAGGACTTTCCCGGCGTCGTCATTCTGGCGACCAACCTGAAAGCCAATATCGACGAAGCCTTTGCCCGGCGCTTCCAGGCTTCGATCTTTTTCCCTCTTCCCGACGCCGAACACCGGCTGCGTCTGTGGCAAGGCTACTTCAAGGGAAAATGCCCGCTGGACCCGGACGCGAGACTGGAAGTGCTGGCGGAAAAGTACGAGCTGTCGGGCGGCGCCATCGCCAACATTGTGCGCTACGGCGCGATACGCGCCCTGCAGTCGCAGCGCAGCGCCATCTCGCAGGAAGACTTGATCAAGGGCGTGGCCAAGGAACTCATCAAGGAAGGGAAAACCATTTCGTGAATGTCGTGACCGGAATGACGATGGCAAAAGCCATGAACCATACCAGACCGCTGCTTCGCTTCTTGCTCGCCGCGCTGTTGCTGCTGCCTCTGCTGCCGTCCTTGCCGGCAGCGGCGGCGGAGATCGATTGCGAGCAAATGCTGGCGGCGACGGCCGCGAAAAAATTCGACAAGCCAACGATCAAGGTGGCGCAGGAGCGCCTGGCCCTGCTTGGCTACGACCCGGGAGAGATCGATGGATGGCTCGGGCCGAATACGCGCGGCGCCTTGCTGCGTTTCTGCACGGACGAAAAATTCGCGCGCACGCCGGACCTTCTCGCCACGTTGCGCGAACACGTGACCATCTTCCAGGCCTACAAGAACTGGCTCACGACTTTGGCGAGCGACGATTTCCAGAAATGGGCCGCGCAACAAGCCGATGCCGCGGACATCGAACGGATACGCCGGTCCGGCAACGCCGCCGAAGTCATCGCCGTGCTGAGCCGCTTCGACAAACGGAAGGCCGCCGCGGCAAGACCCGCCAAGCTCAGAAGCGATGCCGAAGCGCCGGTCAGCTACCATTTGACCAAGGACGATCTGGCCCAGTTGAAGACCCGCGAAGTGCTTTCCGTACGGGTCGGTAAATTGCTGGACAAGGCCTACGGCGACGAAGGCGAATTCGAAACGGCGGCAGACAGCGTTTTGAAGAATGCGGCGGATTCCGACGAATACCTGCACTTGGCGAAAAAATACGGTGTACAACAAACCGGCTACACGCTCACCGATGCTTCGCTCGCCGATCTCAAAACAGCGGACGTGCCGGACTACGTGCTCGACGCCCTGCAAAAAATCAAGGACTTGAATTACGCCGACGGCGATCTCGATACCACCGTCACATCCCAGCTCGGCGCCTTGAGCGCCGAAGCGATGGGCTTCAAGCAGGAATTCGTCAAGCTGGCGGAGGTGACGCCGACAGGCGGCAGCCTGACCGACGCTGCGCTGCAGAAATTCACGGCCGCGCATCAGGGAGATCTGCTGGCGGCCGCAACGGCGGAGCAAGTCGCGCAGATCAAGGGTGTGAAATACAAGGACGATGCCGCTCTGGCAGCCGCGGTGCAAAAGATATTGACGGACATCGCGACGCAGATCGAGAGCTACCGCGGCCTGATCGTCCAGGCGGCGGAAGAATCCTCATCCTACCTGATCGACAAGGCGCAGGCGCGCGAAATTCCCAAGATGATCAAGGACTCGGCGGTGCCGGAAATTTTTCTGACCATGCTGGCCGGCATGCAGGACGTCGATTACCCCGACGCCAACCTGTTCTGGCTGGCGACCAAGTCCAGAGTCGAAATGTCCGCGCCCAAGGACCCGTTCAAAGTCAGCATCCGGAGCGTGATCGAGCGAAACAATGCCAACAAAATCGATGCGGCATTGATGGCGAAGTTCAAGGAAGCGAAGCTGCCCCCTTCCATCCTCGACCAGTTGGAAAGCCTGCAAGGCCGCGAGTTCGCGAACACCGAAGCGCTGGAACATGAAATCAGCCGGATGTTCAGGCAATTGGGCGCGGAGTACGACCGATACCGCGTGTTGATACTGGCACAAGCCCAGAAAAGGCACGCTTTCGATCCGACCCGGCATATTCAATGGAGCGGCAACGGGTGCAACTGCGTCGACCATGCGCTGTATGGCAGCGTCTACGGGTTTTACCCCTATTGGATGGCCGGCGGCAGTCAAGCCGTCGATTTCAGCGTGCAATCCCGCATCGGGTACTACGGCCTGACGTTCGACAACCAGGGGAACGTGACGGAACCGGCCCGCTGGAGCGCAGTGAACACCGCCTTCCTGAGCGAAGCGCGCAGGTTCGGCACCAAGGTCGACCTCGTCATCTACAAAAAAGACTGGAAGGGATGGAGCGATGTCGCCGACGAAGACAAGGCAAGCCTGTTCAAGAAGCTGGCTGCCGACATCGCCACCCTCGTCAAGCTGCCGATGACGGACCTGTTTTCCAAGGTGAAACCGGTGGTTTCGATGGGCGCGGCGCCGCCGCCCATCATGGGCGACGGCGTGACCCTGTATTTCGCGGAATATCCGCGCGACCCGGCCTCGGTCACCGCGTTCAGAAACTTTATTCTCGCGTTGCACGACGAACTCGCGGCGCAACGGCGATCGCTATCGATCAATATCGTCTTCCGCAGCGAGGAAATCGGAAAAGGCATCTACGACTACCAGAACCTGCTGGATTTGAAAGACGCGATCGAAAAGTCGAATGGAGCGCAGAGCCCCGGCCTCAAAACCCTGTTCCTGCTATTGCTTCAGGAGCCGACTGCCAATGACGAAAAAAAGGTGCGGCGCTTCATCGAACACGGCCTGACCGGCGAAAAGCTGGTCAGGCTGCTGCGCAGCATCGTCACCGTAGTGACCTACGACGGCCATAGCGAAAGCCAGTTGACGGACGACGTCCTTTACGCCAAGGACAACTTCGGCGGGATCGGCTTCTGGACGCTGCCGGTCGCGGTGCAGGGAAAAGACGCTCCCGCCGATGCGGCTGCGGCAGCCGGCGCCGCCTTGTCTGCCGACAAGGTGCTCGCCGGAGCCTACGTCAACGCGAAGGAAAGCGACACGCCCGCGCAAGCTGCCGTGTGCGGCGTCGTCTGCCCGAACAGATGGGCGTTCCGGATCAGTTGGGATGTCTTCGTCATCGCCTTGCTGACGAGCGCCGTGCTGTACGTCACAGCCTGCGAATGCCGCAGTTTCTTCGCCTCCAATTTCGTCCTGTTTCTTGCCGGCGTGGTCGCGCCATTTCTCGCGCTGACTTTTGCGCTGCTGTTCTGCGACCCTTCATGGCGGCAGATATCGAGAGGGAACGGCATATTGATCCTGGTCACCGCGGCCGGCCTGGCCTACGCCATCTGGAGCTATCTGGAAAAGAAAAGGAGCGCAGACCTGCCATGATGACCCTGACGGAAAAGGCCACGATCATGCACTACCACCGGCACCGCATCGCCGAATTCGAAGGCGGCACGGTCGAAGCCTTGGGCTACCGCAACGGCGACAGCCAGGCCAAGCGCTTCGCCGCCCTGGCCACGGTGGGCGCCATCGACGGAAAAAGCGTGCTCGACGTCGGCTGCGGCCACGGCGACCTGAAAGGCTACCTCGACATGCACTACCACGGCTTCAGCTATGTCGGCATCGATCAAATGGCTGAATTCGTCTTGCAGGCGCGCGAGCGCTACGGCAATCGTCCCGGTTGCTATTTTTGCGTCGCCGATGCCGAGGCCGCGGAGCTGCCGCGGGCCGATTACGTCTTCGCCTCCGGCATGCTGGCCTATCGCAGCGGCGACGAGGGCCACGCCTATGCCATGATCGAAAAAATGTACCGCGCGGCCGATCGTGCGCTGGCTTTCAACATGCTCGACGCCGCAGCCTTCCCGCCGCACCCTCTGCTGGTGGGGCACGACGCAGCGGCCGTGATGGATTTTTGCACGCGCCTGACTCCCGATGCGAAGTTGGTGCGCGGCTATCTGGAAGACGATTTCACCGTGCTGATGTACAAGTAAGCGAAGCAGGCAGCAAGCAATATTCCTCAACTTGGAGGTCGATATGAAACACAAAGCGAAACTGGCGGACGAGACCGCAACGCAAAGCCAGGCGGCACAACGCAAAGCCGGCGCCCAATCCGGTAGTGAGCGGGCACAGGACATCGCGAACAGCCCAGCCATGACCGCACAGCGCAGGAGGCTGGAGAGCATGTTCGGCAGCGTCGCGCAGCGTGTGGAAGAAGAGGAACCGCTGCAAGGCAGGTTCGAGACGGCGCAACGCGTGGAAGAGGAAGAACCCTTGCAGGGAAAATTCGAGACCGCGCAGCGTGTGGAGGAAGAGGAGCCGCTGCAAGGCAGGTTCGAGACGGCGCAGCGGGTGGAAGAGGAAGAACCCTTGCAGGGAAAATTCGCCGGACAGGGTACGGCACAGCTGCAGGACGATTCCGCCCCGCCCAACCGCACGGGCCTGCCGGACAATCTGAAATCCGGTGTCGAATCGCTATCCGGCATGTCGCTGGACCACGTCCGCGTCCACTACAATTCTTCCCAGCCGGCCAGCCTGCAAGCGCACGCCTATGCCCAGGGCTCCGACATCCATGTCGGACCGGGGCAGGAGCAGCATCTGCCGCATGAAGCTTGGCACGTTGTGCAGCAGGCGCAGGGCCGTGTCCAGCCGACCATGCAGATGAACGACGGCGTGCCAGTCAACGACGACCGCCATCTGGAGAACGAAGCCGACGTCATGGGCGCGAAGGCAATGCAGATGAAGGATGACGGCGGCCATGGCTAGCATCCGGTTTTCACGGAAGCGCACCTGAAACATGCCTTTGCGCAAACCATATCGGCGTTTGGCGCCGGCCCTGTTGCTCGCGGCCGGCTTGTTGTTCCCCTGCCTTGTCCGGGCGGTCACCCCCGCCCTGGCGGCAGGCTACGGTCACACCGTCGTCTTGAATGCGGACGGCACGGCGGCAAGCTGGGGCGACAATGCGCAGGGCCAATTGGGAAGCGGCTCAGTCCCCTACGGCCTGACGCCGCTGGCCGTTCCCAAGCTCGCGGGAGGAGGCTCGCTGGCTGTCGGACGCGCACATACCTTGCTGCTCAAGTCGGACGGCACCGTCATGGCTTGGGGCGGCAATTACCCCAACGGACAGCTCGGCGACGGTTCCTTGAAGGACCAGGCCAGCCCGATTGCCGTCCCGGCGTTGAGCGGCATCGTCGCCGTGGCGGCCGGCGGCGACCACAGTGTCGCCCTGAAGAATGACGGAACTGTGCTGACGTGGGGCAAGAATGTCTCCGGCGAACTGGGCGACGGCACCACCGTCGGGCATGCGACACCCGCGCTCGTAGCAGGCCTGGCGGGCATCAAATCGGTGGCCGCGGGGCGCGACCATACGGTGGCCGTCAACGCAGACGGCAGCGTGTATGCCTGGGGCGGCAACCTCCTCGGGCAATTGGGCGACGGCAGCACCACGAGCCGCCCGAAACCTGTCGTTGTGCGTGGCCTGACCGGCGTGCTGGCGGTGGCGGCGGGCGACGGCCACACCGTGGCGCTGATGTCCGACGGGACCGTGCAAACCTGGGGCGACAATAGTCATGGTCAGTTGGGAGACGGCAGCACCACGGGGCGCAGCAACCCGGCGCGCGTGCCCGGTCTCTCCGGCGTGGTGGCAATTGCGGCCGGCGGCGCGTTCACCATAGCCCTCAAGGCCGACCATACCGTCGTCGCTTGGGGCGACAACAGCCATGGGCAACTGGGCGACGGCAGCGCTGTGGAACGGCATACGAGCGCCGCCATCCCCCTGCTCGCCGGCGTGGTGGCGATTGCCGCGGGCGAGAGCCATGCCGTGGCGCTCAAGGCCGACGGCACGGTGCTGGCATGGGGCTGGAACTACGCTGGCCAGCTTGGAAACGGCAGCTGGGGCACGGACAATGCCAGCCCGCAAGCGGTGGACGGCGTCAATCCCGGCGCAACATCGACCGATCTGGCACAGTCGCTACAATTTGAAGCGGCCCCCACGCTGAGCGTGGGAGGCACCGCCCGGATCGCCGCGGACAGCGACTCCGGGCTCACCGTCCGGATGGAGAGCGCAACACCGGCCGTCTGCGCAGTGGACGGCGATACCGTCAAGGGGCGCAAAG
Organism: Burkholderiaceae bacterium; assembly: GCA_036384915.1. Taxonomy (GTDB): domain Bacteria; phylum Pseudomonadota; class Gammaproteobacteria; order Burkholderiales; family Burkholderiaceae_D; genus PKWO01. The sequence continues at coordinate 364,996 of DASVLJ010000071.1, forward strand.
CCGGAACCTGCACGCTCGTAGCCAGCCAGCAGGGCGACGCACGCTACGACGCCGCCGCGCAAGCGAGACAAAACATCATTGTCGGCAAAGGGAGCCAAACTCTCCGCTACGGCAACGTGCCGCTCCTGTTCGTGCCGCGCCAGGGCCTGCTAACCGCCAGTTCCAGCGCGGGGCTTCCCGTGCGCCTGGAAAGCCTGACCCCGGCCCTGTGCAGCGTCGAAGGAAATACCGTCACGGCCCGCTCGGCGGGCATGTGCACCGTCGTCGCGCAACAGGCCGGCAACGAAGACTACAACCCCGCCACGCCGGCCACGCTTTCGCTTCAGGTAACGAAAAACCTGCTCGTCATGCCGGCGCTCGCCGCGGGTGCCGCCCACAGTGTCGCGTTGATGCACGACGGCACGCTCAGCGCCTGGGGCGACGATGCGCAAGGCCAGCTGGGCGACGGCAATACGGCGGCACGTATCAAGCAAACCCGGCTGTCCGGCATTGCCGAAGGCGTTAAATTATCGGCCGGCGCCTACCATACGCTGCTGCGCAAGTTCGACGGCAGCGTATTGGCCTGGGGCGACAACAGCAAGGGGCAATTGGGCGATGGCAGTACGCAGGACCGCCACTCGCCGGTTGCGGTTGCGGGCTTGGCCGGGGTCCTGTCGGTGGCAGCCGGTTCCTGGCACAGCGTGGCATTGCTGAACGACGGCACGGTTTGGGCCTGGGGCATGAACAATAGAGGCCAGCTCGGCGACGCCACGACCGTGGAGCGCCATCGCCCCCAAGCGGTGCCGGCCTTGAGCGACGTGATAGCAATCGCCGCCGGACATGCCCACACCGTGGCGCTCAAGCGCGACGGCAGCGTCCTGGCCTGGGGCGACAATTCACACGGCCAGTTGGGCGACGGCACCACGACCGACCGTGCCAGCCCGGCGCCGGTGCCGGGCCTCGGCGACGTAGCGGCCATCGCGGCGGGCGGCAGCCATACGCTTGCCCTCAAGACCGACGGCACCGTCGTCGCCTGGGGAGGCAATGCCGACGGTCAACTGGGCAATGGCGCCCTCAAGGACAGCCTGGTCCCGGTTGCGGTGCCCAAGCTCGCCGGCGTGCTGACAGTAGCGGCGGGCGGCACGCACAGCGTCGCGCTCATGCCGGACGGCACCGTCGTATCCTGGGGCAGCAACCGTTACGGCCAGCTCGGCGACGGCAGCCGGAAAGACAGTCCCGCTCCCGTGCCTGCGGCCAAACTCGCCGACGTCATCGCCATCGCGGCGGGCGAAAACCATACGCTCGCGTTCAAGTCGGACGGCAGCAAGATGGCCTGGGGCAGCAACAGCGCCGGCCAGCTCGGTGACGGTAGCACCACCGATCAGCCGGCCCCGGTGCCGGTATTGGAACCCGTGGGATGGGAAGTGTGGAAATGGGTTTGGCAAGAAATCAAGGAACTGCCGAAGCTGTTGGAAATCAAGCCGCCGGAGTTGCCGAAACCGCCTGAATTGCCAAAATAGGTGAGCCAGCGGCTAGGGATGGAAAACAAGGAGAAAGTGAAATGGGACAACAGGTTTGCATGGGCGCACTACTCAAATGCAGCTTCGGCATGGCGCCGAGTTCCCTGATGGTGCTGCCGAAAAACCGCGTGACGACGCAAACGCCCGACGCCAACATCATGGACAACATTCCACTGGTGAATATCCTGCCCTTCGGCATGTGCCAGAGTCCCGCCAATCCAGCCGTGGCGGCGGCAACGGCCGCAGCGATGGGCGTACTCACCCCCATGCCGTGCGTGCCGGCCACGGCCGCACCATGGGCACCCGGCAGTCCGACGGTGTTGATCGCCAACATGCCCGCGCTGAACAATTCCTCCAAGCTGATGTGCTCGTTCGGCGGCGTCATCGAAGTGACTTTCGCGGGACAGGCCACCGTTTCGATACCCTGACCGGACCGTCAGAAGATGTGCGCAAGACCTTCGGGCACGACAGCCCATGCGTGCATGCGCTCGTCATAAACGGGACATCCGAGGCCGGGGAATGCCGCGCCGGCGAATGTGCCGGCTGAAATGCCGATAAAGCCTTCCATCCAGGCTGCGTTGTAATACGCAGTCGCGCCGCATAACAAAACGGATATCACAGGCGCAAAAAATGTGATTGGTCAAACGGCAGGACATATTCCACCATTAATCGGTCGCGGGACAGCCTGCGATGGAGACATTGCGTGCAAACGCCCAATAAACAGTGAGAACAACATGATGAAAAAATTGAATCTACTCAAGAAATGGGCCGCCGTCGGCAGCCTGCTCCTCGGCAACACCCTGCTCGCTCCAGACGCATCGGCTTCGACTTGGGCGCTCTCGGGCTCGATCGTCACGCACGATCCGAGCATCTACAAGGAAGGCAGCACCTGGTGGATATTCGAAACCAGCGACACCGGGATGGGTGTCAAGTATTCCGCCGACGGGCATGCATGGAAGCAGGGTGTCAGCCTGTTCGGCAGCGGCCTGTCCTGGTGGGGCGCCTACAACGGCAATACCAAGATGGTCTGGGCTCCGGACATCCATGACTGGAACGGCCGCGCCATCGTCTACTACGCCGTTTCCACCTTCGGCTCCAACAAGTCGGCCATCGGCCTGGCCACCGCCACCAGCATCGCCAAGGGCGACTGGGTCGATCATGGTGCCATATTGACATCCAGCACGAGCAGCAATTTCAATGCCATCGATCCGAATTTCTCGGTCGATACTTCGGGCCAACCCTGGCTCACCTTCGGTTCCTGGTTCAGCGGTATCTATACCACGCGTGTTGATCCGACAACGCTAAAACCCACGGGCAGCTGGTATCACCTTGCCGCGGACAGCTCGGGTATCGAAAATTCCTTCATCATGCATAACGGCAGCTACTACTACCTGTTCGTATCGAAGGGAACATGCTGTGCCAACGCGAACAGCACCTACCACATCTCCTATGGCAGGTCGACCAGCATGACGGGTCCGTATCTGGACAAGAACGGCGTGAACATGCTCAATGGCGGCGGCACCACTCTGGAGGCCGGCTCGGGCGAATTCATCGCGCCGGGCGGCGAATCGGTCAGCAACGGCGCGATGGTGCGGCACAAGCTCGACAGTGCCAACAACTACACGCCCATCATGTTCATCAACGATCTGTATTTCAGCAACGGCTGGCCGACGTTCTGATGTTCGCCCGGCTCCCGCTGACCATCTTGCTCGGCGCGATTGCGGGAGCGCTTGCCCTCTGGCTGAGCCTGGATGCCGGGCCGGCCGGGCGGCAAGCCGCATTGCCCTTGCCTTCGCCTGCCGGCGGCAATGCCGTTTTCGGTCCCGGCAAGTGGGTGGAACCGCAGCAAGACGATGCCCCGTCCCTGGCCGCCAACGCCGGGCTGAGCCTGACCGACGAGGGGAATCTGTTGATCGACCCCGCCCTGCTAAGCTTCTTCAATCAGCATTTCGTGGAACATGCCGGCCCGGCGGCCTGGAAGCAGACGGAAGGCGATCTGCGCGGCAGGTTGTCGGGCCATGCCTTGGATCAGGCTCTGGAACTGGCGCGCGAATACCAAGCCTATGTCGGCCACTACGATGCCTTGCTCGCGGCACAAAACCTGAACGGCACGGCCGACCTGGTGCGTTTGCGCGGCTGGGCGCGCCAGCGCCACGCGCTGCGGCAACGCGACTTCGGCAATGCCGTCGCGCTGGCCTGGTTCGACAACGACGAGGCGAACCTCGGCACCGCCCTCGACGAGCTTGAACAGCGTGCCTCGGATGCCGTTCCCGATGAAGCCGTCACCGATCCGCGCTACGGGCCGAGTCAAGAAGACAGGCGCCGCATGGCCGAAGCCCATGCAGCGGGATTGCAGCAGGTCTTGAACGATGCCGTGCGCAGCTTCAGCTCGATGGCGCAGCAGAAGTAAGAGGCTGCGGCGAAATTAGTGTGGCCAGGCGCCGCGACGAAGACAGTACGGGTAGAACGGCGAGGAGCGGCGATAACGCCACGGTAATTTCGCAACAGCCTCTACGTCAATCCTTGCCTACCATCTCGCGCGCTTCGGCACGCACCGCGTTCAGCAGCAGGGCGGCGCCGGGCGAGAGCAACTGGTTTTCGTGACGGATGATGCCGAAGGCGTCCATCTTGCACGGCAGTTCGATGGGCAGGATGCCGACAACGTTCAGCGAGGCATAGTATTGCGCCACCTGGATCGGCATCACGTGCAGCGAATCGGTCTGCTGCAGCAGCGCGGTGATCAAGAGCAGCGCCGTGGTATCGACCACGTTGGCCGGCGGCTCCAGCCCGGCGCGGCGGAACATCATGTCGAAGCGGTGGCGCAGGATGCTGCCTTGCGGCGGCAGAATCCAGGGATAGCCGTTGATATCCTGCAGCTTCAGTCCCTTGTGCTCCAGCAGCGGGTGCCCGGTGCGCGCCACGGCGCAGGCCGGTTCCTCGGTCAATTCCTCATAGACGAGGTCGCTGCTGTCTTCCTTTTCCAGGATGCGGCCTATCATGAAATCGAGCGTGCCGTGCTGCAGGCGGTCGAGCAGGATATTGCTCTGCTCCAGGTGAACACCGATGCGCAGCATGGGCGCCTGCTGCTTGACACGGGCGATGGCGCGCGGCAGCAGGCCCATGGCGGCGGTCATGATGACACCGACCTCGACCTGTCCCACCAGCCCGGACTTCAGCGCCACGATATCGTCGTGCGCCGCCGAGAGGCTGGTCAGCGCCATGCGCGCGTGACGGATCATGGTTTCGCCGTACAGCGTCGGTTCCATGCCGCGCGGCAGGCGTTCGAACAACGTGACGTCGAGCATTTCCTCGAGGTCCTTCAACTGCTTGGAGGCGGCCGGCTGGGTCATGTGCAGCGCGTCGGCAGCGCGATGAATATTGCGGTGGTCGTCGAGCGCGATCAGGAGCAGCAATTGCCGCGTCTTCAGGCGCGCGCGCAAAAACCAGTTGGGATTCAAGGCATCCATCGATAGACCGGCTTCACAATAAAGAGAAGGGAAACGGAAACATCCGATTCTATATTGATTTCAGCGCCGTCCGGCAGTCAGCACCACGATGCGCTGCACCACGCAGAATGCGAACAGCAAGGCGCCGATCACGATCCGGGTCCACCACGAACTGAGCGTGCCGTCGAAGGCGATCAGGGTCTGGATCACGCCCAGCACCAGCACGCCGGTCAAGGCGCCGGCGACGTAACCCGAACCGCCTGTCAACAAAGTACCGCCGATCACCACGGCCGCTATCGCATCGAGCTCCACGCCTTGCGCATGCAATGCATAGCCCGAGAGCATATAAAACGCGAACAGGATGCCGGCCAGGGCCGAGCAAAAGCCGCTGAAGGCATAGACCAGAATCTTGGTGCGGGCCACGGGCAAGCCCATCATCAGGGCCGATTGCTCGTTGCCGCCGATGGCGTAGACGGTACGCCCCAGGGGCGTGAGGTGCGCCACCAGGATAGCCACGATCAGCAACACCAGCGCGACCACGGCTGCCGGCGAGACAAAGGCGCCGAGCACCGGTATCTGGGTCTGCGAGGAGGCGACGAAAAAGGCATTGTCTATCGGCATCGAATCGACGCTGATCAGATAACACAGACCGCGCGCCAGGAACATGCCGCCCAGCGTGACGATGAAGGCTTGCAGCTTGAAGACGTGGATCAGCAATCCCATCAGGGCACCGAACAGACTGCCGCCGGCCAGGCAGCAGGCAATGGCCCAGCCGGCCGGCCAATGCCAGACCTGCACCATCCATGCCGCGCACATGGTGGTCAGCGCCAATACCGAGCCGACCGAAAGGTCGATGCCTCCGGACAGAATGACAAAGCCCATGCCCACCGCCAGCACCAGCAGAAAGGCGTTGTCGATCAAGAGGTTGCACACCACCTGCAGCGAGAGGAAGGCGGGGTAGGCGCACGCGCCGCCGGCGAACAGCAGCGCCAGCAGCAAGGCGCTGACCGCCGAGGTAAAGTAAGGCAAAGCCGCCAAGCGGCGCCAGGAATTGCCGGATGCATTCGATGCACTCAATGCGGTATGCATTACGCCTCCTCCCGCCGGGCCGCACGGCGCAAGGCCGCCTGCCACAGTTGTTTGAATTCCTTGCTTTGCAGCAGGCAGACGGCGAACACCACCAGGGCCTTCAATACCATATTGACTTCGGGCGGCACGCCGAGCGAATAGATGGTGTAGGTCAGCGTCTGGATAATGAGCGCGCCAAGCAGGCTGCCGGCCAGGCTGAATTTGCCGCCGGCCAGCGAAGTACCGCCCAGCGTCACGGCCAGAATGGCGTCGAGTTCGAGCAGGAGGCCCGCGTTGTTGGCGTCGGCGCTCTTGACGTTCGATGCCACGATCAAGCCCGCCGTGCCGGCGCAGGCGCTGCAAAACACATAGGTGAAGAACATCAGCAGAGCGGCGCGTATGCCGACCAGCCGCGCCGCGACGGGGTTGATGCCGACCACCTGCAGGAACAGGCCGAGCGCGGTGTGGCGCATCAGGAGCGTAAGCGTGACGAATACCGCCGCCACGATGTAGAGCGCAACCGGCAAGCCGAGCAGGTAACCGCCGCCGATGGCGAAGAAGGGCGGATAGTAGACCGTAATGATCTGCCCATCGGTCAGCAATTGCGCCAGCCCGCGCCCGGCCACCATCAGGATCAGCGTGGCCACGATGGGCTGCAATCCGAGGCCCGCGACCAGCACGCCGTTCCACGCGCCGCACAGGAGCGCCGTGCTGAGCGCAGCCGCAATCGCCCAGCCCATGGGAATGCGGCTGACATATTCCGGCACGCCGTTGTGCATATTCATCTCGCCGCCGATCAGCATGGCCGCAACCGTGCCCGACAAGGCCACCACGGCGCCGACCGAGATGTCGATGCCGCGCGCGGCAATCACCAGCGTCATGCCCAAGGCCGTGAGCATCAAGGGCGAGGCGCGGTTGAGGATGTCGATCACGCTGCCATAGAGATGGCCATCCTGCACGCGTAGATGGAAGAAGCCGGGTATGGCAAAGAAGTCGAGCAGGAGCAGGAGCAACAGTGCGCCCGCCGGACGCGCCAGCGGATGTGCCGACAAGGGAGCGCGCCCGGCCGCCGGCACGGCAATCATCGCTTGTTCCTTCATGCGCCCTCTCCCGCAATCGCCTGCAGAACGGCGTCCTGATCCATTTCGCCGCGCAAATGGCTGCCGCAGGCGCGGCGGTCGCGCAGGATCATGATACGGTCGCTGCAGCGCAAGACTTCCGGCAGCTCGGAGGAAATGAAGAGTATCGCCATGCCCTTGCGGCATAGCCCGGCCACGTAATCCATGATTTCGGTCTTGGCGCGGATGTCGATGCCGCGTGTGGGTTCATCCAGGATCAGCATCTTCGGGTCGGTGGCAAGCCAACGGGCCAATAGTGCCTTTTGCTGGTTGCCGCCAGAAAGCGATCCGATCGGCGCTTCCATGCTGCCGGTGCGTATGCCCAGGCGCAAGATATAGTTCTCCGCGATTTCGCGTTGGCGTTCCCTTGGAATGGCGCGCCACATGCCGTGCTTCACCTGCAAGGCGAGGATGATGTTTTCGCGCACCGACAAGTCGAGGATCGCCCCTTCGCCCTTGCGATCCTCGGAGCAGAAGCCGATGCCGGCAGCCATGGCGTCGCGCGGCGAGGCGAAGTTTTTTACCTGCCCCTCGATGCTGATGCTGCCGTTGTCGGCCCGGTCGGCGCCGAACAGCAAGCGGGCTGTCTCCGTGCGCCCCGAACCGAGCAAGCCGGCCAGGCCGAGCAATTCGCCTTGCTGCACGTCGATGTCGAGCGGCGCGAGCGCAGCCTTGCGCCCGAGCCCGCGCGCCTGCAAAAAAGGGCGTGGCTCACCGGCGACGTGCAGCGAGGCAGCTTCCTCGGCATACTCCGTCGCCTCGCCCACCATCTTGTCCACCAATTGGCGCTGGCCCAATTCATGGCTCAGGTATTCGCCCTCGCGCATGCCGTTGCGCATGACGGTAATGCGGTCCGAAATGGCATACACCTGGTCGAGAAAGTGCGTGACGAACAGGATGGCCATGCCTTCGCGGCGCAAGCCGCGCAGCACTTCGAACAATTGGCGCACTTCGCCTTCGTCGAGGCTGGAAGTCGGTTCGTCGAGAATCAGCACGCGCGCCGAGATGCTCAAGGCGCGCGCAATCGCCACCATCTGCTGGATCGCCAGCGGGAACGAAGAGAGCGGCGCCGTCACATCGATATCGACGTTGAGCCGCTCGAGCAGCCGTTGCGCCTGGCGCCGCATGGCGCCCCAGGCGATGACGCCGAACCGGCGCGGATAGCGGCCGATGAAAATGTTTTCCGCCACCGAGAGATTGGGGCAGAGATTGACTTCCTGGTACACGGTGCTGATGCCCAGCGCCTGCGCATCGAGCGTCGAAGCAGGATGGATCGCCTTGCCGTCGAGCAGGATGCGCCCCGTATCGGGCGCATGCACGCCGGTCACGATCTTGATCAGCGTCGATTTGCCGGCGCCGTTCTGCCCCATCAGCGCATGCACTTCGCCGGGATAGAGACGCAGGCCGGCTTCGCTCAAGGCGCGCACGCCGGGGAATTGCTTGGAGATGTCGTGCAATTCCAGAATGGGCGATGCCGCCGCGGCTGCGGCTCGCTGTGCTTCACTCATTTCAGCAACCGCCGCTCAATCAGTACTTGCGGTTGGGGAATTCCTTGGCCGCCACCTCCGCCGGAAATACGCTTTCCACGGTCGTGATGCGCTTGGGCACGGGCTTGCCGGCCACCACGTCGCGCGCAACCTGCATCAGCTGCGGGCCAAGTAAGGGGCTGCATTCGACGCTCACATTGAGTTTGCCCGCCATCATGGCTTCGAACGCGCCCTTGACGCCGTCGATCGAGATCACGATGATGTCGCTGCCCGGCTTCAAGCCCGCTTCCTCGATGGCCTGGATCGCGCCGATTGCCATGTCGTCGTTATGCGCATACAGCACATTGATGTCCTTGCCCTGCGCTTTCAGGAAGGCTTCCATCACTTCCTTGCCCTTGGCGCGCGTGAAATCGCCGCTTTGCGAGCGGATGATCTTGAGCCTGGGATTGGCCGCGATGACTTCTTCGAAACCCTTCTTGCGGTCGATAGCGGGAGCCGATCCCACGGTGCCTTGCAGTTCGACGATGTTCAATGTGCGGTCCGGCGTCTTCTTGGCGCGCTCGAGCAGCCAGCGCCCGGCCCGACGTCCTTCTTCGACGAAGTCCGAGCCGAGGAAGGTGACATACAGCGAGGGATCGCTGACGTTGACGGCGCGGTCGGTCAGAATGACCGGGATCTTGGCCGCCTTGGCTTCGCGCAGCACGGTTTCCCAGCCGGTTTCCACCACGGGCGAAAACGCAATCACGTCCACACGCTGCGCGATGAAAGAACGGATTGCCTTGACCTGGTTTTCCTGCTTTTGTTGCGCGTCGGCGAACTTGAGCGTCACGCCCGCCTTCTGGGCTGCATCCTTGATCGAGACAGTGTTGGCGGTGCGCCATTCGCTCTCTGCGCCGACCTGGGAAAAGCCCAGCACCAGCGGCTTGTCAGCCCGGGCCAGCTTCGGGAGGGCGAAGGCGCCGACCATCAATCCCGTACCCCATGCCGCGGCCAGCAAGCGTCTGCGCGCGTGATTCATATCCTGTCTCCAAGCGTGATTATCGTTGGCCTATCCTAGCAGACAGGCATCATACCAATCCAATGACTTTTTTTAGGTATGCGATACTATTTTTGATATCAATATAACAGCCGCAAACCATATAAGCCGCCGGCGAACGAGCCCGGACGGGCGACGAACTTGACCGTCAACGTACCGTCGGATGCGGCGACCAGGTCTTGCGGCAAGGCATAGTCGCGTGTGGCGAACTCTTGCGGCATGCCCTGTTCCAGTTCGATGTTTTGCAGCAGCCGCCCGTTGACGTAGAGATCGAACTTGCGACCGGCATCGCCGCGCGCGAACGTCAGGCGCAGGCTCCTGGCTTGATGCTGCTTGTCGGTTAGCCGATAACTGAACCAGCCGCTTGCATGACGCCAGTGCCGGCCCCGGTTGATGCCTGCGTCCATCCCCTCGCCTTGCAGGAAGTGGTCAGCTTCCGGCTGCTGCTCGCCAGGCGCCACCTGGTCGATGGTGCGCGCATCAAGAGCCAGCCGTTCCTGCTCCTCCTGCCGCATGGTGTCGCGCTCCTGAACATAGCCTTCCACCGTGGCATAAGGCCAATAGAGGATGTAACGCGAATCGTGCAGGCGAAAAAATGGAATCAATTCCAGCTCATGCCGGCTGCGGATCAGACCGTGCGCGGTGAAGCTCAGCGGCTTGCCCGGTACCGGTATGATGCGGTCGGCAAAATCCTTGCTGTCCGCCACAATCATGGCCGAATCTTCCAGCGGCACAACGGCGCCTTGGGGAATGTGCCCCATGCGCGAGTCGTCGGCTTTGGTACGCAGGGTTTCGCCATCCACTGGGCGCGTCTTGGCCGCAAGCACGATGGGGCCGTGCAGTATGGCAAGGTAGTTGTCCATCCCTGGCATGGCTTCGGTATGCGTGGCCATCGGCAGGTGCAGATCGAGATGGTCGCCCTCGCGCCAGTCTCGTGTCACACTGAAATAGCCGTCGGGATCGGCGATAATCGCGAGCGGCTTGCCGTTGATGCTTGCCTGCAATGCGCCCGGAGCAACCCAGGACGGATAACGCACATGCAGGCTGAAGCGCCCCTGCCCATGCACCGTCAGGCGTGTCGCCTCGCTATCGGGGAAGCGCGTACTTTGCACGATGCGGATATTCCGGTCGCGCCAATCCAGGGCGGAAGCGATGAACAGGTTCACGTAGACGCCATCGCCGCCATGCGCATAGATGAATTCGCCATACTTGGCCTGGCTCTCCAGGCCCGAACCGACGCAGCACCACATGCCTTGGTCCACTTGCGAATAGACGCGGTAATGGTTCGGCCGCATCGGCGTGAAGTAGACGAAACCGCCTTCGCCCGGATGCTGCGACGCAAGAATATGGTTATAAAGCGCGCGCTCGTAATAGTCGCCATAGCCCGCTTCCGGCGCGCGCAGGAACAACAGCTCGGTAAGCTTGAGCATGTTGTAGGTATTGCAGGTCTCGGGGCCTTCGACTTCTTCTATCATTGGCGTGAAGTCGCCCAACGCATGGAAGTGTTCCTTGACGCTATTGCCGCCTATGGCCACACTGCGCCTGTCATGCACGGTGCGCCAGAAAAAGGCCGCGGCGGCTTCCCATTGGCGTTTGTCGTCTTGCCCAGCACTCAGCTCGCCGATACGTTCGAAACCGATCACCTTGGGGATTTGGGTATTGGCATGCAGGCCGCTCAAGCTGTCTTCGCCGTGCAACAGCGGCGTAAGCAGGGACCGGTCGGAGAAGCGTCGCGCCAGGTCGAGATACCTGGTATCGCCCGTTATCTGTGCGACGTCGGCCAGGACTTCATTCATGCCACCCTGCTCGGCGCGCAGCATGGCTTGCATCTGCTCGTCGCTCAGGTGGCTGGTCAATTCGAGCGCCCAATCGGATAGCGCGATCAGCATCGCGCGCGCATCGTCGTTGCCTGCCAGGCGATAGGCGTCGCGCAAGCCGGCGAAAGTCTTGTGCAGGTTGTACCACGGCACCCATTTGCCATTGACGGAAAAATTATCGGCCTGCAGCTTGCCTGCGGCGATATCGTGCCAGGCTTCTTTGCCGCCGGGGATGCCGCCGAGATAGCCGTCGCCGTTACGCTCCTGGCACTTCTTCAGTTCGGCGACGAAATAATTCAGGCGCGCCAGCACGGCCTTGTCGCCCGTGGCCGCATACATCAGCGACAAGGCCGAAAGATAGTGTCCGCCCATGTGGCCATCGAGTCCGCCGGACTCCCAGTTGCCGTAGGAAGGCTTGATCTGCGGCAGGCCGGCTTCGCGGCGGAAAGGTGCAAGCAGCCGGTCCGGGTCGAGCGCCATCAGGTAGCGCCTGTCCGTGCGCTGGGCATCGAGAAAAGGCCCGGGGCCGAGGCGCACGTCTTGCAGCGGAAACAGCGTCAACGGCTCGGCCTGTGCGGCACAGGACAACGCCAGGGCAAACGCCAGCGAAGGCACAAAATATGACAACTTCATTGCGCCGGCAACAGCTTGCTGCGATAACGCGATAGATCACCCTGGTCGACCACAGGCCAGCCGTCGGCATCCCACTTCATCTCAAGTATCTTCAGCTTTTGCAGGTAATGGTCGGCAGTCTCGTAGGCGTGGAACACGAGATAATCCTTGCCGTCCATGGTGTAGGCGCTGTTGTGGCCGAGCGCCTTCCATTCGCTGTTGCCCTTCAACAGCAGCGTGCCGCCGCCTTGCAGCATGGGTTTGCCCGACTTGTCGAGGTAAGGTCCCGTAACCGAGGTGGCTCGGCCGATGCGCAATTCATAGGTGCTCTCGGCGGCACGGCAGCACAAGCCCCAGGATACGAACAGGTAGTAATACTTGCCCTTCCTGAAAATGAACGGCGCTTCGATCTCCGCCGGGCCGGCAGATTCGTCGGGCGTGAAAGCCGGGCGCTCGCGTTTGGCCAGCGAGTGCCATTCCTGAGGTTCGGCCAGCCTGGTCCAGCTGTCGTCGAGCTTGACCAGCTTGATGCCGTCCCAGAACGAACCGAAGTTCATCCAGGCGTGGCCCGCCTCATCGGTGACGATATTGGGGTCGATCGCATTCCACAAATCGCGCCCCGGCACCGATTGCAGGATCATGCCCTGGTCTTGCCAACGGTAATCGGGCGAGCGCGGATTCAAGGTCTTGGTGACGGTAACGCCGATGCCTGAAGCCAGCTTGCCGAAGCCCGAGACGGCGTAATAGAGGTAGTACTTGCCGTCGTGATACTGGATATCGGGTGCCCAGATGTGGCCGTTGAAGCCTGGCGCCACGGCGCGCGCCCAGGCGGGCTCGCCTGGAAATACGCGGCCCTCGGGACGCCAGTTCAGCATATCGGTGGAGCTGTAGAAGGCGATGCCCGGGCCGGTACTGAACAGGTAATAAGTATTGCCTTCCTTGATCATGGCCGGGTCATGAACGCTGACTTCCGTGGCATGGCCAGGCATGGCGCAGCACAGCGCCAACAGTATCCACACCTTCGTCAGCCACTGCTTGATTATGTCCATGTCTCCATCTCCTTGTCTATTCTGCCTCAGCTTCAGCTTCCCGTGCGCACACCCCAGATCGACACGCCGCCGGAAGACAAGACCGAGAACGTCACCTCGAAGGTATTGGCATTCGGGTTCCACTGCCGCGACAGGACGCCGTCGAAGGTACCGACGCCGGTCAAGGTCAGCGTAACGTTGTTGCTGCCCTGGTAAGTCCAGGAGCCGCTTTGCGTGCCCGAGACCGAGCCGTCGGCATTGAGCGTGATATTTTGCGAAGTCTTGATGGTGGCGGAAATATCCTTGCCGTGATTGACGATCTTGTAAATGCCCGGCACCTCGCTTGACGCGATGCTGCTGCTCAAGCTTGTCGTGCTTTGCGACAAGGGCACGTAACGGAACGGCGCAATCACGGGCCAGCCGTCGGCGTTGATGAACATTTCATGCACGCGGTTCTCGAAATACTCACCCTGGTTGGGAAAGCGTGTGTGGAAGATCAGGAAGTACTGATTGGTCGAGGCTTGATAGTAAGTCGAGCTGCCGCCCGGCGATACGTAACCGACCGCCGTACCGCTCTCGTTGGCGGCCAAGGCGTATTGGTAGTTGCCCATCAGCTTTTCCGCATAGGGTGCGATGCTGGCATCGTCGAACAGGGGCAGGCTGGCGTTGGACATCACCTTGGACATGTCGTTGCCGGCCGCGTCTAGATAGGGTCCGTCGGGATTGACCGAACGCGACACGCGGATGTTGTAGCCGCCGGCAGCATCGAGCCCGCCGAAGGCGACGAACATGTAGTAGTACTTGGTAGAGGGGCTGTACATCACGCTAGAGCCCTCGATGCGGCTATTGTTACCGCCCATCAGATGCTTGCCGTAGCCCTGACCCGACAAGGGCAAACCGGTCGATTCATCCATCGCCAGGATGAAGATGCCGCCCGAGTAGGAACCGTAGATCATCCACAGCTTGCCGTTGTTGTCGTGGAACAGGCTGGGGTCGATGGTGTTGGGCTGGACTTGCTGGTTGTAGTTGGTCACGCCGTCGCTACTCAAGCCCGCCATGCCCGATTCGAGGATGATGCCCTTGTCGACGTAAGGGCCCTCGATCTTGTCCGCCACGGCCACGCCGAGCGCGGACAACGGCCGGCTGCCCTGGCAGGAATCGTAATACATGTAGAACTTGCCGTCGGCCAGCTGGATCACGCTGGGGCGCCACAGGTCGGTCACGGTGGACCAGGCGAAGGTCTTGGCCAGTTCGGTGGTGACGTTGGTAAACAGCGGGTTGCTGTCGTTGACGCCGCTGGCGATGGTGGTCCAGTTCATCAAGTCGGTCGACTTGGCTGCTACCAGATGCGAGCCGAAGATGTAGAAGCTGCCGTTGTACGGAACCACGGCCGGATCGTGCACCGAGGAATTGTTGAAGACGATGGCCGCCTGCGTGCCTGTCGTACCGCCGCTACCCCCGCTGCTGGTACTGCCGCCGCTGCCGGTACTGGTGCTGCCCGTGCTACCGGTGCTGGTCGTCGAACCGGTGTCCGAACCGCCGCCTCCTCCGCCACCGCAGGCATTGAGACACAATGCGAACGCCAGGATGCCGGGCAACAGGGCCTTTTTGCCGATGTTAGTCATGTCCGCCCCCCTTATTCCACAGCGACCACGGCAACCGCCTTGGCCGGAATGCTGAGCGTGAGCTTGCCGTTGGCGGCATCGGCTGCGATCGGTTCGGGCTTGACGTCTTGCGGATGCTCGAAGGTGTTATGTGCGTCCATCGCATCGGCCGTCAGGATCGTCCCGGCCACATGCTTCGCATCGGCGATGGTGATTTGTGCCGCCTCATGCGGATTGGTGTTCACCAGCGAGAGGTAAATCTTGCCGTCCGTGCCGCGTGCGGCGGAGGCGCTGATCTCCGCAATGCCGGTGCTGCCAAAACGGTATTCGCGGTTATGCTGTATCGTCACCGGCAACACGGTCGCACCCTGGAACGGCACGTACATGGCGTAGGCGTAATAAGTCGGTGTCAAGACCATCTTATCCCTGTCGGTCAAGACCATGGCTTGCAGGACGTTGACCATCTGCGCGATATTGGTCATGCGCACGCGGTCGGCATGGGCGTGGAAGATGTTGAAGTTGAGCGCCGCCACCAGTGCGTCGCGCAAGCTGTTTTGCTGATACAGGAAGCCGGCATTGGTGCCGGGCTCGACGTCGTACCAGGTGCCCCATTCGTCGACGTTGAACGAAATCGTCTTCTTCGGATCGTTCTTGTCCATGCGCGCCGTATTGTTGCGGATCAGCGACTCCATGCGCAGCGTGTTCTTCAGGGTCGAAATCCACTGGTCTTCGGCAAAACCCGTGGCCTTGCCCTTGGCTTCCCAGACGCCGGTCGGCACCGTGTAATAGTGGAAGCTGATGCCGTCGAAATGCATATTCCATTGCCGGTGGATATGTGCCGTCAGGTAATCCGACCAGCTCGTATCGTCGTCGTGGCCGCCGCTGGCGAAGAATTGCGGCGTGTCTTCCTTGGGCGTCTTGAGGAAACTGGCGTATTGGTTGTACAAATCGGTGTAATGCTGGGTGGTCATGTTGCCGCCGCAGCCCCAGGCTTCATTGCCGACGCCGAAGAAAGCGACCTTGAACGGCTTGTCGTGCCCGTTCTTGCGGCGTAACTCGGCCAGGCTCGACTTGCCGTCGGCGGTCATGTATTCAAGCCATTCCGCCATTTCCTGCGGCGTGCCGGAACCGAGGTTGCCGTTGACGTAGGCGTCGGCGCCGAGCTGTTCGACCAAGTCGAAGAATTCATGCGTGCCGACGGCATTGTTTTCCTCCACGCCGCCCCAGTTGGTATTGACCTTGACCGGGCGCTGCGCGCGCTCGCCGATGCCGTCGCGCCAATGGTATTCGTCGGCGAAGCAGCCGCCGGGCCAGCGCACCACGGGAACGTGGATCGCCTTCAAGGCACCAACCACGTCGTTGCGCCAGCCGCGCGTGTTGGGAATCGCCGAATCCGGACCGACCCACAAGCCGCCGTAGATGCCGGCGCCGAGATGCTCGGCGAACTGGCCGTAGACGTTCTTGTTGATGACCGGCCCGGGCCTGGCTTGGTCGATACTGATGCCGATGTCGGTGGCGGCCGCACTCGCCGCACCCGCGGCACCTGCCGCCAACATGCCCAATGCGAGCATGCCTTGCTTGAGGAATTGCATATCGTCTCCTGTGTTTTATTGGAAGACGGCTACGAAGCCGCCATGTTTTTCGAGTTTGACCGTGACAGCCTTGCCGGATGCCAGCGTTGTTTGCGCAAAGCTGCGCTCGGTCGCGCCGTCGGTGATCAACTCACCCTGGCGCGAGCCGAGAAAGGAAAGATCGAGCTTCAAGGTCTTGGCGCCCTCTTCCGCGTTGATTCCTGCTACGTACCATGTGTCGCCCGCGCGGCGCGCGATCACGGCGTATTTGCCCGGATAGCCGGCAACGAGACGGCTGTCGTCCCAATTGCGCGGCAGCGTCTGCAGGAAGTTTTTGACGTACTCCGGTGTCGTCGCCATGCCGGTGGGCGTTTCGGCGAAGTGCTGGATGCCCGACAGGAACAATACCGACTCGGCCAGCTCGAAGCCATTACTGGTGGTACGGCGGATGTTCGGGATATCGCCGAACACCATGGGCGTGAAATCCATCGGATCGAACAGGTTGCGCGCAAACGGCAGGATGGCGGCATGGCGCACCACGGCGTCTTCGTTGGCTTGCTCGAAGGTGGTGTATTCCAGTCCGCGCACCGCTTCCATCGTCATCAGGTTGGGCCAGGTACGCTGCCAGCCGCGCGGCAGCGTCGCACCGTGAAAGTTGACCAGCAACCCGTTGTCCGCCGCATCGCGCAGGATGTCGAGGTAATAGCCGATCATCGATTTGCCGTCGCCGCCGAAGAAATCGACCTTCACGCCCTTGATGCCGATCTCGCGCAGCCGGGCGAATTCGGCCATGCGCTGCTCGTGCGTCAAGAGCTTGCTCTTGGGTGAATACTCGGTCTGGTTCCATGAGCCTGAGGAGTTGTACCAGAGCAGGATGCCGATATGCTTCGTTGCCGCATAGTCGACCAGTTCCTTGATCTTGTCGTAGCCGATCTTGCGATCCCAGTCGGCGTCGACCAAGGTGTAATCCCAATGCATCTCGGCAGCGTAATCGACGAATTGCTTTTGCACGTCGAATACGGTGTAATCGTCTTTCAGCAGCGCCCAGCTCCATGAAGCATGGCCAGGCTTGATCAGCGCGAAATCGAAGGATTGTGCCGGTGCGGCCAGGTCCGTGCCCAGCGTGGACTGCGTCAGCGTCGCAAGCGAACCGAGCGCGATGATGCGCCAGGGCGAAGTCAGCGCGCCGTCGGTCTCGGCCAACAAGGCGCCATCCGGCAATACCTCGGCCGGCATCGGCGTGCCGATGCGATACACGCCGCCGGACGAATCGGCTTGCAGGCGCGAGGCCTGCCAGCTGCCGTCCATGTTCGCTTCGGTCAATGCAACCCAGGTGTCGCCGCTATGGAACAAGGCGGGGAACACCCACCCCGCAGGCGAAGGCGAAGGCCGGCCGACGGGAATATCGGCCTGGTAATACTCTTCATAAGAGGGATTGGTATTTTTCCAACCGGTCTGCGCCACGGCAATCGGCTGAAGCCAGGCGTGCGTGCGGCGCTCGAAGGGATAGGAGGTGGCTTCGTGCAGCAGCAGCTTGTGCGGCGTGGCAGGTTCCGCGACGACGTAGCGGAAGGCCGCGCCATCGGCCGATACGCGCAACGCCACGTCCATCTTCTGGCCCCGAACGTTCGAGACGGTGTAGCGGCGTTCGTTGGCTGCGACGTGGATGTCGCGCTTCTTGCCGACCATCATGCTGTAGTCGTCTTCGATGCGTTCCGCATCGGTGACGGTATCGATCTTCAGCGCATGTTCCAGATCGATACCTTGCAGATTCAATCCAAGCTGGCCGTCGCGGATTACGGGTTTACCGTCGCGAAATACCGAATAACGCAGCGAGCCATCGCGAGCCATGTGCAAATCGGCGCGCACGCGATGATCGGGACTGTCCACGTACGGTGCCGCAAACGCATGGCCGCAAAGCGGCGCCAAGAGACATGCGAACAAGTGCCTTATCTTCATGCATCCATCCAGACTGTTTTTGCGGACAAAAGAGACCCATCTGTCCCGTCGCGGCGCGGTGAGACAGCTTATCGGTTCAAAAATGTCGACCGGTCTTTAGGTCCAGCCGGCGTCCACCACGAAATCCTGCGCCGTGCACATCGCGCCGTCGTCCGAGGCAAGGAACAGCACCATTGCGGCGATATGACTGGGCATCAGTTTGCCCGGCAGGCACTGGTTGCGCTTGATTTCCACCTCGGCCGCCTCGTCCACCCACAGGTCGATCTGACGCTGGGTCATGACCCAACCCGGCGTCACGGTGTTGACGCGGATGCCGTGCGCACCGAACTCGCGCGCCAAACCACGCGTCAAACCCACCACGGCGGCCTTGGACGTGGCATAGACCGGGTAGCCTGCCGCCTTGATGTGGTAAGAAATCGAGCTGACGTTGATGATGGAACCACCGCCCTTGCGCTTCATGCCTTCCAGCACAGCCTGGCAGGTGAAGAACATCGGACGCTGGTTGATGGCGATGCGCTCGTTCCAGTAATCGACACTGACCTCGGCGGTCTCGTGGCGCTGGTCGTTGGCGGCGTTGTTGACGAGCACGTCGAAGTCGCCGATCTGGGCGGCGATCTCCTTCATCGCCGCCTGCAAGGCGGGAATGTCGGTAATGTCGCAGCGGCGGAACACCGGCGTGGGCAAGCCGGCATCGGCCAACCTGCGGCACAATGCTTCGCTGGCATCCGCGGCGATATCGACAAAACCAACGCGAGCGCCTTGTGCAGCGAAAGCGGCAACGATCTCTTCGCCGATGCCGCTGCCGCCGCCCGTGACGAAAACGCTTCTACCGGCAAGGCTGCCGTATTGAGTTGAAGAAGTCATGCTATCCGTACCGTATCTAGTCAAGTTTTGCCCAGCGCGCCGTCGCGGCGGCGCCAGACCCCAGCCGTATTATCGTCTTTCAGCACGGCAGGCAACAATGCCTGCGGCAGATTCTGGTAGCACACCGGGCGCAGAAAGCGCGAAATCGCTGCTGTGCCGACCGACGTGCTGCGGCCGTCCGAAGTTGCCGGAAACGGCCCGCCGTGTACCATGGCGCTCGTCACTTCCACGCCGGTGGGGAAGCCGTTGGCCAGGATGCGGCCGACCTTGCGCTCCAGGATGGGCAGCAGGCCGGCGGCAATTTCCACGTCTTGCTCGTCGAGCAGCAGGGTCGCCGTCAATTGCCCTTCCAGGCTCTCGGCGATGGCGCGCATCTGCGCCGCATCCTCGCAGGCGATGAACAGCGATGCCGGACCGAACATTTCCTCGCGCATGGCATGGTTGGCCAGGAAGTCCTTCCCGGCAGTCATGAACAGGGCATGGCCGCCCTTGCCAACGCCATGCACCGGTTGGTTCAGCGACTTCACCGCGTCCTGCCCGGCCAATTGCGCCACGTTGCGCACATAGCTCTCGGCGATGCCTGGCGTCAGCATGGTGCCAGGCTGGGTATCGGCCAGCGCAGCCAGCGCCAGTTCGGCAAAACGTTCGAATTCGGCGCTACGCAAGCCCAGCACCAGGCCGGGATTGGTGCAGAACTGTCCCACGCCCAGCGTCAGCGAGGCGGCGAAACCCTTGGCCAATTCTTCTTTGCGGTTCGCCACTGCATGGGGCAGCAGGAACACCGGATTGATGCTGCTCATTTCGGCATACACGGGAATCGGCTGCGGACGCGCCGCGGCCACGGCCATCAAGGCTTGCCCGCCCTGGCGCGAGCCGGTGAAGCCGACCGCCTGGATCGCCGGATGGCGCACCAGCGCCTGCCCCAGGCCATTGCCGGTACCCGTGAGCAGCGAAAACACGCCGGCCGGCAAACCGCATTGCTGCACGGCCTTGACGATGGCGCGGCCTACCAGTTCGGACGTGCCGGGGTGGCCCGAATGCGCCTTCAGCACGACAGGGCAACCGGCGGCAAACGCCGAAGCCGTATCGCCGCCGGCGACTGAAAACGCGAGCGGGAAATTGCTCGCCGCGAACACGGCCACGGGGCCGAGGCCGATCAAGCGCAGGCGCAAATCGGGCTTGGGCGGCAGGCGCTCCGGCAAGGCGCTGTCGATACGCGCATCGCACCACGATCCTTCGCGCAACAACTCGGCAAACATTTTCAACTGGTTGACGGTGCGGCCGCGCTCGCCTTCGATGCGCGCGCGCGGCAAACCGGTTTCCGCCATGGCGCGCACGACCAGATCGTCGCCGAGGGCCATGATCTGCTCCGCCACGGTATCGAGGAAACGCGCGCGTTCGTGATCGGGCAAGGCACGGAAGGTATCGAACGCCTGTTGCGCCAGGGTACAAGCCTGGTCGATCTGCTCGGTATCGACGGCGAAGAACAGCGGTTCCAGCTTTTCGCGTTTGGCCGGGTCGAAGGCCTGGGACGAATTGCCCTTGCCGCGCACTTCCGCGCCGCCGATCAAGGCATGGCCGGTGATATTCATAGGGGTTTCACTTTCTCGAAAACGGTTGGTGCCACGGCAAGGCGGTTGCGCAAGGCCGGGCCGAAGGCCTGCGCCTCGATCTCGAAGGTTTCGCCGGGCTGCACGGAGATGCCGTCGGCAAAACTCAGTGTCGCGGTGCCGAAGAAATGGATGTGCACGTCGCCCGGGCGGCAGAACAGGCCGTATTTGAAATGGTGGTATTCCAGGTTGGCGATCGTGTGGGACATGTTTTGTTCGCCGCTGAGAAAAGGCTTTTCCCAACGCACCTTGCCGGCCGCATCGCGCACGCGCGAAGTACCAGCGATGTGGGCGGGCAATTCGCCCACCAAGAGCGCGGGGCCGAGGCCGCACATGCGCAGCTTGGAATGGGCCAGGTAGAGGTAATTCTGCCGCTCGGTCACGTGGTCGGAAAACTCGTTGCCGATGGCATAGCCGAGACGGCAAGGTACGCCGTCGTCGCCGATCACGTAGAGGCCGGCGATCTCGGGTTCTTCGCCGCCGTCGAGCGCGAAATCTGGCATGGTCAGCGCCTGCTCCGATGCGGCGACGATGGAACCGTCGCCCTTGTAAAACCATTCCGGCTGTACGCCAACGCTGCCCGCTTCGGGCTTGCCGCCTTCCACACCCATGCGGAACATCTTCATGCTGTCGCTCAGGCTCTCGACGTCGCCGCCGATCTTCTTGTGCATGGCATCGCGCGTGTCGGCGCTGCCGAGATGCGTCAGACCGGTGCCGGTTACGTGGCTATGCGCCGGATCGGCATGATCGAGCGGCGGCAGCAGGCGTCCGGCACTGGCCACCTCCTCGAAAGAGTGCGTTTCGCCCGATACGGCCTTCTGCGCCAGTTGCGCAAAGCCTTGCGACGTGCGCATCGCCTCCTGCGCCAGCGCGTAGGTGGTGCCAAATCCTTCGAGCGCACGCAAGGTGTCGCCTTCGAGGATGCCGACGCGGCGTACGCCGCTCTGGCTTAAGAATTGAACGAGTAACATGCTGCCTCCATCAATGCGAATGCTTGGGTACGGCCGAGCCGCGGCTGCCGACCAGGAAATCGAAGTCGCAGCCTTCATCCGCCTGCAACACGTGATCGATATAGAGCTGCTGGTAGCCGCTCTTCGGGCCTGACTCCATGGCCGCGGCGCGCTCCTTCAGGCGCTGCGCCATTTCCTCGTCGCTGATCTCGACCGACAGCGAGCCGTTGCGGCAATCGAGCGCAATCCAGTCGCCGTCGCGCACCGCGCCCAGCGGACCGCCCGCCATCGCTTCCGGCGCCACGTGCAGCACCACGGTGCCGTAGGCGGTGCCGCTCATTCGCGCATCGGAAATGCGCACCATGTCCTTGATGCCCTGGGCCAGCAGCTTGGGAGGCAAGCCCATGTTGCCCACTTCGGCCATGCCGGGATAACCCTTGGGGCCGCAATTCTTCATCACCAGCACGGAATTGGCATCGACGTCGAGCTCGGGGTCGACGATGCGCTCCTTGTAATGCTCGAAATCCTCGAACACCACGGCGCGGCCGCGGTGCTGCATCAGATGCGGCGAGGCAGCCGAAGGCTTCAACACCGCACCGCGCGGCGCGAGGTTGCCGCGCAAGATGCAGATGCCGCCATCTTCGATCAAGGGCTGGTCGAGCTTGCGGATCACTTCATCGTTGTAGATCGGCGCTTCCTGGCAGTTTTCCCACAGGCTCTTGCCATTGACGGTCAAGGCGTTCTTGTGCGGAATCAAGCCGCTTTCGCCGAGGCGGCGGATCGCGCCGGGCAAGCCGCCGGCGTAGTAGAACTCTTCCATCAGATAGCGGCCCGAAGGCATCAGGTCGACGATGGTCGGTGTGCCGCGCCCAATCGTGGTCCAGTCTTCCAGCTCGAGCGGCACGCCGATGCGGCCGGCGATGGCCTTCAAGTGGATCACGGCATTGGTCGAACCGCCGATGGCGGCGTTGACGCGAATCGCGTTCTCGAATGCCTCGCGCGTGAGTACCTTGGACAGCTTCAGTTCTTCCCACACCATTTCGACGATGCGGATGCCGGACATATGGGCCAGCACATAACGGCGCGCATCGACTGCGGGAATCGCGGCATTGTGCGGCAGCGTGGTGCCGAGCGCTTCAGCCATGCAGGCCATGGTCGAAGCCGTGCCCATGGTGTTGCACGTGCCGGCCGAGCGCGACATGCCCGATTCGGCCGACATGAATTGATGCATCGTGATGCTGCCGGCCTTGACCGCCTCGTGCAACTGCCACACGGCCGTGCCGGAACCGATATCCTTGCCGTCGAGCTTGCCGTTCAACATCGGGCCACCGCTGACGACGATGGTGGGAATGTCGCAGCTGGCCGCGCCCATCAATAGCGCCGGCGTAGTCTTGTCGCAGCCGACCAGCAGCACCACCGCGTCCATCGGATTGCCGCGGATCGATTCCTCGACGTCCATGCTGGCGAGGTTGCGCGTCAACATGGCGGTGGGGCGCAGATTGGATTCGCCGTTGGAAAAAACCGGGAATTCGACGGGGAAGCCGCCTGCTTCGAGAATGCCGCGCTTGACGTGCTCGGCGAGCTTGCGGAAATGGGCGTTGCAGGGAGTCAGTTCAGACCAGGTATTGCAAATGCCGATGATGGGCTTGCCCTGGAATTCATGATCGGGAATTCCCTGGTTCTTCATCCAGCTGCGATACATGAAACCGTTCTTGTCCTGGGTGCCGAACCACTGGGCGGAGCGTAATGCGACTTTCTTCTTGGTGTCTGACATGCCTTCCTCTATGTTCGATACGTGCCGCCGCTGCCGAAACTGCCGGCCGGCGCCGATAGAGGGATACTAAATAAATCAACGATGTCAATCCAATGACTTTTTATTTTCCATTGATATCGAAACGGATATCAAACAAAGAAAGCGGTAGCGATATGGAAGTGGGGACACAGCCCCAGCTTGATAGGGTTGCGTCGTAGGTGGTGCTGCGCGCACCCACCCTGCGGTTCCTTCTTGTGTAACTAGTGTAGTGCTTCGTAATTAGAGGAATAAATGCGGCGAAGGATTTGCGTGCCAGGCAAGGCGCCAACCACAGCGATACCGAGGTATCGCGCGGATTGGCAACGCCGCATGGCGCGTAAAGACTCGCTGCATTTGTTTCGATAATTGCGAAGCACTACACTAGGAAAGAGCGCCGAGAAAGCGCTGTTCAGGCAGGCCTTTAATGGCGCCAGCAGCCCACCCGAACACGCCGCCAGCCAAAGGCTGTGCCGCGCGTTCGGTCTCGCCCAACTCGCGCCACGCCGTGCTGGCATAGATGGTCGACAAATCCGGGCCGCCGAAGGTGACGCAAGAAGGCTGCGTCACGGGCAGGCCCAATACGCAA
Organism: Burkholderiaceae bacterium; assembly: GCA_036384915.1. Lineage (GTDB taxonomy): Bacteria > Pseudomonadota > Gammaproteobacteria > Burkholderiales > Burkholderiaceae_D > PKWO01. Next base: position 389,043 of record DASVLJ010000071.1, read on the forward strand.
TCGATGCTGCCGTCCGGCGCATGCCGCACCAGGCACGAACCGCCCCAGCGTGCATTCCACAGATAGCCTTCGGCATCGACGGTCGAGCCGTCGGGCGCGCCGGTTTCCTGGCGCAGGTCCGCGAAAACACGCAGATTCGCTATCCTGCCATCCACGCCGTAATCGCAGCAATGGATGATTTTTTGCGGCGAATCGCACCAATACATGGTGCCGCCATCCGGGCTGAAGCAGATGCTGTTGGCGATGCCGACCTTGGGCAGCGGCAAGGCTTCAAGCTGAAGATCGCGGTTCAAACGATAGAATGCACCGACCGGCGCATGGTCGTGGTTTTGGTTGAAGGTACCGAAGACAAAGCGGCCTTGCCTGTCGCAACGCCCATCGTTGATGCGCGTGTTCAGCAAGCCGGGCTCGATCTCGCAAATTGTCGTCACCACGCGGCTGGAAAAACGAAAGGACGCCAGCCGCGATGCCAGGCCCAGCAGCAGGCAATCGTCATCCTGCGTCAGGGCGAAGCAACCCAGGCGTTCCGGCAGGCGCCAGCTTTGCGTCTTGCCCGTGCCAGGCGAATGCGCCCACAATCTTTCGCCCTGGATATCGGTCCACAACAACCGCGCCGTACGTTCGCACCAAAGTATGCACTCACCCAACTCGCAACGCGAATCGACGGTCAACTCCATCATGACCGCACCGAGAAGCGATAGATGGTACGGCTGTTGTATTCGGCGCCGGGCTGCAGCACGGTATTGGGATAATCGGGCCGGTTCGGCGAATCGGGGAAATGCTGCGGTTCGAGGCAGAAGCCGCTGCGCCAGCCATAGCTGCGGCCCTTCCCCTGCAGGGTTCCGTCGAGGAAATTACCGCTGTAGAACTGCAGGCCGGGTTCTTGCGTCAAGATCTCCAGCACGCGGCCGGATCGCGGATCGTACACGGCCGCAGCCAGTCCGAGCCCTTTCGGTGTCCCCTTGTCGAGCACGAAGTTATGATCGTAGCCGCGCCCGCGCGCGAGTTGCACATCATCTTGCGCAATGCGCGCGCCGATGGCATGCGGCGAGCGAAAGTCGAAGGGCGTACCGGCGACGGCAGCATGCTCGGGCAGGGGAATCAAGCCGGCATCGACGGGCGTGTAATACGCGGCCTGCATGCTCAATTCGTGATTCAAAATCGCGCCGCCGCAGGCCAGGTTGAAATAGCTATGCTGCGTCAGGTTGACCGGGGTGGCACGGTCCGTGACGGCCTGGTATTGCACGATCAATTCATTGCCCTGCGTGAGCGTGTAGGTGACCGTGGCTTGCAGGTTGCCGGGATAGCCTTGCTCGCCGTCGGGGCTGAGGTAGCGCAGGCGCAACCCCGCTGCCGCACCGGACTCGAACGGTTCGGCTTGCCACAAGACCTTGTGAAAACCGAGTGCGCCGCCGTGCAGATGATTGGCCCCATCGTTGCGGTCGAGCTCATGCGACACCCCCTCCGCCGTATAACGCGCACCGGCAATGCGGTTGGCATAACGCCCGATCAGCGCGCCGAAATAGGCCGATTCGCCGCAATACGGTTCCACGCTGTCGAAACCGAGCACGACATCGCCAAGCATGCCGTCGCGGTCGGGCACGTGGAGTTCGGTGATGATGCCGCCGAAATCGGTCACGCGCACGATCATGCCGCGCTCGTTGGCGAGCGTATACAACCGCGCCGGCCTGCCGTCAGGCAAAAAACCAAACGCTTTCTGCGTGACGCCGCCCCGGCCGGGCGGCAATTCCGTTATGTCTTCCATGCCCGCCTCAGCCCCGCGCCATGACGCACTGCAACGCCGCAAGCAGGTGCGCAGATACATGGCGGCTCATGCGACCGAAGGCCGGCCGAACACGGGCATGCCGTCTCCGTCCCAGCGCAGCGGCTTGACGAAAGTGTGGCGGTCCGGGTTCCACAGCGGATCGCCGACGATCTCGGTATAGGTGCGCGCGTGATAGACCAGCATCACGTCGTCATCGTTCTCGCCGACGGTAAAGCTGTTGTGCCCCGGGCCGTAGATGCCGTGCTCGTAGCAGGTTTGCAGCACCGGTTGCGGCGACTTGGTCCACGACGCGGGGTTGAGCAGGTCGGCATTCTCGTCGGCCCAAAGCAGGCCCATGGCGTAATTTTCGTCGGTGGCGCTGGCCGAATAGCTGATGAATATCTTGCCGTTTCGCTTCAGCACCGACGGCCCCTCGTTGACCCAGAAGCCGCGTATTTCCCAATCGAACTCGGGCTTGGACAGCATCACCGGCTTGCCGCCCAACTGCCATGGCGTCTTCATCGGCGCGATATAGAGGTTGGAATTGCCTTCGATGGCCACATCCTTTTGCGCCCACAGGTAATACAGCACGCCGCGATGCGTGAAGGTGGTCGCATCGAGGCAAAAGGTGTCGATGCCGGTCTCGACCTGGCCCATGAATTGCCAATCGCCCTGCAGCGGATTGGCATAGGTATTGCGGAGAGCATACATGCGGTGCTGGAACAGCTTGTGCTTGATCTCACGGCTTGGCGCGGCGGCGAAATAGACGTACCAGGCGCCGTCGTTGAAATGCAGCTCGGGCGCCCAGATCAATTCGCTATACGGTCCGGTATCGGGCTTGTGCCAGACGTCGACCGTGCGCGCCGCCGCCAGCTCGGCGATGCTTCTGGCGCGGCGCAGTTCGATGCGGTCGTATTGCGGCACCGAGGCGGTGAAATAGTAATAGCCGTCGGTGTGCTTAAGGATATAAGGGTCGGCCCGTTGTTCGATCAGGGGTCGCAAGATGTCGGTCACTTCAATCTCCACGCAAATTCGATAACAGGCTCAGCCCGTCACATAGCCTTTCAGCCGCATTTCACTCTTCACTTCGCCGTAATAGTCGTCGCTGATGCGGTACTTGAACATCAGCGCGCCCATGACGAAGTGGAAGAATCCCGGGATCAGCGACAGCATCAAGGCGATGCCGGCCAGCGCTTCCGGAGTTTGCTCATGATTGGGCTGGTAATGAAAGTAAGTCAGCAGCACGCCAACCATGCCGCCGGCGATCGCCATGCCGGCCTTCTGGCATACCGAAATGCCGCCGAAGGCAAAACCGGCCACGCGCTTGCCGGTCTTGACCTGGCCGTAGTCGATGGTCTCGGCAATCGCCGACCAGAATACCGGCGCATGCAAGTCGACGATGAAAGACAGCAGGAAATACAGCACGAAGCCGAGCACGGTATCGCCCGGCGCAACGAAGAAGTAAATCATCGCGCTCAACACGGCCACCGCTAGCTGCGTATAACGGAACAGCTTGACCTTGCAATAGAACTTGGTGATCCAGGTGGAAGCAATCATGGACAGGATGGCCGCGGCCACGCCGGTCGAAAGAAAGGCAGAGACCACGGCCGTGTCGCCGCCGAGATAATACTTGGCGTAATAGATCGCCACGGAACCGCGTACCACGTAGCCGACCGTGCCGGTCACGCAAACACCGCACAGGATCAGCCATTGGTCGTTCTTCAAGAGCACGCGGATCTGTTCGCTCAAGGGCTGGCGCTCCACCACGTGAACCACGCGCTCGTGTGTGCTGAAGAAGCAGAACAAAAAGAGCGCCACGCCCATGGCCGCCATGATCGCCATCGCAGCCTGGTAGCCCACGGCGGGATTGCCGGCACCCCAGCGCTGCGCCAGCATGGGCACGATGATGGTCACCATGAACGCGCCGATCTTGGCGAAGAACAGCCGATAGCCGTTGGCCGACAGGCGCTCTTTCGGATCATTGGTCAGCGCGCTGATCAATGAAATGTAGGGGATGCCGACACCGGCCGTCATCAAGGTCATGATGATGTAGGTCGAGTAAGCCCATACCAGCTTGGCATCGTAATTCCATTCCGGCGTGGAAAAGACGAAGAATACGCTCACGCCATAGGGCACGGCCAGCCACAGCAGATAGGGACGGTAGCGTCCGAAGCGCGACGTGATGCGGTCGGTCAATTGCCCCATCGTCATGTCGCCGGCGGCGCCGATGATCTTCACCAGCACGAACAACAGCGCCAGGTCGGCCGTCTTCAAGCCATAGATGTCGGTATAGAAGTAGGTAATGATGAGCATCATCGACGAGATGACGACATTCAATGCCATGTCGCCCGCGCCGAAGCCGGTCTTTTCCACGACCGACAAACCCTTGTCCTGCGTTGCTTTATCCATCTCGATACAAAACTGTCTAAACGTTAACCTACCCGGGAAAGATAAGAGGCGTTGCCGGCCGCAGCCAGACAACGCCTCCGGTCACATCAGATTTTTGCGATGTGCATCCTACAACTTCCAGCGCACACCGATCCGCAAGGTACGGTCATAATAGCGGGTATCGCGCGGCGTGATCGACGAATTGCTGAAGTAATCGTGATACTCGAAATTCAGCAAATTGTTTCCTTCGAGTACCACCGTGAAGTTCTTTGCCACCTCATAGGACAGCGAGGCATCGAGCGCCGAGATCGGCGCCACCACCAAGTCATAGGGCGCGCCATTGATGGTGCCGGCGTTATAGGTATCGGTATACCGCGAACGCCAGTTGTAAGCGAGGCGGCCGGACCAGCCGTTCTTCTCATACAGGCCGACCAGGTTGTATGCATACTTCGACATGCCCTGGAACGGCTTGCCTTCCAAGTAGGTATCGGTCGACGATTCGAGCCCGCCCGTCATCACCGTCACGTTGGCCTGGAAGCCGAGACCGCTCATCCAGCCCGGCAGCTTGTCGTAGAACTGCTGATACGCCAGTTCCACGCCTTGCAAATGGCCGCTATCGGTATTGAAGGGACGCGTCACATTCCATGTCGTGCCCTGGAACACTTCCTGCTCGGCCTTGTAGGCGATGTAGTCCTTGAAATTATGACGGAACAAGGCCGCACTCATCATCCCGCTCGGCGCAAAATACCACTCCAGCGAGCCGTCGAAATTGTCGGCGCGCACCGGCTTCAGGTCGGGGTTGCCGCCGGAAGCCGTGGGCAGCACGGTGTTGCCGTTGCCGTTGACGAAGGCCGTTCCCGGATTCAATTGGTCGAAACCTGGGCGCGCGATCGTGCGGCTGGTGGCAAAACGGGCCAGCAAGTCGTCGCGCAGATGCAGCTTCATGCTCAGGCTGGGCAGCAAGTCGGTATCCGACTGGCCCTTCGTGTCAGGGAGATAGGTCCCGTTGAGCAAGTCGTTACCCATGGTGTCGCTCTTGGTCTTGACCGCGCGCACACCGGCCACCGTATCGAGCGGCATGCCGTGCAGATCGAAGCCGAACTTGCCAGATACGTAGGCCGCGTAGGTCTTTTCCTCATCCGAGAAGAACGAGCCCGGGTCGAGCGGACGCGCCGCGCTGGTGCCGGTGATGAGGTTGCGCAGGGTGCCCGTGCTGTTGAGCAGATAGCTGGCGCAAGGCGTGTACCACTGGCTCAGCCCATAGTTGCCATACAGCGGCCCCGTTTCGCAAGTCATGCCCGGCAGGCTGGTGACGGCGATATTGCCCGGCGCATTCGACTCACCTTCAAAGGACTTGATCGATTTGGCATAGCGGTCGGTCAGGCGTACGCCGGTGTCGAATTCCTTGAACACGCCATCGGCTTCGGGGAAATACTTCAGGTCCGTATGCCAGGCATTGGATTGGCCGGAATCCTGGCCGTAGCGGTCGAAGATGCCGTTGACCGCGAAGTTCGACGGATCGGTCATGCTGAAGTTCGGGCCGCCATAGGAAAAGCTCGGCGTGCCGTCGCCGTTGACACTGGTATTGACGTTGACTTCCGGAACCGTGGTGCGCGTATCGAGAATAGGGTTGGACCACTTGTAGGTACTGATGGTGCGCGCCACTTCCGTGTCGAGCTGCCATTCCGGCGAAATGGTCCAGGTGGCGCCGATTGCACCCTGCTCGGTCAAGGTATTCTGTGCCAATGCCTGCGTCGAGTCGATCGTGAACGTGTTCGACGTCGACAGCGTGTGCATTAAGTTCGTGCCGGGGAAATTGGTCGAACTGTTGTAAGCACCCAGGTAGGGCAAGCCGACGAAGAAGTCGGTCTCGCCTTTGTTCAGATAGTGCGAAGACATGCCTTCGGCAAAGAATTGCAGATCCGAATTCGGACGCCATTGCAAGGCGATGTTCTCCGCAGTCCGGGTGCGCGTACCACCGATGTCTTCGATACCCATTACAAATGGGCCGGCATTCGGCAACCCATTCGGATTGTTGCCGGCCGGGCCGTTTGGCGTAGGCGCGGTGTCGAAGGCGCGCTCTTCGTGAAACCTGTTCTTTACGTAAGACAGGCCGAACAAGGCACCGATATCGCCGATCGGCGTCTTCCAGCGATTGGAAATCATCGTGCTGACGTTGGGGTCGTTCGACCTGGCCTTGTCTTCGTTATCCATTTCGGCGTTGACTACCGCCTTGAAGCCCTTGAAGTCGAACGGGCGGTTGGTCCGGATATCGATCGTGCCGGCGATGCCGCCTTCGATCAGGTCCGCGCTCTGTGATTTGTATACATCAATTCGCTGCAGCATGGCCGAAGGAATGTCGGCCAATTGGACGAAGCGGCCGAAGGTGGTGAAATAATCGCGGCCGTTCAACAGCGTTTCGATACCGGGCAAGCCGTGGATCAACACCGTGTTGGCTTCGCTGGTTGTACGCAGCACCTGCACGCCGGGGACGCGCGCAACCGTGTCGGCCACGTTATTGTCAGGGAATTTGCCGATGTCGTCGGCGACGATCGAATCGACGATCTGATCCGAATCCTTCTTGATCTTTTCCGCGCTCTGAGCCGAAGCGCGCACGCCGGTCACAACGATGGCCTGCGGTTCCGCTGCCGGCGCTTCCTGAGCAGACACGCTCGCGCCGCCGAAGACTCCCGCCCCCGCAAGCGCCGCCATCATGACCTTCAAGGAAAAAGGTTGTTGCAAATCGGTAGGCCTAGTGCCCTGATGAGGATGTTTCATATGTCTCCATCGCAATTTTTGTTATGTGAAAGGTTCTGTCAGAACCTGTTTCAAAATGAGCAAGACCAGGCGTTGCGACAAAGACGGTGCGGTCGAGCAACAACAGCGCCATGCTCATTTTGAAGCGGGTTCTAACAGGGCAATTCAAGCAGCGAGGCCATATTAAGACAGCGTAAAAAAACCATCCAATCAATTTTTTGCCATTTCCGATATCGGTTTTAATATCGCAGATAGGTATTTTATTAATTGATTTGGAATATTTTGAGCAATACCTCACCCCCTGTCATGGCAATCGACAGGAGCGATAAAATGCCCGCGGCGGCAGACATGCCCACCAGACATGTCTTGCCTGACCTCACGGGCAAGGAGGGAAAATCGGGAAACGCAAACCGATAGCGCTCAGGCTTCTTGACGGACGCGCACTATTTCGGCCGCGCGGGCAGCCACGGCCGGCGGAATCGGCAAGTGCTGCAGTATCCAGCCCAGAGATTGGCTCAAGCGCTCCGGGCTGAAATCTTTTTGAAAGCCATACATGCTCGCCCCGTGCAGGACGCAACGCAAAGCGATCATTTCCGGGTCGTTCTCCCCAGTGGCGATGCCGAGCACGCGCGCATTGGCGCTCTCGAAAACGGGTTCGATCAGCCTGAGCAGTTTGGCATCCCCGCGCGCCGCCATCGAAATTTCCAGCAAAGCATGGGTTGCCGTTGACGGTGGCCGCACGCGCATGCTCAACAGAAACAGGTACATGCGTTCGACGGGCTTGAGTTCACCCATCGATTCCACCATCGCGGTATCTTGCGCAATTACCGTCTCGAGGAAGGCTGGAAACAGATCATATTTGCCGTTGGGAAATTGATAGCGCAAGGCACCGCGCGAACAACCGCACAATTCGCAGACGTACTCCTCGCTCCATGAGGCGTAGCCTTCGCGGCTGAGAATCTGCTCCGTTGCATCAAACATTTTCTGGCGGGTGAGACGAGCCCGCGGGGTGGAAATTCGCCCGGCTTTCGTGTTCATTGATTCTGTCAGTGCTTCATCCGATTGGCCTGCTTGTACGACAAGCCATCGGCGATATCGTTTTATACATTCGGCCCGAAGGCACCCAAGTCATATACAGGATTGTGCTCAAAAAAACAAGTTATGCACAGCAAGCGGCTTCGCTTTCCACGTCTCGACATATTGTGCTTCCTGCAAGAAACAAGTCGTGCGAATATGCATAGGCAATTCCTTGCCCATTGTTATTTCCTGTAGGTATTTCAAAAGTAAAACTTGTGGTTTGTCGCTGTGTGGGCAAAATCAAGCTCCGCAGCAGGCGGCGCGCTGTGGGGCATGTCGACCTGCGGATGCTTGACTTAGCTTCCGGAAGGTTTCCGGAAGGAAGTTTTTTCGCGGAAGGTGCATATTGCCGGGCATCGATGCCTGCATGCCGCCCTGAAACGTGGAGTCCCTGCGCACCCCGACGTGCCCCGCAGCCTCATCGTGTTTTCGAGATCATGAAAAAAGACCCGTTCCAATTCGGCCAATGGCTGGTGCATCCCTCCACCAACTGTATCGAGCAGGACGGCGAAACACGCCAAATGGAACCGCGCGCGATGGATGTCTTGCTGGCGCTATGCGCGGCCAACGGTAACGTGCTCAGCGCCGACCAGCTATTGACGGCGTGCTGGGGCACCGACGCCTACGGCGACAATCCGGTGCACAAAACCATCGCCCAGTTGCGCCGGCTTTTGGGCGATGCCGCCAATGCGCCGGTATACATAGAAACGATACGCAAGCGCGGCTACCGCACCCTGGCCAGCGTGACGTTCGGCAGCGCCGATAGCGTCGCCCTGCCGCCGTGGAAAGACGGTTCGCCATTCCGCGGCTTGCAAGCCTTCGATCAAAGCCATGCGCCCGTGTTCTTCGGCCGCAGCGAAGCGACGCGCCAGCTGGCCGAAGCGGCAAACGTTCAGGCCGAAGCAGGCTATGCATTGCAGCTCTTGCTCGGGCCCAGCGGTTCCGGCAAGACTTCCATCGTGCTGGCCGGGCTGTTCCCGGCCTTGTCGCTGTCACGCGGCGGCAGCGGCCTGTCCCTGCTCGACACCACGACCTTCGATCTGGCCGAACAGGGCGAGCACGGCTTGTTCGTCACCCTGGCCGGGGCCATGCTCGACCTGCACTGGGATGGCCAGCCGCTGTTTCCCGGCGCAAGCGCGATCGGGCTGGCGCAAGCGCTGGAGCACGATATCGACGGCGTGGTGCGGCAGATGAATACCGTGCTTGAGCAAGCCGCCGCCCAATTGGCCGCCCCGGCGGCCGGACGCAAACAACGCCTGCTGCGCTTCGGCATTTTCATCGACCGGCTCGAAGCCTTGTTCAACGCCGGCCAGGTCGGCGAGGCGGACCGGCTCGCTTTTCTGCATGCCGTTTCCCTTCTGGCCAGGAGCGGTGCCGCGCTCATGGTGCTGGGTTGCCGCAACGACTTCTACGCCCACATCGCCGCCCATGCCGAGCTGATGGAAGGCAAAGCCAGGGGCGCACACTTCGATCTCTCCCCGCCCAGCGCCGCGGAAATCGCGCAGATCATCCGCATGCCGGCCTCCATGGCCGGGCTGACCTACGGTATCGACCCGGAATCGCATGCGCGGCTGGACGACGTGCTGTGCGCCGGCGCCGCAGCCAGCCCGGATGCCCTGCCGCTGCTGCAATATTGCCTGCAGGAGTTGCATCGCCTGCGCAGTGCCGACGGCGAGTTGAGTTTCGCTACCTTCCGTGAACTCGGCGGCCTCGAAGGCGCGATCTCGCAACGCGCGGAACAAGTAGTGGCCGGCTTCACGGAACGGCAAATGGCTTCCCTCGCGCGCGTGATGTCGCTCGTGGTCGTGCTCTCGGCCAACGAAGAAAGCATCACGAGCCGCCACGCACCCTGGGCTGCGCTGGCCAATGAAGAAGAGCGCCAGGTGGTCGGTGCCCTGGTCGAATCGCGCCTGTTCGTCAGCGACTTCAAAGGCGACACGCCCAGCTTCGGCATCGCCCACGAAGCGCTGCTGCGCCGCTGGCCACGACTGGTGGAGTGGGCCGAAGCGCATCGCGCGGCCCTGCGCGTGCGCGGCTGGCTGGCACAGCAGGCGGCGCGCTGGTCCGCCGAAGGCCGCCCGGAGGACCTGCTGCTGCCGCAGGGCAAACGCCTGACCGAAGCCAGGGTGCTGCAGGCAGAGGGCGTGTTTGCCCTGAGCGAAACGGAAGCCGCGTTGATCCGCGCCTCGATCGGGCGGGTGCAGCGCCGCGCGCACCTGCGCACGCTCGCCTTCGCCAGCATCGTTGCCCTGGCCCTGACGGCCAGCGTCATGGGCTTGCGCGCCACGGCCGCCCGGCGCCAGGCCGAACAGCAGCGCGCCGAAGCGGAAGGTTTGATGGGCTTCATGCTGGGCGACTTCGTCGACAAATTGCGCCCCCTGGGAAAGCTGGACCTGCTCGACAGCGTCAGCCTCAAGGGGCTGGAATATCTGAAGCGTCCGCAAGACGAGGATGTGAGTCCGACGGCGCTGACCCAGCGCGCGAAAGCGCTGCAAGTGATCGGCGAAGTACGGCGCGCACGCGGCGACGTCAAGGGCGCTCTGGACGCGCTAACCGCAGCCGACGCCATCCTGCAACAGCGGAACAAGGAGTCGCCGCAAGACACCGAAGTGCTCAAGACGCTCGGCGCCACGGCATTCTGGCTCGGGCAGATCGCCATGGATCAAAACGACTTGCCGAAGGCGCAGAGTTATTGGCAGGATTATTTGAATACCAGCGACCGCTTGCATGCCCTGGAACCGGACAAGGTAGAGTGGTGGGTCGAACAGTCGTACGGGCATACCAATCTCGGCTCGCTGGCGCTGCAGCGAACCGAACTGAATCTCGCCGCACGCGAATTCAACCAATCGATCGCCTTGAAAGAACGTGCTCTGGCCAAGGAGCAAACCACCAAGCTGCTGGCCGACCTCGCCAACACCTATTCCTTTCTGGCGAGTACCAAGGAATACCAGGGCGAGCTCGATGCGGCCGCCCGCCTGTACGACAAGGAGCTGCAAATCATCCTGCATCTGCGCGACATCGCGCCGGTTGAAGTGCTGTGGATCAAGAAGCAGGTATTTGCCCTGCGCATGCGCGCCGACATTCGTCTTGCATGGGGTCTGGACCAGCAGGCGCTGGCCGACTATCGGGAAGCCAGAGCGCTATTCCAGGATTTGCTCGCGCGCGACCCGGACAACCGTGCCTGGCGCAGCGAGGTCGCCAACCTGGAACAGGACGAGTTGCGCATCGCCGCGCGCCAGCACAACACCAAGGACGTGTCGGCCGGTCTGGAGTCGGTCGCGGCAACCCTGCGCAGCTCGACCGAGTCCGCGCCCTCGAACGTAGAATGGGCGCGCTGGGAGGCGACCTCGCACTGGAATCTCGCCGTGGTGCTATTGGCCAAGGGGAACATGGACGAGGCACGGCGGGAAAACCAGACAGCCATGGATCGCCTCGACAAACTGTATGCCACCGGAAAAAATTCGGTCCTGCCCCGATTGAGACTGATCGACACGTTGCTGCTTTCAGCCGAGATCGCACGTGCCCAAGGCACTTCGGATGCAGCCCAAGCGGCCTGCCGCAGAGCTTACGGTCTGATGGAGGCCGATGGCGCGTCGACATGGGATTTTCGCGTTCTCGACCCATGGGTGCGCGTCAACATTTGCCTGGGAAATGAGCAGGCAGCAGGCATGGCCGTGAAACGCCTGGAAAAAATCGGCTACAACGACCTGGTTTATCGCCATTTTATTTCAACTCATCAAGGAGGAAAAAATTATGAAAAGCCCCGCAATAGCTGAAGTTCACGTTCGCGTCACCATGAATCTTCCCGGCCCCTATCCCCTGTATTACTGCGATCAATTCCCGACCAACCCGCAACCGGACTGCCGCATACTGTGCCAAGTCCCGACCGATATCGTGTTTTCGCTGGACGAGGAGACGATCGAAGCCGGCTGGCGCTTTGCCGGCTACGCACCGAAGGCTTCCTTTCCCATGCCGCTCCACACCAACCTGGGCTTCTCTTCCACGTTTCCGAATCATTCGGTCACGGTATTCAACCCGGCCAAACAGCCGGGCGACGTCCATTTCTTCTCCCTGATGTACACCAATAACGACTTCAACGACGGCGCACCGTTTTCGTTCGATCCAGAGACGGAAAATCAGGGCGGCGGCGGCATTTGATCGGCAAGCCGAAAACCTGAAAAAGAGACCGCTGCCCGGCGGTCTCCCCCGCTGACTACATAAGCCATAACCTTGGTCCGCCGGAGTTCATGGCCGGCGCGATCGCTATTGCACGTACGGGTTGGGCAAAAAACCTCTGAAGACGATGTTCACCACACCGCCCGTCACGCCGCCGGTGCGCTGGCTGACGCACAGCTCCTGCGGATCGCTCCGGCCCGGGTCGCTGCGTTCGTCGCAATACGCGATGCCGGTTTTAGGATCGACGATGGGCGCATACGAGGTGCCGTCCGGGGTCTTGCACGTGCCGTCCCTGGCGCGCGGCGCGTTGACCGGTGCGGCGCAGCCATTCTGGGGATTAGGGTAACCGGCATTGCCGGTGCAGGCGGTTGCGGCCCAGCCATATACCCCGCTGGCATTGGCGTTATGGCCGAAGCTGCTGTTTTCCGCGCTGGCGAAAGGCCACGACTGCCCCTTCATCTCAAGCTTGAGGAAGGCATTGATGCCGTTCACGGCGCTGATGTAGGCAGCATCGGCATTGGCGCAGCCGCTGCCCTGTGCGCCATTGATGGCGAAATTGATCGAACCTTCGGCGAAATTGGTGGCATTGCCGAATACCGCCGAGCCGCCGCAACCATTATTGGGTTTGCCCTCGTACTTTTGCGGTGTGAAAAAGAAGTTGTACGTCATCGCAGCGCTGCAGCTGCCGGCGGCACAGGCAAAGGTCTTGGGCTTGTAAGTAATGACCTCGCCGGGCTGAAGCCGATAATAGCCCTTGTCGCTCGCCCCCGCCGTCTGCTGCACGAACCTGATGGGCTTGCGGGTGATGCTTGAAATGAACAGCGGCCCCGCTTCCTTGAGCGTGACGATCTGGCGGCCCGGGTTGCTGCAATTGGCTGATCGCGAGGCCGGCGGCTGCCCCAAGACCAGGTTGGCATAGACCGCATCCTGAGTCTGATTGACGACCCGGATCGAAGTCGGCACCGCGCCGTCGGCCTTTGCCGCGAAGCAAAAGCAAAGTGCAATCAGCATTGCAGCGGCAATGGCGAACGGGCTTGACATCTTCCCTCCCCCTGCCCGGCACCTCGCCATGCCGCTGCTCCGCCTTGGGCGTCTGCATTGCGCCCCCTCTGGTTGTACCGTCGATTGCACCGTTTTTTGCGCTGCGCTCCTCGTTCCGCTTTCAAACCCGTGTTTATTCATATTTCTTTGAAGAAATGGCCGGCTTCACACTTGCTTATTGGTGCTGCAAAATGCCGCCAGTCCTTATCTGCCGAGCAAGCTCTTATGCGTTTGCCTTGCATGCACTGTAACCACAACGGTGAAAATCAACCTTCCGCAAACCTTCCGGTTGCGGAAAACCGCCGCAATTTGCGGTTTTCCGCCATGCGAAGGCAAAAAAAGAGCGGGAGGGTCTCGAAAATAAGCAGGAAAGAGGCGCGAACCAGGATGCGCCACGGTTTTGTACAGCCGGCGATCTGCCATGGCAAACACCATCAAAGTCGGGCAAGTCCCAGCTGGGACCGGCCGAGCACCTCGTGTCATACTGAGGGACGTCCGCAAGTTGGAGGATAGGCATGACGTGCATTGACTCTCAGCAACATCATCTACGAGGCTCGCCGGCGGCGGCTCCAGTCAAATTTCTTATCTCATTTGCAAGCACGCTTTTGCTTGCTGTAAATACAGTCTTTGCCGGCGAAATCCATCTCGATCAATTGAAATTGCCACCGGGCTTTCACATCGAAGTCTTGACCGATGCAGTTCCCTCAGCGCGCGAAATGGCCTTGAGCCCCGAGCGCGATGGCAAGAACGTGCTTTATGTCGGCAGCATGAACGAGGGCAAGATCTACGGCATCGAACTGGACCACGGGCGCAGCAAGGCCGTGCACGTCATCGCCGACGGTCTGTCCCGCCCGGTCGGCGTTGCCTACCGCGACGGCAACCTATACGTTTCGGCCATCTCATCGATCCTCCGGTTCGACGGCATAGACCAGCGGCTCGAGCATCCGCCCAAGCCCGTGCTCGTGACGGACCGCTTCCCCACGGACAAATCCCACGGCTGGAAATTCATTGCCTTCGGCCCGGATGGCTGGCTCTACGTGCCGGTGGGCGCACCCTGCAATATCTGCGATCCCGGCGAGCGCTACGCCAACCTGCAGCGCATCAAGCCCGACGGCAGCGGCGCCGAAACGGTGGCGCGCGGCATACGAAATTCAGTCGGCTTCGACTGGAATCCTGTCGACCATACGTTGTGGTTCACCGACAATGGGCGCGACATGTTGGGCGACGATATGCCCGACGATGAATTGAACCATGTAGAGAAAACGGGCCAGCACTTCGGTTATCCCTACTGCCATCAGGGCGACATCCTCGATCCGGAATTCGGCAAGGGCCATCGCTGCGCGGAGTTCGCGGCGCCGGCGGCGAAGCTGGGTGCACACGTCGCCTCGCTCGGCATGCGCTTCTATACCGGGCAGCAATTCCCGGCGCAGTACCGCAACAATATATTCATCGCCGAGCACGGCTCATGGAACCGCAGCAGCAAGGTCGGTTACCGTGTAGTGCGTATCGTCCTCGATGCGCAGGGAAAGGTAGTGAAGCAGGAACCCTTTGTCGAAGGCTGGCTGCAGCACGATGCAGCCGGCCATGAAACGGTATGGGGCCGCCCTGCCGACGTATTGGTCGCGCCCGATGGCTCGCTCTTGATTAGCGACGATTTCGGTGGGGTAATCTACCGGGTGACGTATCGGTGAGCCCTCAGCGCAACCTCTTTCCGCGGCGCGCTTCCGGTTGCAAGCCCTCCCCCTCGCCGAGGCCATAGGCACTGCGGCGGTCGGTATCGACGATGCCGTGCTCGATATCGAACTTCGCCTGACGCATCACGGCATGCGGCCCGCCCGATTGGCTCAACTGCGACTCATCGCGTTCATAAGGGAGCGGCAAGTCCGCCTGTTCCTCGGGCACGACGACGGTTACCGTGTCGAGAAAGTCCTTGTATAAATCACGCTTTGACGTGGTGTGGCCTGTGCGCATGACTGCCATCCTCAAAAACAGCACGGAGGCAATCGGGCCGACGCGGCTTCAGCCGTGGGCGGCCGGCCCCAAACTGGTCCTCGTGTCTGATATTTCCTTGTTCGCTTCCTGAAATCCGGCTCCGGCAAAGGCCCTGCTGTGCACCCAGGTCCAGGCTGTGATGCCTTCCGGTAAAAGCTCGCCGGTTTCCGTGCCTTCCAGTCGCCGCAGCCAGCGCGGATCGCCTGGCTTCCATGAACAAATTGTAGGTTCGAGACGACATGTTTTCTCCTCTAATGGGTTCTTAATTGGTGGCGTTGGGAATAAACACTTCAATGCAGGTACCGCGGCCATGCTCGCCCGCTCCGATACGAAAACTTCCGCCCAGCAGGGTGGCGCGCTCGCGCATGCCGACAATGCCGTGCGCCTTGGATTTATCCAGCGCGCTTTTGGCAAAGCCAACTCCATCGTCGGCGATGCGCAACAACAAGCCTCCGGCATTGCGCGCGAGCCAGATCGATACGCGGCCGGCCCTGGCATATTTCAGGATATTGGTCAGCGACTCCTGGATGATGCGGTACATGGCGATGGAGCGCTCGGCATCGATGCCGGCAGGGCAGTCGTCCATGTCCACCCCGACATGCAGCCCCGAGCGCTGCGCCACTTCGTCGCAGTAGGCGCGCACGGCTGCGGTCAGCCCAAGGTTTTCGAGCATGCTCGGATGCAGGTTTTCGATAATGCGCCGCTTGATGTCATGCGTTCTTTGCAGCAGTTGCAGGGTCTTGCTTAGTTGCACCGCAAGGCATGGTTCTTTTTGTTTGAACTTTTCCAGCACGACCAGCAAGTCCAGTCTGATTGCGGTCAGATTGGACCCCAGCTCATCGTGCAATTCACGCGCCAAGCTGGCCTTCTCCTGCTCCGAGACTGCCAGCAAGTGACGGGAGAGCGCCGCCAATTGCCGGGTGCGCAAGGCAATATCGATTTTCAAATCATCATTCTTCGACTCCAATTCGCCCTTGGAGCGCTTCAATTGCGCGAAATAGCGCAGGTGGATTCGGCACAACATCAGCAGGAGGGCCATGAAACCGGCAAAACACGGCACCAGGGTCACCCAATAACGATTGCGAACCTGCTCTTCCCGGCTGTCGATCGCGGCCGATTGCTGCGCCTCCATCACAGCTTGGAGGGCGCGCAATGCCTTGGCGTCGTTCCTGTCGCCTGGCGGACCCGATTTGACTGCCTCCGACTTGCGGGGAACATCGCCGGCGGCATCGACAAATTGACGCAACAGGCGCCCGGTCAGCAGGCGGAATCGCTCAAGGTTCGCCTTTTGCACCGGATTGTCTCCGATCAGAAATGCAAGAGCGCGAAACTCATTGTCGTAGCGCCGCGTCCACTGCGCAGCGTCATTGAATTCGCTGTTTCCGCCAGACGCCGCATAGGCTTGCAATTCCGCGTCGCGCAGCAAAATATCGACATTCTTCAGGTGCACCTTGAAGTTCCAGTCGCGCTCGAGCTGCGCATCCTGCGTGGCGAGCATGGCTGCGCTGCCGGCACCTAGCATTTCCCTCGCCGCGAAGGCAAGCAGGAAGACGCCGAACACCACGCCGACGTAAAAAAGCGGTTTGGAGACCATCTTGATTTTCATCGACATGGAACCTGCGGTTTCGTATCCGTTCGAGCGCGCCATTCACGCCGGCGAAGCCGGAGCGCGGCCCGCCCGATTGCATCATTCCCCCATCTTGCGAATCTCTTCCCCACGTCGGGTGCGAGGGCTCCATCGATCAAATTCGAAGCGTCGAAATCCCGTCACAATGCGAGACATGGCACCACAGTCCGCTTCATGCCGCGGCGGCTTTCCCATGCGCAAGCGGCATCGTCCATGCGATACTCACTCAAGCAAGCCATTCTTCATCGCGTAGTACGTGAGTTCAGCATTCGAATGCGCTCCCATTTTTTCCAGCACTCGCGCACGGTAAGTGCTGACGGTCTTGACGCTCAGGCACAGCTTCTCCGCCATGTCCGACACCGCCTCCCCCTTGCACAATCGCAGAAAGACCTGAAATTCCCGATCCGATAGTTTCGTGTGCGCCGGCGCCGCGTCGGCTTGGCAGAAATTCCTGGCCAGCATGTCGCCGACGGCGGGATTGAGATAGCGCCGCCCCCTCGCCACCAGGCGTATCGCGCGCTCCATCTCTCCGGGCTCGCAATTCTTGTCGAGGTAGCCGTCCGCACCCATACGCAGCGCATTGACGGCATATTGCTCGGCCGGATAGCCGCTGAGCATCAGCACATGGAAACCAGGCTGGCCCTGCTTGATGGTGCGCAGCACGTCGATGCCGCTTTGCTCGGGCATGTTGATATCGAGCAGCATCACGTCGCACCGTTCCTTGCGAGCAATCTCAAGCGCCTCGCGGCAGGTCTCGGCTTCGGCCGAGACTTCCATATCGCTGACTTGCTCCATTATCTTCCTGAACCCCTGCCGCACGATTTCGTGATCGTCACAAATGGCAACGCGTATCATGATCGCTCCTTGTGTTTCGGTAAGAGTCGGACGTTACAAACCGTCAATCTCCATACCGCCTGTTTCTGAGGGACAGCGGATTTGCGTTCTAAGTTCATTGGGGCGGCAAAAATTATTTCGCCTCCACTGCCTACAGCAACATGCGAACCTGTCCTACAGGATATCCGGTCTTGCCATAATAAGTTGGGACCGTTCAGTAGGAGTGGTTCGCGCTTGCCGGAGGCGTGCTGCGACAGCAGGCTTCTCCATTGATGGAGGAAAACTCAAGACGATTCCCAATATGCGCGACGACAGAAATTGGCAGGACCATGAGCGCCATGAAGACGGCATGGGGAAGACCGCACCGCGACCAGCCATGCTTTTCTCCGTTGCGCGTCGGCAGCTTTGACGATGCGCGTCAAAGACAGCTTTGGTCACTCAGGGAACGCCGCGTAAAAAGGCCGGCTGAACGCCGGCCTGTTCTTGTCGAGCGTCGGACCGAAGGGTCAGTGCTGCTCGTTCTTGTTGTCGCTGCGATAGCTCTGCTGCCCATGCTGCTCGTTCGGGTTACCTTGCTGGCCTGACTGATGATGCAGTTGCTCACGCTGGCCCGACTGGTTTTGCTGCTGCTCGCGGCGTTGGCCCGTTTGATTTTGTTGCTGATTCTGCTGTCCCGATTGCTGGTTGTGCTGCTGGCCCTGTTGCCCCGATTGGCTTTGCTGCTGATGGCCGCCTTGCTCGGGATGCGACGGATGTTGCGTCGGCTTCTGGTTCATGTTGAAAGCTCCTTATCTGGTTTGCCGCGGCATGTCGCGGCCACGCATCGCAGTGTCGCCGGTCGACACCTGACCTGATCGATTGTATGGAAGCCATGTTGCGTTAGGAATACGGCAAAAACCATGGATTGCGTAGGACTGGATGAACTTAATTTTTCCGTCTGAAAAATACTTGTCTCCACGCACGAAGCGGGCAGAATGTTTCTGCAATAATCACGTCGATCCGGCACCCGCCTTTTTTCCGCTTTTTTGCCCGACTATTTGCCCGTATTCACGATATCGCGCTTGCCGACTCGCATTTTCTGCCTCATCGAGTCTTACACCGGCACTGAAGCCTGTCCGATACCGGGCCACGCTTCTGCGCCCTTACCATGCAACAGTGATTCCACCTTAACCAAGGAGAACAACATGAACACACTGATGCGTTCGGCCGTTCGCGGCCGGTCCCGCCTGGCATCGCCCCGCTATCGCTGGCACAGACTGGGCGGTATCGCCTTGGCCGGCATGCTGGCCGGCCTGTTGATTGGGAAGCTGGCCTATGCCGCCGACGAAGGCTTGAGCCATTGGGACAAGAGTTTCCTCACCTCGGCAATCGAATCGGACGCAGCGGAAATCAAGGCCAGCCAGATCGCGCTGGAAAAGAGCAGCAACACGGATGTCAAAAGCTTCGCACAAAAGATGATCGATGCGCACACCAAGACCAGTGAAGAATTGAAGAAGCTAGCCGCGCAAAAGAACGTGCAAGCGCCGACCGAACCCAGCCTGGCCCAGCGTACCAAGATCGACCTGCTGTCAAAATTGAGCGGCAGCTCATTCGACAATCACTATGCCGACTCGATCGGCGTCTCTGCGCATGAAGATGCGGTCAAACTGTTTCAAAGCGCGGACAAGAAATCCAAGGATAGCGACATCAAGCAATTTGCCGATGGCACCCTGCCCACCTTGCGCGACCATTTGACCATGGCCAACGACTTGAAAAGCAAGGTGGAAAAGGAAAAATAGCAGGGGAAACTCCGCCCGGATACGAGCGGAGTCCTCGCGAACATCACGCCGCCAGCGGCAGCGGCGTACGAACCAGGTGATCGAAGGCCGACAGCGAAGCCTTGGCGCCCTCGCCGGCCGAAATGACGATCTGCTTGTAGGGCACGGTCGTCGCATCGCCCGCCGCGAACACGCCATCGACGCTGGTGCGGCACTTCTCGTCGATGATAATTTCGCCGAAGCGGTTCAACTCCACTGCGCCCTTCAAGAATTCGGTGTTGGGCACGAGGCCGATCTGCACGAACACGCCCTCAAGCTGGATATGGCGCGATTCGCCGCTGGTCCGGTCGGTGTAGGTCAGGCCATTGACGCGTGTGCCGTCGCCGCTGATTTCCGTGGTCTGCGCTTCGGTTTTGATATCGACATTGGGCAGGCTCTTGAGCTTGTTGACCAGCACCGCATCGGCGCGCAGTTCGGCGCCGAATTCCAGCACCGTCACGTGCGCTACCACCCCCGCCAGATCGATGGCCGCTTCGACGCCGGAATTGCCGCCGCCGATCACGGCCACGCGCTTGCCCTTGAACAGCGGGCCGTCGCAGTGCGGGCAGTAAGCCACGCCACGGTTGCGGTATTCCTGTTCGCCCGGCACATTGACGTTGCGCCAGCGCGCACCGGTGGAAAGAATAACCGAGCGCGCCTTGAGTACGCCGCCGTCTTCGGTATGGACTTCAATGTAGTCGCCCACGGTCGACGCCGGAACCAGGCGCGCGGCACGCTGGCGCAGCATCAACTCCACACCGTAGTGACGCACATGGCTTTCCAGGTCGGCCGCGAACTTCGGACCTTGCGTTTCCAACACCGAGATATAGTTTTCGATACCCAGCGTATCGTTGGTTTGGCCGCCCAGGCGCTCGGTCAGCACGCCGGTGCGTATGCCCTTGCGCGCCGCATAGACCGCCGCCGCCGCGCCGGCCGGGCCGCCGCCCACCACCAGCACGTCGAATGGTGCCTGCGCGGTGAGCTTGGCTGCTTCGCGCGCGCCGGTGTTGGCGTCGAGCTTGGCCACGATCTCTTCCACACTCATGCGCCCCGACGCGAAATTTTCGCCGTTCAAAAACACCATGGGTACGGCCATCACGTTACGCCGTTCCACTTCCTCCTGGAACAAGGCGCCATCGATCACGGTGGTGCGAATGTTGGGGTTGAGCGCCGCCATCAAATTCAAGGCCTGCACCACGTCCGGGCAGTTATGGCAGGAAAGCGACATGAACACTTCGAAGTGCAGCGGCTTCCCGTCGCGTCCTGACAAGGAACGAATCTGTTCGATCACGTCGGCCTCGACCTTGGGCGGATGGCCGCCGACTTGCAGCAGGGCCAGCACCAGCGACGTGAATTCATGCCCCATGGGAATGCCGGCGAATTCGATGCGCGGCTCTTCGCCCTTGACGGCGACGCCGAACGAGGGCTTGCGTGCACGTTGCGCGTCCTCGCGCACGCCGACACTTGCCGAGCAATCGGCGATGTCGGCTACCAGGCCATGGAGTTCTTCGCTGGCGGCGCTGTCGTCATAGCCCGGCACGAGTTCGATCGGGCGCTGCAGGCGTTCCAGATAGGCCTTGAGCTGGCCCTTGATATTGCTGTCCAACATAATGTGTTTCTCCAATATAGGTGAGGCTCAAGGCCATGAAATTAGGTTTTCCGCCAATGATCTGCGGAGTGTCGGGCCCTCTAAAATCGTAGCGAGCGGGTCAAGGTCGGGACCGAGAAGCGCAGCTGTACGGAGGTACAGCGCGCATCGCAGGCCCGAGATTGGGCCGCGCAGTAGATTTTAGAGGTGCCCCTGCTTAGATCTTGCCGACGAGGTCCAACGACGGAGCGATGGTCTTCGCGCCTTCCTTCCACTTGGCCGGGCAGACTTGGCCGGGGTTGTTGGCGACATATTGCGCAGCCTTGAGCTTGCGCAGCGTTTCCGACACGTCGCGGGCGATGGCGTTATCGTGAATCTCCAGCGTCTTGATCGTGCCTTGCGGATTGACGATGAAGGTGCCGCGCAGTGCCAGGCCTTCTTCGGGGATGTGCACGCCGAAGGCATTGGTCAACTGGTGCGTCGGGTCGCCGATCAGCGGGAAACGGGCCTTGCCCACTGCCGGGCTGGTTTCATGCCAGACCTTGTGCGCGAAATGCGTGTCGGTCGTGACGATATAAACTTCGGCGCCGGCATCGCGGAAAGCGGCATAGTTATCTGCCGCATCTTCGACTTCCGTCGGGCAATTAAAGGTGAAGGCCGCCGGCATGAAAATCAGGACCGACCATTTGCCTTGCAGCGATTGCTCGGTGACTTCGATGAACTTGCCGTTATGAAATGCTTGGGCCTTGAACGGGGCGACTTGGGTGTTGATCAGAGACATGACATAACTCCTTACAAGATGGGTGGTTAATAACGTAGTGACGCAAATGGTTAATTAAAACTATCAATTTCAAAGAAGCGTTAGGCGAATTGTATGGGAACGCCGATAATTCATCCAATCGATTGATTCTCTAATTGTAATAGATTATTTAAATCGACGCTGATGGCGTAATTGCCCCCTGCATAAAAGAGATTGATCCCGTCAGCCAGGTTTCGATAACAAAACGACAACATCCAAGCACACTATCAGGCCTGGATCACATCGAGCGAAACGCATCTGGGATGGGTGGCGGAAAAAAGCTGCGCGCGACGCACGAAAGCCACCGCGAAAGAAGCGGAAGGCGGTCGGTACCGCCCTCCGAGTACGGCGATTAAGGCTGGATCGGGCTGATCTTCGCGCCTTCAAGCGACACGCCAGCCATCACACCGGCATTGGTCGTGACGAAACCCACCACCTGCTGATGGGCAAGGTTGGTGTCGAGCTGGCCATTGGCACCGATCGTGGCGACGGCCACCGTGGCGTCGGCGCCAACTTGCCAGCCATTGCTTTGGCGGAAGTGGTTCAAAGCATCGTTCGTCATGAACATGATGATGATGCCCTTGGATTGCGCACCGATCTGCCAGCCAACGGAGCCGGCCGCAATGCTGTAATAGCGCTCGGTCACGCCGTTGACGCGCAAGGCACCACGGCCGTATTCGCCGCCCACGATCAGGCCGGCCTGGAATACGGAGGGGAATACCAGGATGCCCTTGGCCTCGTTCCCGATCGCACGCGCGCCCGGCGTGGTGTCATACAGATGGGCCAGACCGGCGTCCACGCCCTCATTGATTTCGCGGCGGTCGGCATGATGGCTTTGCGAGTTCGGCGGCGTCGTAGTGGTGCTGCACGAGGAATAAATCAAGCTCGAGCCGGCGATCATGAAGGCGGCAATCGTGCGGCGCAGCGGAAAGGTCTTGTTCATTGTTGTGCTCCTTCAAATGAGTAGGATTACAACCGGATTGATAGAGTGCGCGTGCCAGCTTAATACGCACGAGTCCGGCCGGCCTGCGAGGCGCTTCGACACATCGATCCATGGACCGGATCGATGCCAGGACAGGGTGAAACGTTACAAAGTCCGACGAAACGATTCGGCCGGGCTGCACCCTCCTGGTTGCAAGGTTCGATTGCTGATGAAGCAACAAGTTCCAATGATGCCGTGCGTCAATATAAGGTGCGCTTTATCAAATCGGCCCGGATTTGCGGCTGCGTAGCAAATCCGGGCCGGGCGTGGGTGAGTGACGGCGACGTTCGGTTCTTCTTTTCAGTTTTTCTTGTATATCGCCGCAATCTCCCTTTCAAGCCGCGCATGCAGGGCATTGCGCTTTAATTTCAGGGTCGGCGTGATCAAACCGTTTTCAATGGTCCAGGGATCGATCGTGGCCCATACCGCGCGCGGCACAGCGTAATACGGGAAGGCCTTGCTCGCTTCCTTGATGCGCGACAGAAGCGCATCGCGCACAGCCTGCGTCTGCAGGTTCGCGGCATCGCCGGCATCGAGCTTGAGATGCGCCGTCAGTTCGCGCCAGCCGTCCTTGCCGAGCACGACAAAGGCCGAAACGAAGGGGCGGTTTTCGCCGACCACCATGACTTGCTCGAACAGCGGATCGGCCATGATGGCCAATTCCAGATCGGCCGGCGGAATCTTCTCCCCGGTCGAGGTCACCATGATTTCTTTCAGTCGCCCCGAGATGCGGATGCGGCCATCCTCGATCACAGCCTGATCTCCGGTGCGCAGCCAACCGTCGGCCGTGGTCACGGCGCGCGTATCGTCGGGCCGTCCCCAATAGCCCTTCATCACAGAAGGCGCCCGCACCTGCAATTCATTGTTTTCGCCGATACGCACCTCCACGCCCTCGAGCGCACGGCCCACCGTCGCGGGCCAATTGTCGTCGAGCCCATTGGCCGCCACCACGGGTGCGGTCTCGGTCATGCCGTAACCCTGCAACAGCGGCAAACCCAGGCCCAGGAAGCATTGGCCTACGGCTTGCGACAAGGCCGCGCCGCCGCTGACTGCGACGCGCAAGCGCCCGCCGAACAGGTCGAGGATATTTTTCGCCACCAATGGCTCAAGCGCCAGCCAGAGCAGACCATCGACCAGCGCCGAACCTTGCGCCCCGTCGGGCATGCCATTTCTGCGGCAAAAGCGGCGCCAGCCCACTTGCTGCGCCAGCTTGAACATCCCCTGCTTGAAGCCGCCCGCCTGCGCCAGCTTTTCCTGCAGCTTGGCGTAAAAGCGCTCATAGATGCGGGGCACCGACACCAGCACCGTGGGCCGCGCCGTCTTCAAATCTTCCGCGATCAGCGCGGGCGCGCGCGCATAGACCACGCAACTGCCGGCCGCAACCGGCAGATAATAGCCGATGGTACGCTCGAAGGTATGCGAAAGCGGCAGGAAGGACAGGAACACGTCGTCCAAACGCGCTTCCACGCGCGCCAGCACCGCACCGATATTCGCGACGATGTTATCGTGCGTCAGCATCACGCCCTTGGGCTTGCCGGTAGTGCCCGAAGTATAGACGATGGCGGCCAGGTCTTCCTTTTGTGTCGGCGCCAGCGGCAACGCCGTACCCGCCGCATGAGGCGCCAGCCACGAGTTGAGGCAGGTCACCGGCACGGCGCCACCTTCGTCCGGGCCGTCTTCTATCGTCACTACCAGCTTCAGATGCGGATATTGCTCGCAGGCTGTCGCGATCGGCGCCCATTGCGCGCGCGTCGAGAGCATCAGCATCGAAGCCTGGCAATCGTTGAGGATATAGCCTATGCTGCCCGGCGTATCGATCGCGTGCATGGGCACGGGCACAAAACCGCGCGCGAGGCAGGCCTGGTCTATGCTGACGGCATCGATGCCGTTGGGCAGCAGCACGGCAATGCGTGCCCCGTGCTCCAATTGCATGGCATCGAGCGCACGCGCCCAGTGCGCCACGCGCTCGCCGATCTGCTTCCAGCTATACCCTACCCACCCTTTGGTTTCGCCTTCGAACTGGCGGTAGGCTTCCGCTTCCGGGCTGGCCCGCACGCGCTCCGAAAAGAGCTGGCCCAAGGTGGAAATTTTTTTAAGTGTCTCGCTTGCTGTTTGCGTCATTCTTGTTCGATCTATTTTTGTCAAAAGGAATCAGTTTACTCCGGCGAACCCTTCTCGGCATAGCTGGCCAGCCTGCGGAACTGCTCCGACAGCATGGCATCGACGGGCGCGGCCCACTTGTCGAGTCCGGAATTCTGAGCGCCGCTGACGCGGTATGTCAGCTTGAGCACCGTGCCTTCGCCGCGCGGCGCCATGGTGAAAGTCAGGATGCCGGTGACGGCAAGCTCCTGCAGCGGCCCGAGGCTTGTCTGCAGGCGCACCTGGCTGTCCTTGCGCAGAGAAATCACCGTGCCGTGCAGCACCGCGCCGCCATCCCAACGCTCGCAAAAGCAGCCGCCCGGTGCCATTTGCATGCTCAAGTTGCCCGCATCGTGCGAAAACGTGTGATCCTTGTTCCACCACTTGTCGACTTTCCCGATGTCGGCATAGACCTCGCCCGGCCTGGCATGGATTTCCTGCTCCAGCACCACCAGGAGACTGGCCGGCGATATCTCGCTCGTCGCCGCCTGCCCCAATGCCGGCAAAGCGCTTGCCGCAATGCAAAATAACATGCCGCGAATCCCGTTCATTCCCGCTTCCTCCCGAATGACGAATCTAACCCGGGCGATGCCATGCGGGCAAGGGCATTTCTGACAGATTTGTCATTTTGGCGTCAGAGTCCGGTCCCCGGACCGGGCTTATAGTGCGATGCATTATGGGCCGGCGCCGACTTGAGGCAAAATAGCCGTGCACTCTGGAACAATCGCAATGAAGATTCTGATCGTCGAAGACGAATTGAAGATGGCCGAATACCTGCATCGCGGCTTGAGCGAGCAGGATTGCGCGGTCGATGTGGCGCACAACGGCATCGACGGCCAGCATATGGCCCTTCACTACGACTACGACGTGATCGTGCTGGACGTGATGCTGCCCGGCCTCGACGGCTTTTCGATCCTGAAATCGCTGCGTGCGGTGAAATCGACCCCGGTCATCATGCTGACCGCACGCGACCGCGTGGAAGACCGCGTACTCGGCCTGCAGTCCGGTGCCGACGACTATCTGGTCAAGCCCTTTTCCTTCCTCGAATTGCTGGCGCGGCTCCAGGCGCTGACGCGGCGCGGGCGCACGCAGGAATCGACCCAACTCCACATCGGCGACCTGCACATCGACTTCCTGGCACGCAAGGCTTTCCGCGACGGCGCGCGCATCGATTTGACGGCCAAGGAATTTTCGCTGCTCGCCGTGCTGGCCAAGCGCCAGGGCGAGATTCTGTCCAAGACCGCCATTGCCGAACTCGTGTGGGATATCAATTTCGACAGCAACACCAATGTCGTCGAAGTCGCGATCAAGCGGCTGCGCGCCAAGATAGACGGGCCGTTCAAGACACCGCTCTTGCACACCATACGCGGCATGGGCTACGTGCTCGAAGCCAGACGCGAGGAATCGGTAAAATGAATGAAGCCGCGCCCTTCGATCCGCGCCGGTCGATAGCATGGCGCCTGGCCGCCATGTTCGCCGTCGCCACGCTGGCGGTGTTCTTCCTGATCGGTTTCGCACTGCACAAGGTGCTCGGGCACGAGCTGGACCGCCACCAGCTCGAACAGCTGAACACCAAGTACCAGATGATGGAATACATGATCGTGCGCTCGCACAACACCGAGCATTGGCGGCACGTGACGGCCAAGCTCGATGCGCTGTCTCCGGCCGACGGCACGACGCAATTCTGGATCGACAGCCCCGACCCGCGCTATCGCTACGGCAAGCCTGTCGAAGGCGTGATGCGCCTGCTCAAGGGGCCGGCCGGCATAGGCGAAATCGACCTGCCCGAGCGGCGCTATCCGATGCGCACCGAGGGCGGAGACATCCCGGCCAATGACGACCGTCCCGCCGTGCGTTTCATGGTCGGGGTCGATTCGGCGCCCTATTTCAAGACCAAGCATGCATTCCAGATCGCGCTGCTGGCCCTGTCTTCGCTGGGCGCCATCGTTGTGACCGGCCTGGGCCTGATGATCGCGCGCTTCGGCCTGCAGCCCTTGAACAAACTGTCGCAGGAAGCCGGCGAATTGAGCCCGAAGAACCTGTCGCAGCGCCTGCAATTGACGCGCCTGCCCACAGAGCTGTCGCATCTCGGCGCCTCGTTCAACGGCGCACTCGACCGGCTCGAATCGGCCTACCAGCAACTGGAAGGCTTCAATGCCGACGTCACGCATGAACTGCGCACGCCGCTGGCCAATCTGATCGGCCAGACCCAGGTGGCGCTGTCGCGCGAACGCTCGGCGTCCGAACTGGTGGAAACCCTGCAATCAAACCTGGAAGAGCTTGAGCGTCTGCGCGCCATTGTCAACGATATGCTGTTTCTGGCGCGCGCCGACCAGGGCGAACGCGCAGTCCGGCTCGAATCGGTATCTCTCGCGGCCGAAGTCAACAAGACGGTGGAATTCCTCGACTTCATCATGGACGAAGCCGATGTCAGCGTGCGCGTGGAAGGAGACGCCAAGGCGCAAATCGAAACGGCATTGTTCCGCCGCGCCGTCACCAATCTGCTGCATAACGCCATCAAGCATTCCCAGGCCAAATCCGAGATCGTGGTCGAGGTCAGCGGCGAAGAGCGCCATGGCGTGCATGGTGTCAGCATCGCTGTCTCCAATCCCGGCCTGGAAATCCCCAAGGAGCACTTGCCGCGCCTGTTCGACCGTTTCTACCGTATCGATTCGGCCCGTGCCAACAGTTGGGAAAGCCATGGGCTCGGCTTGTCCATCGTCAAGGCCATCGCCACGATGCATAACGGCTCGGTGTTTGCTTCGAGCCAGGGCGGAATCACCGTGGTGGGGTTCAGTGTGATGAGCGCAGCATAGTTCCGCGGCTAACCGCGGCGCCTGAACCTCACCAGCGCGCCAATCGCCAGGGCGGATACCCCGGTGGCCGCACCGCCGAGCACCAGCGTATTGAGGTTGTCGCGTATCAAGGGAATATTGCCGAACCAATAGCCGCCCAATACCAACCCGGCCACCCATAACGCGGAACTCATCGCGCTCGCAACCAGAAAACATGCGGTGCACATGGACGACACACCGGCAACGAAAGGCGCAAAGGTCCGCACCACCGCCACATAAGGCGCAATCAGCAAAGCCGTACTGCCGTAGCGATCGCAAAACGCACGCGTGCGCTCCAGCGCTTCCCGGTTGAGCCAGCGATAGTCGTGCGTATAGGCGCGCGCACCGACATAACGCCCGATGCGATAGTTGACCGCATAGCCGGCAAACGTGGCCATGAATAGCGCCGCCATGGTTGCACCCAGGCTCAATACGCCATTGGCGCAAAACGCGCCGCAGACGAACAGCAAGGGATCTCCCGGCAAAAAGAACAGCGGCAAAAAGCCTGTTTCGCAAAACACGATGGCGAACAGGATCAGGTAGAACAAGGCGCCATAGGCGCCGACCAATTGCCGCATCGACTGGTCGATGTGGAAGATAGCGTGAAACACGTCGGCCCAACTCATACATTCTCCAACAGGCTGCCATCGGCCAGGATCAAGGCGGTCTTGACCGACAGGTCCGGATACAGCGCTTGCACCGCCTCGCGGTATTGCGCCAATTGACGCCGATAGTCGGCCCGCTCGCCGGGCAGCAATTGCCGCTTGTAATCGAGTATCCAGGCTTCGCCGTCGAAGCGCACGAAACGATCGAGACGCAGGAATTGCCCCTCGTGCGCCAGCTCGAACTCATTGTGCGCGGCACGGTATTGCGCCGGATCGAAGAAACGCTCCAGCGCCGCCCGGCCCAGTATTGCCGCGGCCTGTGCGCGCACGGTGCCGGCCTGCTCGCGCGTGCAGGCCAGCCAACGCGCGACAGCCTCCGTGTCGGGCAAGGCCACTGGCCACCGCCCGGATTGCCCGAATTGGCCGGAGTGCGTTATGCGCTCCATCAAGCCATGCAAGAGAACGCCTTCATCGATTTCGGCCGATTGCAGAAGCGGCGCTGGCGCAGCCTCGGCGGGCAAGGCCGGCGGATCGAACAAGGTCATGGAAAAGATATCCGCCAAGGCTTGCGCGCCGGCGCCATCGGCCGGCGCCATCTCGTGCAAAGGCAGGTGGCGCAGCCTGTCGTACCAGCTGCCGGCCACGATGCCCTCCTCGTCCGCCCCTCTGGTACCGGCAACGCCGCTGACGATCAGCATGCGTTTGGCCCGCGTCACCGCGACGTAGAGCAGGTTCCAATCCTCCTGCGCCTTGAGCAGCTCCTCTTCATTGAACAAATCGTTGCGTGCGATGCCGCGTTCGCTCTTGCGCCCGAAGGCGGAAAAATGTGTCGGGCCGTCGCGGTCGAGGGGCCAGTTGCACAGGATGCCGATATCCTCGCGCGCCGCTTCGCTATGGTTGGCGTCGAGCAGTACGACGATCTCGGCTTCCAGGCCCTTGGCACTGTGGATGGTGAGGATGCGCACGGCATCGAAGGCCGCTTCGACATTGGCCTCGTCGGGCGCGTCGCCGCTGTCGCCGCGCCGCAGCGCGTGCAGGGCGGCGATGAACTTGGGCAGGCTGGGATAACGGCCCGCATCGAGCGCGAGCGAAAGTTCGAGGAAGGCTTCGATATTGCCGACCGCCTGGCCGCGCATTGCCGCCGGCGCCGCTTCGGCATAGCGTTCCGGCAATCGGCCTTGATGCAGGATCAGGTCGAGCAAGTCGTGCACCGGCAATTGCGGCGCGGCGCGCAGCCAGTCGCGCAACAAGCGCGTGATGCGCTCCAGGTGCGGCCTGTCTTGTATGGCCTGCAGCCGTTGCCACCAGCTTCCCTCGCCGCGCGCCAGCGCAATCAGGTCATCGTCGGAAGCGCCGCCCATGGGCGACTTCAAGACCTGGGCCAGCGCCAGATCGTCGCCCGGCGTGATCAGGAAATTCAGCAGCGCGATCAAGTCGGAAACTTCGAGCGATTCGAGCAAGCCGCCGCGCTTGTCGGATACAAAAGGCACGCCCATTTCGCGCAAGGCTTTTTCATAAGCCGCGAGATGGGCGCGTTTTTTCACCAGCAGCATGGTTTCCGCCCAGGGCGGCTCTTTGCCCGTCTCCTTTTGGATGGCCGCACGCGCCGCGATCAGGGCCGAAGCGATGGACAAGCCTTCGCGGTAGCGCCGTTCATCTTCCTGTTCCATGCGCGGCGTGGCCAGCGGATCGCGCAAAGTGTTTGCAACCTCTTCTTCTGCGCCTTCCTCGCGAGCCAGCGCCAGCCGCCATACCGCGCCTTCCACATTCGAAGCCGTGGTTTGCGGCGAGAACAAGCCGTTGCCTCGCATGCCCTTATTCAACTCCTCCACCACCGCCCGCGCATTGCGCCGCGTCTGGTTGGTGCGCAACAGGTTCGCGCCGCGCTCTGCCAGCAGGCGCTTGGCTTCGCCGAATACGCGCGGCTCGGCGCGGCGGAAACGGTAGATCGATTGCTTGGGGTCGCCGACGATGAATACCGAAGGCTGGGCCGCATCCCCGCCATAGGCGCCGAGCCAGGCACGCACGATGCACCATTGCAGCGGATTGGTGTCCTGGAATTCATCGAGCAGGATGTGCTTGTAGCGCGCGTCGAGCCGGCTCTGCATGTAGGCCGCGTGCTCGGGGTCGAGCAAAAGCCGGTAGGCCTGCCATTCAAGGTCGGCGAAGTCGAACACGCGCTGTTCCGCCTTGATGTCGCGATAGCTGTCGAGATAGGCGCTGCCGACGGTGAACAAGGCACGGTTCAATTCGAGCACGCGCGGTTCCATGGCGCGGTTTTGCAGGGCCATGAGCGCTTCGGCAAGAGCGGTGAATTCCGCTTCGAAGAGCGCGCCGCCATCGGTGCCGTATTGCTGCTCGATGGCCAGTGCCAGCTTGCCGCGCTTGTGGTCATTGCCACGCGGCCCGCCTTTGGCGGGGTCGACGAATTCGCCGTGAAGCCGTTCGAAATTCTCCAGGCTGGCGCCGCCGGTGAGCGCACTCTCGATCGCCACGGCGCGGTCCTGGTTGCGCTTGGCGCCTTTTCCCAGTAGTTGCGCCATGGCCGAGAAGCGCCGGACCATTTCCGTGTCTTGCCAAAGGCACAGCCTTGCATCTTCCATCGCATCGGGGCCAAGCATCTGCACCAGGCTTTCCAACGGCGTCCCGTTGAGTTGCGCCGCCTGCCATTCTGCGCGCTTGTCGACGAAGGCATCGAGCAGACGCCTGGCGTTCCAGTCGCCGGCAATTTCATAGAGCCGGACCAGGGCCTGGCGCACTTCGCCTTCGGCGCCGTTTTGCGATCCCGCGCTCAAATTTTGCATCAGGCGTCGATAGGCTTCGGCCAGCATCTCGCCGGAGGATTCAGACAAGGCATAGCCGTGCGGCACGCCCGAGGCCAGCGGTGCGACCTGGATCAGCCGGGCGAACCAGCTGTGGAAGGTATCGATAGACAGCGATTGCGCATCCGACAGCACACGCTCATACAATCCGCGCGCTACAGGCAGGGTCGCTGCCAGGGCCGCGCCGGGTACGCCGCGTTCGCTGAGCAACTGGCGCGCCTGCTCATCGCTTTCGAGCGCCAATTGCTTGAGCAATTGCAGCAGCCGTTCGCGCATCTCCTGCGCCGCCTTGCGCGTGAAGGTGATGGCCAGCAATTCGGCAGGCGCGGCGCCGGCCAGCAGGAGGCGCAACATGCGCGCCACCAGCAGCCAGGTCTTGCCGCTGCCGGCGCAGGCTTCCACCACGACCGAGCGCGCGGGGTCGCAGGCAACGGCGGTAAACGCCGCCTGCTCCACCGGCTGGCCGTCGCATTCGTAGGCACGCACGCTCACCATGCCCCCTTGCGGCACAGGCCGCGCATATCGCAATAGGCGCACACGTCTTCCACGCCGGAAGCCGGCAAGGAGCCACCCGAGGCAATCGCATCCAGGTTGGCCGTCAATTGCGCGCGCAGGGCCTCGCCCGCCCTCGCGATATCGGGCGCGGGCACGGCCAAGAGCTTATCGCCCTGGGCATCGAGGCTGACGTATTGCGCTTCGGAGAACTCCATGCCGGCCAGGATCGAATAAAACGCCAATTGCCGGTCCTCTCCTTGCTTCAGGCGTTCACGCAGGGCAGGCGCGCTGCGCGTCTTGTAGTCAAGCAGCGCCCTGCCCTCCGTGCTTTCATCGACGCGGTCGATCCGGCCATGCAGCAGGATTTCGCCGCGCGAAAAATTCAACACTTGTTCGAACTTGCGTTCGCCGAATGCAAAGCGCCAGCCATCGGCCTCGCGCTGGTTGGCCCAGACGAGATAGGCCGGCATGGCTTTTTTCCAGCGCACGTAGTAGCCGAGCACGGCGGCATTGCTCTGCGCTTCCTGCTCGAACAAGGCCGCAGACAAATCCTGCAGCAGCGCCGCGCGCGACTCAAGCGGCACCGCATTTCCGCTCTCGGCTTGTTCATTCAAAGTGGTGTGGTAGCGGAAAAGGATTTGGTGCAGCCAATCGCCATAGTCGCGCTTCTCCGGCATGTCGCTCAATTCCTCCATGCCCGACAAGCCCAGCATGCGGCCGGCGAAGAATTGATAGGGGCAAGCCACCAGGCTGGCATAGGCGCCGGCAGAGAGTTTTTGCGGCAGCAGTGCGGCGGCGGCGGGTTGCGGCATTGCGTCCGGCTGCGCACGACATGCGCGCCGCGCAATCTCGACCTCGTGCTCCGCCAGGTGCGGCAAGCCGGCGCGTTCGATCGCCAACTCCAGCCGCTCGACCCAGGCGCTGACTGGGTTGGGCTCGCCGTTGCGCTGCTGCTGCCACGACAGCACGACTTCGGCATTGCTGCACAAGAGTGCGGCGAAGTCGCGCAACTGGCGCAGTTGCAAGGTTTCGCGCGTATCGAGGCCGAGTTCGCGCCGCACGCCGTTGGCGAAAAACAGGCTCTCGCCCGCTTGCGAGGGCAAATGTTCCGCATCGCAGCCGAGCACGAGCACGGCGTCGAAACTGCGCAGGCGCGCACCGTTCAATGTCAGCATCGCCACGCGCCGGTCGCTGTCGGCCGGGATGAACGAAGTCGATTCGAGCTGCACGCCGACGAAGCTGCGCCATTCGGCGAAGGAAAATTCCTGGGCCTGGCGCGCGCAATCGCCGGCGATGGCTTCCAGCAGCGCGACAACCTGGGCACCGGCCGCATCGGCTTCGAGCGCGCCCCAGATACCGAGCTCGTCAAAGCAGGCACGCGTTGCCGCGCTCCATTGCGCCAGCGTCTTGCGCCCGGCAAACACGGCGGCGCAGCGCGCCAGGCGCGCAACCGTGTCCTGCTCCATCATGCCGGCAAGGGCGGCGCCCACGGCATCCCATCCGCCCAGCACATTGGCGCGGCGCAATGCCAGTTCGATACGCATCACCTGCGCTTCCTTGCCCTCGATCCGGGCCAGCACGAACGGCGACTTCAGCAGATCGAGCAGGGCCAGGGTATCGGCACGCGAGGTGACGAGTTCGAACCACGCCGCCACCGCCGATGCAGCGCGCGTGGTGGAAAGCTTCCAGCCGGTTTCGTCGGCGACGAACACTTGCGCACGCTCAAGCAGGGCGCGCAACCGGCGCGCCACCACGCGGTCTTGCGCCACGACGGCAATCTCGCGCTTGCCGGCCCGCAGCCAATCGATCACGGTTTGCGCACTGCACTGCGCTTCGTGCTCCAGGCCCGCTGCCGGAGCCAGCCGCAATCCGTCATGGTCCCACTTACCCGGAACTCCGCCGGCCCCGTCCAGCTCGAACACGGCCAGCTCGGGCCAGGCCCGCGCCAGCAAGGGGGCCGGCACACGCCAATCAAGCGTCAACACGTACACATCCTGCGCGCGAGCATAGGCCCGCAGGAAAGCGGATTCAAACTCGTCCGGAGGATTGGCCGAAATCCAGTAAAGCGGCGCATCCGCCGCCTCGGCCAGCCGCATCGATTGACGGTACCGCTGGGCCAGGGGATCGCCGCCGTCGAGCTGAGCCTGCCAGATCGACCACACCAGTTGCGCCTCGTCGGACACCACGCGCTGCGCCGCCGGCGACAATTGCGCCAGCGCCTGCTGCCAATGCCGCGTGCCGGCTTCGCTGTCGCGCCCGACGCGCGGCAACAGGGCGCGGGTCAATTCGTCCGACAGCGTCAACAAGACCTGGGCCAGCGGCAGCAGATCGGTATTGCGCCGTGCGCTGAACAGTTTCTTGAGCCAGCCATGCTGGCGCAGCTCGGCATAAAGATCCATCAGCCGCGCCGCTTCCGATGTGGGAGCGGCGCCGTCCGGGGGCAGTTGGGAACACCAGCCGTCAAGGGTCACGATGCGCGGCACGACGAAATTGCGCCCCAGGCGGCGCAACAAGCCTTCCTTCAAGGGGCGCGCATGGGCGTAGGCCGACACCACGACGCGTATTCCCGACAGGTCGGCGCCGTGTCCGCCGGCGGACACGGCGTTCGCCGCCTCGACCCAGAACGAATCCGAGGGATGGATGAAAATGGTGGGGTGCAGCATGCGGCGCAAAGTCGGTAAATCGGGTGACACAGCATAAGCGGCAAATACCAATTTGCCAACCGCGGCGGCCAAAATGGCCGAAACGCACGAAAACGTGCCTGCCATAGCCAATCGCCTCCCCGCCACCCCATACCACAGCGAAACATGCAAAATTGCACTCCGGACTACACAATCGGCAAAAATGGGTTATGATTTACCACATACCCCGCCGCGTTACCTCTGCTGCAACCAGCACTCTCCTTGAATTCGCGATGGGCGCCACCAGTTAATCCACCTGGCAGCGCCTACAAAGCTGTAAGCGGATTTGGCGGCTTGTTCGGCAAGCTTGGCAGATCATCAACAGGTGGGCAGCTCAAAAATCGTAGCGAGCGGGCCGAGGTCGTCTCGCGCAGTAGATTTCAGAGTTGCCCAGGCTTCGCAGGCGCTATTTCAATATCAGGCTCACTTCGAGGAAATCATGAGCGAAAATATCAAGCACGTGACCGATGCATCGTTTGAAGCAGACGTCTTAAAGTCCGACAAACCCGTTTTGGTCGATTTCTGGGCAGAGTGGTGCGGCCCGTGCAAGATGATCGCCCCCATCCTGGAAGACATCGCCAAGGATTACACCGGCAAGCTGTCCATCGTCAAAATGGACGTGGACGCCAACCAGGCCGTGCCCGTCAAATACGGCATCCGTGCCATGCCCACGCTGGTGCTGTTCAAGAACGGCGTGCCGGCGGCCCAGTTGGTCGGCGCGGCGCCCAAGGGCAAGCTGGCCGCCTTCGTCGAAGGCAACATCTGAGTATCATGGGTGGCGATACGCCTCGTATTGCCACCTTGTTTGCCGACCTGTTTTAACCCCACCGCGTAACTCCCTCCCCCACCTCATTTATCCCGTCCCGGGACGCTTGATACCATGCATCTATCCGAATTGAAAGCCATGCACGTTTCCGCCTTGCTCGAGATGGCCATCGGCCTCGAAATCGACAACGCGGCACGTTTGCGCAAACAAGAACTGATGTTCGCGATCTTGAAAAAGCGCGCGAAATCCGGCGAACAAATCTTCGGCGACGGCGCCCTCGAAGTCTTGCCCGACGGCTTCGGCTTCCTGCGCTCGCCCGACGCCAGCTACATGGCGTCCACCGACGACATCTACATCTCGCCGTCGCAGATCCGGCGCTTCAACCTGCACACCGGCGATTCGATAGAAGGCGAAGTGCGCACCCCCAAGGACGGCGAGCGCTATTTCGCGCTGGTCAAGGTGGACAAGGTTAACGGCGAATCGCCGGAAGCGTCCAAGCACCGCATCCTGTTTGAAAACCTCACGCCGCTGCATCCCAACAAGATGCTGCATCTCGAGCGCGACATGCGCGGCGAGGAAAACATCACCGGCCGCGTGATCGACATGATCTCGCCCATCGGCAAGGGCCAGCGCGGCTTGCTGGTGGCATCGCCCAAGTCCGGCAAATCGGTCATGCTGCAACACATCGCGCACGCCATCACGACCAACCACCCCGACGTGACGATGATCGTGCTGCTGATCGACGAACGTCCCGAGGAAGTGACCGAAATGCAGCGCTCCGTGCGCGGCGAGGTCGTGGCCTCCACCTTCGACGAACCCGCCACGCGCCACGTACAAGTGGCTGAAATGGTGCTGGAAAAAGCCAAGCGCCTGGTCGAAATGAAGAAAGACGTGGTGATCCTGCTCGACTCGATCACGCGCCTGGCACGCGCCTACAACACCGTGGTCCCGGCCTCGGGCAAGGTGCTCACAGGCGGTGTCGACGCCAACGCCCTGCAGCGCCCCAAGCGCTTCTTCGGCGCCGCGCGTAACGTCGAAGAGGGTGGTTCGCTGACCATCATCGCGACCGCGCTGATTGAAACCGGCAGCCGCATGGACGACGTGATCTACGAAGAATTCAAGGGCACCGGCAACATGGAAGTCCACCTGGAACGCCGTTTGGCTGAAAAACGTGTCTATCCGGCAATTAATCTGTCCAAGTCCGGTACGCGCCGCGAAGAATTGCTGATCAAGCCCGACATGCTGCAAAAAATCTGGGTCTTGCGCAAGTTGCTGTTCGGCATGGACGAAATCGAGGCAATGGAATTCATGCTCGACAAGCTCAAGGCGACCAAGAGCAACGCCGAATTCTTCGATATGATGCGGCGCGGCGGCAATTCGTAAGTTAGCTCAATAGCAAATCAATAACACGGAGGCGGCTATGGAACATGGTTTGATTGCCTGGCTCATCATCGGCGGCATCGCGGGCTGGGCTGCCGGCAGCTTGGTCAAGGGTGGCGGGTTCGGCCTGTTGGGCGATATCGTCATCGGCATAGTCGGCGCCATGCTGGCCGGCTTTCTCGGCATTGGCATGGGCGGCTTCATCGGTTCCATCATCAGCGCCACGGTTGGCGCGGTGATTCTGCTGGTGATCGTCAGGTTGATCAAGAAGGCCTGATTTCGCACAGGCTTGCGCAAGGCCTTGATTTCAATATACAATTGCCGGTTTCGCACCCCGGCAAGTGATCGGCAATCAGGTCGAGAAGCGGCACAGACCCCTGAAGTGGCGATTGGCTACCGAACCAACCCAAGGAAATGATATGAAACAAGGCATTCACCCCGATTACCGCGAAGTCGTGTTCCACGACCTGTCGTGCGACTTCAAGTTCATCACGCGCTCGACCGTGCAAACCAAGGAATCGATCGAATTCAACGGCAAGACCTATCCGCTGGTGAAGATTGAAGTCTCGTCGGAATCGCATCCGTTCTACACCGGCAAGCACAAGATCGTCGACACTGCCGGCCGCGTCGAAAAGTTCCGCCAGAAGTTCGGCAACCGCGGGTCCAAGACCCAGGTCGCTGCAGGCTAATACCGGCATCGTGCAGAAAAAGGCAGCTTATGCTGCCTTTTTTTGTTTGTGTTGCCGCCGGCCGCACAGCGGATCGTCATTCCTCAGGCGGCCCGCGCGTCCTGTGGGGCACCGCAACAACACCAACAATAATTGTGCGGCTGATTTGCCGATTTGCGGCACAATATCGCCGGAACAAATAACAAGAAGCCAGCTCAATGCTTATCATCGTGCGCGAACAGAAATGCTCATCCTCCTTCGAGGATAACGGACGGTGAAACAAGGTCGCACATGCCCCCGTTGAAACCCGTACGCCTGCCCGCATCCGCCACCAACGCCCTGCCGCGCTGGGGCTTGATCGCGCTCTGCCTGCTTTATATCCTGCCCGGTCTGATCGCGCGCGATCCTTGGAAGAACGTCGATGCCGCCAGTTTCGGCATCGAGTGGACCATGGCGCACGGCACGCTCGACGATTGGCTCTGGCCGCACATCGCCAACCTGACCATGCCCGAAGAGGGCCCGCTGGCATTCTGGGCCGGCGCCCTCTGTATCAAGCTGTTCGGCTGGCTCCTGGGCGATCCGCTGGCCGCGCGCGTCGCGAGCATCTTTTTCTTCCTGCTGGGCTCGCTCTCGGTCTGGTTCACCACCTTTCAGCTCGGCTGCCGCGCCCAGGCTCAGCCCCTGCGCCTGGCCTTCGGCGGCCAGCCCGAGCCCAAGGACTACGGCCGCACGCTGGCCGACGGCGCGCTCCTGATCTTCCTCGGCTGCCTCGGCCTGCTTTATCCGATCCATGCGGCCACGGCCAAAGCGCTCGAAATCGCCTTGATCAGCTTTTCCATGTATGGCGCGGTCAGGCTGTTCGAAGACAACACCAAGGCCGCCGCCGCCAAGCTCGGCACCATCTTCGGCTTGCTGGTATTGACCCGCGGCTTCATCGTGCCGCTGGCACTCCTGCTCGCCCTCCTCGCGCTGTCGATCACGCGCGACAGCCTTCGCCCTGCCGAGGCGCGCAAGGGAACCTGGAAACGCCTCGCGGCCGTCAGCCTGCCGGCGATGCTCGCCATCACCGGCGCCTGGTTCGGCCTCAATGCACTGGCCCATCCGTTCGAAAGCTCGCCGATCCGCGCCTGGACGGACTGGAACTTCAGCCTGATCGATTGGCCCAGCCTGGGTTCGCTCGTCTACCTGTGCAAGATGGGCATTTGGTTCACCTGGCCGGCCTGGCCCTTCGCCGGCTGGGCCGTCTATGCCTGGCGCAAGCAGTTCCAGGCCCTGCACATCGCCTTGCCGCTGACCTTCTTTCTGGTCTTCGTCGGGCTGTGCCTGATCAACCCGAATTCCGATGTCGGCCTCTTGATGCACTTGGTGCCGCCTTTGGCCGTGCTGGCCGCCTTCGGCCTGCCCACCATGAAGCGCGGCGCGATCAATGCGGTCGATTGGTTCTCCGTCATCATCCTGACCCTGCTGGCCTTCGTGATCTGGATGTACTGGATTTCGCTGCAAACCGGCTGGCCCCTGCCGGCGAAGAGCGTGCTGAAGCTCCTGCCCGGCTTCCGGCCCGAATTCCACCTGTTCTCTTTCCTGGTGGCGCTGGCCGCCACGCTGGGCTGGTTCTTCGTGGTCCACTGGCGCATCTCGCGCCGCCCTTCGGTGCTATGGCGCGCCGTGGTGCTGTCGACCGGCGGCGGCATCCTGTGCTGGCTGCTCCTGATGACGATCTGGCTGCCCGCATTCAACTACGCACGCAGCTATGCCGGCGTGGCCAACCAGATCGCCAGCCACCTGCCGGCCACACCCTACTGCGTCGATGCCGAAATCAGCCCGGACCAGATGGCCTCGTTCGCCTATTTCGGCAATATCCGCTTCTCGCAATTCGATGGGGCGCGCTGCGACTATCTACTGCAGGAAACCGGCCGCAGCCATAGCGAAGCGGAACGCCTTCATCCCGCGCTGGACCAGTGGAAACTGGAATGGGAAGGCCGCCGCCCTGCGGACAAGGACGAGCGGTTCCGGCTCTATCGGCGATTGCCTTAAAGGATATCGGGGCGGGCGCCGCCGCGCGAGTGCAGCGCTACCGCCCCGTGCATCAAATGGCTTCGTTCAAACGCTCGACGGGTCAAGCCTGCGGCTAATCGGTCCTACTTACCTTCCGGCTTGTACCCGTCGTTCAAGGTCTTGAGAAAAGCCACCACATCCTTGATCTCGTCCTCGCTCAAGGCCGGCTTGTCACCCGGCTTGCGGTCGAACGGCGCATCGGCGACATCGACATTGCTGCGGCGCTCCGTCGGCAAATCGTCGTACTTGTCGATCTTGCCGTCCTTGCCCAAGGGGTACCACTTCTCCGGCCTGGTCTCGCGCTCGACGTAGAAACGCACCACGTCTTCCAGCGAATGGAATACGCCATTGTGGAAATACACCTGGCGTGTGGCCGTGTTGCGCAGGCTCGGTGTCTTGAACATACCACAGTAGGCAAGCTGCTTTTCATAGTCCTTACGCCACGGGCCGCACATGCCCTCGTCGAAATACTTCGGATCGCGGTTGGCGGTGATGGCCTTGTTGCGCGGTGCGGCCAGCGCCTCGTACTGGTAGTCGGTGAAGGCGGGCGGCAGCTTGCCGTCGCGCGAAGGCTTTTCAATGTGGCAGGAAGCGCAATTGCCTTTCTTCGGGTCCTTGAATAAATCGAACCCGCGCTGTTCCTGCTCGCTCAATGTCGCCATGCGCGCAAGGTAGTAATCGTACTTGCTGTCGTAACGATGGAAACTGTGCTCCTCGATCTGGTAGCGCGCCAGCGCAAAATAGGCTTCGCCCAGCGCGATATTGGGCGAGGTGAACACGCCCGGGCCGAACAGCAGTTTCATGTCGCCGGCATAGGGGGCAGCCTTGAGCCTGTCGGTCAGGGCTTGAGGGCTCTTGTTGGCCATCTCATTGGCCGCCAGCAGCGGGCCGCTGGCCTGGTCGGTCACATTGATGGCGCGCCCATCCCAATCGAAACCACCCTGCGGCACCATTTCCTGCGCCTTGGCATCCGGCGCCATGCCGGCCTTGGCCGCACGCTTGGCGACTTCCTGCACCGTGTTTTGCGCATCGGCCGCTGCCTGGGCCGCCTGCTTGTCGTCGTCATCGGGCTTCGAATCGGGGCCGATCGAAAACGGCGGCGCGTGGTCGTGGTAGGCCAATGAAGGCACCGCGCGCCCGCCCTGGCTTTGCATGGTCAGGCCGCCCAGTTGCACGGCGAGGTTGTTGCCCGGTGCAAAGGCATGATCCGGATCGTGGCAAGACGAGCAGGCCAGCTTGCCCGTGGCCGACAGCGACTTGTCGTAAAACATCTTGCGCCCGAGTTCTGCCAGCGCCGAAAGCGGCACGGCAGGCGCCTCGATACGTTCGCGCGCGGCGGCGGCGATCAGCGCATCGGGGTCAGGTTTTGCCGACGCAGACGCCGGCACTGCGGCCGGAGACGGGACCGCCGCATTCTTGTCCCCGCAAGCGGGGAGGACGGCGGCAGCAAGGGCCGCGGCCAGCAAGGGGGAGAGTCGGTTGGCGCAAAGGATCATAGACAGGAAAATGGCGATTCCTCGCCGCAGGATATGCCACGACAAAGGCATCTTCCGCAGCAAAGTCTGCAGCAAAGGAAATTCACAAACGAGCGAGCTTAGCATGCAAATATGTCACGCCGATGAAACCATGCCACTTCATCTTTACCCTGCGCGCGGGGCGCAATTGTATGGGGCCGCACCGCCGAAAGTCATGATCCTGTCACAAGCCAAACCTACAATCCAGTCCCGCCAGTTATTCCAACGGCAGCACGTCTTTTGCCGCTCGACACACCATGGTATCCGGCAGGCAGGTTTCGGCTTGCGCCCGCCCGCCGGCGCCTTTGGAGACCAAAAAGAGCGCAAGAAAACAAGCTGGAATGCCGGAAACATGATAGCCACAGAAAGCAACCGTCACAGGGCTAACCGCCAGCCTACCGGCTACGGCTGCTGCAAACACCTAAGTCACCTAAGTGAGGGGAACAATGAATTTGAAAACGCTAACGGCACAAAACGGCTTGCTCAAGCCCGCTGCGCTGGCCTTCGCCATCTCGGCCGCCATCCTCGCCGGCTGCGGCGGTTCGAGCCACAGCAATGCTGCCGCCAGCACGACTACGACGCCGGCCAAGGCCACCACGCCAATCCAGCACGTCGTCGTGATTTTCCAGGAGAACGTCTCCTTCGACCACTACTTCGGCACGTATCCCAACGCGGCCAATCCGGCCGGCGAACCGGCGTTCAAGGCCGCAGCCGGCACCCCGGTAGCCAACACGCTGGCTACGCCGCTCGACGTCACCAAGGGCTTCGCCGCCATGACCGGCGTCAATCTGCTGACCAACAACCCGACGGCCGCCAATAGCGCCAACGGCAGCAGCGCCATCAACCCGTTCCGCATCGACCGCTCGCAAATCGCCACTGCCGACCAGGACCACGACTACCAGGCGGAACAGATGGCCTTCAATGGCGGCGCGATGGACCTGTTCCCGATGCAAGTCGGCGCAGCCAACAGCGCTGCACCGCAGGCTACGACCCCGCCGTTCAACTCGACCGGCATGGCAATGGGCTACTTCGACGGCAACACCGTCACCGCGCTCTGGAACTACGCCCAACACTACGCCATGAACGACAACTCGTTCGGCACGACCTTCGGCCCGTCTGCTCCCGGCGCGATCAACCTGATCTCCGGCCAGACCAACGGCGTCATCGCTACCAACCTGTCGGCTGCCCAGGCCGGCAACTTCTCGGCTGGCGACGGCTACTACGGCGAACTGTCCAACGATACCGTCGGCGGCATTAACCTCGCCGGCGACGCCCAACCGCTGAACGACGCCTGCATGACGCGTGACGCTGCCCAACTGAGCGGCAAGAACATAGGCGACATGCTGAACGCTGCCAATGTGAGCTGGGGCTTCTTCCAGGGCGGCTTCGACTTGACCATCACCAACCCGAACGGCACGACCGGCTGCAAGCGCAGCACGACTTCGGCCTACACCGGCTCGACCAAACTCGACTACATTCCGCACCACCAGCCGTTCCAGTACTACGCCTCGACGGCCAATCTGACGCATGCCCGCCCGAGCAGCGTGTCGGCCATCGGCAACACCTACGAAGCCGACGGTAAGACAGTCGATCCGGCCAACCACCAGTACGACATCCACGACTTCTTCGATGCCGTGTCGGTCGGCAACTACCCCGCTGTCAGTTTCCTGAAGGCCCCGGGCTACCAGGACGGCCACGCCGGCTACTCCGATCCCCTTGACGAGCAGGCTTTCGTGACCCAGGTCATCAACTTCCTGCAACAACAACCGGGCTGGAGCAGCACCCTGGTCGTCATCGCCTACGATGACTCGGACGGTTACTATGACCATCAAGCGAGCCCGATCCTGAACCCGTCGGCCAACACGGCTGCGAGCGCAGCCTTCACCAGCAACGGCGTCTCCGCCCCCGGCCCGGCAGACATGTTGAACGGCCCCGGCGTCTGCAAAACCAACGGCGCCGGCTCGCTGCAAGGCACGCCGACCGTCCTGACCGGCGCAAAGGGACAATCGGGCGTTCAAGGCCGTTGCGGCTATGGTCCCCGCCTGCCCTTCCTGGTCATCTCGCCGTATGCCAAGGTCAACTATGTCGACCACACGCTGACCGACCAGACTTCCATCATTCGCTTCATCGAAGACAACTGGCTCTCCGGTCAGCGCATTACCGGCTCATATGACGCCATCGCCGGCACGATCACCAACATGCTGAACCTGTCCGGCACACCGAGCAGCGCGACGCTGTACCTCGATCCGGCCACCGGCCAGCCGGCTC
Organism: Burkholderiaceae bacterium; assembly: GCA_036384915.1. Classification (GTDB taxonomy): domain Bacteria; phylum Pseudomonadota; class Gammaproteobacteria; order Burkholderiales; family Burkholderiaceae_D; genus PKWO01. The sequence continues at coordinate 432,092 of DASVLJ010000071.1, forward strand.
CCTGCGCAAACTGCAAATCGCAACCGCGCAAGTAATACCGCTCGATCTGCCTGAAAAAATACCCGCCTTTCCGTAATGGAAAGGCGGGTATTGTTTTTTAAGTTTTGAAGAATACCGCTTACACCTTCATCGGCAACACGACCATCTGCAGACCATCGAAATGCAAACGCCGCTGTATCGCCAGCGCCGCCTGGTTATGCAGCAAGCGCGTAAACCAATTGTCGGTCTCGAAGATCAGCTTGCTGGTGAAGAAGATCGAATTCGGATATTGGCGGCTGGTCTCAATGCAAAGCTGCGTCACCTGGTCCACCACGTCGGTGCCGAAGCTGAGCATGGAGGCCGACGCCATGCCATGGCTGTGGCAAAAATCGACGAAAAACTTCAGCGTGGCATGGGCTTCCACGCGCATCTGCTCCAATGTACCCTCGCCGCCGTAGGCATGCGAATCGACCGTGCGCGCATTGATGAAAATGAAGTTCTTGAAGTGGCCCGGAAACATGCGCTGCACCCAGAGCAAGGCATGCAAACCGCCGCCGCGCGAATTGCCGACGATGAAGACCGCCGTCTGCTCTTCCGGATTCGGCTCGACGGCACCGACGTGCGTGCCGAAGGGCTGATCGGCGAACACGCGGTCCACCATGCGGATCTTGTCCTTGGTTTCGCGGTAATGCGTGCGCACCACCAGGCAGACCACGATCACCAGCGCCGTGATCAGGATCGTCACCCAGCCACCTTCGTTGAACTTTTCGATCACCGTCACCACCAGGATGCTCGCCGTGACAACGAGGCCAATCGCAGACAGCAGCATGCGCCCCATCCAGGGCTGGTGGGCACGCTTCTGCTTCCACCAGTACAGGCACAAGCCTGTGAGCGACAGGGTGAAGGTCAGGAACACGTTGATACTGTAGAGCACCACGAGCAAATCGACCTTGCCCGCACTCCAGAGCAGCAGCGCGAACGCCGCGATGCCCATCACCATCAAACCGTTTTGCGTGACGAGGCGCGTCGAGAGGTAGCGGAATTTATGCGGCACCCATGAGTCCGATGCCATGTTGGCCAGCACCGAGGGCCCGCCAAGGAAACCGGTATTGGCCGCCACCAGCAGCAAACCCGCCTCGAAGGCAAGCGTCGCCGTCAGGGCCAGCCAATGCGAACTGCCGTGCAAGCCCATGTTGCCGAGGATGGTGTTGAACACCACCGCGTTCAAGGTCTGCCCTTCGACCGGGCGTGCATCCCACAACAGGTAAAGCATGATGATGCCGCCGGCGGTGAAAGCCAGGCTGAAAGCCATATACAGCATTGTCACCTTGCCGGTGCGCACGCGCGGTTCGACCAGCGAATTGACGTTGTTCGACACCGCCTCGATGCCGGTATAGGTACCGCCGCCCATCGAATACGCCTTGAGCAGCATGGCGATGGTGAACAGCCAGGAAGTCTGCCCGGCCAATTGCTTCGTCTCGGCAAAGGTATCGGGAACGAGACTGGGAATGCCCGCCACATGGACCGCCAGGCCATAGACGATCACCACCAGATGGGTGATGACGAAGCCCATGAAGATGGGCAAGAGCACCTTGATCGATTCCTTGGCACCGCGCAGATTCATCCACAAGAGCAGCACCACGATCCCCAATTCCAGCGTCAGCTTGTAGGCTTGGGCGGACACCGGCAACAGGCTGAACAAGGCATCGACGCCGGAAGCCACTGAGATCGCAATCGTCAGCACGTAATCGACGATCAGCGCCGCCCCCGACACCAGACCGGCATAGGGCCCGATCAGCACGGTGGCGATGCGGTAGCCCCCGCCGCCGGTCGGGAACAGTTCGATAATCTGGTTATAGGCCAGCGAAATGATGAACACGGTAACGGCCGTGGCCACCGCGAGATACAAGCCGAAATGCCCGTGCGTACCGAGCGCCTTGAACGCCTCCTCGGGGCCATAGGCCGAAGACGACAGACCGTCCGCCCCCAACCCCACCCAAGCCAGGAAAGCCACCAGCGCCAGCGAGTGGCGGGTTTCCACCTTCATTGGATCGAGCGCCTTGCCCAACAATACTTCGCGAATTTTTGCGCTCTTCATCGTAAACCCGTGCCGCTGGTCAAAAAATGGTCAGAAAGCCGATGATGATACGCCCAAGTTTCAGGCTCTGACAACGCGAAAAACGCGATTTCGCGCCTCCGCCTCTTGCTGGAAGGCCAAAAATCAGTCATAATTTTTGTTTTCCTTGCCGCAGTTATTTTCTTAGCAAGGTTTCAGGTAAGTCCAAGCTGCCCGGGTGGTGAAATTGGTAGACGCAGGGGACTCAAAATCCCCCGCCGCAAGGCGTGCCGGTTCGATTCCGGCCCCGGGCACCACGCAGCTTGATCAACAATCCCTGCTTTCTCCATAAAATCAGCGACTTAGACTGATATCGGAGCGGATTGGCTGCCAACAAAGCCGTACAAAATAACGCTTAATCCTGCTAGGTTTTACGACGTCATTCCGTCGGCTCGCCCTGACACTCCCGCCCCTCACCGCTTCAATGGCGCCGCGCCATCGATCTCATGGGCGACGAACTCACAATCCCTCGATCACCTCGATCACCTTCTGATATTGCTCCAACTGCTCCGGCGCCTGGATCATGCGCTCGAGCGCCATAGCGATGGCCGCCTGCTTGACGACGGCCAGATTGCCCTGCTGCGCCACTGCCTGCAATTCCCGCAGGGATGCCGCCGCGGCCCCCATCACTTCCCGCACCGCACGGGCCCAATCGCCAGCCCCTTCCTCCGTCAGCGCGTTTGCCTCTTCGACGGCTTGCGCGATGGCGCGCGCCGTAATGTCGGTCAAGGCCGCGGTTTCGGGCGCGGCTTGCGGCTTGGCTTCAGGGGCGCCGGCCGGGTTGTCCGCCGAGAGCAATCGTGACACGATCATGGTCGTCGCGGCTTGAGCCGTGACGGCCCCCTGCTGCTGGGCCGTGACGGCATTGTGCGCAGCATTGGCCAGCGCTTGCGCAACGGCTTGATAAAGGTTGTCGAGAGCTCCGTTGGAAGCTTGGGCGCCGTTCACTTGGACGGAATCGGTGATCTGGTTATTGACGGCGGTAGGAAAGGCCATAAGGAATCCTTCGAATTAAATTTGAACTGAAAGCATTTTATACAACCCCTCGTCCTGCAGGAGATACCTGTCAAACTTGACAGGTCGGCGCAACGAATCCCCAAACGGCCGTGCGGTGCTATCTTCAATTCGATCCAGCCCGGTCTCGGTGTCACGCCGGCACAATGTTCTGCTGACGCCGGCTCTGGATTGCCAGATATGCCATTCACACCGGCACATAACCCGCCGAGCATCCGCCACAAAAATTGATGTACGTCAATTCAAAATGCCGCAAGCGCGTTCATAGTCTCCCCTGACGCGAAGCAAAAAAATCCGCGAATGAAATCGATCATTCTTTTCGCACAGGGATGATTGACTACCAAGCAACGTAGGAGCCGGCATGCGTAACAATCCTCCCGTATCAAACGAAGAATATGTCCTGGCTGATGGGGAAGTCATCATCACCCGCACCGACAACAACGGTAATATCACTTACGCCAACGACGCATTCATTCGCAGCAGCGGCTTTGCGCGCGAAGAGATCATGGGCGAAGCGCAAAGCATTGTCCGCCATCCGGATATGCCGGCAAAGGTATTTGCCGATATGTGGAAGACGCTGAAACAAGACCAGCCATGGAGCGGTGTCCTCAAGAACCGGAGAAAGGACGGCGGATTCTATTGGGCCTTGGCGCACATTACGCCGGTATTCGAATCCGGCCGCAAGATCGGCTACATGTCCGTCAAAACCAAGGCGACACTGGAGCAAGTCAATGCGGCCGGCGAGTTGTACAGAAAAATCCGGCATGGAGAAGACGGCGGCTTCGACTTACGCTATGGGGAAGTGATCCCGAAGGGAATCCTGGGCTTGGCCGGCCGCCTGTTGCGATGGCCGGTTCATATCCGGCTTTGGGCGGTCATGCTTACCCTGGTGTCGATTGCTCTTCTTGACGCCATTTGCGCCACGAGCCTGGGAAAATTCCTTGGCAATGACGGGACAGCTTATGCCGTATGGACGCTTTTTGGTTGCAGCGCGGGCATCGCCGTCGGCGCCGCATTCTACCTGTCCGCGCAGGTATTGCGTCCCTTGAGGATATTGAACGAAATGGCGTTGGAAGTGGCCACCGGCAAAGTGCAGGCGCAATTTCCGGAGCAAGGGGACGTAGCGACAAAACAGCTCGGACGCATGCTCAATCAGATGAATGCCAAGGTAGTCGGGGTTCTGCTGGATGCAAAAACGGCCATCGCCGCAATCCAGATCTCATCCAAGGAACAAGCTTCAAGAAACGCCGGCTTATCGCAGCGCAATGAAGAACAGGCAGGCGCGGTGGAGGAAACCACGGCAAGCCTGTCACAGATGGCGGAAACATCGCGCCAGAATACCGCCAGAGCCGGCGAGGTAACCACGGCGGCGCGAACCGCTTCCGCAGCGGCATCCACCGCAGCAAGCGAAGTGAAAAAGGTGGTCAACCTTACGTCGGAGCTGGCCCAGCAATCGAAACAGGTTTCGGAAATCGCGTCCGTCATTGACGAGATCGCGTTTCGAACGACCATACTCGCGCTCAATGCAGCCGTGGAAGCCGCCAGAGCCGGTGAAAGCGGCCGCAGTTTTGCGGTGGTGGCGGGCGAAGTGCGCAGCCTGTCGGTAAAAACGGCAGATGCGGCCAAGGAAATCAAGCGCCTGCTGACCAATTCGGGGCAAGCGATATCGGATGTGGAAGAAGTTGCCGCCGCGGCCGGGGCATCGATGAATGGCGTCGAATCCATGGTGAACAGATTGATGGATTCGGTTTCCGAAATCGCGCGCGCAAGCAGGGAGCAAAGCCAGGAAATCGAGAACATCAATTCGGCGATGACCCAGGTTGCCCAACTGACCGAACGCAACGCGGGGCTCGTCGAGCAGACGGCAGAAGGCGCATTTCATCTGGAGCGGCAGGCAATGCATTTGGAAGACGGTGTGAATGTCTTCATGCTGGGGAAGTCGGAGCAAACCCGCCGCCACAATGCGCCTGCCTTGCCACGCACAGGGCAAGCGACGCTTACGGCACCGGCACAAGGCCGCCGCTTGCTAGTCAACTGAAACGACCTGGCAAATTTCGTCGGCAAGCCGCATGGGTTCGGCACCATCGCGGCGCCCATATCTGAAACAAGCTGCACGCCATCGCTCGGCCGAGCATACGCCGCCTTTGCGCGCCCGCGCCGCCGATATCGGACGGCATTTTCACTGCTCTGCGCTACAATCACCCCACACGATAGCGTTCACGCGGAGACCTCAAACCCATGCCCTTCTCGCTCGACAACCTGCTGGTCATCGGCATTTCCTCGCGCGCCCTGTTCGACCTCGAAACCGAGGAAGAAATCTTCCGCAACGAAGGGCTGGACGCTTATCGTCGCCACCAGCTCGACAACGAATCCGAAATCCTGAAGCCGGGCCGCGGCTTCGCTTTGGTGCGCGCCTTGCTGAAGTTGAATACGCTGGTGGAAACGCGCCTGGTTGAGGTCGTCATCATGTCTCGCAATTCGTCCGAGACTTCGCTGCGCATCTTCAATTCGATCAAGCACTACGACCTCGATATCACGCGCGCGGCGCTTTCGGGCGGCGCCTCATTGGCGCCCTACCTCGAAGCCTTCAACGTCAGCCTGTTCCTCTCGCTCCATGAAGACGACGTGCAAGCCGCGATCAACGCCAACGTGGCGGCCGCCCTGTTATACCAGAAACCGGACAACGCGCTGGCCGAACTGGATCAGATCCGCATCGCCTTCGACGGCGACGCCGTGATCTTCTCTGACGAATCGGAGCGCATCTATCAAGAGCAAGGGATCGAAGCCTTCGAAAAGCACGAAAGCGAAAACGCCCAACGCCCGCTGACCGACGGCCCGTTTGCGCGCCTGCTGAAAGCTTTGTCGTTCATCCAAAAGAATTTCAAGAACGCCGACGGCCGCGCGGTGCCGCTCCGCACGGCCTTGGTGACGGCACGCTCCTCGCCGGCACACGAGCGCGTGATCCGCACGCTGCGCGCCTGGGATGTGGTGATAGACGAAACCTTCTTCATGGGCGGTGTGGCCAAATCGGACGTGCTGGCCGCGTTCAAGCCGCATATCTTCTTCGACGACCAACTGGCGCATTGCGTGCGCGCCGCGCCGCTGGTGCAGACCGGGCGGGTGCCGGTCAGGAAGTAGCTTCTACCCCGCCTTTAAGTGGCAATACCACTTTGGATTATTGCTCATTGTGGCATTCGCGCCGCCTTTGACAATACCTAATAGAAACAGGGAACCCAATCCCTTTTTGGTATTATATTGGTATCAATTATTCAAAACCACTTGCAGCCCATGCAATCGTCAATTAGCATCACATGGAACCTTCATTCTGGGCTAATCACGTTCCCATATGTCAGAATCGACCATCAAACACCCGGCAAAGTGGGTGCCCACCCTTTACACCGCCGAAGGCTTGCCTTTCGTAATTGTTAACGTCGTCTCTGTGCTGATGTACAAAAGCATGAAACTGACCGACGCGCAAATCACTTTGTTCACGGGAATGATGACGGTGCCTTGGGCGCTCAAGCCTCTGTGGGGTCCGCTTATAGAGATGTTCCCGTCAAAAAAATTGTTCGTCGTCGCAACGCAATTCGGCGCCGGCATCGCGTTCGGCCTGCTTGCCCTCTCCCTCGGATCAGCCAACTTTTTCACCTGGACCCTGATCTTCCTGTGTCTGGCTGCCTTCAACTCGGCGATACACGATACGGCAGCCGACGGAATCTATCTCAATGTACTCGACGACAAACGTCAAGCTGAATACGTCGGTTGGCAGGGTGCTTTCTATAACGTCGGCAAGATATTGAGCCAAGGTCTTTTCGTCTGGATCGCCGGGCGGCTCGAAAAGATTTACGGTATCGTGCCCGCCTGGACTATCGTGATGTGCAGCTTCGGCGCTATTTTGGTGGCCTTGGCCTTATGGCATATGCGCTTTCTGCCGGATAGCCGTAGGAAGGCCAAAGCGGCTACCATGGAACAAAATGTGACGGACTTTGCCAACATTTTCGTGACCTTTTTCAAGAAGCAATATGTCTGGTGGGGCATCGCCTTTCTCATCATCTACCGCTTCGCCGAAGGGCAGGCACTAAAAATCGCGCCGCTTTTCCTGCGCGCTGGGCGAGATGTTGGCGGACTCGGCCTTTCGACCGAAGATGTCGGCATCATGTACGGCGTGTTCCCTCCGCTTGCCTTGATTCTCGGCTCGATGGCCGCCGGCTACTTCGCCGCAGACCGCGGCTTGCGCAAATCAATGATGGTTCTATGCGCTGCCTTCAATCTTCCATTCTTTGTCTATCTTGGATTGGCGCTGTCCCAGCCGACGGACCAAACCGTCATCACCATCGCCCTCTCCTTTGAATACTTTGGTTACGGCGTCGGCTTTGTCGGCTTGCAGCTCTACATGATGCAGCAAATTGCTCCCGGCCCCTACAAGATGGCGCACTATTCTTTCGCGACGGCCCTGATGCAGCTCGGCATGCTGATCCCATCGTCTATCAGCGGCGTTGTCAGCGATGCCCTTGGCTACAAGCATTTCTTCATCTGGGTCATGTTCGCGACCATTCCGTCGTTTCTTGTTTCGTGGTTCGTACCCTTTCGCGATACAAGCGCGGACCACGCAACTGTGGCAAACGAAAGGCCGAAAGAGGAAGTCGCGGTCATTTGACGCGTTTATCGAAGCACTTGCAAAAAAGGCTTGCCGCGGCAAGCCTTTTTCGTCGGCGCTAACGCCCTATCTCTGCGCCACCGCATCCATCACGCACAAGGCCGTCATGTTCACAATCCGGCGCACCGTCGCCGACGAGGTCAGGATATGCACCGGCTTGGCACAACCGAGCAGGATGGGCCCGACCGCAATCCCGTTGCCTGCGGCAGTCTTCAACAGGTTGTACGAAATATTGGCCGCCTCGATATTGGGCAACACCAAGAGATTGGCCGCCATCGACAGCTTGGTATCGGGCATCATCTTCTTCAACAAGCCGTAGTCGAGCGCCGTATCG
>DASVLJ010000072.1:0-47393 GCA_036384915.1 Burkholderiaceae bacterium
GGCGCCGGAACTGGGGTCTTATCTCTCGCAGGAATACGAAGCGCCGCAAGGCGAGATCGAGGAAATTCTCGCCGGCATCTGGAAGGAGCTGTTACGTGTGGAGCGCGTCGGCCGGCACGACAACTTCTTCGAACTGGGCGGACATTCCCTGCTGGCCGTCGTGGTGCTCAATCGCCTGCGCAACAAGGGAATGCACGTTTCCCTGGCTTCACTATTCAGACATTCCACGATCGCGTCGCTGGCCGAATCGATTCTTCTTGGCGGGGACCGGCAATTGTCGGATCGCGGCGTCGTGACCATGCGCGAGCACGGCAGCGAGATACCGCTATTCCTCGTCCATGAATTTACCGGCGACGTTTTCCCGCTTTTCCCGCTCTCGCGGCATCTGCGGAACGGCGTACCGGTATATGGCTTGCAGATGGGCGAAGACTCCCGTCTGGAATCACTTGAGGCATTGGCGGGGCAGCATATCGAAAACATCCGGAAAATCCAGCCGGCAGGACCGTATCGCCTCGCAGGCCATTCTCTCGGCGGCGTCCTGGCCTACGAAATCGCCAGGCAACTGGCCGGCGACGGCGAGGGCGTCGAATTTCTGGGCCTGATCGATTCTTACTGCCCGACCGCCGATCTCGGCTTGCCTCGAACGGTAAGCATCCACCAGGCGCTGCTGATGTATGTCGAATTGACGGTCCCCGATCTGGAGCCCGAACGCTGGGCAGTGCTGCGTGCCGCGAAGGACGTTGACCAGGCATTGGCGCAATGCAAGCTGATAAAACTTCTGCCGGATGAACTTGGCCTGGCCGAACTGGATCGCTGGGCAAAAAATTCCAGTGCGATGATGACGATGGTTGCCAATTACCGCCCCTGGCCGCTGTCGGTCCCGACGTGCCTGATCAACGCCGAAGGTCACATGGGTGATCGAGGGTGGAGGACCCTGCTTGGCGACAACCTCCATATCGAAGCAACCCCCGGCACGCACTACGGCATGATCCAGGCGCCCCAGGTGGCGGGTCTTGCCCAGGCGATATCGCTGGCGCTGGTGCCGGCCTGACCGTTTGACGACAACCGGAAAACCTTTATATCAACCAGAAAATCAGAAGAGAGACATCATGAAAAACGACATTACCCCAACCAAAGACCTGGCAAAAGCGAAAAGCGACCTGGACACTCTCGGGTTTTGCATGATCGACGGCGCCCTCTCCGCACACGAAGTGGAAGCCGCAAAAACGCGGGTGACCGAACAGGCGTTGGCCGAACAGGAGCGCGGCCTGGCATTTCGGGACGGCGGCTATAACCAGGACGTTCTCGATAGCAAGGGGCTCTTCAAATCGAATGCGTTTGGAGAAAAAGACGGTGGGGTGAATCAGCGCGTATTCATGCTCATTAACAAAGGAAAGGTCTTCCGCGACCTCATCATCCATCCGATCATCGACACACTGGTCGGCCACGTATTGGGCGACGACTTTCTCCTATCCTCGTTTTCCGCGAACATCGTCCGGACCGGGTCCATCCGCATGGGCTTGCACACCGACCAGTGGTGGATGCCGCAGCCTTCGCGGGCCGATGCGCAGTATAGGCGCGTATCCAATATTACGCGTCATCCCGCACCGGAGTTTCTTTCTCCCGACAAAGACATCGGCATCGCCCCGCCCGTGACCGTCACAGCCGTCTGGATGTTGACCGACTTTACCCGCCAAAACGGTGCAACGGAGCTGGTTCCCGGGACGCATTTGTCGGGCGCCTATCCGAACGTCAAAGCGCAAGAGGATTACGAAATCATTCAACCGGAGGCCCGCGCAGGGACACTGATGTTATTTGATGGCAGGCTCTGGCACGGCAATGGCGCAAACATCGGCGCGCCCGACCGGATCGGCATATTGTCCACCTTCTGCGCGCCGCAATTTCGCCAGCAGGAAAACATCATCCTCGGCCTCGACAAGGCGTTGTGGCAAGAAATTCCGGAAAAATTGAAAGCCCGCCTGGGCTACAAGGTGTGGAACGGCTACGGTCGCGTCGAATCGGAATTCGGCGGTTTCGTCACGCCAGACACCCGCTCTATCGGAGTACTCGCGCCGGAAATGCAGCAAGACCGTGAGATTTTGCGCGCATAGTTTTCGTGCCGCAAAAGCGAATCCGCAGCGCCACCGAAACGTCATACTCCCGCCATGGAATCATCACAGTTCCTTGAAATCTCTCTGCTATATTGCGACGGGTAATGTAGCGGGTCGGATCGGATGCGCCGACTGCAGCGACGGGTATCTCTCGATGAATACGCACCGTTGCAGGATGCGGCGATTGCGGGAATCGGCTGGAGGCGCCAGGGGCTGCCCGTCATCGACAAAGGAAGCATGTCCGATGGGACGCGGGCAAGGGCATTCTGGCGCACCTGCGCGGGAATGGCAAAACGGTCGAAGTCCGACGGGCGCGGCAGAGAGGGAACATCGGCCCGGCAGGCAATGACGGCCGGGGCGGCCTGCCTGGTTTGAGAGTCGTGAGCGTCGGGCGAATGAATGCACACTTCATCGTTCCGGAAATCGGAAATATCCTTCGTCCGGAAGCCGTTGATTCAATATGGGTATTGCAAAACCGTGATGAACGCCAAGAAAAATCGAATCGTGATTCGCCTGACTGTTGGCTTGGTCTTTTCGATTTTGTCGATGTTGGCGTTCGCCGACGCCGGTGAAGGAAGCAAGGCCGAAGCGCTCGGGAACGGCGGCGCCCAAGTGTTTGAGAAGCACTGCTCCTTCTGCCACACAGGATTCCTGGGCAGTCGCGCGCCGTCTAAGGAAGTGCTCGCAAAATTCCCTCCGCGTACAATCGTCCATGCCCTGACAGTGGGCGTGATGCGCGTGCAAGGTTCTTCCCTTAACGGCGATCAGCGCCGCGCGGTTGCCGAATACCTCACCGGCAAGAAATTCGAGACGGATCTGCTTTCGGAGAGCCGGGGAAAATGCGAGGGCAATCCGGAAATGCCCGACCCGCTGGAGTCGCCGCAATGGAACGGCTGGGGTAATAGCGTTACCAACTCAAGCTTTCAATCGGCCAATGCCGCCGGGCTGAATGTGCAGAGCGTGCCGGAGCTCAAATTGAAATGGGCTTTCGGTTTCCCCGATTCGTTTTCCGCGTGGTCGCAGCCGGTCGTCGCGTCGAGCCGCCTGTTTGTAGGCAGCCAGGCCGGCATTTTCTACTCCTTGTCGGCAGCCACGGGCTGCACCTATTGGCAGTTCAAGGCCGACGGGGGGATCCGAGGTGCAGCCAGCGTCGTCACGTTCGACAGCCAGGCACAGAAAAGGCTGGGCACGAAATTCGGCGTATTGTTCGGTGATATGTCGGGCAAGGTCTATGCGCTCGATGCAGGCACGGGAAAACTCCTCTGGAAAGTCAGCGCGGATTCGCATCCCAAAGCCCGCATCACGGGCTCGCCGGTGCTGTACGAGGGAAAATATTACGTCCCGATGTCTTCGTGGAGCACCGTCGGCGCGCCCGAAGAGGGCTGCTGCACCTTCCGCGGCAGCCTGACGGCCCTGGATGCCGCGACGGGGAAGCGCTTGTGGAAAGCCTACACGATCCCCGGCGCAGCAAAATTGCTCAAAGCCGCAACGCCGTCAGGCAAGGCCATCTGGGGCCCTTCCGGTAGCGCGGTCTGGTCGCCTCCGCTGATCGATGCGAAGCGGGGGCTGGTTTATGTCGGAACGGGAAACAGCTATACCGCGCCCGCCATCAACTCCGATTCCATCGTTGCCTTCGACTTGCGCGACGGCAAATTGCGCTGGGCACGGCAACTGACGCCCGACGACATATGGGTTGCAGGTTGCAATCGGGAAGACAAGTCGCAATGCCATACGCAAACCGGGCCGGATTTCGACATCGGCAGTCCTCCGATGATGGTCAAGGATCAGTCCTCGGGCGTGCCGAGGGACTTGATTGTCGTGGGCCAGAAGTCGGGGGTCGCCTACGCACTGGATCCGGATCGCAAGGGGACCGTGGTCTGGCAGTATCGCGCCGGCGAGGGTGGAATGGGCGGCGGGATCGTGTGGGGCTCGGCGGCGATGGAATCGACAGTCTACTTCCCCCTGTCCGACATCACGACACCGCAACCGGGCGGAATTCACGCGGTGGCCGCCGCGACCGGCGAGCGCCGCTGGGCGAAGTTGCCTGAACAGCCGATCTGCGGCACGGTGCGTTATGGCTGCAACGGCGCACAGCCGGTCGGTATCAGCGTCATCCCGGGCGTTCTCTTCGCCGGCAGCCTCGATGGCGGATTTCGCGCGTATTCGACCGAAGACGGTTCAATCTTGTGGCAATACGACACCAACAAGGAATTCACGACGGTAAACGAAGTCGCTGCCAACGGCGGGTCTCTGATCGGGTCGGGACCGACCATCGCCGGGGGCATGGTATTCGTCAACTCCGGTTATGGCACAAACGGCGGCCGCTCAGGAAACGTGCTGTTGGCATTTTCCATTCACTAATTTCAAATTTGGAATCCAAATGCTGGAAATCCGGTCAGTCAGGAAAACCTTCGCACTGAAGCGAGGCAAAAAAGGACGTGCGGTCAGCGCAGATCCTCGCGAGGAGGGGAAATTCTTCCACGCGTTGCAGAAAGTGGATTTCAGCCTGTCCAGAGGGTCGATATTGGGCCTCTTGGGGGCGAACGGCGCCGGCAAGACGACGCTGATGAGAATTCTCGGAACGTCCCTCCAACCCACGGCAGGAACCGTCACCCTGTCGGGGTTCGACAGCGTCAAGGATGCCAACGAAGTGAGGCGGCGGGTCGGATTCCTGTCCGGCACGACCGGCTTGTACAGCCACTTGAGCGCCGACGAGCTGCTGCATTTCTTCGGCCGTCTTTACGGCATCTCGGAAGGCGAATTGAAAGTCAGGATCGAGGCCTTGTTTGAAGAACTCGAGATCAAGGAATTCGCCCACCGCCGCATCGAAACCCTCTCGGCGGGAATGAAGCAGCGCATTTCCATCGCGCGAAGCCTGATCCACTCGCCGGAGTTCATCATTTTCGATGAACCCACGACCGGGCTGGACGTACCGACCTCGCAAATCGTCCTGAACTACATCGAAAAATGCAAGGACTCCAGCAAATCCGTCATCTTTTCGACGCATCACATGCACGAAGTCGAAAAATTATGCGATCAGGTCGTGTTGATCCACCAGGGGATGGTCCGATTTTTCGGAACGGTCGAGCAGATGAAAAGGAAGACCAATTGCGCGCATCTCGATGACGCCTACCTGACCATCACGGGCGAACGGGAAGGGAAAATCAAGCAGCCGTTCGAACAATTCAAGCAGATTGCAGCGGAATGCGAGGGCGGCCGATCATGACCAGAATTATTTCCACGATATTCTGGAAGGACCTGTTCGAAGCCTTGCGCGACCGGCGCAACGTCATGCGCATGATCTTCCTGCCTTGCCTTCTGATTCCCATGCTGGGCCACTTCTTCATGGCGTTTTCGGAAAATCATAGCGAAAAGCTCGACAAGACCGTCCTCGACTATGCCATCGTCGGAGAGAATAACCTTCCAGAAATCGCCAAGCTATACGCAGCCGATTCCGGATTCCACCGCGTCGATGTTCCCGAAGACAAGCTCAACGAATCGATCAGAAACAAGACCATCCGGTTCGCCATCGTCATTCCGCCCGACGCGAAGCAGAATCTCGGCAAAGGCGAAGGCATCAGCATCAAATTTCTCTACTACCAATCGGCGCCGAGCCACGGCATCGTCAAGGACCGGGGAACGGCCCCGATACTGCAATACAGCGAAAAGCAGCGCGATTGGCGCCTCGCCTTCCTGGGCGTGGCGGGAGACAGCGCCCGCTCCAACATCCTCAGCCCCGTCACTTTCGACGTCGACAACATCGCAAGCGAGCGTGAGCAGATCGGTCATGGGCTGGGAACCATCCTGGCCTTCCCGCTGTTCATCATCTGCTTCGTGGGATGCGCCTTCTCGGCGGTCGAACTTGCGACCGGCGAAAAGGAAAAGGGCACGCTGGAAATCATGGTCATGCTGCCGATCCCGCGCACGCTGATCGTCATCGCCAAATATCTGGTGGTGTTCACGCTGGGCATGATGTATTCGACCCTATGCATGCTCAGTTCGGCCGTGTGGCTGTCTCTGGAATCGAGGAACGCGTCGGATGCATTCAGGGACGTGGTCGGCCAGATCGGCATATCCGACCTCTCGCTGGTCTGGCTCATGCTGATTCCCGTAAACGCGCTTTTCTCCGCGGTGTTGCTGGCGGTCTCCGTCTATGCCAGGAGCTATCGCGAAGCGACCGGGCTGAGCAACGTGGCCAATTTTCTGGTCGTCATTGCCGCGACGGCGATATTCGTTCCCGGCGTCAACCTGACCTGGTTTTGGTCGCTGATCCCGGTCGCCAACGTCGGCTTGGTGGTCCGCGAGCTTATCAAAGGAACGTTGAACAACTATCTGATGATCGGATCCATCTTGGCGACCACCGTCGCCATTGGGACCGCGGCGCTGCTCTTCTCGATTGCCTGGTTTCGTAAGGAGCGCGTCATATTCCGGGAGTGAGTCCTCGGGTCTGCCGAAGGAATCGCCCCATACCTGGTCTGTTGCAAACTGTCCCCTTCAATTTACCAAGGAGAATTCACGATGTCGAGCACTCACGAAGAAGATACGACGATCTACAAGGTTGTTTTCAATCACGAAAAACAATACTCCATCTGGCCCAAGGATCGCGAAAACGCACTGGGCTGGTTCGACGACGGCAAATTCGGCACCAAGAAAGAATGCCTGGATCACATTGACACGGTATGGACCGACATGCGCCCCTTGAGCCTGCAAAAGGCGATGCAGCAGCAGTCGAGTTAGCAGGAGAATGCCATGACGCCTCTCATTGAAAAGCTGTCGGCCGCGCGGCAGCCGGTATCGCTGATCCGCTACAAGGACATCGATGATGTCAGGGAAGCCGTCGAGCGCGGCCTGGTCCTCCTCAAATTCACGGCGACGCAAGGGGGCACCGAGATCGGGATGCAATTGAACCAAAGCGGGGAAGGTTTCAAAATGACGGCGGAAGAAATGGAACTCAGCGGCACGCTCACTCTGGACTATCACTCGCTGATTTGCACCGTCAACATCGACCCCGCCACGCTCACCGGCCATGGTTCCTTGAAAGCCCTGCCTGCCTGATCGGTATCTTGCCATCGGCCGGACAAATCGCCCCTGTTTATCAATTGAAATCGATGGAGCAACAGTTTATGCGCCGCTTAATCCAAAGTTGGGCAATGTACGCCGCAATGGCGGGCGCCTTGATGGCCGGGGCCTTCGGCACGCCGGCATGGGGCGGCGAGACCGGCAACGAGAGCCTGCTTGGCACCTGGCAGGGCAAACTGATCATCAATCCATCCACGCAATTGACGCTGCAATTCATTGTCGCCCGCGACGCGCAAAACAAGTATGCGGCCGTATTGAATGCTCCCGAAGAGGCGAACCTGCAAAACGTGGCAGTGAACAGCTTCGCCCTCACCGACGGGAAAGTCGTGTTTTCCGTCGATGAGGTGAATGGCAAATACGACGGAACGTTGAAAGACAAGAAAATCACGGGGAAATGGAAGCAGAACGGAAGCGCGTTCGATCTGGTCCTGGTCCCGGTCGTCAAAGCGAAGATCCCGGCGGAAACCGTCGCGCAGCTCGACGGCCCGTGGAACGGCGTCCTCAGCCTTCCGCAATTGAACAAGAAGCTGAACATCGTGCTGCATTTTAAGGCCGACAATGCCAGCGAAAACGGCGTGAGTGCGACGATAGACTGCCCGGACCAAGCACTGTCCGGCATCCCCGTGGATTCGGTCACGTTGCAAAACGGCACGCTCCACGTCAAGGTGTTGCGGCCCAAAATGGGCTACACAGGGAGGCTGGTCGGCAGCCAATTGGTCGGCAACTGGAACCAGGACGGCGATACACCGCTGACTTTAAACAAAGGCAATTTCCACTTCGCCGGACTGGCCGTCGAGAAATCGATCCGCGAGAAAATCAATGGTGACTGGTACGGACGATTCAGCAACGGCGTCGGCATGTCCCTGAAATTCAAGGACGACAAGAACGGCAGCTTCGACGCGTTTCTGGATAGTCCCTATGAAGGCCGCATCAACGTACCCATCAACGCGATCAGCATGAACGGCAGCAACATCACGATACGCATCGACGGGGTCGATGCCACCTTCAGCGGCTCGTTGACGCAAAACGCCATCGATGGAAAATTCGTCGTGGCGGGGGGGCAGGCACGCAACATCACGTTCGCAAGAGGCGAATACGTCCCCGAAGCCGTGCATATGCCGTCGGAGCTTGCCAATAAATTGGTCGGAACCTGGGTCGGCAAGACGGCGAATACCTACATGATCTTGCGCTTCCAATTGAATGCACAGGGCGACCTGGTTGCATTGCAGGACATACCGAATCGCCGCCTCATGAGTTTGCCCATCTCCGACGTGACGCTCAAAGGCGAGGACTTGAGTCTCATCGTGAAAGGTATTTCGGCGGAATTCAAGGGGAAAGTATCGAAAAACGAAATTACCGGCAATTGGACGATGCCCAGCCTGCAATTTCCCCTCACCTTGGGCCGCTCCGTAAATTAGCAAGGGCGCGGGCCCCGGCGGACGCCGCTGCCTCGCGCGGATTTGTTGTACGTAATGTCTACCCGGTCATCAACAAGGCAAGAATGGATACGATGAAAACCGAATTTCTGACAACAGCGGATGGCGTCCGGTTGAAATACGCCTATACCATCAGCGACCTTGACGACCCGTGGATCATGCTCGTCTTTCCTTTCGGGCTGGACGTGGAAATTGTGTCGCCGTTCTTCGAATTCTTTGGCTCCCACTACAACATCTGCGCATGGGAAAGCCGCTCGATCCTGGAGCAATCCGACCGCGAATGCCAGGTTTCGGAATTTTCGATCGATCATCATGTGGCGGATTTGCTCGCCGTTCTCGATGCGTTGCGCGTCGAGGAGGCGATATTGGTCGGGTATTGTTCCGGCGCCGGCATCGCCCTGGCGGCCATCAACTTGCAGCCCAACCGATTCACGCAACTGATTCTGGTGCATGGCGAATACACCATGCTCGGCGACCGGAGCGCGGTCACCCAATTTGCGGGCGACATGGACGTCTTGCTCGGCTTAGCGGCAAGCAGCCCGGAGCGGGCGCAGCTTGTGTTCGAAAAAATCCACAACGAGCGGTTCGACGCGGATCTGCCCCGGCCGGCAGGCCTGGACCTGCCATTTAGAGACATCCGATTCCTGAAACGGTACGCAAACAACTACCTGGCATACAAATCGGTCGACTATGCACAGCTCGCTTCCGAAGTCTCTCATCCCACCCTTGTCATGGCGGGAAACAAAGATGTGCAAGTCAATGTGGAGAGTGCGAAAAAAATCAGTTCCCTGATTCGAAACTCTTCCCTCTTCGTCGATCCGGACGCCGACCACTACGGCATCTTGACCAAGGATTCCAACACCCTGATTGCGATATGGAACAACATTTGCGAGAACATGCATGAACAGCACCTTGGAACATAGCATTACCGGCCTCTTTCGACAAAGAGTCCTGGAATATCCGACGGGTGCTGCGCTTGTTTGCGGCACGCAAACCCTCAGCTATCGCGAACTCGACGAAAAATCCGACGCATTGGCCATGCAGCTTCATGAGCGGGGCGTCAGGCCGAACGACATCGTCGCCCTCTACATGCGCCGCTCGGTCGAGATGATCGTCTCCATGCTCGGCATCCTCAAATGCGGTGCGGCCTATATGCCGCTCGATCAAAACAACCCCGCTGTCCGGCTCAACTACTGCCTCGGCGTTGCCGGAGTGAAGCTGATCATCGGTGACGAGGATTGCGGCTATCTCCTCGACGCCAAACGGAAGAGCTATCGCTTCGACGCCGGCGAACTGGTCACCGGCCAATTGGCCTGGCCGGACAAAGTGCATTCGCCCGATGTGCCGGCATATGTCATGTTTACCTCCGGCACGACGGCCGACCCGAAAGGGGTGGTTGTACCCCATCGTGCCGTGACCCGACTGGTCATCGAAACGAACTACATCAAGATTTCCCCGAGCGACGCCATCCTCCAGTTTTCCACGCCAAGTTTCGATGCCTCGACATTCGAAATCTGGGGTGCGCTCTTGAACGGCGCCACCCTCGTCTTGTATACCGGCGCGGTGCTCGATCCCAACCTGTTCAAACGCCACGTCATCGATCACAACGTTACCATCCTGTGGTTGACGGCTGCGCTGTTCCACCTGTTTGCCGACAAATGGATCGATGCATTGCGGCCGCTGAAGGTCCTTCTTGCCGGAGGCGACGTCCTTCGCCCGGACATGGTGCGAAAGGTCATTGACCACATCGATGGCATCACGCTGATCAACGGCTACGGGCCCACCGAAAACACGACCTTTACCTGCTGTCACGTGATGACGAAGGAAAACAAGCCCGACGACACCGTGCCGATCGGCCTGCCGATTACGGGAACGGGGGTCTTGATACTCGACGAAAAGCGCAGGAAGACGGGACCGGGCGAAATAGGGGAGTTGTACGCCACCGGACGAGGTGTCGCGCTCGGATATTTGAACGCCAATTCCGACGACAACCCGTTTTTCCACGATGCCGCGCTGGATCAAGGCTTGATATACAAGACGGGAGATCTTGTCAGGATCGACGGACAGGGCTTGATCCAATTTGTCGGCCGCAAGGACAGCCAGGTCAAGCTGCGGGGATATCGGATATCGCTTGAGGAGGTCAGGAAGCGGCTGATCCAGATTTCGGCCGTCAAAGAAGCTGCGGTCACCTGTCAGAAGGTGGTCGGCGGCGACCAGCTTCTGGTTGCCTACCTGCAGACCGAAGAGAATCAGACGCTGGAAATCAAGGACGTAAAGAACTACTTAAAGGATCATGTGCCGCCCTACATGATCCCCGACAAAATATTGATCGGAACGACGCTACCCATCAACAGCAACGGAAAGATCGATAGCAAGAAGCTTTTTGCAGCCCCTTAATCATTTGGAGGTGAACGTGAATCAAGCAGAAATAAAAGACGTGATAGGGACGTTATTCAAGGAAAACGACAGCTTTGAAAATATCGGCTTCGACGAGGATTACTTCGATAAGGGCATTTCCTCCCTGACGATCATCGGTTTTCAAGTCAAAGTGGAAGAGAAACTTGGTTTCACCGTCGAAACACGCGACCTGATGAGTTTTGCCACCGTCAATCAGTGGATCGACGCCTACACGAAAAAATCGGAAGAGATCGGCGGTAAAACCAGGGTAGACGGCGTGGCGCTCCAGGCGTAACGACAGTCGGCATCTTTGAACAACGCATTCAACTATTTAAACCGGAGCAATGAATGAAGAAGCAATTTAGTCTTTCGGAAGCCGAACTGAAGGCCTTTCGCGAAAATGGTTATGCCGGCCCCTTCGACGTATACGACCCCCAGGAAATGACGGAAGCGTACAAGAAGCTGAGATCGGAAATGTTCGACCGCAGCCATGCCATCTACGACCTTGAGCATACGAGCCTGCTTGCCGGCTACGACAGGCATCTCGACATCGACTTCTTCAGCAAGCACGTCATGAAGCGTCAGATAGTCGACAGGGTGGAATCGATCCTCGGCCCGAACCTCATCTGCTGGCGCTCGGAAATGTTTCCGAAATACCCAGGCGATGAAGGAACCGACTGGCATCAGGCGGACACGTTCGGCCATGCTTCCGGCCGCCCCCAGGTAGTATGGCCCCAGGCGGACTTTGGCGGCGCCATTACCGTCTGGACTGCCGTTACCGAGGCCGTCAAGGAAAATGGATGCCTGCGCTTTATCCCCGGCACGCATGAAGAAATGTTCTACGATGAGAGCAAGGAGATGAAATACACGCCAGAACAGGTCAACCAGCTTGAAAAGAACGGCATAAAATCGGGGTTCTTCGGCTACGACTACCGCAACCTGCAAAAGGACCCGGACTGGATTCCCGACGAATCGAAGGCGGTTTCCATGGAAATGAAGCCCGGCCAATGCGTGATCTTCTGGTCGACCTTGATGCACGCCTCTTTCCCGAACACGACAAAGGACAAAACGCGCCTCGGATTTACAGCCCGCTATGTCCCCAC
The DNA here is from genome assembly GCA_036384915.1 of Burkholderiaceae bacterium. GTDB lineage: Bacteria > Pseudomonadota > Gammaproteobacteria > Burkholderiales > Burkholderiaceae_D > PKWO01. The sequence goes on from DASVLJ010000072.1 coordinate 12,127, forward strand.
CAGCGTGAAAATCTACCCCGAAACCGACAATATCGTCGAGTACGGCAGCACGCTGTCGCTGGACAAATACGGCGTCGTGCTCGTTTCCGGAAACGATGAATACGGGCACAATCGCATGTTAACGAAAAATACGCGCGGAACGGCATTTGCCTGAGGCACGGCCGGCACGGAAGCGCTTGTGATCCGCTCGCGGCAACAGCGTCCGTCAAGTGAAAGACCGGCTTGACGGCCCTGTTGTCCTAACCTATGAATTGTTCAAAGATGGAACTTTACTCACTCAATTGTGCGCAGCTTCGTCTTTGGAAAATCGAGCAGACCACGGGCGCCAAGTCGAAGCCGAACGAGGTATTGTGCCTCAAGGTGCCGGACGATGTCGCCCTCGATCGCATCGTCGCGGTCGTGAAAGACATCGTCAGGGAGCGATACCACTACCATTCGACGTTGGCCATCGTGGACGGTTCGCCTTTCTGGCGCCCCGGCAAATCCAGGGAGGTGCCGCTCAATATGCTTGAGGTCGGTTTGAACGGTGTGGCGGCCGATGACGATCATGGCCGGTTGCCGGCTTGCATCCATGGCATATATCGCTCGGAGCGCACCTATGCATTCAACCTGGAATCCGAGTTTCCAGTCAGGATGAGCGTCGCCCGCCATGGCGCGCAAGGTCCCGCTTACCTGTACATCGGTTTTCATCCGCTCGTGATGACGAGAGCGAAGCTCGACGTCGTGTTCCGCTTGATCGAATCGAGATTGGCTGGCGGCGACGACGCGCAGCCGGACGCCATGTCGTCGTTCGGCGGGAATGATGCCGGCTTTCCGGCGCCTCGGGAAGCCGATCTACTGGCTTTTCGGCGCAAGGCGGCAGCCGCCCACGCCCTTCAGGACATTCCGACCGACCGGATGCGCGATGCCGTGAAGAGATACGCAAGCACACGCCATGAATTCTCCGTCGCGCGGGAGAAAAACGAAGCGTTCCGCCATTTCCTGAGGGTCAACGCCCTTCCCGAAGATCTGGGATGGTTCGCGGTTTTTGCCGTCGTGGCCGGCCGTTGCGCGCAGCAGGGGGCAATCCATGCAGGTTTTGCCGGTTCGCAGACATCCGGACAGGGTTCCTCGCTCGACGTACCGACCTTATTCGATCATGCCATGATCGAAGCGGCGCCATGCGAAGGTGCGACCTTTGCCGACTTCGTCAATGCGCTCAAGAGTGAAGCACAACTCGGTGCGGCATGCTGCGCCATTTCCCTGGAATCTTTCCTCGAAGAGAGGGGGGCGGCGAATCCGGCGAGCTATTCGCCGTTTTGCCAAATCGCGTTCGAATACCGCGATCAAATTCGGCAAGCCTTTCCGTGCGGAAGCGCGACGATCGCCCGCATTCATCCCTTGGAGCCGCAACGATCGTTTTCGCACAGCGAGATCGAATTCCGGATGCGGAAGTTGGAAACGGGGGAGTTGCGCCATGCGATCGAATATTCTCCCGCGCTCTTCGACGCATCGACGATCCACGACCTGGTCCGGTACTGCAACAATCTTGTCGATGCCATTCTGGCGCAGCCCGGCGCGGCCATCGCCGAGCTGGATTTGATGGACGACATGGAGCGGCAGCGATTGTCGGCATCCCGCTGCGATACGGTGGTTCTGCCGGCGCAGACGCTGGACTCGCTATTCTGTGCGCAGGCAGCGCGAACGCCGGATGCCATCGCCCTGGTCGAAGCGAACCGGCATATCAGCTTTTCCCAGCTTGACGAAATGTCGGCTCGCCTGGCGCGGCAACTTGCAGCGGATGGAATCGTCATGGGCGACAGGGTAGGCGTCTACCTTCCGCGCTCCGTGGAATTCGTCGCCTGTGTTCTCGGCATCTTGCGCTGCGGAGCCGTCTATGTTCCGCTCGATGTCCTGCTGCCGATGGAACACGCCCGCTTCATCGAAACAGACGGCAAGCTCAAATACGTGCTCCATTGCGAAGACGACGTCACGTTTCCGGGCTGGCGCAATATCCGGCTGTTTCCCCATCGTCGGAACGCAACGGCGCCGAGCCTGCCGCAGCCACGCCATATTTCGGATCCTGCGTACCTGATGTATACATCAGGATCCACAGGGAAACACAAAGGCGTGATCGGTACGCACAAGAGTGTCGTCAACCGGGTCATTTGGGGACAGAGCACACTGGAACTGGGCGGCGACGACATTTTCTGCATGAAAGCCGGAGCTTCCTTTGTCGACCACGTGGCGGAAATGTTCCAGGCCCTGCTGATCGGCAGGCCGTTGTTCATTGTCGGCGACAATATCCTGCGAGACACAACGGCCTTCATCGTGCAACTGAGCGAGCGGCAAGTAACGAGACTGACGGTAACGCCGGTGCTGTTGAGCAGACTGATGGAAAATCCCAAGGCCGCCCGGCTTCAGGCGCTGAAAAGCATCATCTGCAGCGGCGAACGGCTGACCTCCAGCCTCGCCCGCCGCGTCTTCAAGCATCTTCGCGGCGTCCGGCTGTTCAATATCTACGGCCTGACGGAGGCCGGCGCGGACTGCAGTTTTTATGAAATCCCCTACGAGCCGAAATACGATCTCCCCGGCTTCTTCCAGGCATCGCAGACGACGCCGCCCGATGATGCCGCCGCGCGCTCTATCGCACCGGCTGCCGAGCGGCAAATAACGTATCCCGGCATGACCCTGAACGACATCAAGAAAGGGTTCCTCGAATCGCTGTTTCCGAAAAATCCGCTCTCTGTCGAAGAATATCGTTCGTGGCTCAAGGAAAACGTCCTCCCATTCAGCGTCAATGTTTCGTCAAGCAAATTTGTCGGTCACATGACTTCCGCTTTGCCGGATTTCATGTCCGAGATGAGCACCTTAATTTCCTCGCTCAACCAGAACATGGTGAAGATCGAGACATCCAAGGCCCTGACTTTCCTGGAACGTCAATTGCTGGCGACGTTGCACAGGGAATTCTATGCCGATGGCGACTATGACGAACGGATCCAGAATCCGGACGACGTCTTCGGCCTGGTTGTCAGCGGCGGCAGCAGCGCGAACATCACGGCGATGTGGAACGCAAGAAATCGCGCACTGCTCGCGCTCGGCTTCAGCAAGGCTGAAATCAGCCACTACGGCGCCACCGAGCTGTTGCGGCAAAAGGGATACCAAGGCTTCGCCATCATCGCTTCCGGCCTGGCCCACTATTCAATGCGAAAGGCAGTCTCCTTGCTGGACATCGGCGAGCGCAACTTGCTTGCCATCAGGCGGGACGCCAGGCAGAAAGCCGATTTGGCCGATCTGGAGTCGAAGCTGAAACAGTGCCGTGAGAAGCGGCTTTGCGTCATCGCCATCATCGGCATTGCCGGCGCGACGGAGACCGGCACGATCGATCCACTCGCCGACATGGCCGCCATCGCGGCGAAAAACAAGGTTCATTTCCACGTGGACGCGGCGTGGGGCGGGGCAATCGCATTTTCGGAAAAATACAAGCCGCTCCTCAACGGCATCGAACGAGCGGACTCCATCACGCTTTGCCCGCACAAGCAGTTCTATGTGCCGCAAGGCATGAGCCTGTGTCTTTTCAAGGACTCGCGCTCCATCCACGCCAGCTCGGTGCAAGCAGTCTATCAAGGCAAGGCGGGCAGCTTCGACATGGGGCAATACACCATCGAAGGCTCGCGCCCGGCGATATTCCTGTCATTGCATGCCATGTTCAACATCGTGTCGAGGCGAGGCGTCGGCGCGCTGGTCGAACTGGGCATCGAGAAAACGCATTATTTCGCGGACGTGATCGTCAGGAATCGCGCCTTTGAAATCATCGGTTTTCCGGAAATCAATATTTTAAATTATCGCTATGTCCCTCGTGATCTTCGTCACAAGAACCATTTCTCGCTCGAAGAAAACCGGCGAATCAGCGAGGCGACCGCGGCGATACAAGAGCGGCAATTCCTTGAAGGGAAAACCTTCGTCTCCAAAACGGATATTTTGAATGAAAATTATTGTCCGGAGAAAATCACCGTATTTCGCGTCGTCATCTCCAATCCTCTGACGACCCACCGGGACTTGATCGACAACCTTGAAAACCAGCTAGCCATCGCCGATGCCTTCATCGAAGATGGCTTGCCAGCATCCACGAGCCAAGCACTAGCGTTCGACGCTTCGCTGAATAAACAGCCGAAAATTGTCGATCGCTACGACGTGCCTATCGGGCGCGCCATCGCGAATACCGAAATTCTCATACTGGACAAGGAACGGCGGCTTCTGCCAGCCGGCGCCATCGGCGAGATATTCGTCGGCGGAGAGGGTGTCGCCATCGGCTACCTCTGTCCAGACGAGACGCGGGAAACGTTCGTTCCGCACCCGTTCAAACCGGGTGCCAGCCTTGTCAGAACCGGCGACTACGGCCGCCGCCTGGCAGACGGCAACCTCCACTATTGCGGGCGCAAGGATCAAAAAATCAAGGTCCGCGGAACCAGGATAGAACTGGGAGAAGTCGAAGCCAGCCTATATGAACTGGAAGAAATTGCCCAGTGCGTTGTCTTGGCCGAAGCAGGCGAAGCCGATACCACCCTGATTGCATTTGTCGTGTTGCTTCACGAGTCCCGATCCAGCGGCCTGTGCGAAGACGCCATTCGCCGGAAGCTTGCCGCCTCCATGCCATCGTATCTGGTGCCCGAGTTCCTGCACATCGTCGACGCGCTTCCATTGACACCAAGAGGGAAGATCGATCGTCAGGAACTCCACCGGCATCATTGGAACCGAATGCTTCCTGCCTCAAAGGGTGCGGCAAATTCGGCGGAAGCCGATCTTCCCGGCGAGACGGCTTCACATGCCGGATAAGCGGGTAAGTGGAGAAGCGGGCCGGATTGCCTTCGACAAGCATTTGGGGCTTGTCCGGGGTTCGCGCCGCAACAACAATGAGATTGAAAAATCATGCTGAAAGTCGAATCGCCAAAAGAGATTGCGCAATCCCTCACTGAACTCTGGTCCCCACGCGTCATCGGCGAAATCGACGACGCTTATGTCAAGGTGGCCAAAATTCATGGGGCGCTGACTTGGCACAAGCACGACGAGGAAGACGAACTGTTCTTCATTCTCCATGGCCGGCTCAGCATCGAAATGGAGAACGGCACGGCCGAACTGGATCAAGGCGACATGTTCATCGTGCCTAAAGGTGTCCTCCACAATCCGATAGCGTTGGAGCCGTGCCTGATCATGTTGATCGAGCGCAAGTCGGCGAAGCACACCGGAGACGTGACGGTTGACGGCACCCGATCCGTTGAAGATCAATTGCGGCCGGTGTCAAAGGTGTGACGCGGAGAATGGCGAAACGTGACCGCCTTGCATTACTTCAAGCTTCACGAAAACGCCATATTCATGCCATGGAATCATCATATCCGCGTGAAGTTTGTTTGCTATATTGCGATACGCACTGACAAGCACCGGCACCATCGTCCTTGCCGGATCAATTCGCGAAGATTCGAGCGGAGCGCCATCGACGCCAAAGCAATGAGACCATGCCCGTACCGGATTGGCGCGCGCTGCGGCGCGTTGCAGGCGCGCAGAGGTTCGGCAATTACCGGGACCAATTCAGTAGCACGTAAAAATTGGAGATGGAGGCAAGCTTATGCGTGACAATCCGGTTCTCATGCAAGTCATCGTGATACTGTGTGCGGCGAGCTTGGTTGGGTTCGGCCTGCGAAGGCTGCGCCAGCCGGCGGTCGTGTGCGAAATGATCGCCGGATTCATGCTCGGGCCCGCAATATTCGGCGCCATCGCCCCCGAGATTCACGCACAGATTTTCACCGCCTCCAGCCTGCAGGGACTGCAAAGCCTGGTTCAACTCGGCATCATCCTCTTCATGTTCATCGTCGGACTCGAATTCAGGGTTCCTGTCGGCGACAGGAAAATGCTGTTTTCGGCGGCTTCCATCGGCATCTCTTCCGTCTTGCTGCCGCTCGGCCTGGGCCTGGCTGCCGCCACGGTTCTGTACAAATCCTATGCGCCGGAGAACGTGTCCTTCTGGTCTTTCGCCTTCTTCATCTCCGTCGCGTTTTCGATCAGCGCGTTTCCCGTCCTGGCACGCATCCTCGTCGACCGCGCGATTTCCCACACGATGCTGGGGCGGCTCGCCATCCTGTCCGCGGCGTTTGCCGACCTGCTTGCCTGGGTGCTGGTCGGGATGGTCGTCATTTTTGCGAGCCTGCATTCGGACTGGACCCCCACCGTGCTGCTCGTCGGCGGGGCGGCCGCCATGATCCTCGTGCTGTTCTTCGTCGTGCGGCCCATGGTATCGCGGTATTTGCCGCCGACCGGCCAACCCGGCCGCGCACTTTTCACATTGATCCTCATCGGGCTGTTGCTTACTGCCTTCGTCGCGAACTTCATCCACATGCATGAAGTCCTGGGCGCATTCCTGTTCGGCCTTTGCCTGCCGCGCGACGATCGCTTGCTGAACTGGTTCCGAGAGCGGATCGAACCCCTGGCAACGATATTGATGCCGCTGTTCTTCGCCCTGGCCGGCCTCAAGAACGCGTCCGGCATGTTTAACGCCGACGCCCTGGATATCCTTGCGCTGGTGCTGGTGACAGCCGTGGTCGGCAAAATGGCCGGCGCATACATTGGCGCGAAATTTGCGGGGTATCCGTCCCGCGTGGCGCTCTCCCTCGGCGCATTGATGAATGCCCGCGGCTTGATGGAGCTTGTCGTGATCAAGATCGGCCTCGACGCCGGTCTGATTGAATCCAGGCTCTTCACCATTTTCCTCGTCATGACCATCGTCACCACGATGATGGCTGGGCCGCTGTTGACTCTCCTCGGACGCAAATCCGCGGATGAGGTGCCGGGGAATGAAGAACCGGTGAGCAGCCTCTGACGTCCCGAATCGTGAAGTCGTGTTTTGCCAAGACGGTGTAAAGACAATCAAATGGATCGACCAGTCGAGAAGAAAAAGTGGACGCGCGCCAGGATCGTCGTCTCCGCGGTTATCGGCGTCACGGCGCTGGCGACGATCGCCGCGGTTTTCGCAACGCCGCGCCAGACGAGGCTGGCAATCGACGGAAACCGCCTGAGCATCGCGCAGGTCCATCAGGCGGAATTCCAGGAGTACGCGGCAGTCACCGGGCACGCGCAGCCCAACAAGACCACATTTCTGGATCTGCAAGAGGGCGGTATCGTCGAAAAGATCTATGTGCACAGCGGCGAACTGGTGAAGAAGGGCGACCTCATCCTGCTCTTTTCCAACAACACGGCGCAAAAGGAAAACATCGAAGCCGAGACGCGTTTGCTGGACAACCTCAACCAATTGCGCAACTCAAGAATCAGCCTGACTCAATCCAACCTGATCCTGAAGGACCAGCTATTGGACGTGGAAAAGAAAATACTGGACGCGCAGGCGAAATTTACGCGTTACCAGCAACTGATGAGCAATCCGACGCCGTTTCTGTCGAATGAGGCGTTTTCGACGGCGCGCGACGAACTGGCCTACTACAAGAACAAGCGCGAACTGCTGCAGGAGCGCATCCGTGCTGAGACCATTCTGGAGGAGCAGCAAAGCAAGCAGATCGACTCGTCCATCGCCAGCGTCAATCGCGACATGGAAGTGCTCTCGGAGATCATCGACAGCCTGAAAGTCCGGGCACCCACCGACGGCCAGCTTTCGACCTTGAACGTCGAGGTCGGTCAAAGCATCCAGCGCTGGGCGCGTGTCGGCCAGATCGACGAATTGGGCAGCTTCATGGTTCGCGCGGATATCGACCAGTACTACATTTCGAAAGTCGCGATCGGTCAGAAGGGAAAATTCGAGTTCGACGGACACCCCTACGAACTCAAGGTGTCCAAGATCTACCCGGAAGTGAAGAATAGCGTATTCCAGGCAGACCTCGCTTTCGTCGGCGCCACGCCCGAAGGCTTGAAGCGCGGCCAGGATCTGCAAATCGATTTAAGTCTGAGCGAAGCAAAAACGACCAGCGTGGTGGACAAAGGCGGATTTTATCGCCACACCAACGGGCGCTGGGCCTATTTGCTCTCCTCGGACGGACGCTACGCCCGCCGCACCAATCTCGTCCTGGGCCGCCAGAATCCGCAATCGGTCGAGGTACTGGACGGACTCAAGGTCGGCGACCGGATCATCACGTCGGACTACGACAATTTTGGGGACGTTGACGAACTTTCATTCAAGGAACCGTTGAAGCAGTGACGGCAAGATGTCGCTGCGGCGGTTTGCGAACATAGTCAAGCGAGTTGAAGAATGAGCGCTGGGAATTGGTACCTCAAGGAAGATGTCTATTTCGAACCCCTGTTCAATCATTGGTATGCCTGGCCCTATCTGATCCAGCCCGCAACCGCGGCGAGACATACCGTCCACACGCACCGCCGCATCATGAAGTCGTTCGTGAACAACGCACAGATGCACATTCTCGCGAACAGGGAAAGCGACCTGGCAGGCAGCGAATACCTGAACTGCCAGGAAGACCAGGTTTCCAGCATCAAGGACCTGGTGGCGGAATTGGAGGAAACCTGTGCCCCGCTGGTACAATTTTCTGCCGGAATCGATGAGCTGGAAGAGCTGCTGAGGAGCCACACCAGCGGCGAATCGATCGAGCCGCTGTACAGGAAAATCCCCGAAAAGCTGCGGGGATTCGTGGAATTGTTCATGGATTCCGAGCATCACCCTTCGTACCGTTTCATCGAACCCTTGCTCTATCGCAGCGAGTTCTACAAACGGGAACTGCAAAGCCTCGGTTTTGGCCGGCTCTCGCGCGTCAAGGAGCGGCCGTTCGTGTTCAGCACGCCGCGGCTTCCGGACGAAAACCACCTGCAATTGAGCCTGGACTACAACCACGAGAAGGTGGACATGCTGTTCCGGGCGCGCGAATTGCCGTTGAGCCATGCGGAATTGGACTGGCTGATCACCAATACCGGCTCCAAGGGCGGCTTGGCAATGGCGGACCTGTTTACCGAGCAGGCGCCCAAGTATCGCCATGAGCCGATTCATGTCGGCGTCCGCGTCAATTACATCGGGCATGCGGGTTTCATGATCGAGAGTCCCGATGTCACGATCCTGATCGACCCGCTTATCCCCAGCCGAGGGAATCGGGATGCCGACAGTTTGATCAGCTATAGCGAGCTGCCCAAGACAATCGACTACATCTGCCTGACCCATAGCCACCAGGACCATGTCAACATCGAGACTTTGCTGCAGCTTCGCTACAAGACCAGGAAAGTCATCGTGCCGAAGAACAATGGCGGCGGCTTGTTCGATCCCTCGATCAAGCTGATCTTGCAGAACTTAAATTTCGACGTCGTGGAGGCGGAGGATCTCGACGAATTCGCGATTCCGGGAGGCAAAATTGTGGCCATGCCTTTTCTGGGCGAACACGGCGACCTGCACATCCGCTCGAAATCGGCCTGGTATATCGAGATTCAAGGCAAGAAACTCTTTTTCGCCGCGGATTCGTGCAACCTGGAAAACAGGCTGTACGAAAAATTGAGCGGTTTCGCCAAGGACTTCGACATCCTGGCCATCGGCATGGAATGCGTCGGTGCGCCCTATACCTGGCTATACGGCGCGCTCACCACCAAGATGATAGGCAAGAACATCAAGAATTCGCGGCGCCTCAACGGCAGCGACTTCGACAGGGGCTTTCCCATGGTGCTGGCATTCAATCCCAAAAGGGTGTTTGTCTATGCGCTGGGCCAGGAACCCTGTTACCGATATATCACGGGAATCCAGTATCACGATGATTCGAAGCAAATTGTCGAATCTGGCAAGATGATAGACGGCTGCCGGGAAATCGGGATCAGTGCCGAACGTATGTATGGAAAGAGAACGATCGTGCTCGACGGCAACGAAGAGGGGCACGCCTTGCCAGTGTCCGGGTTCGCTGTACAATCGGCATAGCCGTTATCGACGCCTGAGGTTCCTGCCATCGGTTTGGCCCGGATTCACTTGCACCGTAAGGAGGGTAATTTCATGATTTCAAAGAGACTGATTGCCGTCATTCCCAGCACCATTCTTGCCATCGCAACGGCCGCATCGACTGCATTCGCGGTGTCGGCCCTGTCGTTCGGCTGGCTGTTGGGCCTGATCGTGCTTGCGCTTGCCGCATTGCTTGCCGACGTACTGAAGTCCTATTGGGAGACAGGAAAGATCGTTTCCTCGCCGGCCGCATGGATCATTGCCATCGCCTTTCTGGCAGCCGGATGGGTACTGAAAATTCGAGGGCTCGGCCTCTTGCCGGCGCTCCTTCCTCAATTCGGTGTCATCGCCTGGTTCGTTTTGGTTTTTCGCCTCAAGAATGACCGGCAAGCTTGCATCGGCGTCAAAGAGATCAACAACAAGGGAGAGTGACCATGTTTGCACTACTCATGGGGGTCAGCAGTGTTTCACCTGCCGCGCTTCAAGAATTGATCCTTGCCCAAAGCGTCACCGTCTTCGATGTCAATTCGCGTCAAAGCTGGTTGCAAGCGCATGTTCCTGGAGCAATCAATCTTGACCCAACGGCTTATGAGGCCAGCGCTCTGCCGAGCGACAAGGAATCCAGGATCGTCTTCTACTGCTCCAATCCGATGTGCCGAAAGGCACCCAATGCCGCGCGCCGGGCCAAGAAGCTGGGATATATCAACGCGGCCGTCATGTCCGCCGGCATCACCGGTTGGATCAATGCCAAGCTGCCGACCGAGAGCGCTCAATAGCGCGCTGGGCCGCGGCAGGCCGGCTCCAAATATGTGAAGGCGAACACAGTATCGCCATAATCTCTTCATATTTGCCTGCTATATTTTGTCCCATGAATTGGGGTAAATGCGTCGCCCGCCCTTGGACGATGTGGATTTGGCCCAACCGCGCTGGTGTCGCGCTTCCAATCGCCTTTTTCTGAAATTCTTGCCTCGCGGTCGCGCAAATCGCGGCCAAAGCATGCGCAGATAGGTGCCTTCGGGTACAGGGAAGTGACGATGGCCAGTGGCCAACGTGGGTACCGACATGCAGAAATCAAAATGGTTTTTGATCAGAAAACCCAAGCCGGATGCCGCATTCAGGCTGTTTTGCTTCCCTTATGCCGGCGGCAGCGCCGCATCTTATGCGGCGTGGGACGACTTGCTTCCCGATAGCATCGAACTCGTCGCCATCCAGCCGCCCGGCCGTGCCAATCGCATGGACGAAGACCTGCTCACGTCGGTCGGCCAAATGGCGCAGCACGTTGCAGAGGCGATCCCGCCGCTGCTGGATCGTCCCTACATGATCTATGGCCATAGCCTGGGATCGGCGGTGAGCTTCGAACTATTGCACGCGTTGAAGGAACGGGAACTCCCGCTGCCGTTCAAGTATATCTGCGGGGCAAGACGTGCCCCTCAAAATGCGCCGCGCATCCCGCCGATCCACGACTACCCGCTCGAAAAGTTCAAGACCGAGCTGAGGGAGTCGTATGGCACGCCGGAAATCGTATTGAACAGCGCCGAACTGATGGAAATCTTCGCGCCGATACTGCGGACCGACTTCAAGGCCGCCTACACCTACTTGCGCAAGCCCGCCTTCAAGTTCGACGTCGACGTCACCGTCTTCGGCGGGGCGCGGGACGACAAAGTCCTGATGGAAGACATGACCGGTTGGCAGGAGCACTTCGTCAAACCGGTCGATTTCAAGGTCTTCGAGGGCGGCCACATGTTTTTGGACACGAACAGGGAATTGGTGGTCGGCGCAATCCGCGCAAGCTTCGAAGCGGAACATCCGGAAAAAACGCCATGCAGGATCGATCAATTCCCTGCCTCTTGAACGGACGGAACATTCAATGATCATCAAAACCAGCCAGTTGTCGAAAGTATTTCGCACCAACGAAGTGGAGACCACGGCAGTCAACAAAGTCAACCTGGAAGTGGACAATGGAGAATTCGTCGCGCTGATGGGGCCTTCCGGCTGCGGAAAATCGACCCTGATGCACATCATCGGCCTGTTGGATAACCCTTCGAGCGGGGACTACCTCTTCCTGGGCGAAAAAGTCTCCCATCTATCGGAACGGCAACGCGCCAGCTTCCGGAAGAAAAACATCGGCTTCATCTTTCAAAGCTTCAATTTGATCGACGGGCTCACAGTGTTCGAAAACGTGGAGCTTCCCTTGATATATTCCGGCGATACCCCGGGCGAACGCCGGAAAAAGGTCGAAACCGTGCTCGCCAAGCTCGACATCAGCCACCGGGCGAAGCATTATCCTTCGCAACTCTCCGGCGGCCAGCAGCAACGCGTTGCCGTTGCCAGGGCGATCGTCAATTCTCCCAAGCTGATACTGGCCGACGAACCGACCGGCAACCTCGATTCGCATCATGGCGATGAAGTGATGGGCATCCTGAAAAGCCTCAATGAGGAAGGCAGCACCATCGTCATGGTGACCCACTCCGCGCACGACGCCAGGCATTGCGGGCGGGTATTGGCGTTGCGGGATGGCGAATTCGTCGCCCAGCCCCATTAGGCTGCACGAAACCATCGGCCCCGCCCAGGAGAAAATGCGTGTTCAAACATTATCTCAAGATTGCCATCCGCAATCTGATTCAAGACAGAGTGTACTCTGCGATCAACATGCTGAGCCTTTCCCTGGCCATCGCTTGTTCGATCGCTTTGCTGCTGTACGTCAACAACCAACTTTCCTACGACAAGTATCAAAAGAATAAAGATTCGATTTACCGGGTCGTCAATGAAATCTCCACCAACGGACAGTCGAATCGCTATGCATTGACTTCGCGCGCGCTCGGCCCCTTGCTCGTCAAGCAGTATCCGGAAGTCGGCGATTATGTGCGCGTACGGAACCTGGCGATCAAGCGGGCAGTGTTCCGCTACAAGGATGTCGCCAAATATTGGGACGACGTGAAAATTGCGGACGAGAACATTTTCGGCGTGTTTTCGCACGAAGCGGTGTACGGCGACCTGAAGAACGCGCTTTCGGACCCATCCTGGATCGCGGTGAGCGAAAGCTTTGCCAAAAGCTACTTTGGCGACCGCAATCCCGTCGGGGAAACGATCAGCACCGATACGTTCGGGTATCGCATTTCCGCAGTCTACAAAGACCTCCCGAAAAACAGCCACCTGCACTACGACGCGGTGATCTCGATGAAGCGCCTGCGCGACTTCGGCCTCGACGACAAGATTTCCTCTCCCGGGCAATTGTTCGGCATTGAAAACTATACCTATTTCCAGCTCAAGCCCGGAATGGACAGGAAATCTTTCGACCGCATCCTGGCGACGTTCTCCAACGATTCCACGGCCGAAGCCGGAAGCAAAATCAACTCCCGGATCGGCTACATCAGCCAGGCCCTGACGGATATTCACTTCGACAACGGCTATCGTTACGACCTGCCGGTCGGAAACATATTGTATGTCTATGCATTCATTGCCGTCGCTTCCTTCCTCATCATCGTCGCCTGTATCAACTACACCAATCTGGCGATAGCGCGTGCGATAGGCCGATCCAAGGAAATCGGCATTCGCCGGGTGGTCGGCGCCACCAAGGAACAATTGATCGTCCAGTTTCTCGGGGAATCGGTCTGCCTGACATTGATCGCCGCGGTGATCGGCATCGGGGCGCTCTTCGCCGTCGATGCGGCCATCGGTCTCGACAACTTATTTGGCGCGAATGTCGAAATCAACGTATTCCGGCATCCGGAAATGGCGCTATGGATATTCGTCGGCGTGGTGGGGATCGGCATCGCCGCGGGGCTGTATCCCGCGTTCTTCCTCTCGTCGCTCAGCACCAAGGCTGCCATCAACAATCAACGCGACATGCGCAGGTCTTCATTCAGCTTGAGGGAAATCCTGGTTTTCGTCCAGATCTTCGTTTCGATCTGCATTGTTGCCAGCACCATGATCATGAGCAGCCAGCTCCACTATATTGCCAGCAAACCCTTGGGTTTCGAGCGGAAAAACAAAGTGGCGATCGTGCTTCGGGGTATCGATGCGATCGGCAAGATTCCCGTGATGAAATCGGAACTGGAGGCACGGCCTAACATCCTCGGCGTCACCGAGTCGTCGTTCGTGCCGGGCGACGAGGTTGCGGCAAACCTGCTCAAGGTCGAGACCAACGACGGGGCCATGCAGGACGTGACGGTCAATCAGATCGCAGTCGGCCGGGACTTCGTCAACAACATGGGAATCGAGCTGGTGACCGGCCGCGAATTCTCCAAGCGCATGCTCACCGACGTCGGCTCGTCGGTATTGGTCAATGAGTCGTTCGTGCGCTTCATGGGCTGGGCCGACCCCATCGGCAAGCGTGTCCAACCCGACAGCCGCGTCATCGGCGTGGTCAAGGACTTTCACTTCAGCTCCCTGCATACCCGCGTCGGGCCGATGGTGCTGCGGCAGTTCCAAAAGACCGACCTCGAAAACATTCCGCCGAACCAGCAGAACCTGATCACCCGTTCGATCATCATCGGGATCAAGGGCGACAATGTGTCTTCGACGCTCGCGTCCATCAAGGACGTCGTCTCCAACCTCGATCCGAAGCACCCGTTCGAATACGCTTTCTTCGAGGACTTGCTCGACCATCAGTACGCCGACGAATCCAATACCATGCGTTTGACGGGATGCTTTGCCATCGTCTGCATCTTCATCTCCTGCCTGGGGCTGTTCGGACTCGCCGCATTTACCACGCAGCAGCGCACGAAGGAGATCGGCGTCAGAAAGGTGCTGGGCGCAACGCCTGTCAATATCGTGCTGATGCTGTCGAAGGACGTGATGATATTGGTCTATGCCGCGGCGGCAGCGGCATCGCTGACGACGTATTTCATCATGAATAACTGGCTGCAGACCTTTGCCTACCGGGGCGACATCCAGTGGGGAATATTCATCGCCGCGACGGCAATGATCGCCGTGCTGGCCTTCCTGTCCATCGCCATCCAGGCCGGCAGGACGGCCATGGAGAACCCGGTCAATGCGCTTCGATATGAGTAGCGCGCCAGGCCCGAGAAATGCCGCAAAGGCGGCACCGTTGAAGGAGTAGCCATGCAAACGTGGGCTATCGAAGCGATAGGATTGCAAAAGCGTTTCGGCAAGGTGCATGCCGTGCGGGGCCTGGATCTCCGGATCCGGCGAGGCGAGGTATTCGGGTTGCTGGGCCCCAACGGCGCAGGCAAGACCACCAGCCTGGAAATGATAGAAGGACTGGTGCGTCCGGATGACGGCGAAATACGCATTCTCGGCCTCGATTGGCGCAAGGACGGCAACGAGATCCGCAATCGCATCGGCGTACAGTTCCAGAGCACCCAGTTGGACGACAAAATCAAGGTGCGCGAGGCCTTGCATCTCTTCGGCTGCTATTACCGCAACCCGCGCAGCCCGGAAGAGCTGCTGAAACTGCTGCAGCTCGAAGAAAAGGCCGATGCCTTCCAAAGCACCCTGAGCGGCGGCCAGCGGCAGCGCCTGGCGCTCGGCCTGGCGCTGGTCAATAAGCCCGAAGTCGTCTTTCTCGACGAGCCGACCACCGGGCTCGACCCGCAGGCGCGGCAGGTGTTGTGGGGCCTGGTGCGCCATTTGCGGGAAGAGGGCAGCACGGTGCTGCTGACTTCGCATTACATGGAAGAAGTCGAGGCGCTATGCGACCGCGTCGGGATCATGGATCACGGACAGATCCTGCAACTGGGCACGCCGCGTGAACTCATTGGCGAATTGAACCAGCCGAGTTTCGTGGAAATCGAGTTCCGCGACGCAGCGCCGGATGTGCAAGCCTTTGCCGCCCATCTGGGCATGCCGGTTGAAGCCAAGGCACAGCATTGGTCGATTGCGCTTGGCGATCCCAAGCGCGATTTGCATAGATTGATGAGCTCGATCGAGGCGCTTGATTTGCCGATGCAGCAATTGCATGTGCGCCGCGCCAGCCTGGAAGACGTGTTCCTGCATCGGACCGGCCGCAGCCTGCGCGAATGAAACTCACGAACGGTATCTTATGAATGCACGAATCTATTTCAATCAATTGCGCATGGGGCTCAAAATCTTTTTGCGCGCCCCCTCGGCGGTATTTTGGCTCGTGGGCTTCCCGATTGCGATTCTGCTCGTGCTCGGCACTGTATTGAACGACAAGGTCGACGACAGCATCAAGCTGCCTTGGTCGTACGGCGTGACCGGCGCCGCGGTCAATGCGGAAGATACGGCCCTGAAACTGGCAATGGCCGAGCGAGGCCTGGTGGTCGAAACGATGGCGCCCGCCGCCGCCGAAGCGCGCTGGCAGCTCGGCAAGACCCCCGCGCTTCTGGAAGGGCAGGACGGCAAGTACACCCTGCGCATCAATACCTACTATGCTCCGCAAGGCAGGCAGATTCACGCACTGGTGCAGCAAAGCTTCCTGATCGCCCAGGCGCGCGCGCGCGGTGTCGGCGAATTCCTGCCAATGCCGACCACGATGACGAGCCCGGGGGGGCATCGCGGCGGCCCATATGCGGCTTACCTGTTGCCCGGCCTGCTTGGGCTCAATCTCCTGATGATGGGCTTGATATCGGTCGGCATGGTTGACGCCGCGCAGCGCGAAAGGGGCGGCTACAAGCGCCTGGCGACGACGCCGTTGCCGCATCACGTCTATATTGCCGCCCAGGTCAGCATACGGCTCATCATCGCCTTCTCCGCCGCCGTCATGCTGTTGCTGGCCGGGGCCGCGGTGTTCGGCGTCTATAACCAGGGAAGTTACCTGAGTTTCGCCGCGCTCGTGTTGCTGGGCGCCTCCTGCTTCATCTGCCTCGGCTATGCGCTCTCCAGTTTCATGGGTGGGGTCGACACCTACGCCGGCGTCTCCAATCTGCTGTTGCTGCCGCTGATGATGCTCTCCGGCGTCTATTTTGCCATTGACTCCGCGCCGCTCTGGCTGCAACACGCCGTCGAAATACTGCCGCTGGCGCCGCTGGTCACGGCGCTGCGCGCCGTCTTCAACGACGGCGCCAGCCTGAGCAGCATCGGCCCGTCGCTAGCCATCCTTGCGGCGTGGACCCTGGCGGCATTTGCCGTCGCCACGAAACGCTTCCGGTGGGTGTGATTCGGGCAATCGGCGACACGGCTATCGCTGCCGGCATAGCCAGCCGCCCCGATTTGGGCGAACAATGACCTGGCGGTGCGTCGAGCCTGATGGTTGCGGCGGGAGCCGGTTTGGGGCGCCCGCCCCAGCTTTGCGTCGAACACGGTGATCTCCAGCGGCTTGTCAGTCCCGCCGTATCCGGGGTGAGCCGCTTCCCCGGTGCTTCCCTAGATCTTGCCGGTCAAGCCCGTTTCGGCCCCAATGTGGAATGGCTTGAGGCGAAGAGCGTGTCCGAACTCGACTATAGTGTGGACGTGGCGCGGGCCGAGAGCTTCTATCAATCGATCCGTCAATACTGGCCCAACCTTAGAAATGGTGCGCTGATGCCGGCCTATTCGGGTATCCGGCCAAAAGTCGCACCTCTCGGAACCGATTCCGACTTCATCGTTCGCCATGAAGGACATCATAATGTCAAGGGATTGATCAATCTGTTCGGCATCGAATCGCCTGGACTCACGGCGTCTCTTGCAATCGCTCGATACGTTTGGCAGTTGCTGAGAGACGTGTAATTCGAATTGCAATCATTTTATGCCCCTCTCTCGCGCTTTTCATTTGGATGAAAAAGAGGTATGGCGGGTCTTCCGAAATATTTTCACTTCCAACGTAAGCGGTAACTCCCCGGCGTTCTTGCGTTAATTGCCGATCTGCTGCAGAGGCGAGCCCAACGGTTCGGCTGCGAAATGCTGTTTCCACAGCTTCGGCGTCAGTTCCTGCACGCGCGATGCGGGATGCCGGCCGACCCGTTGCAGCACAGCAGCATTGCTGCAATCACAGCCAAATTCAGGCGAAAAGCGAAGTAAAAATTTAAGGTGCAATAAAAAAATCAGCAGTTAACTGGTTAGCTAAGCTGCTGATTTTTAAGGATTATCCTTGGTGGTGATAGGTGGACTTGAACCACCGACCCCAGCATTATGAGTGCTGTGCTCTAACCAACTGAGCTATATCACCACAGAGCCGAGTATTATCGCGGCACAGCCGGGGTTTGTCAAGTGTCAGTTGGCAAGCCACGATTGTTGCGGCTATTTTCCGGTAAATTCGGCGATCTTGTGCCCAACTTGGGTCGCGGCATCCGGCGCTAGGCAATCGATGGCAATGCGTTGCGGCATGGAGCGCAACCAGGTGAGCTGTCGTTTCGCTAACTGGCGCGTGGCGGCGATGCCTTTTTCTCGCAGGGTTTCGCGGTCGTATTGGCCGTCGAGGTATTCCCAGGCCTGGCGGTAGCCTACGCAGCGCATTGACGGCAGCCCCAGGTGCAGATCACCGCGTGCCCGCAAGGTCTTCACTTCGGCCAGCAGACCGTGCTCTTCGTCGGCCAGCATGATGTCGAAGCGGCGCGCAATGCGCTCGTGCAGCACGCTGCGGTCCGAGGGTTCCAAGGCCAGCGGCAGCAAATCGAACGGCAAGGCGGGCGCGGCCTTGTTGGTCAGTAGCGCCGACATCGGCTGGCCGGTCAATTCGATGATTTCCAGTGCGCGCTGGATGCGCTGGCTGTCGTTCGGTTTCAGGCGTGCCGCTGTCGCGGGGTCGAGCCCGGCCAGCCTGGCATGCAAGGCCTGCACGCCCAGTTGCGCGGCTTCGGCATCGAGCCGGGCGCGGATTTCGGGGGCGGCTTGCGGTAATTCGTCGAGCCCGTCCTGCAAGGCCTTGAAGTACAGCATGGTGCCGCCCACCAGCAGCGGCAGTTTGCCGCGTGCCGTAACGTCATCGATCAGCCGCAACGCATCCTGGCGAAACTGCATGGCAGAATAGGCTTGGCTCGGGTCGAGGATGTCGATCAGGTGGTGCGGCGCGGCGGCTTGTTCTTCCTTGGTCGGCTTGGCCGTGCCGATATCCATGCCGCGATAGACCAGGGCCGAGTCGACGGAAATGATTTCGACGGGGCGCTCGCGCGCAATGGCGAGTGCGGCAGCGGTCTTGCCCGAGGCGGTCGGCCCCATGATGGCTACGGCCTTGGGCTTCATGCGCATTGTTGCCACTTACTGGCCGCGCAGGAACAACTTGTCCAGATCGGACAGCCCCATCTGGATCCAGGTCGGGCGTCCGTGGTTGCATTGGTCGGCACGCTCGGTCGCTTCCATCTGCCGCAACAGGGCATTCATCTCGGGCACGGTCAAGGCGCGGTTGGCGCGCACGGCGGTGTGGCAAGCCAGCGTGCCGAGCAATTCATTGCGCCGTTCGACCAGCACGCGCGAGCCGCCAAATTCGCGCACGTCGCGCAACACGTCGCGCGCCAGCGATTGGGCATCGGCACGCTGCAAGAGCGTAGGCACGGCGCGCACGGCCAGCGTGGTGGGCGACATGACGGCGATGTCGAAGCCGAGAGCAGTCAGCGTTTCGCGATTCTCTTCCGCCGTGCCGACTTCGACGGCATCGGCAAAGAAGGTGACGGGAATCAGCAATGGCTGCACCTGCATGTCCTTGGCGTCGAGCGCATTCTTGATCTGTTCGTACAGGATGCGTTCGTGCGCGGCATGCATGTCCACCAGCACCAGGCCCTTGCTATTTTGCGCCAGGACATAGATGCCGTGTAATTGGGCCAGCGCGAAGCCGAGCGGGAAGTCGTCGGACGGCAATTCATCGTTCAAGGCGCGTTCCAGCGGTTTTGCCATGACGGGTGCCGCGGCATTGAACAAGGCGCCGTAAGCGGCCGTGTCCTGGCGCACGCCGATTTCCGCTCCGCCGAAATGCGATGAAAATTGCTGAGCGAACGAAGCCTGCTGCTGGTCGCGAATCCAGGTAGTGGCCGCCGGGCCGCGCACAGCGGGCGCCGCGCCGCTATATAGATTGGAATCGGCGGGCCAGGCTTCTTCGCTGCGCTCGGCGGAAGGCGCGGTCTGCGCCAATGCGCGCGATACGGCATGAAACACGAACTGGTGCACGCTGCGGCTGTCGCGAAAGCGCACCTCGATCTTGGAAGGATGCACGTTGACGTCGACTAGGGCCGGGTCGAGGTCGAGCGCCAGCACGTAGGATGGGTAGCGGTCGCCATGCAGCACGTCCTGGTAGGCCGCGCGCACGGCATGCGTCAAGAGCTTGTCGCGCACGAAGCGGCCGTTGACGTAGAAGTATTGCGCATCGGCGCGCGCCTTCGACGCCGTGGGCAAGCCGGCGAAGCCGCGCAGGCGCAAGGGGCCGGCGGCTTCATCAAGGGCCAGGCGCGCATTGGCGAATTCTTCGCCCAGGATGCCGGCGCTGCGCTTGGCGAATTCGCTCGTCATCCAATGGTCGACCGTCTTGCCGTTATGCGTCAGCGAGAACGATACGTCGGGGCGCGACAGCGCAATGCGGCGCACCACCTCGGCACAATGGCCGAACTCGGTCTGTTCGGATTTGAGGAACTTGCGCCGTGCCGGCGTGTTGTAATACAAATCCTGCACGTCCACCGTGGTGCCGATGGCGCCGGCCGAAGGCGTGGGCGCCGCGCCGGGGCTGCCGGCGATTTCCCATGCGTGTCCGGCATCCGCAGTGCGCGAGGTCAGCGTCATGACGGAGACCGAGGCGATCGAGGCCAGTGCTTCGCCGCGGAATCCCAGTGTGGCCACGTTTTCCAGGTCGGCCAGCGAGGCGATCTTGGATGTGGCATGGCGCGCCAGTGCCAGCGGCATTTGGTCGGACGGGATGCCGCGCCCGTTATCGGTGATCGAAATGCGCTTGACGCCGCCTTGCTCGAGGCGCACCGTGATTTGCGTCGAACCCGCGTCGAGCGCATTTTCGAGCAATTCCTTGACCACGGCGGAAGGACGTTCGACCACTTCGCCGGCGGCGATTTGCGAAATCAGGTGGTCCGGCAGCGCCTGGATGGGGCGCGGGCCGGCATTGTTGGCGGGGGCTGCTGCGGTTTGGCTCATCCAAGAGATTATACCGCTTGTACCCGACGGCTCTGGTGTATGATTGCGGCGCGAAAGGAAGCGCCGGGCGACGTTGCCCAGATGAGCGTATTCGGGAAAGACAATGAATTTTTTCGACCTGATCTTGCATGTCGATAAATACATGGGCGAGGTCATCCGCCAATATGGCTCGCTGATCTACTTGCTGATCGCCGCCATCGTGTTTTCCGAAACCGGCTTCGTCGTGTTGTTCTTTCTGCCCGGCGATACCTTGCTCTTCATCGGCGGCGCATTTTGCGCCAGCGGCCAGATGAACGTCGGCCTGTTGATGCTGCTCTTGATCGCCGCGGCGGTCGCCGGCAACACGCTCAATTACTTCATCGGCCGCTTCATCGGACACAAGGTGTTCACGCACAATTATCGCTGGCTCGATCAGGATGCCTTGCGCAAGACCCACAAGTTCTATGAAAAATACGGCGGCATCACCGTGGTGCTGTCGCGCTTTTTGCCGGTGCTGCGTACCTTTGCGCCTTTCGTGGCCGGCGTGTCGGAAATGACGCTGACCAAGTTTCAGGCCTACAACTTCGGCGGTGCCACCCTGTGGGTGGGCTTGCTTGTTTCGCTCGGTTATTTCTTCGGCAATATCCCGATCTTCCACGATCATTTGAATTCCATCGTCCTGATCGGCGTCGGTGCAGCCCTGTTGCCTGTCGTGGCGGGTACGCTGTGGCGCTTTGCGCGCAAGGCATTGCGCGGAAACTAGCGCGAACTTACTTCAAACATGCCTCTCCTATGGCTGGGCTAAGTCGCATTTGGCATGATAGGGCTCGCATTGCATGCCTGTGCGCTATGCTGCCTTCGACCTGCCGTTTGGAGAACCGATGAATTCCACAGCCGAACATGCTCTGACCAAGGTGCCGCAAGTTACCTTGGGTTTCTGGCTGATCAAAATTGCCGCCACGACCCTCGGTGAAACCGGTGGAGACATGGTCTCCATGTCCATGAATCTCGGCTATCTGCTCAGCACTCTGATTTTCGCCGTCATTTTCGTCGCCTTCGTGATTGCCCAGACGAAGGCCGAAAAATTTCATCCCATACTATATTGGGCCACCATCATCGCCACCACCACGGTAGGCACGACCCTGGCCGATTTTGCCGACCGCTCGCTCGGCATCGGTTATGCCGGCGGTTCGACGCTGTTGCTGGTGCTGCTGGCCGTTTCGCTGTTCACATGGCATCGCGTCATGGGCTCGGTGTCGATCGATACGGTGGCCACGCCGAAGGCAGAAGCGTTTTATTGGACCACGATCATGTTTTCCCAGACCCTGGGTACGGCCCTGGGCGACTGGACGGCCGATACCGAAGGCTTGGGCTATACCGGCGCCGCCATCCTGTTCGGTACGGCGCTGGCCCTGATCGCGGCGGCATATTACTGGACAAAAATTTCGCACGTCGCGCTGTTCTGGGCCGCCTTCATTCTCACGCGCCCGCTTGGTGCCGTTTTGGGTGATTTCTTCGACAAGCCGCATGCAGACGGTGGCCTGGAATTGAGCCGCTACGTAGCGTCGGGCGTGCTGTTCGCGATGATTGCGATCTTCATGCTGGTGTTTCCGCAACGCGCGGCAAGCAAGGGGCATTGACGCCAACGCAGCTTTTGGCGGGCTAGAAGCGCAGTTGCAAGCCCAGATAGCTGAGGAAGTTGTTTTTCTCGGACAGCGTGTTATGCAAATCGCGTCCCGCCGAGACCAGGAGCGTGATGTTCTCCGACCAATCCCAGCGCGTCCCGAAGTTGGCGATCAATTCCCGCTGCGCGGAATTCACGGCCTTCTCGTCATGCAATTCAGCCATGACCTCAAAGCCCTTTCTCACCTCGTGCGTCAACACCAGGCCGGCAATCCAGCTGTCGCCCTGGCCCGCGGGCCGTATCCAGCGGCCCGCTTCGAGGTTGATGTCGCCGCCAGCGAATCCATGGACGAATTCGAGCGGCAGCAGAGTGGCCGTGCCCGGCGCGGCCAGGCCGCGATGCGCCGCCGAGGTCGAGGGCGCAAACTGGAGTTGCGGATAAGTGGAAATCTGCCAGCCGTCCTCGCCAGCATCATAGAAACGCCACCTGACGCCGAACAAGCCGTTGCCAAGGCCGCTTTGCGTACCGGAGGGATCGTTTTGGCGGATCAGGGGCATCTGCAGCTTGAGCTGTGTCCGCTCTCCTATGCCGTAGTTGAGGTCGATCAGTGGCAACTGGTAGGTGTCAGCCGAATCGGCATGAAACGACAGCGTCGCGAGATTGATTTCCCAGTGCCCATCCCCAGGCGTGCCCGTATCGTCGGTGAACATGGGCGGACCGCCCGAGGCCCAGGCGGCAGAACCGTGCAGCAGTGCGGCGGCTAGCGCCGCATGCACCCGCTTTCCCGTCATTGGCGTTCCAGAACCAGGATGCGGAATGTGCCGGGGATGCCTTGGCGCCGTTCGCCGGCCTGAGCCGGCTTGTAGTCGGCAACGGGCAGATACAGCCTGTGCGTGACGGGGTCGGCAGCGATGGTGCGTGCGCCGGGAGCGGTAGGTATCGTAGCCTGTACCTGGAACTGGCCCGAGGCGTCTTCGCCCGCGACGGTGATGGTGCCGTCGGCGCCATTGGCGGAGAACGCCTGGCCGTCTAGCCAGACCGCACCGTCCGGGCCGGCGCCGATGGGGACCTGTGCCAGGCGCTTGCCGTCGCCGGTACTAACGATCATCATCTTGTTGTCGCACACCGAGTACAAGCGTTCATTGCTATCCATGGCGAGGCCGCTCGGCCCGTCGCAGGGCTTGAGACTGTTGCGGTGCCCGATCTTCAGCGCGACGGGGTCGAGCACGGCCAGCTCGCCGGTATCTTCCACGTTCAGGTAGACCTTGCCGTCGCGGCCCGCCAAGGCATATTCGGGCCTGCCGCCAATGGCAACCGTGCCGGCGACAGTGCCGGATTTGGCATCGATCACGGTCGCATCCTTGGAACGGCCGTTGAAGGTGACGACGCGGCTGCCCGCTGCGGCGTACACGATAGCGTCCGGCCCGATGCCGACCTTGATCGTGTTGCGCGTCTTCAAGGTCGCCAGATCGAAGACGGTGATGCTATTGCTCTTGCCGTTGCTGGTGAAGCCCAGGCCGAGGTCGCTCGCGACGGCAATGCCATGCACGCCTTCCGTGTCGGCAATGGTGCCGATCACCTTTTCGCTTTGCAGATCGATCACCTCGGTTTGCGTGCCATGCGAGACGTAGAGCCGGTGGGCGGCGCTGTCGAGCGCGACATAGTCCCAGCGCGCCTCGCCGCCGACGGCGATGCTGTGCGTAACTTTGTAGCTTGGTATGGCGGCTGGTGCCGCAGCCAGTGTGTTGCCCATTGCGGCGGCTAAGGGCAGGGCCAGCAAGGCCGCAAGTACGATTTTCATGAGTAGCCCTTTCTACGAGTGGCTGGCCAGCGGCAGCCAGACACGCACCAGCGTGCCGCCGCCGTTGGCTCCGGAAATGGAAACCTTGCCTGCCAGCTTGCCGACGATATTCTTGACGATGGACAGCCCCAGGCCCGAACCGCTTTCGCCGGTTCCCGTGACGCGGTAGAACGGATCGAATACCTTAGCGCGTTCCGCGTCCGGTATGCCGGGGCCGTTGTCGCTGACTTCGATGACGGCCCAGGAGGCATCGAGCGACAAGCCGACGTCGACCTTGCTGCCCGGTGCGCAATAGCGGACGGCATTATCGGCCAGGTTGCGCAGCACGGTGGCCAGCTCCACCGGATCGCCCTTGACCTTGAGCTCGCAGGCTTGCGCCACGCCGAGGTCGATATTCTTTGCTTCGGCCAGCGGCAGGATTTCCTCGAACACTTCGCGCACAATGGCCTGCAGATCGATATCGTGCGGTTCGGCGCGCGGCGCGAGCTGGGTACGCGCCATCAGCAGCAACTGGCTGACCAATGCGCGGGCGCGCAGCAGGCCGGCCTGCATCGCTTCGAGCCGGCTGCGCGCCTCCCGAGGCAGGTCGTGGACCGCCAGGTTCTCCGCCTGCAGCGAGAGTGCCGTCAAGGGTGAGCGCAGTTCGTGCGCGGCATCGGCAACGAAGCGGCGCTGCTGCTCCATGGCCGTGCCCAGGCGAGCCAGCATCTGGTTGATCGATTTGACGAAGGGTGTGATTTCGCTGGGCAAACCGCGCTCATCGAGCGGGACGAGGTCGTTCGGATTGCGTCCGTCGATTTCCGCGGCCAGCTTGATCATCGGCGCCAGCATGACACGTAACAGGATGATGATCGCGGCGACAGTGATCGGGATCAGGATGATCAAGGGCATGACGGTGCGCCAGGCGGCATGGCGCGCGATCTCGTTGCGCAGCGATTCGCGCTGGGCAACGGCCAGGCGTTTGCCGTTCTTGAGCTCGCTGACGAAGACGCGCCACGTCTTGGCGTCGGGAATCTTGTAGGACTGCATGCCGAGCGGCAGGTCTTGCGGAAACGCCACGCCGGCTTCGGTGCTGTGCGCGGCACCGGGCGGCCGGCCGTCGAGGATCTGGATCGCGATATGCGCTTCCTTGTCCACGATGCCGACCCGCACGATGGGATCGGTCTGCTCCAGGTCGATGCGCTTGGCGTCGATCATGGCGGAAATTTCGCGCAACTGGTCGTCCTGCAGTTCGTAGGCGTCGTGGAAGGCCGATTGATAGCCGATGGTGCCGCCGATGGCCGTCGCGACCGCAATGATCAGCGACAGCGAAAGCGCAAGGCGGAATTGCAGCGAATCCGTGAGCAAATTCGTCATTGGCCTTTGCTTACCATCCATCCCAACCCCCTGACGTTCTTGATGGCATCGGCGCCGAGCTTCTTGCGCAAGCCATGGATGAGAAATTCGACCGCGTTGCTTTCGACTTCATGATGCCAGCCGTAGATGCGGTCTTCCAGGTCCTGGCGCGACAAGATCGCCCCCGGCCGTATCAGCAAGGCTTCGATCAGCGCGAACTCGCGGCTGGACAGGCGCATGCTCTTGCCTTCGACGCTGATCTCGCGCGTGGTCAAGTCGAGCGACAGGGTGCCGTTGCCCAGTGTCGAGGCGGCATGGCCGTTGCGCCGGCGCACCACGGCGCGCATGCGCGCCAGCAGCTCGGTCATGTCGAAGGGCTTCAGCAGGTAATCGTCGGCGCCGAGATCGAGCCCCATGACGCGGCTCTCAAGCGCGTCGCGCGCCGAAACGACCAGGACCGGGATGGCGTTGCCGCTGCCGCGCAGCTTGCGCAATATTTCGATGCCGTCGCATCCGGGCAACCCGAGATCGAGCAGCAGGGCATCGTAATGCTGGGTTTGCGCCGCGGTGAGGGCGGAGACGCCGTCATGCGTCCAGTCGACGCTGTGGCCGGCATTGCGCAAGGCATATTCCATGGCGTTGCCGATCATCTTGTCGTCTTCTACGAGTAACACTTTCATGTTCGTGCAATGGTCCTGCGTAAGAATTTTCCGATGTCTGCGCAGGCCCGCCGGCAATTATCCATATAGGCGGGTAAATCCATGCGCATGCGATTTTAGGGCCGGATTCTTAGCCAAGAATTAGATTTTAAAGATTTCACGGAACTGAAATATACCGTTGTCGCATGGTCACAAGCGAGCAAATTTTTTTTTCGTGGCATCACCTGTCAATGCTGACAGTCTATGTCATAGGGGAAACCCGACAAGCGCGCCTCAGTCTGCCGGGCTTTGTCATCGCGCCGAAATATTTTCGTCACGAGATTGACATATTCGCTCCCTAGGATACCGGTTTTTTCCAACCCGGAGCCCTAGATGAAAGCGTTAGCGAAGAAGCCCGTAACCAGGAACGTCCTGCGAGCATTGTCAGCCGTGTGCATGGCGTCGTCGATTTTCGCACCGGATTTCGCGCAAGCGCAGCAAGCTACCGACCTCGGCACGGTCAGCGGCTCGGGCAATGGCGCCAGTGCACCGGTGCCGGCCGCGGCCAAAGTCGCCGTTTCGCAAGGTTCGCTCGATGCGCGTTCGGCGCAGTCGATCGTCAGTGACGACTATGTGCGCAATTTCACCACGCCGGAAGCCGACTTCAGCCAGGTGTTCGAGATTACCCCGGGGGCCTTCTCTTTCAGCCCGAACGGCGTGGGCAACGGCAATGCCTCAACGACCGTGCGCGGCTTGAATGACAGCCAATATCTGATCACCTACGACGGCATCCCGTTCAACGACACCAACGGCGTAAGCCATCACTCCTACGTATTTTTCCCCGGCATGGCCATCGGCGGCGCCGTGATCGACCGCAGCCCCGGTTCGGCCGCCACTATCGGCCAGGCCACTTTCGGCGGTTCGCTGAATCTGCTGTCGCGCAACCTCGAACCAAGCCGGCGCTTCTCGCTGACCGGGTCCTACGGCTCCTGGGACACCAGGCTCGGCATCGCCGAATATGAAAGCGGCCAGATCGGTCCGGAAGGCCGTTCCAACCTGCTGGTCAACGTTCAGCAGATGAACTCGAACGGTTACATGACGCTCGACTCGCAAGACCGCCAGGCCTTGTCGCTCAAGTATCAATACATCGTGTCCCCATCGACCGTGGTGACCTTCGTCGAGTCTTACATGGACGTGCGCAACAGCCAGCTCGATGCCGGCGCGCCGACGCGCGCCCAGATCGCCCTGTACGGCGACAACTACCTCAACGACAACAATCCAGCCGACTCGAACTTCTGGGGCTACAACAAGTACAACGTACAGACCAATTTCCAGTACGTCGGCGTCAAGTCCGACCTGGGCAACGGCTGGAAGCTCGATGACAAGCTATACAACTACGGCTATATCAATCACCAGAATATCGGCGGCAATCCTGTGACCACCGGCACGGTAGCAGCGCAAGACACCGCCGTCGACAAGCTCAACGAATATCACACCACGGGCAATCTGCTGCGCGTCACGGACGATATCTCCATGGGCACCTTCCGTACCGGCTTGTGGACCGAATACGCCAACAGCAACCGTCATCAGTTCCCATCCAACGAACTGACCGGATGGATTGACGCGCCGGCGCCGAATTTCAGCGAAACCTATGGCACGACCACGGTCCAGCCCTATGCCGAGTTCGAGTTCAAGGTCAATGACGACTTGAAGATCACGCCCGGCCTGAAGTATGCCTACTACCACCAGGATTACAATCACCTGCAATCCCTGAAGAAGACCGGCCCGCTGGGCGGCACGATCAGCAAGAGTGCCGACTCGATCACGGGCGGCCTGCCCAGCGTCAACCAGTATGTCAGCTACAACGACTGGATGCCTTCCATCGATGCGCACTACTTCATCCAGAATAACTGGGCCGCCTATGCGCAATATGCCGAAGGCGACCTGATTCCGCCGACTTCCGTGTTCGATGCGAAGATCGCCGTTGCCAACGGCGCGCCGCTGCCCGCGGTGGCGCAGGAGCCCAAGGCGCAAAAGTCGCACACCTTCCAGATCGGCACCGACTACAAATCCGACAGTCTTGCCTTCGACGCCAACCTGTTCCACGTCAAGCTCGACAATAGCTATAGCTGCGGCGTCGACCCGACCGACATCACGACCACGATCTGCGTGGCTGCCGGCAGCGAAATTACGCAAGGCGTGGAAGTCGAAGGCACTTTCCTGGTCGGCGGCGGCTTCTCGATCTATGCCAACGGCACGCTGGGCACGACCAAGTACCGGGGCGGTTCGCTCGACGGCAAGTGGGCTGCCGGCGCACCGGGCAATACCGAAACCCTGGGCTTGATCTACAAGGACGGCCCGTGGAATGCCGCACTCTACACCAAGCGTGTCGGCAAGGTCTACAACGACGGTGAGAATCCCGGCGACAACGCCTACCTTATCGATCCGGTGACCTTGACCAACCTGTTCGCCAACTACAGCTTCAAGATTCCGGGCAACTTCGCCAAGCAAGGCAAGCTGCAGTTTGCCGTGAACAATCTGTTCGACAGCCATGCCGTGACGGGTATTTCCGGCTCGGCTTCGTCGGCCAACCCCTCGCAGCAGGATTACATTTCGGAATTGCCAGGCCGCAGTGCCACTCTGACATTGACCTTGGACTTCTAAGTTGAGCGTCAATTTTTTTTGAAAACCCCGGGGGAACTTCGGTTCCCCCATTTGAATTTTGGAACATCATGGATATCTCTCATCTTCTCGAACTGGCGAACGATTCCGGCGGCACGCTTTACTTTATGCTGGTACTGCTCCTGGTGGCGCTGACCGTCATCATCGAGCGCACGCGCTATCTTTCCTTCATGGAAAAGGGCGGCGCTTCACTGATCGCCATGCTCAAGAAGGACGGCCGCAACGAAGATTTCGAACTCAAGGGCAAGCTGGCGCAATTGCCGCATGCGCGCCTGTTCGACGTGCTGCACAATGAACCGGCCAGCGTCAACCGCGACACCTTCGACGGCCACCTCGAAGAAGCGATCATGCACGAAGTGCCCGTGCTCGACCGCTCGCTGTGGATTCTCGACACCGTCATCACGCTGGCTCCGCTGCTGGGCCTGTTCGGCACCATCATTGGGATGTTCAATGCCTTCCACGTGTTGGGCGACGTGCAGAACGGCGCGGCCCAGGTCACGGGCGGCATCGCCGAAGCCTTGATCGCCACTGCGTCGGGCTTGCTGATCGCCATCGTCGGCCTGGTGTTTTTCAATGCATTGCATACGCGCGTGCGCACTGTGCTGCACCAGATGGAAACGATCAAGATCATGCTGGTCAACCGGCACGACCGCATGCACGGCAGCCATGGCGGCAATAGCGATAGCCGCGGCGCGGTGGAACTCGTGCGCAGTTCCGCGAGGGCGTAAGCATGCGTTATCTGGAAACAAAAAAGGCGCGCATCGAAATCATTCCGATGATCGACATCATGCTGTTCCTGCTGGTGTTCTTCGCCATGCTGACCTTGCGCATGATCCCGACTTCGGGCCACGTCACCAAGCTGCCGACCAGTTCGACGGCGGCTACCATTCCGCCGCCCAAGCTGCTTGTCGAAATCAGCAACGACGGCTCGGTGCTGGTGGAAAACCAGGCGCTGACGACGGCGCAATTGACCGAGATGCTGCGCCGCCGCGGCAGCGCCAGGCTTGCGGTCACCGTGGCCGGCAACGACACGGCTTCGCTGCAGCAGGTGATGAGCGTGATCGATGCCATCAAGGCCGGCGGCGCGACCGAGATCGCGCTCGCCACGCGCAATCGGAAGTAGGACGGGACGATGGCAGATACCACGCGCCGATCCACACGGGGGCATGCGCTGCAGGCGTTCGGCATGGCGGCCTTGATCGAGGGCGGCATCGTTGCCGTCGCCGTGACGCTGCTGGCCGGAGCCTTGTCGCACAAGCCGGCTCCCGAACCGGTGGCGATAACGCTGGCAGACGACCCGCCGCCGGAAAAAAAGGAAGAGCCCAAGCCCGAACCGCCGCTGCCGGTTCCGCAGCCCAGGCTGAAAACACCGGTCAAGCCGGCCGAGCACAAGCCGCAGCCGGCACCCGAGGCGGAGGCGCCGCCACCGGCGCAAGCGCCGTCGCCCGTTGCGGCCATACCGAATGCGTTCTCCGAACCGGTGCCGCTTCCGCCGCCGCCACCTGCACCACCCGCAACCGGCCATCCCGATCTGCAAGCGACTTACGACGCCAAGGTCAAGGGCGCGGTCAACGCCTGGCACAACGCGCATTACCCGCCGGCCGCGTCGACCATGCATTTCGCGGGCAAGACCCAGGTCGAGTTTCACCTGCGCGACGGTGTCGTCAGCGGTGTGCGCGTCCTGGCTACTTGTGGTGTCGGCTTGTTCGACCAGTCTTCGCTAGCTGCGGTGCAGGGGGCAAGCTATCCGGAAGCGCCGGCGGAATTGCACGGGCATGATAATCTGTATCAAATCTGGGTCGAATACCGCAATTAGACTCGCCCATTTCTCACGGAGAGGAACAAGATGTTCGCAAGGCATATTTTGCGCCAGAGCTTGCTCGGCGCATCCGCCGCCGCCATGCTCGGCGCCTGCGCCGCCAACAAGGCGCCGATTGAAGACCGCCCCGGCCACGACAGCATGTTCATCGTGCTGGGCGAAGGCGGCACGCCGGTGGCGCGCGTGATCACGCGTGCCGCAGTCTGCCCCGATATACGCATAGACGGCGCCGACTTCACGATGGACCTGCGCGCCCGCGCCGATACGCTGCCGTTGCGTGCGACGAAATCCGCGCCGCCAGACAGCAAGCCCTCGGCCTTCCCCGTATTGACTTGCGAAAAGGTCGTGCCGCCGGGCTCGAAGAACGTCATGATCGAGGGCAACATGCTGCCCTTGCTGCCTGCCACGGTCAACCGCATCGTCGTGATCGGCGATACCGGTTGCCGCATCAAGAAAGCCGACAATGAAGCGCAAGCCTGCAATGATGCCGCGAAATATCCCTTTGCCGCCGTCGCGGCGCATGCGGCGGCCTGGAAGCCCGATCTCGTGGTGCATGTAGGCGACTATCTGTACCGCGAAAATGCCTGCCCCGACGGCAATCCCGGCTGTGCCGGCAGCCCCTGGGGCTACGGTTGGGACGCATGGCGCGCCGACTTTTTCCGCCCTGGCGAGTCTTTGCTCCGCGCCGCGCCCTGGGTCATGGTGCGCGGCAACCACGAATCCTGTGCCCGCGGCGGACAGGGCTGGTGGCGCCTGATAGATCCACGCCCGCTGCTGCCCGGCCGCGACTGCGTCGTTGCCGCCAACGACGATAACGGCGACTACAGCGATCCCTACGCCGTGCCGCTGGGCTCGGGCGCGCAAATCATCGTCTTCGACAGCTCGAATACCTCGGGTGGCGCAATCAAGCCAGGCGACCTGCGCGAGATCAAATACGCCGACATGTACCGCAAGGTCGATCTGCTGTCGCAGCAAGCCAGCTACAACATCGCGGCCGATCACCACCCCATCTTTGGCTTCGCCGCCAAGGCCGGGGGTAAGCTTCTGCCGGGCAACGGCGGCTTGCAGTCGGTGTGGGGCCAACAGAATCCGGACTTCGCGCCGCCGCGCATCGACATGATGCTGTCGGGCCATGTGCATGTCTGGGAGCAGGTGAGTTTCGCCGGCCAGCAGCCCAGCCAATTCATTGCCGGCTTTTCCGGCACACAGGAAGACACGGTGCCGCTGCCGGAACAATTGCCGCCAGGGGAGAGCCCGGCCCCGGGCGCCATCGTCGAGCATTTCTCTTCCTGGGTCGGCGGTTTCGGCTACATGACCATGGAACGCCGGGGCACGGATCGCTGGGATGTGAAAATCTGGAATGTGGCGGGACAGCAAGTCAATGCTTGCCGCGTCGAAGGCAGGAAGTCGGTTTGCGACAAGGCGCAGGTGCCGCCTTATCAATCATAACCGCTCGTGCCATGTGGCTTGTGTCGGGTCTCGCCAAGCTTTGCTTTTACCCAGCATAACTTAATGTCGTTTAAAATTCTTCCCAGTTGTCGTGGCTTGCCGCCGATTTCACAGCCGGTGGCAGCGCCACTTTGGCCGGCAGTTTCTTCGTCGCGGGACGGGCGGCCAGTGCCGGCGCCGCGGCGACTGGGCGCTTGGGCGGCAAGGTGCGTGGTACTGCGTCCGCATCAAGCTTGAATACCGACACCACCATCGAAAGATTTCCCGCCTGATCCTGCATGCTCTGTGCGGCAGCGGCGGCCTGTTCCACGAGAGCGGCGTTCTGTTGCGTCACTTCGTCCATCTGCGTAATGGCGAGATTGACTTGCTCGATGCCGGAACTCTGTTCCTGGCTGGCTGCGCTGATCTCGCTCATGATGTCGGCCACATGTTGAACCGAAGTGACGATTTCGTTCATCGTCGCACCGGCCTCGTCGACCTGCCTGCTGCCGGCTTCGACCTTTTCCACCGAGTCGCCGATCAAGGTCTTGATTTCCTTGGCCGCTGCCGCACTGCGTTGCGCCAGTGTGCGCACTTCGGCCGCGACCACGGCGAAGCCGCGCCCCTGCTCGCCGGCGCGGGCCGCTTCCACGGCGGCATTCAACGCAAGGATATTGGTCTGGAACGCAATACCGTCGATTACGCCGATGATGTCGACGATCTTGCGCGAGCTTTCCTTGATCGAACCCATCGTGCCGACCACCTGTCCCACGACCTGTCCGCCCTTCACTGCGACGTCGGAGGCAGAGATTACCAGCCGGTTCGCTTCACGCGCATTCTCCGCATTGCGATGCACGGTTTCGGTGAGTTCATTCATCGAACCCGCGGTCTTTTGCAATGCACCCGCCTGCATCTCGGTGCGCGAAGACAAGTCGGAATTGCCGGATGCAATTTCGCGCGAAGCCACCGTAATTGAATCGGTAGCCATGCGTACGTCGCCGACGATCTTCGACAAGCTGCCGTTCATCTCGCTGAGGGCACCGAGCAGTTCGCTGACTTCATCCTTGCCGCTCACTGCAACACGCGAAGTAAGTTCGCCCGCCGCAACCTTGCGCGCCACCGCTACCGCATCGCGCAGCGGATGCGTGATGCTGCGTGTAAGCATGAAAGCAAATGCGCCACCTGCAAGCAATGCGACCGTGCCAATCGCGAACAGGATGCTCATCAGTTGGCGGCCACTGTCAACGGTGCCGCGCATCACCTCATGCATCGCCTTTTGCTGCAAGTCCACCAGCTTGTTGATTTCTGCGAGGGATTGCTGATTGAGCGGATCGATGCGAGTGGCAATCAACTTGATTGCCTCTTCATTGTTGAAAGCGCCGATCATCTTGATCGCCTCCTTGAACGGCACGTCGATGTCGCGGTCAATGCGCTCGATATCGGCGAGGAGCTTTTTTTCGTCAACCGAGAGCCCGAGCGTGGCGAGCTTGTCATGCGCCTGCGCATAACGTGCGCGCAGCGCCTTGACCTTGTTCTCTTCCCTCCTCATCGCTTCGAGATCGGTCTGCAGGCCGATGTTGCGCATCGCAATGCCGCCTTCCAGCAACGCGCTCTTGATATCGGCGGCGAGCGACGCTTTCATGTTGCTCACCTCAAGGCCTTCGATCATCCGTTCCCGATTCCTGGTGCTGACAATGTTGTCGGCCGCCAGCACGACAATCAGCGTGGCAAGGATGAAGCCGAAACCGATGGCAAGGCGGGTGCCGATACGCAAGCTGCGCAAGTTCATGACGTCTCTCCTGACGAAGCGATAGTTATCTTTTGAATAATTATTGTGCGGGGCGAATGTCCGCGAATTCAATGTAGCAGCGGCCCCGCAAGAGAAAGCGTGAAAAGTGCGGCGATCCGTCGAACAAGATTCGGGGCCGGAAACAGGCGGCGCGCGGCATGCCGCAGCCTGTGCAGCGGCAGCAAAGAGCGGCAGAAGAAGTTAGGACTTACGCAATTGCCATGGCAACTGCAATAGGTAAATGTTCAGATTTCGTCGAGATGGCGCTGCAACGCCTGCATTGCGTCGAATCCGGCGGCGAGCTGGTCCGGCGTCAGGCGGCCGACGGTTTCGGCACGCAGGCGGATGACTTCGCCTTCAATGAGGGCGACGGTTTTCCTGGCTTTGGCGGTCAGGCGCACCATCTTGCAACGCGCATCGCCCGGCAGCGGGCGCCGCGTCACCCAGCCCTCGTCTTCCAGCAGCTTCACGAGGCGCGTCAGGGTCGGCGCTTCGATGGCAAGCATCCGGGCGAGGTCAGTCTGGTTGATCCCTGCCGGCACGCGCGACACGTACAGCAGCGCGCGCCACTTCGACTGGCTCAGGCCGAGAGGCTTCAACCGCTGGTCCAGCTTGTCGTTCCAGGCACGGCTGACATCGCCGATCGCCTTGCCAAAACGCTCCTCCGTCGTCTTCTGCTGCAAGTCGGCTAATTTAGGGAGTAGAGTGTGCATGGCAGGGATTGTATGCGTAGAATACTTGCCTTTGCTAACTAATTTTCCCACGCTCGCCGAC
Organism: Burkholderiaceae bacterium; assembly: GCA_036384915.1. Classification (GTDB taxonomy): domain Bacteria; phylum Pseudomonadota; class Gammaproteobacteria; order Burkholderiales; family Burkholderiaceae_D; genus PKWO01. The sequence goes on from DASVLJ010000072.1 coordinate 46,859, forward strand.
CATGATAAAACGGATCGCCATCCTCCTGATTGCTGTTGCTGCCGGAGTCGGTGGCTGGACGTATTTCAAGCCCGGGCAGCAAAAGGCGGCTGAATCGCCGGCACAGGCGAAAGGACAGGGCCAGGTGACCGCGGTGTCGCTGGTCGCCGCCAAACGCATGGACGTGCCGGTGCGGGTGGAAGCCAACGGCTACGTCAGCTCGCTCAACAGCGTCGAGGTACGGCCGCAGGTGACGAATGTGATCGCCAAGGTGCATGTGAAGGAAGGCCAGTTCGTGAAGGCGGGCGAACTGCTCTTCACGCTGGACGACCGCGCCGACCGCGTCAACCTGCAGAAGGCGGAAGCGCAACTCGCGCGGGACCGCGCCACCCTGGCCGACCTCGAACGTCAGCTCACGCGCAGCAAGGAATTGCTTGCCAAAGGATTCATTTCCCAGGGCGCGACCGACACCGTGCAATCGCAGGCGGAGGCACAACGCGCCGCGCTGCAGGCCGACCACGCCGCAGTCGAGGCGGCGCGCGTGGCGCTGGGTTAC
>DASVLJ010000073.1:0-44862 GCA_036384915.1 Burkholderiaceae bacterium
GGTCGTACCCAGGGACACCGTGGCGCTGTCGTTGGGGCCGGTGCTGTCCGCAGTTTGCAGGGTGATCACGTTACTGTTGCCGCCTTCGAGCGAGAGCGTGGAACCCGTGGCGACGTTGGTGAAGGTGACGTTGCCGTTCGATCCTTGCACGTCGAAGTGAGTATAGCCCGAGCCGTTGCCCAACTTGCTCATGTCGAAGGTGCCCGAGGTCGAGCCGGACACGCCCAGGATAGAGAAATGGCTGAGGGAAGCGATCGTCGTGGAACTCGCGCCGGCAATGTTCTGCAATACGATCTCGTTATTGGTCGCCGAACCGGCTGCAATGGTACCGGTCTGCGTGCCGATGATCGTAATCATGTCCGTTCCGGTACCGCCGGTGAACGATTGCCCCGTAGCGAGCGTCAGCGTCATTTTGCCCGTTGAAGCGCTGGCGTCGATCATGGCCGAGGTATTGATCGCAGGCTCATGCCAGGACGTCGTATTATCGTTGGAGAAATCGGCGTAGAGCGATCCGCCACCCTTGACGGTCACCGACTTCACGTTGGTTGCATCAGGGCCCACCCAACCCGCGGTCGGGCCATAGTTCGCAAACCCCAGCCCCGCCTCCAGATCGAAGTTCAACGTGGTCGCGTCGAAGGACCGCAAATAAATGCTGGACGAATCGGCGCCTGTCGAAGTGATGTTGATGGTGGTGGCGGTATCGTCGATAAAAGCACCGCCATTCACGCCATTAAATGTCAGCGCCAGGGTCTGCGCGGCGCTGGAGCCGTTGTAGACCTGGAAGCTCGAGCTGCCGACCACGCTGACCGAAGCCAGCGCGTTACTGTAAATCTTGTTGAAGCCGGTGTCGTTGCTGATGGCGACGCTGGCGATGGTATTGGTGCCGGATTTGCCGTAATTGGCATCGGTCACCGTGGCGACGCTGCCGCCGTTGACGGTAACCGCCGTCGTCGCGGAACCGCCGTTGACCGTGACCGCATGCGCGGTGTCCGTGGTGACGGAAACTGTCGCACCGCCCGTCGTGGTGACGGCCCCCGCCTTGTCGTTCACAACCAGTGCGGCAGCGGCGCCGGCGGTGACGTTGTCCGTTCCGCTCGACGTCTTGACGTTCACGGCCGTCAGAGCGGACATGCCGCTCAAATCCACATTGACGCCTTCGAGAGAGCTGACGTTGATCGCGGTCATGCCGTTGATGGTGGCCGCGGGCAGCGTCATTTGCGTGCCCACGCCGAAGTCGGTGATATTGAGGGTGTTGCTCAAGGTGCCGCCGGTAAGGCTGTCGAACGCATTGAGCGTCGCCGCCTGGCCGCCCGCCGCCAGGCCGGCGGTGTTGTCGAGGATGGCATTGAAGACGTCGTTGCCCGGGCCGCCCGCGAAGGTATCCACGCCGGCCGTCAAGACATAAGTATTGCTGACGTGGTTGGCGACCAGACTCGTGATGGCCGATTGGACCGTGGCCTGGTAGGCGGTCGTGTCGGTCGTGCTGCCGACCGCGGCGATCAGGCTGCGCGCGGCGGTAGCGGCCGCGGCCCCGCTATAGGCGGTGATGTTCAGCGACGAAGCGCCCAGACCCGTCGTGAAATTCGACGCCACGGCCAACTTGTTGGCGATGGTCTGCGCGTCGATCAAGCCTTGCGCCGTGGCGTTGGCTTGCGCACCGGCGGCAATGGCCAGGGCTGCATCGCCCCTGCTGACAGCGCCCGAATTGATCGCATCGACCCAAAACGACAGGCCGGATACGGACGGCGCACGGTTCAACAGGTTTTCGAAGATGGCATTGACGAAGCTTTCGGTCGTGCCGCTGCCGTACAGCGCGATCGATTCGGCGCTGGTGCCGAAACCGTCGACCAGGGTCTTGACGGCTGCATTCGTGCTGTACGCCGCCTCCAGGCCCGCAATGCCGGTCGGCGCGTTCGCGGCAGCGAGGGCGGCCTCGAAATTCTGCAGCCCGAAATAATCGGCCGGACGGCCGAAATAAGCCACATAGAGTTCTTGAACCAAGGTGCCGTAACTGCTCGCTGATGCCATTGCTGCTCTCCTCAAAATGTATGGGTAATGTTTTTCGAACTCACTTCTTCAGCACGAAACTTCGGCCGCAAAAAATTCCAGTACGATTTCAGTACGTATTCAATACGATGCCAGCCCCGCCCGACGCCAGAGGGTTCCTCCATGGCTGTCAACGCGGAGACATCAAAAACGATGAAAAGCCATCAGGCAGGACCGCAAGCCGCTGCTGCGGCACACGCCCCGATTGACGGCACTATCCCAGGCGCATCAGGGTGCGGAACGGCTGCGCTGCGGCGGTGTTGGGCAAGGTTGAGCGAAATGACCCGAGGATGAAGGCATCAACTCTGGCTTTGTATTCATAGGCGGTGTCTCGTAATATTTTTTATTTGGCGTACTCGTATTGGCCAACCATACATCAGGCGCATACAAGCCGCACTGCCATTCTGCAGGCGGCAAAGTAATGCCGCAATTGCGAATATCACCAACTCAAAGAACAATTTTCGACGAAGTAACAATTGACATTTAACACTGCTTGGAAAGGCTCTTTGTCGCCACGGCTTCGGCCGCTAATTCTTGCTCGTGATATTGGCACTTATCAGTCCCGTCGCGCGAGCCAGCTTCCCCCCTGCGAACTTGAGTTTCACCCGCGCCCGCCCGTGCCAAGGCGGCGGGCCGACAAGAATGATCGCTCCCCGCTCGGTCAGTTTCTTACTGCGGATTCCCCACGATCACCCCGCCCCGCATCGCGCCGACATAGACTCGCCCAAAGACGCGCATATCGCCGGCAACGGAATTGATCCCGCCCCATTGATGCTTGGCGTCGTTGAGTTGCCGCCACGTCGCCCCGCCATCGATCGATTGATAAATACCGTACACATTGTTGATCTTGGCGGAGATATATACAGCGGGGTAGGCCTGGCCGGTCGCGGCCAGGCCGAAGCCGACGCTATAGGCGGCCTGCACGTAAGCGGTCTTAACCGGCGCGCCGCTTGCCCCGTTGATGTGCCACAGCCCGTTGGGCGTCGCCAGCCACAGGTCGCGCCGGACCGTGCCCAGGACCGATGCCAGCTGACTTTGCGAAGCATAGGAAGGCAGAACGTCGAGCCCGGAATAAATGGCCGCAAAGCTCCGTCCGCCGTCGGCGCTTTCCAGGATCGTGCCCTTGGAGAAATCGTAGGTGTAGAAGTAGTTGGCCGCCCCGAGCAACATCCCTTTCGCGGGCCGCCCCAGGAGGCCGGAAAAGTATGCAATCGCGTCTGTAGCGCTCTCACCCAATCAGTGGGCCGCGCAGAAAAAAGGAACGGGAATGTTCATATGGCTTCGCAGATATCAGTGAGCAGTCAACTGCCGTTTCCAGGTTCAATAACCCAGCGCAGCGGAAGGCTTTTCCGCCATGGCGTAAGAGCGCCCGCCGGCAAGCGTAGCGCAGGCCGCGGCGGGCGCATCGCGCACGCCGTCTCCGCCGCAGTGGTTCGCGACGATCTTCATGACGCTGTTGCTGTACTTGTCGCGCTCGTCCGGCCGCTCCGAATGATAGGCGCCGACCGCACTCCACGTGTCCTTGTGCCGCATCATCATCTGGCGCAAATACCAGGCCCCGACATAGACGCTGACACAAGGCTTCATCAAGTCCTGCTGCGAGATGCCATAGTTCGACAGCGCCCGCAGGTGGATCGAATTGACCTGCATCATGCCGAAGTCGGTCGTGCCATTGGTGTTGACGTGCACGGCATCGGCGTGGCCGCGCGACTCCTGCCAGGCAATGGCACGCAAAATCATGGGATCGACATGCTGGTAGCGCGCCGCTTCGTCGAAGCAATCGGCGTAGGCGAGACGCGGCGCCAGCAGGCAGACTGCCAGAAGCGCGGCCGTAATGGATTTGATCATGAAAAGTTTCTCCGGAAAAATCGAACCATGCCGGCGTGCCGCTACGCGGCTTTCGGCTCCAAATGCGAAACGCCGGACCAGCGCGGCGCCTCGCGGCGGAACGCCTGCTCGAAATCGCGCGCCAGCCCGGCATGCTTTTGCGCTTCACCCGTTATCCGGTACAGCTCGAACAAGGTCAGCCAGGTCTCTTCGGATTCCGGCGCCCCTTTGGCCCATCCGGCCTCCAGTACCTCGATCGCGCGCGCATGCTCGCTGATCTCCATCCAGAATCTGGCGAGCTGAAATTCATCCGCGACCACTTCGACGCTATACACCGGAAGATCGGTGCGGACGTTATTGAAATACTCGTGATTGTCGAAAAATTCGCATTCCGGCAATTTCTCGATGGGAGTCGGCGTTTCGACCAGCGAATCGACGAACCATGCCCCACTCTTCGTGGGGCGCAGCACGACGGGAGGCTCGTAAGGAATGGGCTGGTCCAGATCGATCGCCGGCTCGTTCCGCTTTGCTTCCCTTGCTTCCTCGTGCGACTTCCTGGCGCGCTTGCCGCGCTTGACCGCCTCAAACCGCAGCGCGGCGCGATAGCCGCGTCCCGGCACACGATGACCCAAGCCCCACAGCAGCAAGATGCCTGCGCCGGCGCAAACCAATACCAGGAACATGGGTTGCGGCCCGGCGCCGGATAGGGCCCAGCCGTTTTCCCCGCGTTGCTTGGCAAGCAGGCCCGAGGTTTGCTTGCTCAATTTTTCGAGTACCTGCTGCTCCTGTTCGAGAAGCGCGACCTCTCTGCGCGCGGCGTCGATTCTCGCTTCGGCCGAACCGCCCGTCTCCTCCACCAGGTCAGCCGCCTGCGCCGAAGGAATGATGGTGGAAAGGAACTGCTTCAGTACCGGCGCGATATGGGGCCGCCCAGGCCCCTCGTGTCCCTCGCGGCCCTCGTGAACTTCGCGGACCTCATGGACTTCCTGCCCCTGCTTCGCCGACGACGTCACCGGGCCGCCTTCGTCCGCCACGGCCGAACCGTCCACCGGGCTCTTCGCGGCTGTCGCAGCGGTGGGCAGCGCCGGATCGAGAATGACCTGATATTCGCGCCGCGCCCCGGCACCACATACGAATTCGATAGAAACGGCCACCGCGGGTTCGAAAATCGCCCTGTCGCTGCGCAGCAGCACCTTGCGCGCCGCGCCCTCTCCGATCAGCTTGATCCTGGTCTTCCCCAGAGCCCCGCCTTCGAGGGAAGCGACGCCGCCCTTGAAACACTCGGCGCCACCTTGTTCCATGCCGTTCAATGCAATCAGCGCGTTAAGCGGCTCGTTGAGTGCCGAACGCACTTCGAGCTCGCCCAATTCCACCGCCTTGGCGGCATTGCTTGCCAGCAGCAAACCCAGCAGCACGCCGATGTGCCGCGCCATGGGCGTCAACCGCAGCCGGCGCCGTGACGAAACCTGCACGCGCCCCCCGGCATCGGCCATGCCGACACCGGGAGGCGTCCCGAAATCTTCCACACAAATAGTCTTCGACATATACATTCCCCATTCCCAATCGACGGGCACAAGCACCCCGCCACCGATATCCCGCAACCAAGCGCCGCAATCTACGCCTGACGGCGCCACTCTTCCTTGCACAGCCTTATCGTAGAAGCTGCAAGACGCCGCTCGCTTGCGCAAGCGAAATAAGTGCAAGAAAAACGAAATCCGCATCAGACATATCCGAGACGCGGGGCTGATAGGCGGCATGCCCGCAGGCGAAGTCTGCAACCCGCCTCAGGCATTTCGTATTTCGACTCTCAAGTTCGGCGCCTGAATATTCCAAATCCACACGTCGCATACATTGCACTTGCTTCACTCCAGTGTTCGTCCGCGAACGGCGCAAGCGCATGGTTCAAGCGGCATCTTGGGGAGGCGGTACCGGTTTTGAAGTTCGTTGTTTGTTGTTATTGGCTTTTCCATGCGGGTAAGTCGGCACGGTTCGTGGATTTTTCCGTGGCGATGTCACCTGGATTTTCAATATTTTTTATAGGTGATTTTATGAGTGCAATCGGCAATTTCGCAGCCAATCTGTCGAGCGGCTTCGTGAATATGGCGCATAAGGCTCCCCAGTCGGACGGCATGCAACTGGCGGAGGCCGCGCAAAAGGCGGAACAGGTATTGGCGGCCGCGCTGCAGGTGGTGGAAGATCTCTTGAAGGCACAGCTTCAAGCGAATCCCAATCAGTCCTCGGGCGACTCCTCGAGCAACAAGGTCGACGGCGCCTCGTCCGCACAAGGCGCATCAAAAGGCGGCAATCTGATGCAAGACATGCTGCAACTCTTGAGCGAGCTGATTCAACTGCTGCAAAAAATGGAATCGCAAGGCGCCGGTGGGGCCGGCGGCGCGGGCGGTGCTGACGGTGCCGGCGGCGCAGGCGGTGCGAACGGCGCCGCCTCCGGCGGTTCGCTGCAGGAAATCATGCAGGCTCTCGAAGAGTTGCTGCAAATGCTGCAACAGCTCCTGTCCGGCCAGGGAGCAGGCAATTCGGGCGGCAGCGGCGACAGTTCCGGCAGCCCCTCCGCCGCCCCGACGGGTGGATCGGGCGGCGCAAGTGGTGCAGGCGGTGCAGGCGGTGCAGGTGGCGCGGGCGGTGCGGGCGGTGCGGGCGGTCCCAGTGATGCCGGCGGCGCAGCCGCTCCCGGCGCATCGCCAAGCAGCACCGATCCCACGGCAACGCCGAACACGAACGATTCGAGTTCGACCAACCCGCAATCGCAGCTCGCCGACATCCTCCAGACAATCACGTCGATTCTGCAGACATTGGAACAGATGATGCAGCAACAACAGCAACAGCAGCAGGCCGGCAATCAACAGCCATCATCGAGCGCAGCACCGCAGCAGCCTGCTTCCGGCGGGGGCAACGGTACTCAATCCAACGCCACCAACACCGGCGACATGACGCAACAAATCCTGCAGGTGCTGCAAAAGCTGATGCCCGTCATTGAGCAGATGGCCAATCAGCTTCAGGCCGGCGGCGGCAGCGGCGCGAAGAATCATTGATGACGAGGTGCCGGCCTGATCCGTCTCAAGGCCGCGCGGGGCCGCCAGCCAAGAAGGCCCCGCCCGCGCCTGTCGGTGCCGGCACGAGCCATCTTACATTGAACACAAACAATCGAAAGGAAACATCATGAGTTTTGGAAGCTTTTTCAGACACCTCGGGCACGCCATCGAGCACGGAGCGGAGGACCTGGTGCATGGCGTGGAACACGCAGCGAAGGACGTCGGCAAGGCCGTCGTCTCGCAGCTCCACACCATCGAAGACCTGGCGCAAGGCAAATTCAAGGACGCCTTGAATTCCGAAGTGCGTACCGTGACCGATCTGGCCAAGGCCGGGACGGACATCCAGAAAGCCGAGGTCGATGCTGCCACCGACGCCATCACGAACATGCACATCAGCAAAACGATGGACAAGATGGCGCAAAAGGTCAAGAGCCTGGACCACAAGCTGGAAGACGGTGCTGTGAAGGTCGTCAACCAGGTGGCCTCCGGCGTTGCAAACGATGCGTTCAACACCGTGAAAGGCACGCTCAATGCCGCGAAGGATCTGGCCCAGGGCCACTTCGGCGCGGCGCTGTCCGACGGACTTGGCGCCCTTGCCAGCGGCGCCTCGCTGGCCTCGGATCTCACGCCGGAAGGCCTGGCGGCCAACACTGCTGTTGCGGCCATGCAGACGGCGCATATCGGCGGCCCCGTGTTGCAAAACGTCGTGGGCGACATGGTCGGCGGCCCCAAGAACCTGGCCAAGCGCGCCGTCAACGCCGGCAAGGACGCCCTGGCCTCCACAGCGGCCAATGCGGTCGGCGGCGCGCTCTCCGGTAACAGCAGCGCCGCTGCGGCCGGCGTCATCGGCGGCCTCGAAATCGGCGCCTCCTTTGCCGGCGGACGAAGCAAGCGCAGCCGCAGCGAGTCCGAAACGGTCAGCCGCGGCGGATTCGGCCCCGAATCGAACAAGCGGCAAAGAACCGACAATGGCTCGAACTCGAAGAGCGACAAGCTTGGGAACATCATCAACTTCGCCTCGTTTGCCGCGGGCGGCGGCGGTGGCGGAATCGGGGGTGGGAAAATCGTTGCAGCAGCCGGAGCAGACGCCGCAGACGCCATTGCCACCTCGCAAGCGCTGGCCAACATCAACATGGCGACGCAAAACAAGCTGGCTCAAATCAGCAACGAAGAGAACTACAACATGGCAGCAAACCAGATCAGCGAAAACGGCGGCAAGAACGCCAAGAGCTTGACGCAGGGTTAATGCGCATCGACATCACCGGCGCCGGCATGCCGCCGGCGCCGGCGATATCGAACGAACCGTCGCACGAACCAGCGTACGCCTCATCGCTCGTCGCACCATACAAACACCTATTCTTGGAAATCAGGAGAACATCATGGCTTTTGGCTTACCCTCGTTACCTTCCTTCCTCTCTCTCGGTTCCAGCCGCGAGGTCTCGTCCACATCGCATGAATCGACTGCGGGAAAAAGCAACGGCGGCGATGCCGTCAAGTCCCCCGGGCAGAACACGCATCAGCCCAGCGGCGCGCTTGCCGGCCTGGCCGGCAAATCCGCCTCTTCGCGCAGCGGCAAGACAGGCTTCAAGGTCGGGCCGAAAATCAAGTTGAGCGCCAACACGCGCAATGCGATCTCTTCGGCAAAGAGCAGGAACCTGGAATCGAACTCGATGCACGGGGACGAACCGGCGATACCTCATCACGCATACGGAAACGTCTACTCGCATTTCTCGCCGCCCGAAACGCCCGGATCGTCCTCGATGCATCACAGTCCGTCCTTCGAACACGAAGACGATGCGCACTCGCTCATGTCCAGCCATGGCGGCGACGGTCCCCATGGTCCTAGCGGTCCGGGCGGTCCGGGCGGCCCGAACGGTCCCGATGGCCCGGACGAACCCCATCATACGGGCCACGAAACCCCTGTTGAGACCGCGCGCGCCGATTCGAACAGCATGGTCAAGGAATCCCTCGAACTCTCGCGCATCAACATGCAGACCAACAACATACTGGCCCAGATCCAGAACCGGATCCAGCTCAACATGTCGCAGAACCAGATGTCGGAACAGCTCGGCAAGAACGCCAAGTCGCTGACGCAAGGCTGACGGCCGTATCCATCGCTTTGCCGCGCATGGTCCCGACCATGGCGACGGTTCGAATGCGGCGCGGCATTTGCCGAAACGCGAGAGGCGAAAAGAGGCGGGCGGTTCGTTCCTTGCAAGAATTTTTCCGGTGATGGGCCGGATCGGACCGAACCGGTTTTATATAGTTGTTGCAGGAATCATGGGGAAGGGATACATCATGTCGTTGAAAACGAGTTTCGCAAAATACGTGCATTTCGGTTCGAACCGCGTGGCACCGGACCCCGGGCCGGCCAAGGAAAAGGCGGCGCCGGGCAAGGCACCGTCCCAATCGATATTGAGCAATTTGACGAAGCGGCTTTCGCCATCGCGCGACAAACGGGCCGACGGCAACACGGCAGCGCCGGCAAAGCAATATCGCATGGGCGCTTCCGTACGCACACGCCAGGAAAACGGCGCGTCCGTCCGGGGGCAGAAGAACGCGGGAAAGAACGAAGGGCTGCCGCCGGAATTGCAAGCACGTTTTCAAGCCCTGCGCGGCGGCCCGGTGCCGTCGGAAAAGGAATTGTTTGCGCGCTTCGACGCATTGAAGGCCTCGACGGCGCAGAAGCCGGCCGGCGCGCCCGTCCAGGGGCAGGGGAAAACCGGAGGGAACGAAGGGCTCCCGCCTGAATTGCAAGCCCGTTATCAAGCCCTGCGCGGCGGCCCGGTGCCATCGGAAAAGGAATTGTTTGCGCGCTTCGACGCATTGAAGGCCCCGGTGGCGCAGAAACCGGCGGCCGCCTCCGGCGAGCCGGCCGCCGACCTGAAAACGCTCACGCAACAACTGAAGAAGGCGCCGGGGCCGATCTGGTCGGCGCCGAAGAACAGCGCCGGCAAGACCGGTTCGCGGCCGGCGCCATCTTCGCCCACCGCCAAGCCGGCCCGCGCGGCACTGCTTTCGAGCCAGGCGCCGGGAGCAAGGAACAGCGTGCAGAACAGCGGAAAGAAGATGCAGGCACAGGGGGGCGCGCAGAACATTACCCCTCCCCCATCGCCCACGAGAGCGGCGCCGGGGACGCCTTCCGCCGCCGGCAAAAAGCCATCGCTGGGGCTCTCGTTCGACGACTTCAACGGTCTCGCCGACATCAAGCGCAGGCCGACAAATCCGCCCAAACAATCCGCCCGGCCGCAAGGGGGCGGTAATGCGAGCGCAAGCGCCCCGCCCATCAGGCCGTTCTCTCACTTCGAAGAGGAAGAAGCCAAGCGCGCCGACAACGCCAACGAAAAACCGAGCAAAGCGCTTGCCGAGGAGCGATACCAGGCGCAATTCTTCTCTCCTCCGACATCGCCCGGACGTTCGAACGCCGCCTCGCGCACGAAACCTGCGCCCTCCTCCGGCCAACCGGTCAGGTCGTTCGACGAATTCTGGGAGGATGAAAAAGCGCGCGCGGACAACAACAACGAGCATCCGAGCGAAGCACTGGCCAGGGAACGATACAAGGCGCAATTCGCCCCCGAACCCGCGACGACACGCAGGCAAAGCAGGCCGCAAGAGTCCCGGCCGGCCCGTTCCGATTCGTTCCGCTCCAACGCTTCGAGCAACGCGTCGGAACGCGTGATCATGCCGCTTTCTCATTTTGAGAAAATGGAAGAGGACGAGGCCTCGCAATTCCATCGCCATGCCGAGCGCGGCGCGGCACTTGACGCCTATCTGCGTCAATTCGAATAAACGCGGCGCCACTATCCGACGCGCCGGGGACGTCCACATTGAGTCACCCCGGTAGCGCCGGCGAATATGTTGTAAAATATGCTTGAGAATTACCCTCGTTCTCAAATAGCCGCCCGCCTACCCAGCGAGCATCAGGATAGCTATCCCTATGAACTCAATACAACTGCGCAAGATCGCATCCAAAGCCTTCGGTCATCCTCTCAACCTTTCCCTCCTGGCGGTCGCGCACTCGTTGCTGCTGACGCGTTGCGGCCTGCGCGACGTATTCGACGTGCTGGCTTATTTCGCCTACGTCGGCATCGCCTGGTCGGCAGTCTTCCTGGGCCGCGGGGCATTCAACCACTATCCCTGGGAAGAGGATTCGGACTTGACGCGCGCCTATGAGAAGGGCTGCCTGTTCATGGGCTTGTCGTGCCTGTTGAATCTTGCTTTCGTGCTGAGGGCGAACGCCAGTTAGCGTGCTTCCGCCGGTTGGGCGGGCACGCGGCCGTCCGCACATTCAATCGATTTCGCCAATTGATTCTATTGATTGATTCTATTAATGAATTCTATCGATTGATTCCATTGATCGATTCTATTGATCGGTTCTATTAATCGTCTTTATTGCCGTGAGCCGCCACAGGTTTCACATCCGATCAGTCTTGGCGGATACGGCGCCGTGCTGGCAGACCGGGAGATGAACGAACAGTGCATGCGCGGCCTTGCGGGGCGCGCACATTGGCGGATCGCACCAGGAGGTTATTGTGCCTCTTCGGCAACGCGCAATGCCTGGCGCGCGGCCTCGGGGGTCAAGGCGGGAATGTGTGCGCTACCTGAAAATTCCTGGTCGGCCGCGCGCGAATGGATTTCAAGGTCGGCATCGGCCACGCTGGCGTGACGGCCGGCGGGAAGGCCGCCGTCTTTTTCGCCGTTGAAACGTTCGATGTATCGCCCAAGAATCTGCCGCATATTGGGGCGCCGGCCCGTTGCGCTCCACGTGACTTCGAATACCCGGCCTGCCGGATCGACGAATTCGTGGACGATCACCCCGTCCGGCGTCGCCAGCTTGTAGTCCGTGTACTCGGGCCGGGTGTCGATGCTCGCGATCGCATGCAGTGCAAACTGGTCGTCTACAACGCTCTCCCCGTCTCCGCCTAGCGTGGCATGGGCCGGCGATGCCGCCAATGCGGCGGCAAGGATTGACAATATCAAGGACGTGCGCAGCCTCCCGCCCGTTTTTTCCGGCGTGGCGCCCTGCGTTTCCCTCAGCTCTTTCATGTTTCCTCCCTGTGAATTGCCGATGTTTGTGCAACAGTCTGCGCATGCGGCGGCCCACGCCGCCTTTGCCAGGCTGCGCCGGATCGCATGCGCATTGCTGTTGACCTGCTTTTTTGCCTAACCGTGAAGACGGTTATTTTGTAGAAGCGGACGGGACCAGTATAAAGAGATCGCCAGCGGAAACCATCCGACAAATGTGGGGGTACGCCAAGCAAGGGGAAGCGGCGGGCGGCGCTGCCGCGCCGCCCGCCGGAAGGCTCAATTCAAATTGATGATGCGTGGCGTCAGCAGGAACAAGCGCTGGAATTTCTGCTTCTGGTCCTGCTTGTACTTGAACATGTTTCCCACCACCGGCAAGCTCGACAGCCAGGGCACGCCGCTGTTTTGCTTCGAGTCCTGCTCCACCGAATAGCCGGCGATCAGCAGGCTCTCGCCTTCCCGAATCATGGCCTGCGTATCGATCTCGCTGTTGCTGACGACAGGCAACTGCCCCACCACCTGGCCGGTCAGCTGGCCGTCCTCGATGTGCACGTTGAGCCGTATCTGCGAGTGGTCGTTCTCGGATACCACCATGGGCAGCACGCGCAGCGAGGTACCGGCCGACACGCTGAACAGGTCCGCCGATTGAAAGCCGGCAACCGGAACGTAGAACGTCGATTTGTTCGTCATGACGGCTTCGACGTTGTCCAGCGTGGCCACTTTCGGGCTGGCGGTGATCCTGGCGTCGCTGGTCTGCTCCAGCGCGCTGACCCGTGTCAGCAGATAATTCGCCGCGCTTCCCGCCACCGCCGTGAAGGTGCCCCCCAGCGGTGTGGCGGCCACCGGAATCAAGTTCGAATTGGGGTTGGCGAAACCGACCGGATTGACCGAGCCCGGCATGCTTGCTTGGGCCAGGTCGCCGTTCCCGGTTTCGAAGTCGGCGTGGCTGCCATGCAGGCGCCAATCCACGCCGAGTTGCGCCAGGCCGTTCTCCGTCACATCGATGATGCTGGCGCTGATTTCCAGAACCTGGGGCCGGGTATCGAGCGAGGCGATCAGCGTTGCGTAAGCCGCCATTTTTTCCGGATAATCGCGGATCAGCAGCGAATTGGAGCGTGGGTCGGCCTGGATCGATGGCCGTTCCTCCAATCCTCCACCACCCGGCGCCGGCATGGGCAGGGATGCCTGTGCCGCGTCGCCCGCCGTCAGATTCTTCGGCAAAGGCGGATTGAGCGGCGCGCTGTCGCCGCCGGCCGCGCCCAATCCCGGCAAGGCCGAGCCCCAGAAATTGGCGCCTTGCCCCAGCTGCGGGCTTTTCGGCAGGACGCTGCCGACGTGCCTGACCTCGCTTTGCGACGCCGGCTGCTGCTCGCGCTGCGAGGCCTGGTTGGTCTCGTAGGCGGCACGCAGGATATTGGCCACGCCGGTGATCGTCACCACCTGTCCCTCCACGCGTACCGGATGGTCCGCGGCCCAGGCGTAGCGCAGCGGGAACACGCGGACCACGGTGTGGCGGTTGTCGCTGCGGTTGTGGTCGATTTTTCCGGCAATATCGGTAACGAGATCGACGTAGCGCGGCGGGCCTGAAATGAGGACCGTACCCGCGCCCTCGTCGGCGACGATGGGAAAGCGCTTGTCGGAAATATGCATTCTGTCCAGGGCTATCTTGAGCTCGTCCGGCGACGCATAAGTGAGACCGATCACCACGCTCTTGGCCTCGTTCGCCCCCGACAAATACAGCACCGTGCCGTCGTAATACCACGAAAAGCCGAACGATGCGGACAACTGCTCCAGGAAGCGCTGCGGCGTATCCGAGAATTTACCCGTGACATTCCCCTCGATCTGGGGCGAAATCCTGGTCATCACGCCCTGGCTTGCGGCCAGCTCGCGCAGGATTTCCTTGAGTTCCTTGTGATCCGCCGCATACTGCAGTGAGCCCGTCTTCCACGGTATCGGCAGCGCCCCCTGCGCGCGCATGTCGAGCGAGCTTTCGAGTTTCATCGTTCCGGCATTGGCCGCCATCGCGTCGGGCGGCAGGCCGGACGCCAGGAGAAGTGCGCTTAGCGAGGAGACGAGTCCGCCGACGCGCAAACGGTTGTTACGAAGTTTCATTTTAAAGATATCCGCATGAGAAATTGAAATCGGAAACTGCCGGCGAACGTGCGCCCCTGCGACCCTGCGACCCTGCGACCCTGCGACCCTGCAATAAAGCGGCCGGTCGATCGGACAAGCGGCGGCTCAGCGAAGGATCGTCTCCGACGGCGACTCGTTGAACTGCTTGCGATATCCCCGGATCAGCGCGGAACGGCTCTTCACGCCGAGGCGGGTTGCCGTCTCCATGATGTTGTCGCCGCCGCCGCGCTCGTTGAGCAGATCGGTGCGCACAGCATCGAGCCGCAAGCGGCGGATCACCGCGCTGGGCGACATGCCCAGGTGTTCCTTGAACGCCAATTGCAGCGCGCGCTCGGTCACGCAGATGTGGGCGGCCACTTCGCGCATGGTCAGCGCGGTGCTCCGGTAATTGTTGAGGATATAGGCGTAGGCGCGGCGGTATTTGGCCGGCAGACGCGCGCTGACGTCGTCGGTCGGCACGGTGACGGCAGTTTCCACGATGCCATCCAGCGATTTGATGACCTGGGTCTCGCTGCGCAAGCATTGCAACGCCTCGCCGGAATAGGCGGCGTAGAACTTCATCGCCTCTTCCGCATTGCCCTGCTTGAGGCAGATCTTGGCCTGGCAATACATATAGTCCAGATTCCAGCGGCGCGACGGCGTTTGCGCCTTGGCGCCGCGGCCGCGCAGCAGCTTTTCCGCCTGGTCGCTGAAATTACCGGCCAGGGCAGCGAGCGCGATTTCGAGCTGCATCGTGCTGGTCTGGGTTTCGCATTCCCGCGTGCGCGCCAGCGCAAGCTGCTCGCCCAGCGCATCGATGACGTCGCGCTCGCCGGCGGCGCAGCGCTGCAGCAATACGAGATAGCGATAGCGCTGCGCCATGATCTCGGGAGCCGGCGTCCTGGCCGGCAGCTTGCCCATCCGCTCGGTGAAGCGCGCCAGCTTGGCGCGATGGTCGCCGTAGGCGGCGGCGGATTGCCAGAACACGTGGTCCTTCAAGCCGCCGGCGCAGCGGACGCCGATCTGCACCGAAAAGTCCAGCGCCAGCAAATCGATCAGCAGGCCCCAGCGGGCGTCGCAGCCGGCCTCGGCGGCAAGCCGGGCCGCATGCGCCAGGGCTTCTTCCGCGGCCGCTTGCTGGGCGAGACGATGATGGATCACGGCGATGGCAACGATCGCCTCGATCTTCTGCTCCCGCGTAGCTGCCGCATCCTGCGTAATGCGAGAGAAGCAATTCAGGGCCGCGCCGTAGCGGCTGACCGACAGGGAGAGCCAGCCGGTATTGCGGCACGAGAAAATCCGCAGCTCGTCGTTCGAACCTTTGAGCAGTTTCTGCGCCTTGCGGTAATTCTCCTCCGCTTCCTCCTCGCGGCCCAGCAGCAGCGCGGCATCCGCCATCGACTGAAAGGAGAGCACGCCCATCTCGCCGAGGTCGGAGGAGTCGAGGTCGGCGAAACGTTCGACGTGCCGGAGCGCCTGTGCGAAATCGCCATCCTGCATCGCAAATGCATACGACGGCATTGCCTCAGCTTTGGTCATCGAGGAAATCACAGCAAAATAGACTGGAAACATGATCGTTCACCCTTTCAAGATGGTTACGGAGACATGGCGCCTCTACCGTTCCTGGCAAGCACGCCGAACAACGCGATGAGAACCGTGTCTTCGTTGTTCATCGCTGCATGAACATCATGTTAGCGAGCGGGCGAAAGGGGATTTTCAAGAAAGCTGGAGATTTCCTGAACAAAGTTCCGTTTTTTCCTCAATAAATTTCATACGAAAAAGCACGAGTGCACGCAAAACGGCACGCGTGCGAGAGACGGCAACAAGTATGACAATTGCGTGACATGCGCGCGCGACGGAATACGCTCTCTTATAGCTTTTTCCGAAGACTCCGATCAGGTTTATCTATGTATCCGACATACCCGTCAAATGTCATATGACTTCGCGCGTCGGTCTTCGTGCGAGCTAACTCATCTAATGTTTAGCGCTGCCGTCGGCAACGTTCTCCTTCAAGAAGGACTGGAATCCCTGAAAGGAAAACTCGGTCTTCACCTGCTCGATGAAGGCATTGAGCAGCAGCACCAGCATCAGCATGGCCACCACGCCGCGCACCGGCTGGCTCAGGGAGGTCGGCTCCAGCTTGTCCGCCGCCTTGGCGATGAGGCCGAAGCCGATGTCGATCAGCACCAGCACGAAGATGATGGGAGAGGCCAGCTTCACCGTGGCCGTCATGATCGAATCCACGCGATGGATCATGAAGCTCTCGGTCAGCGCGTTCATCGACGGCAAGGTCGCCTCCAGCGGCCACCAGGCAAAGGACTGGAAGATCGCGCCGAGCAGGAACATCATGCCGCCATAGGTATAGAACAAGACGATGGCCAGCTGGATGAGCACGTTGGAGACCGGCGTCGCCTGTTCTCCGCGCAGGGGATTGGCGGTCTGCACGTTGTTGAAACCGGCCATGTTGTCGATGATCACGCCCACGCATTGCGAGACCCAGAATACCGACGAAGCCGCATAGCCGATCACGAGGCCGATGAACATTTCCTTGCAGATCAGGATCACGGCCGTCAATGCGTCGATATGCGCAATGGAATCGGCCGGCTGGCCCGCCGCGATGAAAAAGCCGATGGCATAGACGATGCCGTTGCGCGCCCCGCCCGGCAAAACCTGGTCCGAGGTCGCCGGCAATACCGTGAAGATCACGAAAATGCGGATGCTGCACAAGGCCAGCACGTAGAGCAGCTCGTGCAGGTTGCGGTGCACGTCGAGCATGGTGCTGACGCTCGTTGCGGTGAGGTCCAGCATCAGTGCGCCGTCCTTTGCAACTCCGCCTCCTTCACCGCCAGCATGTAGCGCGCCAGGTTCGTCTCGGCGGCTTCTTCGTCCTGGTTGTTTTGTTCGGCCTGGTCTTTCAGGTTCTTCAGCATCTCGATTCTCTTTTTGACCAGGTCGCGCTTGGTCGTCGCTTTTCCGATCTCGTTGTTGGTGTCGCGTATCTCGCCTTCCTTGCCTGCCACCCGTTGCCGGGCCGCCTCGACTTCGGCTTGCGCCGCCGCGTGGCGCTCTTCGAGAACGCGCCGGTAGGCATCGTGGTCGAGATAGCGTTCCGGCGAAAATCCGGCGTCGCCTTGCAGCATGTCGTCGAGCCGCCTGGCGTGGCGCTCGCCGTCTTCACGGCAAGCCGAGGCGGCTTCGTTCTTGCGCGTCACGTCGGCGCGGCATTCCCGAAGCTCATCCCTTTGCACGGCCAATTTTTTTTCCAGGCGCTTCAACGCCTGGTTCTTCATCATGAGAACGGTATTCCAGACCTTGATCGAGCCCCCGCTCATGAGAGAAGCTCGCCCAGCATGAGCAGCGTTTCATCCTCGTCGTAGCGGTCGTCGGTCTCCTGGCAAAGGAAGGCCAGAATCCGTTCATGCTTGGCGATGGCTTCGTCGGCCAGATGGTCTACTCCCTCGCGGTATTCGCCCAACTGCAGCAGCGTCTGCACCTCGGCATACTTCGCCATCAGGCGGCGTATCTTGCCCGCACCGTCCAGGTGTTCGCGGGAGACAATCTGCGGCATCACGCGGCTCAGGCTCGCCAGGATGTCGATGGCCGGATACTGGTTGCGCGCGGCGATTTCGCGCGACAAAATCAGGTGCCCGTCGAGAATGCCGCGCACTTCTTCGGTGATGGGGTCGCTGCCGCTTTCGTCTTCGGCCAATACCGTATACAGCGCGGTGATGGAACCGGTGTCGCTCATGCCGGCCCGTTCGAGCAGCCGCGGCAGTTCGGCGAAGATGGACGGCGGAAAACCGCGGCGCGTCGGCGGCTCACCGGCCGCGAGGCCGATTTCGCGCTGGGCGCGGGCGAAGCGGGTCAGCGAATCCATCATCATCAGCACGCGCATGCCGCAGTCACGGAAAAACTCCGCGATCGCGGTGCCCACGTAGGCGGCCTTGGCGCGTTCGATCGAGGAACGGTCCGAGGTGGCGCACACCACCACCGTCTTGGCCATGCCTTCCGGCCCGAGCACCAGTTCGATGAATTCGCGCACTTCGCGGCCGCGCTCGCCGATCAGGACGATCACGTTGACGTCGCACTCCGTGCCGCGCGCGAGCATGCCCATCAAGGTACTCTTGCCGACGCCCGCCGGCGCGAAAATCCCCACGCGCTGCCCTTCGCCCAGCGTGGCCATGCCGTCGATGACCTTGATGCCGGTCGCAAGCGTGGACTCGATCATGCGGCGCTTCATCGGGTCCGGCGCCAAGGCGAACACCGGCACCCTTTGGTCGCAATCGAGCGGGCCGGCGCCATCGACGGGTTCGCCCAGGCCGTCGACGACCCGGCCCAGCAAGCCTGCGCCAACCGCGATCGACAGCGGGCGTCCCTGTCCCGTCACGCGCGTATCGCGCGACAGCCCGACGATGCTGCCGAACGGCGCCAGAATCGCAATCTGGCGGTTGAAGCCGACCACCTCGGCGCGCTGCAGCAGCGAACCGTCGGGATTGCGCAGCTCGCACAGTTCCCCCAGTTTGGCGTCGATGCCGCCCACGCGCAGCAGCGTGCCGGTCACCTCCACCACCTTGCCCACCTTGTGCCAGCGCGGCCCGGTGTCGAGCCCGGCTTCTATCTCGTCAGCGATGTTCTGCAATGCCTGCATGCGTATTCTCCAACGTGCAACTGTTGTAACAAATGTCGTTCAGGGGCCTCATTCCTCGCCGGCGCAGGCGAGTTCCAGCTCGGCATCCTCGTGGTCTTCATGGTCTTCGCGGCTTTCCTGGCCGTCGAAAGCATCTTCACCATCGGCGAAATCCCCGGCGTGCACGGCATGCTCTTCATGCTCTTCGTAACCCTCGTGCTCTTCGTAAGCCTCATGCTCCTGATGTGCTTCATGCGCGTCATATCCGGCGTGTGCTTCGCTTGCATCCTGCGTCTCAGGCCGGTTCCCGGCCTGGATTGTTTTCCTGATCGCACTGCACAGCGCCTTGAGCTGCGTCGTCAGGCCGGCATCGAGCACGCCGTAGTCCCATTCGCACAGGCAGTGGCCTTTTTCCGCCTGCTCGTCCTCGACCACGTTGGCCGGCACCGGCCAGGCCATCTGCTCGCCGATCTCGCGAAAGACGGTGCGCACGGCTTCGGCGTCGGCAGGGTTGACCGTCACGGTCAAAAACGAGGCATCGGCCATTTCGCGGCTCAAGATCTTCGCCGCCCGCTTGAACAATGCCGCCCGGTCGCCGTCTATCGTCTGTTCGACGGCACGCATCACGATGGAAGCGATGCGTTCGCGCATCGTCTCCAACGCGCGCCTGTCCTGCACGCTACGCTCCAGCATGGATGCATGCACGTCGGCGACGGCCTTCTGGCTGCCATCCGCATAGCCCAGCCGCGCGCTGTCTTCATACTTTTTTTGCGCGGCTTCGCGGATCTCGGCGGCTTGCCGCTCGGCATCGGACACGATCTGTTCGGCGCGCGTCTGCGCCTCGTCGACGATGCGTGCGGCGTGCTGGCGCATGCCGGCGAGATCACGGTCGATCTCGGTCAGCGCCGCCAGTTCCTCCCTGCGGATCACGTCGCCCTCGATGGCGATGCCGCCTTCTTTTCTCAACCAAATAGCCATGTCAACTCCGGATAAAGCTTAGGTAAAATTTGCACGAATTCCTGATCTTCCGCGACAGCGGCATCCGCCGCCGGCGGCATGTCGGGCGGTGCCGCCGCCGGCAGGGAAACCCTGATCATGGTCCGCAGGCTGGCATCGCCCCAGACGCCGGCGCGCTCGAAACTGGCGTAGCCGCTCAAGGCCCAGGCCGCCGAAGACGGACAGCCCGGGGGCAGGCGCGGTTCGCGCCGGTCGGCGGCGCCGCTTTCGGCGCAGGCACTGCGGAGCGTATCGAGCGCCGCGCCGCCGACCACCCCGCGCAAGGGTTCAATCACGGCCCGGTCGATACACTTGCGCAAGGCGCCGCGCCT
Source organism: Burkholderiaceae bacterium (assembly GCA_036384915.1). Classification (GTDB taxonomy): domain Bacteria; phylum Pseudomonadota; class Gammaproteobacteria; order Burkholderiales; family Burkholderiaceae_D; genus PKWO01. The sequence goes on from DASVLJ010000073.1 coordinate 20,016, forward strand.
TGCGAACAGCGCCCGCGCGGCCAGCACTTTCCACAGCGTCTCGCGCTCCAGCAAGGCCATGCGGTTGGCCTTGCCGGCGAAGGCGTCGGGCGGTACCGATTGCAGCCTCAGGCTCCGGCGCAGCAATGCGGCCCGGCGCACGGCCTGCACTTCGCGCTGCCAGGCGGCATGCTCGTCCTCGGCAAAGACCCGGTCGAGCCAACTGGGATCGATTTCATCGGGCAGCGCTTCCAGGCGTGCCTCGAATTCGCGCAGCATCTTCACCAGCTCGGCCAAGGGCGGCATGGAAACCTCTTGCGCGGCACCCTCCCCGGGCCCGGTCCCGGCCTGGCGCGGTTCGGCATCGGTGTTCATGCGGTTCCCTTGGCGGTGGCGCTGCGGCTGCGAATCCAGCTCCTGGCCTTGTTGAGGAAGGCCACGTTGTCGAGGCCGCCGCTCTTGCTGAAGAACAGATAGGAAAGCAAGGCCGACATCCCGAACAGCGAGAGAACGATAAGCAGCGTCGCCCAGACCGGCAGGCCGCCAGAACGCGGCGGCACGGAAGTCACCGCCTGCATCGCGCCGGGCACCATCACCACGCTGACGTTGTCGTAGCTCAGCCCTTCCACGCTGTGCACCACCAGGTTCTTGATCGCCGGCGTCAGCGTTGCCACGTCGGTGTTGGGCCGGTATTTGATGAACACCGACGCGCTGGGCGGCTTCACCACGCTGGCCAGGGGATCGTTGTTGGGCAGGGCGATTTCAACCGTCGCCACGGCCACGCCGTCGATGTTGGTCAAGGTCCGCGCGAGCTGCTGCGACACGCCGTAGATGAAACGCACCCGTTCCTCGGTCGGCGTGGAAATCAGGCCGTCCTTCTTGAACATGTCGCCGAGGTTGGTGTATTTCGGATGCGGCAGGCCGTGGGCGTGGAGCACGTCCATCGCCCGCGAGAAATCGTCCTCGGCCACGTCGATTTCCCAGGTCTTGCCGCCGTCCGGCGTGCTCTTCTTGGCATCCACCTGTGCTTCGAGCAGCACCGTCAGCATGTCGTTGGCGTCGAGTTCGCTCAATTGCGCGAACAGCTGTTTGTCGCAGGCGGCCAGGAACAGCGCGGCACAGGCTAGCAGCAGGCTGGTTTTGATCCAGCGGAATTGGCTTTTCACGAGAGGCTCCAAGTGCGGCGGCTGCCGCTATTGATTTTTCATCAGCGTCTGGATCGAACCCTTGCCCGACTGCGCCAGGGCGGTGCCGATATTCATCTTGAACGACAGTGCCGTCAGCTCGCTCTGCATGTGGATGATTTCCTGCGCCATCTGCTGCAGGTTGTTCGGGTCCGAGACGGAGAAATTGCGGACGTCGTCCATGACCGCCTGGAACTCGTGATCCTGTTGCGAGACGAATTGCCCGATCGCCGAAGGCTCGTGCGAATGGACGTGCTGCTGCGGCGAGGTTTCGAGGCGGTGCATGATCGCGTTGAAGCGTTCGACCAGCGCATGGTCCGGTGCGGACGTCGGCGCGGACGCGGGAGATGCTGCCGCGGCAGGCGCGGAGGACTCGGCCGGAGAAACCGGGGAAACAGGCGGCAGGGCATTGACGGGCGGAACGGTCATCATGATCTTTCTCCTCAAGCGCGCATGTAATAGCTGAAATTCAGGTCCAGTGCCGGATCGGGCGGGGCCGCGGGCGCATCTGCCGCGGCTTTCGGTTCCGCGTCTTCCACGTGCTTGCCGCACAGCATATTGACCAGGCCGACCGCTTCGGCGTCGTCGTCGCGCGCCAGCACTTCGTTGGCGCTGACTTCCCAGGTGGGGTCGCCGGAATGATGCAGGCACAGCGACAGCAGCGCGGTGCAGATCGACATGTTCTTGGTAGTCTGTTCGCCGCTGACCATGCCGCGCAGGATATGGGCCGCCTGCATGTGCTTTTTCCGCTTGATCAGCAGCCATGCATCGAAAATGTCCAGCTCGCCGAAGTTGGGGCGCAGGATGCGCAATGCGGCCAGCAATGCATCGGCCTGGTCGAGATTGTCGTTTTTTACTCCGGTCATCAAGATTTCGATCAGACCCATGACGATTTTCTTATCGCACGATGTAAAGTCCATGATTTTCCTGTCAGTGAATTGCCAAAAGCCGAGGGCCACAAAAGCCCGGGAAGCAGCGCGGCAGGTGGGCTTCGTTCCCGACCCGCTCCATCGCCTTGGATGAACGATATAGCCGCAGGGCGCCGGCAAAGGCACCCGATGCGAAGCAGGCAGCCGCCATGCGAAATCGCCATCGGAGAAAGTTTTCCCATTAAAAAAGCAGTGCGCGCTTGCGGCTGGCGGTTCGCGGAGCCGGATTCGCACGATGGCCGCATATTTCGCCTGGCGGCCTTTCACGCGGGATGGGCCGGTACAGAATGCGTCGGAACAGCATTGCCCGACCAACCCCAAGGATTAGCGGCCCGCTTATGTCCGACGAAAAAACAGAACAGCCGACAGAGAAAAAACTGCAAGACGCCAAGCGCGACGGCGAAACCTCCAAAAGCACCGACTTGAGCGGCGCGGCGGTCCTGCTGGCGAGCGTGGTATTGATGGCCATCGGCGGCCCCGCACTGGGCGAGGGCCTGCGCACGCTGATGACGTTCGCGCTCGACCCGGCCTCCTATAGCGATCCCGATTTGGACCTGGTCGCCTACATGAAGAAACTGGCGCTGCAGGGGCTGATGCTGCTGGCGCCCTTCCTGGGGGTCGCCGTCGTCGCGGCCGTCATCGGCATCTGGTCGCAGACCGGCGTCATGCTGTCGTTCAAGCCGCTGGAACCGAAGTTCAACTCCATCAATCCGGCGTCCGGCTTAAAGCGCATCTTCTCCATGCGTTCCATGATCGACCTGGCGAAGATGGTGCTCAAGGCCGTAGTCATCTCTTGCGTCATGTGGAAGCTGCTGCTCACACTCGCGTCGTCCATGGTCGCCGTGGGGTACGAGCCGGTACTCAACATCGCGCAGATTTCCTGGAAGGCGCTGACCAGCTTCATCGCGGTCGGTGGCGGACTCTTCCTGGTGCTGGGCGCGGCCGACTTCGGCATCCAGCGCTGGCTCTTCATCCGCGACCATCGCATGAGCAAGGACGACATCAAGCGCGAGCACAAGAATTCCGAGGGCGATCCGCACCTCAAGGGCAAGCGCAAATCCATCGCCAAGGAAATGGTGGAAACGCCGCCGCCGCGCCCCACGCGCGAGAGCGTGGCGCGCGCCCAGGCCGTCATCGTCAACCCCACCCACTACGCCGTCGCCATCCGTTACGATCCCAAGGAATTCGGCCTGCCGCGCGTGGTCGCCAAGGGCACCGACGACGACGCGCTCGCCATCCGCCGCATGGCACAAGACCTCGGCATCCCGGTGGTCGGCAATCCGCCGCTGGCGCGGGCGCTGCACACGGTGCCGCTGGAGCAGGCGGTTCCCGAAGCGCTTTTCGAGACCGTCGCCGTCATTCTCAAATGGGTCAAGGACATCGGCAGCCAAGGCGCCGAAGCCGGCGCCTCCCCATCCGCCCACTCATCTTCTTACCTGGTCGATCCGCTATGAACATCCTGAAAAAGCTCGAATTCGGCGGCGAAGTCGCCATCGCCGTCCTCGTCGTCGCCGTGATCACGCTGATGATCCTGCCGCTGCCGACCTTTTTGATCGATTCGCTGCTCGCGGTCAACATCACCATCAGCGTGGTGCTCCTGATGATCACCATGTACATGCCGAACGCCGTATCGTTCTCCTCCTTCCCTTCCCTGCTGCTGTTTACCACGATGCTGCGCCTTTCGCTCAACATCGCCTCGACCAAGTCCATCCTGCTGCACGCCGACGCGGGCCACATCATCGAAAGCTTCGGCGAACTGGTCGTGGGCGGCAACCTGGTGGTCGGGCTGGTGGTGTTCCTGATCATCGCGACGGTGCAGTTCATCGTCATCGCGAAAGGTTCCGAGCGGGTGGCCGAAGTGGGCGCGCGCTTCACGCTCGACGCCATGCCGGGCAAGCAGATGAGCATCGACGCCGACCTGCGCGCCGGCAACCTGAGCGCCGAGGACGCGCGCCACAAGCGCGCCCTGCTGGCCAAGGAAAGCCAGCTGCACGGCGGCATGGACGGCGCGATGAAGTTCGTCAAGGGTGATGCCATCGCGGGCTTGATCATCACGCTCGTCAACATCCTGGCCGGCATCGTCATCGGCGTCAGCTACCACGAAATGAGCGCCGGGGAAGCCGCCAACCGCTTCGCCGTCCTCTCGATCGGCGACGCCATGGTATCGCAGATCCCGTCGCTGCTCATCTCCGTGGCGGCCGGCATCATGATCACGCGCGTCGCCGACGAGCACGGCAGCGGGCCCAGCTCGCTCGGTGCGGAAATCGCCCGGCAGCTTACCGGCAACGCCAGGGCCCTGTTCACCGCCAGCGCGCTCCTAGTCGGCTTCGCCTTCGTTCCCGGCTTTCCCTCCACCATGTTCGTCATCCTCGCCGGCGCACTGTGCGGCTCGGGCTACGTCTTGTGGAAGAAGGAAAAGGAAAAGTCTCCCGGCGGCCCGGAACTGCCCTCGCTCAAGCGCGAAGGCGCCAAGGCAGGCAAGGATGCCGGCCCGGCCATTGCCGAAGCGGCGCCCGCCTTCTCCTCGCCGCTGTCGCTCAAACTGTCGCCCGCGCTGGCCGCGCTGCTCGACCTGGAAAAGCTCAACGAGTGCTTCGCCGCCAGGCGCCAGGATTTGACCGAGGAGCTGGGCTTGCCCTTCCCCGGGATATCGATGTGGAAGGTGCAAAGCTGGACCGACCTGCGCTATGAAACCCTGCTGCACGACGTGCCGGTGGCCCTGGTCGAACTGCCCCAGGGCAAACGTATGCTGGCCGCGCCGGACGAGGCCCAGCAAGCCAAGGCCGAACTGCTCGCCAACGTCGGCGGCCATGAAAAGAGCTATTGGATCGACCAGGCGGCAGCGGCCGCCCTGCCCGACGGCGCCGTCGTCGGCCTCGAAGCGCTGATCGCGCAGCACGCCGTGCTGCTCCTGCGCAACCACGCACACCTGTTTGTCGGCGTACAGGAAACCCAGTGGATCCTCGACCGCGTCGCCGCCGACTACCCGGGCCTCGTGGAAGAAGCGAAAAAGGCCGTGCCGACGCAGCGCGTCGCGGACGTGCTGCGCCGCCTGCTCGAGGAGCGCATCCCCATCCGGAACATGCGGGCCATCATGGAAAGCCTGGTGAACTGGGGCCCCAAGGAAAAAGACATGCTGACGCTCACCGAGTACGTGCGCGGCGACCTCGGCCGCTTCATCGCGCACCGCGCGACCGAGGGATCGCGCCGGCTCCCCACCATCGTGCTCGACATCGCGGTGGAGCAATTGATCCGGCAATCCATCAAGGCCACGCCCGCCGGCAACTACCTCACCCTGCCGCCGGACCAGGTCAACACCATCATCACCCGCCTGGAAACCATGATCGGCGCCACGCCCAATCCGCTGACCGCGGTCGTCACATCGATGGATATCCGGCGCTATTTCCGCCGCATGATCGAGCCGCGCCTGGGCTGGCTGAACGTCTATTCGTTCCAGGAACTCGGCGGCTACGTCGAGTTGCAGCCGCTCGGCCGGCTGGCGATCTGACGCGGCCCGCTTAACCGATACGGGAACCGAAATCCATGTCCACGCGCCGCATCGAACTGATACCAGTCCGCATCCTGCCGAAACCGTCCCTGCCGGCCGGGCAGGCGCCGCGCGGCTCCAGGCTCGCCAGGCAGGCCGAGACATTCGCCGCGCTTTACGATCCCCGCGCCGGCCTGCCGGACGAGGATGACGATGCGCAGGAAGACGCCGGCGGCGAAGAATCCGCCGCCGCCGCGCCCGAGGACGCCCCCGTCCCCGACAGCACGGCGCAACCGGCCGAGAGTGCGCAACCGGCCGAGATCCCGCAACCGGAACGAGATGGCGACGACCGCGTCCCCTATCTTCCCACCCGCCTGCCCTCGCGCTCCAACGATCCGGCCCAGCTGTCGAGCCGTATCGTCCGCGCCTGCGCGGGCGGTGAGGAAAGCAATCTGCGGATGGAATATCTGGCCTCCGTGGTCGCCAAGTTCTGCAACTCGCCCAGCATTGCCGAAGGCGGCGGCTGGGAACTGCGCATCGGGCTTAATCCCTCCGTTCTGGCGGACAGCAAACTTTTCCTGCAACTTTCGTCTTATCGCCTATTGCTTCGCTTCGAGACGGAGAACCCCCGTTCGAAAAGCTTAATCTACGACAACATCAAGGAACTCAGCGCCAGGCTGCATTCCCTGATGGGGGGAAAGATCGACGTGGAAGTCACGGTTTGGTGACTTCCCCAACCAGTTCAAGTTCGAGACCATGCAATGTACGACGATAGCGTAACGCTCAGCGACATAAAAAAAGTTCTTCCAGTCTACTCGGCGTCGGCCGCGAGACTGTCGCGCATTTTCTTCGACGCGCGGGCAGGCAGCCTGGCTGCGCAGCACGGCATCCGCCTGTCGACCGTGCCGGCGGCCTCGCACGTCGGCGAATTCTTCAAGCCAGCCTGCCTGCATTTGCGTTGCGCCTACGGCAGCATCGCCACCATCATCGACTTGCAAGCCCATCCCGCACTGGAAAGCGCGGTCATGGTGACAAACCGCGAGTTCAGAATCCTGCTGGCCGCCGAACTGCTGCAGCGCTCCCTGAACAAGCTCGAAACGATGGGCCTGCCGGCTTTCAGCGTGTCGTTCTTCGCCAAGCTCGACGACGCGGGCGAGGCATTCGACGAAGCGCTCGGCGGCGGGCTGGCGCTGCGCCTGCACGGCGAGGGCCGCGACGAAGTCATCGTCATCGCCGACGCCGACGCCGCCGTGGTGGCGGCAATCGAAGAGAGCCTGCGCCGGACGCGTGTCGAGTTGCCCGAGTTCATCGCCAAGCTGCAGATGCCGGGCAGAGCGCGCATCGCGCAGCGCCTGTGCGCCCCCAGCCTGCTGCGCTCGCTGCGCCCGGGCGACGTCCTGCTCGGCTGGCTGCCGTCGCATACGCCGTTCGACCAGGGATCGCTGCAAAACGTCGGCATGCATTGGGGTTCGCCGAGGGGCCTGCAATATGTCGCAAAAGCGCGCATCGAGCGCGCCACCGTCACCATCGAATCCGAACCAACCTTGTACATTGAAAGCGAGTCCATGAACACCCAATTCGTCGCAGATGAAAACGCCCCGGCCACCGACATCGCGGAGCTTGAGCTTCCCGTCAATCTGGAAATCGCGACCATGGTGCTCCCGGTCGAGCAGATCAGTTCGCTGCAGCCGGGACATGTGATGGAGTTGCCGATCGCGATCGCCGACGCGCAGATTCGCCTGGTGTCCTACGGCCAGACCCTGGGCTACGGCCAACTGGTCACCGTCGGCGAGAATTTCGGCTTCCAGATCTCCAGAATGGCGAAGCAACATGACGCAGATGCCTGACATCGCCTCGCTGATACTGGCGGTATTCGCGCTGGCGCTGCTGCCGTTCGCGGCAATGGTGGTGACCTCGTATACCAAGGTCGTCGTCGTGCTGGGCCTGCTGCGCAATGCGATCGGCGTACAGCAGGTTCCGCCCAGCACCGTGTTGAACGGCATCGCCATCGTGGTGTCCTGCTACGTGATGGCGCCGGTCGGCATGGACGCGATGAAACATGCCAACCTCGCGGCGTCGGAGGGCGGCGCCGGCAATCCCGTCATCCAGCTTCTCGATGCGGCGCGCGATCCGTTCCGCCAGTTCCTGGAGAAACACGCCAACGAGAGGGAAAAGGCGTTTTTCATCCGCTCCGCCGAACAGATATGGCCGGCCGACAAGGCCGCCCAGCTGAAAAAGGACGATCTGATCGTACTCGCGCCGGCATTCGCCCTGACTGAATTGACGGCGGCATTCAAGATCGGATTTTTGCTCTACCTGGCCTTTGTGGTGATCGATCTGGTCGTCGCAAACGTCTTGCTGGCCCTGGGGCTGTCCCAGGTGACGCCCACCAACGTCGCCATTCCGTTCAAGCTGCTGCTGTTCGTGGTGATGGACGGCTGGTCGGTGCTGATCCACGGGCTGGTTCTTACTTATCGGTGACATCATGGACTACGACAATATCGGACGCATGACCACGACGGCACTGACCTTGTGCATCGTGATTTCGCTTCCCGCCGTGCTCGTCGCGGCCGTGATCGGCCTGCTCGTCTCCTTCGTGCAGGCCGTCACGTCGCTGCAGGATTCCAGCATCTCGCACAGCATCAAGCTGGTGGCGGTGGCGGTGACGGTCATGATTGCCGCGCCGTGGGGCGCTTCGGCCGTGCTGCAATTCGCCAACAGCGTCATGCAGTCGATCTTCTCATGAACATCAACGGCCAGGGAATTTCGCTGCTGCAGCAGCTTCTCGCCAACGAGGAAATCGAGGCGAGCAATCTGCCCAAGCAGAATACGGCAAATGCCAAACGCCCGCATGGCAGCCACCACCACGGCGATCAGTACGGCCTGGACGACAAGACGGCCGGGCCCGACCTGATCATCAAAGCGCTACAAAGGCAAAAGGCGCACCCCTTCAAGAGCAAATCAGGCGGCCGCAAGCGCGGCAGCATCGAACATCCCGAAGCCGCCACCTCGTCGAGCGAGCTCGAAGAGCTGCTGATGATGGAAGAGGAGCGCAACGCCGATAAGCCCTACCCCATCATCCGCCCCTCGCCGCGCGCGAAGGACCAGCGAGGCGGGCAGCAATCCGGCGCCGATTCCCGTCTGCCTTCGGCCGGCACCATCGTTACCGCAGAACCATCGGTCCCCGGCAAGCCCCTGCCCAAACTTGCCGGCCCCGACGGCAAAGCGAACTATTCCTGGCTCGAAGGCGCGCTAAGCGACATCCGCTCGGCGGCAGCCACCTCGAAGTCTTCCGATTCGCTCGTCCCGCAAGTGCTGAAAATCATGAGCGACTACCTGGACCTCCCCGCCGACGTCGCCAATGCGCCGCGCACGCTCAAGGCGGTGCGCGAGCGGCTGCTCGCCCTGCCCCACCAGGCCGCCGGCGCAAACCTGCCGTCCGCGCGCAACATGCCCTTTTTCATGCCGCTGCTGCTCTTGAACGCTGCGCGCCCGCGCACCGGCGAGCAACGCGGCATCGGCAAAGCCGTCATCGATTCGCTATTGAGGCGGTATTCGATGTGAGCGGGAAAGCCGCATGCCGGGAAACATCCCAAGCATCATGAAAGGCATCTTTCGCTACGCGACGATGCCCGTTGTTGATCATGCCCTCTATGATGGTGATAAGCTCGCCGCGAACCGCGCAGCGTCACGCGTCCTTGGGTTTCTGCGGGAGGCCATACGTTTGCCGGGCATCGCGGCAAGGCAATCGCGCCTGGAACAGGCAGTTGGCGCCGGCTAACATTCCGGCAGGTCGCCCCACGCGGCACCGTTTCGCGGCGCCCACAGCAAGCTAGAGCTCATTCCGTAAATAGGCGCCTGATGCATTTCCACCAGAAAAGGCGCTGGCAAGGCGTGCGACGCGTCTCGTAGCGGGGCTACGAGCAAGGAGCGCAACGCAGCCAACGCCTTTTCTGGTGGAAACCCGGAGGGAACGTACTATTTGGGCGTCGCGCGTTGTTGCGCTGCTTGCACAGGGGACCACCCTGTGCGGCGCGACGACGCCTAGCGCGCCATCCCAAATAGTGCGTTTGCACAGGCGCCTATTTACGGAATGAGCTCTAATCTCTTCCCGCCACACGTGAAAGCCGACCCTGGCGAGCCCCCATCCGGCGCCGGGCGAATCGCTCTGCGACAAAGTGACTTGAACGCCAAATCGGCGTTCCCTTACTATGCAGCCAAAGAATCCTGGCTTATCAGGCGCATTTCCGGATACCACACGGAACGCCCGCCCCGCTCGCCCCAACGCCATTCTGGCGCTTTCGGCACGATGATCACGCCGCGCTGGCCGACTGCGCCGCTAAGGTGCGCCGTGGACGTGTCGACCGCCATCACTTCGTCGAGCGCACGGATCAGGCAGGCCGTCTCATAGAAGTCCGGTTGTTCAGGCAGCGGTGCGAAGAACCTGTCGCGCAAATCGGCAGGCAAGGCTTCGACATCGGTAGCGTGCGGCCCGACCTGCAGCGAAACGAAACTGCCTGGCGTGCGCCGCAGCATCGGTTCCATGGTTTGATTCGACGGCCTGGCATCGCGCTCTGCTGCGGCGTTCAATCCGGCAAGGCCGTATGCGTCGGCTACGCGTGCTGTAAGGCTCTTGATGCGCCGTTCGCGCGCCCGGCGATCGGCATAATATGCGCTGTTGACGCATAACGGGAGGGAACGGCGAATATTGTGGATGTGTTCCGACGATCCGGCCCAGCAGACACCGATCCATGGGCGAGGCAAATGCGCCAGACGCCTCCGCCAAACGGCAACATCGGCTTCGTCCACCGAAAGGTAGGGCGGTTTGGGAATCGTATCGAGCGTCGTCTCGAACACGTAGGGCAGGCTGGCCAGCGGACAATACAGGTCGAAAGGCGGCAAGGCTTCCGTACCGACTACCACCTCCACTCCTTCAATGCGCCCCAGCAGGCGCAGCAGGGCCGCCCGATTGCCGTCCAGTTGCAGGATGACTTGCGCACCGCGCTTGACCAGCATGGGCAGATAGCGCGCGAATTGAAGGATGTCGCCGAAACCCTGCTCGCCGGCGATCAGCAGCCGGCGTCCTCGCAATGGCCCACCCGCCCAGCGCGGCCGGTCGAAGCGCAGGTGCGACGATTTCACCGGCTCGATGTCCCATCGCCATTCCTGCGCATCCCAGCCGGCCGCGTAATTTCCCATCTTGAGTTGCATCAGCCCTTGCGCGAACCGCAGCGACACATTCAGCGGATCGCTCTTGATCAGGTATCGATAGAGCGATTCGATTTCCGCCGGGTCGGCCTCCAGGGCGGTCAAGGCCCGCAGCAGCATGTAGTGCGCAGCCGGCCAGTCAGGATGGGCCTCAATCAAGCGGCGCGCCACCGCTTCCGCTTGCGCCGGACAGCACAGGTCGGAATATTGCAGTCCAAGGTTGTACAGCGCCGCGGGAGCGTCAGGCGCGAGCACGCATGCCTGCGTGAAATCCTCCAGCGCGTCGAGCCGCAGATTCAGCATGTTGCGCACCATTGCCCGCGCGGTGCGCAGGGCGCCGGCACTCGGTTGCAACGCAATCGCGGCATCCAGCAAGGATAGCGCTTCAGGCAGACGTTGCGGGTCGGACTGCAGCAAGGCCGCCAACCGGCGCAATGCGGAAACGTTGCCGGGCTCACGCTCCAGCACCCAACGATAGCAACGCTCCGCCTGTGCCGAGTCGCCAGATTGGGTGTGCCAGCCCGCCAGCTGAAGCATGCTTGCCGGGGATGCGTTTTCGAGAAGCTCATTTGCAAAGAATTCGGTGGTCATATTTCTTCATCTGTTTAAGGAATTCGATCGCGCTCAAGGCTTGCCCAAGACGACAAGGGCATTTTCACATCGTTATGATGCATAAAATTATGGTCGCCGCTCCGAATCGGGCATAAATGCGAGGCGAAAAACCGTCTGCCGGTACGAACCGCACCGGCACGGCACTATATGGATCCTGACCGTCGGCGGCTGCAGCGGCTTGCATGAACGAACACCCGATTCGCAACATCAAGCATCTGTTCGCAATATCCGTGGGTGCGTCGCACTGCTCGTCTCACAATGGAGCAAGCGTCACCACCATATGTCCGGGATTTCGGAGCTCCACAATGGATTACTTTATTTGCAAGCTTTCTTCACAGGCGCGCCTCGCCGGCCGCCAATTTCCCCGTCCCGCACCTGAATTTGAAGCGAGTGTGCCGCCTGTCGTTTCGGCGACGCCGTCCGGCAGCCAGCATCGCCGGCGCAACGGCCAGGGCCTCGGCGTCCGATTTTCCGAAAAATCCGCACGTGCCGGCAACGATTCCAGCATGAGCCGGCTGTCGATGAAAAGGCGCGGTTCTCCGTCTTCGCGCCGCGTCACCAAAGTTCGCATTTGGCCGGAAACGCAGGGCATGAAGCAATAAAGTAGCAACATGGATTCAAGCAGTAAGCAAGCCAACCGAACAAGTAACGAAGCAAAACAGAACCGACCGCAATCGCCAGGAGAATTTCAGATGAGCAAAGAGATTCGCATTTTGACCGGAACGCATGCCGGCGCCACGCTGCAAATGGCGCCAGGCCTGTGGACGGTCGGGAGCGGCGAAAGCACGGACGTGCAGGTCAGCGACTGGACGCATGCCCAGGTAGCGCTGGAAATCGCCGCCGACGGCAGCGTCACCTGCATCACCGCCGGTACCGACGGCCCGGGCCTGCCCGTGGCCGACCTGCAACCGCTGCGTTTCGGCGACATCGTATTGTGCATCGGCGACGCCGCCGCGGACTGGCCCGAGGATGCCGATCTGCTGGCCAAGCTCGACGCGCCGGCGGAAGTACCGGAAACGGCGGAACTGGCGGAACTCGGGGAAACGTCGGCAGCCGTACACACGGCGCGTTCGCCGAAGCAGCCCCGGCGCTGGCTCTTTGCCGGCGGCACGGCCCTGGTCGTGACGGCGGCGAGCGCGGCATTTTTGCCCAGCCAGACAACCCAGGCTACGGTCTTGCCCAGCTCGGCCACGCTGTTGCAAAAAGTGCGCAACGAGCTGGCCGCCGCCCACCAGGACGAATTGAATGCCCAGCTGGAAGGCGACCGCATCGTCGTCCACGGCATGGTGCGCGGCCATGGCGACGCCATCGCCGTCAAGGAAATGCTGCGCCGGATCGCGCCCACGAATTCGCTGGTCGACTTTACCGACGTTGCCGACGTCATCGCCAACATCCAGGATTCGGTGCACGACTCGGCCGTCAAGGTCCGCTATGAAGGCAAGGGCGTATTCAGCGTCAGCGGCGCCGTCCGAAGCGTGGCCGCGGTGCAAAAAACCGTGAGCCAGGTCGAAGCGGACGTCGGGCCGGGCGTCAAGATCGTGCAGAACGTCACCCTCGCCGCACAGCGTTGGGATGTTGCCGACAGCGAATCGGCCCTGGTCAGCGGTTCCTTGCAGTACGTTCAAGCGGTGGACGGCAGCAAGCACTTTCCACCATCCCAATACTAAACGAGGTTTTTCATGGATCGCAAAGACGACACGATGAATACGATGCTGCGGCAGCACCTGACGCCCGAAATCCTGGCGGACATGGACGATTTCCAGGCGCTGCTGCAAGACAAGGCCAACCAGTCGCGCTGCGCGCTGGTCGGCACCGCCCTGGAGAAAGGCGCCGCGACCTTCAGCAATTGGGCGACCGAAGCCGATGCGGTTACGCGCAAGGAAAAGCACATGCTGTACACAGGTTTTCTCGCGGCAGCGGATATCTGCCGCACCAATGCAGGCAAGATGTTTTAAGTAATTTCTAGTTTCATTTTAATCGCTGTTTGAAGTCGTTCCATTATTGGAATCTCTATTTACACTTTCGAAAGGAGCAACATCATGGCAGGTATTCAAGGCGGCAGCATCATCGCAGCGGCAGGCGCAGACTCGGCGGACGCCATCGCCACGTCGCAAACGCTGGCCAACATCAACATGGCCACGCAAAACAAGCTGGCCCAGATCACCAACGAGCAGAACTACAACATGGCGGCCAACCAGATCGCCGAAAACGGCGGCAAGAACGCCAAGAGCTTGACCCAGGGTTAATAAGCGGCGGTTGCCGAGGAATGGCCTCGGCAACCGCCCCTCCCCGGACCTTAATTTTTTATTTGCTTTTTCATTTACTTTCAATCAAGGAGAAACATCATGGCAGGTATTCAAGGCGGCAGCATCATCGCAGCAGCAGGCGCAGACTCGGCAGACGCCATCGCCACGTCGCAAACGCTGGCCAACATCAACATGGCCACGCAAAACAAGCTGGCCCAAATCACCAACGAACAGAACTACAACATGGCGGCCAACCAGATCGCCGAAAACGGCGGCAAGAACGCCAAGAGCTTGACCCAGGGCTAAGCTTCGGCCGATCGCTATTGCAGCACGCAATCCGGAAGGGCCGGTATGCCGACTCTTCCGGATTTTTCATTGGATGCGCCACCCATTTCCCTAGCCCGTTCCCGTGAGCCAAGATCGCTTCAACCACCTGATCCGCGAACTATGCGACTGCATCGGCATCCCCGACGCGGAGCGGATACTCCAAACCCGCATGCTGGAGGTGGAGGGGTTCGACGTCATGGCCGATTATTTCGACAACGACCCGGGCGCGATCTATCTCAATTTCCACTACGGCATCGTCACCGGCGGCAGGACACTCAAGGTATTCCGCCTGCTGCTCGAAGCCAACCTCGTCATCTACGCCCAGGACCAGGCCCAGCTCGGCATGGACGAGGCGACCGGCGGCATCGTCCTGATCGTGCGAGTGCCCTTGACCGATGAAGTCAACGGCGAATGGCTGGTTGATCTGCTGGGCCACTACGCCGAGCACGGCAAATACTGGCGCGACAACATCTTCAAGACCGAAGACGAAATGTTCGAAAATATTGCGAACGGCACCTACGTCTGGATTCGCGCGTAGAAGCCCATCCTCGTCCGGCATGGAACAGCTATCACAGAGGACCTGCTCGGGGCGCACACATGTTCATTCAATCGGCCGACACGGTAGGCGCCGAAGTGGGAAAACGTCGGCAGGCAATTATTGACGACTTTGCAAGAAGAGTTCTGAGGCTTTACCCCGTCATGATGAAAGTCATGGTGACGGCAGGCGACTGATCGAGCCCCCGTCGCGCCCTTCCTTCAACATATGCTGCCCCGGGTCTCATGCGATGTCCCCATGGAGAAATTATTCAATGGGGCGTAAGTTGGAACCACCGAAACTCCCGCCATCTAGACTTCGGTCCCGCCACGAGCGCATCCGGGTCGATCGACTTGCCATCGCCCTGGGAGGTGTCGTGCCCGTTAGCCGGACGGGCCGCCGATACCATCCGGTTGAAGAGCGCCGGCGCGCTGGTGCGGCTCGTCAAGGAAGCGGAGTTTTCAGCCGACATGCCCCGGCACCAAGTCGCGTATCCACGAAGACCTCGTCCAGGCGGGACAAAAATGCATGGGCCTGACACGAAATAAGCCACATTGATTAGCTGAAGAAGATTTCGGCGATACCGGCTTGCGAGCGCCTTTGCAGGCGCCTGAACGGAGGGCCACACCCAAGGCGTCGCCCCAGGCGGCAGACGCAACGGCGGCAAGCGTCGAGCCCGCCTGACCGCAGCATGACCGCTACTGGCGTACCGCCCCTAACCCGCGTGCGCTGGTCAGTGCGTCGGAAGGATGACCGCGTGGACGATATGGGTCAAATCCGATTCGCTGCCGAAACCATCGGCGTCGCCGCGCCCTCTGGCTGGCGGGGCCGCCGTGACCTTGTGCACGTAAAGCCGTGCGTTCGGCGGCAGGATGAGTTCGGACTCGCCCGGCATGCGAGAGATCGAACCGTTGTCAGGCTCCGAACCCCAGCCCACGAACAAGCCCTTGACGCCCTCGCCGACGGTCAGCTTCAGGTGCACATTCCCGGTATACATATCGGGGTTGGTCGATGTGGACATGATCGCCGGTTCCTGAAGAACCTTGCCCGCAGCGTTCAGAAGCTGGTCTTTTGCCGCACCGGATACATTGATCTTGCGCGAGAGCAGCGTTCCGGCCGGAATTTCCGTGCCGGCCTTGCGAAGCGCGGCATCGAGATGCCTGGCCGTGTCGCTGGGCTTCCCGGCGCGCAGCGACGAGTTGATCGCTGAATACCCGAGATGGGCGTAGCTGTAGACGGCTTCCCGTTGCGCCGGCGTCAGCTTGGCCATGCCTGCCACGGCCTGGGCGGCATAAGCCTGCGTATCGTGGCGGGCGCGCTCGCGCGGCAATATCGGTACCTCTATTCCCTGGCCCGGAGTGCCCAGTTCAAGGAAGCCCGCGACCCTGGGCGCGTATTTGTCGCCCGGTTTGATTTTTTTTGCCGGGAATTTTTTCTCCAGGCCCTGCAGCGAGGGTTTGGTGTTGCGGACCGGGCGCTGTGCATCGGCGCACCATGCCCGGATATCGCCCTGCCGTTTGATCAGCTTGGTGGCCAAAGCCTCCCGCTGCTTCGGATCGCCGGGGCCGTGGCGCTCTACCAGTTGCCGGATGGCCGAGTTGGATAATTGCAGAACCGGTTTGGCGCTGTTGGCGATGTCTTGCGGGGACATGCCGCCGTAGACCGCGGCCGATGCGGGGTTCATGTTCGGATCGCGCATGCTGGCCAGCTCACCGACCTTGTTGCCGAATGCCCCTCCCTTGAGGCCGCCCATGGCGCGGAATTCCAACGCGCCGCCGGGATCGATATGGACAGCCTGGCCATTGTGCATCAGCACGTTGTCATGCGTCAGACCGACCGAATCCCAGTTGGCCAGCCATGCATGCGCCGCAAAACCCTGCTGCATGTTTTTGACATGCGCCGGGTTGCGCGCATTGAAAGGCTGGGCATCATCCATCCAGCGGGATGCGACGCCCAGGCCGCCTTTGTGCGATTGTCCCAGGTTGACGAGTTTCAGGTCCGCGGCGGGTGCTCCGGCCGCTCGCAACAGATGCGATGCGAGCACTTCGCTCTTGGCCTGATCGTCATGGCCGTATCCCTTGACCAGCCACTTTTGTCCGTGCGTATCGACATAAAGCGCACCGGCGGCGGTTCCTCCGGGCTTTGTGCCGACGCAGGTCCAGTCGGACAGGTTCTCCGGCGCCGCCGTAGCCGATGCGGAAGCCTTGGACTTGCGTCCGAAGCCCATGGCTTTCCACGGGGCAGCAAGGCAAGACAGGCCCGATAGCGCTCCCGTTCCGGCGTTCTTCCGGCGCGGCTCGGCCGATGCCGGCGGCGAAGAAGCCGCCGGCGTGGAGCTTCCGGGGCGCCCGATCCGGGGGCGCGCATCGCCGGGATGTTCCGGAATTCGCGCGTTCAGCCGCACCAGCCTCGCGCCACGATCCGGCTGCCCTTGCGAAGACGAAGCGCCGGCCGTGCCCATCGAACCCATGGGCGCCTGCGCCGCTCGGCCCTTGAAATGGGACAGGCCTTGCAAGGCGCTCGGCACGTCGTGGCGGCTGCGCGGCGCATCGGGGCGGAAATCGGGCGAGGCACGCGGCGCGCGCTGGACATCCGGCATCGCATCGTTCGGCAACGTGCGTTCGATCGTCGGGGAAAGACTGGAGGTTTTCATGATCAGGCGCCTGGAGCGTCAAGCCAACATGGGTAGACGTGATTCTCGGCCGGCACCGTGGAGAAATGATCGGCGCCCCCGAAAAACAAAGCGCGTTAGCGAAATGCTCCGTTCCGAAACCTGCCGGGAGAACATTAGCCAATCGCCAAACCGAAGGCTGCTTTCGCCGCTAAATCTACCCGACAGGTGTCGGGTCGCCTGCCAGGTAGACTTTTGGTAGGCTCTACTCATTGGCGATGGCATGTCATGTGCTTGCAGATAGTCATCCAGCCGCGAACAAATCCACGCTGTCAATTTAACATCTCGACAAGTTCATTGGATCGATGACTTGGGCCGGTCGTGGAACAACTTGAGCGAAGGGGCGAATGCAACGCGCAGCCCTCCACCTGGCATCGCAACATGCATTGAACGGCAAGTCATGAGTTCCATTACTATCGAGGACAGCAGCAGTAAGGCCGTGTCCCGCACAGGTTCAAGCCCGGCCGGCAGCATGGCCGGCATGCTTGCGGCCGCATCGGATTCGATCGACGCGCAGCTCGAGGACTTTGCCAAGCGGCTCGCCGACGCCTTGGCGCAATTGTCCGAGGTCAGTTCCGACGCGAAGCACGCGAGCCTGACCTTTCATTCGTCGAACCTGCTCAAGCGAAACAGCCACGCTTACCAGTCCATGGCCGCCACCGCCGTGAGGAGGGCGCTCAACGAAGAAATCGAATTACTGTGCAATCCGGCGCCTTCGATGCGCGGCCGGGGCGTCGATGAATTGGCCCTCGTACCCTACGAGGAGCTGGAAAAGCGGCTGCTGCTGAACAAAATGGCAAGCCAGCTCGAAACCAGGCAGGCCGGACAATTGCGAGCCATACGGCAGCGTGTCGCCCATCTGCTCGGCCGCGACGACATCGCCAGGGACAAGAACCCCTTCCGCCCCGAAGTGTTCATCTCGGCGCTGAACCATGCCTGGTGCGAATTCAATCCCGACGTCGATACCCATGCGCTGGTGTTGCCGCTTCTGAGGGAAGAGGTGTTTGTCGATCTCGGGCCGGTCTACGTCAATTTGAACAAGGCCATGGCGGAGCAAGGCGTGCTCCCCGATTTGACCGAATCCTACAGTATCGAAAAAAACGCCGGCGGCCGTTTTGCCGCCAGGGCGGAGACGCTGCACCAGGCCACCTTGCAGCAGTTGCGGAAAATGCTGACCCCGGACGGCGACGGGCCGGCCGGGGCCGTGCCCGGCGCGGAAAATCTTGCCGCCGCCGTTCCCCACATTCCCGGCGTACCACTCATTCCCGGCATTCCCATGACTCCGGGCGATCATGGCGCGGCGGGATTGCCTGCCCATCCGTCGAGCGGCGCGGCGTTCGCAAGCGGAGCCGCGCCGCAGGCAGACGACATGATGGTGTCGATCCCGGTCCCGAGCGGATTGGCACAGTTCCTGTCGAACATCGACGCTTCCCATGCCCTGCACCGCGTCGGTACGGCAACGGTGCCGCCGGGCGCCCCGCTCCGGTCCATGCTGGGCAACGTCAAGGCTGCTGCGCCGCAGGGCAGCCTGTCGCGCGTCGACGAAAGCACCGTCGACTTGATGGCGAATATCTTCAATACGGTATTCCGCGACCAGAATATCCCGCACGAAATCAAGAACCTGATCGGCCTGCTCCAATTGCCGGTTCTGCGCTCCGCCCTGCAAGACAAGGAGTTCTTCTTCAAGGAAGAGCATCCGGCGCGCCGCCTGATCGAACTGCTGTCGAAAACCGGCGTGGGCTGGGACAAGTCGAACGGCCAGGAAGACCCGCTTTACCAGGCCATCAAGCGCAACGTCGACCGCGTGCACCAGGAATTCGACGCGGAAGGCGATATCTTTTCGCACGCGGTTTCGGATCTGGAGCGCTTCATCGAGCAGGAGGAGCAGCGCGCTTCCAAGCAACTCGCCACCCCGGTCCGGCGCGCATTGCGGCAAGAGCGGCTGGAAGTGGCCACCGAAGCCGCGCGCCAGGACATCGCCACGCGCATCGACACCGGCGACGTGGTGGCCTTTGTCGAATCCTTTCTGCAAAACCGGTGGGTGAAAGTCCTGGCCCTGGCATATAGCGTGCAAGAAGCCAAGCCCAAGGCGATCGAAAGCGCGGTCCAAACGATGGACGACCTGATCTGGAGCGTCAAACCCAAGGCCACGGCCGAAGAGCGCAAGGAACTGGTCGCCAAGCTGCCCCACGTGCTGGCCATGCTCAACAAGTGGTTCGACATCGTCAAGCTCGACAACGCCGAGCGGCTGCAATTCCTCTCCGAACTGGCAGAGTGCCACGCCTCCATCGTGCGCGCGCCGCTCGACATGACGCCCGAGCGCCGCATTGAAATCGCCGTGGAGGCGGCCAAGGAAGCCGCCGAACGCCGCTTGCAAAAGAAGGAAGAGCAGGCGACGCAGGACGAAGAAAAACGCTTGGCCGCCGAATACGCGGAAAGCCGCCTTGAAGGTCTTGAGCGCGGCACCTGGTTCGAATTCGATGGCGTGGAAGACGAGGACAAGACGGTGGTGCAGCTGAAGTGGATCAGCCCCATGAAAAGCCTGTTCATCTTCTCCCCGCGCAGCAAGAGCGGTTCGTTCTCGATGCCGGCTGAAAAATTGGCCATGGGGCTAGAACTGGGCAATATTCGCACCATCCAGATCGACGGCTTGATCAATCGCGCCTTGACCGAAGCGCTCGGCCCGGTCGAGGAAGCCTGAGATTCGCCGGGAGGCCGTTTTTCCGAACGCTTCCCGGTCGGACACAATTCCAGGCTGAACAGAACAGGCTAGAGCCCATCGCCGGACTCCGGCATATCGGGCTCCGGCATATCGGGCTCCGGCACATCGGGCAACGGCTCCGGTGCCTGCCTGTTCAGGATTGCGGCCCGGGCCGCCATCATGGCTTGCTGGCCCGCCGTATTGGTCGCCGCCGCAATCGACTGCCCCAATGAACGGCCGACGCCCGCCGCTTCGATAGCTTGCGACAGTGCGGGCCGGCCCCGCGCACGCTCGCGCGCAAGCACCATGAAATCCGGCCGGAGATTCACTGGCACGGCGTCTTCGGCGCCGGATATTCCCTGCTCGGCTACCTTGTCCCGCACCAGTCTCTCGGTCTTCGCCGTCAATTCGTTCAGTACAGGCTCCTTGCGCAATGCCCGTTCGATGTGCGCGATGACGGCACTCATCCACCGCTGCGTATTCTCGCCGCTGAACTGCGCGCTGGTTTCCTGGGCCGCCGCACCGTAGTGGGAGTCTTCGCGCAGATGCGCAACAGTTCGCATCCAGCCGTCCATGATGACGTCCTCGTCGCTCAATGCCGAAGCCGATGCCATCGATTCCGCCCAGGCATGATCGATAAGCGATGAGTGGGCAACGCGAATGTTGGGGTGCGCGTCGTCCATGCGCATGCGCTCCTGGGCGACGGTACGGGCATGCTCGCCGCAGTTCCCGGCGCCGAAGTGGCGGGCGGCGATCACCTTGGCGATGAACAAGACTGCTCCTTCCGCGGCCTCGGGGTCCGGAAAGCGGGTTCGCAAAGCCTCTCCGAATCCCTCCGGCCACAGATGGCTCAATCGGCTCATGCGCAAGGACAAGGGCGTAGGGGCGCCGGGCGGCGATTGGTAGTCGACGGAGCGGCGTAGAAACGCCGCGGCGTCGCGCTGGAGCTGGATCGCAACATAGGATTCGCCATTGCTCTCGTACAAATCATCGACCACGTTGCCACGCCCAAGATGCAAAGCCGCAATGGCCCGCTCCTCGGCATATTGGCCCTTGCGCAAGGCCTGGATGGTCCGGGGGTCGTCCACCTTCCGCCCCACCGACGCTCTCGCGAGGAGATAGCCCGCAACCGGAAGGTCTGCGCCAGCCAATCGATCCCTGCGCGAGGCCGACTGCGCCGCAGCCGATTGCGCCGCCGGAGTTCCGGGTAAGGCGCGGCGTGGCGCCATGGTCGTCGGCGCGCCGGACATGCCTGCCCGCAGCGGCGGCGGCAACCGGGGCGGCAGCGGTCCGCGCTCTTCCGCCCTCGCGGGCGGGGGGTGGCGCGTATCGGCGACAGCCGCCGGCGTCCCGGCCGCATGCTCGCTTTCCGGCTCGTACGCGCGGAGCACTTCCGCGCTCGAACACAGTGACGACATACACGAACCCATACGAAGCTCCAGCTTTTTACTTCAATTCCAATATTGTGTGCGAAGCAGCGATGCCGCCGGCAAAGACGACGCGAAGGAACGGCCGCGAATCCGAACAGGCCGCCGAGATGCGCCGCTCGCCGCGACAGAATTGCGGCTGGCAGAACAGTTCGAGAGAGACAGCGCCGTGCCGGTGTCAAAGAAACGCCGGCGCCGCCAGTCCGCGGCACGCGATGTTTCCGGCGGGCTCAAGAGACGGCGGCCGCCTCATGCCGGGAAATGGCGGTGCGGATCTGCGTCAAGAGCGCCGTCGCGCAAATGGGCTTGCGCAGGATCACGACGTTCTCCAGGTCTTCCGCCGGCTGGAAGCCTTCGCCTTCCCCGGTCAGCACGATGGTCGGTATCGCTGTCTGGAACTCGTCGAAGACGGCCTTGACCACATCGACGGCCGTGGTGCCGCCGGCGAGGCGATGGTCGGTCAGGATCAGGTCCGGCATCCGTTCCAGCCTGGACAGTTTTTCCGCCAGTTCCGCCACCGACTTCGATGCCTCGCACAAGATGCCGAACTCGCCCAGCAAGGCTTCGATGGATTTGCGCACCATGAGGTCGTCTTCGATGCAGAGCACATAAAGCCCCGCCACGTCGACACCGGCTGAATCGGTGCCGGCAACGCGCCCGGCGACGTGGCTCTCGGCCGACGCAGGCACTTCCATCGAAAACCGCGTACCGCGCCGCAACCGCGAGCGCATGGCAAGCCGATGGCCGTCGAGCAGGTGAACGATGGAATGCACGATGGACAATCCCAGGCCCAGGCCCTGCTCCCGGTCCGGCTCCAGGTTCGGCTCCCGGTTGCCGACCTGGAAGAAGGGCTTGAAAATATTTTCCTGGTCCGCCGCCGCGATGCCGATGCCGTTGTCGACGACGTCGATGCGAAAGCGGCCCGCCAAGGCCACCACGCCGATGACGACGCCGGCCCTGTTCCCCTTTCGCGAATCGCTGTATTTGATCGCATTGGTCAATAGATTGGAGATGGCGCGCCCGAGCAGGTGGCGGTCGCTGCGCACCATACCGGCCTTCTTCGACATGGCGACGCGGACGGTCACGCCGCGCAGATCGGCCAAGGGGCGCAACGACAGGTGGATTTCGTCAATCAGGTCGGCAAGGCGAAAGTCGCTGTAGTCGGCGCGAAGCTTGCCGCTCTCGAGCCGGGACAGCTCGAGAACCGAATTGAACGACATGCGCATGGTCTGCGTCGCGCGTTGCGCGGATTCGATCAATTCCTCCCCCTTTGCCGCGTCGCCGCGCAAGAACGCGTGCCTGGCCGCGTCGATCAGGTTGCCGATCGCCTGCATGGGTTGGCGCAGGTCATGCGCCGCATCGGCGATAAACTTCGATTTGTCGAGATTGCTCTTGTTTTCGCTTTTGCGCAACGCCTCCTTTTTCCGAACGGTCAGGAACGTCGCCACGACAACCAGAATGGCCGAAAGAATCGCAATGGAACGTTGCAGATTCCTGTTCCTGAGTTCGCCTGCCTGGATGGCGTTCTGCGTTTGCAGCAGCTCGATTTTTTGCTGGCGCTCGCTGGCGTCGGACCTTGCCTGCATCTGCGCCATCGCGTCTTCCTGGCCGGAATGAAAGAGACGCTTGGCCAAAGCGCGCTGCTCCGCGAGCGCCTTCACGGCACTCTTGTACTGTCCCGCCTTGCCGTATGCCGTCGCCAGCTCGCCGTAGGCCTCCTCAAGATCCATGAAGTCGTTCGCCTTGCGCAGCCCGTCGAAGCCGCGCTCGATCTCCGCTTTCCCGATTTCCAGCATGCCCATGCTGATGTGGCAAAACCCCAGATTGCTATACGAGGTGGACAGAAAATCCTGCCGCCCCGCTTTTTCAGCCATGGCCATGACGGATTTCACATATTTAACGCAATCCTCGTAGCGTCCCTGCAAGCGCGCGATATCGCTGAGGTCGCCCAAGGCCACGATTTCCATCTCGGCATTCGAGGACAGCCGCGCTGCACGCAACGCTTCCTCGGATATTGTCTTCGCATTCTCCGTATCGCCGAGCATCAGATACGCCTGGGCGCGTTCGTTCAGGAACGAATCGGCCAGCGTAGGGGAAGCAATGCGTTTCGCCTCCGCCAACGCCTTGTCGCTATATTCCAGCGCCCGTTTCCCATCCTTGAGGCCAAGGTAGATCGTGCATACGGTATTGAAGAAAACGGCTCGCCGAGCGGCTATTTCCTCGTCCGCTCCCGCACCCGCTCCTTTCAGGACATCGAGAGCCGCCAACTCGCGCTCGAGCGCAACGCGGAAATTGCCCCTCTCCAGATAAATTCTTGCCGCGGTATCGTTCACCAAAGCAATCAAGTCTTTCCACCCCGATGCATTGGCCAGGGGAATCGCTTTTTCCACGATATTCCCGGCCAGGTCCAGCCTACCCTCGTATTGCATGAGTACCGACTCCAGCCTCAGCGCCATCGCAGTCGCCGCACCATCATGGAATTGGCTGCCGAACGCCTTGAGTTTTTCGATTTCCGGCCTGGCCTGGTCAAATTGCCCCGACTTCAAAAGAAGCGAGATCAATTCAGAGCGGAATTCACGTTGTGTTTGCGGGGACGCCTGCGCCATGCTGTTTTCCATGCTGCGCATTCTGCGCAAGGCTTCGGCAAGGTCCCGCTGCGCCAACTTGTCGATGTCTTCGAAGCGGTTCGAGTCCATGCCATGGGAAGGATCGGCCTCTTGCGCCGCCGGAATCTGGCAAAGCATCGCCACGGCGAACAGCAGGCAAAAGACACGATGTGCCTGAAAAGTCATGTGCAGGAACCCTTTTTCACATTCGATAAGGCGGAAACAAATCATGCCGGGAGACAGCAGCCCGGATCTGCGTCAGGAGCGTTGCCGCGGAAACGGGCTTGCGCAAGACCACGACGTGTTCCAAGCCTGCCGACTGCTGGAAGCCCTCGCTTTCGCCGGTCAGCAGGATGGTCGGTATCGCGGTCTGGAATTCGTGGAAGACGGCCTTGACGACGTCGATGGCCGTGGCGTTTTCGGAGAGGCGGTAGTCGGTCAGGATCAGGTCCGGCAGCCGCTCCAGCCCAGGCAGCTTTTCCTTGAGTTCTTCGAGCGACTTCGATACGTCGCACAGGACACCGAATTCGATCAGCAGGGCTTCGGTGGCTTTGCGTAACATGACGTCGTCTTCGATATACAGAACGTAGAGCCCCGCCAAGCCGGCTTCGGCCACGCCTTCGTCCTCTCCTTCGTCCATCCGCTTTCCGGCGGCTTCAATACCCCGGGAGTCATGCGAGCCCGGCACGTCGAGCGAAAAGCGTGTGCCCAGCCGGGGCCTGGAACGCATGGCGAGATGGTGGCCCTCGAGCAGGCGCATGATGGAGGTGACGATGGACAGCCCCAGGCCCAGGCCTTTTTCCCTGTCCTGTTCGGGGTTGTCGACCTGGAAGAAGGGCTTGAAGATGTTTTCCTGGTCCGCCGCCGCAATGCCGATGCCGTTGTCGACCACATCGATGCGGTACCTGCCGGGCAGCGCCACCACGCCGATGATG
>DASVLJ010000074.1:0-70588 GCA_036384915.1 Burkholderiaceae bacterium
CGAAATGGGTGGGAAAAGAGCCCAATTTGGCCTCGCTTTTGAGGACTGTAGCCGTAGCTACAGCCGGAAAAACGGGGGCAAAGTGGGACTTTTCTCCATCCATTGCAGCCGACTCGCTTCTGCCGCGCAGGCTCCTAGCCCAACAACCCCAAAAAACAAAAGCCGCAGACACCTGCGGCTTTTTTGCTTGATGCGATATCCGATTACTTGCTGCGGCTCTTGTATTCGCCGGTGCGCGTATCGATTTCGATCTTGTCGCCGATGCCGACGAACAGCGGCACGGGGATTTCGAAGCCGGTGGAGAGCTTGGCGGGCTTCAGAACCTTGCCCGAGGTATCGCCCTTGACGGCCGGTTCGGTGTAGGTGATTTCGCGCACGATGGTGGTGGGCAGTTCGACCGAGATGGCCTTGCCGTTGTAGAACACCACTTCGCATTGCATGCCGTCTTCGAGGTAGTTCAAGGCGTCGACCATGTTTTCGCCTTCGACTTCGTACTGGTTGTACTCTTCATCCATGAAGACGTACAGCGGATCGGCGAAGTAGGAATAGGAGACCGGCTTCTTGTCGAGCACGACGACTTCGAACTTGTCGTCGCCGCGGAACACGTTTTCCAGCGGCGCGTTCGTCAGCAGGTTCTTCATCTTCCACTTGTAGGTGAAACCGGTACGGCTGGAACCGTTGACGTCGGAACGCAGAACGATGAAGGGCTCGTTGCCCACCATGATGATGTTGCCGACACGAACTTCTTTTGCAAATTTCATAATATATACACACCAAGTGATAGGGAGATAATCGGTCGCTTCATGGCAGGACGCACGGTAAGCGCATGATTTATCAAGAAAATGCGCGACACGACGCGCTCAGGAACAACCGCACATTATATCTGCTTTTGCCGTTCATCTGAAGCAATTGACTCGGCAAATTTGAGCATATTCGCCGTCACATCACCGTTTTCTTGCATCTTTGCGCACCAATTTTCCGCACGGGAAAGAATTTGCTGCCGTTCGGCTTGCAAGGCTGGCCACTGTGCCGGCAAATCGGTGGCCTCGGCATCATTCCAGGCAAGAGAAAACTCCGTCAGGGCTTTGAGTCCTGGGGCATAAAGCCCGAGGAAAGCACGCAGCTTGGTGTGGTGCAGGTTCTCGTCCTGCGGGTAGATGTGCCAGACGAAGGGCTTCTTAGCCCATTGCGCGCGGACGAAGGAATCCTCGCCGCGAACGAAATTGAAGTCGCAAGCCCAGAGCAGCTTGTCGTAGTCCGTTTGCGGCAAAAAGGGCAGCACGCGCACCGTCAGCATGCCCTGGCTGCCCGTTGCGCCTGCGGGCGCGGGGCCGCCGATGAATGCTTCCACAGCCTCACGCGCCACGCCTTCGGGGACGAGGCAGGTGATGGGCTCATTGCCATTGCGCCAGGTATCGAACAGCGCCGCTGCAGGCGCGTGCGGATAGCAGAATAGCGAGACCTTGAACGCTTGCCGCTCTTGCTGCGACAGGCCAAGCGAATCAAGAAAGTCATGGACAGCCGCGGGATCGTCCGTGAAGCGGCGCCG
Source organism: Burkholderiaceae bacterium (assembly GCA_036384915.1). Lineage (GTDB taxonomy): Bacteria > Pseudomonadota > Gammaproteobacteria > Burkholderiales > Burkholderiaceae_D > PKWO01. Next base: position 1,550 of record DASVLJ010000074.1, read on the forward strand.
ATCCTCCTCAAGTCCCGACTCACGGATCAGGCCGCCGGTCTTGTCCGTAAACCCGGGAAAGAAAAAATGCTTGGTGAGAGGCAGGCGTGGATGGCGCGAGGGCAGGCGATGGCAACCTTCGACCCACTCTTCCGCCGTCAGGCCTTCGAGGTTGAACCAGACGGCACGCGGCTCGCGTTCGGCCATTGCGGCGATGTAGGCTTCGGGGATGTCGCAGGCGAAGAATTCGATGACGATATCGGCCACGTCTCTCGCGGCAAAGCCGCTGTCCTGCGCGCGCCAGTGGCGCACCACGATACCATCCACCGTTTGTGTTTCCGCGAGGGTATTCAAGCCAGGGCAGAGCCGCTTGAAAGTCTCCAGATCGTCAACCCAAAGCGTGACGGCGATGCCATGCTCGCGCCGCAACTGGCGCGCCAGGCGCCAGCAGATGCCGATGTCGCCGTAGTTGTCGACGACTTTGCAGAACAGATGAAGCGTTTGGAGGGAAGACATCGGGCGCAATCGGAAAATCTACGCCCGAAGTCTACACCACCGGCAGTCAGAACCTGTGCCGGAGACCCACCGAGAAGCTGTTGACCGTGTCGACATAAGCCGCCGCCTGGTCGTTCATGTACATCGCGTACACGTCGGTGCGCTTGGACAGGTCATAGTCGTAACCGGCCGAGAAAGTCTTGTGGTCGACCCAGCCGCCGGTCTTGGCGTAGGAGGCGAGGATATTGCCGCCGCCGGCATTGATCTTGGTGCCGACCTGGAACGTGTTCAAGCCGGAAGTGGCGCTCGTCGCCGGGCCGCCGGTGACGGCCAGCGGCGTGTCGCTGTGCTCGTACTGAAAATAGATCTTGGCCGGAGCGAAGTCGTAGGACATGCCCACTTGCGCCACTTTTTGCGTGCTGCCGACCTGGTAGGCGCCAACGAAGGAATTGGTCGGATCCGCCGTGGTGTTTTCGTAGGCCGCGGTGGCGGCGAACGGGCCATGGAAATACAGCAGGTTGACACTGTAGGAATTCGCGATGCCGATCTGGCCCGCGACAGTATAGAGGACGGTGGCGCTCAAGCCCTGGAAATTGGGGGTGGAATAGCTGACCGCGTTCGAATAGCCCGAATCCGCGTTGACGACGTTACCCGCGCCGAAGGCATTGTAGGTGTGCTGGATGATGGGGCTGAAAGCGAAGGAATCGTCGAACGGATTGAACAGCAGCGTCGAGAGATAGAGCGGGCTGATCTGGCGCCCGAGCGTGACGCGGCCGAAGTTGCCCGACAAGCCGATGTTCGCGTCGCGCGAAAAGAGAGTGTCGCCGGGGAAACGCCCGTCCGTACCATTGTTGGCCTGGAAAAAGCTGCCCAGGCGAAAGTCGGCTTTCAAGCCGCCGCCCAGGTCTTCCGAACCGCCAATCTGGAAGAACGAAGTCTGAAAGCCGCCGTTTTGCAGGCTGGTGGTGCGCTGCCCCGTCGCCGCCGAGGTTTGGCTGTTGAGATCGAGGTCGATCATTCCCGATACGGTGACGCTGGTTTGGGCTGACGCGCCGATGGAAAAGGCGGCGGCGCCCGCAGCCAGAGCCAGGCCGGCGATTTGCTTGCTCATCATATTGAGTCTCCAGACAATGTTGTTGTGTGCCGCCCGTGGCCGAGCGGCAAGGCAATCATGCAAGAAGCGCGCCGACAAGGGCAGGCAAGCGTGCAGATAACCCTTATATTTGCATCAATATAAGGAGCCTCCCTGGCCAAGGCAAGCTGACGAGCAATCGTTTGGTGACAAGCCCACGCCGATGTTGCAAAAAAACACGACCCCTTCTTCGATACGCATCAACATGGCCGCTTCGATGGTCTATGCTGGTCTCATGCAAGTAGTTGATAACGCGGGATTTTCATTCTTCCGGCTATGCGATATCGAAAATATCAGACATCAGCGAAGTGATATAGCAGGCTGTATCTCCGGTGCTAATCTTGCTTACACCGAATTCCAACCCCTCGAAGGCCATGTCCGAACCCACTCACTCTACCATCCGCTTCTATCATCGCGGCGCCGTGCAGGAAGTCAGCGGTGCGACTGCCACGCCGACCACGCGCACCGTGCTGCAGCACTTGCGCGAAGACTTGCATTGCACCGGCACCAAGGAAGGCTGTGCCGAGGGCGATTGCGGCGCCTGCACCGTGGTCATCGGCGAGTTGCGGGATGGCGAATTGGCGCTACGCTCGGTGAATTCCTGCATTCAGTTCCTCCCGGCCCTGGACGGCAAGGCCCTCTTCACCGTGGAAGACTTGAAGCAGCCGGACGAAACGCTGCATCCCGTGCAGCAAGCCATGGTGGAATGCCATGGCTCCCAATGCGGCTTCTGCACGCCGGGTTTCGTCATGTCGCTATGGGATCTCTATCTGCGCCGCGAGGGCTGCAGCGGCGCACCGGCACGCCGCGAGATCGACGATGCGCTCTCGGGCAATCTGTGCCGCTGTACCGGTTATCGCCCCATCATCGACGCGGCGCGCCGCATGGGCGAACTGCCGCCGGTGCGGTTCGACCGCGCGGCCTTGAGGCAGGCGCTGCTCGACATGCAGTGCAATCGGCGCGATAGCGCCCTCTCCTATTCGGCCGGTGGCCAGCAATTCCATGCACCGCGCACGCTGGCGCAACTGGTGGCCCTATGCAGTGCGCATCCCACGGCCTGCCTGCTGTCCGGCTCGACCGACGTGGGCCTGTGGGTCACCAAGCAGATGCGCCGCCTGGACAACCTCATCTACCTCGGCGAGGTGGAAGAGTTGAAAGGCACGCGGGAAGCCGAAGGCTGGCTCGAGATCGGTGCCGGCGTGAACCTGAACGATGCCTATGGCGCCGTGGTGCGGCATTACCCGCAACTGGACGAACTATGGCAGCGCTTCGCCTCGCTGCCGGTGCGCAATGCCGGCACCTTGGGCGGCAATATCGCCAACGGCTCGCCCATCGGCGATTCCGCGCCCTGGATGATCGCACTGGGCAGCGAAGTCGTGCTCAACGGCCCGCTGGGCCGGCGCAGCCTGCCGCTGGAGGACTTCTACCTCGCCTATCAGAAGAAGGCTTGGCAACCGGGGGAATTCGTCGAAGCCATGCGCGTGCCGCTGCCGCGCGACGATGTCGCCTTCCGCACCTACAAACTGGCCAAGCGCTTCGACCAGGATATTTCCGCCGTGTGCGCCGCCTTCGGCTTCAAGCTGGCCGACGGCAAGGTGCGCGATGCGCGCATCGCCTACGGCGGCATGGCCGCGACCTCGAAGCGTGCCGCCAGGACCGAAGCGTATTTGAACGGCAAGCCCTGGAACGAGGACACGCTGGCCGAGGCCATGCGCCTGCTTGCCGAAGACTACCAGCCCATGACGGACATGCGCGCCACCGATGCCTACCGCATGAAGACGGCACAAAATCTGTTGCGCCGGTTCTGGCTGGAGACGCGCGGCGAATCTCCGCTGCCGGCCGGCGAAATCAATGCCTTCGCAGTCGGGAAGGAGTTTGCATGAATTCGCCTGACGAACACGGGCCCCTGGCCTCCGCCCTCGCCGCGGCCGATGCGTCACCCTGGGCCGAAGTGGGTCGGCCGCGCTGCCATGAGTCGGCCGTGCTGCACGTGCTGGGCGAAGCGACCTATACCGACGACGTGCCGGAATTGCACGGCACGCTGCATGCCGCGCTCGGCCTGTCGCAAAAGGCGCACGCGAACATCAAGCGCATCGACCTCGACCCCGTGCGCCGCTCGGCCGGCGTGGTCGCCGTCTATACGGCCGCCGACATCCCCGGCACCAACGATTGCGGCCCCATCATCCATGACGACCCGATCCTCGCCGACGGCCTGGTGCAATACTTCGGCCAGCCGGTCTTCATCGTTGTGGCCGACTCGCACGACAATGCGCGCCGCGCGGCCAGGCTGGCCGTGATCGATTATGAAGAATTGCCCGCGATCCTGACGCCGCAAGCGGCCAAGGCCGCGCAATCCTTCGTGCTGCCGCCAATGCATCTGCGCCGCGGCGATTTCGACACCGCCTTCAAGGCCTCGCCGCATTCGGTCCAGGGCGAGTTCCACGCCGGCGGGCAGGAACAGTTCTACCTCGAAGGCCAGATTTCCTACGCCATCCCCAAGGAAGACAAGGCCATGCTGGTGCTGTGCTCGACCCAGCACCCCTCCGAAATGCAGCACATCGTGGCGCATGCGCTCGGCGTGCATTCGCATAGCGTGGCGGTCGAATGCCGGCGCATGGGCGGCGGGTTCGGCGGCAAGGAATCGCAATCGGCCATGTGGGCCGCCTGCGCCTCGATCGCGGCGGCAGCGCTCAAGCGCCCCGTCAAGCTGCGCGCCGACCGCGACGACGACATGCTCGTCACCGGCAAGCGCCATTGCTTCCATTACGAATACCAGGTCGGCTATGACGACACTGGCCGCATCACGGCGGCCAAGGTCGAGATGGTGTCGCGCGCCGGCTTCTCGGCCGACCTCTCCGGACCCGTGGCCACGCGTGCCGTGTGCCACTTCGACAATGCCTATTACCTGTCCGACGTCGATATTCTGGCCCTGTGCGGCAAGACTAACACGCAATCGAACACGGCCTTCCGCGGCTTCGGCGGCCCGCAGGGTGCTATTGCGATCGAATATATCATCGATGAAATCGCGCGCAATCTGGGCATGGATGCACTGGACGTGAGAAAGCGCAACCTCTACGGCCGCAACGACGAGGAAGGCCGCAACGTCACGCACTACGGCCAAAAGGTAGCCGACAACGTGATCCACGAGTTGATCGCCGAGCTGGAACAAAGCAGCGAATACCGCCGCCGCCGCGCCGAGATCAAGGCCTACAACGCCGGAAGCGAGGTGCTGAAAAAAGGCCTGGCGCTCACGCCCGTGAAGTTCGGCATCGCCTTCAACCTGACGCACCTGAACCAGGCCGGCGCACTGGTGCACGTGTATACCGACGGTTCGGTGCTGGTCAACCATGGCGGCACCGAGATGGGCCAGGGCATCAATACCAAGGTGGCGCAGGTGGTGGCGCACGAATTGGGCGTTGATCTGTCGCACGTGCGCGTTACCGCCGCCGACACCAGCAAGGTAGCCAACACCTCGGCCACGGCGGCATCCACCGGCGCCGACCTGAACGGCAAGGCGGCGCAGGATGCCGCGCGCCAGATCCGCGAACGCTTGGCCGTGCTGGCCGCGACGCTGTTCGGCGGCAAGGCCGAGGACGTGCGTTTTGCCGCCGACGAAGTCAGCCTCGGCAGCCAGAAGATCGCCTTCGCCGCCCTGGTGCAAAAGGCGTACATGGCGCGCATCCAACTCTGGTCCGACGGCTTCTATGCCACGCCGGGCTTGCACTGGGATGCCAAGACCATGACCGGCAACCCATTCTATTACTTCGCCTATGGCGCGGCGGTGGCCGAGGTCGTGGTCGATACGCTGACCGGCGAATGGAAGCTGTTGTGCGCCGACGCGCTATACGACGCCGGCCAATCGCTCAACCCGGCCATCGACGTGGGCCAGGTCGAAGGCGCCTTCATCCAGGGCATGGGCTGGCTGACCACGGAAGAACTGTGGTGGGACAAGGCGGGCAAACTGATGACGCATGCGCCATCCACCTACAAGATTCCCGGCATCTCCGACTGCCCGCGCGACTTCCGCGTGCGCCTGTTCAAGAACCACAACGCCTCCGACAGCATCCACCGCTCCAAAGCCGTGGGCGAACCGCCGCTGCTGTTGCCGTTCTCGGTGTTTTATGCGATCCGCGATGCGGTGTCGGCTGCCGGCAACCACAAGGTCAATCCGCCGCTAAATGCGCCCGCGACGAGCGAAGCGATCTTGAAGGCGGTGGAAGCGGTGCAAGCCGCGAAAGTTTAAGAGGACCTCATGAGTCATTGGTTGGACGTATGCCTGGACATCACAGCACCGTGCGTGCTGGTCACGGTCGCGGCCGTCGACGGCTCGGGGCCGCGCGAGAGTGGCGCGAAGATGATTGTTACTGCCGATTCGCAGATGGATACGATAGGCGGCGGGCACCTGGAACTCAAGGCTTGCGAACTGGCGCGCGAGATGTTGCGCACTGGCGTGCCCGCGCGGCGGTTTGAGCGCTTTGCGCTTGGGCCGGGTTTGGGGCAGTGCTGCGGCGGCGTGGTGTATCTCGCCTTCGAAGTGTTCGATCAGGCGGCAAAAGGGGAATTGGAAGTGATGCGCGAACGCTTGCGGCGCGGCGAAGACTCATGGCGACTCGTACCTCTGGATGAATCCACGCCCGCCATCCTCATTCGAGAAGACCGCCAGCCGATCTCCCCTCTCCCGCTTGCGGGAGAGGGGACGGGGGAGAAGGATTCCAAAAAAGAGTCGACGGCCGCACACTCCCTCTCCCCCGCCCCCCTGTGCCCCTACGCCGGGCACCCCTATATGGAGGAGCCATTGGCCGTAGGCGAGTGTCGTTCCGTCGGCGATCCGCATGCTGATCGAAACCCCGACCTCACCGCAAGCGGGAGAGGGGAATTTCAAACGCCGATGGTATTTACACCGCAGCGCCCCTGCCACATCATGCGCGACACCGCAGGCAAACGCTGGCTCGTCGATCCTTGCCTCGCTCATCGCCCTCACCTCGTCCTCTTCGGCGCAGGCCACGTAGGCACGGCCATCGTGCGCTTTCTCGCCGACCTCCCCTGCCGCGTAACCTGGGTGGACGAACGCGAAGACCTGTTTCCGCAACAAGTCCCGGCCAACGTAACAATCGAAGCCACCGACACCCCAGAGGCCATCGCGGACCAAGCGCCGCAGGGTGCCACCTTCCTGGTGCTGACCCACAGCCACACCCTGGACCAAACGCTCTCCGAACACATCCTAAAACGCCCGGGCAACGACTGGTTCGGCCTCATCGGCTCGCGCACCAAGCGCATGCAATTCGAACACCGCCTGAGCGAGCGCGGCATCACGCGCGCCAAGCTCGATGCCATGATCTGCCCCATCGGCATACCCGGCATCGCCGGCAAGGAACCGGCCGTGATCGCCGCCGCCGTGGCGGCACAATTGCTGCAGGTATGGGAAGCGCAGGCACGCGCCGTGCCGCTCGATGCGCAACCGCGAAGCACGCAGCCCGCCAAAGCCGTTTCCACCTGACAAATACACATCCGCGGCGGCGGGATTAGAATACCGACAGCCTCTTGGAATTTCCTATGACTTCTGTTTCCGGCATTCAAGCCTACCGCGCCAGCATTCTCCATTTCACTGCCGATCCGGCCCTGCAGCCGAACGCATTTGAATGGTTCGATGACGGCATGCTCGTCATCGAGGGCGGCTTCATCAAGGCCGTGGGCGACTACGCCAAGCTCAAGACCGGCTTGCCGCCGGAGGCCGTCACGCATGACTTTTCCGGCAAGCTGATCGTGCCCGGCTTCATCGACACCCACGTGCATTACCCGCAGACCGACATGATCGCTTCGCCGGCACCGGGCCTGCTGCCCTGGCTCGACACCTACACCTTCCCGACCGAGCGGCAATTCTCCAACCCCGACCACGCCGACGACGTGGCCGACTTTTTCGTGCGAGAACTTTTGCGCTGCGGCACCACCACGGCCATGGTGTATTGCACCGTGCATCCGTCTTCCGTCGATGCTTTCTTCCGCCAGAGCGAAGCGCGCAACCTGCGCATGGCGGCGGGCAAGGTGCTGATGGACCGCAACTGCCCGGAATTTTTGCAAGACACAGCCGAGACCGGTATCGCCGACAGCGAAACGCTGATTCGCAAATGGCACAAGAACGGGCGTCAGCTCTACGCCATCACGCCGCGCTTCGCCCCCACCTCGACCGACGCGCAAATGCAGCTGGCCGGCGAACTGGCGCAGGCCTACCCCGACACCTACCTGCAAACCCACGTCGCGGAAAACACCGACGAAGTGGCATGGGTCAAGTCGCTCTACCCCGATGCGCGCAGCTACCTCGACGTGTATGACCGCTTCGGCATGCTCCGTCCGCGCTCCATGTACGCGCACTGCATCTGGCTCGACGACGCCGACCGCGCCCGCATGGCCGAGACGCAATCGGCCATCTCGATCTGCCCCACCTCCAATCTGTTCTTAGGCAGCGGCCTGTTCGATTTCGAGCGTGCCGAGGCGGCGCAAGTGCCGCTCTCGATCGCGACCGACGTGGGCGGCGGCACTTCGTTCTCGATGCTGCAGACCATGAATGAAACCTACAAGGTGGCGCGCATGGGCGGCACCTACCTGCCCGCCTTGCGCATGTTCTACCTCGCCACGCTGGGCGGGGCGAAAGCCATGCAGCTCGACGGCACGATAGGGAGCTTCCGCGTCGGCAATGAAGCCGACTTCGTCGTGCTCGACCCGCAGGCCACGCCGCTATTGGCACGCCGTTCGGCGCGCACCAACAGCATGGAAGAATTGCTGTTCGCGATCGCCATGCTCGGCGACGACCGCACCATCGCCGCGACCTACGCCGCCGGCAAATGCGTGCACGCGCGCGACCGGAGCCATGCGCAATGATCGGGTATCATGACTGACCCGCGCTGATGCGCAGGCTCGACGACATCGACACCGGCTGCCGTACATAACAACAGATATAGGAACCACCCATGCCCACCATCAACGTACAAATGTTCGAAGGCCGCAGCGTCGAGCAGAAACGCGCCTTCGTCAAGGCCGTGACCGAAGCGGCCGTCGCCAATCTGAAATGCAGCGCCGAGTCGGTTGATATCATCATTACCGAATATAAGCCTGAGAATTGGGCGACGGCGGGGAAACTTTGGTCCGAGCCGCGTGGGTGATGATCCACTGAACTGCAGGGTGGGCCGGAAGTCGGCACGCGAGCGCAGCGCTTCCCAACAAGAATTAAAAGGCGCCGTTAGATGCACTTGGTGGGTAACGCTACGCTCACCCACCCTACCTTCCTTGGCTACGCTCGGCTAGCAACGCCCGGTACAACTCACGAATTCAGATCAATAATGCGGCGGACGCTCATGCTGCACTTCCTGCCGCTGATCGTCGCTCGAAGGCTCGGGCATGCGCCGCAGCATGGCAGTGTACAAAGCCTCAAGCCGTTCTATCTTCTTTTGCTGTTCATAGATCGTCTGGTTCAGCGCATCGAGCATGTCCTCGGCGCGTGTCAGCTTGATCTCGATATCCATCAGACGTTCTTCTTCCATGAGCGGCTCCTTGTCATTGGCCGTCATTGTATGTCAGGTGGTGAGGTAGGACGAAGGAGGTTAGCCGGAGTGGCTGATTGACACCCCTCGACCGCTGGCGGGCGAGGGATGACCGGCAGGAGGGCTCGCTTACGCCGGACGCAATGCGCTGGCCGCCTTTGCCAACGCCGTGATCCTGTCCCAATCGCCGGCCAGCATGGCATCCTTGGGTGTGAGCCATGAACCACCGACACAAGCCACGTTCTTGCAAGCCAGGAATTGCGGCGCCGTCGCTTCGCTGATGCCGCCCGTGGGGCAGAAGGTGACATCGGGCAGCGGGCCGGCGATGGCGTTCAACATGCCCACGCCGCCCGCCGGCACGGCCGGGAACAGCTTCAATTGGCGGAAGCCCGCTTCGCGCGCGCGCATCACTTCCGAAGGCGTCATTACACCAGGCAGGAGCGGCAGGCCGGAGGAACGTGCGCCCTCGATCAGCGCTTCGGTCAAACCGGGCGAGACGCCGAACACGGCGCCGGCATCGCGTGCGGCGGCAAACTCTTCCGGCTGCGTCAGCGTGCCGACACCGACAATGGCGCCTTCCACTTCGCTGGCCATGGCGCGGATCGCCGGCAAGCCGTGCCTGGTGCGCAGCGTGACTTCGAGCACGCGGATGCCGCCGGCGACCAGGGCCCGGGCCAAGGGCACGGCATGGTCGAGATCATCGATGGCGATCACGGGGATGACCGCCGAGGTTTTCATGATGTGCAGCACATCGGGCATGAGTTTCATACGGTTGCTTTCTCTGGAGCGTGGATTACTGGAGGCAGACTGAAGCTGGTGGCGCCTTGCTCGGCTTCAGAGACGCCGTTGCGGAAGATGGCGAACAATTCGCGGCCCATGCCGACCTGGTTGGGGCCGAGGTCGGCCGTTTCCATGCCGCGCGCCTGCCATTCGGCATCGGGCACCAGGGCTTGCAGCACGCCGGCGTCGGCATCCAGGCGGATCAAGTCGCCGGTGCGCACGCGGCCCAGCGGGCCGCCAACCAGCACTTCGGGCGAAACGTGGATCGCGGCGGGCACCTTGCCCGACGCGCCGGACATGCGGCCGTCGGTGACGAGCGCGACACGGCGGCCTGCATCCTGCAGGTTCGATAGTGCCGGCGTCAGCGAATGCAGCTCCGGCATGCCGTTGGCACGCGGCCCCTGGAAGCGCACCACGGCGACGAAGTCGCGATCGAGCTCGCCGGCCTTGTAGGCCTTCAGGAAGGCATCCTGCGAATTGAACACGATGGCCGGCGCATGCACGATGCGGTGTTCCGGCTTGACGGCGGACACCTTGATCACGGCGCGTCCGAGGTTGCCGGACAAGAGGCGCAAGCCGCCATCGGGCGAAAATGGATCGGCCGGCTTGCGCAACACCTTGTTGTCGCCCGACTCCCTCGGTGCATCGTGCCAGCTGACACCCTTGCCGTCGAGCTTTGGTTCGACCGTGTGCGCATACAAACCCTTGCCCATGATCGTGGTCACGTCGTCATGCAGCAGGCCGGCATTCAACAACTCGCGGATCACGAAGGGCGTGCCGCCGGCGGCGTGGAAGTGGTTCACATCGGCTTCGCCGTTGGGGTAGATGCGCGTCAACAGCGGAATGACAGCCGAGAGTTCGTCGAAGTCGGTCCAGTCAATAATGATGCCGGCCGCCTTGGCAATGGCGACCAAGTGCAATGTGTGGTTGGTCGAGCCGCCCGTGGCAAGCAAGGCGATGATGGCATTGACGATGCTCTTTTCATCGACCACGTGGCCGATCGGCGTGAAGGCTTCATTGTGCTGGCTGATTTCCACAGCGCGGCGTGCGGCGGCGGCGGTGAGCGCATCGCGCAGCGGCGTGTTGGGCGTGATGAAGGCGGCGCCCGGCAGGTGCAAGCCCATGACTTCCATCAGCATCTGGTTGCTATTGGCCGTACCGTAGAAGGTGCAGGTGCCGGCATCGTGGTAAGACGCGGATTCGGCTTCGAGCAATTCGGCGCGGCCGATCTTGCCTTGCGCATAGAGCTGGCGCACCTTGGCCTTTTCCGGATTGGACATGCCCGAAGTCATCGGCCCGGCCGGCACGAAGATGCCGGGCAGGTGGCCGAAGTGGAGCGCGCCGATCAGCAGGCCCGGCACGATCTTGTCGCACACGCCCAGGTACAGCGCGGCGTCGAACATATTGTGCGACAGCGCGATGGCCGTGCCCATGGCGATGGCGTCGCGTGAAAAGAGCGAGAGTTCCATGCCGGGCTGGCCCTGGGTGATACCGTCGCACATCGCAGGCACGCCGCCCGCATACTGGGCTACGCCGCCGGCTTCGCGCACCGCATCGCGGATGATGGCGGGAAAGCGCTCGAAGGGCTGGTGCGCCGAGAGCATGTCGTTATAGGCCGAGACGATGGCCACCGACACCCGCTTCTGCTCCTTCAGCACCAGTTTGTCGGAAGGGGAAAAGGCGGCGAAGCCATGCGCGAGGTTGGTGCAGGAGAGCGTGCCGCGATGCACACCGCCGCGCCGCGCCGCCTCGATATGCTGCAGGTAGGCTTCACGCGTGACGCGGCTCTTTTCGACGATGCGGGCGGTGACCTTGGCAATGACGGGGTGGACTGGCTTGGCGGACTGAGCGGACATATTGGCTTCCTGGCTGATCGTTTATTCTGAAATTTTACTACGAAATGAAAAATAAAACAGGTTTTCGTTCGTGGTTTTTGACGGCATTTTGCAGATTTTATTTGTCTTTTTTACAAAATAGCATATCATTTCCATGACGTTTCCAGAGGAAAATTGTTCGGAACATAGTGCGAAGCAAGAAAAATCATAATTTTGTAGTGGATTTTCTACTTTGTGTTGTATAGTAAGGAAAATCGAAGAAACCCCACAGACCAGCCGTACCATTGACCGCTCCTGAGACCATGCAACAAGCCAGCCTGACCAACTCGCCAGCCTACCGGACGCTGGCAGACCATTACACAAGCGACGACGACGGTGCCCGCAACTGGCAATTGCGCGACCTGTTCGCCAAAGACAGCAAGCGTTTTTCCGAATTCTCGCTCAAGGCGGCCGGCCTGTTCCTCGATTATTCCAAGAACCGGCTCAACAAGAAAACCATCGCCCTGCTGTGCGATCTGGCGCGCGAGTGCGGCCTGGAAGCGCGGCGCGATGCCATGTTCGCCGGCGACAAGATCAATTCCACCGAAAAGCGTGCGGTGCTGCACACCGCCCTGCGCGCACCGAAAGGCCAGGCCCTGACGGTCGATGGGCAAGACGTGAATGCCGATGTGCACGCCGTGCTGGCCCAGGTCAAGGCTTTTGCCGGGCGCGTGCGTTCCGGCGAGTGGACGGGCTATAGCGGCAAAGCAATCACCGATATCGTCAATATCGGCATCGGCGGCTCCGACCTCGGGCCCGAGATGGTGTGCCGCGCCCTGCGCGGCGCGGCGCATGAGCGCTTGAACCTGCACTTCGTCGCCAACGTCGACGGGCACGACCTCGATGCGGCGTTGGCCAAGGTCGATCGCGAAACCACGCTGTTCATCATTGCGTCGAAAACGTTCACCACCGCCGAGACCATGTTGAATGCCGGCTCGGCACGCGCCTGGTTCCTCGAGGGCGCCCGCGAGGCTGATCTGCCCAAGCACTTCGTGGCAGTCTCGACCAATGCCAAGGCCGTGGCCGCGTTCGGCATCGATACGGCCAACATGTTCCCGTTCTGGGATTGGGTCGGCGGCCGTTACTCGATCTGGTCCGCCATCGGCTTGCCCGTGGCGCTCGCCGTGGGCGGCGAGCAATTCGAAGCCTTCCTGGCGGGCGCGCACGCGATGGACGAGCACTTCCGCACAGCCCCGCTGGAACAAAACATGCCGGCGCTGCTGGGCTTGATCGGCGTGTGGTACCGCAATTTCTTCGGCTGGGGTTCGATCTCGATCGCGCCCTATCATCAAGACCTGGCGCAGTTCGCCGATTACCTGCAACAGCTGGAGATGGAAAGCAACGGCAAGCGCGTCACGCGCGAGGGCGGCGCTATCGATTACGCCACCTGCCCTGCCGTCTGGGGCAACGTCGGCACCAACGGCCAGCATGCCTACTTCCAGTTGCTGCATCAGGGCACCGACGTGATCCCGGTCGACTTCATCGCCGCGCTTGAGGCCGGCCATGCCTTGCCGGGCCACCAGGCCGCCCTGCTGGCCAATTGCTTCGCCCAATCCGAGGCCTTCATGCGCGGCAAGAACGAGGATGAAGCACGCGCCGATCTGCAAGCCGCCAAACTGAGCGAGGACGACATCGCCGCGCTGTTGCCGCACAAGGTCTTCCCCGGCAACCGCCCGAGCAACACCGTCCTGCTCGACCGCCTCACGCCAGCCACGCTGGGCGCCTTGATCGCGCTCTATGAACACAAGGTGTTCGTGCAAGGCATCGTGTGGGGCTTGAACAGTTTCGACCAATGGGGCGTGGAACTGGGCAAGGTGCTGGCCAAGACCATCGAACAGGAATTGACCGGCACAGCCGATGCGGCAAAACATGACAGCTCGACCAATGGCTTGATCGCCCTGGCCAAGCGGGCACTGAAGACGAATTAAGACTTATCACTGACAACAAAACCTACTGACAACGGGACAAGCTCTCATCATGGCACTAGCAGATTTCGACCTGGTTTTATTCGGCGGCGGCGGCGATTTGTCGATGCGCAAACTCTTGCCGGCAATGTATGCGCGCCATCGCGCCAAGGACATGCCGTCCGGCGCCCGCATTATTTGCGTGGGCCGCCATGGCTGGACCCAGGAAGAGTTCATCGCGATGGTCAACAAGGATTCCAGGCCGCATATCTCGCAGCAGACCTTCGATGCTGCCCTGTGGCAGCAGTTCTGCGAGCGCGTCACCTATGTGGCCCTAGACGCTTCCGATGTGTCGACCTACCCGGCATTGGCCGCAGCCATGCGCGGCGACCCCAATCTGACGAACGTGTACTACCTCGCCACGCCGCCATCGCTGTTCGCCGGCATCTGCAAGAACCTGCACGAAGCGGGCCTGGCCACACCGAACTCGCGCGTGGTGCTGGAAAAGCCGCTCGGGCGCGATCTCGCCAGCGCCAAGCAGATCAATGCCGACGTGGGCCGCTTCTTCAAGGAATCGCAGATCTACCGGATCGACCACTACCTCGGCAAGGAAGCGGTGCAAAACCTGCTGGCGCTGCGCTTCGGCAACGTACTGTTCGAACCCCTGTGGCGCCGCGAATGGATTTCCGACGTGCAGATCACCATCGCCGAAGAGCTCGGCGTGGGCAACCGCCTGGGCTATTATGACACCTCGGGCGCGCTGCGCGACATGCTGCAAAACCACTTGCTGCAATTGCTTTGCATCGTCGCCATGGAACCGCCCACCTCGGCCACGCCGGACGCGGTGCGCGATGAAAAGCTCAAGGTGCTGCGCTCGCTGAAGCGCTTCACCACCACCACGCTGGCGCAAAACGTGATCCGCGGCCAATACCGCAGCGGCCACCTCGAAGGCCTGCCCGTGCCGGGCTACCGCAACGAGCCCGACGCCAACCCGCAATCGCGCACCGAAACCTTCGTCGCGCTGAAGGCCGAGATCGACACCTGGCGCTGGGCCGGCGTGCCCTTCTTCCTGCGCACCGGCAAACGCATGGCCGACCAGCTGGCCGAAATCGTGGTCCGCTTCAAGCCCGTGCCGCACTCGATCTTCCCGCAAGCTACGGGCACGACGCAGCCGAACTGCCTGATCATCCGCCTGCAGCCGGACGAAGGCCTGCAACTCTCGCTGATGGCCAAGACGCCGGGCGACGGCATGCGCTTGAAGCCGGTGGACCTCGAACTCGACTTCCGCGAAAGCTTCAAGATGCCGCGCATGGAAGCCTACGAGCGCCTGCTGTTGGACGTGCTGCGCGGCCAACTCACGCTGTTCATGCGCAGCGACGAACTGGAAGCCGCATGGGAATGGGTCGAGCCCATCCTCAACTATTGGGAAACCGAAGAGATCGAGCCGATTCCCTACACCTCGGGCACCTGGGGCCCGGCGGCGGCCAGCGCGCTGATCGGGCGCGACGGTTTGCAATGGCGTGAAGAAGCCCTGCCGGAATAAGCCCGTGCTTCTAGATTCGATCCGCACCCAGTTCGCGATTCTTTCCAAATCGGAGAAAAAGGTCGCGAACGCGGTGCTGTCCAACCCCGACCTCGCGGTCTCGGGCAACATCACGGCGCTGGCCAAAAGCGCGGACGTGTCAGAACCCACGGTCGTGCGCTTTTGCCGCGCACTGGGCTATGAAGGCTGGCAGGAATTCAAGCTCAAGCTGGCCCAAGGCCTGGCCCTGGCCATGCCCGGCGCCGACGAGCTGCCATCACAGGACGATCTCGCCTCGGACCTCGTCACCAAGATCTGCAGCCGCTCGATCAACACCCTGCTCGACCTGCGCAACAACCTCGACGCCGACGCCATCCAGCGCGCCATCGACATCCTCTCGCAGTCGAACAAGATCGAGTTTTACGGCCAAGGCACCTCGGGCATCGTCGCCGCTGACGCGCAACACAAGTTTTTCCGCTCCGGCGTGCCGACGGTGGCCTACAGCGATCCGCACATTCACAGCATCGCCGCCTCGCTGCTGAAAAAGGGCGACGCGGTAGTCGCCATCTCGCAGCGCGGCAACAGCCCCGCCTTGCTACGCAGTGTCCAGCTGGCGCGCAATGCCGAAGCCAATGTGATTGCGTTGAGCCCCAGCGGCACGCCCCTGGCCGACCTGGCAACCGTGCTGGTGCCGATCGACCTCTCGGTCAATACCGATCCCTATACGCCGATCTCGGCGCGGCTTGCGCACCTGGTGGTGATCGACATCCTTGCTGTCGGCCTGGCCTTGAAGCGCGGTCCGGAGTTCAGGAACAAGATGCAGAATGCGCAGCGGGCCTTGCAGAAGTATGATATGCAGTTCGATTCCTTCTTCCGCTGACGCCTGCCCTCCGCCTGGCGTATGATGGCGCACGCAGCGGATGTTCCGCACGATCCCCAAGGAGGGTTGCATGGCCTACCAGCTCGATATTGCCAATCTCGAACTCGCCTTCGGCGGCGCGGCGCCGGGCAAGCCGTCCAGGCGCTTCCTGCTCCAGCCGGCCGGCATGCTGACGATTGCGCAAGGCCGGATCGCCGCCAGCGACCCGCTGGTCCAGCCGGACACGCCGCCATTCACCGAGCCCGTCCCCAACGGCAGTTTCCCCGTGACCCTGGCCATTGCGGCACTGGACGGCGGCGACGAACGGATCGCCTATGCGCGCGTCGATTTCAGCCCGGCCCGAGCCGTGCGCTGGGAGATGGCCCTCATCGAGGGGCAGGATGCGGCCGAACTCGACGACGAGGAAGACTTTTTCGGCTACGGCGTCGACGCCGGCACGGGCTGCTTCATGGGCGCGGCGGCGGCGCGCGACCTGGGCCTGGCGATGGATTCCGAAGACGACTATTTTGAATCCATCATCGCCGGCATGGACCAGACTTACCGGCATACGCGCTCGTGGTACGCATGGAAGCCCGACCCGGCCGGCGCGGAAAACATCGTGTGCTTTTCCAGCGGCTATGGCGACGGGGCCTACCCCTCCTTCTTCGGTTTCGATGCCGACGGCAAGCTGGCGGCCTTGGTGACCGACTTCCTGATCCTGCACGATTGACGCAACGGGAAGCCGGGCCGATTGGCCAGCTGCGGCGAACCCTACGACACGGCCGATATGATCGAAATACCGGCCCCCCAACCTGGACCGGCATGCGCCGCCGCTCTTTCCTTCCTCCCTTTTTTCCCCTTTCCGCCGCCTATCCCTGAATCTCCCGCCAATTTCAAGCTGTCATCTCTGTCAGGTACATCGCCCCGGCGATTGGGCTACAGTTCCCCTGATCCGGCACCATTCCGCCCGTGCCGAACCTGCCCAAGGAGACCGGTATGCCGCAAACCACAGTGCAAAGCCCCAAGAGCGCCGACGCAACTACTGACAAGAAGAACATCCTGCTGATCCTGGTGGACCAGCTGCGCTTTCCGCGTTTCTGCTATGGCCCCGAGGGCGACCTGCTTCCCGAGTTGAAAGACATCATGGGCTTCCAGGGAGAGACCGACGGCGGCAACGCCTACAAGCATTTCTTCCCCGGCTTCTGGAGCCTGCGCAAGCACGCGACGGTGCTGCGCAACCATACCATCGCGGCATCGGCCTGCACACCCAGCCGGGCGACGATCATGACCGGCCAATACGGGACGCGCACCGGCGTGACCCAGACCGACGGGCTGTTCAAGAATGCCGACGCCCCGGCCTTTCCCTGGCTGGCGCCCGACGGCATCGCCACCATCGGCGACTGGTTCCGCGGCGCCGGCTACCGCACGCATTACTTCGGCAAATGGCACGTCAGCAATCCGCCCGCCCACACGCTGCAGCAATACGGTTTCGACGACTGGGAGCAGTCCTGGCCCGAACCGCACGGCTCGAGCCTGAACAACCTCGGCGCCTACCGCGACCATGGCTTTGCCGACCTGGCCTGCAGCTTCCTGCGCAACCAGGGGCTGGGCATGGGCTATAACCGCGCGCTGGCGCAACAGCAGGAAGTGGCGCCGCAAGGCGCCGGGCCGTCGACCACGCCCAAGCCCTGGCTGGCCGTGGTGTCGTTCGCCAATCCGCACGACATCGCCACCTATCCCGGCCTGGTGCGCCAGCTCGACCCCGCCGCGCCGAAGATCGGCCCGCTTCCGGTGCCGGGCCAGGACGCCATGAGCGCGGTGCCCATCGCCGGCAGCTTCACTTTTCCCCTGAACCCGCGAGGCTTCCCGCAGGACAATGCCGGCCTGCCGCCCAGCCTGGACGAGGAAATGGCCAACAAGCCTTCCTGCCAGTTCGACTATGCCTACAAGATGGGCCTGGCCCTGACCTCAAAAACCGCGCAAGGGATCAAGGCCGCGGTCAACGGCGCCGATGCCGTCAACCTTGCCATCGAGGGTAGCATCCCCTTCCAGTTTGCCCAGGACCCCGACGACGCCGCGCTGAAGTTCATGCAGTATTACGCCTGGCTGATGCAGATGGCGGACGGCCACGTCAAGCGCGTGCTGCAGACCCTGGACGAAGTGGGCCAGCGCGAGAACACCATCGTGGTCTTCATGGCCGACCATGGCGAATACGCCGGCGCGCACCACTACATGATGGAGAAGTGGCACACGGCCTACCAGGAGGCGCTGCACGTGCCGGTGGTAGTGCAGTCGCCCGACATCAATCCGCATGCCGAGATGCGCCAGATCGATACCGTGACGAGCCATGTCGACATCCTGCCGACGCTGCTCGGCCTGGCCGGCATCGATGAGAAGGAAATTGCGCGGATACGGACAACCCTGTCGGGCACGCACGAAGTCCCGCCTTTCACCGGCGTCGACCTGACCCCGGTGATCAAGGGCGAGAGCAAGGTCGCCACCGAGCCCGGCGGCAAGCCGCGCGAGGGCGTGCTGTTCATCACCGACGACGAAATCACCGAACCCCTGCAAGGCGACCCCGCCTACCAGGAATCGGGCGACGAGGCCTATGCGATTTTCCTCGAGGCGGTGGAGACGGTGCGCGCCGGCAGCGGCCGCGGCCCCAACCCGCCGCACGTCCCGCAACTCGCGCCCGGGCCGGTGCGCCAGCCCAACCATGTGCGCTGCGTGCGTACTGCGGAATGGAAGCTGGTGCGCTATTGGGACCCGGCCTGCCGCGCCGAGGAGGAATGGGAGCTGTACCACATGCAGAACGACGCGGCCGAAACCACCAACCTGCTGGTGACGAACGGCCCGTTCCCGACGCCGATCGCGCATCTGCCCGCGCCTTATACCGCGCAGGAGATCGTCGATACGGCCAGGCGCCTGCGCAGCCTTCTGCGGGAACTGGAAGAGAAACACCTGGCGCCGGCGTAACGGCGCGGGTGCGGCGCAAGGCGGCGCCGCCGCCTGCGCCCGGTGCCGGCCTACAGCAGCTTGGTCGCCACCGTCCAGGCCAGTGCGGCAACGAAAGCCGAAGCCGGAATCGTGAGTATCCACGCCCACACGATGTTCCCCGCCACGCCCCAGCGCACGGCCGACATTTTCTGCGAAGCGCCGACCCCGACAATCGCGCCGGTGATGGTATGCGTGGTGGACACCGGCACGCCCAAAGCCGTAGCGATAAAAAGCGTAAACGCCCCGCCGGTCTCGGCGCAAAAACCGCCGACCGGTTTCAGCTTGGTGATCTTCTGCCCCATGGTCTTGACGATGCGCCAGCCGCCGAACAGGGTGCCAAGGCTCATGGCCGTGTAGCAGGCCACGATGACCCACACCGGCACCGGATCGCCCGCGCCGATGCGGCCGCCGGCGATCAGCAGCATCCAGATGATGCCGATGGTCTTTTGCGCGTCGTTGCCGCCATGGCCCAGGCTGTACATGGAAGCCGACAACAGCTGCAGGCGGCGGAACCACTTGTCGATGCGGCGCGGCGTGGAGCCGACGAACAGCCACGAGACGATGATCATCATCAGCGCGCCCAGCACCAAGCCCAGCGTGGGCGAGAGCACGATGAAGATAAGGACCTTGATCAAGCCTGCCGGAATCAGCGCGCCGCTGCCGGCCTTGGCCACGGCCGATCCGACCAGGCCGCCGATCAGGGCGTGCGAGGACGAGGACGGAATGCCGAAATACCAGGTGACGAAGTTCCAGAACACGGCGCCGAACAGCGCGCCGAAGACGACGTATTGGTCGACGATGTCGGCGTGGATGGTGTCCTTGCCGACCGTGGCCGCCACCGTCAGCGGGAAGATGATGACGGCAATGAAGTTGAACAAGGCGGCCATGGCGACCGCCGTGTGCGGCTTCAGGACGCGCGTGGAGACGATGGTGGCGATGGCGTTGGCCGCATCGTGGAAGCCGTTCATGAAGTCGAACAGCAGCGCCAGGCCGATCAAGACGGCGAGCGCAGCAAAACTGATCTCAATGGTGTGCATGAGTGTATTCCGTTGAGGCCCGATCGGCCTCAGGCGTTTTCGACGATGATGCCTTCGATGATGTTGGCCACGTCCTCACAGCGGTCGGTGACCGTCTCGAGGATTTCGTAGATGGCCTTGAGCTTGATGAGGGTGCGCACGTCGGGCTCGTCGCGGAACAGCTTGGACATGGCGGCGCGCATGACGTGGTCGGCATCGGATTCGAGACGGTCGATCTCGGCACAGATGGCGAGAATGGCGCGCGCGTTGTCCATGCTGTGCAGCATGCCCACGGCCAGCTTGACCTTTTCCGCGCACGCCAGGCTCAGCTCAGCCAGGCGGCGCGCTTCTGCGGTGGTTGCCTTGATGTCGTACAGCGAAATGGTTTGCGCCGCGTCTTCCAGCAGGTCGAGGATATCGTCCATGCTGGTGATGAGCTTGTGGATGTCGTCGCGGTCGAGCGGCGTGATGAAAGTCTTGTGCAGCAGTTCGATCGTGTCGTGCGTGATCTTGTCGGCCTGCTTTTCAATGCCTTCGATGGCATGCACGCGGATTTCCAGGTCGTCGAAACTGGTCATGAGCTTGACCATCTCGGCCGCGCCCTTGACGCATAATTCGGCATGCTGCTCGAAGAGTTCGAAGAATTTTCCTTCGCTGGGCATCAAACGTCCAAACATGTTCACTCCTATAGTTATTCTGAGACAATCACCCTATCAGTCGCCTTGATAGGTAGTAAGGCCGCCGGTGTAATCGGCGAACTGCGTATACTGGCCGAGGAAGGTCACGCGCACGGCGCCGATGGGGCCGTTACGCTGCTTGCCGATGATGATTTCGGCGGTGCCCTTGTCGGGCGAATCGGGGTTATAGACTTCGTCGCGGTAGATGAACAGGATCACGTCGGCGTCCTGCTCGATGGCGCCCGATTCGCGCAAGTCCGACATCACGGGGCGCTTGTTGGGGCGCTGTTCCAGCGAGCGGTTCAGCTGCGAGAGCGCAATCACCGGGCAATTCAACTCTTTCGCGAGGCCCTTCAGGTTACGCGAGATTTCCGAAATTTCGCTGGCGCGGTTTTCCCCGGCGGAATTGCCCGACATGAGCTGCAGATAGTCGACGATGATCAAGCCGAGCTTGCCGCACTGGCGCGCCAGGCGGCGCGAGCGTGCGCGCAATTCGATCGAGGACAGCGCGGGCGTCTCGTCGATGTAGAGCTGCGCATCGTTCATCTTCTGGATCGCGTTGGTCAGGCGCGGCCAGTCTTCATCGATCAGGCGGCCCGTACGCAGGCGGTGCTGGTCGAGCTTGCCGACCGAGCCCAGCATACGCATGGCGAGCTGGGCGCCGCCCATTTCCATCGAGAACACGGCGACCGGCAAACCGCTGTCGATGGCGACGTTTTCGCCGATGTTGAGCGAGAACGCCGTGTTGTGGGTGACGACGTAATCGTCCGTCACATAAAGCCGCGACGGGTGCGAGACCGAGATGCATTGGGCTTGCGCCACGCGGGTCGGCTCGATGGCCGTAATCACGGGCAGCTTGCGCCGCATGCGGCCGCCGGCGAGACGCAAACGCTTGCCTTCGAAAAGGAACAGGCTTTGCGGATCGGGATGGCTGATGGTGCAGCAGTAGGCCGTGGCGCCGGGCTTGCGCACACCGTCCACCGTGAAGCTGGTAGCCTTTTCAGCGATGGCGCACCAGCCGCCGAGCGAACGCACCAGCGCCTGCACGTCTTGCGCCAAGCGCCTGCTGGCGCTGGAGTAGCGCACCGTGCCCCAGCTTTCGACCCAGCCGTCGGTATCGAGCAAGCCGCGCAAGAGATCGAGGCGCGCCGTGCGCGAAGCGTTCAGATAGGTCTCGGGAATGAATTTGTCATAGCTGGTCTTGCCCCACAAGCCGAGCGTTTCCAGCGACTCTTTAAGCGGGTTCCTGCCGGGGCGCTCTTCCACGTCGGCCAAGTCGGACAGGCCTCGGCGCTTGATGCGCCAATCGTAGCCGCCGGCATACGAGAGTTCCAGGCTGGCATCGACCCGCGTGCGCATACGTTCCAGCGTTTCTTCCGCCTTGACCGAGAAGCGCACCGCGCTGCCGCCCATGGAACCGTCGCCGATCAGGGCGCCGAGCACCCAGGGATCGACCGGCAAGGCCTCATCGTGACCGAATTCCCCTTCGGGCATCGCGATCCACAAGCGGTTTTGATAGCGCTTGCGCGTTAACAGCGTCATCACTTCCGCGGTACTAAGCACGCGCGGCGCATCCCATTGGCGGTAGTGCACGCTCCACAAATGTTCAGCGCAGCATTCGGCGCTGCGCCCATCGGAAAAGCGCATGCGGTAAATTTGCTTTTCGCCCTGCGGGTAGGTGCCGGTGACGATGGACGGCTTGCCATCGACAGAAGCCAGCGCATCGCCCACGGCAAGCTCGCCCATGGCTTTCCAGCCGGTACGCGTCCTGACCCTGGCGTCGAGCGGCTGCGCCTTACCCATGGACGGACGTCCCGCCACGATGATGAGGTCCCCCGGCTGCAAGCCCGAAGTCATCTTGTCGAGATCGGTAAAACCCGTCGGCACGCCGGTGATTTCACTCGTCGTGTCGCGGTTGTAGAGTTCGTCGATACGCTCGACCACCTGCGTCAAGAGCGGCTGGATCGCGACGAAGCCCTTGGCGCCGCGCGCCCCCTCTTCGGCGATGGCGAAGATCTTGGATTCGGCCGCGTCGAGCATTTCCTTGACTTCCTTGCCTTGCGGGGAGAAGGCGTCGCCGGAAATTTCATCTGCCACGGTGATCAACTTGCGCAGCACGCCGCGGTCGCGCACGATTTCGGCGTAGTGGCGGATATTGGCCGCCGAGGGCGTGTTTTGCGCCAGCGCGTTGAGATAACTCAAGCCGCCGACCTCCTCGGCCTTTTCCACGGCCGTCAGCGATTCATAGACCGTGATCACGTCAGCCGGGCGGCTGTTGTTGATCAGGCGGACGATGTGCTGGAAGATGATGCGGTGGTCGTAGCGGTAAAAGTCGCTTTCGGCAACGAAGTCGGCGATGCGGTCCCAGGCGGCATTGTCGAGCAAGAGCCCGCCCAGCACGGATTGCTCGGCCTCGATCGAATGCGGCGGAATGCGCAGGGATTCTATTTGTGGATCGGGGCGGTCGCTCATGGCGCGCATTATACCGTTTGGCCGTCAGGTCGTGACGGTTATATGACATTGATTGCTGGGGGTTACAGGATCGATAAGACGGGCGGACGGTGGTAGGTTGGTGCTGAGCGCAAGCGAAGCCCAACGTAGTGCGCTTACACCATCACATTCCTTGAATTAACGGGCGGATGTTGAGCCGGGCCGCGTTCGGCTTCACTTCGTTCAGCACCAACCTACGACAAACACAAAAAAAGCCGGACGAATCCGGCTTTCTCGTTTCCTCGAAAGGAAATCAGACGTGTTCGCCCAGGACCGACACGGTAACGTCGACAACGACGTCGGTGTGCAGCGCGACAGCGATGGTCTGGTCGCCAACGACCTTCAGCGGGCCTTGCGGCAGGCGCACTTGGGCCTTTTCGACCGGGAAGCCTTGCTTGGTCAGGGCTTCGGCGATGTCGAAGTTGGTGACGGAACCGAACAGACGGCCGTCGACGCCGGCCTTTTGCGAGATCTGGACGGTCAGGCCGGCCAGCTTTTCGCCTTGGGCTTGAGCTTCGGCCAGCTTGGCGGCGGCAGCCTTTTCCAGCTCGGCGCGCTTGGTTTCGAATTCGGCGATGGCCGTGGTCGTGGCGCGGCGGGCCTTGCGCTGCGGGATCAGGAAGTTACGGGCGAAACCGTCCTTGACCTTGACCACATCACCGAGGTTGCCCAGATTGACGACTTTTTCCAACAGAATGACTTGCATGTTTTTCTCCAGATTCTTCAGGTAACCGAGTTGTCGTCAATTACGCGTTGTGCAGATCGGTGTACGGCAACAGCGCGAGGTAACGAGCGCGCTTGATTGCGGTATCAACCTGGCGTTGATAGTGGGCCTTGGTGCCGGTCAGGCGGGCCGGCATGATCTTGCCGTTTTCCTGAACGAAATCCTTCAGCGTGTCGACGTCCTTGTAGTCGACTTGTTCAACGCCTGCAGCGGTGAAGCGGCAGAATTTCTTGCGCTTGAACAGCGGGTTTTGCTGTTGGCGCTTTTGCTTGAGCTTGAGCTTGTTCTTATCGAATTTTTTACCGAATGCCATGGTGGGCTCCTGTATCTTGAAAAATGGGTCTAATCGAAATCAACGATGTGAAACACGAGTGCCTTGCTGTTGCGGTTCTTGCGCGCCAGAAAACCTGTGAACCGGAATGTCCCGCCCAATTCGGCTTGATGGAATCGCCCTGAAATTTCTCCCGCGGCAAGCGCGGCAACTTCCAGTTCGACCAATCTCGGGATGCCCGCTTCGACTTGTTCCGATTGGTGCAGCAGCTTGGCTGCAACGACCGGGATGCCTGCCGGTGTGTAGCGAATACCTTCGCGTTCGGCAATGCTGGCAACAAGTACGAGCGTGTTCTCCAGTGGTTCTCCTTGCGCAGTCAATCGCTATTAAGCAGCAGGAGCCTCGGCGCGGTGGGCCTTGGCAGATTCTTCCTTCTGCACAGCCTTCATCATCGGCGACGGTGCGGTCTCGGCCTTCTTCATCTTGACGGTCAGATGGCGCAGGACGGCATCGTTGAACTTGAAGCCGGTTTCGATTTCGACCAGCGTCTCGTTGTCGCACTCGATGTTCATGCAAACATAGTGTGCCTTGGCGAGCTTCTGGATCATGTAAGCCATCTGGCGACGACCCCAGTCTTCAACACGGTGAACCTTGCCGCCGCGAGTCGTGACGATGCCCTTGTAACGCTCGATCATGGCAGGCACTTGCTCGCTTTGGTCCGGGTGGACGATAAATACGATTTCATAGTGACGCATAGTTGCTCCTTATGGACAATTAAGGAAATTCGGCTCGATCAACAGCGGATCGGGAAGAATCCCCAAGCCCACCCCGGCGTCAAGACGGGTGTGGGAAGTGAGAAAAGCCCAAGACTATACCGCGCTTTGACAGAAAA
The DNA here is from genome assembly GCA_036384915.1 of Burkholderiaceae bacterium. Classification (GTDB taxonomy): domain Bacteria; phylum Pseudomonadota; class Gammaproteobacteria; order Burkholderiales; family Burkholderiaceae_D; genus PKWO01. Next base: position 26,697 of record DASVLJ010000074.1, read on the forward strand.
CTCAATGCTTTCAGGTATTTATCGCCAAAGGCGGCCCGCACGCCGCGCCAAAGCGCCATTTCCCTGGGCAGACAGCTTGCAAAATCCCCAATCCTGTATAAAAATACAGGCTGTGGAAATGCACAGTTCGTGCACAGCCTTACCACGTCAGCACCCTGACGAACCATTAAACGGACACCAGCGCCCAGCCCATGCTCAAGCTCACCGCCCGCCAGGAGCAAATCCTGAACCTCATCCGCGAAGCCATCGACAACACCGGCTTCCCGCCCACCCGTGCCGAAATCGCCCATGAACTCGGTTTCAAATCGGCCAACGCGGCGGAAGAACACTTGCAGGCGCTGGCACGCAAGGGCGCCATCGAAATCTCGCCCGGCACCTCGCGCGGCATCCGCCTGTGCAACGACTGGGGCGCGGAGCGCGGCGCCGACCGCTTCGGCAACGCCGGCGGCAACCAACTGGCCCTGCCCCACCCTGCCCTGCTGCAACTGAGCCTGCCCCTGGTCGGCCGCGTGGCCGCCGGCTCGCCCATACTGGCACAGGAACACATCGAAACCACCTACAACGTCGACCCCAACCTGTTCGCCGCCAAGCCGGACTACCTGCTGAAGGTGCGCGGCATGTCCATGCGCGACGCCGGCATCATGGATGGCGACTTGCTGGCCGTGAAAAAGACCGACACCGCGCGCAACGGCCAAATCATCGTCGCGCGCCTGGGCGACGATGTGACGGTGAAGCGCTACCGCAAGACCGGCGGCCTGATCGAACTCTTGCCCGAGAATCCCGACTTCAAGACCATCCGCGTGGACGACCCCGAGCAATTTGCGCTGGAAGGCCTGGCCGTCGGCTTGATGCGCGCTTGGGGCTGAGACTGGTTTGCTCCCCTCGCCCGCAGGCGGGAAAGGGGTGGGGGTGAGGGATGTTGTGAACTGACTCAGCTCGTCAAGACGCGAGGCCGTGCTGGCCCTATTGGTTTGACTAAAAATTTGAAAAATCAATGACCCATTTTCATCTCTACGGCAACCGCGAATCCGGCCACAGCTACAAAGTCAAACTCCTGCTCTCAGTCGCCAGTGTGCCGCATGAGTACACCGAAATTGACCTGCTGCTGCCGCGCGAAGAACGTCCCGAATCATTCCGCAGCCGCTCAAAATTCGGCGAAGTGCCGCTACTCGTGCACGGCGAAAAAACGCTGGTGCAATCCTGCGCCATCCTGCATTACCTCGCCGATCACCTGAAAGGCTTCGGCGGCGAATCGGCCGAGCGACTGGACCGCTGCCGTGAATGGCTGTTCTGGGAAGCCAACCGCATTGCCATGTCCCTGCCGCACTTGCGCTTCGCACGCAAGTTCGCGCCTGAGCAGTACCCGGAAGGAGCCTTGCAGTGGCTGGGGCAGCGTTACGAGAGCGATATCGCGCGGCTGGAGCATGAATTCTCAGACGGACGACGCTTCATTCTCGGTGACGACGCGAGCATCGCGGACTTCGCCCTGTGCGGCTACATGTTCTGGCCGGAACAGGCGGGCGTGGAATTTCCGGCACATGTGAATCGCTGGCTGGACAATATCCGCGCGCTGCCTGGGTGGAAGCATCCATACGAGTTAATGCGCCCTTGAACGACCACCACTCGATGCTGGCAGCACGAACAACCCAAACTGCTTCTGGAATTAAAAATACAATTCATCGCACCAGCCAAGGTGGGCAAACCCTCTGTCACAGGGCGGACCGTTTCACGCGGCGGCAGAATCGTCTCTCTCGAAGGCTGCTTGCAGCAAGATGGCAAACTGGCGGCAAATGCCATCGCCACGGTCATGATCAAGACAGGCGCCTGAACAAGATTGTTGCACGCCGTTTATTGCGACCAAGTTCAAGCGCAACATCCCAAACACATCTTCGGAGCAGCCATGAGTGTGATCGAATCCAAAGTCGTCAACATCGACGAATTGAAACTCGAGCATTTCGAGCAAGGCAATAAGTTCGCCAGCGACGCCGTGCGCATCGGCCCGTTGCTGGGCGCAAAAGACCTCGGCTATTCCTATGACGTCGTTCCACCCGGAAAAGCTTCCTGTCCCTTCCACAGCCACCGCGCCGAGGAAGAAATGTTCTTCATCGTCAAGGGCACCGGCACGCTGCGCTACGGCGACGAAAAGCGCAAAATCCGCGCCGGCGACTTCATCTGCTGCCCAACCGGCGGCCCCGAAACTGCGCACCAGATCATCAACGACTCAGGCGCCGAACTGGCCTATATCTCCGTCAGCACCATGATGCCGGCCGAGGTGTGCGAATATCCCGATTCGAAGAAGATCGGCGCGTTCGGCGGCGACGTGCGGCACATGACGCTGGCCGGGAGCAATGTCGACTACTGGGTGGACGAATTGCCGTAGCGGCTTAGTAGGGCGCGGCGTATTGCGCCGAATGGAAAAGCAACGATCCTCATGCCCGACCAAGCGCGATTTTCAGAATCGATTCCCGACGAGGCATGTTGTCCGGGCGAGCGACAGCGGCACGGTGAGCGTGGGATCCGGCAGAGGCGATACTGGGTACGCTTGATTTGCGACGAGCGGAACATTCGGTGCAATACGTTGCGCCTTACAGCAACTCAATCCCGAACCGTCGCACAATCAGCGCAAACGCGCCAAAGCACAGAATGGTAATCAGGCAGCACGCCGCCAGCGCAAGCCAAAAGCCCAGCCGTTGCAGCAGCCACGGAAACGCCAGGAACATGGGCAAGGTCGGGACGACGTACCAGAACGTGTACCAGGCATGATTCGCCACCTTTTCGGTGGAGTGCGTTTCGATATGCAGCCAGATCAAGGCCAGGATCGTTACCAGCGGCAGAGCCGCGATCAGGCCGCCCAGCCTGTCGCTGCGCTTGGCAATTTCCGAGACCAGCACGACGACGCCGGCCGTTACTGCGTATTTGGTGATCATCCACAGCATGGCTTACCTCACAAATGTTTGATCAATGTCGCAAGCTCGCCCCCCATCGGGAGTCCGTTATACGTTCGGGAATATGCGGCATAGGATATCGGCCAATCACATTCAATCGCGAATGAAACAGGCAATTTCGACAGATGGGGCCGAACCAGTTCCGGGTCCAGCTCGATGCGGCCCAGCAATTCAAGGCCGAGTTCCTTCGCATGCTTGCGCTTGGGGATAAATCTCCCGGCACCTCTGGTTTGCAGATGGAAAATCATGCGGCCGCTTATCGCTTCATCCAATGTCGGCTTGGCTGACGAATCCACTGCAAGAGAAGCCAGTGCGCACCACGGCAGCCAGTCGAACATCCTTCCCGTATCCAATACCACCATGGCACTCCACCCATCCGCCTGGAACGGCGAATCCGTCGGGAGCATATAGGGACGCCGGCCGCGTCCGTCCATGGTCGGGAATGCATAGACTTCTCCGGTTTGAACCACCATATCCGGTTTCTTCCCCGTCGTCGCGCGCTCCCGCAACGGACGCGGCGACTTCAAGCGCCCAGCCAATTCTGCAAGCACCTTGGCCCGCTTGGCAAGAAACTTGTCGTCCGCGCCCCGCCCCTTCTGGTTCGCCAAATCCAGGCCGCCTTCGATGATCTTCAAGGCATTCCCGCTTGCCTCGGCACAGGCGATGCCGCGCTTTTCGAACTGGTCGGCCGCGACCAGCCAGAAATACGCGGCATCGCCATCGGAAGGAGCGCAATCGCCGTGCAAGTGCTTCAGGTGGCTGAGCAACTGGGCGCCATCCGCGGGGACCTTGCATAGCAAAGCGAGAGTATTCTTCAAGTCCGACGCGGAATCGTCGTCGTATAGCGCGGCGCCCCAGGCTCCCATATGGCCCCAGATTCTTTATCGTTGAATGAACGGCATAGCGGTAGTGCGCAATGCATTGCGCATTACCGCACGAAACCGTGCCGGCTTCGCAAAATGTCTACGCAACCCAGCACTAAAATGAATGCCCAACAGCCGATAGCAAGGGCACCGCCAATCTGAATACCTTGATACAAATACGTCGTCAGATAAAGCCAATATTGCGCTACGAACGAACTGATTACACACACGGAGGCCTGCGCCCGTACTGCCAATCCAAGGCAAACCAACGGCAGGAAAAACGTCCCCACAGCCGCGATCAAAGTAAATGCCCCGGACACTTTTCCGCGAATCACCTCTGCCGCACTGCTTTTCACTACTTCGTATGGATAGATGTAGGAGTCTTCAGTGACGGTCTTCCCATGCGCCTCGGCCTTGCCGGTGCATTTCGATAAGGGCATGAAGAAGCAGCACATGAGCAGCACCGCGACACCCCTTTTCAGAAATGTGAGTGAGCGATTCGAGTTCAACTGAGAGCCCCTCTCACGGACACTCTTCATTCAAAAACCGCGTAAACGTCGCATACTCCTTGCGCCGCGTCGCCCCGTCCTCCGGCACGTTGGAGTAAAAGAACCACTCGCGCGTCGGCGAGTTGAGACGTTCCAGCATCTTGTCCATCCTGGCGCGGATTTCGGCCAGCAGGCTTTGGTTGGCGGCGGGCTGTGCTGCCGTTGCGGCGCTTTTGTCGGGCTTGGCTTCGAGGTAGACGTCGAGCGGCGCCATCTTGGTCATTTCGGGGAAATGCAGGGTCATGCACTCGAGGCCGCCCGCGCTGGAGTTCTTGATGGCGAGCTTGAAGACGATGGAACCGTAGGTAGCGGCGATGTTCCAGGCGTGGCCGGTGATTTCGAATTTCTTGGCGGCGAAGTAGGCTTTGAAGTCCTTGGCGGCGTCGTTGACGGCTGCTTGCTTGGCGGCGGCTTCCCTGGCGCTGACTTGCAGGGCGAGCTTTTCCAGTTCGGCCTTGGCGCTTTCGACCTGCATCATTTCTTCTATGGTCATTTTCATGGCCTGCTCCCGCAACATATTGACCGTAGGGTGGGAAAGCGAAGCGCACCCCACCAGCACCAAAAGAAAGTTATTTGACGCGCCTGGTGGAATCGCCGGGCGTCGCACGCTGCGCTTTTTCACCGGCGGCGAACAGCCCTACAAAACCTACTTGGCTTCTTCGATCCACGCAGCCTGGATCGCCTCTAAAACCTTCTCTCCGCCGCGCGTGTGGTCGTCGTCGAAATCCTCCAACCCCACAACCCAATTATGCAGATCCGTGAAGCGTATGGTCAAGGGATCGATGTCGGGGTATTTGTCGTACAGCGCTTCGGCGATGGGGACAATGTCGGACCATTTCATGGCTTGCCTCTCAATGGTTTTCGCTGGCGTGGTTGATGGTGTATTTGGGGATTTCCACGACCAGGTCGGCATCGGCCACCTTGGCCTGGCAGGACAGGCGCGAGGTGGCTTCCAGGCCCCAGGCGCGGTCGAGCAGGTCTTCCTCCTTTTCCTCTGCCTCTTCCAGCGATTCGAAGCCTTCGCGCACGATCACGTGGCAGGTGGTGCAAGCGCAGGATTTTTCGCAGGCGTGCTCGATCTCGATGTCGTTTTCCAGCAGCAAATCGCAGATGGACTTGCCGGGCGGGGCGTTTTCGATGACGGCGCCTTCGGGGCAGAGCGTGGCGTGGGGCAATACTACGACTTGGGGCACTTGGAACTCCTCAACTTCTATACTTGATCGATGGTCTTGCCGGCCAGGGCGCTGCGCACGCTGCGGTCCATGCGGCGGGCGGCGAATTCTTCTGTGCCGGAGGCCAGGGCATCGACAGCGGCCTTGATGGCGCCGTGGTCGCTGCCTTGTGCCTGTTCGCGCACGGCGGCCATCAGCGTTTCGACGGCGGCACGCTCTTCGGCGGACAGCAATTCGGCATCCGCGGCAAGCGCCGATTGCGTGGCCAGCAGGATGCGTTCGGCTTCCACCTGCTCTTCGCGCAGGGCGCGCGCCTGCATGTCATGTTCGGCCGACTTGAACGAATCCTGCAGCATCTGCGCAATCTGGTCGTCGGCCAACCCGTAGGACGGCTTGACTTCGATCGAGGCTTCCACGCCGGAGCGCAGTTCGCGCGCCGAGACGCTGAGCAGGCCGTCGGCATCGACCTGGTAAGTCACGCGCACCCGCGCCGCGCCGGCCGCCATCGGCGGGATGCCGTGCAGTTCGAAGCGCGCCAGCGAGCGGCAATCGGACACCAGCTCGCGCTCGCCCTGCACCACGTGGATCGCCATGGCGCTCTGGCCATCCTTGAAGGTGGTGAATTCCTGGGCACGCGCGCAGGGGATGGTGGAATTGCGCGGGATGACTTTCTCGGTCAAGCCGCCCATGGTTTCGATGCCGAGCGATAGCGGGATCACGTCCAGGAGCAGCCAGTCGTCGCCGGCGGCGCGGTTGCCGGCCAAGAGATTGGCCTGGATCGCCGCACCCAGCGCCACCACCTTGTCCGGGTCGATGTTGGCCAGCGGCGTGGTCTGGAAATATTTGCCCACCGCCTTGCGCAGATGCGGCATGCGCGTGGCGCCGCCGACCAGCACCACGCCGTCGACATCCTCAATACCGAGGTTGGCGTCGCGCAAGGCCTTCCTCGTCGGGGTGAGTGTCTTGTTGACGAGATGTTCGGTGATTTCGGCAAACTTGGCGGCCGAGAGTTTCAGGTGGACCTGCTCGCCGGTGGAGAGCGCCGCGTCGATATGGGTTTCGTTCTTGGTCGAGAGCAGTTCCTTGGCTTCGCGCGCCTTGACCATCAAGAGGCTGGTGTCCTGCTCGTTCAATGGTGCCAGCTTGGCTTCGGAGATGATCCAGCAGAAAGTGCGGTGGTCGAAGTCGTCGCCGCCCAGGGCGGAATCGCCGCCCGTGGCCAGCACTTCGAACACGCCCTTGGACAGCTTGAGGATGGAGATGTCGAAGGTGCCGCCCCCGAGGTCGAACACGGCGTAGACGCCTTCGGAGCCATTGTCGAGGCCGTAGGCGATCGCCGCCGCCGTGGGTTCGTTCAACAGGCGCAGCACGTTGATGCCGGCCAGCTTGGCGGCATCCTTGGTAGCCTGGCGCTGCGCATCGTCGAAGTAAGCCGGCACGGTGATGACGGCGCCGACCAGGTCGTCGCCCAATGCATCCTCGGCGCGCTGGCGCAAGGTGGCGAGGATTTGCGCCGACACTTCGACCGGGCTCTTCACGCCGGCCACGGTCTTCAATTGCACCATGCCGGGCGAATCGACGAAATCATAGGGCAAGTTTTCCGCGTAGGCGATGTCTTTCAAGCCGCGGCCCATGAAGCGTTTGACCGAGACGATGGTGTTCTTGGGGTCTTCCGTCTGTGCTTCCTGCGCCGCGTAGCCGATCTTGGCATGGCCATTGGGCAGGTAACGCACCACCGAAGGCAGGAGCGGCTGGCCGTCTTCGTCATGCAGGACTTCGGGAATGCTGTTGCGCACGGTGGCGACGAGCGAGTTGGTCGTGCCCAGGTCGATACCGACCGCCAGCCGGTGCTGGTGCGGCGCAGTGGACATGCCCGGTTCGGAAATTTGCAGAAGAGCCATCGGTGATCAGTGTTCCAGCAATTCAAAAAGTTGAGAGATTTCGGCGCCAAATTTGTCGAGAAACATGAGCTGGCGTATGGCTTGCGCCGCGCCTTCATAATCGGCGGCATCGAGCTTCGCACCGACTTCGGCAATCTGCGCCTTGTGCGCCTCGCGCAGCTCGCGGTCCAGCACTTCGAGGGCGTCGATGTCCTTGCCGGCGCGCACCTCATCGAGCGTTTCGCGCCATTCCATCTGCTGCATGAGGAACTGGCGCGGCATGGCGGTGTTGGATTCCGTGCCGAGATCGACGCCGTGCAGTTCACAGAGATAGCTGGCGCGCTTGAGCGGATTTTTCAGCGTCTGGTAGGCTTCGTTGGCGCGCGTGGCCCATTGCATGGCGACGCGCTTTTCCGTGTCGCTGCCGGCGGCAAACTTGTCCGGGTGGACCTGCGATTGCACGCGGCGGTAGGCTTGCTCGAGCGCGCTTGCGTCAATGACGAATTGCTGCGGGAGGTGGAACAGGTCAAAGTGGTTTTGCATGGTGTCAGCTTCCCTCGCCCACGGGAGAGAGGTGTGTAGATGTCAACGCCAGATATATGGCTTCCATGACGTTTTCCGTTTCACTTAGCACCTGATTGTTCCAGAATCGCAAGGTGGTTCTACCTTGTTCATTCAGCCACGCTGCGCGGGCTAGATCATACTCTTCTTGTTCGATGTGTTGCGATCCGTCGAGTTCTACGCATGAATTGTGGTCGTGGCAATAGACGTCGAGGATATAACAGCCTACTGGATGCTGGCGACGGAATTCGGCGTCTGCCAATCGGCGGCCTCGCAGCAATCTCCACATGAGGTTCTCCGCATCCGTCATGCCGTGGCGCATCTCCCTGGCCCATTGGCGCAGATCGTCAGGCAATGTCTCGGGATATTGTCGAGTGTAATTTTCCAAGGGAGTGCCGCACTTGCCGAAACTCCCCTCTCCCGCAGGCGGGAGAGGGGTTGGGGGTGAGGGGCGTTATGATCCGACTGCGTTATTCAACCGTAGCCGGATCGCGATCCCCCTCATCGGCCCGCCGCCCGCCCTGCCCCTCTTCCGTCTACGGGAGAGGGGTTCTTACTAAATCCGGAAACTCTCCCCGCACCCGCACTCATCCTTCACGTTCGGGTTGTTGAACCTGAACCCCTCATTCAAACCTTCGCGAGCAAAGTCCAGCTCGGTGCCGTCGATGTAAGGCAGGCTCTTGGGATCGACAAAGACCTTGATCCCATGCGACTCAAACACATTGTCCTCGCTGCCCACTTCGTCGACATACTCCAGCTTGTAGGCCAACCCGGAGCAGCCCGTGGTGCGCACGCCGAAGCGCAAGCCTATGCCCTTGCCGCGCCGCTCGATATAGCGGCTGACGTGCTTGGCGGCTTTTTCGGTCAGGGTGATTGCCATGGCATTCCTCAAGCGGCAGCGCCGTGCTTGGCCTTGTAGTCTTCCACGGCGGCCTTGATCGCGTCTTCCGCCAGAATCGAGCAGTGGATCTTGACCGGCGGCAGCGCCAGTTCTTCGGCGATCTGGGTGTTCTTGATCGACAGGGCCTGGTCCAGCGTCTTGCCCTTGACCCATTCGGTCACCAGCGAGGACGAAGCGATGGCAGAACCGCAGCCATAAGTCTTGAACTTGGCATCCTGAATCACGCCGTCGGCACCGACCTTGATCTGCAGCTTCATCACGTCGCCGCAAGCCGGTGCGCCAACCATGCCGGTGCCCACGCTCTCGTCGCCTTTCTCGAAAGCGCCGACATTGCGCGGGTTTTCATAGTGGTCCAACACTTTTTCCGAATATGCCATGATCCTTACTCCTTCAATTCAAATTCAAATGTTCGCAATGTCGTCCAAGCGTAGCGAGCGCTTCGAGTTTGTGCCGAGAAGCGCAACCGTACGGAGGTACGGTGAGCATCGCAGGCACGAAATCGGGGTGCGCAGTAGCTTGGTCGGCATTGCTAGTGTGCAGCCCATTGGATGGAATTAATGTCAATCCCTTCCTTGTACATATCCCACAGCGGCGACAATTCGCGCAGCTTGGCAACCTTTTCCTTGATCAGCTTGATCGTGAAGTCGATGTCTTCCTCGGTGGTGAAGCGGCCGAAGGTGAAGCGGATCGAGCTGTGCGCGAGTTCGTCGCTGCGGCCCAGGGCGCGCAGCACGTACGACGGTTCCAGGCTGGCCGAGGTGCAGGCCGAACCGCTCGATACGGCGATATCCTTGATCGCCATGATCAGCGATTCGCCTTCGACGTAGTTGAAGCTCACGTTCAGGTTGTGCGGCACGCGGTGTTCCAGGTCGCCGTTGACATACACTTCTTCCATCTCGGTCAAGCCCTTGGCCAGACGGTCGCGCAGCGCCTGGATGCGGACGATTTCCGTGTCCATCTCTTCCTTGGCCAGGCGGAAGGCTTCTCCCATGCCGACGATCTGGTGCGTCGGCAAGGTGCCCGAACGCAGGCCGCGCTCATGGCCGCCGCCGTGCATCTGCGCTTCGATGCGCACGCGCGGCTTGCGCCTCACGTAGAGGGCGCCGATACCCTTGGGGCCATAGGTCTTGTGGGCGGTGAAGGTCATCAAATCGACCTTGGTGTTTTCCAGGTCGATCTTGACCTTGCCCGTGGCCTGCGCCGCGTCGCAATGGAAAATGATCCCATTGCTGCGGCACAGCTCGCCGATCTCGGCGATAGGCTGGATCACGCCGATTTCATTGTTCACCAGCATGACCGAAACCAGAATGGTATCCGGGCGGATTGCGTCGGCGATCTGCTGCACCGTAACCAAGCCGTTGTCCTGCGGCTGCAGATAGGTGGCTTCAAAGCCCTGGCGCTCCAGCTCGCGCACGGTATCGAGCACGGCCTTGTGCTCGGTCTTGACTGTGATGATGTGCTTGCCACGGGTCTTGTAGAACTGGGCCGCACCTTTCAGCGCGAGGTTGTTGCTTTCGGTCGCGCCCGAGGTCCAGATGATTTCGCGCGGGTCGGCATTGACCAGGGCCGCGACGTGGGCGCGCGCCTCTTCGACGGCCTTCTCCGCGCTCCAGCCGTACATGTGGCTGCGCGAAGCGGGGTTGCCGAACTGCTCGCGCAGGTAAGGGATCATCTTGTCGGCCACGCGCGGGTCGATCGGGGTGGTGGCCGAATAGTCCATGTAGACGGGGAAATGCGGCGCCTTCAGCGTATCGAGCAGGGTCTTTTCCAGGGGTGCGTTCATCTAGTATTTACTCCAATCAAACCGTCGCTTGCGTGCGGTGCACGACGACGACGCTGCGCTCGGCAGCCTTTTGTTTTTGCTGGTCGACGAGGTCTTGCAGCGAAACCGAATCGAGGTATTCCACCATCTTGGCGTTGAGCGTCGACCACAGGTCGTGCGTCATGCAGCGCCCACCCAGCTCATGGTCGGCGCTGTGGCAATTTTCCTTGCCGCCGCATTGCGTCGCGTCAAGCGGCTCATCGACCGCGATGACGATGTCGGCCACCGTCACCATGTGCGCCTCGCGCGCCAGATTATAGCCGCCGCCCGGGCCGCGGACGGATTCCACGATTTCATGGCGGCGCAGCTTTCCGAACAATTGTTCCAGATAGGATAAGGAAATATCCTGCCGCTGACTGATGGCGGCCAAGGTCACGGGCCCGCCTTCCTGCCGCAGGGCCAGATCGAGCATTGCCGTTACGGCAAAACGGCCTTTGGTGGTTAAACGCATGCTTTCGCTCCAGAAACTCCATGCCGGCGGGAAAGAAATCCCGAATTCCCGGAATAGTGGATCATTTTGGTCAAGTATATCATACCTGAGTCTTTTGCTCGGGTACTGCATCAACCCGGAAAACAGGCCTGCCGGATGGGGAGTGCCCACGGCCCGAAGCATCATTGAATGCAGCACGTGCAAGTGTGAATGCCATTGGCGTGAAGCAACGTCAACACTACCCGTTCGATGGCTCCAGTCCCAAGTAGTTGTAGCACAACAACGTGAAATGCAAGACCGGGCACCCTATTCACCTGCCAGGCACCTGATGCCCTGCTAAGATGACACTACCCTGTCAACACTGACAGGGTGAATAAGCCACAAAATGCGGTTTAATTGCCATCATTGTTGCTACAGAGACAGCTGGAGCCTGTTGTGGACTCCGCCAGGGGGCGCGCAGCTCCAGGAAAGGCCCGAATACTAGGCGCGGTGACGCGTCGTAGCGGTGCTACGGCAAGGAGCTGCAACAACGTAGGCGGGCCTTTCCTGGGGCTGCCCGAAGGGTTCGTGTCAAAAGGGCGCCGCGCGTTGTTGCAAGCCGCTTGCAGTGACTCGCACTGCGGCGCGTCTTGCGCCTAGCGCTGCATCCCTTTTGACACGAACGCGCCCCCTGGCGGAGTCCACAACAGGCTCAAGGAGTCGCAATGCCGGAAGTGCATTCGAATACCGAGCTTTTCCTGATTTGCCGCAGCGCCCGGCATCTTTGCGCCCTGCCCTTGGGCAAGGTGCGCGAGATCATGCGCCCCTTGCCGCTGCAGCGCGTGGCGCAGGAGGGGCCCCTTGCCTCCTTCGTGCTCGGCGCTTCCATCGTGCGCGGCGCCGTGGTTCCGGTGCTGAGCCTGGCGGGCTTGCTCGGCGGCCGCGATACCGAACGGCACGGGCGCTACGTCAGCCTGCGCCTGGCTGGGCACGCAGGCGAGCGCCATGTGGTGCTGGCGGTCGATGCCGTGCTGGGCATAGGCGACGCAACAGGGGTTAAGGAAGCGGCCGGCATCGCCCCGCTCTTGAGCGCAGCCGAGCATGCGGCCGTGACGGCGATCGCGACGCACGACACCGAGTTGCTCTATGTGCTGCAAGCGGCCAGGCTGGTACCCGATTCGGTCTGGCCCCTGGGAGGAGAGGGATGAGAGCCCTGCCCGGCACCGGCGAAATCGCCCGCTTCAGCGCAGCCCTGGCCGAGTTGATCGGCATGCAGTTTGCCGAGCCAAAATATGACGACCTGGGCAAGGTGCTGCACAAACGCATGCAATTGCACGATCTCGAGTGCGATACCTACCTGGCCCGGCTCAGGGCCGAGCCGAGCCGAGCCGAACTGGCGCAGCTGGCGCGAGAACTGACGATCACCGAAACCTATTTCATGCGCCACACCGAGCAATTCCAGGCGCTGGCCGACGTGGCTTTACCCGCACGCATCGCGGCTGGCGGCGGAATACGGCCGCTGCACATCCTCTCGGCCGGCTGTTCCTCCGGTGAGGAGGCATATTCGATCGCCATGATCCTGCGCGAGCGCTTTCCGCAAGCCGCCGCCATCATCACCGCCATCGACTTGAACCCGGCCGCGCTGCAAAAGGCCGCACGTGCGCAGTACGGCAACTGGTCCTTGCGCGCCTGCCCCGACGAGACGCGCGCGCGCTGGTTCCGGCAATCGGGTGAGCTGTTCGAGCTCGATGCGGCTATCCGCGCCATAGTGCGCTTCGAGGAGCGCAATCTGGCCGAGGCCGCGCCGGAATTCTGGTACGAGAGCCGCTTCGACATCGTTTTTTGCCGCAACGTCCTGATGTATTTCGGCCCGGAGCAGGCGCAAGCTGCCGTAGGACGCATGGCCCACGCGATGGCGCCGGGTGCCTACCTGTTCCTCGGCCATGCCGAGACGCTGCGCGGGCTTTCCAACGAATTTCATCTGTGCCATACCCACGACGCCTTCTACTACAGCCGCAAGGAAAGCGCCGTCGCCGCTGGCGCTCCGGAAACGATGCCGCTGTCGCCCTTGCGCCTGCCGCAGGACACGGGCTGGTTCGATGTCATCCAGCAAGCCTCGGCACGCGTGCATGCCCTGAGCACCGCCGAAACGCAAGCGCCCAGGCAGGCCGTCGCGCCGGACCCCGATACCCTGCTCTTGCAAGCCGTCAACGCCAGCCACGACGGCAAACTCGAACTGGCCGAGACGCTGTGCCATGCACTGCTCGAAGCCGACGACATGAATGCGGGCGCCCACTACGTGCTGGCGCTGTGCTGCGAAGGGCGCGGCGACAGCGATAACGCGGCCGAACACGGCCGCATCGCAACCTATCTCGATCCCGGCTTCGCCATGCCGCGCCTGCATCTGGGCCTGGCGCTGCGCCGCACGGGGCGGCGCGCCGAGGCGCGCGTCGAGCTGGAAGAAGCGGCGACGCTGCTGCAGATGGAGGACCCGGCACGCGTGCTGCTGTTCGGCGGCGGCTTCCGGCGCGAGGCCCTGATTGCCCTGTGCCGCGCCGAACTTGCCGCGCTGGAAGAAGCCTCATGAGCATGGAAACGCAACAACAGACGGCGGCGGATCTGCGCCGCGAATTCGACGACGCGTTCGCGCGCGCTCCGCGTACGGAAGCGGCCAGCCTGCACAACCTGCTGGCCATCCGGCTGGCCGGTGAAGGTTATGTCCTGCGCGTGGCGCAGATCGCAGGACTGTACGTCGACAAGACCGTCTCGCCGTTGCCCACACCCCTGCCCGAATTGAAAGGCCTGGCCGGCTTCCGCGGACGCGTCGCGCCGGTCTACGACCTGGCCTCCCTGGTCGGCTATCCTGCCGCGCCTGCCGTGCCAAGCATGCGCTGGCTGGTGCTGGCGCGCGCGGACGAGCCGCTGGCACTGGCCTTCGAAGCCTTCGAGGCGCACTTCTCGATAGCGCAAGCCGACATCGTGCGCGCGCCCGGTGCCGCACTCAAGGTCGCGCCGGCGTTGCGGCCTCAGGTTTTCGACGCGGTGCGCTTCGGCGCCGCCATGCGTCCCGTCATCGATCTCGTATCCATCATCGACACCATACGCCGGCGCTGTGCCGCACCGGCCCAACCCGGGAGCACCCCAACATGATGAAAAACTGGACTTTCGGCAAGACACTGACGGTCGCTGCGTTCGTGAAATCGTTTTTCCTGCTGTGCGTCGGCGTCGCCGGCTACTGGGCCATCGGCTTGCTCAACAGCACCAGCCACAGCGCCTCGCAAACGCATGTGGCAATCGAGAAAATGACGGAATGCCTGTCCACCTTCAAGGACGCGGAGACCGGCCAGCGCGGCTACCTCCTGACCGGCGATCCGACCTACCTCGAGCCCTATGAGGCGGCGGTGCAAGCGGTGCCGCACGTCATCGCCGAACTGCGCGCGCAAACGGCCGACGACGCCAACCAGACGCACCGCGTCGACCAGCTCGAGACGCTGGCCAACGCCAAGCTCGCGGAATTGCGCCACACGATAGACCTGCGCAAGGCCGGCCACAGCGACGAGGCGCTCAAGGCGGTGCAATCGAACGAAGGCAAGGTCTATATGGATAATATCCGCAAGCTCATCGAGCAAATGGAGCAGGAAGGCCACGCCCAGCTGGACAAACGCGCCGCCGAGGTGGAAGCGGCCGGCAATTCGGCCAAGGCGGCCATCCTCGCCTGCACCGTGGTTTGCCTGCTGCTGCTGATCGCCACAGCCGCCTTCACCACGCGTTCCCTCGGTGCCCAGCTCGGCTCGGCCGTGGGCCAGGTGCAAAGCTCGTCGGCCGAACTGCAGGCCGCGGCCACGCAACAGGCGGCCGGCGCCAAGCAGCAGGCTTCGGCCATGAGCGAAATCAGCACCACCATCAGCGAACTCGGCGTCACCTCGCGCCAGATCGCCGAAAGCGCGCAGCGCGTGGCGCAGATCGCCGAGCAGACCGCCGCGGCAGCCAGGAACGGCACCGGTACGGTGGAGCGCGGCCAGGAGGCCATCACCGGCATCCGGCGCCAGATCGACCAGGTGGTCAGCCACATGCTCGATCTCGGGCGCAAATCGCAGGAAATCGGCGCCGTGCTCGACATCGTCTCCGAACTGGCGGAACAGACCAATATCCTCGCCATCAATGCCACCATCGAAGCCTCCGGCGCCGGCGAATCGGGCAAGCGCTTCGCCGTGGTGGCCGAGGAAATCCGCAAGCTGGCCGACCGCGTATCGAACTCGACCAAGAACATCCGCACCCAGGTGGAAGATGTGCGCGGCGCCGTCAACACCACGGTGATGGCGACCGAAACCGGCGCCAAGGCGGTCGATGCCGGCGCGCGCCAATTCAACGACGTGGCTGCGGCATTCAAGCAGATCGCCGGACTCGTGGCGACGACCACCGAAGCCGCGCGCGAGATCGAGCTGTCGACCAAGCAGCAAGCCACCGCCGCCGAGCAGGTGCGCATGGCCGTGACCGACGTGGCGCAGGCGACGCAGGAAAGCGAAACCAGTTCCTCGCAAACCTTGCAGACCGCCTCGCAATTGGCCTTGCTCTCGCGCGCGCTGCGCGGCATGATCGTTTCAGAGGCGTAGTCCCCTCGCCATGGCCAAGGACCCCTACCGCTACTTCCGCGTCGAAGCGGCCGACCTGCTGCAGCAGATGTCGCGCGCCGCGCTAGACCTGGACCAGGACGGTACTGGCAATGCGGCGATGCGCCTGCTGCGCACCGCGCATACGCTGAAGGGTGCGGCACGCGTGGTCCGCATGGCCGTCATGGCCGACCAGGCGCATCAGGTCGAGGAGGTGTTGACCCCCTTCAGGGAAGGCGGGGCCGTGCCGCGCGAACAGGTAGACCGCGTGCTGGCCACGCTCGACGCCATGTCGGCGGCGCTGGCCGCGCTGGCGCCGCCCGAATCCCCCTCCGAACCTCAACCGGGGCCGCAATCCGGGCAGCCCGAACCTCGCGTAAAAGTGGCCGCCCCTGCCCGCAGGCATGAAACGGAAGCGCCGCGCCTGGCTCGCGCCGATGTGGCCGAAGTCGCAACCGTGCTCGAAGGCCTGGGCGAGATCGGCAATGAGCTGGAGACGCTACGCCGCGCCGACGAGGGCCTGGGCCGGCTGCGCGCCGTGTCGCGCCAGCTGGGCCAGCAGGCACGCGCGCATGCGCTGACGCCGGCGCGGCTCGATGCCCTGGCAGTCGAATTGCAGGCTGTCACGGAGCAAGTCGAACGCACGCTGGCGCAGGGCATGGACCGCGCGCGACGCGAACTGGCCGCCACGCGCGACGCGGCCCAGCGCCTGCGCCTGGTGCCGGTGGCCGATATTTTCCACGCGCTGGAGCGAACGGCGCGCGATGCGGCGCACCAGTTAGGCAAGGAGGTGGTGTTCGAAGCGCATGGCGGCGACGTGCGCATCGAAGGCGCCGTACTCGATGCCGTGCAAGGCGCGCTGATCCAGCTGGTGCGCAATGCGGTCGCGCACGGCATCGAAGCGCCTGCGCAACGTCATGCCGTGGGCAAACCGGCGCAGGGCACCATCACCGTCGAAGTGACACGCCACGGCCACAGCGCGCATTTCATATGCCGCGACGACGGCGCGGGGCTCGATGCGGCCGCCGTACGCCGGGTGTTGAACGAACGCGGCCAGGCGGCAGGCGGCGACGATGCCGCCCTGTTCCGCCGCCTGCTCGAGGGCGGCACCTCGACTTCCGGCGCGCTCAGTGAAATCGCCGGACGCGGCATCGGCCTGAACCTGGTGGGCGAAGCCGTAAAGCAATTCAATGGCGAAGTCACCGCCGAAAGCCGGCCGGGCCAGGGCATGAGCGTCAGGCTCGCCATGCCCTTATCGCTGGCCGCGTTGCAGGTGCTGCTGGTGGAAGCCGGCGGCGCCGTGCTGGCGCTACCGCTCGACACGGTGCTGCGCACGTTGCGCCTGACCGCTTCGGACTTGGTGCACCTGCCTGAGGGCGATGCCGTGGTGTACGAAGGCGAGCAGGTGCCGCTGATCCATCTGGGCAAGGCCGCGGCGGCGCAACGAGCGCTCACCGTGGTTCTGGTGCGGCGGCGCGAGGGCAGGATCGCCGTCGCCGTGGAGCGCCTGGCCGGCATGGAACGCGTGGTGCTGCAGCCACTGCCGGCGCTGGCGCCGGCGCAAGCCACCGTGCTGGGCCTCTATCTCGACCTGGAAGGCAACCCGTGCCTGGTGCTCGACCCGGAGCGCTTCGATACGCAGGCGCGGCGGGCTACCGCGCCGGGGCCTGTGCGGGAACGCAAGCCGATCCTGATCGTCGACGATTCGCTGACCACGCGCATGCTCGAATCGAGCATCCTGGAGTCGGCCGGCTATGCGGTCGAGATGGCCGCTTCGGCCGAAGAAGGCCTGGCCATGGCGGGCCGGCAATCCTATGCGCTGTTCCTGGTCGACGTGGAAATGCCTGGCATGGACGGCTTTGCCTTTGTTGAACGTACGCGCGCCGATGCGCGGCTGCGGCAAACGCCGTGTATCCTGGTCAGCTCGCGCAACGCGGCGGAGGATTTCGCGCGCGGCCGCGAAGCCGGCGCCGCCGATTACATCGTCAAGGGCGAATTCGACCAGGCACGCTTCCTGCTGCGCGTGGCGCAGTTGGTGAACTTGGAGGAACAGGAGCAATCATGAGCCGTCTGCGTGTGCTGGTGGTGGAGGATTCGCTGACAGTGCGGCGCCGCCTGTGCGAAGTGCTGGAAGCCGAGCCCGACCTTGAGGTGGTCGGCGAGGCCGAAGATGGCCAGCGCGCCATCGAACTGTGCCTGGCCTTGAAACCCGACGTGATCACGCTCGACATGATGCTGCCGGTCATGAGCGGCCTGGCCGCCACAGAATACCTGATGGCATATTGCCCCACGCCCATACTCGTGGTGTCGTCCTCGGTCAACCGCGGCGAACTGTTCAAGACCTACGAGGCGCTGGCCGCCGGGGCCGTCGAAGTCATGGAAAAGCCGCGCCCGAACGAACCCGAAGGGGAATGGGAACGCCAGTTCGTTTCCATGGTCAAAATCGTTGCACGGGTCAAGGTGGTCACCCACCTGCGCGGCCGGCGTGCTCCGCACCCCGCGCAGGTGGGCAATGGCCATGCCTTGGCCGCACAGGAAGCGGCGGCCAAGCCGCATGACTTGCGCGGCCCGTGCAGGCTGATTGCGATCGGTACCTCCACCGGCGGCCCCGGCGCCCTGGTTGAAGTGCTGCGCGCCCTGCCGCCCAATTTCCGCATTCCCATCCTGTTCGTCATCCACATCAGCGAACCCTTCGGCTCCACCTTCGCCGACTGGCTCGACAGCCAGACCGAGCACCGCGTGCATATCGCCTATGACGGCGAAGACGTGCCGCGCAACGGCGTGGTAATGGCGCCGCCGAACCGCCACCTGATCGTGCGCGACCGCAAGCTGCTGCTCTCCGACGGGCCGGAACGCCATTCCTGCCGCCCCTCGGTCGATGTGCTGTTCGACTCGGTGGCACGGGAATACGGCGCCACTGCCGCCGCCGCCATTCTGACCGGCATGGGCCAGGACGGCGCGCGCGGCTTGCTGGCCGTGCGCGAGGCCGGCGGCCTCACCGTCGCGCAGGACGAAGCCAGTTCCGTGGTCTACGGCATGCCGCGCGAAGCGGCGCAGATCGGCGCGGCGCAAAAGGTGCTGCCGCTCTCCGAAATCGGCGCCGCCCTGGCATCACTGGGCTGATCATTGGGTCGATACATTGCGCTGACATGGCTACGGACAAGCACATCCTCATCGTCGACGACAGCCTGACCGTCCGTTCGGACCTGCAGGAAGCCTTCGTCGAGGCCGGCATGGCGACACTGGCTTGCGCCACCGGCGCCGAGGCGCGCACGGCACTCGAGAGCGGGCACGTCGGGCTGATGGTATTGGACGTGCAATTGCCCGATGCCGACGGCATCGATCTGCTGCGCGAATTGCGCGCCGATGCGCGCTTTGCCGATCTGCCGGTCCTGATCCTGTCCACCGAGGCCGACGTGCGCGACCGCATACGCGGCTTGACCACCGGCTCCAACGATTACGTCGGCAAGCCCTACGACCGCGACTACGTGATCCTGCGCGCGCAGGAACTGCTCAGCCCGCGCAGCGCCGAAGAACCGCAAGGGCGCACTGGCGTGCTGGTGATCGACGACAGCGTCACTTTCCGTGAGCAACTGGGCGAACTGCTGGCACAACAGCAGTTCGCCGTGCGCTTCGCCGACAGCGGCGAGGAAGGCTTGAAAAGCGCCGCCCTGCACCGCCCGGCTGCCGTGGTGGTAGACGGCCAGTTGCCCGGTATCGACGGCGCAACCGTGATCCGCAAGCTGCGCCTGGACGCCGCGCTGCGCGACACCATCTGCATCCTTCTGACCGGCTCGGAAGACCGCGGCGCCGAATTGCGCGCGCTCGATGCCGGCGCCGACGCCTTCGTCACCAAGGATGAAGACCTCGACATGGTGCTGGCGCGCGTCACCGCCGCCCTGCGCAAGGCCAGGCGCAGCGAACATGGCGACACGGCAAGCCTGCATGCGCCCAAGCGCATCCTGGCGGTGGACGACAGCATGACTTACCTGCAGACCTTGAACGACATCCTGGGCGGCGAGGGCTACGACGTGATCCTGGCCCACTCGGGCGAAGAGGCGCTGGCCATGCTGGCGGTGCAGAGCGTGGATTGCATCCTGCTCGACCGCCTGATGCCGGGCATGGGCGGCACCGAGGCCTGCCGCCTCTTGAAGTCCTCCCCGAGCACGCGCGACATCCCCCTGATCATGCTGACGGCGATGGAAGACCGCGAAGCCATGATCGAAGGCTTGAGCACGGGCGCCGACGACTACGTGCTGAAATCCTTCGAGCTCGACGTGCTGAAGGCGCGCGTGCGCGCCCAATTGCGGCGCAAACAGTTCGAGGATGAAAGCCGGCGCATCCGCAACGAGCTGATGAACAAGGAGCTGGAAGCGGCCGAAGCGCGCGCCGCGCGCGAACTGGCGCAGAGCCGCGCCGAGCTGCTGTCCATCCTGGAGCAGAAGAACCTCGACCTGCAAAAGGCCAACAGCCAATTGACCGAGCGCCAGGCCGAGATCGCGGAAAAAAACCTGCAGCTCGAAGAAGCCAGCCGCATGAAATCGGAATTCCTGTCCAACATGTCACACGAATTGCGCACGCCCTTGAACGCCATCATCGGCTTTTCCGAGGTGCTCAAGGACGGCATGTTCGGCGAACTGACATCGCGCCAGAAGGAATATATCGGCGAAGTGTTCAGCAGCGGCCAGCATCTGCTGTCGCTGATCAACGATATCCTCGACCTGTCCAAGGTCGAGGCCGGCATGATGACGCTCGACCCTTCCGACATCGAGCTCAATGAATTCCTCGACACCACCTTGAGCATCGTGCGCGAGCGCGCCCTGAAGGCCCAGGTGACGCTCGAATTCCTGCCCTGCGCCGATCCGCCGTTCGGCGGCAGGCTGTGGGCCGATGCGCGCAAGCTCAAGCAGATCGTCTACAACATGCTGTCGAACGCGGTCAAGTTTTCCGGGCCCGGCGGCGCGGTGCGGCTGGAATTGCAAGCCGTGCCGCGCGCGGCGGCGCACCTGCGGCCCGAGCCGGGCTGGGCGGCGCGCATGCTCGACCCGCCCGCCGGCAAAACGCCGCAATTCCTGCAGATCCGCGTCAGCGACGAAGGCATAGGCATGGCCGAGACGGACTTGCCCAACCTGTTCCAATCGTTCCGCCAGCTGGGCGACGCCCTGACGCGCCAGCACGAAGGCACCGGCCTCGGCCTGGCCCTGGTCATGCGCTTGGTGCAATTGCATGGCGGCACCGTGGGCGTGGAAAGCGCGCCGGGCAAGGGTACGCGCTTTTCGGTGTGGCTGCCCTGGTACGAGAGCGGCGAAATGGCGTAAACTGTGATGACTATGGAACGCTAAACATGGCCCGCATACTCGTCGTCGAAGATTCCCCGACCAACATGATGTTGACGGTCGACATCCTGGAACATGCCGGCCACACCGTGCTGCAGGCCGAACGCGCCGACCGCGGCCTCGACATCGCGGCACACGACCTGCCCGACCTGGTCTTGATGGATATCCAGTTGCCCGACATGGACGGCATGACCGCCACGCGCGTCTTGAAGGCCGACCCGCGCACCTGCCATATCCCCGTCATCGCGCTCACGGCGTCAGCCATGAAGGGCGACCGCGAACGCATCCTCGAAGCCGGTTGCGACGGCTATATCGAAAAGCCGATCCGTTACAAGGAATTCCTGGCTGAGGTGGAAAGGATGGCGGGGAAGACCTAAGCTCAAAAAATTTGAATCCGTATCGCGCGGCCGTCCGTATATCTTCCAAACCGCCAATTGCTCCCCAAGGGCGTCAGTGACGCCTCGGGCCTCGCCCGCAAGCGGGAGAGGGCAGCAAGCGCGGTTGACTCCAGAAAATCAATGACGTTTTACTACGGGACACGCGATGACACCATTGCATGCAAAGCTATTCGCCTGCGCCACTCTGGCGCTGGCGGCACAGACAGCGCAGGCCGACGACGCTGCGCCGACCTGGAAACCCGATATGGGCAAGCTATTGGCCACCGGCGGCGTTTCCACGGTGGAAGGCGCGGCGGGCGGCGGCATCACGCCGTGGGCGCTGATCGGCGGCTACGGCACGCGCGATAGTTACGGCGCCAACGTGCACGACACGGATATCAGCACGCAAGACTTCCGTCTCAATACCTACGGCGTCGAAGCCGGCATCGCCGACCGCGTGGAATTATCGATCGCGCGGCAAGACTTCAAGGCCACCGATGGCCCCCTGAACGGCTTGAAGGTGACGCAAAACATCGTCGGCGTGAAAGTCAAGCTCGTCGGCGACGCCGTATACGACCAGGATAGCTGGCTGCCGCAAATCGCCGTCGGTGCGGAGTACAAGCGCAACAATGGTTTCTCCGGCTTGCTCAACGTGCCGGTAACGGCGCTGGGCGCGAAGAGGACTTCAGGCACGGATTATTACATCTCCGCCACCAGGATATTCCTCGACCAAAGCATCCTGGCCAACGTGACGCTGCGCGAAACGGAGGCGAACCAAATGGGCTTGCTCGGTTTCGGCGGCGATTTGCACGACAACTACCGCGCCGAACTTGAAGGTTCGCTGGCCTACCTGTTGACGAAGAACTGGGTGATCGGCGCCGAATACCGCGAAAAGCCGCACAACCTCTCGGTCGACAACGAGCGCGCCTATTACGATGCCTTCGTCGCCTGGTTCCCGTGCAAGAACGCTTCCGTCACGCTGGCCTACGCCAACCTCGGCAGCATCGTGGCCCCTGTCACGGGCAACAACAGCACGCAATCGGGCGTGTATCTTTCGCTGCAAGCCGGTTTTTGATTACAGGTAAGGAGACATCATGAAATTCCAGTATTTGATCGCAGCCCTGGCTTTCGCCGGCACCGTTCACGCGCAAGCTGTTGCAACCGACGACAGCATGTTCCAGGATTTTGGCGGCAAGCCAGGCATCTCCAAGGTCATCGACGACTTCCTCGGCATCTGGCAAGGCGATGCGCGCATCAGCGGCGCACTGCAGGACGCCGACGTGGAGCGGCTCAGCGCCTTGCTCAAGGAGCAGTTCACGCAATTGACGGGCGGCCCCGCCGTCTATAGCGGCAGGGACATGAAATCGGCGCACCAGGACATGGGCTTGCATAACGCGGACTTCAATGCGCTGGCCGAGGATTTGCAGAAGGCCATGGACCAGAACCATGTGCCGGCAAGGGCGCAGAACAAGCTGCTGGGGAAGCTGGCGCCAATGGAGAAGCAGATTGTGACGAAGTAATTCGGCGCGCTCCTCTCGCTCGCCTTCCTGCGAGGGGAGTTCTGCTGACCGTCGATGATATGGCCCAAAGCGTGTGGGGTCAAAATAAATATGAAATAAAACTACATATTCAACCGAACCTCTTTCCGAAAATTCATCAAAATCAGCATTATTACTAGAAAAAATCAAAAGTTCGCTTTGAACAAAGCTATTGCAGGATATGTATAATAACTACATTCAACAACATATCGAGACAAAGCATGAAGCTCCTGGCTCCCGTCCTGCTTTCCCTGTTCGCCGTCCTTCCCGCCTTCGCCCAGCAAACCACCACCGTCGTCCACCCCGCCTGGAGCGAAAACGCCGCCATCTATGAAGCCAACATCCGCCAGTATTCGCCCGAGGGCAGCTTCAAGGAATTCGAAAAGCATTTGCCGGAATTAAAGGCTATGGGTGTTGGCGTGATCTGGATCATGCCGATCAACCCGATCGGCCAGGTCAACCGCAAGGGCACGCTTGGCAGCTATTACGCCGTGCGCGACTACACCGCCGTCAACCCGGAACTGGGCACGCCGGAGGATTTTCATCATCTGGTCAATGCGATCCATGCGCAAGGCATGAAGGTGATCATCGACTGGGTGGCCAATCACACAGCCTGGGACCACGACTGGGCCAAGACCCATCCCGACTATTATGTGCACGACGACAAGGGCAACTTCGTGCCGCCCGTGCCCGATTGGCATGACGTGATCAAGCTCGACTACCGCAACCTGCAACTGCGCGCCGCCATGATCGCCGCGATGAAGTACTGGGTGACCGATTACGACGTCGACGGCTTCCGTTGCGACGTGGCGGCCATGGTGCCGGTGGACTTCTGGAACGAGGCGCGCGCCGAGCTGGACCAGGTCAAACCGGTATTCATGCTGGCCGAGGCATTCGAGCCGGCCTTGCAGGAACATGCCTTCGACATGACCTATGGCTGGCAATTCAAGGACTTGTTCAACGGCATCGCGCAAGGCAAGAAGACGGTGGCCGATCTCGACGCCTACCTGAACGGTGAAGAGAAGCAATACAACCCGAATTCCTACCGCATGCTGCACATCACCAATCATGATCTCAATTCGTGGGAAGGCACGGAGTTCGACCGCCTGGGCGATGCCACCGAAACCTTCCTCGTGCTGTCGAACGTGATCAAGGGCATGCCGCTGATCTATTCGGGCCAGGAAGCCGGCAATCACAAGGCGCTGGCGTTCTTCGAGCGCGATCCCATCGAATGGAAGGATCACAAGTTTCGCGGGCTCTACACCAAGCTGTTCCAGTTGAAGAAGACCAACAAGGCCTTGTGGAACGGTTTGTCCGGCGGGGAACTGGTGCGCGCGCACACCACGAACGACAAAGCCGTGTTCGCCTTCACGCGCAGCAAGGATGGCAATGAAGTCATCGGCATTTTCAACCTGAGCAGCAAGCCGCAGACGGTGACGATTGCGGACAAGACGATGGCGGGCGGCTTCACCGATCCGATTTCGGGCACGGGCGTGGTGTTGCATTCACCCTTGAAGTTGAAGCTGATGCCTTGGGAGTATCGCGTCTACGCAAAATGAGCGCGCCCCGTAGGTTGGGTTGAGCGCAGCGAAGCCCAACGCTGGGACGTTGAATCGACGCAGGTGTGAGATTTACCCTCGGATGTCGGGCTTCGCTGCGCTCAGCGTAGCGAAGCCCGACCCAACCTACAAATTATTCGAGGTCTTCCGCCTCTTCCTCATCATCTTCGGGCGCAAGGCCCAGCGAAGGCGGCGGCTGGTACGACGCCAGCAAAGCCACGCGGCTCTCAGGCGTCTCCAGGCTGATGCGGCCGAGCGCACCGCTGCGGTAATCCTGCAGCAGCACGTGCGCCGCCTTTTCCAGATCGACGTCGCCGCCCTTTAAGCGGAACCCGCGCCGTGCGGCAATGCCCTCCACCACGGCCACGCCGTCGATACCCTCGGTGGCAAACCCATAGCGCGCCTTGAGCAGCGGCGCATAGTGCCGCAGCAGCAAGTCGGCCAAAAAGGTGGCGACTTCCTCCTCGATCACGGCATTGGTGCCGACCGCATGGCTGGCGGCCAGCATCAGGCCGTCGCTGGGGTGTTCGATCTTGGGCCAGAGCATGCCGGGCGTGTCGGTCAAGACCATGTTGTTGCCGAGGTAAAGCCTTTGCTGCGCCTTGGTCACGGCCGGCTCGTCGCCCACTTTGGCCACGCGCTTCTTGAGCAGGGCGTTCATCAGCGTCGATTTGCCGACGTTGGGAATGCCCATGATCATCATGCGCAAGGGCTTCAGCGCCGTGCCGCGGTGCGGCGCCAGCTTCATGGCCAACCCCGGCACCTTGGCCACATCGGCCGGCTTCTTGCACGACAGCGCCACGGCATGCACGCCGCTTTGCGCGTTGTAGTGCGCGATCCAGGCCTTGGTCGCGGCTGGATCGGCTAGGTCAGCCTTGTTGAGGATCTTGAGGCAGGGGCGCTGGCGCGCCTTGCGCAGCTCGCCTATCATCGGGTTGCAGCTGGCCTCGGGCAGGCGCGCATCGACCACCTCGATCACCAAGTCGGTCTTTTCCATGGATTCCGCCGCCTTCTTGCGGGCGGCGTTCATGTGACCGGGGAACCATTGGACGGACATGCTGGGGCAGGGATGTTGTTCTAATCCGCCATTTTACCGGGTTTGCCCGGTGCAAACGAAAAACTCCGTCCAACCACAGCCGTCGTAGGTTGGGTTGAGCGCAGCGAAGCCCAACATCGCACGGTAATGCCAAGGCCCTTGGCGGAATGGGAAGCGTAGGATTGTTGGGCTTCGCGACGCTCAGCGTAGCGAAGCCGGACCCAACCTACAAAACCTAGTCGAGGCCAGCTAGCGCCTTGACGTGCGCCACCACGCTACGCCCGAGCGCCGACAGGTTGTATCCACCTTCAAGACAACTGACGATGCGCCCATTGGCATGCTCCCGCGCCACTTCCATGATCCGCTCCGTCATCCACGCATAGTCAGCCTCCACCAGGCCCATCTGGCCCAGGTCGTCTTCCTTGTGTGCATCGAAGCCGGCCGAGATGAAGATCATCTCAGGCTTGTGCGCATGGAGCGCCGGCAGCCATTTGTCCGTCACGAGCTGACGCACCGCGTCGCCCTTGGTGAAGGCCGGCACGGGCACGTTGATCATGTTGGCCGACGAACCTTCGCGGGACACGCCGCTATAGGGGTAGAACGGATGCTGGAAGAAGCTCACCATCAATACGCGCGGCTCCCCGGCGAAGGCGTCTTCGGTGCCGTTGCCGTGATGCACGTCGAAGTCGACGATGGCCACACGCTCAAGGCCGCGCACTTCCAAGGCATGACGCGCGGCGATGGCAATATTGTTGAACAGGCAAAAACCCATGGCGACGGAGGGCCGCGCATGGTGCCCGGGCGGGCGAATGGCGCAAAAGGCGTTTTCCAGCTCGCCGTCGATCACCGCGTCGGTTGCCGCCACGGCGGCCCCGGCGGCGCGCATGGCGGCTTTCAGGCTGTGCGCGTTCATGGACGTATCGCCATCGATCGGGTAATAGCGGTTGTCTTGATCGCCTGCGGCGGGCACATTGTCTTCAATCAAGGCGATCGCTTCGTCGCTGTGCACGCGCTTGATATCGTCCTTGCTTGCCAAGGGCGCTTCGCGATAATCGAGCAGGGTATCGATGCGGCTGGCGATCAATTGGTCTTCGATCGCCTGCAGGCGCTGCGGCGATTCGGGATGCCAGTTGCCCATTTCATGGAGCCGGCAGTCGGGGTGGGTGTAGATGGCGGTACTCATGTTACGGGCGCTTCTCGCACAAAAATTGACTGCAAACATTGACTGCGATTTACAAAATTTGCTCAAAACAGCAATAATGTCAGGATACACCACCCTGGAAAACCCATGTTCGCAAAAGTCCACGCCGTAGCCTCCCAAGTCAACCAGATCGTCGTCGGGAAGGAAACCCAGGTCAGGCTGGCCCTGGTCTGCCTCTTGGCCGGGGGGCACCTCTTGATCGAGGACGTGCCGGGCGTAGGCAAGACTACCCTGGCCCATGCGCTGGCGACCTCGCTCGGGCTGCGCTTCAACCGCGTGCAATTCACCAGCGATCTGTTGCCGGCCGACGTGGTGGGCATCTCGATTTTCGACCGCGAAAAAGGCGGCTTCGTATTCCATCCCGGCCCGATCTTTACCCAAGTGCTGCTGGGCGACGAAATCAACCGCGCCACGCCCAAGACGCAATCTGCCCTGCTCGAAGCGATGGAAGAGCGCCAGACCACGGCCGACGGCGTGACGCGCGACCTGCCGCAGCCCTTCTTCGTCATCGCCACGCAAAACCCGACGCATCAGATCGGCACTTTCCAGTTGCCCGAATCGCAGCTTGACCGTTTCCTCATGTGCCTCTCGCTCGGCTACCCCGATGCGGCGGCCGAACGCGCCCTGCTGATGGGCCAGGACCGGCGCGCCCTGCTGAAAGACTTGAAGCCGGCCATGCAACCCGAGGAGTTGCTGAGCGCGCAAGCCGCGCTCAAGCAGATCCACACCTCGGCCGCGCTGATCGATTATGTGCAAGCCCTGGCGCAGGCTTCGCGCACCAACGGCATGTTTGCCGAAGGCCTGTCGCCGCGTGCCGCCATCGCCCTGCTGCAGGCGGCCCGCGCCTGGGCCGCGATGGAGGGGCGCGACCACGTGCTGCCGGAAGATATCCAGGCCGTGCTGATTCCTGTCACGGCGCACCGCCTGCGACCGCTCAAGTCGACGGCCGGCACGGCCATGGGCAGCCGCGACCTGGTTTTGCAATGGATGAAGTCCGTACCTGTCTAACAAGCCATGTTTTCCGAAATCAAGGCCCGCTACCGCGCGTGGACGCGCAGTTGGCTGTTCCAACTGGGCGGCCCCGAGCCGGGCGAGGTATTCCTCAAGCAGCGCCGCGTGTTCATCGTACCCAGCGGGGCCGGCTTCGGGCTGTTCGTCATGCTGGTGGTGCTGTTCATCGGCTCGGTCAACTACACGCTGGGCCTCGGTTTCGTGCTGACCTTCCTGCTGGCGTCATGCGGCGTGGTCGACATGCACCTGACTTTCCGCAACCTGGCCCATCTGTACCTGAAAGCCGGTCACGCCTCGACCGTGTTCGCCGGCGAGGAAGCGCAATTCGAGCTGCATCTGATCAACCGCTACAAGTATGGCCGCTTCGCCATCTGGCTCGGGTTCTATGAAGAGGACATGCCCAACATCGAGCAGGCGGCCGATATCGCGCCGGATTCGTCCAGCACCGTCAACCTGCACGTGATGACCAGCAAGCGCGGCTGGCTCGAAGCGCCGCGCGTGCGGCTGCAGACGCGCTTCCCGCTCGGCCTGCTGCGTTCCTGGGCTTATTGGAAGCCGGAATCGCGCGCCCTGGTCTATCCCTTCCCCGAAGAACAGGCCCCGCCCCTGCCCGCCGTCGGTAGTGAAACCAAGGATGGCAGCGGCCAGGCCGGTACCGACGATTTTGCCGGCGTGCGCGCCTATCAGCCCGGCGACGCGATGAAGCACCTGGCCTGGCGCCAGATCGCGCGCGTCGACGTCAGGGATGGGGGCAATCTCGTGACCAAGCACTTCGAAGGCGGCGCGAAGGGCGAGCTATGCCTCGACTTCGCGCAACTGCCCTACCGCATGGATCTGGAACAACGCCTCTCGCGCATGACGCGCTGGGTGCTCGATGCGGAACAGCAAGGCCTGCCCTATTCGTTCAAGCTCGCCGGCCTGAACTATCCCTCATCGATCGGCCCTGCACACCAGGCCGCCTGCCTGCGCGCCTTGGCGCTGTACGAGGGTTATTGATGGGTGCGCTGACCGAACGGCTTAAATCCACGCGGCCCGGCTTAAGAACCGGTTCGCGCCCGATGTCGCGCGACAAATCCGATACGCTCCTGCTGATCTTTTCCTGCGTGCTGGTCATCGCGCCGCACACGCTGCACATGCCGGTCTGGATATCGCTGGCCTGCGCCGCCATCCTGCTGTGGCGCGGCTGGGTCACCTTTCGCGGCTTGCGCATGCCCTCGATCTGGGTCCTGCTGCCGGTTGCGCTGTCGGCCTTCGGCCTGGTCTATCTGCGCTACCACATGATCTTCGGGCGCGAGCCCGGCGTGAGCCTGGTGGTGCTGCTGCTGACGCTGAAGTTGCTGGAAATGCGCGCCAAGCGCGACCTGTTCGTGGTGGTGCAGGTCAGCTTCTTCGTCATGCTGACTAATTTCTTTTATTCACAATCGATGGGCACGGCGCTGATCATGGCCCTGGCCCTGATCGCCATCCTGACCACGCAGATTTCGTTCCAGTACACCGGTGCCGTGCCGCCGCTGCGGCAGCGGATAGGGCTGGGCGTAAAAATCTTCCTGCTCTCGGTGCCGCTGATGCTGGTGCTGTTCGTATTGTTTCCGCGCATCCAGGGCCCCCTATGGAGCTTGCCCAACGATTCCGGGGCCGGCCGCACCGGGCTCTCCAGCAGCATGTCGCCCGGCTTGATCTCCGATCTCTCGCAATCGGACGAACTGGCTTTCCGCGTCAAGTTCACCGACCCGCAGCCGGCCCAGAGCCTGCTCTATTGGCGTGCGCTGGTTATGGATTTCTATGACGGCAGCACCTGGTCGAAGAAACAGCCCGACCCGCTGCGGTCCAAGCCGCTCGATGCCGCCGATTTGCACGGCAGACCGGTGCGCTACCAGGTCACGCTGGAACCGACCGGACAGCGCTGGCTGTTCGCGCTCGACATGCCCGACATGCTGCCCGGCCTGGACGACAACCCGACCCACTTCACGCACACCATGCAACTGCTGGCGGAACGCCCGATCGATACGCGCGTGCGCTACGACGCTGTTTCCTACACCAGCTATGCCCTCGAAGCCGGCCCGGCACTGGAAAACCGCGCGCGCTGGCTGCTGCTGCCGCCGCACAGCGATCCCAAGGCGCACGATCTTGCCGCACGCCTGCGCGCCGAATCGGCCGACGATGCCGCCTACGTCAAGAAAGTGCTGGACTATTTCCACGGCAACCATTTCTCCTACACCCTGCAGCCGCCGGCACCAGGCAACCATTGGATCGACGGCTTCCTGTTCGATACCCAGGCCGGCTTTTGCGAACACTATGCCGGCGCCTTCACCGTGCTCATGCGCGCAGCCGGCGTGCCGGCACGCGTGGTCACCGGCTATCAGGGCGGCGAACTGAACCCGGTCGACGGCTATCTCGTCGTGGCACAATCGGATGCCCACGCCTGGTCCGAAGTCTGGCTCGCAGGGCGCGGCTGGGTGCGCGTGGACCCGACCGCGGCCGTGGCGCCCGAGCGCATCCAGCAAAACCTCTACAGCGTGGTGCGGCGCACCGGCCTGGCCAGCCTGCTGCCCGGCACAACCGACCGCGCCAGCCTGTACAACCGCATGCGCTTCGACTGGAGCGCCATCGGCAATGCCTGGAACCAATGGGTGCTTGACTACAACAGCGACAAGCAATCAAGCCTGATCGAATCGGCCGGCTTCGGCAAGGTCGATTGGAGCAAGCTGATCCTGCTGCTCTTCGCCGGTGGCAGCATCGTGATCGCCATCATGGCGATTCCGCTGCTGGGCAAGCGGCAAAAACGCGACCCAGTGAGCACGGTCTACGACCAGTTTTGCCGCCGCATGGAAAAGCTCGGTCATGTGCGCGCCATCCACGAAGGCCCGCGCAGCTACGGCGCGCGTCTGGCCGACGTGCCGGCCTTCAGCGCCGAGCGCAAGGCCGCGCTGGCAAACTTCTTTGATCTGTACCAAACCCTGCAATACCGGCGCGACGGCCAGCACGACGCGCGCCACAAACTCAACCGATTAAAATCCCTGCTCAACGAATGCACATGACGTTTTTCTCTTCCCTCAACAAACGCAGCACCCTTTCCCTGATCGCCCTGGCACTGGCCGCCGCCTTCCCCGCCGCTTGTGCCGACGCCCACACCAAGGCCAAGCAGGCCGCCGTGGAAAAGCAAGGCGAATATGTCGATTTCAACTCCTGGCAAACGGTGCAGGACTTCACCGGCATGATGGTGCAACAGCACGGCTTCACGCGCGCCGAAATCGAAACCATATTCAAGAACACCCGCCATATCGACAGCGCCATCCAGCTCGTCAAGCCGGCCCCGGTGGGCCAGCCCAAGAACTGGCAAGCCTACCGCGCCCGCTTCGTCGAACCGAAACGCATCGCCGCCGGCCTCGCGTTCTGGAACGAACACGCCGACGCGCTGGCGCGCGCGGAAAAGGAATACGGCGTGCCGGCCGACATCATCGTCGGTATCCTGGGCATAGAAACGCTTTACGGCCAAAACACCGGCAGCTTCCGCGTGATCGACGTGCTGGCCACCCTCGCCTTCGACTACCCCGACACCCCCAACCGCGCGGCGCGCATGGATTACTTCCGCAGCGAACTGGAAAACGCCCTGCTGTTCGCAAGGGAATCGAGCATCGACCCGTTCTCCCTCAAGGGCTCCTACGCCGGCGCCATCGGCCTGCCGCAATTCATGCCGGCCAGCATACGCAAATTCGCCGTCGACTACGACGGCGACGGCAAGATCGACCTGCGCAACTCGCCCGAAGACGCCATCGGCAGCATCGCCAACTTCCTCTCCCAGCACGGCTGGCACCGCGGCGAGCCGACCGTATTCCCGGCCACGGTCACCATGCCCGTGGAAGACGGCAAAACCGCCTGGACCGCCTACATAGGCCAAGGCCTGGAAGCCAAGTTCGCATTGACCGAACTGGAAGCCGCCGGCGTGCACCCGAACGTGGCACCGCCCTCCGACCTGCCCTACGGCCTGATCGACCTGCAAAACGGCACGGCGCCGACTGAATACTGGCTGGGCGCGCCGAATTTCTATGCGATTACGCAGTACAACCGGTCTTTCTTTTATGCGATGTCGGTGATTGACTTGGGGCGGGAGGTGCGGACTTTGCGGGATGCGGGGAGGTGATTGTCGGTGACCGCAAAAGCTGACTTTTTGACCCCATAAGCTGGCTTTTCAGGCCCCATAAGTTGGCCGCCACTCCACTCTAGTGCGGGGCAGGAAATGTAACGTAGCTCAATTGAAATTGCAAATTATTCGGCAGCCAAGCATCTAAACAATGCCCGTAAATCTGCCGAGGGTGCAAACCAAATCGTTCACTGGGAGGCATGGTACTTCGGCGGGTGTTGCATTTTTTCCGACACACGCAACAGACCATTTATTTTGTCGGCAAATGGTACATGTGCCTGTTGCGTGACTCTCCCGCTCAAAAAACTTTAAGCACAGGAATGGTACTTTTTTTACTGTTGCTTTTTTCCCCTTGCACGCAACAGACCATTTACGTTTTCAACATATGGCACTTTTGGGTGTTGCGTGACGCGGCCACGTTCTTGACGCACGCCCTTGCAGTTTATATGCGAACGAAAGGCCGATTTCTTTACAAGACCCGCGCGGCATGGTAAAAAAGCAATGTAAATGTTGGTCGCGGTTCGCGAATAAAAAATACAGGTTTATGAGGCCAATAGTCCTATCTGACGGAATATCACAATGCTGGGGAGCCGAAAAAAAGATCGCGCTGAACTCGGCGCGCCGTTTGCTGGATGTCGCCTGGAACGTACAGCATGACCATTGACTGGACCGATATTGCGGCCCCGCCATCGCCCACTGTCGCGGCTTCGTCGATGCAGGTAATCCATGGTCCACTCATCCCTGCGCAACAACAATTGCTTCTGTATTCCGCTGGCCAGTGGGAGCAATTTATCCAGGAATGGGTGCATTTCTGCTTGAAGAAGCAGTACATCAACGTCAAACGATTTTCCGGAGCCGGCGACCAGGGCGTCGATGTGGCCGGGTTTTGCGACGACAAAAAGCTCCAAGGCGTCTGGGACAACTATCAATGCAAGCACTACGATCACGCGCTTTTCCCGGGTGATGCGTGGGCTGAATTCGGCAAAATCATTTGGTACTCCTTCAACAAGGAATACACGCCACCAAGAAAATACTATTTCGTGGCGCCGTTTGGTGCAGGTACGGGTTTGACCAAGCTTTTGGCAAACGCGGAAAAACTGCGCGCAGCCGTCATCGAAAAATGGAAGACCCACATCGAGTCCAAGATCACCGATACGCAGGCGATTCCGCTCGAAGGTGCGCTACTGACTTACGTCCAGAACTTCGACTTTTCGATTTTTGACGCCAAGACCTCGCTGCAACTCGTAGAAGAACATAAGCAGACGCCGTATTTTGCAGTACGCTTTGGCGGAGGGCTGCCCGCGCGGCCCAATGCCGCGCCAGCACCGTCAGAAATTGATCCAACCGAGAGCCGGTATGTTTCACAACTGCTTGACGCCTATGCCGACCATAAGAAGACCGATGTACCCGACCCGGCGGCACTGAAAAACTGGCCGGCATTACAAGGGCACTTCACCAGGCAACGCGAAGCGTTTTACCAAGCCGAGTCATTGCGTGTATTCGCGCGCGATAGCGTTCCGGCTGGCACATTTGAAGCTCTTCAGGGCGACATCTATGACGGCGTAGTCGATACCCATGATGCGGAACACCCAGATGGTTATGCTCGCGTCGTGGAAGTGACAAAGGCAGCACGTGAATTGCAGATCACGGCAAACGCGCTCATCTCTTGCACGAACCCCAAAGATCGTGACGGAATTTGTCATCAACTTGCAAACGAGGATCGGCTGAAATGGTGCAAGTGATTGACCGACAGCATCCGGCGACGTTCAATGGCCCTTTGGAGGCCGGCATTCGCGCTGTCGCCCTTCTGGGGGCGGCATACCCGAAAACCTATGATTTGCAGCGTCTCGTGGCGTTTGACTATCTGCTCGTCCACACAGGCGATATCGGCGGACCAGAAAGCCTACATCCCCCTGCCCCCTTTCGCTCGGCAGAACTGCTTGTGCGTCGCAAGTTGGTGGAGGACTCGCTGATGCTCATGATGACCAGGGACTTGATCGTTCGCGAAATTACCCCTGACGGCATCCAGTACGGCGCCGGGGAAAACGCTGCGCCGTTTCTTTCCGCATTGACTACAGATTATCTGTGCGCGCTGAAAGACCGTGCGTTGTGGCTTATTGAAGGCGTGGGCGACTACGCTGACCAGCAATTTCGTGCCTTCATGCGTCGCTTCTTCGATCAATGGGTCGAGGAGTTCCAAAACGTTGAACGCAGTTTAGGGGATGCATAGTGGCAGCCACTCCGGCCGGATTTAGACTGCGTTTCCTAACATTCTTGGGGCCTGCCAAGCAGCCGGCAACCGTTCAATTTGGGCCGGGCTTGAATGTCCTTTATGGTGCCTCGGATACCGGCAAGTCTTTTGTCGTGGAGACGATTGACTTTATGCTGGGTGGCAAGCCGCCGCTGCGCGAAGTCCCGGAACGCGTTGGATACGACCAAATTCTGTTGGGCCTGGAAACGCTAGCGGGCGAAACGTACACCATCGCACGAAGCATCGATGGCGGCGCTTTCCAGTTGTACGAGGGACTGCTCGATACCTTGCCAGTTGGCGGAGGCGACCCTAAAGTTCTCGGGGAACAGCACAGCGAAAAAAACGACACGAATTTGTCGGCGTTTCTTTTGGGGCATTGCGAACTGTCTGGTAAGCGGGTCCGCAGAAATGCTCGCGGGGAAACCAACAGCCTGAGCTTTCGCAATGTCGTGCGTCTCATGATTGTGACCGAGACCGAAATCACGGAACAGCGATCCCCGCTGAAGGATGGCAACGTTGTTTCGGACACAGCAAACCTTTCGACATTTAAGCTTCTGTTGACCGGAGTTGACGATTCGGCCCTCGTGTCAAGCGCGCAGAACGAGCCGGAAGAGCTTTCTCGTGAGGCGCAGTTACAGCTTCTTGACCAACTCCTGGGCGATTATCGCGACAGGCTGAAAGACCTGGCGAAAGATCCCCAGGAGCTTGATGAGCAGCTGCGAAAGATCGATGCCTCCATCGGCCAGCATACGAATCAACTGAACGCGACAGAAGCAGAATTCCAGCAAGCAGCCGCGCGCCGCCGTGAATTACGGAAGAAGCTCGAAGAGAGCAGAGACCGGCGCGGCGAAATTGCCTCGCTTTTGGAACGGTTCGACTTGCTGGATCGCCACTATCAATCCGATATCGAGAGGCTGCGCGCCATTGAAGAAGGTGGAACGCTTTTTGCCGTATTGGGTTCATCGACTTGTCCCCTTTGCGGCGCCGACGCGACGCACCAATGCGCCACTGCTGACTGCGATGGCAATATCGACGCCGTAGTGGTGGCCGCTCGCAAGGAAATCCAAAAGATTGAATTGCTTCGCACTGAATTGGCCACGACGGTCAAAGACTTGAATCGCGAAGGCGCGAGCTTCGACAAACGCATGCCCGGCGTAGAGGCGGAACTCGAACAAATTGCTGGCCAGGTTGATCAACTTATCATGCCGAAGCTGGCCAAATTGCGGTCTTCATACTCGGAGTATGCGGACAAGCGCGGCGAAGTGCGCGAGGCGCTGTCCTTACGAAACACAGTCCAGGACATAGAGCGTAGGCGCGCGGAACTGGAAAAGGAACAGCCTGAGCGCGGGCAAGCAACGGTAGCGCAGGGCGACATTCCCACGTCCGTGGCCGAGGGATTCGCTCAGTGCGTCGAGACCATTCTCGGCGCTTGGCATTTCCCCGAAAATGGGCGCGTATTTTTTGATGCCAAGTCTCGCGACCTCGTCATCGCCGGCAAGCAGCGTGCCGCTCGCGGTAAAGGTCTACGCGCAATAACGCACGCGGCATTCACGCTTGGCCTGCTGGACTATTGCAGAACGCACCACACGCCGCACCCAGGGTTCGTTATCCTCGATTCGCCGTTGCTTGCCTATCGAGAGCCAGACGGCTCGGAAGAAGACTTGACGGGAACTGATTTGAAGGAGCAGTTCTACGGCTATTTGAAGTCCTTGACCGATGATCGGCAGATCATTGTCGTTGAAAATACTGATCCGCCCCAGGCATTCAAGCAGCTTCCCCAAGTCGTGATGTTTAGCAAGAACCCTCATGCGGGACGATATGGTTTGTTTCCATTTAACGCTTCCCCAGCGCCCGCCGATGGAGATGGGCCACGTGAATAAATTGGTTGCGAATCGTAGTGCCCTTACCTGACGCTCCGAATAATCAACATGTCGCGCCTATTCTGCGTATCGAAGCTCACCGAGACAACATCGATTGACTCCGCAAGCTCGGTCAGCGGAAAACTGCCAGAGAGCAGGTCGAATCGAACGACATGTGCGTCACAATAGGTAATTTTGCCTTCCCCTTTATCGCGCAGATTTGGTACAGGCAGCGGATTAATTATCATCCTTCCCTCGGCAAGAATGGAAACTACCTTGCCGCGCATATTCAAAATGCGTCCCGCTTTTTCGTTCCGACTTGCGATCAGTTCACCGTATATTTCCGGCGTAGCGTTTACTGACTCCGAGCCTCGTCGGATATACGCGGGTCCCGAAAAGTGCGGTCTTTCATTGCTCGAACCAATCACAACGGCCACAACTGGTTTCCCCTCTGGTTTTAACACCCGGCAGATGAAATTAGTGATCGGCGGATAGCACCCGCGCTCGCACGCTTCGCGAACTCGCTTTTGCACACTATCTGAATTTTCAACGCCCTCCACCATCCCCGTTTTGTCATGAAGCCCAATAAATAGGATTCCTATTCCATCGCCGACAAGCGAATTCGCAAAGGCACAAACAGTTTGCCGAATTTCATCCGCCTTTATGCCTTGCGATTTACGTTCGACAAAATTGTCCTCGTGGTCGTTGAGGCGCCTAAATAGTTCAGCATCGTTGATCATATATGCTCGTTTCCCGTTCTAGTTCCTATTTCGCTTTTGTGACTTGCTTTTCATTTTCTTGACGCGTTTCCTTTTTGTTTCTTGCGCATTCCGTTTTTTGCGTGCCGCAGAGACGTCACTGGTGGATGATGTAACTTCGTCTCGCGAGTACGTATATTCAGTGGCATGACGCCCCCAGAACCGCGCATTTGGCCCCCAAAGCCCAAATTCCTCAGCAAGCTTCTTGGCGTCCGCGATTGTTGTTTCGTTCCAGGCCTCGCTTTCAAATACTGCGAGGTCCAACGAGCCTCCAGTGTATGGCTTGCATGGATGATCCATGCCGATGCCAATGAACACCGTGTCGTCGGGAGAATGTAGTCTGGCAACTCGGCAATATGCGAGCAGGTAAGCTCGCCTTCGGTCTCGATAATCGTTTTCCGACTCCCCGTCCAGCTTTGGCATGAGCACAAAAATGTACGCAGGCAGACGTTCTTCCGGCTCGCCGCCGATCATTCGCGCAAATCGTCGATAGCCTTCCTCGGCCGCCGTTTCGATTGCGCCCCAAAGCGTCTCCGACAATAAGCGTCGCCGGAATCGAGACTCGGCGGCCAGGTAACGAAACGAAATCTCGGCATCGATTGATCCAGTTTTCAGGTCTGGAAGACCAAGTTCTGGATCGGACAATTGAACAAACCGCGAAATGAGATCGTCCCATCGATAGCTAATCTCGTCGTCGGCCTTCTTCTGCTTGTATTCCGGGCTATTTGCCAGCCCGGCGTAAAACTCGCCTGCAAATACTTTGTAGTCGTAGCCTTCATTCTCGGCTGCGGGGCTGAGGAAGCTTGGAATGCCTCGAACTGCCGTGGAACGGATGTAGGCGGCCATCAGTTGTTCTTCACCAGCCGCCGAGACGTCGCATTTTGGTAAATGCAATAACTGCTCGCGCGCTTTTAGGTAGTCGATGAAGTCGCGAGCAGTATCCAATTCTTCCAGGAGCAATTCAATCCCGACCTCGTCGAAGACATGGATGAATCCTTTGTCGGGGGCAGGGTGTCCAACCACGAACGGGTTTTTGATGTGCTGTTCGTCACCCCGGATTAGCGTATTCAAGCGAAGCGTGCCGTGGCTTTTTTCTTCTCCCCAATAGGCCTTGCAAGCCTCCTTGGAGCCGCGCGTCACGACGATCAAATGAATCCGAACATTCTCGCCAGCCGGAAGTTGTACGGGCAATTTTCGTGTGCATTTAGGGTCCAGAAATGCTCGCCAGGGGAATTGCCGAATCCAACTGGCCGCGCCGAATAGCTGTGGGTATGAGTCGATTACTGTTCTGTTGTACCACCTTTGCCAAGCCAGTGCCGTATCCTTGTGGACCTGGTAGGCGGAACATTTGTCCGAAAACACCAGCACGTCGTCGCCGAATATCACCAGTGCGTCGCAGAGTTCCTTGGTATTGCCTTTTCCGTTGCGATGGCCTTCGTCGGTGAAAACATTTGAATACGCCCAGGGCTTAAGGAACGACTTTTTGCAAAGACGGGAAAGTATACGTTCTGACTCGTTGAGTCCGTCAGCGTCGTTGAGATCAAAATAGGTCTTCGGTGATTCGCTCACTTGTTTGTGCCTCGCTTGGATGTGTTGTTGGATGCTGCGGCGGCCTGATTAAACCTCCCAGACAACCTCGCATGCAAGGTATTCCCCGATGACCATTTTCACTCGTATTTCGTCACCGTATTCGGCGGCATGGTATCGATAGCGCCCCGCTTGTACATCGACCCAGCCATGGAGTGACATGTTGAGCGTTTGCTCTTCGCCACTTGCCGAACGCACCGTCATTTGGACGATGAGCAGTCGTTGCATGCCACGCGATCCGATCTCCCCGTACCCGACGACGTCTTCGCATGACTCGAATTGTTCCAATTGGTTTTCGTCGAGCAGGGCGAGCGGCACCCAATGGGCCGATGCCGGGGCATGCTTGCATGGCTGGCTCAATTCGAAAGCGGCGTGCCCGCGCGCTAGTTTGACCAGGACATTTTTTACCCTATCGGCTTCCGGGGTGAATCGCGTTTGGCCGTCGATGCACGTTCTGGCTGCTTCGATTCGGGACCGCAGTGCCGGAGACCGCCGAAGGATGTTGGCCACGCTTGGCCGCCGCATTCTTTCCGGATCGGCGGTGCCTGCGACGACCGCTTCTACCAGGCAGGCGAGATATTCTTCGTCGGCGGAGAAACCGTTGTTGCAGTCTCCGCAGGCGCCGACCACTGGAAGGTTTTCTGGAAACGGTGCATCTAGGAATACCTTGGACGGCACGTGTTCGCGCGTATCGTCCCTGCCACCGCAGTAGATGCAGCCATTGATGAGACGGTCGTCTGCATAGTCGTTCAATTGGTCCATCACTTGTTCCCGCCACCTTGTCAGGTGAGACGTGGCCTGTCCATCAAAATCTGAAAATGCCTTTGGGCGGCGGCCTTCGCTTTCTGGTCAGTGCGGGCCGCCACAGGAACCGCCTTCAGTTCAATGTACGTATGGTTGGTGTGTCAGGCGGTCATTTTCCTCAACAGGGCAACTGCCGACTCTGGGGTCTCTATGTGGCCGCCTACGAGCGCGATCAGTTTTCGCTTTTTTGTCTCGGCCAGGAAATCTGTGTCACGGGTAACGAAGACATCGCGGCCCCTGATCGCGTGACTCCATAGCGCCAGAACATCGCATTTTGCG
Organism: Burkholderiaceae bacterium; assembly: GCA_036384915.1. Taxonomy (GTDB): domain Bacteria; phylum Pseudomonadota; class Gammaproteobacteria; order Burkholderiales; family Burkholderiaceae_D; genus PKWO01. The sequence goes on from DASVLJ010000074.1 coordinate 66,145, forward strand.
TTCTTCCACTTGCGGGCGGCGTCGCTGTTGAAGTCGGCAACTGGATCAAGCCCCTTCTCGCGGCAATAATCTTCCCATTGGAACGGTATTCCAGGAAACACGATTTCATGGATACTGCGCTCCAGTGTGTCGCCAGGGTCGGACCATTCGGCATTGTTCCAGTAGGTGATGCCGAGGTATGCCTTCGGCATCAATAGCTCTAGCCCACCAAACCCCAAAGCGTTTACGCGCGCCTTGAACTCGTCGAATGATTCAAGGTGTCCACCTCCACGCTGGCGTTCCGAACCGGAAATCGCAACCAATGCGACTGATGCCTTGCCGGCCGCGTGGGCGTGGAGAAGCTCTTTGACGAAAACGGCGTCAGGCCGCGATTCCTCGACGGCATAAATGCAGTTCGAGTCCAGCGAAAAAGTAAGCAATTTTGCTGAAGTCAAGTCGGGCGACCCCAGATGGTGCTGTAGATCGCCGCCGTTCTTTTGTCGAGGGCACACGGCTGCGCGACGCCGCTCAACTTCGACATTGCATCGCTGTGGGCCGCAAATGCGGTTTCTAACCGGATATCGAGGCGCGCAATCCAAGATCGAAGTTCCGGATCGGGATTCGACGCGCTGTCGAAACGTGCGATCATTGCCTTGGCCTGCTGGCACTCATGTACATTCGCGAGGGTACGGCCTGCCGCTAATATTTTTTCAGTGGTGTCGAATGCCATCTTGGTTCCCGTTCGAACTACTATTTGGTCAATTCACTATACCTGCAAAATTTTTTTTCGTGGTGGTACCGGCGCCTCGCGCGAAGTCATTTTTTCTGCCGGATACAGCGTGAAAAACGAGCGCGCCATTTCGGTGTTGCGGCAGTTCAGCCAAGTATCGTACTCATCAAACGGGACAACAACCAAGGCACGCTTTTCGTCGCCGGGCTTGTGGAAACGTCTCATCAGGGGATGCTCATCGGCATTCACAGTTAGCTGGGTGAAGGCCAGCGATTTGCTGCCATCCTTTTCCGTCCACTCGCGCCACAAACCGGCGACGGCAAACGGCGCGCCATCCGCCATACCGATTTCCCAGCGGATCGGCTTACCCGATTCATAACACGGTTCAAAAAAACCGGTCATCGGCACCAAACATAGCTGCGACTTCTTCCATGCTGGCGAAAACGACCGCTTTTCCGCCACGGTCTCGGCTCGCGCATTCATCGTGTCAAAGACCTTCACGCCTTCCTGGATATGCCGCCGGGGCACGATGCCATATCCAGCAAGTGCAACTCGGCGCCCTTCTCCTTCGTCGGGCAACAGGATGGGGGCCTCGTAGTCTTTCCAGGTCTCAGCACGCTATTCCATGCCCTCGGGCACCATCGCCTTGAAAAACTGCTCCAGGTCATTTTTGCCGGTTGGCCGGTAATTCACGCACATCTCGTTCCCCCGAATTGTTGTGCCAGGCCCCTTTTCCGGCGTCAGCACATCTCCTTGTTTGAAAGGAGGTGAGTTTCATGACGGCAATAATCGTATTGTTCCTGGTAGCAGTCATTATCGTGGCGATTGCAGTGATTGTGGTGACGGTGGCCCGATAGCCGGGCGCCACGGAAGGTGCCGCCTTCCCTGGCAGTTGCCAAGGCTACGTCACAGGTGTCATTCGCAAATCCTGGTCCTCCCTAAATAGGTGTGAGCGACTTGCTCGACTAATTAGGACGATTATGGAAAATTGCAAGATTTTTAATAAAGGTGATGCGGTTACGACGCTGAACTACGACTCCCCGGTAATGACGGTGATCGATATCGATGGCGACGAGATTGAGTGCCGCTGGAAAGAAAACGGGAAATTCTGTAAAGAGAAATTCCGAAGTTTCGAGTTGACCGATGACGTCGATCCGCTGCCCCCGTTTTTTGTGGGCTGATGTTACTGACAGGGGCGCCACGCGCCCCGGTTTTTTGCGGGAGTTCTTCATCTTGCCGTCCGGCGACGTAGCGCGGTCTTGGCGGAAATCCCGGCACATGACCGGCCCGAAGGCCCGCAACACAATCCCAAACACTAAAAAATTCCATAAAACCGCCAATTTCCCTGCTTTTTTTCAGCGCTTGGCGGTATGGAAGGGGGTGAAGCGCACCCGCCGCGCGTTGGCTTTTTGACGGCGCTCAACTCCTCGCCTCGAATTGTTCGGAGGTTGGGAGTTATTCATCATGAACGCATGGGCTGTTTTTGCGCTTGTGGCGACGCTGCACATGGGACCGCTCCGCTCGCAATGGGTGATGGCGCTAATCACACGATGCTTACAGGAAAGGAACGACAAGTGAACCAAGATCACCGCCCCGCCGGATATAAGCGCCGCCTCAAAAAGGGAAGCAACGTTCGATCCGCGTCCGGGAGTTCTTCATCGCGGCAATTCATATCAATTCGTATCACGACGATACGAAACCCGCGAACGCCGCCTCTGCACCGCCGAATCCTGGCAGCTTTGGGTGGAATAATTGTATTTTTGAAAATATCGAGGTTTCTTCATGAACTGTTTTAGTTATGTAATGAACTACATTTCAAAATATTTTATCATTTATATTCAAATATTTAGACTATATTACTTTGCAAATAGTAAAGTCCTTTAATATATATATAGAGGCGAGAGGCTTTTAAAATTCCGATGCTGCTATTTATAAGGACCAAACAATGAAAACCGCCACCATAAATTTGATCACCAAAATGCTCTCCACCATTGCCGACCTGTCGCCTCGTTTATTGCCATTATTGCAAGTCCTTGCTGTAATCATTGCGCTCGGAGTGATCGGCCTGATGATCTGGAAAGGCAAGCCATGAAATTGAAGCCATGGGCAAAGATGCCTACCGCATGGATCAAAGCAGATAAATTGCGAGAGTTCCGCTGGCAGGAGGACGGATCAGCATCCACCGCCGCCCTGATGCTTTATTTTGTGTTCTGCCAATTTGCCTATGAGCGCCCACTACTACCGACCGAAGCGCAAGAGCCGCCACCTGACCCGGTCGACAAGGCTAAAGCAGGGGCAAATACATCGCTTACGTTCGAACCGGTCATACCTTTTTCCCGAGCGGTAGAAGAAACGGTCAAGGTTGCGGTCGAAGTGGATTCTGAATCTGTACCGGAGGTCGAAGTTGAAGATGCATTGGTCGTCCGGTTGACTTACACCGAATTGGCTTCCTTAACCGGACTCTCCAGAGAACGAATAGCGGCGGGATTAAAAAAGCTAGTCGACAAGAAGATCGTCTGGCGACTCGGGGGATCGGGCTTGTATGGCTTGAGCGGTTTCAAGTCGGGAGTACGTTGGGCAAAGTTGCCAGGCAGTGCGCTTACTACCCCTGGCGGGACAAGCTTTACGCCGTTCACGCATTTCACCTTGCGCAGCAGGCAGGAATTGAATGCGTTGAAACTCCACCTTTATTACGTCTATGCCCGCGATACAAATTCGCCTTATTGCGTGGCGTCATTCGAGACCATTTCCAAACACACCGGCGTACCGGAACGCGAAATACCGGCGGCGAATTCACTGTTGTTGTCGAGTACGATCCTGGTTCATATCAAGCAGCAAATGTCCGATGACCGTAAGTATTATGGTCCCAACCTGTACTACCTGAACGGCTATGGTGGGCTTTTCATCGAGAAAAAATCTGCCTGACGCGCATGATCATGCAAGGGAAGACGGTCCGCTCGCTATAGCAATTCGCCTTGCACCGCCAGGTCGAATTGGCTCAGGTCGTTGACCGGAATCAGCGTGCTCGCTCGCACGCCCAGCAGCCGCAGCCTCCGCTCCAACGGCGCGCGCTTCAGGCATTGGCCTGCCGCACGCCGTATCGCCACCGCATCGGCAGTCGGCGCCGGCAACGTAAAGTCCCGTGTCGCGATTTTGAAGTCGTCGTACCGGAGCTTGATGCCTATCGTCTTGCTCACCAGCCCCTTCCGTTTTAAATCACGCGCCAGGCTCTCGCACAGATTGGTGAAGATGTCGCCCAGAAGCGCCTTGTCGCGTCGCGCATCGAGGTCGCGTTCGAACGTGGTTTCCCGGCTGACCGACTTGGTATCCGAATCCGTCTCGACAGGCCGGTCGTCTTGGCCATGCGATACCGCAGCCAGCCATTTCGCGTAGCTCAAACCGAAGTGCTTTTGCAGCATGGCCGGGTCCGCATGGGCTACGTCACCGATGGTGTGGATGTTTAGATTTTTGAGCCGTTCTGCGGCTTTGGGGCCAATCCCATTGACCTTGCGCGCAGCCAGCGGCCAGATGCGCTCGGGAATATCGTCCATCCCGAGCAGGGTGAGGCCGTCGGGCTTGTCCAGCTCCGAACAAACCCCGTTGGCCAGGTTAAATTCCCCCACCTTTGGCCATGTCAAATTCCCCCAGGCAGGACAGCGCCGATTGTAGGCTAAGTCCGTGCCGTTGTCGCCGATGGGCCATCAGGCAGGAGTGTCACCGGTCGAGTTGAACCGT
>DASVLJ010000075.1:0-6832 GCA_036384915.1 Burkholderiaceae bacterium
GGCCAGGGCGGCATCGCCCTTCGACACTGCGCCGGAATTGATGGCGTTGACCCAGAAAGTCAGGCCGGCCACGGCTGCGGGGCGGTTGAACAGGTTTTCGAAGATGGCGTTGACGAAGCTTTCGGTCGAGCCGCTGCCGTAAAGCGCGGTCGATTCGGCACTCGTGCCGAAGGAATCAACCAGGCTTTTCACGGCGGCATTGGTGCTGTAAGCCGCTGCCAGCGCTGCCGGATCGGTCGGGGCGTTGGCGGCAGCAAGGGCTGCCTCGAAGTTTTGCAGGCCGAAGTAGTCGGCCGGGCGGCCGAAGTAGGCTACGTAGAGTTCTTGTACGAGAGTGCCATAGCTGGTGGCTGTTGTTGTCATTCCATTTCCCCTTTACGAACATTCAAAACCGTGGCTGATTATCAATATCAAAGCCGATTAACCGGGCATTGTAACGATTGACAAATTCTTGACCAGTTAATATTACCGAAATGCCAAATGCAAGAAGAAAAGCCCCGGTTTCGTCGAAAACCGGGGCCTGCATTGATTCGAAGCGGCATATGCCGCTTGTCTGGAATCAGAAGTTGGGTTTGCTCGCCGCCTTGTTATAGGCTTCGACGCCGGCCATGATTTCCGCCTTGGCTTCGTCGGGGCCGGCCCAGCCGTCGATCTTGACCCATTTGCCCTTTTCCAGATCCTTGTAGTGCTCGAAGAAATGCTGGATCTGTTGCAGGCGCAGGTCGTTCAAGTCTTCCGGCTTTTGCCAGTGGGTGTAGATCGGCAGGATCTTGTCGACGGGCACGGCCAGGAGCTTGGCGTCGCCGCCGGCTTCATCGGTCATCTTCAGCATGCCGATGGTACGGCAGCGCACGACCACGCCGGGAAACAGCGGGAACGGCGTGATGACGAGCACGTCCACCGGGTCGCCATCGTCCGAAATCGTGTGCGGAATGTAGCCGTAATTGCAGGGATAATGCATGGCGGTCGACATGAAGCGGTCGACGAAAATCGCGCCGGATTCCTTGTCCACTTCATACTTGACCGGATCGGCGTTCATCGGGATTTCGATAATAACGTTGAAATCGTTCGGCACATCACGGCCGGCGGGGACTAAATTCAGGCTCATGGGAAACTCGCTGGGTGGATCACAGATGGAAGGATGGTTTTCGCCCTGAATTATAGCGGTTTTCGGCTGTCTTTTGTGCAACGCAGCAGGTAGCCGTCTTTGGCTTTAGACCGCGAGCGTCGCGATTACAGGATTGCGGATGGAAAAGCGCAGCGTCGAACGCCCCTATGAGACTAAGCGATTCAAAGCACGCTGGCCAACGCACATTGCCGATAATGATTCGCCGCCTGCTCCGGCTGTTCCAGCGCCTCGTGCAACTGCGCCAGCTTCAAATGCGCCTCGCGCATGACAGCCGGCTCGATGGCGTCCGACAGCGCCTGCTCCAGATGGCGTTGCGCTTTGCCCCAGAGCTTTTGCCGCAGGCAGAAGGTGCCAAGCGTGAGGGCCAGCTCCGCATCGTTGGGGCGGTTCACCCCCCAGGATTCGCAGCGGTCAATCTGGGCCAATAGCGTGGGCGTGCCTTCCGGCGCGGCCGACTTGCGGTAGGCGCGCACCAGCTTGTCGTCCCATTCGGCAGCCAGAGCGCGTTCGACGATGCCGCGCGCTTCGTCATGCAAGCCGCAGGCGTTGAAAGTTTCGGCGGCGCGCACAGCGACGAAAGCGCGCACACGGTCGTTGGCCGGCACGGTATGCCACAGGTTGCGAATCGATTCGGCGTCGTGATTGCGGTCGCCCAGCAAGGCTTCATAGGCCAGTTCGCGCATGCGGCGCGAAACGGCAGGGTGCAGCGCGTTGTGGTTGTCGAGCGAGCGCAACAGGCGCAGCACTTCGCTCCAGTTGCGCGCGCGCTGGTTGGCTTTCAGGGCCAGGCGCAACGCGTGGATGTGGCGCGTGCCGCTGGCGTTCAATTCAGCCACAGCTTCCAGCGCCTGTTCGGCCTGGTGGCCGTCGACCATGAGTTCGATGGCCGTCATCAGACGCGCCGTCTTGAGTGTCTGGTCTTCCTGGATGGCCGAGAGCCAGAGGTCGCGCTTTTCGGTCTGGCTCATGCGGTGCACGGCACGGGCGGCGATCAGGGCTGCCAGGCCTGCATTATCGGGCGACTCCACGGCGCGCTTGGCCGCTTTCTCGGCATGGCCGAAGCGGCCTTCGAACAGGGCCTTGAGCGAATCGCGCAGCGCCTTGTTGCCTTCACGGTCGCGCTTTTCGCGGCGGTAGGCCGCGACCTTGCCGGGCAGATCGCGCGCAGTGCCGATGGCATTCAGGATGAAGTGCAGCGCCATGAAAATAGCCAGCGCCAGCAGCAGGAACAGGTTGAGCGACAGGTCCACCCGTGTCGGCGGATAAAAGAACACGACATTGCCCGGATCGAAATGGGCGGCGACGGCGATGCAGATCGCGACGGTGAAGAGCAGAACCAGCCAGAGAAAAAACCGCATTATTTCGCCTTGTAGTTGCGCACCGCGTTCAAGCTCTCGGAAAGCGTGGGCATTTCAATGGAGAGATTGCTGCTTTGCACCTGTTTCAACAGCGCCTGCGCCACCTGGGTCTGGCGGGCGCGCGTGTCGAAATACTTGGCGATTTCGTCTTGCGCGGCGATCATGTCGCTGCGGAAGGCGCCTTCATTGCGAGACAACAGCGCCAGGCGTGCATTCAACAGGCGCAGCTTGAGGTTTTCGCGCGCGAAGTAGGATTGCGAGGGCGAGAGCAGCAAGGCGTCCGGCGACTCGACGGTGCGCACGCGGATCAATTGCCGGACTTCCCCCCACATTTCATCGCTCCAGCTCTGCCACTTGTCTTCCAGCGCCGACGTCCATTGGCTGTCGTGAGTGCCGCGGCCTGCCGCCGCGGCATCCTTGGCCTTGGGGTCGGGCTTTTGCACCCGCACCGGCTTGGGTTGCGTGACCGGCACGACGGGCTTTTCGTCGGACAGGAGCGGCATGCCGTCGACTTCGCTGATGAGGCTATCGAGCCGCAACGCGATGCCTGCCACGTCGACCGAGGGCAGCGCCTTGAGCGCATCGATATCCTTGGCGATGGCGCGGCGGATCAGGATGAATTGCGGCTTGTCCGAACGCGACAGGCTGCGGTCGGCATTTTGCAGCGCGATCAGCGCACCGGGCACGTTGCCGGCCAATTGCAATTGCTGGCTCGCCGTCGAGAGCACTTGCTCGATTTCGGCCAGCGCCCAATCGTCGCGGTTCTTCGACAGATCCTGGTAGAGCTGTTCCAGCGCCAGTTGCTGGCTTTGCGACTCGATCTGCTTGCCTTCGAGCACGCTGACCTTGCCCTGCAATTCCTTGATCGATTCCTCGGAACGCGTGGAAGCGGCCTTGGCTTCGGCGTCGACCTGCTCGCCCTGGCGCAACCGCTCTGCCAGTTGGCCGCGCAGATCCGACATTTCCATCTTGGTGTTCCACCATTGCGCCACCGCCAGCACGGCCAGGACGGCCAGCGCGGCTTGGGCCCAGCGCGGCATGGCAGCCGGCTTTTCCACCGTCACCACGGCCGGTGCCGCCGCGGCCGGCTCGGGCCCGATCACGGAAGCATTCGGGGGAAGGACGGGCTCGGAAGATTGTTCGTTTTCGCTCATAGGCAGGATTGTAACGCGCCGAGCAGCGCTTCGTCGCCCGATGCGCTCATGTGAACCTCGGGAAAGCCCGCCGCACGCGCGGTTTCCGCAATACGCGCATGGGGCACGAACAAGCGCTGCTGTTGCATTTTTGCGACGGCATCCGCCATGGGCAATTGCGCCACCATCTGCTCCAGGTTGCGCAAGGCTTCCGAACTGGTCACGATCCAGTCATTTTTGCCTTCCAACAAGGCTTTCAATCGCGTTTTCCCGGCCTGATCCAGCACAGGCGCGCTGCGGCGATAGGCGGCTACCTGGGCCACATCAACCCCGGCATCACGCAAGCGGTCGGCCAGCAGTTCGCGCCCCGATTCGCCGCGCAGGATCATGACCTTGCGCCCACGCAAGGCGGCCAGATCGAGCGCCTCAAGCAGGGTTTCGGAATCGGTGCGCGGCCCGCGCGGGCTATGGATCGTCGTATCGGCATCCGTCACGCCGTGCGCAGCCAAGGCGCGTCGGCTGCCCTCACCCATGACGGCGACCGGCAATCCGGCCGGCCAAGCCGGCAGTTCGGCAAACACCGCATCGATGGCGTTCGGGCTGACAAAAGCCACGAACGCGTAGTCAGACACATGGGTGGACAGATCTGCCAAGGCGGCACGCAACGGCCCCTTATCGGCCAGCGCCTGGATTTCCAGCAGAGGAAACGACACGGCATCGCGCCCCAGTGCAGCCAGCCGCGCCAGCAATTCTGCCGCCTGGGCAGCGGGCCGGGTGACGACTACGCTGCCCGACACCGCAGCTTACTCCGCCGCTGCGCAGGCTTGCAGGATGGCGGCCGCGTCCTGCGCTTGCAGCAGTTGCGTGACGTTCTTGCCCAATTGCTCTGCCTCGTTTGCCGAGCCGCGCACTTCGGCAAACGCCGTGCGTGTGCCGTCGGGCGTGGCCACCATGGCGCGCAAGTGCATGGCGCTGCCTTCCACGGTGGCAAAAGCCGCCAGCGGGATCTGGCAACTGCCGCCGAAGCTGCGCGAGACGGCACGCTCGGCCGTTACGGCAGCCGCGGTCGGCAAATGGTTCAGCGGGGCGAGCGCCGCACGCAGGTCGTCCCGGTCGGAAACGATTTCAATCGCCATCGCCCCCTGCCCCGGTGCCGGGAGGCTTTCTTCGGGCGGTATCAAGCCGCGGATACGTTGCGGCAAGCCCAGTCGCTTCAAGCCGGCGGCGGCAAGGATAATGGCGGCGTATTCCCCGCGGTCGAGCTTGGCCAACCTGGTATCGAGGTTGCCGCGCAGCGGTTTGATGACCAGCTTGGGAAAGCGCGCCGAGATCAGAGCCTGGCGGCGCAGGCTGCTGGTGCCGACAACGGCCCCGTCAGGCAGATCGGCCAGCGAGGCATAATCGTTCGAAACAAAGGCGTCGCGCGGGTCTTCGCGCTCCATGATGGCGGCCAATTCGAAGCCGGGCGGCAATTCCATGGGTACGTCCTTCAAGGAATGAACCGCGAAATCTGCCTTGCCGTCGGCCATGGCCACTTCCAGTTCCTTGACGAACAAGCCCTTGCCGCCGACCTTGGACAAGGCGCGATCCAAAATTTGATCGCCTCTCGTGGTCATTCCGAGAATTTCTATGTTGCAGTGCGGATATAATAGGTGTAATTGCGCCTTCACATGCTCGGCCTGCCACATGGCTAGCCGGCTTTCGCGCGAGGCAATCGTCAACTTGGATGGGGAGGAGGCGTTCAAAAGACTCTCTTTTCGCTGTCTGGTTGGCATATTCTGCACGGGCTATCGCACCGCGTGCAACCCGAAGATTTTAACCCGGAATATCCTTCCCGATTGCCGCTAGTGGACTGTAATGGGTGAAACGGAAGTGAGCGGCTGCGTAGCGATGTGTGCAGCAAGACGCCAAGTGCAGCGATAGTGGAGTATCGCGAGCATTGGCAACGCTGCACCGCGCATTGAGGCACAGACGAGCGCTTTCGTTTTATCCGTTACAGTTCACTCATGTATCGCCAAGAGTCGACCGCTCCCCCCACCGGTCATTTTCGTTCACGCATATTACGCATATTGCATTGATATACCATGGCAAAGACCGCTTCAGCACCCGTATCCGCCAAGCCGGCACGTTCGGCCAGTCGTTCGGCAAAATTGTCCCCCGCTCCAGGAAAGACCAAGACAGCGACCATTCGCGATATCAAATCGGCCGACAAGGATGCGCCGCTGAAGGAAGACATTCGCCTCCTGGGCCGTCTCCTCGGCGACGTGCTGCGCGATCAGGAAGGCGAAGCCGTGTTCGGCGTCGTGGAAACCATCCGGCAGACCGCCGTGCGCTTCCGCCGCGAGTCCGATGACCAGGCCGGCGCCGATTTGAACAAGCTGTTGAAGAAGCTCACGCGCGACCAGACCATTTCGGTTGTGCGCGCTTTCTCTTACTTCTCGCACCTGGCCAATATCGCCGAAGACCAGCACCACAACCGGCGCCGCCGCGCCCACTTGCTGGCCGGCTCCGCGCCGCAGCGCGGCTCGATCGGCGATGCGTTGTCGCGCCTCGATCAAGCCGGCGTGACGGGCGCGTCGGTGCGCAAGTTCTTCAAGGAAGCGCTGATCGCCCCGGTACTGACCGCCCACCCGACCGAAGTGCAGCGCAAGAGCATCCTCGATGCGGAGAACGGCATTGCGCGCCTGCTGGCCCAGCGCGATACGCCGCTGACACCCAAGGAACAGGCCCACAATACCGAAATGCTGCGTGCCCTGATCGCCCAGCTCTGGCAAACGCGCATGCTGCGCTATACCAAGCTGACCGTGGCCGACGAAATCGAGAACGCGCTGTCCTACTACCGCATCACCTTCCTGCGCGAACTGCCGGGCCTGTACGACGATATCGAAACCGAAATTGCCGCGCAATTCCCCCAGCGTTCCCTGGGCGCTGCCGGCGCCATGAACGATGCCGTGTCCTACGTGCAGATGGGCAGCTGGATCGGCGGCGACCGCGACGGCAACCCGAACGTCAACGCCGCGACGATGCAGCGCGCCCTCGTGCGCCATTCGACCACGATCTTCGACTTTTATCTCGACGAAGTCCACGCGCTGGGCGCGGAGCTGTCGCCGTCCACCCTGCTCGTGCCCGCGAGCCCGGCGCTGCTGGCCCTCGCGAACGCGTCGCCCGACCATTCCCCGCACCGCAGCGACGAGCCGTACCGCCGCGCGCTG
>DASVLJ010000076.1:0-54495 GCA_036384915.1 Burkholderiaceae bacterium
ACGGTTCAACTCGACCGGTGACACTCCTGCCTGATGGCCCATCGGCGACAACGGCACGGACTTAGCCTACAATCGGCGCTGTCCTGCCTGGGGGAATTTGACATGGCCAAAGGTGGGGGAATTTAACCTGGCCAACGGGGGCCAACGCGAATAAACCTTCGTTAAGTGGCTCGTCAGTGGGCATTATGACCTGGGTTTATAGTTGTCACCTTGAGAGTCTTTCTCCTTTACAACCTCATGCTATCGGGAATCTACGATTCGCACGATACCGGCGGGGTTACGATGCTGAAAGCCTGCGTTAACGCGGGCCTGGTTAAGTTCTGGCCCAAGGTGACACTTGATTTTATGCCAACATGTTTTTCAACGCAACATTATGGTGGCGAAAATTCTGCCTCACAAATACCTAATCTTTCGTTCTTTATTGAAAAGCGGGGTTTGGCGAAAATGACGGGTTATGCGACCCGAACCGGTGAAAATGTCAGCTTATGGCGTACCGTCGATGACAAATTATGGTTTCCGAGTGACAATAACCATATGATTTTTAACGTGTTTTGATGACAACTTATCGCTGAACGCACAAGTGGGCAAAGAGAATAAAGTTGGTCTGGGCCGAATAAAGTCGGTCGGAGGGAGAATAAAGTCGGTCAAGCTACGTTACCATTTTGTCCGCTACTGGGCAATTCGGAGTGCGGCAAATGCTGGCCAGAAGCTGTCGTCCGATGATCAGTAGGCTAACGACGCATCCCGCGCCCACCGCGTCTCACCTGTGACCTCCACGTTGAAAGTAAAAACCGATGACTGACCCAAAACTGATCGAAGTCGATATCGGCATTACGCCGGGGGCAGCAATCTCGGGGGCAGTCCTGATTCAAACAGAGGAACGAGCATTCCTCACCTTCAATGCTATGCGTGATACCACGCGCCCCTTTCCTCGCGGAGGCTTTTACAAAGAAGACTGTGGCACGGCCATTATTGAGCTGGTTGGTTGCAGCATCACGAAGTTTGGCTATCCAAATGACGAAGCACGGCGCGAAATTCCACTCACTAAGGGGCAGTCATATGGCGTGTTCGAGGTTCAGAACTCGCCTTGGAAGCAAGAGCTCATTCGCCTCAATCAGTTCTCCTTCCCCGGAACCACTGAGTGGCGAGGTCGACACTTCGTTTTCTTGTTCCATGACAGCAGCTTCGAGTGCATTGCCTCGGAGTTGCGGCTGGAACTGTCGGAGGAGTCCTACGGTGAGCTGCTTCCACGAGTGGCGAGCCGCGTTCTCGGATAGCCGCGTCCAACGAGGCGCGCCAAGCGACGCCTTCGCCTTGCGTAAGCTTAACTTACACGTTGCCCCGTCCATTCCAGGGCTGCGGAAAATAAGCCAACGACGGCAATTGTGGCTAGCGGTCGGCTGTACAGCGGGATGAGCTCCCAAGCCCTTGGAATATAATTCCTTCCTCCACTATTCTCCATTCTTTCCGGGCTAATTCCTGATGGCATCTTCCGACGACAATCTCAGCATGGCGCTGTTCTGCGATTTTGAAAACGTCGCGCTCGGTGTGCGCGACGCCAAGTATGAAAAATTCGATATCAAGCCGGTGCTCGAGCGGTTGCTGCTCAAGGGCAGCATCGTTGTCAAAAAAGCGTATTGCGACTGGGACCGCTACAAGGGTTTCAAGGCGACCATGCATGAAGCCAATTTCGAATTGATCGAAATCCCGCATGTGCGCCAATCCGGAAAAAATTCCGCCGATATCAGGATGGTGGTTGATGCGCTCGACCTGTGCTATACCAAATCGCATGTCAATACCTTCGTCATCATCAGCGGCGATTCCGACTTTTCTCCGCTGGTATCGAAGCTCCGCGAAAACGCCAAGCAAGTGATCGGCGTCGGCGTCAAGCAGTCGACGTCAGACCTGCTGGTAGCCAATTGCGATGAATTCATTTTTTACGACGACCTCGTGCGCGAAAGCCGCCGCACAAGCCCGCGGCGCGACAACCGTGATGCGCCGCACGCAACAAGAGCTCCAGCGGAAGAAAGTGCCCGCAGGGAAGACCCTGAGTTGCGCAAAACGCAGGCCATTGACATGGCCGTCGAAACCTTTGACGCCCTGATGTCTGCGCGCGGCGACAGCGGCAAGATCTGGGCGTCGGCGATCAAGCAGGCGATAAAACGCCGCGAGCCGGGCTTCAATGAATCCCACTATGGATTTCGTACCTTCGGCAACTTGCTGGAAGAAGCGCACTCGCGCGGCCTGCTCCAGATCGGGCGCGACGAGAAATCAGGCACCTACGCTTACCGCGGCAGCCCGGTTGCGGCCAGCGCGCCGGCCGCTGTGGAGCCAAGCCCCGAGAGCAATGACGCGGCCCCGGTCGCTGCTGAATCCGTGCAAGCGTTGGATGCTGTTCCTGAGCCGGTAGCAAAAGTGGCGGAGGCGGCCGCAGAGCCGCGTCGACGCTCGTCTGGCAGACGCAAGCCGGCAAAGAGTGCGCCGGAAGAAGTGGCTGATGCCATGCCTGAGCCACAGCCGGAAATGTCGGACGCTGCTTTACCCAAAGAGGAGACGGCGCCCACGGATGCCGGCGCAAAGCCGGGCAAAAAAGCCGCCTCGCCTGCGCGTCGGCCGCGGAAAAAACAGGCGGCTACCAAGCGCGAATGATCTGGCAAGCATTTGTAATTGCTTCGCATGACGCATACCGGCGGCATCGAGTTGCAAGCGCAACGTCGCGTCGCCTCGAACCGATAGTCGGTTCGCCCTCGCCATCAGTGAAGTTGTGTCGGTCCGCCTTCATGCGCAGGCCTGACCAGCCGTACCTCCACCGATTCGCGATCGAGCCGGTCTGCACCGAGCACGCACCAGCCTTTGCTGCTGCCTGGCGTTTGCGGGGACCAGACGAATTGGGGTGCCGCCACGCCTTTGTCGCCGACAGTGCGGTTGCACTGGCCGGGCCGTCGCGGGCTTTCATTGTTGACGTAAAAACCGGTGCCGCGCAATTCGAGTAATCTCAAGTGCGTGCGCGATACCTTGGAAAAACATTCATCAATGGAGAAGCCGTTGCCATCGATTTCGCGGCCGATGGAAAACGGCAGGCTATGGATGGCGACGGTATCGACATGCCCTTTCGCGTTGCGCACCTGCAGCCAGGCGAGCGGCGCGGCTTTGTCCGGGGCGGTCAGCAGCGTCGGCTTTGCGGTTTCCCTTCCGAGATCCTTGAAGCGAAACAATTTTTCCTCGCCCTGGCCGAGATTTTCCGGCTCGTCGGGTTCGGCCCGCGCGGGCCGGTTCGCTGACCTTGCCAACACGAAAGCCTTGAGGGGAATCTCGGCGTTGGGAGAAGGCGCTCTTGTCGAAGGTGCGGCATCTCGCATTGCCTGCGGCAGGAGGGCGGTTCCCTCGCCTTTTGCTTTGCCATGCCAATACTCGCAGCGCGGCGCATCGGGCAGGTTGGTCAAGCTGAATTCGCCTTCACCAAGCAAATTGAAGCGTTGTCCGTCCGCCAGCCTGCGGCCGCGAGCGACGTAGGTGCCGTGTTTGGACCTGTCTATGAGATACACGCACTGCAAAACATCATCCCAATCCAATACAAGATGCCGGTTGGACACATACCGTCCATTTGCCTGAATGTCCGCAAGCGGAGAACTTCCCATGACTGCGGGAAAGCGTTCGATGGCAATGTCGCGCGCGCCCGAGACGTCGGTCAAGCGCAAATGGAAGTCATGATCCGGCTTGACTGAGACGGTTGTTGTCGTGCCGCTTGCCGGCAATGCTGGCGAGATGTCTTCCCGGATTTCGCGTATGTCATCGTCAAAGTAAACTTGCATGGCGATTTTTTCCTGCCCGATGCAAGCCCAGGCCTCGACGTTACGGCCAACCGACTCGGCTTCGGGAACAATGCTCAGCCCATAGTACTGCGACAAGTCAATCACGCCCGCGCATGGCAGGCCGTTCAGTACCGCCTTGGAAATCGTGCTCAGAAGCGATGGCGACAATTCGCCGATTTCCTTGAGCACATGCGCGTTCCCCGCCGTTTCGCGAATTTGCATTTGCTTGATTTGCCAACGCAGGCCAGGCACATTCCGCAGCAACGGTGCGACGTTGCCAAGGAAATAGACTTCCGCCGCACGTGCCAAGGCACGCAGCACCGCCTCCTGGTGGCCGGGCTGGTTTTGCAGCGCCACGGGGGCGATTGGCGCCTGATCGAATAGCGGATCGCCCGCTGCAGTATTGTCATCGTATTTATCGAAGCCGAAGTCGGGGACCGGTTCGACGAAGAATTCCTTGACGCTGCGTAGCATGTTACCGATGAAGTCGCTCATGATATTGTTTCCGATGAAGTTAGCGATGAATTTCACCAGCCGTTCGGCCGTGGCGTGCTGTGCGATCTGAAGGACGCGGTATCGGCGGATCGAGCCAGAGTTGGTGTCTCGCTAGGTTGCCGTCGCCGACCACGGAAATTTGCGCGCCCTGCTGTCCAAGCCATGTCACAAGTTGCGCCAATTGCGTCCCTTTTTGCGCCCTGTCCGCGGCCTCGTGCAGCAAGCCGGTTGCCAGGCGCAGCGATATGCGTTCGGGGCGCCACTTTCCCGCGTGCCGGTGGCAGCATTCGTACAGCACGCTTTTCACTTGCAGGCTCACGCTCGCCCAGCTTGGGCCATCCAGGGTGACGCAGGTACGGTTCATGTCCAATGCCTCAGAAATTTCTGATCAAGCGAAAGCCCAGTTCGGCAGCGATGTTTGCACCGACATCTCCCTTCGCGTCTATCAAGCCGTCGTTGCGATAGTTGCGCTCGGCCAGCACGACGACGACCTTGGTCCATGGCCCGCCGGCGGCGGCAGGGTTGTCGCGCACCACGGCGGCATACCATTTGACCGGTGCCTGAACGCAGCGCCCTCTTTCTCTTTCCAGGGCGCGATGCTGCGCGGAACCGGCCGGCGCGTCCTTTAGCCGGCTCACGATGTCGTGGCAGACTTGCTCCCTCTCCTCCCAGGAATAGGCTTCGTCGGCAAATCCGGGGGTGCCCGTCTTTCCCGCCACCCCGGTCAAACGGCGACAGGCCCGAAGCGCGTCTCCGGTGTCGCGGTACGCTTCGATGCATCCGCTCGTGGCTGTGCCGCCTTGGTGTGTCAGCGACATGCCGGCAAGAACGAAATCCGCCTCCTGCTTGCTGATGCGGAGCGGTGTGCGCCCGGTATCCCCCGCAAGGACACGTGTCTCGCCGTCGACCTTGCCGCTTATCGATTGCAACAGGTGGAGCGATGGCTGTTCACGCACGCCGTTCGCCGCGGCGGCAATTTTTCTCAACATGTCGGCAATGGTGAGGGGGGACGCCACGGCGTTGCCTTGTCCCAGCAATTCCGAAGCAACGTTGGCGATCTCGCCGTCGCATTTGCTCCAACGCTTGTCGATTGCGCACCGCCTGGCCTGTTCTGCGTCGTAACGTACGGGCATGGCATGCCAGGCGGCGTCGCGGCCGGGCATTTGCATGAAACGCGGCGTCATGCGGTAGGCGGTTTCCCTGTCCGCCGCTTGCTTCGTCGGCGCAAGTAAATCGTCGGATTCGACGTTCCAGCCCAGATCGCCCGCCACATCGGCGATGCGCGCCAATCGCGTGCAGCCGTAGAATCCGGCGTCGCGGCAGAAAGCCCTGTCGAGGAAATCGGGCGAGTCCGAGTTTTTCAGCTCTTCCAACAGGGATTTTCGGATCGGATTGCCGGACGACCTCAACTTTGCTCCCAGCACCGGATCGCGCATGAAGGCAATCGCCATGATGGGCTTGACCAGGGAAGCCGGTTTGGCATCGGCAAACGCATGATGGTCGAGCTTGCCCAGCAATGGCCGCTCGCGCTCAAGCGCGGGCGTCGGGCAATGTTGCGGCAGCGTTCTTCCTCCGTGCTCTGCTTCGAAGCATGGGGAATGTGCGGACGCAAGCGCCTCGATTGCGCCGGTTTTGACGTCCACGATGGCCACGCCAAACATGCGTGCCCCCGCGCCCTCGACATTCTGCGACCAAGTTTTTTCCGGCAGTCCGGCGGCGGAGCAGGCGTCCATGTGACCGGTCATGCAATCGGCCGTCGCTTGTGTACTTGCTTGCAGCGATGCGTCGAGCGTCAATTCGACATGCGCGCCTTGCGGCATCGTTACGCCGTCCCGGTCGATTTGATTCATTGGAATAGCCACATCTCGCGCAAGCGGCGCGCGCCATTGGTTGTCGATGCGACGAATCAGCGGCGTCAATCCGGAAGGGACGGCTTCATCGTTTACCGTCAGCGCCGGCCCGCCGCAGAGCAGGCCTATTGCCGGGTTATAGTTGCCCTTATCGTCCAGAGGCCAAAGCACCTTGCCGTGAGACGAACGCAGGAACAGGCAGCCGGGCAGCGGACGCCAGGGGTCGAGCACTCGCCGGAGCTCGCCGTCTGCCGTTCGATAGTCGTGCACCCGCCTGGCGACGGTTGCATGGCCAGTGGCCGCCAGAACGAAGGCCAGCGACATGACGGCCAATACCGTGCAGACGGCCAGCATGGCCGCGATGTTCCGCGCGAAGGTATGCCGGGTGCTCACGTGAACCCCCTTGTGCGCGCCGGCGCGAGATGTGCCGAGCGCGGCCCGGCCCGGCTGAAGATTTCACTGCCTTTGAGCCGGACGCGATTGACGGAAAGCCCCGAGAACAATGCTGTGCTCATCAAGCCTGCGCCTCCGAACGACAGCATGGGTATCGCGAGACCGGTGAGCGGAATGACACCCAGCGTTCCAGCCGCGCTGACGGCGATTTGCACGCCGCTGGTTACAGAAAACCCCAGCACGATCCATTGGCGGAACAGGCCAAGGTCCAGCACGGCCGCATTCCTGTCCGCCCCACGGCGCTGCAATTCCCAAAGCCACAGCAGCAAGGCGCCGAGCAACAGGAGTACCGGCAACCAGCCCCATAAGGCGAGCAGTGCGGAGACGACATAGTCGCTCTGAATTTGATCGGGTACGCCCGCGCGCCTGCACTGCCCCGCCGTTCCCGATAAAGCCGCGAAGCCGCACCATGGTGTCCTGCCGATGCCGAAGCCGAACGCCGGCACCGCGTCGAGCAGCCAGTGCGTCACGCTCAAAAAATCCAGCGGTCCGCGATAGCTGTTTGCCATGGCCTCGACGCGCGCGGCGGGTGCGTTGAGAAACGCCATCCATATGGAAGCGGCTGTGCCGGCGACGGCTGCAGCGATGGCCGTGGCCCACGTGGGGATTGCCCCCATTTTTCTTTCCAGGACGGTCGTCAGCATGCTGCATGAAATCCATACGACGGCGATGGTCTGGGCAAATATCGGCCCGCCGTCATGGTCGAGTACGAGCCCTGATGCCAGCACGATGAGCAGGGAAGCTACGGCAAACATGCCGTTGGCGCTGCGCTGCCCGCTCTCCACCCTGCGATACAGAATCCATCCCAATGCAAGCCAGACCGGCACCCGCATCAATTCGGCAAGCAGCGCCGCATGGCGCTGATAAATTTTAACTTGGCCATTGGTTCCCGCATCTAAATGCCCCGCTGCGGCCAGAACGACGATCCAGGCGAAAAGAAACAGAATCAGCGTCAGATTGGGCACGCTTGCTCGCGTGGCGCCAGGCTGATCCAGGCGTGAGGCGACCCGGCTGAAGGCGGTAAGCAATTGCCCCTGGCAAGCCGCTACCAAGGTGAAAATCGTAAACGCCAGCCAGATCAGATCGAGCTGGTAGATGCCGATGAATTTCTTGTCTTCATGGCCGCGCGCCGCCCAATCCATCAACCATATCCAGCCCAGGCCGGAGAACAAGACGAAGCCCGGGAAAATCCATGGCGACGCAATCTCATGTTCGATCCAGATTGGTTGTCGCATGTTACGATTGGCGCGCGGCAGGGACAGCAATGCTCCCAAGAGCAGCAAGCCGGCAAGCATCGGCCTCGGATCCACGCTCGCTTGGAAGAAGTTTACTTCTGCCGCGGCTTGCCATCTGATGGACCATGCCCCCGTCAAGTACGCGGCCATACACCAGATCGCTGCGATCAGGAAAAATTTTGCTCGCGCGGCCAGCGTACCGCGTCCGATGCACAAGGCAATCCATCCGCACGCAACGATCACAAGCAATACCCGTTCCGCGTGCATATTGAGCCATTGCGCGCGTAGCGTTTTTTCGATGACAGGCGATGCCGCATCCAGGTGCGCCGTCGATTCCGATCGTGATGCCCCGTCATTGGAGAAGGGAATATCGGCTGGCTTGGCCAGGTCTTGCGGCAAGGCCTGGACGTCATTGCCCGCATAGCGCTGCCCCAAACCCAGTGGGCGGTCCCCCTGCTCCAGTTGTCCGGCCAGCGCAAGCAGCAAGCCAAGCGAAAACACGGTAAGCAGCAGTTCCCAAACCCATGCCCTGAGCACGACGGCTTGCCCGGACGACTGTTGCCGTACACGGTTTTTGGTGCTGTCACGGACGACCACGACGATCTCTCCTCGTTTGCGCCTTCCCCGACGCCATACAGGAATAGACGTCAAGCGGCGCGTTTTTGTCTCAACCTGAATCGAATAAACCCGATGACAGACTGTTCCGCTTAGCAATAAAAATCGATGCTGGGACGAAGAGAGCCTTGTTGGCCGGTTCCAAGACGATATTGATTCAATACTTCGACGCGGTTCTTCGAGGCGGTTAGAAGTTCGCGGTTCTTCGACGCAGAACCCGAATGGGACAAAACGGCATCCGGTCTCAAGCCTTGCTCCGACATAGCCTCGGGTTCTTTCAAGCAGGTTTCATGCGAGGCACTCGCTGCATCGGACGCATTTTGCGATGCGTGGGTGGGGCCGATATCTTGCGCCGATCTACCTCGGAATCGCGCAATGGAAACAGGCGTAACGCCGATATCGCAAGGGAGCGACAATTGGAGCGCTTGCCATTTTCTTGCTGGCAAAATCTCTTCAATTTTCTCGATCAAGGCGCTATGCGGCAAATCGCCTGCCTCGGTCGATGGGTCGGTGTCTTTCGATTTAAGCCATTCCGGGAGAAGGTGCAACAGTTCGATGGCGGCGCTGTAATTGCGCCGCTCGTCAAGTGTCAGACAGGTCGGCGGAAACGTGGGGAAATCAACGCGCGAGTTCCATTGGCTGACCATGCACCCCAGCGCGAAAAAGTCGATTCTCCAGTCCAGGCTTCTGAGCGGCTTCATATCGTTCGGGCGCACCATCATTTTATGTCTTATATAGTGCGGAGAAATGTAGCTGTTCGCAGGCCCGAGCGGTATTCCATTCGGATGAAACAGGAGCGAGCGCTTATTCGGATTCGGATGCAGCGCCTCCCCCAGGTCGATCAGCGTCATTTCCCGCAAATCGAAGGTCAATGCGATCCGGCCGGGGCGATTCGGCGCCGGTACAGCGACGACTTGGGGCAACGCGACGCATATATTGTCGGCCTTGACATCCACCTGCACGAAATTCGCCTGGTGGAGCTCCCACATGGACCGCAAGACATGGCGCCATATGGACAGGTGAAAGTAAGGGCATACCGCTTGTTCGAGGCCGCCATGGAGAAACAGGAAAAGCCAGTCCTCCAGATCCAGCCCGTAATTTCTCATCAGGAGTTCGAGCGCAGGCGTTTCGCTTCTTCCCAGAATTCGGGTGGGCGCATAGACCGCCTTGAAGGAAGCGGTGCGTCGCAAGCCTTTCGTGGCCGCGGCAAGCAACAGCCCGACTTCATGCTCGGTCTTTTCGCTCAGTTGGCCCAGGTATTCCTTCTTGACCAGGTGTATTCCGTGCCGCACGACCCGCATGGTGCGCGAGGTCGGTGCCGCATTTTCCCCGAAGTGGTAGCCGAGTTGGACGAACGGGTATTCGGGGCGCAGCATCCGGAAGAGCTCGGCGTAGCGCGCCTGGTCCGATTGTGACTCCTCCGCCATCGACATGCTTGAACCTCGGTATCGTTGAGAGTTTTTACAATAAGGCACGGATCGCTTGAACCGCTCTGCTTATTCGCGTGCGTACGGTACTGCAGTTGATGTTCAAGTGCCGGGAAATTTCCTGCGAAGACATGCCTTGGAAATAGTAAAGCTCGAGAATCCGCCGATCCTGTTCATCGAGGGTATTCAAAATCCGATGCAACTCGTTGGATTGGATCTGTTCGTCGGGCACAGCCGGCGAAGTGCCGATGCCCCACGCAAGGTGTGCCGATGTCGCGGGGATTTCGGCAATCCCCACTTCGAATAATTCCCTGAGCAAGTCGTCGCTCAAGGTCAAATTGAGGTTTCTGATTCGATTTTGGGCGCGAAACCAATCACGCAGTGCATTTCCGACGACAACCGAAAGAAAATGCTCGATCGGCACCTCGCCCTTATATTCCTCCGTGACCAAGCTGGTGAAGGTCCTCGGTCTTCTATTGCCGGCGCTATTGTTGTGGGGAATCTCGGCAACCTCGCATGTCGATTCCTTGTGTCGAGCGTTGCGTCCGTCATCCTTTTCGATTTTCCAAAAAGCGTTCTTTACCGCATCCACGGCAAAATCCGTCTGGTTCGTGCCGTAGCCGGCGTACCGCCGATAGCGGGTGGCGGAAAGATATTCGACGGCCTGATATATGGAAGAGAACAGGCTGTCGCGGCATGCCGGCTCCGCATTTCCCATCCGATACGCGGCAACGTATTCCTGGAACTGACGTTGAATTTCGGGCCAATCGGGACGACTTATTGAAGCGGACATATTGCTCACCGGGTCCTGAAAATTGATCCTTGGTATGTAACCGCTCACTGCTGCGGGAAAAGAATAATGTGCGCGCCCAATGCAGATAAATTCATACTCCCACGGGGTAGGTTTCCGGGGCTTCACTGCCAGTCCATGCGCCGCCGCGCTCAAGCGGCTCAACAGCATGGGTGGTGTCGAAATGCAGGACAGCGTCGAATTGCTCCGGCAAGCGGGCGTGAAAGTAGTGGCTTTGACGCTCTGTCTCCGGACGATAGATGACGCCTATCGCGCGCTCCAGGCGAGGTGTCGACAAGGCATCGCGAAGGCGATGCGCTCCGCGCAGGAGCAGCAGGAAGTTTTCGAAACCGGTTTGATGCAGCAATTGCTCGTAACTGCCCGCCAGCGCCGGCCTGACCTTCTTGCGCTCGGCCGGTTCATCCCAATCGGAGGCCGCGGTCACCGAACCTTGATAGGTCGTGAATCCGACCAAGAATGCGTCTTCGCCATACGCTTCCCGCGCCAATTGGCCCACGTTCCATTCACCCATGCGCCCGATCTCGGTAGCTCTGGCGTCGCCCACATGCGAATTGTGTTCCCACACCACGATCCTGGCCGGCTTGCCGCCACTCGACAAATGGCGGTCGACCGCCCCGAGCGTATCGGCCATGTGTTTGTCGCGCAGGTTCCACGACGACACGCGGCCGCGAAACATCGTGCGGTAATAATGCTCCGCGTCGACGACCAAGCGCGCGTTTTGCTCAATATGGAACAGCGTCTCGGCGGTGCCCGGACCGTCGGACCTCAGGTAGTCCGCGCGACGCTTCGCAAATTCCTGCAATTGATCCACCACCACGTTTTCGCAGGAAGCGGACAGCCCCAGACCTGTCGCGTGCGCATACGTCTGGCTATTGCCGTCGAAGTGGTCGAAGCAGGAATAGCGTTCGCGTGCCCTTTTTGCGGCAGCCGGGTCTACTTCGTCCAGGTAATGCAATACCTCGGCAATTGACGTGAACAAGCTATACAGGTCCAGCCCGTAAAAACCGACCTTACGCCGACTTGAAGGCAGCGAGTCATTGTGGGCACGCAACCATGCCACGAACGCCGCCACATCGGTATTACGCCACATCCAGACAGGAAAACGCTTGAATCCGGACAAGGCTTGCGCGCTCGTCACGTCGCCGCCTTCGCCCCGTACATAATGGTTGACCCGGTATGCGTCGGGCCAGTCCGCCTCCACCGCAACGGCATCGAAGCCGTGTTCGACAATCAGGCGCTGGGTAATGCGTGCTCGCTCGCGATAAAATTCCTGCGTCCCGTGGCTCGCCTCGCCAAGCAGAACGAAGCGCGCGTTCCCGATCGCTTTGAGCAAAGGATCATAGTCGGTTGGCGCCCCCCTCAGCGGCTGGGCAGCCTCGGCAACGACAGGAAGAGGCGACGGTCGATGCGACGAATCTGCAGTTGCCATGATCTTGGGCGGGCTTGCGCGGTTGAGGATTCAAAATCGAGTGGATGGCCGGCAGCGGCTTCGTCGCGACCTTGCTGCAGTGGATATCGTAGATACCCTGCCTTAGATAGCGCTTGGACCTCCTCCGACATTCCACTCCGGAATAGTTGCGTCGCGCCGGGAAAATCGTACCGCTCGATTCCCGGCGGTGGTAAGTCATTATGACAATTCCCGTCTTTGCCTAATTTGACAGAAGTCAAGCGTCATCCAGGAAAAATCAAAGCATCAAGTCATGCCAGCACCCATTCTCCGGCGCGTTGCTGTCGATCACCAAGTACGGCAATGTCAATTCATGGCGGCGAAGAGCCATTTATAACCATATCCGCTCGGCCCACATTCGGCTGGGCCGCAACGGCGCTGTCCGGCGTGCAAGTTTCCGCTTGTTACATGCGGAGCGCCGATTTCGGACGAAGTTTGTGTAACCGTGATGCACTCTTTTCCTCGCATGGGAGATCAGTGCGCCCTCTTTAACCAACTTGGACAGCGGGCGTGTCGGCATCATCGCGCGGGCTTTGTCTGCCGCTTTCATTTCGGGACGGATACCCTGTTCGGCATATGTCCGCTATTGACTTAAGTCAATGTGGCGCCGCCCCAGGCGCGACACACTGGCCAGTCAGGAGGTTTGAAGCGGTGAGCGGAGATTTCGGACGCTGGATCAGATTTGGCATTAGGAGTGGCGCTTTTATCTTGCTTGCCATCGGCTTGGCTACCTGCGCCCTTTGGCTGGCCGGCGTTCCCGAGCTGACGCGCCTGACAAGCGGGTCGGCACAAATACAGTTCGTTACGGCCTTGTCATTCTCCTGTGGCGCTATGGGATTGCTGGCCCTCGCGTCTAGCCGCCCCCGGCTCTCGCTCTACCCCGCCGCCGTGCTATTGATACTTGGCACGGCGGGGCTGGCGGAATATACCGCCGCACCCGGCTTCGGGCTGGATACGTTCTTTCCGACAGCGCCGCCAACCACGCTCAATCCTTTCCCCGGCCGAATGGCCGAGAGTACCGCTTTCGCTTTCATGCTGGTCGGGTTGACGCATTGTCTTCTGGCCGCGAGCGCCGCTCGTCCCTGGCTGCTTGGCACCGCCGCCATGCTGTCTGCTTTCGTGATCTCGATCGCAGCCGAGACGACGATCGGCTACGCGCTGAATTTGCCCACGGCCGTCGTGTGGGCCGGCCAAGTGGGGATGGCATTGATCACAGCGATCTGCTTTGCCCTGCTTGGCGTGGCGACGATCATGGCCACCATTCTCGTCAGTCGCGCTACGCGCCTGTCCGCGCTTCCCTGGCTGGCGGCAACGGTCGGCGTGACGCTGGCCGGCCTCACCGGCTTGCTCGCCCAGGCAACGATCGCGCAATATCCCGCCAAGGCCACGCCGGGCGCAGTATATGCCATGCTGGCCCTGGGCTTGTTTGCTTCCGCAATGGTCACTGCGACGCTTGCCCAGATGCGCCATGCCCGTCTTCAGGCGAATGCGCGCGCGGCGGCGAACGAAGCGCTTGAGCGGGCGCTGGAGCAGCGCCAGATCTTCGCGGCACTGGTGGAAAATTCCTCGGATTTCATCGGCATTGCCGATCCGGCAGGAAAGCCGCTCTACGTCAATCCGGCCGGTCGCCGCATGGTAGGGCTTCCTCCGGCTATGCCCATCGAGTCGACGACAATCCCGGAGTACTACGCGCCGGACCAGCGGCAAATGGCAACGGACGTCATCCTGAGAGAAATGATCGAGCACGGACGCTGGTCAGGCGAAACGGCGTTCCGCCATTGGCAGACCGAAGCCGCCATCCCGGTTTCCGACGAACATTTCATGATTCGCGATCCGGCAAGCGGCCGCATTCTCGGCATGGGTACCGTGACGCGCGACATCTCGCAGCTCAACGAGGCAAAGAAAGTGGCGGCAGCGGCCACCGAGCGGCTGCGCCTTGCGCACGACGAGCTGTCAAGCGCCTACGAAAAAACGCGCGAGCTGGCTGCGAGTCTCGCGCGGGAG
Organism: Burkholderiaceae bacterium; assembly: GCA_036384915.1. Taxonomy (GTDB): domain Bacteria; phylum Pseudomonadota; class Gammaproteobacteria; order Burkholderiales; family Burkholderiaceae_D; genus PKWO01. Next base: position 14,150 of record DASVLJ010000076.1, read on the forward strand.
CGGGACCGCCTCAACGAAGCGCAAGCGGCGCGGCATGTCGGCAGCTGGGAGACCGATCTGGTGCATGGCATCGTCACGTGGTCCGCGGAGGCATATCGCATCCTGGAGGCCGACCCGGCCAGGGTTGCACCTTCGCGCGAAGCATTCCTCGAACGCATTCACCCGGCAGATCGGGCGCGGGTCGAAGAGGTTCGCAATTCGGCATTGGCCGAGGGCGGGCCATTCAGTGTCGAATATAAGCTGCGCCGCGCTGATGGAAGCGAACGCATCGTTTCGGAAGTCGGACAGGTTTTTTGCGGCCAGGACGGGAACCCAGTCCGCAGTGTCGGAACATTTTGCGATGTCACCGAGGAGCGGCGCGCCGACGAAGCGTTGCGCCAGGCCGCCACCGTCTTCGCTGCGACGAATGAAGGCATTTTCATCACCGATTCGCGGGCTCGCATCATGCAAATCAACCCCGCCTTTACGCGTGTCACCGGCTATGCCTTCGACGAGGTCGAGGGGTGCAACCCGCGTATGTGGTCGTCCGGCCGGCAGGACCCGGGATTCTACAAAAATATGTGGGCTGCCATCTCATCGACGGGGCAATGGGAAGGAGAGATGTGGAATCGGCGGAAGAATGGGGAAGTCTACCCCTGCTGGCAAAACATCAGCGCCGTGCGCGACGAGCGGGGCGCCGTTACGCATTACGTGTCCATCTTCACCGATATCACCGTCTCCAAGGCTGCAGAAGCGCGGTTGCGGCAATTGGCCCATCATGACGTGCTCACGGGCCTGCCCAACCGCGTGCTGTTCGGCGCGAACCTCGATTCGGCGCTGGAAAGGGCCAAGCGGCACGGCAACCGCGTGGGGCTGATGATTCTCGATCTTGACCGTTTCAAACTCGTCAACGACTCCCTGGGACACGCCGCAGGGGACCAGCTATTGCAAGAGATCGGCCGCCGTTTGAAGGGCAGCGTGCGCGCCGAAGATACCGTGGCTCGCCTGGGCGGGGACGAGTTTGCGGTGATCGCAAGCGACCTGTCGAAGCCGCAGGACGCCGTTCCGCTCGCCGTCAAGATCATCGAAGCCGTTGCCAGGCCGGTGCAGCTCGACGGCAAGGACATTCAAACCTCGACCAGCATCGGCATCGGCCTCTACCCGGATGATGCAAATCTCGCGGCCGACCTGATGCGGGCGGCCGATGCGGCCATGTACCGTGCCAAGGCTCACGGACGCGGCACTTACGACTTCTACACGGCAGAGTTGAGCGAAGCGGCGGCCGAGCACCTGGCACTGGAGCGGGATCTGCGTGGCGCACTCGCGAAGGACGAGCTGATGCTGATGTACCAACCGCAGCTGGAAATCGCCAGCGGCCGCATCATCGGGGCCGAAGCATTGCTGCGCTGGCGCCATCCACAGCGAGGCCTCCTGTTGCCGGACAGCTTCGTGGGCATCGCCGAAGATTGCGGATTGATCCAGCCGATCGGCGATTGGGTGCTCACCGAAGCGCTGCACAAGGCCCGGGCCTGGTGGAATATGGGCCTGGCCCTGCCGCGCATTGCCGTCAACATTTCGGGCCGCCAAATCCTGCACGACCACATCGAACAAACCCTGACGCGATTGCTGGCCCCGAGCGATGCCGCGCCGGGAGGCCTGCGCCTCGAACTGGAGGTCACGGAAAACGTCTTGCTGGCTTTCGAACCCAGCGCCAAAGTGCTCACGCGCATGCGCGCTTGCGGCGCGATGATCGCCATCGACGATTTCGGCACCGGATATTCGTCGTTGAGCCGGCTGCACCGCCTGCCGGTCGATACGCTCAAGATCGACCGCAGCTTTGTGCGGAGCTTGCCCGATTCGGCCGTCAGCAGGGCCATCTCCTCGGCCATCATCGCCATGGGGCACGGCCTGGGCCTTGAAGTCATCGCAGAAGGCGTGGAGACCGAAGCACAGCTAAGCCTGTTGCGAGAGCTTGGCTGCGACCAAGCGCAGGGCTTCCTGATTTCGGTGCCGTTGCAGGCCGACGATATGGAAACCTTGCTGCGGAGTGCTCAGTCGGCCCTGTAGCCGCATGCCACGACCGGACGCCTGATGATAGACGGCACGGGGAAGATTGTCAGAACGCGATTTCTTGGCGACTTGAAGGTACGTCCCGGGAGACGTGCGCATCCCGGGACCTTATCGCATCAGAAGGAGGTAACGGAGAAATTCTGCGAATGGAAGTTCATGCCGCCGGACGAGGATGTGATCTCGAAGCCGTATTGTAGCTGGCCCATCTCCACGTCGCCGATCCAGCCTTGGTTTTTCAGGTAGTTCATGATGGCCCGGACATCGACCGTCAGGCTGTTGGTCTTGCTCGTGCGCAGGAATGAATAGACCAGGTTGTTGCCATTGGTGCCGCGATAGACGTTCCAGGTCCCGCCGCCCACGGAGACGTTGGTGAACACCGGAATCGCGCAACCGGTCGCGGTCCAATTATAAGAAATCGGTTTGACGTTGCCGCAACCGGCCGAGGTGCCGGTGTAATTCATCCACAGCATGATCTCGTGGGCATTGTTGCTGTCCCATATGTCGTAGGCCGATTCCCAGGCACCGCCCGAGGGCGTGGTGGCAATGCCCGTCGCGGTGAGATGGGACAGCGAGCTGATGGTCTTGCCGACGTTGTAGCCGATGTGAGGATAGGATTTGATGCCGCCCGTGTTCGGCTGGTCCGACCACACGCCCCAGTCGCTTGGGGAATTGACCCAGATGGTCTGGGGCCCGGCACTGCTGCCTCCCCATATGTCGTTGTTGAAGTTGTATGCGCCCGAGGTATAGCTGCCATAGGTCGCCGAGCTGGACCAGACAGCAGCCATCGCGCTCGAACCCATACACATTGCCAAGACGGCGATTGCTGCGTTGCAAAGTCTTTTTTTCATGCTGTCTCCATTTATTTTGCTGCCCCGACTCGAACGGGCATCGCACCAGAGCGATACCCGCGCGGCGATTTGGGGGAGGAATCGCCGCAAACTCATCCTTTCTTTCGATTCGTTAGGGGAGCGGGCGCATAGTCCGGCCTAGTTATTGGCTGTCCTTGAGCAATTGTTCGATATCGGGGCGCATGGCATCGGCCCAGATGCGATAGCCTTTTTCCGAAAAATGCAGGAAGTCCGGCTGCAGCTCGGCCGACAACGTACCGTCTGGCTGCATGAATTTCGAGCCGTAGTCATGGTAGAAAACCGTCTTGTCGTCGCCCAAGGTGGCCACCATCTTGTCCAGCGCGACGACTTTTTGGCGCGCCTCCGAGTCCGGGTGTTCGTCTTCCGGCAGCACGGCATTGAGCAGGATGCGCGCCGCAGGATACTGGCTGCGCAGTTTTACCACAACGGCCTGTATGCCGGCAAACACCTGTTCGGGCGTTTCGCCGCATAAATTGAGATTGTTCACGCCGATAAGCAACACCACGAGCTTGGGCTTGAGGCTCTGCATGGCGGGATTTTGCAAACGCCATAGCAGATTGCCCGTGTGGTCTCCGCCGATGCCAAAGTTGGCGGCCTTGAATTGGCCGAAGTTGGCCTCGAACAAGTCTTTCGGCCACATCTCGGTGATCGAGTCGCCGACAAACATGACTTCGACATCGCCCTTCTCGGCACGCGCCACCTGGCTGTCGAACATTTGATGCCAGCGCTCAACCGACATCCAGGGATATTCCACCGTACGCGGCGCTGCGGTGGTGGCACACGCCGCATGCGATTCGTCCGCGTGTGCGCTGGGAATGTTCAAACCGGCGGCCGTCAGCAAAGCCATGCCGACTGCGCGGCGCACGGCCGCCATGGACACGGACATGCGTCCGCATTCGAATTGCATCACCTTGTCTCCTTGATTTTCTGCTTATTGTTTCTACTTACTCACGGCGCAATGTTCCAGAAGATGCAAGGCGCCATGAGGAAATTCTGAAGCGGAGACGGGGGTGTCGCAATTGCGAAAATCGTCAAGGCCGTTAATGATATTGCGGAAGCGGGCCGGCTATGCAGCCCGAGGTATTGCGGGACTCGGGGCTTATTTCGCCCATTCCAGATGGACGACCCGATAGCCGTGATCCTTCAGCGCCTTCAGCAAGGCGGGCATCGCGGCAGCCGTCGGCGCGTTGGCGTCGTGCATCAGGATGATGCCGCCTCCAGTGATATTCAGATTATCGACCAGGCGCGTAACCAGCTTTTCCGCGGTGTCGTCGGCTTGCCAATCGCCGATGCCGACGTCGATGGACATCACTGTCAGGTGCTCGCCTTCCATGGCTGCCATCAGCGTCGGCGTTTCTTCAAGAAAAGGAAAACGATAAGCCGGCGCTGCCGTGCCGAAAACCGCCCGGTAGGCATCTTGCGCCCGCTTCAAATCGTCCAGTTGATCGGCCTCGCTCATGCTCGGGGAATGAAGATGCGCATAGCTATGCAGGCCAATGGAATGCCCTTGCGCCAATTCTTCACGCGCAAGATCGGGAAATTGCGCGAGATTGGCGCCAACAGTCATGAATGTCGCCTTGGCGCACTGCTGCTCCAGGGCTTTGAGCACCAGCGGCGTGGTTTCAGGCCTGGGGCCATCGTCGAACGTCAGCACGACCTCACCGCGGTCAAGCGGGAGCGCTGCGTGCTGGGTTTTGCCGTAGGCGGCGAATTCGCGCTTGAGCGTCAAGGTTCTCGCCGTGCCCAGCGCGTCCGGTCCGCAGGCACCAAGCGCGGATGCCGGAAATGCGACGGATGCAACAAGCAATCCCAACACCGGGAGTATCGAGAGCAACGAGGAATAGGTCGGCCTGGGGATTGACATGAGGCTTGACCCGGTTGCCGGTATTTGCAGTTTCATTTTCCTCCAATATGCATGCCGACCATTTTCATCAATGGAATGCCGCCAAGTCAACACGGATTCCGGAGTCTGGCGAATTTCATAAAATAAGAAGCGCATTTTCATTATTGCGCCGATACCTGGGCTCTTCCAGAATGCAGCACGGTATCCTTGCTTAGGAAGAGAAAAAATGACCTTGAGAACAGTCGGCAGCCTCATCGCCTGCAGTATGTTGGCCCTGCCCTTGCAGTGCCTGGCGCAAAATCGGGAAATTCATGTTGACGTCAATCGCGTCCAGGGAACGCTCGCGCCGACCTTCAAGATTGCCGTGGGTGCCGGCCGCGCCAACGAGGGTTTGCGCGCGGACTGGCAACAACAACTGGCGGAAATCAAGCACGACGCAGGATTCAGGTACATCCGCATGCACGGCCTGCTTAGCGACGACATGGGGGTGTATCGGATCGACGCGCAAGGCAGGGAGCAATACAATTTCCAGTATATCGATGCGCTTTACGATTATCTTTTGAGCATAGGTGTCAAACCGTTTGTCGAGCTGGGTTTCATGCCCTCGCAGATGGCCAGCGGCGACAAAACCGTTTTCTGGTGGCGCGGCAACGTTACGCCGCCCAGGAGCTACGATAGCTGGGCGCGCCTGATCGCGAAGCTGACCGAGCACTTCACCGAGCGCTACGGCGCCGACGAAGTCGCCAGCTGGTATTTCGAAGTGTGGAACGAGCCGAATCTGGGAGGTTTTTGGGCCGGGTCGCAAGACGATTATTTCAAGTTGTACAGCAGCACGGCCCGCGCGATCAAGAGTGTCGACAGCCGTTACAAGGTGGGCGGGCCAGCCACGGCCGGCGCGGCATGGATACCGGAGATGATCGCCTATTGCGCCAAAAACGCGATACCGCTGGATTTCGTCAGCACGCATTCTTACGGGGTCACGCAAGGCTTTCTCGACGAATACGGCACGACCGGCACGGTGTTGAGCAAGGATGAAGGCGCGATCAGCAACGACGTGCAAAGGAACCGCAGGGAAATCGCCGCGTCGGCCATGCCGAACCTGGAGCTGCATTACACCGAATGGAGCTCGTCCTACACGCCGTCCGACCCCACGCACGACAGCTATCATCAGGCGGCGTATATCCTGCAAAAACTGAAGCAGGTCGGCGGCACGGCGCAATCGATGTCGTACTGGACGTTTACCGACATCTTCGAAGAGGCGGGGCCGCGCATGGAGGCTTTCCATGGCGGATTCGGCTTGATGAATACGCAAGGCATCAAGAAGCCGGCTTACTTTGCCTACCAGTTCTTGAATCAGCTCGGGCCGACCGAGCTGCAAGACGACGACAGCCAATCGATCGCGGCCACGGACAAAAAGGGCAACATCCAACTGCTGCTCTGGGACTATTCGCGCACCTTGCCGGACGGGGTCAACAATCAGCAGTATTTCATCAAGGATCTGCCTCCGGCGGGCAAGGGCGAGGTTCGGGTTCAATTCGGCGGACTCAAGGCCGGTTCCTACACCCTGACACGCTCCCATGTCGGCTATAGGCACAACGACGCCTATACCGCGTATATCGGCATGGGTTCGCCGAAACAATTGACCAAGGCCCAAGTCGCCACGCTAAAATCGCTTGCCGACGGCAAACCCGAGGAGCGGGAAACCGTAAAGGTCGCGGCCGACGGGCGCGTCAGCATCAAATTGCCGATGCGCGAGAACGACGTTTATTTGCTCGAGTTGAGCGCCAACCGCTGAGCGCTTGTGCAAGCATCAGCGGATTTGCCTGCGCCATTGCGCCGGCAAATCCGCAGCAACAAAGCAAGGCTTTTTTGACTATCTCTCGACGACGAGCCGGTTGCCGTCATAGGTCACGGTCTTGCCTGCGGCATCGAAGTCGGCGCTGGAATCCCCGGTCTGGATGAATCGGACACGGAACTGGCGTGTGGCCACCATGCCGCGATATTGTCCGGTCCGCTTGCCGATGGTCAACGTTCCGGTCTTGTCGTCATAGTGCAGCGGTATGCGGCTGTATTCGCCTCGCGTGTACGCCTTGGTTGTACCGTCGTCCTCATACAAACTGAAATCCCCGTTGGCGCCGCCATAGACGTTCAGTGTCATTGGCGCAGCGGGAGATTCATCGACATATTGCGTCACCGGCCCGGTCGGCAAAATGGCGCCAGCCCTGACCAGCAAGGGGATGCGGGACAGCGGCGCCGCGACGACCGCCGTCGCACCGCCGGCATAGCGTTTGCCCGTGTAAAAGTCGTACCACGCCGCGCCTTTGGGCATGTACACGCCGCGCTCGCGCGCGCCATAGGTATAGACGGGCGCCACCATCAGGCTATGGCCGAACAGATATTGGTCCTTGATATCCTTGACCTGTTCATCCTTGGGAAAATCCATCACCAGAGCGCGCATGATCGTGCCGGACTGGAAATAGACGTCCGAGGCCGTGGTGTAGATATAGGGCATGAGGCGGTAGCGCAAGCGGTCGTACCAGACCATGGATTCGCGCATCTCCGATCCTTCCGGCGCGATATTGTAGATTTCGCGCTTGACGACTTCGCCATGCGAACGGAACAAGGGGCTCAATGCGCCGAACTGGAACCAGCGCAGGTTCAGCTCCTGCCACTCCTTGGCATCGGCCGGATCGATCTGCCTGGTTCCCGTGGTGCGGTTCTCCTGCGCAGAACCGATATCGCCGCTCTGAAAGCGCTCTTCCTGGGCATAACCGCCGATGTCATGCGTCCAGTTGGGGATGCCGGACATGGAAAAGCTGACGCCGGCCGAAATCTGGTCGTACAGGTTGTTCCAGCGTGCGGCCGTGTCGCCGCTCCAGACCGCCGTGGCATTGCGCTGGATGCCGGCGAACCCGGAGCGCGACAGGATGAATTGCCGCGTATCGGGCTGGTCATGCTCAAGCCCGTCGATCATGGCTTTCGTATGCATCAAGCTGTAGGGGTTGTAAGTGATCTCGCCGCTGCCATAGACAGTCGGGCCGATCAGCTTCTTGAAATCCACCGGGCGGGTGTTGGACAGGACATCCGGCTCGCTGTTGTCCATCCACCAGGCATCGATGCCGAGACCGCCGAGCTTGTCGTGGATCTGGCGGTAGTAGGTGTCGCGCGCTTCCTGTGTGTAGGGGTCGTAGTGGCTGTTCTTGTAGCCCGGGCCGACCCAGTCGAGATCGCCGTTTTCGACGTTCCTGGTCCACATATGGCCTTTGGCGGCCAGTTCCTTGTAGTTGTCGGTATTGGCGTAGAACTTGCCCCAGATCGACAACATGATGTGCGCATGTTCTTTGTGGACCTCGTCGACCATACCCTTTGGATCGGGAAAGCGGACCTTGTCGAAGTCGTGCGAGCCCCAGCCGTTTTCCGGCCAATAGAACCAGTCTTGCACGATGTTGTCGAGCGGCCAGCCGCGCTTGCGGTATTCGTGCACCGTGTCCAGGAGCTGTTGCTGCGTTTCATAGCGCTGGCGCGATTGCCAAAACCCGTAGGCCCATTTCGGCATCATCGGCGCCTGGCCGGTCAGATGGCGATAGCCGGCGATCACCTGGTCCAGCTTGTCGCCATCCATCACGTAGTAATTGATGCCCTGCGCGATTTCGGAAGAAAACGTCAGCGAATGCCGCTCCGCCTCGGGCAGCGGGTTGCTATGGGTGATGGTGACCATGCCGCCGGCCGGTTTCCATTCCAGATGCAGCTTGACCGGCTTGTCCTTGGCGAACGTCACCTCGAAATTGTGATACCAGGGATTCCATCCCTGGCGCCACACGTCGAGAACCTGCTTGCCGTCCAGGCTCAGGGTGGCGTAATCGGATGCGTAGAGCTGCATCTTGTGGATGCCCGGCTGGTCGGAACGCAGGCTGGCATCCCACACCACCTTGACGTCTTTCAAGTCTTTCGGAGAGGCGAGTTCCTTGGGCCAGTTCTCGGCCACGTCCTTCAGGTATTGGTAGGCGATGTCGGTCTCGTGCCGTGTCAGCACGAGCTTCCCGTCGACGTAGTAGCGCGCGGTCAATCCTCCCGGCTGCCCCTGATCGTCGGTAAGCTTGAGATCGCGGGCCAGCGGTCCGTACGGCTTGGGATTGCCGAAGCGGGAAATGGAATTGTTATCCCACAGGATCCCGTAGTTCTTGTCCGATAGCAGGAACGGGACGGCCACATCCATGTTGTGCTGCGCCAGAAGCACGTCTTCGCCGTTGAGATTCATCTGGGCGTTCTGATGCTGGCCCAAACCGTAGAAGGCTTCCTTGGTACCGGGGTTGAATCCCTCCTTGATCGCGACGAAGGGCTTGCCGCCGACGTCCACCGGGGTAAAGCTTTCCGCCGATTGCTCGAGCAGCAGCTTGCCCTGGGCATTGCGGAATTGCAGATAGCCGGTCTTGAGCGACACTTCAGCGGAAATCCCTTCCGTGCGCAAGGTGACCGACGCGCCTTTACGGGCCACCGTGAATTTGCAGGCGCAAGGCGTGGCCACCGTCATCAAGGACGGCGTGAGCGCCTTCCCCGGCTGGTCGAGCTTCACGACGTGGATGATGTTGCCGCTCATGACTTCGAGGCGCACTTCCCTGGCCGTACCCGCATCGGGTTTGACCACGATGCCGGTAGCGGTCTGCTCGACGCTGCCCGCCATCGCGTGACAAGAGATGGCGAGCAGCATGCTTGCCGACAGGCACTTTACGACACGCTTCGGCACATGCCTCGACTCAAGCGATTGCATTTTCTTATTCTCTCCAGATTTTCTTCCTCAGCCGGCAACCGTCAATAGGTGCCGACCGTCACTTTCAAAACCACGGGCTCATCGACGAAATTCAAGCCCCAATCGGTCTGGTCGCCATTCCAGTTGCGTTCCATGATCCATTTTCCGGCGGCGTCGAAATGCCCTTCCTCGACCCGCGCCAGCATCGAAGGCTTTCCTTCGTTGGCACCCGAGCCCGCGATACCGACCCTGGCATGCTGGCCGACGATGATGAACTCTCCCGCGCCGATCTGGGCGATGGCGACACCGCCCGAGGGCGACGCCGTATTGTCCGGCAAATCCTTCAAGTCCGGGAACATCTCCTTGTTGCCGAACTGCCACTGGCGGAACGAAACCGTCACCCGCCAATCCTTGAGATCGATGGTTTGGTCGGTATGCTCGTCGTTCTCGGCAACGCCGTGCGTGCGGCCTTCAAACGCCCATTTGGCCCACTGGCGCTCCATGGGCTGAAATGCCGCGTAGATTTTGGCAAACGGCTCCACCATGGGCTTGCCGGTCTGCCTGGCACCCAGGGGATAGTTGCTATAAGTGGTGTAATCGATGCCGAACGGCGAAAACCCCAAGGCACCGCGCCCCAGCACCAGGTAGGCAAAACGGGCGTACTCCGAAGCGTTGCTCATCTCCGGCATCATCAGCGGATTATCCGGACGCTGCAACACGTCGAGCGTCGCGTCGAATTTCTTCCAGTTCGCCCCATAGATGTCGGGGGCTATCCAGTCGATGTGCGGCGCCACCGCCTTATAGATGCCGACCACGTCATAGCTCGGTTCGCCGCTGGGAAAATCCTGCTTCCACGGCGCCATGGGCGCGAGAGGGTCGCGCACCACGCTGTTGACATACATCGGCAAATCGTACGCCTCGCGCCCGGCCTTGGCGACAGCTTCCACGTAGCTGGCGATGGCGTAGGCATGGAAATACTGGTCGGCATAATCGCCGTAGACTTGTGCCCAGGTGCCTTCCTTGGCCAGCGGAACGGGCGCCTTCTGCCGCGCCAGCACGGCCGAAGGAACCGGCTGCGCGAACGCAGCCTGCGCTTTGCTACCGAAATCGCGCACCAGTCCATAGGTGCCGATTTCGTTTTCCACCTGCACCGCCAGCACCGTATGCGCCTTGCCGTCGGTTTCCTTGAGATGGCGCATCAGGGCGACGAACGCTGTCTTGTCGGCCTGCAGCGTCTCCTCGCCCATCGGCGAGAGGCAATAGCTGCGCTTGCCTTCCTTGTCGAGCATGCGCGGAAAGCGCCGGTCATTGAATTTCACCCATTCCGGCGTGTATTGCGGGCTGGTGTTCTTCCAGGTGCCGAACCACAGCAACACGACGTGCAATCGGTTCTCGCGCGCCTGCTTCAGCAAGGTATCGACGTAGCCGAAATCGAACTTCCCTTCCGTCGCTTCGATCTGTTCCCAGGCAACCGGGATTTCGACGGTATTGGCATGCATGTCGCGCAGTGCCGGCCATACCTTCGCCAAAGCCGCCGGGTAATTGCTTGAGTTGTGCACCTGGCCGGCGAGCATGACGAAGGGCTCGCCGTCAACCATCAGGGCATAGCGGCCGTCTTTTTGCACAAGGTGCGGCGCGCTGCCGTCGGAGGCATGCGCCGGGCCGCACATGGCAAACGCCAGTGCGGCCGCGGCGGCAAAGTGCGTGACGGTGCGGGAAGGGGCAAGGCCTGTCGGCGCCCCTTCCCTGCGCATGCGCGATATCACGCTCCGCACGATCAGAAGGAGTAGCGCAGTTGCGCGTTATACCGCGGCCCGGTGGCAAACCATGCCCGGCCCTCCAGCCCATTGTGCTGCTGCATCAACTGCGTGTAGATGGCATTGTTGATGTTTTGCGCTTCCAGCACGATGCTCAGATCGTCGGTGATCTTGTACGAGGCGGACATATCCAACTGGCCATAGTCGCCAGCCCAGATCGGCAAGCCCCAGGTTACATTGTGCTGACCATAGGTGGGGCTGGCGGGATTGGTGTCCAAACCGTCCGAACCTTGCGTTGGGTTCACGTTGACCGCTTGAAGATACTTGGAACGCCAGTTATAAGCCAGGCGCGCCGAAAACGGTCCCTTGTCGTACAGAAGAGCCAGGTTATAGGAACGGCGCGACAGCCCCTGCAAAGGCAGATTGCCGAAAGTCTGGCCGTTCGTGTCGCAGCCATTGAGATTCATCGCCAGATTGGATCCGACGCTGCTGCCCGTGCAATAGGCTTGGGTCACCGGGGAATACAGGTCCTCGTGGCTGTCGACATAGGTGAAATTGCCTTGTACGCCGAAGCCCGACCACCATCCCGGCAACATGTCGAAATATTGCTGGTAAGCCAACTCAAACCCGCGCGCCGTCCCGCTCGCGCCATTGATGGGGCCAGTGACAGAGAAGTTCTGCGCCGTGCCGCTATTGTCGTTAACCGCATAGTTGAACGTCTCATTGATGATGATATCTTTGAGCCGCTTGTCGAACACCGCGAAGGTCAAGGAGCCGACCGGAGAGAAGTACCACTCGGCCGTCAGGTCGACCTGATTGGACTTGACGGGGCTCAGCATAGGATTGCCGACGGCCACGCCAGACAGATTCACGTTGCTGACGTTGACGGTATTGCCCGTCGTCGTCGAGGTGACGCCTTCGGACAAGGTGGTGTACGCCTGCATTTGCGAAGGATCGGGGCGCGAGATGGCAGTCGAGTAGGCAAACCGGAACTGCAGCTGGTCGCTAGTCTTCATGCGCAAATTCAACGACGGCAGCGCATCGACATAAGAGTGGCTGAAATCCTGCTCCTTGGCGAACGCCGTGATGGAGGGAACGGTAACGCCCGTCACCGTGGAACCCGACGGGATGTTCACGCTTGGCGTGAAGGCCACGTAGCCATGCGCTACCGACTGGGTCAACACGTAGCGCAACCCGACGTTGCCGTCGACCGGGTATTTCAGGTTGTCGAATTCGAAGCGAAGCTGGGAATACGCCGCCTCGGTCTGCTCGGATTGGCTATTGTTGCCGGACGGATCGGTGCCGAAAGTCGCGGGATTCCAGTTGCCGCAGGTATTGCCGGAAACGCACAGCGAGTTGGTGTAATTGTGCAAGGCCGCATAGCTGCTGGGGAAGCCCGTGGTCGTCGATACGTTGGGGAAAACCAGCGCCGGCACGGAAGCGCCGCCATTGAAGAAGTTGTTGAATGAATGCAGACTGGCGCCGCCGCTGAAGCGCGGATCGCCCATATACGCGAGGCCCGTAATGTCCCAGCCTATTTGCCATGGTTGCGTGATCGCCGCCCAGTTGTAACCTGGATTGGAATTCTGGGTCAGCGAATTGCGGTCGGTCAAACGCACGCCGAAACGCAGGTCGCGCAAAATGGGATCGTCGAAATCGAACTTGGCATCGCCCTTCCAGGCAAATTCTCTGGCTGTGCCCTCGTCGAAATGCTCCATCGTGTAGGCCCAATAATAATTATTGGGATTGGCCATGTATGCGATGTCGGAAGCCGAAAAAGAGAGCCTGGGTGCGCCGGTGCCGCTCAGATTGACCGTTTCGCTCGGCAATTCGATGCCTGCTCCGACTGTCGAGTCGAAGCTCTTGGTCCTGGAGTAGATATATTGCGTATCGGAAGTCAGCGTCCAGCGGTCCGAAGCCCGAACCCTCAATTTCCACGACAGGTCTTTGGTGTCGGATATGCGATTCGCGGTGCGCGTGTCGTCGCCGAAGTTGATGCCGCCGTCGGCCGAATCGGACAGCGTGCCGCTGATGAGGTTCCCATTGGGGGCATAAGTCGCGTTGCTGGCCGTAATGTTATAGGCGTTGGCCTGGGAAAACAGTGCATTCTCGTTCCACTGCATGTCGTAATGCGAGTCGAAGAACGTCAAGGAGGAATAGGCCTTGCTGTTTTTCCATTCCAGCGCGCCGTAGAGGCCGTCACGCTTGCGATCGAAATCGAGCGTCCGGTAATCCACTCCCTTGGGAATCCAGACTGTCTGCCCCGGCACCACGGTCGTCAACGGATAGTACGTTTCAGCCTGATAGGCATCCGTGCGCACTTTGCTTTCCGAATGCGCCACATCGATGAGCGCGCCGAACTGGCCGGCATCGGTGCTCCAGCGGTTGGACAACAGGGCGGAGAACGACGGCGTCGGGCTGCCGCCCATGAGGCTGGAATACGATTCCTGCAAGGAAAACGCCCCCTTCAATCCCTTGAAGTCGAACGGCATTGCAGTGCGCAGGTTGACCAGGCCGCCGATGGCGCCTTCGATCTGCTCGGCAGACGGGTTCTTGTAGACGTCCACGCCGGCCATCAATTCGGGCGGCACATCCTCGAAATTCAATGCGCGGCCGCCGTTGGCGGAAAATTCGTCGCGCCCATTCAATTCCGAACGGACGTAGCTCAAGCCGCGAATCTGCACGCCGGAACCTTCCACCGAGAAGTGTTCGGGGTCGGATGCCGCCATGGTGTGGTCAATGGTGACGCCGGTCACGCGCTGCAAGACTTCCGTCACCGAACGGTCAGGCAATTTGCCGATGTCGTCGGATGCGATCGAATCCATGACTTCATCGGAATCCTGCTTGATTTTCTGGGCCGAGCGCAAGGCTGCGCGCTGCCCGGTCACGACGACGATGGACGGGTCCGATGCCGGCTTGTCGGCGGGTGCCGCTTGTGTCGCGGGTTGTGCCGCGGGTTGTGTCGCGGTTTGTGCCATCGCAATGCTGCCGTACATCCATGCCATTTGGGCGACGCCCAATGCGATTGCTGTCTTTCGAAACTGCGCCATTCCTTTGTCTCCTCTGTTTCAATCGATTTATTGTGATTCCGGGCCAATCCGGTCTTTTACCAACCCTGCCTGTTAAAGCGATTCATTCCACCTCATTGTCACGATGCCGCGGGCGCGCCTACCCGCCGACGGTCGCGGCGCATGGCAAAGCCTGCGCCTCCGTCAATCTGGAAACGGCCATGCTCGGACGAAGATGTGTGAAGGTGCGCGAAGATGCGCAAACGTGCGTTGTGGCGCGAATTTCGCCGTGCCCCGCACGGACACGTCGCCGCCGATGTTCGATGTTCATTTTCGTGTCTCATATATTTTTTATGCCCCTTCAAACGTTCCAGCGGGCGCAGGAACCGAAGGTGCTGTGAAACTATTCTGAGAGGAGCGCCATACCGCCGCAATTGCGAAATTCACCAAGGGTGCGAACGATATTCGGCAAGCCAATGCGAACAGGAGCGAACCGTTCCGGAGCAATTCCCCTCTCATGCATTGAGCATCTCTCGCATTTTTCTTGGGGGCTACCCGACAGATGTCGGGTAGGCCTATTTTCCGAATTCCGCCGCTATAAAAACAACAGATGCGCGCGATTGGCACCATTGTCGGCAACCCCTTGCGGAGAATCATTAAAGCACTTGGCGGATTTCGCAATTGCGGCGATGCCGCGCCGCTTGCAAAAATGTCGTGAATCGAACAAGAACGGCTGGCTTGCGACGGTGGGGACGCCGCCGCATCCACGTGGGGGGATGCGCCGTCCCGCCCGAAATGGAGACAACGCACCTGCGCGGGAAGCCGCGGAGGGCGACATGCTAACATGAGCAATCATGGAGGCCGGCGATTATGAAGATGATCAAATCACATCGAATTGCATTGCTGTTCAATGCAAACAAGATTTTCGACCGTGAAGTCATTGCGGGCGTCGCGGCTTATCTTTCCGGCACGCGCGCGTCCTGGGACTTGTTCCTGGAAGAGGATTTCCGCTTGCGCCTGCCCGGTATCGAGCATTGGCAGGGCGACGGCATCATCGCCGATTTTGACGATCCCGCCGTGGCGGCGGCATTGACGCGCAGCCGTATTCCCGTGGTTGCGGTGGGAGGCTCATACGAGGATGAGACCGCCTATCCGACCGACATCCCCTATGTCGCGACGGACAATTTCAAACTGATAAGACTCGCCTACGAACATCTGATCGACGCGGGCCTGCGCCGCTTCGCCCTGTTCAGCCTGCCTGAAGCCATGGAAAACCGCTGGGCCCAGGAAAGGGAAAACGCGTTTCGCAGCTTGATGCGGCGCGACAAAATGGAGGCGGAGATTTATCGCGGCCTGAGTACAAGCGCGCAGTCCTGGGACGATGCGGTCGAACAGCAGATCAAGTGGCTGGCCAGCCTGCCCAAGCCGGTCGGCATCATTGCCGTCACCGACGCCCGTGCCAGGCAATTGCTGCAGGCCTGCCTGATTGCCGGAATTGAAGTGCCGGAACAGGTTGCCTTGATCGGCATCGATAACGACCCGCTGGCACGCATGCTGACGCGCATCCCTTTGAGCTCCGTGATCCAGGGCGCGCAGGAGATGGGGCGCACCGCCGCGCATTTGCTGGACCAGATGCTCAACGGCGCGCGCCTGCACAATACGCGCATCCTGGTTCCGCCGGCCGGCATCAATGTGCTGGCATCGAGCCGGCACGAGCCCGCCAAACATCCGCACGTCATGCGCGCCAGGCACTTCATACGGCAATACGCCTGCCAGGGCATCAAGACCGGCCAGGTCGCGGAATACGTTGGCATCTCACGCTCCTCCCTGGAGTCCTATTTCAGGCAGGAGCTGAACTGCAGCGTGCACGACGAAATCCTCAGATTCAAGCTCGACGCCGCCACCGAAATCCTGGCGCGCGGCAACTGCAATATCGCCGACGTCGCACTCAAATGCGGTTTCACGTCCATCCAATACATGCACGCCGTGTTCAAACGCGAGCTGGGTTGCACGCCTCGAGCCTATCAGGACCGTGCCGCCCAGGGGTTCCGTTCGTCCGCCGATGCCGACACCGACACTCACCTCGAAAATGCAAACGATTCCTGAGACTACCGCCGCCCCATCCGCATCGCACCTGATGCAGCCGACCGGGGATCGGCTCTACCTGCTGCGCAATGCCCAGGACATGTGCCTGGCAATCAGCGAACGCGGTGCGGCGCTGGTCTCGTGGTGGGCACCGGACCGTTACGGCCGGGTCGCCGACGTCCTGCTCGGATACCGGGACGCGCAGGACTACCTGGACAATCGCCACTACTTCGGCGCGATCATCGGCCGCTGGGCCAACCGCATTGCCAAGGGACGCTTCACGGTCGACGGCATCGCCTTTCAAACCGATGTCAACGACAGGGGGAATCATCTCCATGGCGGCCCGGACGGATTTCATCGCGCGCGCTGGACCGCAAGCCCGCACGACGGCGACGAGGGCGGCATATCGCTGCGGCTCGTCTCGCCGCACGGCGACGCCGGCTTCGCCGGCAACCTCGACGTGCGGGTGAGCTATGCGCTCGACGATGACGGCGGACTGACCATCACCTATGAAGCGACCACCGATGCGCCGACGGCGGTCAACCTGACGGCGCACCCTTATTTCAATTTGAACGGCGGCGGCAGCGACGTCGGCGACCACATGCTGCAGATCCACGCCGACCATTATCTCGCCATCGACGAGTCGGGAGTTCCGATCGGCGTCGTCCCGGTCGGCGGAACGGCATTCGATTTCCGCCAGCCGACGGCGATCGGCCCGCGCCTGGCCTGGCCCGACGCGCAAGTCAGGGTAGCGGGCGGTTTTGACCACTGTTTTTGCACCGAGCCGCGGATCAATGGGAAAGCGGGTCCGTTGCGAGAGGTGGCACGCGTCTACGATCCCGGCTCGGGCCGGCAACTGGAAGTTTCAACGACGGAGGCCGGGCTCCAGTTCTACAGCGGCAATGCGCTCGAAGGCGTGTCCGGACGCTCCTCGAAGCCGTATGGCAGGCACGACGGCTTCTGCCTCGAAGCGCAAGCCTACCCCGATCAAATCAATGGCCCTCACGCGGCCGCCGTGATTTTGCGGCCGGGCCAGGTTTACCGCCAGACTACAGTGTACCGGCTCGGCTTGGTGCAATAGGGGTGCCCATACCCTCTTTCTGGCCGGCGAAAGCGGCATTGCATGCTGCGCGTAATCATGACTCCGCTTGGTGAGTTTCATAATTGCGGTTTCCCGGCAAACGCGGCAACATCCTTCCAATCAAATGCGAATTTTGGTTGCGCGTAACGCTATGGCGAACCTGCCTCGCGCAAGCCGTAAGTTGAGGAGACGATGGAAGGTTTTGCAGAATCGATGCTGCCCGCCGATATGGAGCGGGCGCTGCTTGTGGGCCGCGTATGGCGCGAAGGACCGGATGCCGGGCCGTCCGTAGTCGCAGTGCGGCGCGGCGAAGTGGTGGATATCTCCCGGCATTGCCCGACCGTGGCGGATTTGTTCGAACTCGACGACGCCTTGGCGGTTGCACGCGAAGCGAATGGCGAGACGCTGGGGCCGGTTCAGGAATTGATGCAAAACGCCTTGCATGCCGATGCGGTGCCCGCCTCGCGGCGCTTGCTCGCGCCTTGCGACGTGCAGGCCATCAAGGCGTGCGGAGTGACCTTCGCCGTCAGCCTGCTGGAGCGGGTGATCGAGGAACAAGCCAACGGCGACGCCTCGCGCGCCCACGCCTTGCGCGGCGAGTTGCAGGAATCCATCGGCTCCGACCTGTCGGCCATCCGCCCGGGATCGGAAAGCGCCGCCAGGCTCAAGCGCGATCTGATCGCACGCGGCCTGTGGTCGCAATACCTGGAAGTCGGGATCGGCCCCGACGCGGAAGTGTTTTCGAAGTCGCAGCCGATGTCGGCGGTCGGACACGGCGCGGATATCGGCTTGCATCCCGCATCGAAGTGGAATAATCCCGAACCCGAGATCGTCCTGGCCGTCAACAGCCGCTCCCAAGTCGTGGGAGCAAGCCTGGGCAACGACGTCAACCTGCGCGACATCGAAGGACGTAGCGCGCTGCTGCTCGGCAAGGCGAAAGACAACAACGGTTCTTGCGCGATCGGCCCTTTCATCCGCCTGTTCGACGAGCATTTCACGCTCGACACCATCCGCGATGCCGAGTTGAGCATGCTGATCGAAGGCGAGGACGACGGCTTCCGTCTCGCAGGCGTGAGCCGCATGCGCGAAATCAGCCGCGACCCGCTGGACCTGGTAAGCCAGGCAAGCGGCGCGCACCATCAATATCCCGACGGCTTCATGCTGTTTCTCGGCACGATGTTTTCTCCGATCGAGGATAGGGACGGAGCAGGCATGGGATTCACCCATCACCTCGGGGACCGCGTGAGCATCGCCACGCCTTCCCTGGGCACGTTGGTCAATCGCGTCCGGCATTCCGACGCGATCGCCCCCTGGACCTACGGCGTGCGCGCCTTGTACCGCAATCTCGCGCGCCGAGGTCTTTTGCAAACATAAAAAAGTATCGAAGATCGCCCCCTAACTGAAAAACAACGTGACAATGCAATATGCAACCTATCCCAGCCTGACCGATAAACGGGCCGTCATTACCGGCGGCGGCAGCGGCATCGGCGCCGCGCTTGTCGAGGCATTCGCGAAGCAGGGCGCCGAGGTGTTTTTCCTCGACATCGCCGACGAACCGGCGCAAGCCCTGGCGGCCTCCCTGCGCGACGTGCGCCACCCGCCCCGGTTCATCCATTGCGACCTGACCGACCTCGACGCCCTGGCGGCCGGCTTTGCCGAAATCGAACGCCATGCCGGCAAGGTGGATATCCTGATCAACAACGCCGCCAACGACGACCGCCACAGTATCGCCGACGTCGACCGCCGCTATTGGGACGACCGCATCGCGGTCAATCTGCGCCACCAGTTTTTCTGCGCCCGCGCCGTGACCGAGGGAATGAAGGCGGCCGGCGGTGGCGTGATCCTGAATTTCGGCTCGATTTCCTGGCACCTGGCCTTGCCCAACCTGACGGTATACATGACGGCGAAAGCCGCCATCGAGGGCTTGACCCGCGGTCTGGCACGCGACCTGGGCGAATACGGCATACGCGTCAATTGCATCGTCCCGGGTTCGGTGCAGACGCCGCGCCAGCGGCAATTGTGGAACTCCCCTGAAGATGAAGCAAAAATTCTCGCGGCGCAATGCCTGCACCAGCCCGTGAGAGTGGAAGATGTGGCGGCTCTCGCCTTGTTTCTCGCATCCGACAATGCCGCACGCTGCACCGGCCGCGACTATTTCGTCGATGCCGGCTGGTATGGGGCATGATACGGTTTTGGCAGGCATGAAAAGAGTTACATCATGAGCAGCAGCAACAGGAAGCCCGCGCAGCGCTTCCGCTCGCAGGACTGGTTCTCGAATCCCGAACGCATCGACATGACGGCGCTGTATCTCGAGCGCTTCATGAACTACGGCATCACGGCCGACGAACTGCGCTCGGGCAAGCCCATCATCGGCATCGCGCAAAGCGGAAGCGACCTGAGTCCGTGCAATCGCATCCACCTGGAACTCGCACAACGCGTGCGCGCCGGCATCCGCGATGCCGGCGGCATTCCGATGGAGTTTCCGCTGCATCCGATTTTCGAAAATTGCCGCAGGCCGACCGCCGCCATCGACCGCAATCTGGCCTACATGGGCCTGGTCGAGATTCTGCACGGCTACCCCATCGACGCCGTTGTCCTGACGACGGGTTGCGACAAGACCACGCCGTCCCAACTCATGGCCGCTGCCACGGTCGATATCCCCGCCATCGTGCTCTCGGGCGGGCCGATGCTCGACGGCTGGCTCGACGGCGAACTGGTCGGCTCCGGCGCGGCGATCTGGAAGGGGCGGCGCCAGCTCGCGGCGGGCCAGATAGACGAGGAAAAATTCCTGCAGATCGCAACGGCTTCCGCGCCGTCGGCCGGCCATTGCAATACCATGGGCACGGCTTCCACCATGAATGCCATCGCCGAAGCGCTGGGCATGTCGCTGACAGGCTGTGCGGCGATTCCGGCCCCCTACCGCGAACGCGGGCAGATCGCCTATGAGACGGGCCGGCGCATCGTCGAGATGGCTTACCTCGACCAGCGCCCGTCGACCATACTGACGCGCGACGCGTTTCTCGACGCCATCGTCGTCAACGCCGCCATCGGCGGCTCTACCAATGCCCAGCCACACATCATGGCCATGGCGCGGCATGCCGGCGTCGAGCTCGTCTCGGACGACTGGATGCGCTATGGCTACGACATACCGCTGTTGCTGAACATGCAGCCTGCCGGCAAGTACCTGGGCGAGCGCTTCCACCGCGCCGGCGGCGTGCCGGCCATCATGTGGGAGCTGCTGCAGGCCGGAAAACTGCGCGCCGACCGGCCGACCGTGACAGGAAACAGCATGGCTGCCAATCTGCAAGGGCGGGAAACGGTCGACCGCGAAATGATCACCCCCTATGCCGAACCGCTGCGCCGGCAGAGCGGCTTCCTGGTCTTGCGAGGCAACCTGTTCGATTTCGCCATCATGAAGACCAGCGTGATCTCGGACGCATTCCGCCAGCGTTACCTGTCCAAGCCGGGGGAGGAAGGACGCTTCGAGTGCCGCGCCGTCGTGTTCGAAAGTTCCGACGACTATCATGCGAGGATCAACGACCCGGCGCTCGGCATCGATGAAAACACGATACTCGTGATCCGCGGCTGCGGGCCGGTCGGCTGGCCCGGGTCGGCCGAAGTCGTCAATATGCAGCCGCCCGATGCGCTGATCAAGCGCGGCATCAATGCCTTGCCGACGCTGGGCGACGGACGTCAATCGGGTACGTCGGACAGCCCTTCCATCCTCAACGCCTCCCCCGAAAGCGCGGTGGGCGGCGGCCTGGCCTACCTGCGTACGGGCGATATCGTGCGTATCGACATCGCCAGCGGCCGCTGCGACATGCTCGTCGGGGAGGAAGAGCTGGAAGCGCGGAAACGGGCAGCGCTGCCGCCCGTACCGGCCAGCCAGACGCCGTGGCAGGAAATCTACCGTGCCACCGTCGGACAACTTGAGGCCGGCGCGTGCATGGAACTCGCCCTGAACTACCGCGACGTTGCGCACACGCCGCCGCGCCACAATCACTAAGAGTATGGAAATGAACATCACTGGACATCTGCTGCTGGGCTCGCGCGAGGCATGGGGCCGCCAAGCCGCCTTTCACGCGCTCAACCCGGCCACCGGCGAACCATTGGCACCGGCTTTTTCCGGCGCCGGAGAAGCGGAAGTGCGCGAGGCCTGCGCCATGGCCGCGGCCGCCTACTCCAGTTTCCGGCAAACCTCGTCCGAGCAGCGCGCCGATTTCCTGCTGCGCATCGCACTGAACATCATTGCGCTCGGCCGCGAACTGCTCGACCGCGCCGCGAGCGAAACCGGTTATCCGCGCGGACGGCTCGAGAGCGAGTGCACCAGGACCATCAACCAGCTGCATCTGTTCGGCAACCTGGTGCGTTCCGGCCAGTGGCAAGGCGTTCGGATCGACCATGCCATGCCCGAACGCACTCCCCTGCCGCGTCAGGACCTGCGTCTGCGGCACATCGGCATCGGCCCTGTCGCGGTGTTCGGCGCCAGCAACTTTCCGCTGGCGTTTTCCGTAGCCGGCGGGGACACGGCGTCGGCCCTGGCCGCCGGTTGCCCCGTCGTGTTCAAGGGGCATCCGGCCCACCCCGGCACATCGGAATTGGTCGGGCGAGCGATTCAAAAGGCGGTGGCGGAGTGCAATCTGCACGAAGGTGTCTTTTCGCTGCTTTCCGGCCCCTCGCCGCAATTGGGCGCCAGCCTGGTGACCGATCCCTGCATCAAGGCGGTAGGCTTTACCGGTTCGCGCTCAGGTGGCCTTGCGCTGATGCGCATGGCGGCAAACCGCCCCGAACCCATCCCCTTCCATGCCGAAATGAGCAGCATCAACCCGGTCGTCCTGCTGCCGGGAGCATTGAAGGCTCGCGCCGAAACCATCGCGGCGAATTTCGTCAGCGCCCTGACCATGGGAGCGGGCCAGTTCTGCACCAACCCCGGACTGGTGATCGCGATGGACAGCCCCGAACTCGATGCCTTTACCGAGGCGGCGGCGCGGATATTGTCCGCTACGCCGGCCGCCACGATGCTGACGCCGGGCATCCATGCCGCCTACACCTCCAAGATCGGCAAATTGACGGCCCACCCCGCCTTGCGCCATAGCGCGTACGGCATGCGCGACGAAGGGCCGAACCAATGCCGCGCCGCGCTGCTGGCAATCGATGCAGAAACCTTTCTTGCCGATCCGTTGTGGCAAGATGAGGTCTTCGGCGCGGCTTCCGTGATCGTCCGTTGCGCCGATCTCGCCTCCCTGGAGGCGGTGATCGAGAAGCTCGAGGGACAGTTGACAGCAACCATACACATGGAGGATGCTGATTCGGAATTGGCCGGCACCCTGCTGCCGGCACTTGAGGAGAAAGCAGGACGCGTCATCGTCAACGGATTCCCCACCGGCGTGGAGGTCTGCGATGCCATCGTGCATGGCGGGCCGTTTCCGGCGACTTCCGATGCGCGCAGCACGTCGGTCGGGACGCTGGCCATCGGGCGCTTTCTGCGCCCGGTGTGCTATCAAAACTTTCCGACCCGGCTTTTGCCGGATTGCCTGAAGGAGGAGGCGCCGGCATAGCAAGCCTGGCCCAGCCTGCGATTACGGACGGCAACACGATTCTATTAAAAATTGGAGACAAGACAATGAAAAAAATTCTCGCCGCAATCTCTGCCACCGCCCTGCTGGCGTTAGCAAGCGGGCAGGCCTGGGCCGATGCAAAGAACCCGAAGATAGGCTTTTCGATCGACGATCTGCGGCTCGAGCGCTGGTCTCGCGACCGTGACTATTTCGTCGCCGCTGCGGAACAGATGGGCGCGAAAGTGTACGTCCAGTCGGCTGACGCCAGCGAACAGCGCCAGATAGCGCAAATCGAGAACCTGATTTCGCGGGGCGTCGACGCGATCGTGATCGTCCCCTACAACGCCACGGTGCTCAACAACGCCGTGCGCGAAGCCAAGAAGGCGAACATCAAGGTCATCTCCTACGACCGGCTTATCCTCAACGCCGACATCGACGCCTACATTTCCTTCGACAACAAGCTGGTCGGGGAAATGCAGGCGCAAGGCGTCCTGCAGTTGAAGCCGAAAGGCAACTATTACCTGCTGGGCGGCGCGCCCACAGACAACAACGCCAAGATGCTGCGCGAGGGGCAAATGGCTGTGCTGCAGCCGCTGGTCGACAAGGGCGACATCAAGATCGTAGGCAAGCAATGGGTGAAGGATTGGAGTGCATCCGAAGCGATGGCCATCGTCGAAAACGCGCTGACGGCCAACAATAACAAGATCGATGCCGTCGTGGCCTCGAACGACGGCACCGCGGGCGGCGCGATCCAGGCACTGGCCGCGCAAAAGCTTGCCGGCAAGGTTGCCGTTTCCGGCCAGGATGCCGATCTGGCCGCCGTCAGGCGCGTCATCGCGGGCACCCAGGCAATGAGCGTCTACAAGCCTTTGAAATTGATCGCCTCGGAAGCCGCCAAACTGTCGGTTCAGTTGATCCGCAACGAAAAGCCGGCTTATAACGCCAAATACGAAAACGGCTTCAAGAGCGTCGATACCCTGCTGCTCAAGCCCACGCTGCTGACCAAGTCCAATGTGGACATCCTGGTCAACGACGGGTTCTACACCAAGGCCCAGCTGGCGGGCCAATAGCGGACAAATTGCCGGCCGCCGCCGCACGGCGCTGCGGCCGCCTCCTCTTTTTTACGAATACCGGTATGTCTGACTACCTGCTGGAAATGAAAGGCATCGCCAAGCAATTCGGCGGCGTCCACGCGCTCAACGGCATCGACATGAAGATCAAGGCCGGCGAATGCATCGGGTTGTGCGGCGAAAACGGCGCCGGCAAATCCACCTTGATGAAGGTCTTGTCGGCCGTCTATCCGCACGGTACCTGGGACGGCGAAATCCTCTGGCAGGGCAAACCCTTGCAGGCGAAATCGATCCGGGAAACCGAAGCGGCGGGCATCACCATCATCCACCAGGAATTGATGCTGGTTCCCGAATTGTCGGTGACGGAAAACCTCTTTCTCGGCAACGAACTGACGCTGCCTGGCGGCCGCATGGACTATGCCAGGATGAACCGGCGCGCCGAGGAATTGCTGGCCGAACTAAAGCTTTCCGACGTCAATGTCACCTTGCCCGTGATGAACTATGGCGGCGGCCATCAACAATTGTTCGAGATCGCCAAGGCGCTCAACAAACAGACCAGGCTGCTCATCCTTGACGAGCCGTCTTCCTCGCTGACGGCGGCGGAAATCAAGGTGCTGCTGGAAATCCTGCACGGGCTCAAGGCCAAGGGCGTGGCCTGCGTCTACATTTCGCACAAGCTCGACGAGGTCGCCGACGTGTGCGACACCATCGTGGTCATACGCGACGGGCAACACATTGCCACGACGCCGATGCGCGACCTGGACGTCAACCGCATCATCGCCCAGATGGTCGGACGCGAGATGAATCAGCTGTATCCGCCGCACAGCCATACGCCCGGCGAAGTGATTTTCGAGGCGCGCCACGTCACCTGCTTCGACCTCGACAAGCCGGACCGCAAGCGCGTCGACGACGTCTCGTTCTCCCTGCGCAAGGGGGAGATCCTCGGCATCGCCGGACTGGTCGGCGCCGGCCGTACCGAACTGGTTTCGGCGCTGTTCGGTGCGTATCGCGGCCGCTCGCAAGCCGAAGTCTGGCTGCACGGGAAGAAGCTCGATACCGCGACGCCCTTGAAGGCGATCCGAGCCGGCCTGGCGCTGGTGCCGGAAGACCGCAAGCAACATGGCATCGTCCCGGATCTCGACGTCGGGCAAAACATCACGCTGGGAATCCTGGGTTCGTTTTCACGCTTCACGAGGATAAACGGTGAAGCGGAACTGCGCACCATCAACGAGCAGATCGAGCGGCTCTCGCTCAAGACGGCCAGCCCTTTTCTGCCGATTACCGGCCTCTCGGGGGGAAATCAGCAAAAGGCTGTCTTGTCGAAAATGCTGTTGACCCGACCGCAGGTGCTGATCCTCGACGAGCCCACGCGCGGCGTCGACATCGGCGCCAAATACGAAATCTATGAACTGATGTTCGAACTGGCCCGGCAAGGCGTGTCCATCATCATGGTTTCCTCCGAGCTGCTGGAAGTGCTCGGCGTGTCCGACCGTGTGCTGGTGATGGCCGAAGGCAGGCTGCGCGGCGATTTCGTCAATGACGGCCTGACCCAGGAAACCCTGCTGGCCGCCGCGCTCGGCCAGGATACGCAAGCGGCCGCTTAATGAGGTAGCGCAGGCAACCCGAGCAATAGTTGAGCAAAATTTAAGCAATTGGCAGACTCATGAACAAGTTCAATTTCAAGCAGTTGTTCACGCAATACAAGATGTTGGCGCTGGCGATCGCGATCGCGCTGATCTGGACCTTCTTCAGCTGGAAGACCGAGGGCGGCTTCGTCACGCCGCGCAACCTGTCCAACCTCATGCGCCAGATGTCCGTGACCGGGATCGTGGCATGCGGCATGGCCTTCGTCATCATCGCTGGGGAAATCGAC
Organism: Burkholderiaceae bacterium; assembly: GCA_036384915.1. Taxonomy (GTDB): domain Bacteria; phylum Pseudomonadota; class Gammaproteobacteria; order Burkholderiales; family Burkholderiaceae_D; genus PKWO01. The sequence goes on from DASVLJ010000076.1 coordinate 40,090, forward strand.
CTGTCGGTCGGTTCGCTGCTCGGCCTGCTGGGCGGTGTGGCGGCGATATTCGACGTCATCCATCAACTGCCCGTCCCCTTGATCGTGCCCATGGTTCTCGCTTGCGGCTTGGTTCTCGGGTTGTGCAACGGCTATCTCACGGCCTACACCGGCATCCCCTCGTTTATCGTGGGATTAGGCGGCATGCTGGTCTACCGCGGCATCGTGCTGGGCGTGACCAACGGCGTGACCATCGCGCCGGTCTCGTCGGACATGGTTACGCTCGGCCAAGGCTATCTCCCCCCCGAGCTCGGCATTGCGCTCGGCGTCGCGCTGGCGGTATTGGCAGCCGTCCTGACCTGGCGCCAACGCCATAGCCTGGCGTCGCACAAATTGTCCGTGCCGCCGCTGTGGCGCGATGCGCTGCGTCTGGCGGCCATCGCAGGCGTGCTCTTTCTCTTCGTGCGCACGCTCAACAGCTACGAAGGCATCCCCTTGCCCGTGCTGCTGCTGCTCGTTCTGCTCGGCATATTCAGCTATATCGCAACGCAGACCGTCTTCGGCCGGCGCATCTATGCCGTCGGCAGCAATATGGAAGCGACCCGCCTGTCCGGCGTGAACGTGCGCGCGGTAAAACTCTGGATCTTCGGCATCATGGGGTTGATGTGCGCGCTGGCCGGCTTGATCAACACCGCGCGCCTGGCCGCCGGCTCGCCCTCCGCCGGCACGGGGGGAGAGCTCGACGCCATTGCCGCCTGCTTCATCGGCGGCACCTCGATGCGCGGCGGTTCCGGCACGGTCCATGGGGCGCTGATGGGCGCCCTGGTCATGGCCAGCCTCGACAACGGGATGTCCATGCTCGACGTCGATACCTACTGGCAAATGATCGTCAAGGGTTCCATTCTCACGCTCGCGGTCTGGGTCGATGTGGCAACCCGGACCGCACGCCGCTAGCCCGGATATTTCATCGGAACGCGGAATGATGACGCGAAAGCTGCGAGCCAGTTTGGGTGATCGCGCCAAGCCAATAGCAAGCTATTGGCGCGAAGCGAGCGCGCAAAATGGCCGCAAATTTCGCGTCGGCATCCGCGTAGGCCTGCGGTACAAATTGAATCTGTCGGCCGCAAGCCACAAACCTAGGCAGAATGCGGCTTGCGGTCAAATTTCGGGCCGGTCCGGCGAAATATCCGGGCTAGCCGCCAACCTGTCGCGAAAGAGTCGCCATGAAACGCAAGAATAATCCCGCTGCGGCATTGAAGCGCAGCGTCCTGTATATCCTCGCTGCCTTGGCCGCAGCGCCGGCGGTGCAAGCCGCCCAAGCCGCCGACATGCCGTGGATGGACCAATCGCTGACGGCGGACAAGCGCGCCGCGCTCGTGCTGGCCCAGATGAGCCAGGAAGAAAAGCTTACGCTGGTGTTCGGCTATTTCGGCAACGACTTCGGCGACAAGAAAAAGAATCCCGCCGCCCTCCCGCTCTCAGCCGGATACATTCCCGGCATCGAGCGGCTCGGCATACCGGCGCTGTATGAAACCGACGCCGGCATCGGCGTCGCCTCGCAACCTTCGGCGAAAGCCGCGCGCGAGCGCACCGCCTTGCCGGCCGGCCTGGCCGTCGCCGCCAGCTGGAACCGGCAGATCGCCTATGCGGGCGGTGCGATGATCGGTTCCGAGGCCCGCGCCTCGGGCTTCAACGTCATGCTGGCGGGCGGCGCCAACCTGGCGCGCGATCCGCGCAATGGACGCAATTTCGAATACGCCGGTGAAGACCCGCTCCTGGCCGGCACCATGGTCGGCGAAGAGATAAAAGGGGTGCAATCGAATCACGTGATCTCGACGGTCAAGCATTTCGCCATCAACGACCAGGAAACCGGCCGCACCGAGGCGGATGCGCATATCGACCGTGCCGCGGCGCGCATGTCCGATCTGCTGGCCATGCAACTTGCCATCGAGCGGGCCGACCCGGGCGCGGTAATGTGCGCCTACAACCGCGTCAATGGCGAGTACTCCTGCGAAAATGACTACCTGCTCAATGGCGTCCTGAAAAAAGATTGGGCTTACCCGGGCTTCGTGATGTCGGATTGGGGCGCCGCGCACAGCACGGTGGCCGCGGCAAACCACGGCCTGGATCAGGAGTCGGCCTGGGAATTCGACAAAGCGCCCTATTTCTCGGGCGCGCTGGAAGATGCCGTGCACACCGGCAGCGTAGCGCAAGCACGTCTCGACGACATGGCCAGGCGCATCCTGCGCACGATGTTCGACAAGGGTGTGGTCGACCACCCCGTTGCGCCCGATGGCGCCATCGACTTTCCCGCGCACGCGATAGTGAGCCGCGAAGCCGCGGAGGAAGGCATGGTCTTGCTGAAGAATGCCGGCCGCGTGCTGCCCTTGCGCAAGGATTTGAAGACCATCGCCGTCATCGGCGCCCATGCCGACGTCGGCGTGCTTTCCGGCGGCGGCTCCTCGCAGGTGTATCCGGTAGGCGGCAACGCGGTACCGGGCCTGGAGCCGCACAGTTGGCCGGGGCCGGTAGTCTATGATCCTTCCTCGCCGCTGCGCGCCATCCAGGCGTTGGTACCCGGCGCGCAGGTACAGTACGACGAGGGAGACGATGCCGCAAAGGCAGCACAACTGGCGGCAAAGGCCGATGTCGTGCTCGTGTTCGCCCGCCAGTGGATCGGCGAGGGCAACGATGCCGCCAGCCTGGCTCTGCCGGACGGCCAGGATGCGCTGATCGCCAAAGTGGCGGCCGCCAATCCCCGTACCGTCGTCGTTTTGGAAAACGGCGGCCCCGTCGCCATGCCCTGGCTGGACCAGACTGCCGCCGTGCTCGAAGCCTGGTACCCAGGCAGCAGCGGCGGCGAAGCCATTGCCCGCATCTTGTTTGGCGAGATCAATCCTTCCGGCCACCTGCCGCTCAGTTTCCCCGTCTCGGCGGATCAATTGCCGCGAAAGGCGGTGGACGGCGACCCGGCCCAGCCGAAGCAGCAATTCACGATCGACTATCACGAGGGTGCGGCGGTCGGCTACAAATGGTTCGACCTGCAAGGAACCCATCCCCTGTTCCCGTTCGGCCATGGCTTGTCGTATACCGATTTCAGCTATTCGAATGCCGCTGTCGAGCAAAAAGACGGCCGCCTGTCCGTGACGTTTACCGTCACCAACACCGGCAATCGTGCAGGCAAAGCGGTGCCGCAGGTCTATGCCGCACCGCTTGCAGGCACAAAATGGGAAGCGCCGAAGCGCCTGGTCGCCTGGGACAAGATCGAATTGCGTCCCGGGGAAAGCAAAACCGCAACAGTCCAGCTCGACCCGCGCCTGCTGGCGATGTTCGACGAGAAAAGCAAGACCTGGCGTATCGCAGCAGGCCGGATCAAATTCATGGTTGCCCACGATGCCGCCGACCGCAACAGCGTCGATGCGGTCGCCGTGGTAAAGAAGTCCTCGCTCGACCCTGCCGGCAAACCCGTTTCAGGGCGTGCCGACTGAACCGGGAAACGTGATACGGAAGAAGCGAAAGCACGCCTCATTTTTATGACGGCGCGCTTGCCTAATATCGTTTCGCCGCTTGGTGAATTTCACAATTGCGACACGAGGCGATTGCTCGCAGAATCCATTGAAACGCAAGGCGGCCCGGGGCTGCCTTGCGCCACCACACAATAAAAACCCGTTTCAAAATGACCAGGGTTGGGCGTCGCGACGAAGACAGTACGCCTGTACGGTAAGGAGGCGGATGGCCGCTCCCGACGACAACGCCATGGGCATTGTGAAATGGGTTCTAATTCTTAGCGAGACAAATCCGATGCATATCCGGCGCGGCCACTTCCTGTTTTCAAAGATCACCCAAAACCGTTCGATTCTCGTTTCGGCGTTGCTCTGCGCCTTGGCGTCGGCCCCAAGCCACGCCGGTACGACGCCGGCGGAATCCGGCGTGGGCGACCTCTCCCTCTACGCTTCCCGCCCGCTTGAGTCCTGGCACGTCACGGTCGCCGATTTCGAAGCGCAGCAGGTCATGGACGGTGCCAGCGTGACTGTACCGAAACCTGCCAACCCCAAGGTTCCCGCCAGCCAGGTTGGCGCAAACCTGTCGGCCAAGGATGCGCCGAACGACGCGCTCACCTTGCACTGGCACGATGCCTGGTATGCCAACCTGCGCCTGGAGGGCGGCAAACCGGTCGATCTGCGTCCCTACATGGACCATGGCGTGCTGGCCTTCGATCTGAACGTGGTGGACATGGCGCGCGGCGGCTTGGCGTTCAAGATCAACTGCGGCGACGGCTGCGAGCGCAAGATCCCCTTCCTCAGGCCGGCGCGCGCGCTGGCTGGCAAGGGTTGGCAACACCTGGTGTTTTCCGCGCGCTGTTTCGTTCGCGACGGCGACGATTTCAGCGCGGTAACCCTGCCCTTTGCCGTCGACGCCAGCGGCACCGGCGAGGTGGCCGTCGCCAACGTAAAATTCCAGGCGGCAGGAACACCCAACGAGAGCTGCCCCGACTACAAGACCCAGTCGGTCACGCCCGATACACTCAGCGAATCGTGGTCGATGGATTGGTGGCTGCCGCGCCACGAGGAAAAACTGGAGGCGATCAAAAAGCTCAACGCTGCCCATGAAGACAGCCAATTGGTGTTCATCGGCGACTCCATCACGCACAACTGGGAAAAGGACGGCGCGGATGTATGGCGCGACACCTACGCGAAATATCATGCGCTTGACCTGGGATTCGGCGGCGACCACACGGAAAACGTACTGTGGCGCCTGCAGCATGGCGAGATCGACGGCATCCATCCGAAGGTCGCCGTTCTGATGTTCGGCACCAACAACACCGGCGACCGCCAGGAAGACCCGAAAACCACCGCCGCCGGAATCAAGCGCAACATCGAAGAACTGCGCCGGCATTTACCCCACACCAAAATCCTGCTGTTGGCGATTTTCCCGCGCGATGAAAAACCCGACAGCCGCTTGCGCAAATTGAACGATGCGGTCAACAAGATCATCGCAGGCTTTGCCGACAACCGGAACATCTATTTCCTCGATATCAATCGCGCTTTCCTGGATGCGGACGGCACATTGAGCAGGGATATCATGCCAGACCTGCTGCATCCCAATGCCAAGGGTTATCAGATTTGGGCAACGGCGATGCAACCCGAACTCGATCTCCTGCTGACCAAGAAGTAAGTCCTTCAGCATGAATCATACATTCAAGCGGCTCCGTCGAACCGCAATGCTTTTCGGCTGCCTGATAGCGGCCGGCGCCTATGCCGGCGAGCCCTATACCTGGGGCACGGTGGCCATCGGCGGCAGCGGTTTCGTTTCGGGGATCGCCACCAGCAAGACCGAGCAAGGCTTGATGTATATCCGTACCGACGTCGGCGGGGCCTATCGCCGGGATAATTCCGCATCGCGCTGGATTCCCTTGACCGACTGGCTGCCCGACAGCGAAACCGGCTGGATGGGCATCGAGTCGATTGCGATCGATCCCAGCGCTCCGGGCAGGCTGTATTTGCTGGCCGGCACCAGCTACCTCAACGGCGGCAGCACGGCCATCCTGAAGTCGAACGACTACGGCCGAAGCTTCACCAAGGTCGATGTGAGCAATCTGTTCAAGGAAGACGGCAACGGCATGGGGCGCAATAGCGGCGAAAAGCTGCAGGTGGATCCGGCCGATGGCGACATCCTGTACACCGGCACGCGCGCCAGGGGCATATTCAAAAGCACCGATGCGGGCTCGACCTGGAAACATCTGGACGGCTTCGGTGTCGGCGCCACACCTAACGGCAACGGCGTCAGTTTCATCGTGTTGGATCCGGACAGCATCTCCGGCGGCGTGAGCCAACGATTGTTCGCAGGGGTATCGCGCTTCGGCTCGGCAGGGCCCAACCTGTACGTTTCCACGGACGCGGGGCTGAGCTTTACGCCGGTCGCCGGCGGACCAACCGCACTGATGCCGCAACGCGCAGTGATCGCGGGGGGCGACCTCTTCATCACCTACGCCAACGGTGCCGGCCCTCACCCCGCCAACCCCGGCAGAAACGGCGATGAAACCATGGATCAGGGCCAGGTGTGGAAGTACCACCTATCAAGCGGTGCCTGGTCGAACATCTCGCCCAAGCTGAACCGCGCCTACTGCGGTATATCGGTCGATCCGGGCAATGCCAGGCATATCATCGTCTCCACCATCAACACTTATCAGCGGCAGTGGGACAATGCCAAGGGAGACCGGATATTTTCCACGACGGATGGCGGTGCGACATGGCGCGACATCTTCAGCGGCGGCGCCATCGAGAATACCGGCGGTATTCCCTGGATCAAGGGATACTCCATCCATTGGGCCGGCTCCATCGAATTCGATCCGTTCAACAGCAGGGCGGTCCTGGTCGGCTCCGGCAACGGCATCTTCAAAACCTCGGACATCGATGCCGCAACCACGACATGGACCTTTGATGCCGCCGGGCTTGAAGAATCGGTGGCGCTTGGGCTGATCAGCATCCCCGGCGGCCCCGTCATTTCCGCAATCGGCGACTATGACGGTTTCCGCCATGTCGACATCACAAAATACCCGGCCATCAATTCCCCGACCATGGGAACCACGACCGGTCTGAGTTTTGCCGCCGGCAAGCCCAGTGTGGTGGCAAGGGTCGGCAGTTCGATGTACCTGTCGGACGATATGGGAGTCAGCTGGCGCAAAACAGCCGGGCTCAAGGGCAAGCTCGGCCAGGTGGCCCTGAGCGCGGATGGCAAGGTGATTCTGCACAGCCCGGCAAACTCCGCAACCAGCTATTACTCGACCGACTCTGGCGCAAGCTGGCAAGCCGCCGCCGGGCTCGGCGTCAACAACGCCTATCCCGTCGCCGATCCGGTGAATGCCAGAAAATTCTATGCACTGGACGGCGAGGCCATGATGGTCAGCAGCGACGGTGGGGCGAGTTTTGCGGCCGCAGGGCATTTGCCATCGGCCAGGGGCTCGAAAGTGATCCGCGCGGTTCCGGGGATGGAGGGCGACATTTGGGTAGCGCTCCATGATGGGGGCTTGGCGCATTCGACCAATTCCGGCGCCAGCTTCGCCAAAGTCTCCAACGTCGCCTTTGCCGCAGCCGTGGGATTCGGCAAGGCCGCACCAGGCACCGCCTACCCCACGGCGTATCTATGGGGCACCGTCGGCGGTGTGCGCGGCCTGTTCCGTTCGACCGACGCCGGCGCCAACTGGATGCGCATCAACGACGACGCGCATCAATACGGCGGGCCGGGAGACGGCCAATTTCTTGTCGGGGACATGAACACCTACGGCCTCGTCTACATGAGCACGGCCGGGCGCGGCATCGTGTACGGCAAGCCGGCCAACGCGGCACACCGGCCAGTCCCCCTGACCGCCGAATTGGCCGGACACTAGGCCGATGAAAATCCTGTGGCGTGCCGCGCTTTTCCTCTGCCTGGCTTGCGCGGCCGATTGCGGCACCGCCGCGGCAAACGACTTGACGCTGCACTACAACCGGCCCGCTCCCGATACCGCGCAAGGGTGGGAACGCGAAGCGCTCCCCATCGGCAACGGGCGCATCGGTGCCATGATCTTCGGTCAGCCGGCCCACGAACATCTCCAGTTCAACGACATCACGCTCTGGACCGGGGACGAACACGTCATGGGCGCCTATCAGCCGTTCGGTGACCTGAGCATCGACCTGCCGGGGCACGATGCGGAAATGACCGGCTATTTCCGAAAGCTCGATCTGGAGCGGGGTGTGCATACCGTCGGCTACATGCATCGCGGCGTGACGTTCCGGCGCGAGGCATTTGCCAGCCATCCGGCACAGGTTATCGTAATCCGGCTCACGGCGGATCAGCCGGGCCAATACAGCGGCTCGCTCGAACTGGGCGACATGCATGGCGCCCGCATCACAGCAAGAGACGACAAGCTGTCCGCCGTTGGATCGCTTGCGGGTTTCGACGGCCCCTCCGCTTCGACCAACAAGATGGATTATGCGAGCCAGGTACGGGTTCTGCACGAAGGCGGAACGATGAGGGCCGCCGACGGCAGGCTCACATTCGATCATTGCAATGCGCTGACCATCATTCTCGGCGCAGGCACCAGCTATACACCCGATGCGGCAAAACACTTCCAGGGCGAAGCTCCGCTGCGTCGCCTGTCCGAACAGGTGGATGCGGCCGCGGCACGCCCCTGGAGCGATTTGCTGGCCCAGCATGAACGCGACTTTCGCACACTCTTCGACCGCGTTCGGCTCGATCTGGGCCATAGCGAGCCGGCACGGCGCGCCATGCCGACCGACGCGCGCATCGAGGCCTACACCGAGCGCGGGGAGGACCCGGAGCTGGAAGCGCAATATTTCCAGTTCGGCCGCTATCTGCTGATTTCCAGTTCGCGCGATTCGCTGCCCGCCAATCTGCAGGGCCTGTGGAACAACAGCCTGACGCCGCCGTGGAATTCCGACTATCACACCAACATCAATGTCCAGATGAACTATTGGCCGGCGGAGCCGGCCAATCTGAGCGAGCTGCACCAACCGTTTTTCGCCTTCGTGCAAAGCCTCATTCCCGTCTACCGCAAGACGCTGGCAAACAATGCAAGCCTTGTCCCGGCCAAGACGGAATCCGGCGGAACGCCCTCCATGGACGACACCTTCCTGAGCGCTTCCGGGAAAACAGTGCGCGGCTGGACGGTGCGCACCGAATCGAACCCGTTCGGCGCCATGGGCTATCTCTGGAACAAGACCGGCAACGCCTGGTACGCCCGCCATTTCTGGGAACACTACACCTATACGCAAGACCGCGATTTCCTGCGCAAGGTCGCCTACCCCGTGATGAAGGAAGTATGCCTGTTCTGGCAGGATTATCTGAAGCCGCTGCCGGATGGCCGCCTGGTTGCCCCAAGAGGCTGGTCGCCCGAACATGGGCCGGTGGAAGACGGCGTCATGTATGACCAGGAAATCGTCTGGGACTTGTTCAACAACACCGTCGCGGCCGTCGACGTGCTGGACGCCGACAAGGCGTTCCGCGACCGGATCGCCGCCATGCGGGACAGGCTGGCCGGTCCCAAGGTTGGAAGCTGGGGCCAATTGCTGGAATGGCAGGAGGAGAAGAACGATCCGGTACTCGACACCAGGTACGATACGCATCGCCACGTCTCCCATCTTTTTGGATTGTTCCCCGGGCAGCAGATATCGGTCATCGGAACGCCCGCGCTGGCCGCGGCGGCCCGCACTACCCTGGAAGCGCGCGGCGACGCCGGCACAGGCTGGTCGATGGCATGGAAAGCGGCCTATTGGGCGCGCCTGCAGGACGGCGACCATGCCTACCGCATGCTGCGCGGATTGCTGGCCAAGCCCGGCACGCGTGCCGCCGAGCAGACGTCCCCGCATTCCGAAAACAATAATGCGGGAGGAACCTATCCGAACATGTTCGACGCGCACCCGCCATTCCAGATCGACGGCAACTTCGGCGCCACTGCGGCCATGTGCGAAATGCTGGTGCAATCCCAGTCCGGCGAAATCCATCTCCTCCCGGCCCTTCCTTCGGCCTGGCGCGACGGTTCCGTCAAAGGGTTGAGACTTCGCGGCGGATTCGAAGCCGACATCGCCTGGGCCGGCGGCAAGCTGACAAGCGCCACCATCCGCTCGGCGGCCGGTAGCGGCAACGGAAAAGTCCGTTATCTCGACAAGGCAATCGATATCCATATCGCACCGGGCTCGGCGATAACGCTCGATCCGACACTTGGGCGCTTGGAAGACGCCCCTTGAAGTTTGGCGCCCGCCGCAAGCTTTGGATGATATCCATAGCTATAGCCCACCCTAGCATGGCGTAGTATACTGTATATAATAACAGTATCCTTGCCGCAAGCTGAAGTAGGGGCGGCCTTGGCGCGAGCATGACAACTTCACTTCCCCGTCGCATTGCACACCTCGACATGGATGCGTTTTATGCGTCCGTCGAATTGCTGCGCTATCCGCAATTGCGCGGACAGCCGGTGGTGATCGGGGGACGCTCGGTGCACAAGCCCATCGAGCAGCCGGACGGCAGCTGGCGCTACTCGCGCTTGCGCGACTATGTCGGCCGCGGCGTGGTCACAACCTCGACCTACGAGGCGCGCGCGCTGGGTGTGTTCTCCGCCATGGGCACGATGAAGGCGGCCAGGCTGGCGCCCGATGCCGTCCTGCTTCCAGCAGACTTCGATTCCTACCGCCACTACTCCCGCTTGTTCAAGGCCGCGGTCGCCGAGATCGCGCCCTGCATACAGGATCGCGGCATCGACGAGATCTATATCGACTTGACCGACGTGGCGGGTGAGACGGTAGAGATCGGCATGCGGCTCAAGGCTGCAGTCAAAGCCGCCACCGGGCTTACCTGCTCGATCGGCATCACGCCTAACAAGCTGCTGTCAAAGATTTGCTCGGAGTTGGACAAGCCGGACGGGCTTACCGTGCTGGGGATGGAAGACATCCCCACGCGCATCTGGCCCCTGGCGGCGCGCAAGATCAACGGCATCGGCCCCAAGGCGGCGCTGAAGCTGACCGCGCTCGACATCCACACCATAGGAGACCTGGCGCGTGCCGATCCGGCACTGCTGCAGGAGCATTTCGGACTGAGCTATGCGCAGTGGCTGCATGCGGCGTCGCACGGCCTGGACGACCGGCCCGTCGAGACGAAATCGGACACCAAATCGATCAGCCGCGAAACCACCTTCGAGCGCGATCTCGATGCGCGGCGCGACAAGGCGATACTCGGCGAAATATTCACCGACCTGTGCGAGAAACTGGCGCGCGACTTGAACCGCAAAGGCCTGGTCAGCAAGACCATCGGCATCAAGCTCAGGTATGACGATTTCAAGATCGCGACGCGCGATTTCACGCTGCAGGTGCCGACCGCCGACTCCGTTGCAATACGGCGTGCCGCCGGCCAATGCCTCAAGCGTGCGCCGCTCGAACGCAAGCTGCGCTTGCTGGGCGTTCGCGCCGGTGCATTGATGGCCGCCGATCAGATATCGAAATTCGATTTGTCGGTGCAGGGCGAATTGCTATAGAGCGCAATACCGGCAGCCGTCCGGTTTGCGCCTTGAAAATATCCGAAGCCGTCCTCAGGCCGCGCGCCGGACTTGCTCCAGTTCGGCACTCAATGCCGCAAGCTTTTCCTTGAGTGCGAGATTTTCAGCCTGCAGGGCGGCGTTCAATGCCCTGAGCGTGCCCAGTTCGTCTCCGGTTTCGGCCTGGGTTGCTTCGGGCAGGGCCGGCACCGGTTTCGGCGGCGCCTTGGCTTCGCGCACTTCCTTGGCGGCCTGGCGCAACTCTTTCCGGCCGCCGGCCACAGCCGCCACCTGTTTCTCTTCCGGCAGCGAAGCGACCGCGGCAGCGGCGCCGATGGAGATGGTGCCGGCCCGCACGGCATCGATCAGCTCGGGCGTGGCGGTCTTCTGGATCTTTTCGATCTGCGCAATGGTGTGGCTGCTGACACCGGCGATCTGTGCGACTTCCTTGCGGCTGGTCTTCGGGCTTGGCGATACTGCCGGGGCTGCCTGGGTTTCTTCAACCGGCTCAGGCTTGCTCTCGGCGGCCGGCTGCGGCGCCTCGGCAACTGCCAGCAATTCCTGCTTGCGCAAAGCCAGCATGCCGCGCTGGAAATCGGTGACGCTGCGCCGCGACAGTTGATTGTCGATCATCCACAGCATGACTTGCTCGATGCTCTGGAACTTGTCGTTTTGCACAGTGTTGAATGCGATGCCGTGCTTCCGGCAGATTTCGTAGCGGTTGTGCCCGTCGATCAATATCTCGCCCCAGAGCACCAGCGGGTCGCGGCAGCCTTCGGCAAGCAGGCTGCGCTCCAACATGGCGCGCTCGGACTCCATCAGCGGGTCGATAAATTTTCGCAGTTCTTCATTGATCGTGATGGCCATGGTTTCCTTTTCTGCAACAGCAACTGCTTGCGCCGGCAGGCGGCGCGAAAGCCGGGCATGTTACCTGAAACCGGAAGATTGGGCTTTGATGAAGTCGATGAAGGCTTGCAGGGGGGCAGGCACGAAGCGCCGCCCGGGGTAATACAGAAACATGCCGGGAAAGGATAGCCACCACGGTTCCAGTATGGGCTCGAGCGCACCGCTGTCGAGGTGGGGCCGCAGCCAGTCTTCGAAGATATAGATGATGCCGGTGCCGGCCAGCGCCGCCTCCACCATCAGGCCGGTCGCGCCGCCGAACTCCACAAGTAACGGGCCCGACGGTTCGACACGCACAGTCTCGCCCTTGCGTTCGAATGTCCATGGCGGGATGGCGCGGCCGCCAAAGCGGCCGCGCACGCAGGCGTGCCCGAGCAAGTCGCGCGGGTGCTTCGGCCGGCCATGGCGTTCGAGGTATTGCGGCGCGGCTGCCGCCGCGTAGCGCTGCGTGCGCGGGCCGATCGGCACGGCGATCATGTCCTGCTCCAGCCGCTCCACGTAACGGATGCCGGCATCGCAACCGGCGGCCAGCACGTCGACAAAGTTCTCGTCGGCCATGATTTCGAGTTCGACTTCCGGGTAGGCGGCAAGGAAGGGCGGCACGATGGCGGGCAGCACCATGTGCGCGGCGGCGACCGGAACGTTGAGGCGCAGGGTTCCCGCCGGGCGGTTGCGAAAGCCGTTGACCACGTCGAGCGCCGCTTCCACTTCATTCAGGGCCGGCCTCAGGCGATCGAGCAGGCGCTGCCCCGCCTCGGTGGGTACCACGCTGCGCGTAGTGCGATTGAGCAATCGCACGCCGAGTCGCGCTTCGAGTCGGCGCACCGCTTCGCTGAGCCCCGAAGCACTGCCGCCGCTGGCACGCGCGCCTTCGCGAAAGCCCCCTGCCTGGGCCACGGCCACGAAAGCATTCAAGTCGCCGAGATTGATATCCATTGTGCGAAATATTGTACAGCCCGTGTTGATTATAAGGAATTATCAAATCAATGCGGGGCGCCTAGAATGGCCTCATCTCGACAGGAGGACTGACCATGACCAACAGCAAGCACAACATTTCCACGACGGCATCGACCTTCCAACTCGGCGAACGCAGCGTCAATCGCATGGGCTATGGCGCCATGCAACTGGCCGGCCCCGGTGTATTCGGCCCGCCCGGAGACCGCGCGGCGGCCATTGCCGTCTTGCGCGAAGCCGTCGAGCGCGGCGTGAACCATATCGACACCAGCGACTTTTACGGTCCGCACGTGACCAACCAGATCATCCGCGAAGCCCTGCACCCGTATCGCGACGATCTGGTGATCGTGACCAAGATCGGCGCCCGGCGCGACGACAAGGGGGCATGGCTGCCGGCCTTCTCCGCCGGGGAACTACGCCAGGCCGTGCACGACAATCTGCGCAATCTGGGACTGGACGCCCTTGACGTGGTCAACCTGCGAGCCATGTTCAGCGTGCACGGCCCCGCCGAGGGCTCGCTCGAAGAGCCGTTGTCCGCGCTGGCGGAGCTGCGCCAGCAAGGGTTGGTACGCCATATCGGGCTGTCCAACGTGACGGCACAACAAGTCGAGGACGGGCGCAAGATCGCCCCCATCGTGTGCGTGCAAAATCACTACAACGTGGCGCATCGCGGAGACGACAGTCTGATCGTCGCACTGGCGCAGCATGGCACGGCTTATGTCCCCTTCTTCCCGCTGGGCGGTTTCACACCGCTGCAATCGTCCGCCTTGACGGAGGTCGCTGCGCGCCTGGGTGCGACACCGATGCAGACGGCGCTGGCCTGGCTGCTGCAGCGCAGCCCCAATGTGCTGGTCATCCCGGGCACCTCTTCGCTGGCGCATTTGCGCGAGAACCTCGCCGCCGCCGAATTGAAGCTCTCCGCAGGCGACGTGGCGCAATTGGACAGGATTGCCGGCTAAGGTCGCCGCGCGCAGCGAATACGGTATGCTTTCGGGGAAACAACTCGGGAGAAAAGCCATGAAGCTGCACGCCACCTTGCTGATCTCGGCCATCTGCGCCCTGATTTACGTTTTTCTCTCGCTGCGCGTGATCCTGACGCGCTTTCGCGGCGAAAAACTGGGCCCCGATGCCCAAGCCGACCGCCAATTGCACGTACGCATACGCGTACACGGCAATTTCATCGAATATGTGCCGTTTGCGCTGCTGTTGCTGGGCTTCCTCGAAATTTCGGGAACGAGTCAGGCGCATCTGCTATGGATGGGCGCCGTGCTGATTGCGGCGCGCATCGCCCACGCCATCGGCCTGCCCTTGAAAGCGCCAAACCCCTTGCGCGCCTTCGGCATCGTGGCCACACTGGGCGTGCTGGTGGCAGAAAGCGTGGACGCCCTCCTGCTGCTGGGCTGAGGGCTAGGAGTCTGCGCGGCAGAACGAGTCGAAGCGAAATGGGTGGGAAAAGAGCCCAATTTGGCCTCGCTTTTGAGGACTGTAGCCGTAGCTACAGCCGGAAAAACGGGGGCAAAGTGGGACTTTTCTCCATCCATTGC
>DASVLJ010000077.1:0-55499 GCA_036384915.1 Burkholderiaceae bacterium
GTGTAGAACGACCACATGAGCGCCGCGCCGACGAACAGCAGGTCGCCGCGCCAGGCGTCGGGCGCCACGCCGGCTGCCGGATGCAGCACCGCGCCGAGCTTGACGGCAAGCACGCCGGATACCAGCAGCGCCAGCCCTGCAACAGGAATGCGTTCGCGCCGGTCCAGCATCCATTTTGCAAGAAGCGCCGTGAACAACGGGGTGAACGCCGGATAGATGAGCGAGCTGTGCGAAGACGGCGACCAGGTGAGGCCGCCGATCAGCACCGCGTTGTAAAGCGGTCCCGCCAGCAGCATGAATACTGCTGCGCGGCGCCAGCCCAGTCCGCCGGCATGCAAGGGATCGCGCCGCAGGAACAGCGGCAGCATCAGCAGGCCGCTGGCGGTAAAGCGCAGCAGCGTCAGGTCGAAGGCATTGAGGCCGGCGCGGTAGCCGAAGGTCGCGACGACAGGCTGTGCACCCCATACCAGCGCGACGGCAAGGCCGTAGAGATAGCCGCGCGCATCCAGCGAGGTTTCCTTCATCCGCGGAGTCCAATGCGGGGCGCGGTGTCGCCGACGACGCGCATCACGGGTTTGCCGCCAGCACGTGGCGGTGCAACCGGCAGGCGTTCCACCTGAACATGCGGCGTCGCTGCATCGCCTTCCTGCAGCTTGAACACCGCCACCGATTCCGCCAGCTTGCCGACCTGCGACTGCATGCTTTCGGCTGCGGCCGCAGCCTGTTCCACCAGTGCTGCATTCTGCTGCGTCATCTCGTCCATCTGCGCGATGGCGCGATTGATTTCCTCGATGCCGCTGCTCTGTTCCTGGCTCGCGGCGGTGATTTCACCCATGATGTCGGCCACGTGCTTCACCGACGTGACGATCTCATCCATGGTGTCGCCCGCTTCGTCGACCAGCTTGCCGCCGGCATCGACCTTTTCCACCGAGTCGTTGATCAATGCCTTGATCTCTTTCGCTGCGCCAGCGGAGCGTTGCGCCAGGTTGCGCACTTCGGCGGCGACGACGGCGAAGCCGCGACCCTGTTCACCGGCACGCGCTGCTTCCACTGCCGCGTTCAGCGCGAGGATGTTGGTCTGGAACGCAATGCCGTCGATCACGCTGATGATGTCGACGATCTTGCGCGAGCTTTCCTTGATCGAGCCCATGGTCTCGACCACGTTGCCGACCACCGTGCCGCCGCGTACCGCATGCTCGGAAGCCGATACCACGAGCTGGTTGGCCTGGCGCGCATTTTCCGCGTTTTGCCTTACTGTCGACGTCAGTTCTTCCATGGTCGAGGCGGTTTCCTCGAGCGAACTGGCCTGCGTTTCGGTGCGCTGCGA
The DNA here is from genome assembly GCA_036384915.1 of Burkholderiaceae bacterium. GTDB lineage: Bacteria > Pseudomonadota > Gammaproteobacteria > Burkholderiales > Burkholderiaceae_D > PKWO01. The sequence goes on from DASVLJ010000077.1 coordinate 1,328, forward strand.
CAAGTCGAGATTGCCGGTGGCGATTTCGTTCGAGGCGGTCGAGATCGTTTCGGTGCCGCTACGCACTTCGCCGACGATGCGCACCAGGCTTTCGCTCATGTCTTTCAGCGCCTGCAGCAGCTTGCCGGTTTCGTCGGAGGATTCGACCACAATACGCTGGGTCAGGTCGCCCAGCGCCACCTTCTGCGCCACCGACACCGCTTCGTCTATCGGGCCGGAAATGGCGCGGATCAGCCACGTGCCGACCACGATGCCCGCCAGGGCGCCGAAGATCACCAGCGCGCTCGATACATAGAAGAAATTGTTGTATTGCCCCTGCGACTTTTCATACTCGTCCTTGGCCACGCTCAGTTGTAGTTTGATCAAATCCGAGAGGCCCGCTTGCAGCAGCGGGGTCTGCTCGAGCATGGCACCGTTGACGATGTCTGTGGCGGTCTTCGTATCTTGGGCGCGCATGGCCGCTACGACAGGCCTAATGATGCTGCCTGCGTAGTTCTTGCGCATTTCGCCGAATTTCTCCGCCAGCTTTCGTTCCTCCGGCGTGAGAGCGTTCGCCATGTATTCATCCCAGGACTTACCGATCACGACGAGTCCGTTGTCGATCTGGTCCATCCGGGCGCCGGCCTTGGCCAGGTCACCCGAGATCGATTGCGCCGCCAGGTATTGGTTGAGCAGGATGGTGCGCGCTACCGTGTCCAGCTGCCCGAGTGCGACGACGCGGTCCTGGTACACCGTCTTGAGTGAAGCATTGACGGTGGAAAGGCTTGTCAGGCCGCCTATGCCTATGGCCAGCATCAGGAACGATAGCAGGCCGATGACGAAAATCAGGCGCGATTTGATGGTGAGATTTCTCAACATGGCGATGCTCTCCCCTGGCGATGCCGTGGCGGTTACGGGGTTATGGCGCTTAGCCCACGCTATCGACCAAGCCCATCTCCGGGCTGGTCATTAGTTTGTCGATATCGATCAGGATCAGCAGCCGCTCTTCGAGCGTGCCGAGACCCGTCATGTATTCCGAATTGAAGGCAGTGCCCATGTCGGGTGCCGGTTTGATTTGTTCGGCTGTGAGCGCGATCACGTCGGAGACGCTGTCGACCACCATGCCGGCAATGCGTCCGCCAATATTGAGAACGACGACCACCGTAAGCTGGTTATAGGTCGGTTCGCCCAGGCGGAACTTGATGCGCATGTCGACCACGGGCACGATGGCGCCGCGCAGGTTGATTACGCCCTTGACGAAATCGGGTGCATTGGCGATGCGCGTCGGCATTTCGTAGCCGCGCAATTCCTGCACCTTGAGAATGTTGATGCCGTATTCTTCCTTGCCCAGCCTGAAGGCCAGGAACTCGTTGTTGGCGGCGTCGGTGCCGGCTTCGGCATTGTTTTGCATCATGGCATTTTCCTTCGGGAGAATACATGTGCCTGCACGGACGAGTGAAATGTCGGTTCATTTCAAATCCGCAACAAAAGAGTAGCAGAGACTCGCCGTTTGCGCGACGCATACCGCGGCATTTTTATGCCGTATGGAAGCGCGCGCAACACTTTGGTGCCGGAGGGGCAAGGGTAAAGGCGGGAAAACGTAAATTTTACTTTTGCCGCACTGAAACCGAATGGAAATTCAAGTCAGGCGGTTCTTGGCCAAGGGGGGATTCTTGGCGAAGTATTTCTTGATGCCTTTCAACACCGCATCAGCCATCTGGTCTTGATAGCCGTCGTCAGTCAGCTTTTCTTCTTCTTCCGGGTTCGAGATGAAGGCTGTTTCGATCAGGATACTGGGAATGTCGGGCGCCTTCAAGACAGCGAAACCGGCTTGTTCCACGGCCCCCTTGTGCAGCTTGTTGATGCCGCCGATTTCGCCCAGCACGTCCTTGGCCAGCTTCATGCTGTCGTTGATCTGCGCGGTGGTGGAAAGATCGAGCAGCACGCCCGCCAATTGCGCATCGTGCGACTTGATGTTGACGCCTCCGATCAGGTCGGCCGCATTTTCCTTGTTGGCCAGCCAGCGCGCCGTGGTCGAGGAGGCGCCTTTTTCCGATAGCGCGAATACCGAAGAGCCGCGCGCGGTCGGCTCGATGAAACCGTCGGCGTGGATCGAGACGAACAGGTCGGCCTGCACCTTGCGCGCCTTTTGCACGCGCACCGGCAGCGGCACGAAGAAATCCGCATCGCGTGTCAGCATCACACGCATATTGGGCTGGTCTTCGATCTTGGCCTTGATGCGCTTGGCGATTTCCAGCACCACATCCTTTTCGCGGTTGCCGCCGTGGCCGATGGCTCCGGGGTCTTCGCCGCCATGGCCGGGATCGAGCGCGATGGTGATCATGCGCGTGACTTGTTGCGGCTTCTCCGCTTCCGCCTCGGGCAGATTACGTTTGGATACCGGCGCCGCGGGTTGCGGCTTGTCGTCGCGCCATTCGCCGCGTGCAATCAGGGCCGCGATCGGGTCTTGTGCGTTGACCGGATAGAGATCGAATATCAGCCGGTGCTGGTAGCCGCCCACGGGCGCCAGTGTGAACACTTGCGGGTTTACCTCTTCCTTGAGGTCGAATACCAGGCGCACCACGCCGGGCCGGTTTTGTCCGACACGCACCTGCTTGATGTAAGGGTCGTCGCCCTGCACCTTGGCCACCAGGTCTTTCAGCGCCGCGTTCAGCTCCAGCCCTTCGATATCGACCACCAGGCGGTCCGGGTTCTTGACCAGGAAATGCGTCGCCTTTAAATCGCTGTCGTTTTCCAGCGTGACGCGCGTGTAGTCTTCCGAAGGCCAGACGCGCACGGCCAGGATTTGCGACGCATGCGCCTTCCGCGCGGGCAGGCTGGCGCATACGGAAAGCAACAGGGTGGCGCCGGCTTTCAACACGGTGCGGCGCGTGGTGTTGGTACGGGCTTTTGTTGTGGGCTTCACGGCGGCGGGTTTCAAAGCGGGCTTCACAAATTCGGCGCGAACTTCAAACGGTCCAGGCAGCGCGTGCCCTTGGCGGACAATGCCTGTAATTCTACCTCACGTCCTTCGCGCCCATCTCGGGGCAGGGATAAATAGACGGCAATGTCGGGTGCGGGCAACACCGGTTCCGCTTTTTCCGGCCATTCGACGATACAGACATTGCGCTCATTGAACTCTTCGCGAAAACCGGCATCGAGAAATTCCTCCGGGCTGCCCATACGGTAGAGATCGAAATGCATCAATTGCAAGTGCTTCCCGGCAATCGTCAGAGCATAGGGCTCGGCCAGCGTATAGGTCGGGCTCTTGACATGGCCGGCATAGCCGGCGGCATGCAGCAAGGCGCGTGTCAGCGTCGTCTTGCCGGCGCCGAGGTCGCCGTGCAGGTGGATCGCCAAACCCGGTTCGAGCGCCTTGGCCAGGGCCGCGCCGAGCGCCATCGTGCCGGCTTCATCGTGCAAGAGGTTTTGGTAGTGCTGCATCGAATAAAATGGTGGTATTGATTCTTTTAATATTATGCAAGAAAACTCCGCCATCGATCTCGGCGACCTCGCCGCATCCATCAAGACCTGGGCCCGCGAGCTTGGCTTTGCAGGCCTGTCCATCGGCGAGGCGACGCTGGCTGACGACGGGCGTGGCCTGCAGGAATGGCTGGATAACGGCTATCACGGCGAAATGGATTACATGGCTGCGCACGGCAGCAAGCGCGCCCGCCCGGCCGAGCTCGTGCCCGGAACCGTGCGCGTGATCAGTGCGCGCATGAACTACCTGCCGCAATCGGGTGCAGAAGATTGGCGCGGCGCGGAAGCTGCGCGCCTGCAAAATGGCACGGCGGCAACAGTGTCGGTCTATGCGCGCGGGCGCGACTATCACAAGGTCCTGCGCGGCCGCTTGCAGCAACTGGCCGAACGCATCGGCGCCACGGTAGGCGATTTCGGCTACCGCGTCTTCACCGATTCCGCGCCGGTGATGGAAGTGGCTCTCGCCGCGCAATCAGGATTGGGCTGGCGCGGCAAGCATTCGCTGCTGTTGAGCCGCGAAGCGGGTTCGATGTTTTTCCTTGGCGAGATCTATACCGATTTGCCGCTTCCCCTTGATGCTCCTGTCGCCGATCGCTGCGGCACATGCAGCGCCTGCCTTGCCGCTTGTCCCACGCAAGCCATCGTCGCACCCTATAAGGTCGATGCGCGGCGCTGCATCTCTTACCTGACCATCGAGTTGATGGGCAGCATTCCCGAAGAATTCCGGCGCGCGATCGGCAACCGCGTACTCGGCTGCGACGATTGCCAGCTTGCCTGCCCCTGGAACAAGTTCGCGCAGCGCGCCGTGCTGCCCGATTTCGAAGTGCGCAATGGCCTCGATGGTGCGACGCTGGTCGAACTGTTCGGCTGGAGCGAAGAGGAATTTTTGCGCAGGATGGAAGGCAGCGCGATACGGCGTATCGGTCACGAGCGTTGGCTGCGCAATATTGCCGTCGCACTCGGCAATGCGCCGACTACATCCGAGGTTGTAGTTGCGCTCGAAGCGCGACGCGACGATGCCTCCGAATTGGTGCGGGAACATGTCGCATGGGCACTTGCGCAACATGAATCCGCCGCATAAGGCATTTGCTGCGCTGCACATTGCAAATCGTTTAATTGTTTTCGATGTCAAATACCTCAACAAGGCCTTGTCCGCAAGCGCACTGTTGTAGTTTGGACGCGTAGAGTCATCGAGCTGCAAAATTACTGGCGCATTACGCAAAGCTTTTGGTAAAGTGCTGACTTACTCGAATTTGCCCAAGGTTTGAGCAGGCGGTAGGGGTGTGGTATCGCCTGTTTCCGGGGCCCGATTCAGAAGAAAATAAGAAGACATACGATTAGCCTCGTAGAACAGGATTTTGAAGGCGGCGGGGAATAATAACGGTATCGATACCGAGGATGTACGAGGAGACATGCGTTTCACATAAAGCCGCTGGGGCATAGCCAACAAGCGGCAGGGAACGCAAGCCGTATTTCAAGGCGCATCGCGAGATGCGCCTTTTTCTTTTCCGGGAATGTGCGCGCAATGCGCTACACTGGGCGCTCCTTTTCAAGGAGCCCCCGTGCTTAAACTTATCGGCTTCCCCGTCAGCAACTATGTGAACATGGTGGAATTCGCCTTGCTGGAAAAAGGCATTCCCTACGAATACGTGCTCACGTTTCCCGACCAAAGCGATGCCTTCCTGGCCAAGAGTCCACGCGGCAAGGTGCCCGCGCTCGAGACGCCGCACGGCTATCTGGCCGAAGCCAGCGTCATCATGGAATATCTCGAGGATCTCGGGCAAGGCAAGCCCCTGTTGCCGTCCGACCCTTACGAGAGGGCCAAGGTGCGCGAGCTGGTCAAGCAGATCGAAATCTATATCGAGTTGCCGGCGCGCTCCTGCTTCGCCGAAGCGTTGTTCGGCGGCACGCTGCCCGATGCCATCAAGGCGAAGGCAAAAGACGAGTTGATTGCCGGCTTCGCCGCCATCAAGCGGCAGGCGAGGTTCGCCCCCTATATGGCCGGCGCGGAATTGACCCTGGCCGACATCATGTTTTACTTCGCCGCCGATCTCGCCTCCACGGTCGCACAGCGGCTGTTCGGTTTGCCGCTGCTCGATGAGTTGCCCGGTGCGAGAAGCCTGCTCGACAAATTGGGCGGGAACCCGCACCTGCAGAAGATCAAGGCGGCGCGCGATGCGGCGTTGCCCGCCTTCGTGGCAGGCGTTCAGGCGAAAATGGGGATCAAACGCTAAAATCGAGGCATGCAAAAGATCGCTGCACGGGATGCCATCTTCTCCGCCATCGTCGAAGCACCGTTCGGCGCGGTGGGGGTGCGCACGGAAGACGGCGCCGTGCGCGAGCTGACCTATCTGCCGGCCAGCTTCGTTGAGAAAGCGCCCACCGATGCCGTCGCGGAAGAAGCCGCGCGCCAGGTAGGGCGCTATATCGAGGAGCCCGATTTCCGCTTCGACTTGCCCTTGGCCGTCGTCGGCACCGAATTCCAGCGCAAGGTATGGCAAGTCATCAGCGCCATCCCGCGTGGGCAAGTGCGAACCTATGCCCAGGTGGCCAACACGATCCGCTCGGCACCGCGCGCCGTGGGCCAGGCTTGCGGCAACAATTGGTTCCCCATCGTCATTCCCTGCCATCGCGTCACCGCCACGGGCGGCCTGGGCGGCTTCGCCCATCACGACGATGAGCACGGCTTCCATCTTAACGTCAAGCGCTGGCTGTTGCGCCACGAAGGCGTGCTCCCCATGGGTTTCGATTTCGATGGGCCGCAAGCCAGCTGAAAAGCCCGAACTGAGTGCCGACAGCCAGGCCTTGATCGACGAATTCTGCGATACGCTCTGGCTCGAAGACGGCTTGGCGAAAAATACGCTCGATGCCTACCGGCGCGATATGAGCCTGTTCGCCCACTGGCTGCATGGCGACAGCGGCAAAGCCTTGCTGGCCGTCGAGGCGGACGATCTGAACCGCTACTTCAGCGCGCGCCACGCCGCGACCAAGGCCACGTCGGCCAACCGCCGGCTGGCCGTGCTGAAACGCTTTTACCAATTGGCCTTGCGTCAGCACCGCGTGACCAGCGATCCCTGTCTGCGCATGAAGTCGGCCAAGCAGCCGCCGCGCCTGCCGAAGACCCTGACCGAAGCGCAAGTGGAAGCCTTGCTTGCTGCCCCCGACGTCGGCACGCCGCTGGGTTTGCGCGACCGCACCATGCTCGAACTGATGTACGCCAGCGGTTTGCGCGTGTCCGAGCTGGTGTTGCTCAAAACGGTCGAAGTCGGCATGAACGAAGGTGTCCTGCGCATCACGGGCAAGGGCAGCAAGACGCGTCTCGTGCCCTTCGGCGAAGAGGCGCGCGGCTGGATCGAGCGCTATCTGCGCGACGGGCGCGGCGCCATCCTGGCCGGCCAGATGGCCGACGCCCTTTTCGTCACGGCGCGCGGCGGCGCCATGACGCGCCAGATGTTCTGGACCCTGATCAAGAAATATGCCTTCGACGCGGCAGTCAAGGCGCCGCTCTCGCCGCACACGCTGCGCCACGCATTCGCCACCCATTTGCTGAACCATGGGGCCGATTTGCGCGTGGTACAACTGCTGCTCGGCCACGCCGATATCTCGACCACGCAAATTTATACCCACGTCGCGCGCGAACGCTTGAAGCAGCTTCATGCCCAGCACCACCCGCGCGGGTAGTAAAATAGCAAGAAAAACACAACCAAAGAAAAGAACCTACATGGAATACCCCGTCATCGACACCCAAATCTCGCCCGAGGGGCGCCTTGAAATCCTCTCCAAGTCCGAAGTCGCCAAGTTGCGCGATACCAGCCAGGGCGGGCTGTACAGCCTGTTCCGCAATTGCACGCTGGCCGTGCTCAATTCGGGCAACGAGCTCGACGACGGCAAGGAGCTGCTGGAGCGCTACGCCTCATTCGAAGTCAACATCGTGCAGCGCGAGCGCGGCATCAAGCTCGACATCAAGGGGGCGCCGGTCAGCGCTTTCGTCGACGGCAAGATGATCAAGGGCATGCACGAGCACGTGTTTTCCGTGCTGCGCGACGTGATCTTCGCCAACCACGAGATCGTCGACAATCCGCTGTTCGACATGTCCTCGTCCGAAGGCATCACCGACGCGGTATTCCACATCCTGCGCAATGCCGACGTGCTGACCCCCTCGAACAATCCCAACCTCGTGGTGTGCTGGGGCGGACACTCGATTTCGCGCGTCGAATACGACTACACCAAGCTGGTCGGCTATGAAATGGGCTTGCGCGGACTCGACATCTGCACCGGCTGCGGACCGGGTGCGATGAAGGGCCCGATGAAGGGCGCCACCATCGGCCACGCCAAGCAGCGCATCCATGGCGGGCGCTATATCGGCGTGTCCGAACCGGGCATCATCGCCGCCGAGGCGCCCAACCCCATCGTCAATGATCTGGTGATCATGCCCGATATCGAAAAGCGCCTCGAAGCATTCGTACGGCTCGGACACGGCATCGTGGTCTTCCCCGGCGGCGCCGGCACCGCGGAAGAGATCCTGTATCTTCTCGGCGTGCTGCTGCACCCCGAGAATGCGGACCTGCCTTTCCCGCTCATCTTCACCGGGCCTGCGGGCTCGCGCGCCTATTTCGAGCACATCGACCGTTTCATCGGCGCCACGCTGGGCAAGGTTGCGCAACAACGCTACCAGATCATCGTCGACGATCCGGCGCGGGTGGCGCAGGAAATGCAGGAAGGCATCAAGAAGGTGCGCGAATACCGCAAGGATCACGCCGATGCCTACTACTTCAACTGGCACTTGAAGATAGACGAAGAATTCCAGCATCCCTTCCTGCCGACGCATCAGAACGTCCGAGGCCTCTCGCTGCACGCAAACCAGGAAACCCATTTGCTGGCGGCCAACCTGCGGCGCGCGTTTTCCGCCATCGTGGCCGGCAACGTCAAGGAGCAGGGCATACGCGCCATCGAGCAGCACGGCCCGTTCGAGATTCGCGGCGATGCGGCCCTGATGCAGCATATGGACGAGCTGCTGTCGTCCTTCGTGGCGCAGCACCGCATGAAGCTGCCGGGCAAGGTGTACACGCCCTGCTATCACGTCATCAAGTAGCGCGGGATCGAGGATGGCAAAGCAGAGCCTCGACCGCATCCTGCAGTCGCAGGGTGTGGGCACGCGCAAGTGGTGCCGCGAACTGATCGCCGATGGCGAAGTGGCAATAGGCGGGGCGACCGTCACCGACTACAAGGCGGGCTACGAAACCGAAGGCTTGGTCTTCACGCTGTTCGAGGAAGAATGGGTGGTGCGCGAGCATGTCTACATCGTCATCAACAAGCCGCCCAATATCGAATGCTCGCGCAAGCCCAGCCATCATCCCGGCGTGCTGACGCTTTTGCCCGAGCAATTCACCTGGCGCGAGGTGCAACCCGTGGGCCGGCTCGATCACGACACGACGGGTATGCTGTTGCTGTCCGACGACGGTGCCTTCATCCACGCGCAATCTTCGCCGAAGCGCCATGTGCCCAAGCTCTATCTTGCCACCACGGCCGAACCGGTGACCGACAAATTGGTCGCGCAATTGTTGGCCGGGGTGCAGTTGCATGACGAGCCCGCTCCGCTGGCGGCGCAGTCCTGCCGCAAGGTCGGTGAACACCGGATCGAGATCGTGCTCGAGCAGGGCAAGTATCATCAAGTCAAGCGCATGCTGGCCGCCGCCGGCAATCACTGCGCCGCGCTGTGCCGCACCGCCATCGGCCAATTGACATTGGATTCGCTAGGGCTGGAAGAAGGCGAATGGCGCTACCTGGAACAGGCCGAAATCGACCTGCTTTGTTGAACATGGCAAGGCAAAAGCTCGTCGCACCGTTGCCGATACGCGATGGCGTCGGTCCCAGCTTCCTTTGGATACCGGAGGGGCGCTGGGACAACCTGCGCCACTTCCTGCTGGAACGCTTTGCCGAAGTCGAGCCGGCCGCCTGGGACGCGCGCCTCGCCAAAAACGAAGTGATGGACCAGCATGGCACACCTCTGGCCGCCGATAGCCCCGTAGCGCGCGGCATGTGCATCTTCTATTATCGCGATGCCGGCCCGGAGACGGCCATCCCGTTCGAGGAAGCCATACTCCATTGCGACGAGCATATCGTTGCGGTGGACAAGCCGCATTTTCTCCCCGTGACGCCGGCTGGGCGCTTTGTGCATGAGACTTTGCTGGTGCGCCTGCGCAGGAAATTCGGCTGGAACGACCTCGTGCCGTTGCACCGGCTCGACCGCGAAACCGCCGGCGTGGTGCTGTTCTCGCACAACCCGCAAACGCGCGGCACCTATCAGGCATTGTTCCGCGAGCGCGCGATGGAAAAGGTTTACGAGGCGATGGCGCCATGGCGTGCCGACCTGCAATTGCCGCTGTGGAGAAAAAGCCGCATCGTACCGGGCACGCCGTTTTTCCGCATGTGCGAGGAAGACGGCGAGCCCAACGCCGAAACGCGCATTGATATGATGGAGCGGCGCGGCAGGCACGCCTTGTACCGGCTGGAACCGGTCACGGGCAAGCAGCACCAGTTGCGCGTTCACATGGCGGCGCTGGGCATACCCATTCTGCATGACGATTTTTACCCTGAAGCGCTACCATGCAAGGGTGACGACTTCAGCCGTCCATTGCAATTGCTGGCGCGCCGCCTTGTTTTCGATGATCCCGCAAGCGGCGCACGACGCGTGTTCGAGAGCGCGAGAAACCTGGAAGGAGCAGCATGAGAACCACCAAGGCCACGGCCGCCGTCGAACGGCTCAAGCGGCGTAGCGGCAATACGCATTACAAGATGATGCTCAATTCGGCCGGCTTGCCCTTCCTTGTGCTCGACGAAAATGGCATCTCGACCCCGCAAAGCGCGCCCATGTCGATCGAGGATTTCGTGCCTTTCGTCGATGCGCTCGGACCGCAGGAAAAGAAGCGCGTCACCAAGAACGATTTGGCGTTTGAAGCGCAATTGACAAAAAAAGCGCCCAAGAAGGAATAAGCATGCACACGAGTTTTTGGGAACAGGATGCCATGCTCGATGCCGACTTCGTCGTCATCGGCGGCGGCATCATCGGTTTGCAGACGGCCATTGAATTGCGCGAACGCGCACCGGCCGCATCGGTGGTGGTGCTCGAACGCGGCTTGCTGCCCTCCGGGGCGTCGAGCCGCAATGCCGGCTTTGCCTGCTTCGGCAGTCTGACCGAAATCCTGGCCGACATCGAGGAGCTCGGTGAAGATGAGGCGCTGGCCATTGTCGAGCGGCGCTGGCATGGCTTGAACCGCTTGCGCCGCCGCCTCGACGATGCGGCGCTCGGTCTGGAATGCTACGGCGGCAGCGAATTGCTGCGCGAACAGGACTTGCCGGCCCTGGAGCAATTGCAAAGCCTCAACGACAAGCTTGAGCCGATGTTCGGCCAACGCATTTTTGCGCTCGACGAGAAAGGCTTGCGCAGTAGCGGCTTCGCCAGCAGCATCAAGGCGCTTGTGCATTGCCCGCTCGAAGCGCAAATCCATTCCGGCCGCGCCATGCGCTCGCTGGCCCGATTGGCGGCGCAAAAAGGCGTGGAAATCCACACCGGCGCCGAAGTGACGGCCATGGAGCCGGGCGACGGCTGCGTTTTGATCACCGTAGCCGGCGAGCGCGGCCTGCGCTTCCGCGCTGCGCGCGTAGCCGTCTGCACCAGCGGCTTTACGGCCGGCCTCTTGCCGGAATGCGGCATCGTGCCGGGGCGCGGCCAAGTCGTCGTCACCGCTCCCGTACCGGATTTGCCCTGGCGCGGCACTTACCACATGGAGCAGGGCTTTTACTACTTCCGCAACGTCGGCCAGCGCGTGCTGCTTGGCGGCGCGCGCAATCTTGCATTCGATGAAGAAACCAGCAACGAGATGGGATTGAGCGAAGTGATCCAACGGGCGCTCGAAACCATGCTCAAGGAAACGATCCTGCCGGGACGCGAGTTCGCGATTGAGCACCGCTGGGCCGGCATCATGGGCTTCACCGAGCGCGGCTTGCCTGAAGTGAAGATGGTGGGCGACCGCATTGCTCTGGGTTTCGGTTGCAACGGCATGGGCGTTGCCTTGTCGGCAGACATCGCTGCCGAAAGCGCTGAACTGTTGAGCCAATAAAAAACGGGCTACCGAGGTAGCCCGTATCCATGCGGCACTCGCCGATTACTTCTTGGCGCGGCTGGTGGTCTTGGCCGTGGTTTGCGCGAACTGGGTCACGGCGGAATCCACGTTGGCTTGCAGCGTTTCAGCAGCCTTCTTGGCGTTCTTGCTGAATTGCTCGTAGCCGGCGTTGGCGTTGTCGATCGCAGTCTTGACGAAGGCCACAGCCTTTTCCGAACCGGCCGGGGCATTCTTGGTCACGGCGTCGATGAATTCGCTGACCTTGCGGTTGCCTTCGGCGATTTGCTCTTCAGCGGCCTTGCTGAACTCTGCTTGGGCGGCGGAAGTGATGCCGGCCAGCGAGCGGCCATAAGCCAGCGCCTTTTCGGCGGTAGGCTGGGTTTGGGCCGAAGTCAGCGACAAGAATTCCTGCGCATCCTTGGCGGCCAGCAATTGCTTGACGGCAGCCGAGCTGTCGGCGAACGACGCCTTGGCCGTATTCAGGTTCAGGTCGACGATCTTGGTCACGCTGTTGAAGGCGCTATTGGTCAGCGCGCTCAGGGCAGCGATCTGGGCTTCGAAATTGGTCTTGGCGGCAGCCGAAAACTGTTCGGGGGTGGTGTACATGGTTCTCTCCAATATCTGTCAATAAGGCAATCGGGTTAGACGCATTGTGCGCCGCAACAATTCCATTTTATCGACTTGGGTTTCGATGTCAAGCGATTTTTGGTGCATCGCACAAAAATTTCCGCATTCTCTGCATTTCCAAGCAAAAACCTTTCAGCAAGGAACGTGCCAACGGACCAGGTCTGGCGCGCCGCGCACTCCGCATGAGGCCCGTATTTTCAAAGTGAATGGCGCCGTCGTCAGGCTGGGAATTCGGTCGGAAGTTCCTGTCAAATCGGGTTTCGCTTCATGCTTGTGCGGAGCGACAATTTTGGGGCGGGCCATGAAAAAACCTTGCAGAAAATGCACCATCACGGCACATGCTTCGCACTTTGCCCGAGGATGGCGCGATAATGGCGTCCGATAAGCGTTGCATGCGGAATGAATTGAACCATGAGCAAGAAAGAACATGTTTCGGAAACCCCAGCCACCCAATTCCTGCGCAAGCAAGGCGTGGCGTTTACCGAACATCCTTACGAATACGAAGAACACGGCGGCACCGAAGTCTCGGCGCGCGAGCTTGGGGTGGACGAGCATCACGTAGTCAAGACCCTCATCATGCAGGATGAAGCAGCCAAGCCGCTCGTGGTCTTGATGCATGGCGACCGCAAGGTGTCGACCAAGAACCTGGCACGCCAGATCGGCTGCAAGTCGGTCGAGCCGTGCAAGCCCGAAGTGGCCAACCGCCATTCCGGTTATCTGGTGGGTGGCACCTCGCCCTTCGGCACAAAAAAAGCCATGCCGGTCTATGTGGAAAAGACCATCCTCGAACTCGACAAGATATATATCAATGGCGGACGGCGCGGCTATCTGGTTGGCATTGCGCCGGCGGCGATGCAAGCCGTACTTAAGATGACGCCCGTCGATTGTGCCTTGCAGCAATAAAAAAGCGGTAGGCCGCATGAGGGCGACGCGCGCAAGCCGGTATCATTGGGCGCGGCAACTGATAATAAAGGAAGCAAGAACAAAATGAATGCAATGGGTTACACCCTGTTGGCCGCTCTGGCCGCCTACCTGATCGGCTCGGTTTCGTTTGCCGTCATCGTCAGCAAAGTATTTCGCCTGGCTGACCCGCGCACTTATGGGTCAAAGAATCCCGGTGCGACCAACGTCTTGCGAAGCGGCAACAAGATGGCCGCGCTCGTCACATTGTTGGGCGATGGCTTCAAGGGCTGGCTTGCCGTGTGGCTGACTTTGCACTTCGGCGGGCAGTTCGGTCTCGGCGACCGTGCGTTGGCATTGGTAGCCCTGGCCGTGTTCTTGGGCCACCTGTGGCCGCTTTATACCAAGTTCGTCGGTGGCAAGGGTGTGGCCACTTTCTTCGGCGTCATGCTGGGCTTGAACGCGCTATGGCTGGGCCTGCCCTGCCTGTTGACCTGGCTCGCCGTGGCGCTGATATCGCGTTATTCGTCCTTGGCGGCGTTGGTCGCAAGCGCCTGTGCGCTGCTCTATCTGGCCTTGTTCGATGAACGCTTGAACTACACCGATTCGATCATGCTGGCGGTGGGCGTGATGGCCTTGCTGTTGTTCTATCGCCATAGCCAGAATATCGGCAAGCTGTTGTCGGGCAAGGAAAGCAAGATCGGATCGAAGGCCAAGAAAGCGTGATGTTGCGGGTTTGGGTCGGGGTTCGCTACGCTGAGCGCCAACCTGCGATGGAATCAGGCCGCCTGTAATTCATTGAGCGGCCAGCGCGGCCGCACATTGAACGCATAGTCGTGCGTAGCAGCAGCCGGATTGCCCTTCAACCGCATCGCTCCCGCAAACGCAATCATCGCCCCGTTGTCGGTGCAAAATTCCAGCTCGGGGTAATACACGCGAAAGCGCTTCTTTTCCGCCGCCGCGTTCAAGGCGTCGCGCAGTTGCCGGTTTGCACCCACGCCGCCGGCGATTACGAGGCGCTTCAGACGCGTTTCCTTCAGTGCCTTCAAACACTTCGCCACCAGCACATCGACGATGGCATCGACGAAGCCGCGCGCGATGTTGGCCTTGTCTTGCTCGCAGATATTGGCGGCATGATTTTTCACCACCGTCAGCACGGCCGTCTTCAAGCCGGAAAAGCTGAAGTTCAAGTCCTTGGAATGCAGCATCGGCCGCGGCAGCGTGTAGGCGGCGGGGTCGCCGAACTCTGCCAGGCGTGAAATCGCCGGGCCGCCGGGGTAGCCCAGGCCCAGCAGCTTGGCCGACTTGTCGAACGCTTCGCCTGCAGCGTCGTCGAGTGTTTCGCCGAGCAATGCATACCGCCCGATGCCATCGACACGCATCAATTGCGTATGCCCGCCTGACACCAGCAGCGCGACGAAAGGAAATTCCGGCGGGTTCGAGGCCAGCAGCGGGGAGAGCAGGTGGCCTTCGAGGTGGTGCACGCCCAGCACAGGCTTGTCCAGCGCCAGGCCGAGGCCGCAGGCGATCGAGGAGCCGACCAGCAGCGCGCCGGCCAGCCCCGGCCCCTGCGTATAGGCGATGGCATCAACCTGCTCCGCCTTGACATTGGCCTTGGCCAGCACTTGCTCCAGCAGCGGAATCGCACGCCGGATATGGTCGCGCGAAGCAAGCTCGGGCACCACGCCGCCGTATTCTTCGTGCATCGCCACCTGGGAGTGCAAGGCATGCGACAGCAAGCCGCGCTCCGTATCGTAGAGCGCAAGGCCGGTTTCATCGCAGGAGGATTCGACACCGAGGACGAGCATGGATGTTGTTTGGCGAATATCGTAATACCGGTATTTTAAAGGATTTGGCTTTCGCGACCCTCGCCGGACATGGCCGGCAATGCTTCAGTGTAAGCTGTAGGCTGTCCATCAAAACCCTTCCCGAGCATGACTGAAGCTTTCGCCGCCGCGCGTTTCATCAAAGAGATAGGACGCGGTAAAAAGGGAGCGCGCAGCCTGTCGCGTGCCGATGCCTCCATGCTGTACGAGGCCATGCTCGATGGCCGTGTGTCCGACCTCGAACTCGGCGGCATCATGCTGGCCATGCGCATCAAGGGCGAATCGGTCGAGGAAATCGCCGGCTTTCTCGAAGCGGCGCACGGCTCGTTCGCACCCATCGATGCGCCGGCGAGCGATTATGCGCCGATCGTCATCCCGAGCTACAACGGCTCGCGCCAAATGGCCAATCTCACCCCCTTGCTGGCCTGCCTGTTGGCGCGCTCCGGGGCGCCGGTGTTGGTACATGGCGTGCAGGCCGACCCGGGCCGGGTCACGACGGCGGAAATTCTGCAGGCGATGGGCCAGGCTCCGGCAATCGGTCTTGCCGACGCATCGCGGCTCTGGGCCGATGGCAACCCGGCCTTCATGCCGGTGGAGAATCTTGTACCCAAGATGGCGCGCCTTTTGGCCATGCGCCGCATCCTCGGCGTGCGCAATTCCACCCACACTCTGGTGAAACTGCTGCAGCCCTTCGCTCAGCCTGCACTGAGGCTCAATTCCTACACGCACCCGGAATACCTGGCCATGCTGACCGAATATCTTTCCACGCTCGCACCAAGCGATATGGGCGACGTGTTCCTGATGCGCGGCACTGAAGGCGAGGCGGTCGCTAACGTGCGCCGCGCCCAGCAAATCACCTGGTTCCACGCCGGCCGGAGTACAGTGCTGGTCGAGCGCGAAGAGCCGAGCGACGAAGTGCCGAGTTTGCCGCCGGCCGATGCGGCGGCAACCGCGACATGGATTGGCGCCGTCTTGCGCGGCGAACAAGCCGTGCCGCCCGCGATAGCGGAACAAGCGGAACATTGCCTGCGCGTAGCCAGGCAATTGAAAGCGCGCGCATGAGCCAGACGTTCGATGTGGCGGTGATCGGCGCCGGCGCGGCAGGCATGATGTGCGCCGCCGTGGCCGGTCAGCGCGGCAAGTCCGTGATTTTGATCGACCACGCCGAAAAACTGGCGGAAAAAATCCGTATTTCCGGCGGCGGGCGCTGCAATTTCACCAATATGCATGCCGGCCCGCAAAACTTCCTGTCGCAGAATCCGCACTTCTGCAAGAGCGCGCTGGCACGCTACACGCCGCAGGATTTCATCGACCTGGTCAAGCGCTATCGCATCCCGTTTCATGAAAAGCACAGGGGCCAGCTGTTTTGCGACCGCTCGGCCGAAGACATCATTTCCATGCTCAAGGCCGAGTGCGACGCAGGCAGCGTGACTTGGCGCATGCCGTGCAAGGTTGGCGGTATATCAAAAGAAAACGGCGACGCGGGCGAACATTTCCTGATTTCGCTTGAGGGCGGCCCGGTGCGTGCCCGCCATCTCGTCGTCGCCTCGGGCGGCTTATCCATCCCCAAGATAGGCGCGACCGACTTTGCCTATCGCATCGCCAGGCAATTTGAACTGAAGACGGTCGAGCCGCGCCCGGCGCTCGTGCCGCTGACTTTCGACGAGGCGGCCTGGCAACCCTTCGTTCCGCTGGCCGGCATTTCGCTGCCGGTCGATATCGAGACCGGGGAAAGGAAAAGCCGCGGCACTTTCCGCGAAGACTTATTGTTTACCCATCGCGGCTTGTCCGGCCCGGCAGTGCTGCAGATTTCCAGTTTCTGGGAGGATGGCATGGCCCTGACACTGAATTTGCTGCCCGAAGTTGATCTGGCCGAGGTGTTGATAGAAAGCAAATCCAGCGTCAAAAAGACCTTGGGCAATTTCATGCACCAATTCCTGCCGGCGCGGCTGGCCGAAGGCTGGCTTGCGGCCAATGGTTTTCCGCTCGACGCGCGGCTGCCCGACATGCAGGACAAGCAGCTGCGCCGGCTCGGTGAATCGATCAACCGCTGGCGTATCGTGCCCAACGGCTCGGAAGGCTACCGCAAGGCCGAAGTTACGCGCGGCGGGGTCGATACGAAAGAGCTGTCGCAGCAGGACATGATGGCTGCCAAAGTGCCGGGCCTTCATTTCATCGGCGAGGCGGTCGACGTCACGGGTTGGCTCGGAGGCTATAACTTCCAGTGGGCTTGGGCGTCGGGGCACGCGGCTGGGACTTCCATTGAATAAAAACAACAAGTTAGGCGCAAATAAAGCAAAATTGGACTTCCAATTTATGAGGCGGCCTGCTATAATCGCGGTCTTTCCTCAAACTTTTAACCCTGGTTTCGTTACATGACCACTATTCGCCTGAAAGAAAACGAGCCGTTCGAAGTCGCCATGCGCCGCTTCAAGCGCACTATCGAAAAGACCGGTCTCCTGACCGAGTTGCGCGCGCGCGAGTTTTACGAAAAGCCGACTGCAGAGCGCAAGCGCAAGCTGGCCGCTGCCGTGAAGCGCCACTACAAGCGCATCCGCAGCCAGCAATTGCCCAAGAAGCTCTACTAAGAAGTCCAGGTTGTCAGCGCCGTACGGATTGCCGTGCGGCCTATTGCAAACCCGCTCCGGTGACGGTCCGCAGCGGGTTTTGGCTTTTTCGACAGTTCGATTGTTTTGCGTATATCTTTGCGCTTATCTGAAAAGGATGATCCCATGAGTCTGAAAGCACAGATCCAGGAAGATATGAAGACCGCCATGCGTGCCAAGGAAGCTGCGCGTCTGGCCACCATTCGCTTGCTGCTCGCCGCAATGAAGCAGCGCGAAGTGGATGAGCGCATCGAGCTGAGCGATACCGACGTGCTCACCATCATCGAAAAGATGATCAAGCAGCGCAAGGATTCGATCGCCCAATATGAATCCGGCGGCCGCCAGGACCTGGCCGATGTGGAAAAGGGCGAGATGGAAATCCTTTCAGCCTACATGCCTGCCGCCTTGTCCGACGCCGAAGTGCAAGCCGCCGTCGATGCCGCCATGGCCGAAACCGGCGCCACCGGCATGCAGGACATGGGCAAGGTCGTCGCGCTCCTGAAGGGCAAGCTGGCCGGCCGTGCCGACATGGGCAAGGTCTCGGGCCTGGTCAAGGCCGCGCTGTCCAAGAAAGCGTAAGAACATAAGCTGCTGGGGGCGCAGCTCATGATTCCAAATTCCTTCATCCAGGACTTGCTCAACCGCGTCGACATCGTCGACGTGGTGGGTCGCTACGTCCAGTTGAAGAAGGGTGGCGCCAATTTCATGGGGCTGTGCCCCTTCCATAACGAGAAATCGCCCAGCTTCACCGTCAGCCCGACCAAGCAGTTCTATCACTGCTTCGGCTGCGGTGCGCATGGCACGTCCATCGGCTTCCTGATGGAGTATTCCGGCCTCGGCTTCGTCGAGGCGGTCAAGGATCTGGCGCAGAACGTCGGCATGGTCGTGCCCGACAATGACGACAAGCTGCCGCCGGCGCAACGCGCCGAATACCAGGCCAAGAGCCTGGCCTTGTCCGAAGCCATGACCCAGGCTTGCGACTATTACCGTCATCAGTTGCGCGGGTCCGAACGCGCCAAGAACTACCTCAAAGGGCGCGGTCTGACCGGCGAGGTCGCCGCGCGTTTCGGGCTCGGTTATGCTCCCGATGGCTGGGATGGCTTGCGTGCCGTGTTTCCCGATTATGAGGCGGAAGCGCTGGTCGAGGCGGGTCTCGTGATTGATCGCAGTGAAGAAGGAAGCAGCGGTCGCAAGCGTTATGACCGCTTCCGCGACCGCGTCATGTTCCCCATCCGTAACGTCAAGGGCCAGGTGATCGCCTTCGGCGGCCGCATCCTCGATGCCGGCGAGCCCAAGTACTTGAATTCGCCCGAGACACCCTTATTTCAAAAGGGTAGCGAGCTGTACGGGTTGTTCGAAGCACGGCAAGCCATACGCGAAGCGGGATACGTGCTGGTCACCGAAGGATACATGGACGTGGTCGCGTTGGCGCAACTGGGTTTTCCGCAAGCCGTGGCCACTTTGGGGACCGCTTGCACGCCGACGCATGTGCAAAAGCTGTTGCGCCAGACCGATACCGTGGTCTTCAGCTTCGACGGCGATGCCGCCGGTCGCCGCGCTGCGCGCCGCGCGTTGGACGCCAGCCTGCCGCACGCGAACGACAACAAGGTCATCCGCTTCCTGTTCTTGCCGCCCGAGCACGACCCGGACAGTTATATCCGCGAACTCGGTGCCGAAGCATTCGAGCAGCAAGTGAACGATGCCATGCCCTTGTCGCAATTCCTGCTGCGTGAAGTGACGGCCGAGCAGGACATGAGCACGCCAGAAGGGCGCGCCCGCGCGCAGTTCGACGCCAAGCCCTTGCTGCAAGCCATGCCGCCTTCGTCACTGCGGCTGCAGATCGTGCGCAGCCTGGCGCAAGCCACGCAAACCACGCCGGTCGAGATCGAAACACTGTTTGAATTGGCCCAGCCGGTGGCGCGCGCGCGCCAGGCGCCGCCGGCTGTCAAGCGCAAGGCGCCGGTAGGGTTGGAGCGGCAAATCATGCGCCTCCTGGTGGCGCACCCGGCGCTGGTGGTGGATTTGGACGATTCCGCGCTCGACGCGCTGGCGTATATCGCTCCCGAGAGTGCCGAGATGTTTGCCCAGTTGATCGCGGCCGCCTCCCAGATGGGCGAGGGCGCTAACTTCGCTGTGCTGTCTGAGCACTTGCGCGCTGAAGGATCGGATTTCGAGCCGTTTATACGCGAGATCGCCGCAGAAGCCGGCACCGAGCCCGCCTTGGCGAAACTGGAGCTGGCCGGGGCGATTCGGCAGATCAAGCAGCAGATGATCGCCGAGGAGCTCAAACGCATCACCAGTGCCGGTTCCCTGGATGAGGAAATGAAGCAGCGCTTCCGCGAATTGATGCAACAGCAAGAGGCTTTGCGCCGCGAAGCGGCGGCAGAATCGGCCAACCGGCCGGGTTAGGCGCTTGCCTCGAATTTGGTCAACAAGGGGCGATGTGATATACTAAAAAGCTTTTTATTCCGTACATTCAGTACCTTACGTCGCCTTGGAGCAATCCCGGCGATGAACGCGATGCCTGATCCGGCATCGAATTTCCAAGGACCTGTTCCAGCGTGGAAGTGTCCGAGATTGGTAGTTTGGTTAGTTTGGCCCCGGTAGAGTAGTTTCGGCAATTGCGAAGCACTGCTCAGGCCCGGTAGAGGTAAAGATGCACAGTCGGCCTGGTTTGTATTGTCGGTAGTAGGGCAGTACGTAACCTGGCATTTAATTGCTTGTTGATTCCATGGCGAACGCAATGAAGAAACCCGCGAAAACACCGACAACTCCCGCAAAGAAACCGGCCGCATCCAAACCGGCAGCAAAGCCCGCTGCCAAGACGGCAGCCAAACCCGTTCCCAAGAAGACCGAAAGCGCCAAGACAGCACCTGCCTCCAAGAACGTAAGCAAGGTAGCAACCAAGCCAACACCGAAAGCGAACCCCAAGGCAGCCCCTGCCAAGGCCGCGCCCGTAAAGGCCAAGCCTCCCGTGAAAGCGGAGAAGGCGGCTACAGCACCATTGAAAGCCCCCGTGACAGCAAAGAAATCTGAACCCAAATCCGAACTGAAGAAGGCCGCGCCCAAGGCCGAGAAAGTTGTTGAAAGCAAGGCTGCCGTCGCTGCGGCGCCTGCTACAGCAGCAGTCAGCCAAACCACCGATGCCGCCGCGCTCGCCGCGATCGACACCTCGGGCTACGTGCTGCCGACCATCAAGGTGCCCGGCCGCCGCGGCCGCAAGCCCAAGGAATTCCAGCTCGAGAACGACGAAGTCGCCGCGCTCAACGCCGTCGAACGCGCCGAATTGAAGGCTGTCGACAAGGCCAAGGCCAAGGACCGCAAGGCCAAGGAAAAGGCTTTGCTGAAAGACGCCTTCTCGTCCGATACGGAAGCCTCGGAAGAGGAGCTCGAACGTCGCCGCCAAAAGCTCAAGAACCTGATCAAGCAGGGCAAGGAGCGTGGCTTCCTGACGTATTCGGAAATCAACGACCACCTGCCCGAGAACATCGTCGACCCGGAAGCGATCGACGGCATCATCGGCACCTTCAACGACATGGGTATCGCGGTCTATGAACACGCGCCCGATGCCGAAACGCTGCTGCTGTCGGACAACGTCGCCACCGTCGCCTCCGACGACGACGCCGAAGCTGCCGCCGAAGCCGCCTTGTCGACAGTAGATTCCGATTTCGGCCGTACCACCGACCCCGTCCGCATGTACATGCGTGAAATGGGTTCGGTCGAACTCTTGACGCGCGAAGGTGAAATCGAAATCGCCAAGCGCATCGAAGAAGGCTTGAAGGACATGATCCAGGCCATTTCGGCCTGTCCGACCACGATCGCCGAAATCCTGCAAGCGGCCGACCGCATCACCAACGAAGAAATCAAGGTCGATGAAATCGTCGACGGCCTGGTCGACATGAACGTCGAAGAACCGGCCATGACGGCCGCTCCCGCTGCCGACGAGGACGAGGAAGAAGACGAAGAGGAAGAGGACGAAGAGGAAGAAGAAGGCGGCGCCTCTGGCGCGGCCGGCTACTCGGCCGAGCAGCTCGAGCAATTGAAGCGCGAATCGCTGGCCAAGTTCGATAACATCAAGGCGCAATTCGAAAAGATGCGCCGCGCCTTCGAAAAGGAAGGCTACAACTCCAAGTCCTACGTCAAGGCGCAAGAAACGATCTCGGCAGAACTCTTGTCGATCCGCTTCACCGCCAAGATGGTGGAAAAGCTGTGCGACACGCTGCGCGCCCAGGTGGACGAGGTGCGCCACATCGAAAAGCAGATCCTGGAACTGGTGGTGAACCGCTGCGGCATGCCGCGGGCCCATTTCATCAAGGTCTTCCCGGGCAATGAAACCAATCGCACCTGGATCGACGGCGAAGTCAACGGCGGCCATTCCTACAGCGCCGTGCTGGGCCGCAACGTGCCTGCCGTGCAGGAATTGCAGCAAAAACTGATCGACCTGCAAGCGCGCGTGGTGCTGCCCTTGCCCGACCTGCGCGACATCAACCGCAAGATGGCCGCCGGCGAAATGAAGGCGCGCAAGGCCAAGCGCGAAATGACCGAAGCCAACCTGCGCCTGGTCATCTCGATCGCCAAAAAATACACCAACCGCGGCCTGCAATTCCTCGACCTGATCCAGGAAGGCAACATCGGCTTGATGAAGGCGGTGGACAAGTTCGAATACCGCCGCGGCTACAAGTTCTCGACCTACGCCACCTGGTGGATCCGCCAAGCCATCACGCGCTCGATCGCCGACCAGGCACGCACCATCCGCATCCCGGTGCATATGATCGAAACGATCAACAAGATGAACCGCATCTCGCGCCAGATCCTGCAGGAAACCGGCGCCGAACCCGATCCGGCCACCTTGGCGATCAAGATGGAAATGCCCGAGGACAAGATCCGCAAGATCATGAAGATCGCGAAGGAACCGATCTCCATGGAAACGCCGATCGGCGACGACGACGATTCCCATCTGGGCGACTTCATCGAAGACAACAACACTCTGGCGCCCTCGGACGCGGCCCTGCATGCCTCCATGCGCGGGGTGGTCAAGGACGTGCTGGATTCGCTCACCCCGCGCGAAGCCAAGGTGCTGCGCATGCGCTTCGGCATCGAAATGTCGACCGACCACACGCTCGAAGAAGTCGGCAAGCAATTCGATGTCACGCGCGAACGCATCCGCCAGATCGAAGCCAAGGCATTGCGCAAGCTGCGCCATCCTTCGCGCTCCGACAAGCTCAAGAGCTTCCTTGAAGGAAATTGAGCCTTCTAGCCGGGCATGGATGCCCTCCATGTCCGGCAAATGGTTTATGATGCATAGCTTCTCGGGCCTCTAGCTCATGCTTGGTTAGAGCAGCGGACTCATAATCCGTTGGTGCCGTGTTCGACTCACGGGAGGCCCACCAATAAAATCAAGGGGTTACGTTTCGGCGTAACCCCTATTTTATTTTTAGAAAAGGCTGCTGGTGCAATTTCGGCACAGTGCGTGGTTGATGTTCTGCATCGGAGTTCCTACTCTATGTCCTCCGTCAGAGTTGGATTTGCCCAGGCATTTGATGGTCAAATTTAATACATAGCAGTGCGAAGTTGCCGCTGCGCTGCATTTTGTGAGAGCACCTTCAGAATCGCAGAGAGCTCAATCGCGATGGACTCGTTCCGGTACGTCGGGCAAGGTGAGCGCGAGGTCGGCAATTTGGTCCTTGCGCAGAAAGACGACGCCGGGGTGGCTCTTAGCGTAGGTGATGAAAGCGTCCAGCGCTTTGATGCGGCCGGGTGTGCCGGCGATGCGGTCGTGGGTGGAGATAGACATCATCCGACGTCGCGTGGCTGATTCCAGGTAGAGTTGGTCGAATTCATCGCGTAGCTCTTGACCGAAGGCTGCAGCGGTGAGGGGGCCTTCGGCACCGAAACGGGCAATGTCGTTCATGCGCAGTGTGTAGGGTACGATGGCGAAGGGTTGGCCATTGACCTGGGTCCGCATTGGTTCGTCGCGCGACAGGTCGTCGATGTGATAGCGAAAGCCGAGCGAGACAAGGATGCTGAGCGTGTGTGGGGTGCCGCGTAGCCAGAAGGCATTGAAGCCGGTGGGGCGTGTGCCGGTTGCGGCTTCAATGGCGGCGATATTGGCTTCGTAGGAAGCACGCTCGGTCGCTTCGTCCATCGTCCAGTGTGGAGTCCAGGTTTGCCCATGTGCGGCGGCTTCGTGGCCGCGGGCGACGATTTCGCGCGCTAGTTCGGGATGCTGGCGCACGGCTTCGCCCACCATGTGTGATGTGACTTTGATGCCGTGTTTGTCCCATAGGTTGAGCAGGCGCGGGATGCCTTCGTGGATGCCGTAGTCGAACCAGGTGCGTGCGGGCAAATCGGGCAGGTCTTGCTCCATGGCGGGGAACGGTGAGCCGTTGTTGTGCTCACTTTGGGCGCCAGCTTCGAGCTGCATGGAGATGGAGATTACCAGCTTGATGTTATCCGGCCAAAAGGTGTTTGAAGTAGGCATGTTTGTTTCCTTATCAGGCGATCAATGCGCCGCTGTCGAGGTCGATCACCGTGCCGGTGAGGGCACGGGCTTGCATGGCGAAGAGGTAGGCGGCGGCTGTGTCGTCGGGGCTGGCGGCAAAGCCTACCGGGAGCGTGCTGTTGAACTTGTCAAACACAGCGGTGCGGGCGCTTTCATCCAGATGGGCCCAGCTGGGAGTATTGACGGGGCCCGGGCTGACGGCGTAGAAGCGTAATGGCGCGAGTTCCTTTGCCAATTGCCGGACGGCTGCTTCCAACGCGGCGTTGATCAGGGTTTTGACGAGGGCATTGGCTGCAGGCTTGCGAGCCAACATGCCGGAGGTGAAGCCGACGGAACCACCGGCTCGGATGCGCGGCGCTGCGTACTTGGCGGCCAGCAGGCTGCCATAGAGCTTGCCGTCCATGGCGTCATGTAGGGCCGAAAAGTCTTGTGTGACGAGTGGCGAGGCGCCGACGAGGCCGCCAGCGGTGACGACGAGGTGATCAAACGTGCCGATATGCGCGAAGAAGTCGGCGACTTGCTCTTCGTCGCGTATATCGAGCACTTCGCTGCTGATGCCAGGGATGGTGCGGGTGGCTGCGGCCAGTTTGTGGGAGTCACGTCCCGCGATGTGGACTTTTCCGCCTAGCGTGGCGGCGCCGCGGGCGACGGCCTGGCCGATGCCGGAGCTCCCGCCGATGACGACGATTTGCTTGTCCTTGAGTGACATGATAGTTCCTTGGATCTGGTTGTCGGAATCAGTGACCGACGATGCCCAACTGCTGCAACAACGTCAGGTTGTCTTCCAGGTGCCAGTTCTCGGCGATACGTCCATCGGCAATACGGTAGATATCGGTTGCGATGAAATCCACCGTTTGACCCTTGCCTTGCACACCGTTGAAGTTACCGGTGAAGTGTCCGGTGAAATGCAGGCGGCCCACTACGCGGTCACCGACGAGAAGCATCTCTTCGACTGAAGTTCTCAGGTCGGGTACGGCGGCGCGAAAGTTGCGGGAGGCAGACAAGGGCCCCTCTATTCCTTGTGGGCGGCCTGGCGGCAAAGTGCGGTCGATAAAGTTGCCGGCAAGCGCCGCTTTGGCGAAGCTGGCATCGCCCGTGTTCCAAAAAGCGTAGTAGCGGCGGGCGGCGAGGATCATAGACTCCCGTTGCGAGGGAGTAATGCCCTGATCGACGATGACGGAAGGTGCGTTAGGCAGATCGGGGCTCCCGCCGGCGCTGGCGACGTTGGCTGTGAGGGTAATTGCGAAGGCAATGGCTAGTTGGTGGAGGCGAAGTGTCGTCATGGATATGTCCTTTAGCGATCATTCATCAGCCATTTGCTGATGTGTCGCTATCTTTATCTTTTTTAATTTGGAATAAAATAGGTGAAAATGTATAAGCATCTGTTCTATTTTTGAAAAGATTGAAGAGGCTTCCATGGTAGAGCTGTCCGATATGCGCCTTTTTGTGAGCGCGGTGGCCTGCGGCAGTTTGTCTGCGGCAGGGCGTGAGTTGGGTTTTTCGCCGGCAGTCGGTAGTAAGCGACTATCGCGGCTGGAGGCGGATTTGGGTGTACGGCTGTTGCAGCGCAGCTCACGTCGTTTGGCGCTGACGGAGGAAGGGGGTATCTATTACGAACGCTGCCAAGCGATTCTGGCCGAGGTAGCGGATGCGGAGGCGGCAGTGGTCGGTGGTCGGAAAGAGGCGCAGGGCCTGTTGCGGGTGTCCTCGCCGGTAGCCTTGGGTCGCCGATGGATTGGGCCAGCCCTGGCCAAGCTGGCAGTGACGGCACCAAGGTTGACCGTTCAGTTGACACTGACAGATCAACTTGTCGATTTGATCGATGGCGGTCTGGATTGCGTGGTACGTATTGGCGGCGCGCCCGATTCGCGGCTGATTGCACGGCATCTCGCGGACAATCGCCGTATCATCTGTGCAGCTCCGGCCTATTTGGACCGGCGGGGAATACCGCAGACGCCGGAAGACCTGGCCGCGCATGATTGTATCGTGATGAGCCGCAGCGGCGTTGCCCACGCGGACTGGCGTTTGGAGCAGCGTAGTACGGGCTTGCAGACTACCGTGAGGGTGAAGGGGCGATTTGCTACGGATAATGGCGAACTTGCCCATGACTGGGCGCTGGCAGGCTTGGGCTTGGTGCGCCGCTCTGTTCTTGATGTGGCAAATGAATTGGCTGGGGGGCAACTGGTGGAGGTGCTGCCAAATTGGGCGGGTGCCGCTGCTCCCGTACAGGTGTTGTACGCCTCGCGCCGCCATTTACCGGCGAGGGTGCGGTTGTTTATTGATCATTTGGCGGAGGTGTTTGCACGGGGTGCGGTGTAGTTCGGTGAAGTTGCGGGCTGCTTATGTGCATGTGATGTTCATTCCCTTGGCAATTCCGTCGTTACGTATTGCGAAAGTTTGCAAGATTTTCCGCGTCGAGGCACTTGCCGCGATGATGTGCGCCCCGGACTACGGATCACGAACTATAAAAAGCGGACGGTGATTATAAGAAGCGGGCGGCGATCGCTTTTACTATCGATGCCGATCTCGCTTCCATCATTGATGTCTTTTACGGCGGACAAGATTTCGAGACTGGGTGGCGATCGGATCTGGACGCTTAAGCGACGATCAAGCGACGATCCGGCTTTGGTCTAACGAAGTGTTGGAATTGAACCCATGATGAATGGGGCCTATGGCTTGGTTGGGCGAGAGCCAGGCCGAGATAGCCGCTCGCGCAGGCACTTTCTTAATCGGTTGAAATACCAGCCCGCCGCAACTTGGCCTTCATCCGCTCCACCTCATCAAGCAAATCCACCACCAGGCCCGCCAATTCGGGGCCGGCATCGAAGGTACGCTCCAGATCGAGCAAACGGCGGCCGCGTCTCAGGTCGGCGCCGGAAAAGCGCCAGTCCGAAGAGTCGGAACCGGGTTGGGCCGGCAATACGCCTGCCTCGATGTGCTCGATCAGCCAGGCGTGGTCCACATTGCAGCCCAAGGTGAATTCTTCCACCGTCAGGCTTGCTTCGTCCACCAGCACCGCCGTGTGTCTGATTTCCATGATTCACACTCCCAATGACTGGCGTGGGTTGAAGGCCAGTTCCTTCGCCATGGCTTCATAGAATTTGCGCGCCTTCGGGTCGCTGGCGGGCGGCAGCGCCAGTTCCAGCACCAGGTACAGGTTTCCCGGCGTCGGGCCCGGTATGCCCTTGCCTTTGAGACGCAGCTTGCGCCCCGATTGCGAACCCTCGGGTATGTGAATTTCGACGATACCGGTCGGCAGCGGCGCCTTGACGTCCGCGCCTAGTGCCGCTTCCCATGGGGCGACGGGTAGCGTCGCATACACGTCGCGGCCTTCCACCCGGTAGCGCGGATGCTCGTGAAAATGCACTTCGAGATACAAGTCGCCGGCTTGGCCGCCGCCGGGAGCGGCGCCGCCCTGGCCGGCCAGGCGTATCATTTGCCCTTCGTAGACGCCTGCGGGAATCTGCACCGCCACGGTATGCTCGGCCAATGCCACGCGGCCGTTGGCGTCGACGCGCGGCACGCGCAGCGTCAGCGTCCGGTTCGCACCTCGATATGCGTCTTCCAAGTCGAGCGCGATCTTGGCGTGGTGATCTTCGCCGCGTCTCACGTGCCTGGCGCGGCTGCCGCCGGTGCGCATGCGCCCGCCGAACAGTTCGGCAAAGAAGTCGCTGAAGTCCGCGGCTTGGGCATCGCTCATGCCTTCGCCAGAAAATTCGAATCCCTCATCCCATCCGGGCGGCGGACGGAAATCGCGTCCATCGTAGCCTGTGCTCCCGAGCCGGTCATACGCCGCGCGCTTTTCCGGGTCGGAGAGAACGGCATTGGCTTCGTTGACTTCCTTCATCAAGGCTTCGGCATTGGCTTCCTTGGAAACGTCGGGATGATATTGCCGCGCCTTTTTGCGGAAAGCCTTCTTGATCTGTTCCTGCGTCGCATCGCGGTTCAGACCCAGTATCTGGTAGTAGTCCTTGTATTCCACGGTAAGCCTCCCCGCTTGAGATGCTTATTTCATCGAATATGTTCCGCAGTTCAGGCAAACGGCTGCACCGGCCAATGCCGGTTCGTTCTGCAAATCATCCGGCTCCAGGGTAAGGCTGTTCGACGCGGAGGCATTTGATCGACATCAAGAGAATGCCGTTGAGCATCGTTGCTGCAGCGCGTTCTTGATGCCGCAGGAAGCAAGCGTCGTGTCGACCGGCGATCGAGCGGGCGTTGGATACTGCCTGCGATGTTCTCGGCATAGAGGGTTTCATTCATGCCGGCACGATGGCGTGTTCACGCTCCGGTTTTTCATGCGAGCGATCATATGCGGCAGTTGTTTCCCGACCGAAACGTGCAACTATCGGTTTATGATTTCGCCGGAGTCAGGCACGTACGTAAGGCTGATCAACTGTTATGCTTATGGTTTGCAGGTTTTCGTCGCCGAGCAGTTCTCGGCCGTTTCGCTTCATTACCTTACATCTGCCCTACCACAGGAGATCACCATGTCGCTACGTATCAATGACCTCGCACCGAATTTCACCGCCAAGACCACGCAAGGCACTATCGATTTTCACACCTGGATCGGCGATAAGTGGGCCATCCTTTTTTCGCACCCCAAGGATTTCACGCCGGTTTGCACCACGGAACTTGGGTACATGGCCAAGATCGAGCCGGAATTCACCAAGCGCAACGCCAAGCTGATCGGCCTGTCCATCGACCCCGTCGAAAACCACGAGAAGTGGGCTGCCGATATCGAAGAAACCCAGGGCGCCGCGGTCAAGTATCCGATGATCGGCGATACTGACCTAGCTGTGGCAAAGCTGTACAACATGCTGCCGGCCGATGAAGCCGGCACCTCGGAAAGCCGCACCGCCGCCACTAACGCCACGGTGCGTTCGGTGTTCATCATCGGGCCGGACAAGAAGATCAAGCTCATGCTGACCTACCCGATGACCACGGGTCGCAATTTCGACGAGATCCTGCGCGTTCTCGATTCGATGCAGCTCACTGCTCAGTACAAGGTCGCCACCCCGGTGAATTGGAAGCGTGGCGAAGACGTGATCATCACTCCTGCGGTCAGCAATGAAGAAGCGGAAAAGTCCTTCCCCGGCTTCAAGACTATCAAGCCTTATCTGCGTACCACGAAGCAGCCGGGCTGATTCCGCTGCCGTGGCGGCCGGCTTGCCCTGAGCGAGGCCGGCTGCCCGCGTGGCGTATCGGCAAGGGCGGTCAAATAGCGGATGAGGTGGACGGAGGGGAGCCCACGCAAAAGGTGCTGCCGCAAGCGTGGCGCCGTTTCGGTAGGTAGGATGGATGCATGAATTTAGCGGAATGGCTGGCCTTGATCGGCTGCGTGGCAATCGGGTTTTGCGTAATCTTCATTATGCTGGCCTTGGGTGTCAGGCCTCGCTTCAAGTCGCCGCTGCATTTTTGGGACGGGCTGCAGCAGAATTGGCAGCGGCAGAAACAAGAGCAGCAGCAACAGCATTGGCAACAGCAACGGCAGCAGTGGCAACAGGAGCAGCAACGGCATCAACGGCGTCAGGAACAGCAACAACGCCAGGAGCAGCAACAATACCAGGCACACCGCCATGAGCTTCCACTGGCTGAGCGCTGGTTCCTGATCCTGGAAGTGACACATGGCGCTACACGCGAAGAAATCGAGCGCGCCTACAAGATCAAGATCAGCCAGTATCATCCCGACAAGGTGGCCCAGTTGGGCATAGAAATCCGCGAACTCGCGGAAGCGAAGTCGAAGGAGATCAATGCCGCCTACGATTATGC
Source organism: Burkholderiaceae bacterium (assembly GCA_036384915.1). Taxonomy (GTDB): domain Bacteria; phylum Pseudomonadota; class Gammaproteobacteria; order Burkholderiales; family Burkholderiaceae_D; genus PKWO01. The sequence goes on from DASVLJ010000077.1 coordinate 31,143, forward strand.
CATTCGTTCCGTTTCGCGCGTCTAGCGATGCAGCACCTTTGCGGCATCCCCAGGCATCTGGCATAGTATCCGGCACATTCCAACGACCGGGGCGGGCATGAATGTATTCATCACGGGAGCCAGCAGTGGCTTGGGCGAAGGCCTGGCGCGGCGCTATGCGGTGCCTGGAGCAACCATAGGCTTATGCGCACGGCGCGCCGGGTTGCTGGCCGCCTTGGCGCAGGATATCCAAGCCAGGGGGGCGAAAGCGATCGTCTATGCGGTCGATGTGGCCGACACGGCCGCGATGCAGCAGACGGCCGAACAATTCATCGCCGCTTGCGGAAAGGTCGATCTCGTGATCGCCAATGCCGGCATCGGCATACCGCACCGCACGCTACAGGGCGAATCGGAACCGATCGCCAAACTGATGCGTGTCAACGTCATCGGGGTGACCAATACCGTCGTGCCCTTCGTGCCGGCCATGGTCAGGCAGGGCTCCGGGGTGCTGGCGGCCGTCAGCTCGATGGCGGGGCATCGCGGTTTGCCCGGGCGCGCGGCCTATAGCGCTTCCAAAGCAGCCGCACGCGTGTTCATGGATGCTTTGCGGCTTGATCTGCATGGCACTGGCGCGCATGCCATGACGCTATGTCCCGGCTTTGTGCGCACCCCCTTGACGGCGGTGCTGGACAACAAGCTGCCCTTTCTGATCGAGTGCGAGGAAGCCGTCGACATCATGACGGACGCGATCGCCGCGCGCAAAAAGACCTTCAGTTTCCCCTGGCAGATGCGTCTGATGGGCGTGTTGTTCAGGAACGGGCCGGAGAGTTTGATCCGCAAGCTCGCTCCAGCGGCGCGCACGCGCGCGCCGGAGTAGGGCGCGCAAGCGGGCTGCAGAGCTCGGCCGATATTTTCCGCACACTGGCGCGGCACTGCGCAGTTTGCTGCGCGAAGAACTGGGGCTTGGTATGCGTGTATTGCGCCGGCTCGCTTGACGCGAGAGGCTGACTTGCACGCGGTGCTAGAATTAATCAAGAGTATTTGAAAAAGTGTCTGGAAGGAGCGGACCATGCCGATCTGGTTCTGGATAGTGCTAGCCATTTGCATTGCCTTGATCGTGGCTGCCGTCATCGTCCACGTGCTCAAGCCAAGGGAGTTCGAGCCGGTCGACCTGGAATTCGACATGCGCGCCGTAAAGCAGGTTCAACGGGAGACCGAGCAGGAGCGCAAGATTGCCAGAACGCGCGAACTGGCCCAGCGTCAGTATTCCGAGAGCAAGACCAAGATCGACGACGACGATCCGCCCATCCCGGGGTTTTTCGGCTGACAATTAGTGCCCGTGCGGGCCCTTCCCGGGCAAGCTTTATGCCTGCCTATACAAAATTTTGTATAATCGCGTCGCCGTATTGCAAAAATGAGAGTCAAGCTTGAACAAGTTGCACAACAGCGATGTCGAGGCCAGTGTCGCCGCGCGTTCGGAATTGATGGGGAAGCTGTCCGAATTGATACGCGTCCAAGGGTGGACGCAGAGGGAAGCCGCAGCCAGGCTGGGAGTGACCCAGCCGCGCATTTCCGATCTGACGCGTGGCAAGATCGAATTGTTTTCTCTCGACACTCTGGTCGATATGGCTGCAGTGGCCGGCATGCGGCCGCATATCGTGTTAGCCGCGCAGGCATGAAGCCAAGCCGCCGCCGACGTTTTTTAGTTCATTAAAGAAAGCCTGGAGTTTCCGGCCCGCTTGGGAGCCGCAAGAAATTCCCCACACTCGCTATGTCAGAAAATCAAGCCGCTGCTGCGGCTCTGCAAGACACCAAACCCGAAGCGCAAACGGTTCGCTTCGAAGACTTCGGCCTGTCGCCCGATATTCTGCGTGCCCTGGCCGACCAGGGTTATGTGCACCCGACGCCGATCCAGGCGCAAGCCATCCCCGTGGTGTTGAAGGGGCGCGACGTCATGGGCGCGGCCCAGACCGGCACGGGCAAGACGGCCGGCTTTTCGCTGCCCATCATCCAGACCTTGCTGGCGCATGCCAACACCAGCGCCTCGCCGGCACGCCACCCGGTGCGCGCCCTGATCCTGACCCCGACGCGCGAACTAGCCGACCAGGTTGCGGATAACGTGGCCGCGTATTCGCGCCACACGCCGCTGCGCTCGACCGTGGTGTTCGGCGGGGTCGACATGGCGCCGCAGACGGCCGCCTTGCGTTCCGGCGTCGAAATCGTGATTGCCACGCCGGGCCGCCTGCTCGACCATGTGCAGCAAAAGACGCTGAACCTGGGGCAGACGCAAATATTCGTGATGGACGAAGCCGACCGCATGCTCGACATGGGTTTCCTGCCGGACCTGCAGCGCATCATCAACCTCTTGCCCAAGAAGCGGCAGAATTTGATGTTCTCGGCCACGTTCTCGCCGGAAATCAAGAAGCTGGCCGCCAGTTTCCTGACCGACCCGGCCACCATCGAAGTCGCGCGCAGCAATGCCACGGCCGACAAGGTGACCCAGGTGATGTACAAGGTCAAGGAAGACGACAAGCGCGACGCCGTGGTGCACCTGTTGCGCCAGCACGGCGTCAAGCAGGTGCTGGTGTTTTCCAACACCAAGATCGGTGCTTCGCGCCTGGCGCGTGTGCTGGAGCAGGTAGGCATCAAGGCTTCCGCGATCCACGGCGACAAGTCGCAGGCGGAGCGCATGGCGGCATTGGATGCGTTCAAGAACGGCACGATAGACGTGCTGGTTGCCACCGACGTGGCCGCGCGCGGCCTGGACATCGCCGAACTGCCCTGCGTGATCAATTACGACCTGCCCTATAACGCCGAAGACTATGTGCACCGCATCGGCCGCACCGGCCGCGCCGGCGCGTCGGGCGACGCTATCTCGTTGTATTCCGACAAGGATGAGCGTTTGCTCGTCGACATCGAAAAACTGATCAAGCAAAAGTTCACGCCCAAGAGCATCGAAGGCTTTGAGCCGGTGGCGCGTGAATATGGCGAGCGGCACCGCCGTGACGACGACCGCCGCGGCGGACGTGGCGATCGTGGTGACCGCGGTGAGCGCAGCGTACCCGCACCGCGCAGGGAAAAGGTCGATCCCTGGTTCCTCAAGCCATATGAGCCTTCCTCCACGGCGACGATTGCCGAGTCTCCCGCGCCAGCTGCGAAATCGTCCTCGATCAAGCCGGCCAAGGGCAAGGTCGCGGCGCTGCTGGGCGGCAAGCGTTAGCATTCTCCGAAAGCCCTGGCTATGACAGATGCAGTACAAGATGCTGGCAAGGAGATTATCGACGCGACGCTTCCCGTCGAATTCGAGCGCGGGCTGGTTCTCGATCCGAACAAGGCGCGCGAATGGGGAGAAGAGTTGTCCGGCACCTACTGTTTTGCCGAGCCCTTTCCGCACATCATCATCGACAATTTCCTGCCGGTGGCGCTTGCCGAAAAAATCCTGGCAAATTTTCCGGCCGCGAACCGTGGCGAAGCCGGCGACGTGGTGTACTCGGACGGCATGTTCCAGCACAACAAGCGTCAGATTCAGCCTGCCGAATGCAATGAGTTTGTCGTCAATGTGTTCAACTTCTTCAATTCTGCACCGTTTCTGCAATTTCTCGAAGGGTTGACGACCATACAGGGCTTGATATCCGATCCCTATTTCGAAGGCGGGGGCTTTCACGAAATTTCCCAGGGCGGCAAGCTCGGAATCCACGCCGATTTCATGGTCAACAGCCGCCTGCATTTGCGCCGCCGCTTGAACCTGCTGATTTACCTCAACCGGGATTGGCAGGAGGAGTACGGCGGCCGCCTGGAAATCTGGGACAAGTCCATGCAAAAGCTGGAGCGGAGCATCCAGCCGCTATTCAATCGCTGTGTGATTTTCAATACCGACCTCGATTCCTATCACGGACATCCGGATCCGCTGAACGTGCCAGATGGTGTGACCAGAAAGTCGATTGCAACCTACTACTACACGGGTTCTCAGTCGATTTATTCCGAAGTGCCAACCTATACGACACGGTTCCAGGCGCGTCCCCACGACGAACCCGCCATCCAGTCCGCCGCGCGCAAATGGCAATGGAAATCGTATTTCCGCTATAGCGAATGGTTGCCTCCGGTACTGGTGCGCAATTTGCGCGTCTTGAAGCGTAAATTGCAAAGACGCTGAGATATTGGCGCTTCCCCCAAGCGCGGGGAATTTGCCGGCCATGCGAAAGAGGATTGATTTGCGTCAACCCCCGCTTGCCACTGCGGTTCTAGACTGAACAAGCAAGCTGCCGATGCGCCGCCAACCCCGGTGGTATTGCACGGCTTTAATGTAAAACGTGATGCGGCGGTGCGGTATGTCGGAATCCAGGTCAGGAAGCGGTGGCAGCGGCGTTTTTTCCAGCGACGTGCTGGTACGGGCCTGCCTGCAATCGTCCAATGCGATGTTCGTCGCCGAGCGCAACGGCCGCATCGTCTGGGTCAATGATGCCTTTTGCACCCTGAGCGGCTACGCGCTTGATGAGGTGCTGGGCGCCGCGCCGTCACTAGTCAAATCGGACATGCAAAGCGCCTTGTTCTATGCCGAACTCTGGCGCACCATCCTGGCGGGTAGCGCATGGCGCGGCAGGATCACGAACCGGCGCAAGGGCGGCGGCTATTACGTCGTCGATCAAGTCATCAGCCCGGTTGCCGAAGCCGATGGCGCCATTACGCATTTCCTTTCCATCCAGCAGGAAGTCGCGGCCTTGCATGAAGAGCGGGACCGTGAGCATTATCTGGCCTATCACGACCTTTTGACCGGGCTGCCCAATCGCGCCTTTTTCGTCGATTTGCAGCGCCAGGCCCTGTCTTATGCAAAACGCGAGGGCGAGGAGGTTGCCATGTTCTTCCTCGATCTCGACGGCTTCAAGGCGATCAACGATCTGCATGGACACGAAGCGGGAGACGCTTTGCTGCAAGCCGTCGCGCAGCGCCTGACGGCAGCCGTGCGCAAGTCCGATACCGTGGCACGGCTGGGCGGCGACGAGTTCGCCATCCTGTTGCCGGAATTGCGCGGCGCCGATACCGCTCCCTTACTGGCGCAAAAGCTGGTCGATGCCGTGGCCTCGCCTTTTCTCATTAAGGGCCGGGAATTGCGCATACGCGTCAGTGTCGGTGTGGCCTTTTTCCCGCGTGATGCGAGCGACGGCGCCAGCCTGACCGCGCACTCGGACGGGGCGATGTACGAAGCCAAGCGGGAGGGGGGAGGGCGCTTCCGCATATTCTCCGCGCCCTGACGCACGACGTCGGGCGATATCGGAACCTGCCACTTTGCCTGGGGTAGGCAACATCAACCGCGAAATCGACTTGAAAGGCGGTTACGCCAAATCTGGACGAGCTGGCAACTTGCTGGTTCCGTAGGGAGCCGGATGCGCCAGGGTTTGGCGTCGTTTAGCCCATGCTGCGACGGCACTTTCCCAAAAAACGGCAGGATCGGACATGGGCGCGGATGCAAGCTCTAGCCCCAGGAAGGCTGCGGCCCGTCTCAATTCGTCCAAAGGATTGGCGCTGTCGATTTCGCTTGCGCCGGTTTGCTTGGAGAGCTTTTCGCCCATCCCGTTGGTCACGACGGGAACATGCAGATAATTCGGTGTCGCCAAGCCCAGCAAGCCTTGCAGGTAAATCTGGCGTGCCGTAGAGTCGATCAAGTCGGATCCCCGCACCACGTCGGTGACGCCTTGTTCGGCATCGTCGACCACCACAGCCAGTTGATAAGCCCAGAATCCGTCGGCGCGTTTCAGTACGAAGTCACCCACTTCGCTCGCCAGATGTTGGCTGCGCGGCCCCAGCCAAGCGTCGTCGAAAGTGAAAACGTCGTGCGGTGCATCAGGCACGCGCAGGCGCCAGGCACGCGGCGATCGGCCGGGGGCCAGGCCGTTGCGGCAAGTGCCTGGATAGACCGCGGCGCCGTCCGAGGCCACACCGATGCGCGAATCGGCGATTTCGCGGCGCGTGCAGCCGCAGGGATAGGTGTGGCCTTGCAGCCGGTCGAACGCGGCCTGGTACAAATCCTTGCGCCGACTTTGCCACACGACTTCGCCATCCCATTGCATACCCAGATCGAGCAGCGTCTGCAGGATCGCCTCGGCCGCGCCCGGCATGGTACGCGCTTCGTCGATGTCTTCAATGCGCACCAGCCAGGTGCCGCCATGCACCTTGGCATCGAGATAGCTCGCCATGGCGGCGACCAGCGAGCCGGCATGCAGCGGGCCGGTGGGCGAGGGAGCAAATCTGCCTACGTATCGACTCATGTCATTCCACACTAAGGGCTTGTTGCACGTCGGGATCGGCCAGCTTGTTCAAGAACCACTTGAGGCATTTGCCGCGCGCCGAGGTGCGCCAGACGATTTGCTTGCTCACCGTGGCGCGCACTTCCTGGGTCTGCTTTTGCACCAGCGCGCCGCTTTGCAAATAGGGTGCGGCCATGGCCGGCGGCAAATAGCCGCAACCGAGGCCGGCAACCTGGGCGGCAAGCTTAGAGCTGATCGAAGGCACCGTCAGAGTCTGCTGGCCGCTCAACAAGCCCGTGGAAAAGGTCGGCAGGCTGCGCCCCGTATCGCCCACGGCCACCACGCGATGCTGCCTGATCTGCTCGGCCGTCAAGGGCTCGGGCAACGCTGCCAGCGGATGGCCGGGGGCGACGGCAAAGATCCATGGCCGCGAAGTCATGGGCATGGTGCGGAACTCTCCGCTCATGCGCATGGTTTCCAGGCTGCTGTGCACGGCGCCGATGGCGAGATCGGCGCGACCCGCGAGCATCGCTTCCCATACGCCCGACAGCGTTTCGCTGGAAAAGCGCAGGCGCGTGCCCGAGCCTTCGCGGTCGAATTCCTCGATCAGCGGAATCATGCGCTCGAAACGCACGATATTGTCGAGCACGATGCGCAGCTCGACTTCCCAACCGGTGGCGGTGCGCTTGACGCGCTGCTCCAATTCGTCGGCCGCGCGCAGGAGGTGGCGGCCTTCGTTGAGCAATTCCTGCCCCGCAGGCGTCAGCTTGGCACGGTGGCCGCTGCGGTCGAACAGCAAGACGTCAAGGTCGTCCTCGAGTTTGCGCACGCTATAGGTCAGGGCCGAGGGCACGCGGTCCATTTCCGACGCGGCGCCGGCAAAACTGCCGTTGCGGGCAATGGCATCGAGGATTTGCAGGGACTCTAGAGTGAGATTCATTCAAGCACGTTTATTCAAATTTTTTGAATGATTTATCGAAAAATAACATCTGTTCTTTGCCATGGCAAGACCTTATATTGTGCCCATGGACGCCGCCCCTAGTACGTAAGCAGCACGCAGGTAGGCGAAAACCCTTTTCAGGAGATTGAAAATGATTGAACTTCGTCCCGCAGCAGAACGCGGCCATGCCAACCACGGCTGGCTCGATGCGCACCATAGCTTTTCGTTTGCAGATTACTATGATCCGCGCCACATGGGTTTCGGCCCGCTGCGCGTCTTGAATGACGACCGCATCGGCGCCGGCGCCGGTTTCCCGACGCATGGCCACCGCGACATGGAAATCGTCACCTATGTGCTCGACGGGGAATTGGCGCACAAGGACAGCATGGGCAACGGCAGCGTGATCCGTCCCGGCGACGTGCAGCGCATGAGCGCCGGTACCGGTGTGATGCACTCGGAATTCAACCACGCCAAGGATCGCGAAACGCATCTGCTGCAAATCTGGATCGAGCCCAAGTTCCGCGGCATTGCGCCGGGCTATGAGGAAAAGCGTTTCGACGTCGCCGACAAGCGCGGCCGCCTGCGCCTGATCGCCAGCAGCGACGGCGCCGAAGGCTCGGTCAAGGTACATCAGGACGTCAAGCTATATGCAGGCCTGTTCGATGGCGCGGAAGAAGCCAGTGTCGGCCTGCAGCCGGGCCGCCGCGCCTACCTGCACGTGGCGCGCGGCGAAGTGCAAGCCAACGGTGTGGTGCTGAAGGAAGGCGACGCGCTGAAGGCTGTCGATGAAAAAGAGATTCGCATTTCCGGCGGCAAGAATGCCGAAGTGCTGTTGTTTGACCTTGTATAAACTTTATTGAGAGAGGAACCCATGTCCAAAGTTGCCATCGTCTACCATTCCGGCTACGGCCATACCAAGAAGCAGGCGGAAGCCGTGCACGCCGGCGCCGCTTCCGTCGGCGAAGCCTTGCTGATCGCCATCGATGCCGAAGGCAATATCAGCCAGGACGACTGGGCCCACCTGGCCGGAGCCGACGCTATCATCTTCGGCTCGCCGACTTACATGGGCTCGGTCTCGTGGCAGTTCAAGAAGTTTGCCGATGCTTCGTCCAAGCCCTGGTTCACGCAAGCCTGGAAAGACAAGATCGCGGCCGGCTTCACCAATTCGGCAACCATGAACGGCGACAAGCTGTCCACGCTGCACTATCTGTTCACGCTGTCGCAACAGCACAGCATGATCTGGGTCGGCACCGGCTTGATGCCGGCCAACTCGAAGGCCGCCACGCGCAACGACGTGAACTACGTCGGTTCATTCTCGGGTGCCATGGCGCAAAGCCCCTCGGATTCCTCCCCCGAGGAAGGTCCGCTGCCTGGCGATCTGGAAACGGCCAAGCTGTTCGGCAAGCGCGTGGCTGAGACGGCTGCAAAATTCAAGAAATAAGTCAAGAAGTAACCCCTCTCCCGCCTGCGGGAGAGGGGATTAAATAGTCGCGCTTCACACCACTCCCCACCCGTGCTACCTTTGCGGCTCTTGTTCTAACCGAGCCGTCCAGATGGAAAAGTTCCTCAACGCATCATCCAACGAAGCATTCCTCGATCACGCCTATCGCTACTTCTTCGCGCGCGAACCCGATGCCGGCGGCAGACAGCATTTTCTCGACGCCATGGCCCGTGGCATGACCCGTGAAGCCGTTCTCGTCGCCTTCGTCGGCAGCGAAGAATTTGCCGGACGTTTCAACGGCAAATCGGGTGTGCCGGGAGAGGTGAGTGCGGCGCAGCGCTTCGCGCCGGAAGGCCATTTTTATTCGCCGATCCCCGCGGTCGAGGAATATCGCGACCATTTCGCGCGGCTCGCCTTGCCCGATCCGGATGGTGTGGACGTCAACGAAGCAAGCCAGCTCGCCTATGCCGAGAAATTCGCGGCCACTTATGGCGAACTGCCCTTTCCCAGGGACAAGACCGAAGGCCATCGCTACTACCTCAACAACGGCGCCTTCAATTATTTCGACGGTATCGCGCTGTATTCGATGATCCGCGAATGCCAACCGAAGCGCATCATCGAAGTCGGCAGCGGCTATTCTTCGGCCGCGATGATCGATACTTGCGAGCGCTTCCTGGGCGGCAAAACCGACATCACCTTCATCGAACCCTATCCCGAAACGCTGCACAAGTGCCTCTTGCCGCAGGACATGGAGCGCTACCGCATCCTGGCGCAAAAGGTACAGGATGTCGATCCGGCGGTGTTTCAGACGCTGGTAGCGAACGACATCCTGTTCATCGATTCCTCGCACGTGGCGAAGTTCGGCAGCGACGTGAACCACTTGCTGTTCAAGATATTGCCGCTATTGAAAGAGGGCGTGGTGGTGCACTTCCACGACATCTTCCGCAACTTCGATTACCCGCGCGAATGGCTGATGGAAGGGCGGGCCTGGAATGAGGGCTATCTGCTCAAGGCTTTCCTGGCGCACAATCGCGATTACAGGATTCTGTTCTTCAACGACTGGTTTGCCCACCGCCACTGGGATTTTCTCGAACGGCGCCTGCCGCTATGCACCGTGCAGCCGGAAGGCAGTCCGTTCAAGAATTGCGGTGTGAGCCTGTGGCTGCAGCACCGCGCCTGAAGCCTCAATCAGCCAGCAGGGCGGCCAAGCGCTCGGCATTTTGCGCCCAGGTGAACCACGGCATGCCATCCGACTGCGGCGCCTTGCCCTGCCCTTGCAGCGCCAGCCACTCGCGCAAGCCCGCAGCCAGCTCTTCTGCGCCGGCTCCGCTGAAATAACATGCGTGGTCTCCGGCAATCTCGCGGAACACGGGGATGTCGCGCGCGAGAATGGGGCGCTTGAACTTCGCCGCTTCGATCAAGGGCAAGCCGAAACCTTCCGCTTCGCTGGAAAACAGCAGGCAGGTGGCGGCTTGATAGACTTGCTCCAGATATTCGTCGCTGATGTCGGCCAGCCAGATCAGGCGCTTGCCCAGTTCGGGGTGCTTGCGCAAGGCTTCCACGGTTTGCGGAATCGTGCGGCGCAAATGCTGCGGCAAGCCGGTCCAGCCTTCGCGGCCCACGATCACTAGCATGGCTGGCGAGCCTTCCTGCCACAGCTTTTCGAACGCTTGCAACGCCTGCAAATGACCCTTGCGCGGCTCGATGGTCCCGACCATCAGGAAGCTCGGTGCCTGCCGCATGGCGTTGAGCACTTGCGCCGCATCACCGGGCATGCCCTTGGAAGGGAACGAGGCGGCGATGTCGGCGCCGTGGTGCAAGATGGGGAAGTCGGCCCTTGTCTGCTTGCCTTCGCGCTTGAGCCAGGCTTGCATCTCGTCGGCCACGGCTTGCGAGATGCACAGCAGTCGATCGGCATGTTCGGCGATGCAGGAAAGCCATAGCGCGTGCGTATCGCCGGCATGCTCGGGGAAAAATTCCGGGCGCGTCACGGGCAGGATATCGTGGATCAGGAAACCGACCCTGGCCCCTTGCAGGCGCCATTGCTCGTAAATGCCCGCCGTTGCAGCCTTGATCACGTCGGCCGGACAGAAGTCGGCGCCGTAAAACACATCGCCCGCCGCCACGTCGACCGCCGCATCGAGGGCGATGTCTTGCGGGAGATCAAGCAGGCTATGGGTATAGCGCCGCGCGTAGCGGTAATGCGGCGTGTCGCTTTCGGTATGCAGATAGACCGGTTCGACGCGGTAACCGGCCGGCGGCTTGACCAGTAGTTCCGACAACTGCGCGCGCACCACGCGCTCGATGCCGGTCTGCAGATCACTGCGCGCAATGGTCGATACGTCCACCAGGATTTGCTTCAGGCGCGGTTGCATGGGCAATGAACGCGCGAGCGAATTGGCCAGCTGGCGGAACGTGGCATCCTTGTTGCAATCGACCAGGGTTTCTCCCAGGCGCGCGATCAATGCACTGCTGCCGTTCTTTGCCAAGGGATGAAATTCCTCGATCGCGTAGGCGTACTCTTGTGCGCAATATGCCGGCGCATGCAGGGTAGCGATCACGTGCAGTGCTTCGCGGCTGATCGCTTCGCGCCGGGCCTTGTCGCGCCACAAGGTGTCGAGCGCAACGACCAAGTCGGCATCGGTGAATTCGTCGGCCAGCTTCCAGGTTGCCGTGTCCGAGAGATCGGCCATGCTGCCGTGGGCATTGACGATGGTTGGCAGGCCGTAGTTCATGCAATCGAGCACCGCGCCCGAGGTTTCGCCGCGGCTCACGCTGCGCAATTGCACGCCGATGTCGGCGGCTTGCAGATACAACTCGTAGTCCTTCATCTCGGTCCAGCCGGCGATGCGGATGCGCTCGCGCGAACCGCTGTCGCGGATGCGCCGGGCAAGTTCCCGGCCATAGTCGCCGCCATGGTTTTCGCCGACCAGCACCAATTCGCACTGGCGGTTGACGGCCAGGCCCGATTGCAGCCAGGCGTCGAGCAGGCGGTGGCTCAGCTTGGTCGGTCCGATGAAGCCGAAACTGCACACGACGAAGCTGTCCCCGGCAATGCCTAGTTTCTCGCGCGCGGCACGCCGCGCGGCATCGCGGTCGGCGACCTGCCATGCCAGCCGCAGGTGCGGAATGCTGCGCAGGTTTTGCGCCGCAGTCGGGCCGTACCAATCGGCGGTAAGGCGCGCCGAGTGGGCGGAATGGACGATGACGCCGGCAGCCCGTTGCAGCAAGCCCAGGTTGCAGGGGAATTTATCCTTGGCCGGGTCGACCCCGCCATCGGCGTAGCGCTGAACCAGCGCATGATAGCCGTGCGAGTGATAAAGCTCGTCGCTCCAGAAGGTAGAGAGGCGCCGCTCCAGTTCTTCCGCGGCCAGCATGCTGCTGATGAAAAAGTCGTGCATGACGACCACGCCCGGGTGGCGTTCCATCAAGGGCAGCATGTGCGTGTGGAACGGGCTGTTGCCGACCTGGTAAATGACGCGGTCGAAGCTCGCACCGTGTTCGGCAAACCACTCACTCGATTGCACGGGCAAGTCTTGCAGCGCGGGCGGCAGGTTGCACGCATCCTGCTTCACGATCAGGGTGATGTCGTAATGCGCGCGCAAGGCCGGCAAGAGCTCGACGCTGTAGTTGGCGATGCCGGTGCGCTCGGGCGGCAAGGGCGACACGTAGGCCAGGGTCTTCTTTTTGGCTGGTTCGGCGGCTGGCGCGCGCGAGGCCGCCCGGCGTTCCGCATGCAGGTTTTCCAGCGCGGCAATGGCGCGTTTCGCGCTGATGTCCCAGGAGAACAGCTTGGCCCGTTCCAGACCGTGCGCTTCGAGCGCGGTACGGAAATCGCCGTCGCGCAGCACCTCGGTGATCTTGTCGGCAATCGCCTTGTCGTTCTTCGCATCGAACATGGCGTCCGCACGGCCTATCACTTCCGGCAGGCTGGAAGAGTCCGACGCGATGACGGCCTTGCCGCATGCCATGGCTTCCAGCGCGGGCAAGCCGAAGCCTTCGTGCCATGAAGGGAAGATGAACAGCTCGCACAGGTTGTAGAGCTTGACCAGGTCTTCGTCGGATACGAATCCGGCCAATTGCAATTCGCCGGGCAGCAGATAATGCGTGTCGGCCAGCGCTTCCAGCCGCTGGCGGTCGCGTGCCTGCATGGCGCCCGTGATCACCAACTGGTGTTGCGCCCGCAGGTCTTCCGACAGCAGCGCGTAGGAGCGGATCAAGCCTTCGACATTCTTGCGGCTGTCGGTGGCCCCGGTATACATGACGAAAGCCCGTGTGATGCCGTATTTTGCCAACAGGGCCTGCTTTTCCCCGGGCGCGATTTGCTGCGGCTTGAAGTGGGCATCGGCGGCGGTGGACACGTTGACGATCTGCCGTTCCGGATAGCCAAGCTCGGCGATGGCTTCATGGCGCGAGGATTCCGAAATCGCCAACAGCAGATCGGCTTGCTGCAATTGCTTCAGCTTGCGCAAATAGTATTGCTTGTATTGCGCGTCCGGCTGCAGGTACTGTTCTTGATACAGATAGGGGATGAGGTCGTAGAAGCTGACGGCCACCGGCGTACTGCGGTCGAAGCGCGCAAGGCTGGTGACGGCATCGTCGACGTAGCCTTCGAAGAAGCTTGCCACGTACAGCACGTCCGGCCGCAGGCTGGCGAGGAAGGCTTCGCGCACCAGTTCGGCGCGCTCGCGCCGCTCCTTGTTGTAGGGATCGGTCTCCTGCGTCGGGCCGGGGGCATCCCATACCTGGATGTTGTCGCGCCCGATCAAGGGGGCGAACTGGCTGCGGATCGGTTCGACCGAATCGTGCAGCAAGCCCGATAGCGCCAGCACAATCTCATGCTCGCCCCGGTTGCGCACCATGGCTTCGATCAGCGACCAGGTATAGCGGCCGATACCGCGCAGCCGGCTCGAGGTTTGCGCGCCCTGCATGTCGATGACGATACGCATCAGGAAGTCTCCTTGCTGCTGCGTTCCAGTTTGGCTGCGGCTTTCAAGTCATGATAGATTTTTGCGCTGCGCTCGCTCATGTCGGCTACGCTGGGATCGAGTTGGCGCAACGGTTGCGCGGTCTGCGCACGCGACAAGCGCGCATAAACCTTGCGCAACACGCCATACAGGCCACTGGCCTTGATCAGCCTGACGAAGACGCGGCGCAAGCCGGGGTGGCGGTCGACAAAGCTGACGCTCCGGCGCAGCAAAGCGCGGGCGATCTTGCTTCCGGCCATTTTCAGACGGGCCGCCGGTCCCATCTGGCGCATCAGGCGGACCTGGATGCCGAGCCAGCGCAAGGGCGCGCCGAGTTTCCAGTTGGGGCTGGTGACGATTTGCGTCTTGAACGATTCAAGCTGCTCCAGCCGTGCTTCGAGCATGGCGATCTTTTCTTCCGCCTTGTCCAGGTTGTAGCGCATGTCGCGCGCGAACTGTTCGGTGCGCGCGTCGGCACGGGCCACCAGTTCGGTGGTGCGGCGGCGCTCCTGCATGTCGTAGCGGTTCGCCAGGCCCGGGAGCATCAAGCCGTAGCGCGCGTCGAAAGCCGGATTGAAAGCGCGCAGGAAATTTTCCTCGGCAGGTTTTTGCCCGATCACGGCATAATCCGGGCTGGCGCCCTCGAGCACGGTCCACAGGCCGATATCGCCCGTGCCGTGCAGGCTCGCATCTTCCTGCAGGCGCGCCACGATGTGGCGCTTGAAGCCTTCGAATTCGACGGCAAAGCGCAGCAATTCGGTCGGCAAAGGACGGAGGTGGGTCGGATCTTGGTAAAACAGGTTGGAGCCGACCACCAGGTTTTCCGGGTTCGGCGTTTCCAGTATCAGCAAGCCGCCCGGCTTCAGCACGCGCAAGGCTTCGCGGATCAGCGCGCGTACATCGTCAAAAGGAATATGTTCGACGAGGTGAAAGGCCGACACCAGGGCCAGGCTGGCGTCGGGCGTGGCGCGCAGCGCCTGCAAGGCATCCATGCGGCGTACGTCGAAACCGCGCCGGCATAGTCCGGCCAGCATGCCCTCGTCGAGGTCGACCCCGGAGGGGGCATAGCCCGCTTCGCGCAGCACTTCGAGCCATTCGCCGCGGCCGCAGCCGAGATCGAGCGCGGACGGTGCCGGCTCGCGCGATACCCAGGGCTCGAAGAACGGGCGGTATGCCGTCAGGCGCGACTTGATCAGATCGCGCGAACCGCGGTTGCGGTCTTCATAGGCACGATAGAAGCTGCCCGGCGATTTGTCCGCGAGGGGCGCATCGTCATCGGCCGCTTGCGGCGCGGCGTACTCGTACCCCGGCGGAAGCAGCTGCACGTCGAGCACCAGGCCCTCGTCCTGCAGCACGATTTCCTTTTGCAGGCGCCACGCTTCGTCATATAGGGCCAGCTTGCCCGTGGTGAAGTCGCGCGCCTTGCGTTCCGCCATGGCCGATATGCCGACGCAGCGCAAGCCCGGGGCGAACGCCACGCCGCGCGGGAAACCGCCGGTCTCAAGCACGAAGCCGTCTTCGCTGATAATCCGCCCGTCGATCGACGAGCAGGTAAATAGCTTTCCTTTTTCGCGCCAGATATTGTGCGCACTGTTGCCGAGGTCGACACGCTCCACCAACTCGCGGGTTTCCAGCGAAAACGCCAGCAATTCGCTCGGCCCGCGATTATGCGCCAGCACCCAGATGCGGCCGTCTTCGAAGAAGAAGGAATTGAAATGGTTGATGTCCCCCGGTCCGACGCCATCGGCAAGGCTTCCACCCAGCGGGAACCACTGTTCCCAATTGGCGCCGTCATAGATCGCGACCATGTTGTCGTGCGAGCAGCTCGCGTAGAGCTTGCCCTTGTGCCAGGCGATTTCATGCAAGTCGCGCAAGGGGAAGGGCGCCGTGAGCAAGCCCAGCGGCTGCAGATTCCGGTCGAACACCAGGATCTGGCCGCGTTCCGATTCGCGCTCGGTATCGGAGGAGACGGCGCGCTGGCGCGAGGCGACGAACAATTTGCCGTCCGCTTCGGCGATGCCGTAATACAGGCCGCGGCCCCGGTCGAGCGCGGTATAGCTGCCGCTGCCGGTATCGACCAGCAGCAACGATTGCGAGGTGGTGACGAGTAACTTCATGAAACCGATTGTTCTTGTTGTCGACGATGCAGCGTACAGGTCGGGTCGAGATTGTAAAACCCGCTCCACAGGATGGCATCCATGTTGCGCACGATGGTGAACGCCTTGGCGTCCTGCGAGCGCGCCAATGTCTGGTTGAATTCGCCTTCGCCGGCGCCGCCTTCGGCCACCCCCGAAGTGATGGTGTATTCACCTTCGGCGAGGCCGATCTTGAAGGAAAATTCGGCGACGATTTCCTCGCCTTGCGCGACGGCGCCTATGCTGCGGTTCATGCAATAGGTATTGGTCATGAAGGCCGCTTCGCCGCGCGCATTGCGGATCTGGAAGCCGATGTGCGGATCGCGATAGGTCTGCTCGAAGCGTACGCGTATCCTCACCGTCACCAGCGATTCGCTGACTACGGCGCTGGCAGGATGCCCATCCATCAAAAGTTCGACCGAACCGATCGCGGCGCCGTCGCTGGAAAACGAGCCGACATTGCCTTCTTTATCGCTGTCGATCACGGTGACCTTGGCCGAACCCTTGCCCTGGCGCTGCAGCAGTTGTGCGTTGTACAGGTCGATCACTTCGCGCGGCGAAGCGTCGAGCGCAACCCGCCCTTCCGAAAGCAGGATGGCGCGGTCGCACAGCGAATAGACCGTGCCCATGGCATGTGAGACGAACAAGAGCGTGGTGCCGGCTTCGCAAAAGCCGCGGATGCGTTCATAGCACTTCTGCTGGAAGAACACGTCGCCCACGGCCAGCGCTTCGTCCACGATCAGGATATCGGGCCGCACCGCCGTGGCAACGGAGAATGCGAGCCGCACCTGCATCCCGCTCGAATACACGCGTACCGGCTGGTCGATGTATTCGCCGATTTCGGCGAAGGCCTCGATCTCGGGCATCAGGGCGGTGATCTCGGAAGCGGACATGCCGATCAGCTGGCCCGACATCAGCACGTTTTGCCGGCCGGTGAAATCCGGGTGGAAACCCATGCCGAGTTCAAGCAGGGCCGCGATGCGCCCCTGCGTCGTGACGCTGCCGACCGTCGGTTGCGCGGTGCCCGTGATCAGCTTCAAGAGCGTGCTCTTGCCCGCGCCGTTGATGCCGATCAAGCCGACCGATTCGCCGGCCTTGATGTCGATATCGATGTCTTGCAGCACCCATTTCAATTCGTGACGGCGGCGCCCGGCCAGAAATGGCGGCGCAAGCCACTCGGCCAGGCGCGCCCATTGGCTCGTGTATCGCTTATAGGCCTTGCCCAGCTTTGAAACCTTGATCGCACCCATCACAATTCGTCCACCATTTCGCCCGCGTGGCCGCGGAACAGCAGCAGGCCGAGCATGCACAGCGCGAGCGCGATCAGGAAAGTCGGCAGCAGCGCCGGCCATTGCGGCCAGCGCCCTCGTACCAATACCTCCTGGCAAGCGGCGATCAGGGACGCCATCGGGTTCAGGTTCATCAAGACCTTGACCTTGTCGGGCAGCGTTGCCAGCGGGTAGACGATGGGTGTGAACCAGAACCAGAATTGCAGCACGATGCCGAACAATTGCCCGACGTCGCGGAAGAACACGTTCAGCACGCCAAGTACGATGCCCAGGCCGATGGCAAACAGCACCAGGATCGCGACCACCGGAATCAGGCCGAGGAAGACCGTGCCGGGGAAGTTGCCGCTGGCGATCAGGAAGGCGGTGAACAAACCGAAGATGATGGCGAAATTGATGCCGGCCGACAGCACTACGATCAACGGCAGGCAGATGCGCGGAAAATTGACCTTCTTGATCAGGTTGGCATTGTCGAGGAACACGTCCTTGGCGCGGTTGACGATTTCCGCGAACAAGCCCCAGGTCAATACGCCGGCGCACAGATAGATGCTGTAGGAAAAGGTCGAATCGCTGCCGGGCAGGCGGCTTTTCATGACCTGGGCAAACACCACGGTGTACACCAGGATCATGGCCAGCGGGTTCAATACGGTCCAGGCAGCGCCGAGCAGCGAATTGCGGTACTTGGATTGGAATTCGCGCTTGACGCTGCCCTTGATGAAGCCGCGATAAGCCCAGACTCCCTTGAGCATGGCCGGCGCGATCAAGAGCAGGCTCCTTCCCAAGCGCGATGAAGGAGCGGGAAATGCGGGCCCCTCATGCGGGGTTGCCGCGCAGCAGGTTCTGGAATTCGGCCGGTTTGCGCAGCACCAGCCGATGCGTGTCTTTTTCGGCGATGCCATGCTGCACCAGGAAGAGGATCGCGCGCGTGACGGTCTCACGGCTGGTATTGATCATGTTGGCGATATCCTGGTGCGTCGGCAAGCCGTCTATCACCTCGACGCCGTTAGGCAGAGTCTTGCGGAACATTTGCAGAAAGGTGAAGATGCGGCGCGAGGTATTGTGGATCGAGAGCAGGGCGCGGAATTCCGAATCGCGATGGATCTTCTCCGCCAGATGGCGCAGCATCAGGCGCGCTACCGAAGGCGAGTGTGAAAACAGGTGCAGGGCCATCGCCGAAGGCAGGAAGCCGACCAGAGATTCGCCCAGGGCCAGCACCGAGGCTGACCGCGTGGTGCCGTTGATGACGGCGATTTCGCCGAAGAAGTCGCCCGGTGCCAGCATGCGCAAGCCGATGGCGCGGCCATCTTCCGTCACGTCCACCACTTGCAGTTGCCCAATCAGCACGAACAGCAGGCTGTCGCCGATCGCACCCTTTTGCAGCACGACTTCACGGCGCGAAAATTTGCGGATGCGCAAGTCGGCCTGCAGCTTGCCCAGCTCTTCATCGGTCAAGTCGGCCAGCAGCGGAATCTTGCGGAAATTGATCTGGCTGACCTTGACCAGGCGCGGCTTGAGCGCGGCCGGCACCGGCATTTGTTCCGGCGCGGGCATCATCGCGCTGCCGGTGTGCAGATTCGGCAATTCTTTGGTTTGTTCGCTCATCGAGATGCGTTCCTGCTTAATTGTCGAATTATAGTCCGGCTGCAATTTCAGATTCCCAACACCACCTTCGAACACGTCGCGGCGGTGGCGATGCCGGCCGCATTGGCCGCGATGTCGCGCCAACAGAAGTTTCTTCCTGGAATCAGGTTCTGCAGACCTTCAATGATTGCGCCGGCCGCCAACAGACCTAGCATCCAGGCAACAAGTTCCATCCAGGTCGATGCGATCCTGCCGGCGAGCAAGCTCAGAGCGCCGAAAGCGAGGAAATGCAACAGCTTGTCGTTGGGCAGCACCGGGAGCCAATGCTTGGGGGCGAGACAGCCCAGCACGATGAGGCACAGGCCGAGAATGAAAAGAATGATCAATTCGTGTTGCATGGCGTCGGCGATCAAAAGTTTTGCCACTTGAGGCTCAACTGCAGCAATTGCCCGTGGTATTCGAACAGGGAAATGTTTTCATTGTTCAAGATGCGGCGCCATTCGAGTTCCACTGCGAGGTCGCGCCGCAGCGGCATGATCAGCCCGGCGCGGAAGGTCTGCGTATCCTGCTTGCGCTTCTGTTCGATCAGGCCGGGGGAGTAGGACGATTCGCCGTTCCAGCGCTGCCAAGTCCATCCCAGTTCCGAATTCAGCCGCTCGTCCAAATGGCTGTTGACCATGATTCCGGCTTGCCAACCGTGCCGGTCGCCGCCGAGACGCGCCGCATTGCCGTGGTCGAACAGGGCGCCGACGGTGAATTGCGCTGCGGTGTTTTGTGTCTGGTATTGCAGTTGGGCATCGAGTTCGTCGGTCGCGGCGTTGAAGTTGACCAGGGTCGGATATTCGACATAGGACAGGGCGCCCAACAGGCTGAATTGGAAGTGGTCGGGCAGGGGCAGTGGAGGTGTCGCGCGCTCCTGCAATTGCAGCTGGCGCTGGTATTGCCGGCCGCCCAGCGTCAGGAGCCCGGCTGTGCCCGTCGTGTGGGTATTCCAGGTGCCGATGCGCCAAGGGCTGTCCCAGCCGACCAGGAGCGAAGCGGTGTCGTAATGCGTCAGCTTGTCGTTTTCGCGCGCCTGGAATTGCAGGAAAGCCGTGTCGCCGCGCGCATCGAGATCGCGCACGTAGTTGGCCGACAGCAGCGTGTACTGGTCATGCTGCGGCAGATATTGCGGCAGCAGATCCAATACCTGGGTATTGGCGCCGCTGCCAAGGGCGAAGTAGGGGCTGCTGGCGCCTTGATTGACGTTCGTGTCGTAGCCGCGGCCGAGCAGCACCGAGAGCTTGTCGTGCACCACCACCCTGCGGCGGCAGCCGCCGTTGCGCTGGCTATTGATGACTTCTATGATCCCCGGCGGCGGCGCATAGCGTTCCTCGATGATCTTGAACAGGCGCTCCGCTTCGTGCGTATGCCCCAGTTCGCACTGGATGACGGCCAGGTCGAGCCAGGCGCCCGCGTGCTGCGGTTCCTGTTCCATCATGCGCTTCAAGGCATCTTCCGCCTGGTCGATGCGGCCGTCGGAGATGGCGCGCATCGCATCTAGGTAAGGATCGGGCTGTGCCGCCTGCGCCGGCTGGTTGGTTTCCTGCGCCAGGACGCTGGCAGCTTGCGCCAGCGCCAGGCAGAACAGCAGTGCGCGCCTTGGCCTCATGCGCTGCCCTCCATGGCGGAACCCGGCGCCGAATCCAGCGCATACAGTGCGGTCGGCTTGCCCTTGCCGCGCAGTTGGCGCTCGCCCAGGGCGATGAGGCGATGGCGCCTGACCAGTGCCGCCGTACCCTGGCCCACTACGATGTCGTGCGGCAGGTCGCGCGCCGCGTCTTCCAGGCGCGAGGCGACGTTGACGCTGTCTCCCACGGCGGTATAGATGCTGCGGAAGGCCGTGCCGAAGTCGCCCGCCATGGCTTGGCCGCTTTCGACGCCGATGCGCACGCGCAGGCGAGTCAAGCCGGCCCTGGCCCGTCTGTCGCTGAATTCGCGCACTGCTTCGACGATGGCTTGCGCCGCATCGAGCGCCAGGTCGGCGTGGTCGGGGTTTGGCAAGGGCGCGCCCCAGAATGCGACGAGGCCGTCGCCGGTGTATTTGTCGAGCGTGCCGTGGCGCTCCAGCACGGGACGCGTCAGGCAATCGAGGAAATCGCGCGTTACCCGTGCGGCGTCTTCCATCGAAAGCGATTCGACGTGCGAGGTGTAAGCCTCCATGTCGGCGATCAGGGTCGTCACCTGCAACTGGCGCGGCGCCAGCGGGTCTTGCAGATCGCTTTGCAAAAGCTCGTCCACCACCTCGCCCGCCACGTATTGGCGCAAGGTGCCGAGCAGCCGGCGCGAACGGCGCTGCGCAATCTGCCAGTTGAAAGGCACGGCGACTGCCAGCAGGAACAGGATCGATGCCAGCGGGCCGCTGGTGGAGAAGTAGAGGTCGTGCGGCCCCAGCCAGTAAGCGATGGCGAGCCACAACAACGCTGCCGCAGCCAGCGATGCGGCGCTGGCTGCGGCCGAGCGGCGGCTGAAGATATAGCCGGTGGCCAGGGTGGCGGCGATGCTGAACAGGATCGCAATCCGGCTCCCTGGCAGCGGGACCGGCGCGCGGCCGTCGCGCTGATCGAGCAGGGCCGACAGAAGAGCGGCGTGCACCAGGAAGCCCGGTGTGTTGACCAGAAGCGGCGTCGCCACGCGATCGGTCAAGCCGAGGGAGGACGATCCGAGCACCACCAGGCGCCCGCTGACGCGGCTCGCCGGGATGCGCTCCTGCACGATGTCGGAGGCGCGCGCCACTTCATAGGTGCTCCAGTCCCGTTCGAAGGGCACGCGCACATAGCCCTCCGCGTCCGTGCGGATGGCGCCGTTCCCGCCTTCCGCGCAGCAATCGAACAAGGCCAGGGCCAGCGTCGGGTAGGCGCGGCCTTCGAAGCCGGTATAGAGGGGAAGCCGGCGCAGGCTGCCGTCAGGGTCTGGCACGAAGCCGATGTTGCCAAGGTGTGCCGCCTGCGCCAGCCCGGCATGGTTGGCCATGTAGCCGCTGGCCGGCACCAGCGTCATGCCCGGATGGGGCGCGATCCCGCCCGTCAGCTTGCCGACTCGCAGCGCTTCGTTTTGCGGACCATACTCGAAAGCCTGGGCCATCACGACCGGTCCGTTTTGCGCCAGAATGCCTAGCCGCAAATCGCCTTCGGCATCGGTTGGCTCGGGCAATACCACGTCCAGCGCCACGCCGCGCGCCTGATAGGTCGTCAAGAGGTTTTCCACCAGCTTGGTGAAGTGCTTTCGCGGCCAAGGCCAGGGGCCGAGTTCTGCCAGGCTGGCTTCGTCGATGTCGACCAGCAGGATGCGCTGGTCGACATTGCTTTCAACCTTGTCGCGCGCAGCCAGCGGAGACAGTGAGGGTTTTTCATCCGATGCCGCAATCGTCCGGCTGGCGTGCAGACGGGAGAATCGGTCGCGCAGCCACTCGCTGGCAAAATCCCACCCCGGCGCAGATTCGGCCCAGACGGTGATCAGGACCGCGAGCAGGCCGATACCGATACGGATCAGCCCGATGACCGAGATCGGATTGCGTGCAGCAGGCAAGCTCATTGGGGCGACACCTTGCCGGCCGCGCAGAATTCGAACGATGATTTATGTAACATGACCGGCAAGGTGGTGGGACCCGCTTTTCCTTAATATTTGAACCGGATCAATGAAAAACTGGCGAAAAGCCGACAATTTGTTGACGTCTGGTTACTATCGGTTCCGTAAAGTCGCCATGGTACTAGATATTGTAGAGTAAAATGTGATGGGCATCACAGAACTTGTCGTAATTCAAGACATAATTGCGGGAGAAGGAGGAAACCATGTTGCGTCAGATTGCCGTCGCCGCCAGTTTGCTAGTCAGCGCCAGTGCTGCCTGGGCGGGTGAGGCTGCGCACGTGGTTTTCGTGGTGGGGCAAGTCCTCGCAGCCGAACATGAATTGAAGCTGGGCGCCGCCGTCAATGAGGGTGACGAGATCAGCACCGGCGCCGATGGGTATGTATATATGAAGACCATCGACAACGGTCTTCTGATCCTGCGCCCGAATTCGCGTGCCCGCATCGTGGCCTATCACATCGATGCGCAAAACCCTTCGAACAATCGCGTCAAGCTCGAACTCTTGAGCGGTGTGGCACGTAGCGTCACGGGTTTGGGTGCCAAGAAGGCCAAGGAAAATTTCCGTTTCAATACTCCGGTTGCTGCAATCGGCGTGCGCGGGACCGACTTCACCGTCTTCACCGATGCCGACGTGACGCGCGTCACCGTCACGTCGGGCGGCATTGTGATGAGCGGCTTCAGTGGCGCTTGCATGCCGGAAGGTGGCGGCCCTTGCGAAGGCGCGAACAGCAGGGAATTGTTTGCCGACAGGGCCGGCCAATTGCTGCAGATTCAGCGTGGCCATGCCGTGCCGCAGGTCTTGCGCAGCAATGGCATTGCGCCCGACGTGACGGCGCCGCCCCGCAGTGACGAACCGATCAGCAAAGCTTCCAGTGTGGGCAATGCCACCTTGTCGACCACCGATCTGAGTCTCGCGCCCCAGGAAAGTGCCGACTTGCCCGCGGTGGGCGTCTTGACGCCTGCACCTGCGCCCGCGCCGACTCCCACCCCGACTCCCACCCCGACGCCGACGCCCACGCCGGCGGCGCAAGAGGTCTTGTGGGGCCGTTGGCAAACCTATGCCGGCCTTGCGCCGAATTCGGCGGCGCTGGCCAAGCTTCAATCGGGGGCTTATTTGCAGGGAGCGGATCTTGGTCCGTTCTTCGTCACCCGCACGGCAAACAGCCAATTGGTCTTGCCCAGTAGCGGCCAGGCTTCCTTCGCCTTGCAGGATAGCGAGGCCTATATCACGGTAACCGGCCATCAGCCTGTGGCTGCAACCGTCGAAAACGGGCAATTGACGGTCAACTTCGCACAAAACACCTTCACCACCTCGCTGACAGTCGTGGCGCCGGGTGAGCAGGTCAACGTTTACGGGCAGGGCGCTATCGCGAACGCGGGGCCGAACAAGGGCCAGTTGACCAATGCCGGGGCGAACGACATGATCAATTCCAATGCCCAGATTCTGGGCTATCTCGGCGGCGCCAATGCGCAGCAGGCCGGGTATTTATTCAATACCAACTATTCCTCGTCCATCAACGCCGTAGGGGCGACTACCTGGACCAAGAAATAAGGCAGCGTTTCTTTGGGCAGGGGCCGACGAAATGAATCGGTCGCATGCCTTGCATCGGAAAAGATGCTATAAAAGCAACTATCTAAAAATTTTACAACAAAATCTTCATAAAAGTGATGCCAATGTGATGCCCGTCACAGCCTTTAAATGAGGTTATGGCAGAATACGCCCCAATCTGCAGAAAAGTGTTTGTTGTTTGTTATTTGGTAACATGATCGCTTTGCAGTGACGTTTGGATTCAATACCCATTAAGGAAGGTATCAATATGGCATCCGCAGCTAGCTACAGCACTCTGGTTCAACAACTCTACGTGGCCTATTTCGGCCGCCCGGCCGACTACTTCGGCCTGCAAAACTTCGAGGCAGCCCTGGCAGCCGCCAACGCCCCGACCGATCCGGCCGCGCTGGCCACGGCTTACAGCACCAACTCCGCCGTGAAAAGCCTGGTTGATTCCTTCGGCACCAGTGCCGAATCGACCGCGCTGTACGGCAGCGGCTCGACCGAAAGCTTCGTCAACGCCATCTTCGAAAACCTGTTCAACCGCCCCGCAGCCGTGGCCGGCCTGACTTTCTGGGTCAACGCCATCAATTCCGGCGCAGTGTCGAAGGG
>DASVLJ010000078.1:0-341796 GCA_036384915.1 Burkholderiaceae bacterium
CGCGTCGGCCAGCATCCGGCATCGCGCGTGCAGGAGCTGACACCGAAGCTGTGGAAGCAGCGCTTCGCCGCCGATCTGCTGCGCTCGCCATTGCATCTGATCGGCAAATAGCGCAAGAACGCCGATCAGTTACCGCTTACCGCCAACCCGCCGCCAGGATTGTTGCAACCCCGCCTACACCCCTATCGAGAACGGGTCCAAATTCCCCGTCCGGCCCGGTTTTCGGGCAAAATCAAGCGCTGGCGCCGCGTCGAGACAGCGGCGACGGTGTACCATACGTTTTTTTGCGAAAAATACCTGATGAAAACTTCGCCCATCGCGCCCCCCAAGCCCCGTTCCGGTTCCGCCCTGCGTGCTTCCTTGCACCGGGCGCTTGCGGTTTCCGGCATGGTGGCGTCCCTGCTGGCTGCGGCCGTGCCGGCGCATGCCGACGATCTGGCAGATGTGACCAAGGCGATGCGGGCGGGGCAATACCCCGAGGCGCTGACCAAGGCTGACGCCTATCTGGCCAAGCACCCGCGCGATTTGCAGATGCGGTTTCTGAAGGGCGTGATCCTCAACGAGCAAAACAAGTCGGCCGAAGCCATCGCGGTGTTCACCAAGCTGACCGAAGATTATCCCGACCTGCCGGAACCCTATAATAATCTGGCCGTGCTGTTCGCCGCTAATGGACAGTATGACAAGGCGCGCCTGGCGCTCGATAATGCCATCCGCACCAATCCGGCCTATGCCACGGCTTACGAGAACCTGGGCGACGTCCATGCCCGCCTGGCCAGCCAGGCCTACGACAAGGCCTTGCAACTGGAGCCGAATAATTCCTCGGCCAAGTCCAAGCTGACCATGCTGCGTTCGCTGACCGGCACCAGCGTGGGCAAGGTGCAGACGGCGGCGGCCACCGCTCCCGCGCCGATGCCGGCACCTGTTGCCGCGGCACAGGCACCGGCGCCGACGCCTGCTCCAGTCGCGAAGCCGCCCGTTGTCGCTCAGGCTCCGGCTCCAGTGCCTACCCCGGCTCCGGCGGCAAGCAAGCCCACCGTGGCTGTGGCTCCGGCTCCAGTGCCGGCGCCAGCCCTCGCCGCTGCCAAACCTGAGGCCAAGCCGGAGCAGAAGGCTGCGGCCAAGCCGGCGCAGGATGCCGAAGTGGAAGAGGTGTTGACGGCCGTGCATGGCTGGGCCAAGGCTTGGAGCGAGCAGGATGTGAAGTCTTACCTGGCTGCCTACGGCAACGATTTCGAAACCCCCAAGGGCGAGTCGCGCAAGGATTGGGCCGATGAACGGCGCCAGCGCATTGAAGGCAAGAGCCGCATCGAGGTGAAGGTCGAATCGCCGGTGGTATCGATCAACGGTAACACCGCCACGGTGAAATTCCGCCAGATTTATACGTCTGACCGTCTCAAGGCGGATAGCCGCAAGGTGCTGACTTTGACCAAGCAGGGCGGCAAGTGGCTGATCAAGCAGGAGCATGCAGGTAGCTGATGTTGTTCAAGGTATTCACTCCCCGCCCGCAGGGAAAGCAAGAGAAGCACAAGGGGCGGGCGCGCTTTCGTGGCTTTCGTAGTGCCTCAGGATTGCTGACGGCGCTGCTGTCGGCTTCCTTGCTGGGCCTGTCCGTTCCCGCCGGCAGCGCCGTGGCGGCAGGCTCGTCGCGTGGCGGCAAGGCTGATCCCGAATTGATGCTGATCGACGTCTACAAGGCGCTCGGTTCGGACCACTTGCGCGTGGCGCAGGAGAAGGCCGAGGCCCTGGTCACGGCTTATCCCAATTTCCACCTAGGCCAATTGATCTACGGCGACTTGCTGATGATGAACGAGCACGTCGTCAACGTGATGGGCGATGCGCCCAATGCGCCGGAAGACAAGCTGAAGAGTCTGCGCGAAGAAGCCGTGGCGCACCTCTATGCCATGCGCGCCAAGCCCGACCCCAATTTGGTGCCCTCGACCGTGCTGCAATTGCGCGAAGACCAGAAGCACGTGCTGTTGGTCGATGCCAGCCTGTCGCGCCTGTTCGTCTACGAGAATATCGATGGCCAGTTGAAGTTCCAGGACGATTATTACATCAGCCAGGGCAAGCTCGGGGTGAACAAGCAATCGGCCGGCGACCAGAAGACGCCGCTCGGCGTGTATTACATCACGGGTCGCCTGCCTGGGGCGCGCCTGCCGGAGTTTTACGGCGTCGGCGCCTTGCCGATCAATTATCCCAATGAGTGGGACCGCGTGAACGGCCGCAGCGGTTCCGGCATCTGGCTGCACGGCACGCCGCACGACAGCTTCATGCGCCCGCCGTTATCATCCGACGGCTGCGTAGTGCTGGCCAACCCCGATCTGCACAAGATTTACGAATCGATCGAGCCGGGCAAGACGCCGGTGGTGATCGCCGATCACGTGCAGTTCGTCAGCAAGGAAAAGTGGATCAGCGAGCGCAGCGCGGCGGCCAAGCTGGTCGATGCCTGGCGGCGCGACGTGGAAAGCGCCAACCCCGTGCGCGTGATGGCCAATTATTCACGCAATTTCAAGTCGCCGGCTGGAGAAGATCTCAACACCTGGTTTCCCAAGCAGGCGCAATACGCGCCAGGCACAGGGGGCGTTTCGCTTTCGCTCAAGGACGCGACCTACTTCCTCTATCCCGGCCAGCAGCAGATGATGGTCAGCACATTCACCGAGGAAGGCGGCGGCAGGGCTCACTTTCAGGTGCGCAAGCGGCAGTACTGGGCGCTTGAGGGCAAGGATTGGAAGATTGTTTCGGAGACCAATCTCTGAGCCGGGTTTTGCCTTGGCTTTGTTCTTGCCCGCGTCTTTTTGCGGGCTGGTGAGACAGATGTAATCCGGTTGCCGATCGCCCCTTGCCGCAGGTGGAAGAGGGGCAGTTGGCGGCGCCGAGAGAGGTGGTGGCGAATGGCCTATCGGCGAAGAGATACCGCTAAAGCCGACGCTTATGCCGCCAGATCAAGCAACCCGGCCAAGGGGCCAATAAACTTCTCGTAATTGCGCCAACGCTCGACCGAACCGGTGCCGATCTTTTGCCGCACCTGCCAGTTCGAGGGCGTGTGCACGGCGCGTTCGTGTTCGTGGAAGTTC
This sequence comes from Burkholderiaceae bacterium, assembly GCA_036384915.1. Lineage (GTDB taxonomy): Bacteria > Pseudomonadota > Gammaproteobacteria > Burkholderiales > Burkholderiaceae_D > PKWO01. The sequence continues at coordinate 3,075 of DASVLJ010000078.1, forward strand.
AGACAGCGCTCGTCCCAGGGCAGGCCGATGAATTCGATCATCTTGCGGCTCCAGCTTTCCTGGTCTTGCACCAGCGCTTCGTAGGGAACGTCGAGCATCGCGTTTTCCGGGAGTACGCTGCGCCAATGCGCCATGAGCTTTTCGTATTGGCGGTAGTAGTGTGCCAGGTGGTGCAGGTCGCTGGCGTAGTGCTGTGTTTCGGCAAAGGAGTTGAAGTAGATCGAGAGGCAGACGTCGACCGGGTTGCGCCGCATGTGGATGATGCGGGCATTGGGGAAGGCCGCATGGATCAGCCCGATGTGGAAGAAATTGCCCGGCATCTTGTCCACCACGCGCTTGGCGTGCGGGTCGATCGCGTGCAACCGGCGCAGGATGTTGACGGCGATATCCGGTAGTGCGGCACCGGGCTCCCTGCCAGGTTGGAGCGCGGCGCGGTATTGCGCGGCGGCGTTGGCCCACAGCCCCAGTTCTCCGCCGCCGTACACCTCGGGATGCGAAGCCAGAATCTGTTCCGCCAGGGATGTGCCCGAGCGCGGCAGGCCGAGAATAAGCACAGGGCGCGCTGAAGGATGCGCGAAGCGCGGCTGCCTGATGGTGGCGGCGTTGAAATGGGCGATGATACTGTCGACATTGCGGCCGAATGCGGCATCGTCGTAGACGGCGTGGCCCACGTGCTGCGCAGCCAGCAGATTCAAGGCGTTGGCGCGCTGGAATTGCGGGAAGGCTGAATCGAATTGGCGCGTGTCGTCGAAATACTTGCCCAGGGCGAAGCGCAGATAGGCTTCCATTGCAGGCGTCAGGCCGGAGTCGGCCAGTGCCGCCGCGCCGCGCGCCCATTCCTCGTCTTTCAGGGTCATCTTGCGCGTGCGGGAAACACCGGCCCAGGCTTCCGCCGATTTCGGGTCCGCCGCCATGCCCTGACGGAACAATTGCTCGGCTTCGGCGAACCGTCCGCGGTCGATTGCCAGGTCGCCGGCCTGGATCAGCGCGCCCACGTAGTTCGGGTCGAGCGCGCGCGACTTGTTGCAGGCTTCCTCGGATTCGTCGTGGCGCCCCATGGCCTTGTAGAGGAGGCTGAGGTTGCACCAGGCTTCGGCGCATTCGGGGTTGGCGGCGATGGCGGCGCGATAGGACTTTTCGGCCTCGTCTAAACGGCCGAGGTCTTTCAAGGCGTTGCCAAGGTTGTTGAGCACATCGAACTGCTGCGGTTCTAGTTCGACTGCCTTGCTGTAGCACGCGATGGCATCGACGAGCTTGCCCGATTCGTATGAGGCGGCACCGGCATTGGCGAAGTAGCGCGCCAGATTGAAGCGCGCCGTCGAATCGTCCGGCAACAGGGCAATGGCTCGCTGATGGGCACGCAAGGCGTCCTTGCCTAGTTGCCCGAGAACGACGGCATAAAATTTCCACAGCTGCCCGGCATCGGGCAGTTGCGCCAGGCGCTGTTCGACCATGGGCTCGAGTTCGGCAAACCGCTCCTCGCGCACGAGGTCGGAAATACGCGATCGTTCCGCGTCGCTGAATATGCCGCGCAGGCTGGCGATGCCGCCGGCAAGCTTGCGCGCATGGGCCAGCAATTGCTGCAGTGATGCCGAGTCGAGTCCCCGCCGACGGGCCGCTTCGAGTGCGGCCATGGCGTCTTCCGGCCGTTCACATGCCAGCAGGGTTTCGGCATAGGAATGCGTGTAAGCCTCGATTGCCGGCTGATTGCGTATCGCGGTTTCGAAATAGGGCAGGGCTTCGGTCGGTTTTCCATTTTGCCGGATCAAGAGACCGAGGTTGTGGTTGGCATCGGGCTGGTCGGGAATGGCCTGGAGGATGAGACGGTACAGCTTTTCCGCTTCGGCCAGCTCTCCGGCTCGATGCCGCGCGACGGCTTGCTTCAAGGCTTCGCCGACGCTGATGCTCTGGCGCGGCGGGGTGTGAGTTCGGTTTCGTTGCATGGGCGAAGATGGTAAAGCAAAAATGGGTTATTGAGGGGGATGTCTTGTCGTACCTGGTAGGTTGGTGCAGAGCGCAGCGAAGCCCAGCATCCGCCCGCAATACCATAACTGGAGTTGGAAACCTCCTTTACTGCTCAGCGGCCTTGTTGTCTTACCGATAGGTGATGACGCAGCAACGCCTGGCGAGGCCAGACCCAACATCCATGGGGTAAATCTACGCCAGCATTTGTCCGACCTCACAATGTTGGGCTTCGCTGCGCTCAGCACCAACCTACTGGCATTTGGGGCCTTGCTTTGCTTAAGACCACCTTGCCATTTCAACCAAGTGGTCTTAAATGTCGGCGCCATTTTATTGCGCTGCATATGAATCGGTGCAATGTAGCCGGCGCGGCGGGTATGGGTGTTTTTTGTGCTGCTGGTATGGGATTGGTTTTGTCTTGCTAAAACCACTTGACGCTCATTTTGGGCGGTCGCATTCTGCATCGAAGCTGGCACAAGATGCGGCTAAAAAAGATCGCCGCCGGGCTACGCGGCGGCATAGAGACCTGGGGGCTTGTGGACATTCCTGGACGAGAATCGACACCGTCTCGTTCGTCCGCCGTTCCTCGCAAACATCGATATCACTCGAGGAGGGAAATATGAGGATGAAGGTAGCAAACAGTTTGGTATTGGGCATGGTCGGCAGCTTCCTGGCTGCTTGCGGCGGCGGTTCCGGTGGTTCGCTCGACGCCCAGCAGAAAGTGATGACGAGGAGCGTCAAGGCAACTCTGCCGGCCTGCAACCCGGCCTGGGTTTCGAGCACGGCCTACAACGGCGGTGCCAAGGTCAGCTACAACAGCGTGAACTACACAGCCAACTGGTGGACCCAAGGCAACAATCCATCGACCAGCAATGGCGGCTCTGGCAGCGGCCAACCCTGGACTTCGAATGGCGCTTGCGGCAGCGGCACGCCTACTCCGACGCCCACGCCCACGCCGACTCCGACCCCGACCCCGACCCCGACTCCAACACCCACGCCGACGCCTACTCCGACACCTACACCTACGCCTACGCCTACGCCCACTCCCGGCTGCGTGGCCTGGGTCTCGGGCGGCACCTACACGGCCGGTGAAGTGGTGACTTACAACGGCTCGACTTATACGGCCCTGGTCAACCAGACCGATACCGCGGGCACGGGCTGGAACCCGACCGTGGGCAGTTTGTTCAAGCAAGGCGGCACCTGCTCGGGCACGCCGACTCCCACGCCGACGCCAACTCCTACACCCACACCTACTCCCACGCCGACGCCCACGCCGACACCGACGCCCACGCCCACGCCCACGCCGAACAACTTCCCGGCGCACGCCACGGTCGGCTACTGGCAAGACTTCAACAATGGCGCGACGGTACAAACGCTGGCCCAGGTGCAAAGCGGCTATAACGTGGTGGCGGTCGCTTTCGCCAATGCCGATGCGGCTCTGGACGGCGGCATCACCTTCTCGATCGATTCGGGCCTGGCATCGGCCATACCGGGCGGCTATACAGCGGCGCAATTCACGGCCGACATCAAGACCCTGCACAGCCAGGGCCGTATCGTCGTGCTTTCGATCGGCGGCCAGAACGGCAGTTTCTCGCTGACGTCGAACACGATGGCAAGCAACTTCGCCAACAGCGCCTACGCCTTGATGCAGCAATACGGTTTCGACGGCGTCGATATCGACATGGAAAACGTGGTCACCTCGGCCAACTACACCTACTACGAAGCCGCGCTCAGGCAATTGAGTTCGCTCGCGGGGTCGAAGCTGATCGTGACCATGGCGCCGCAGACGGTGGACATGCTGCCGGCGTATCCGTCCGAGGCCAACTACCTGAAGATTGCGGAAGACCTCGGCAGCATTATCACCATGGTCAATACGCAGTACTACAATTCGGGTTCGATGCCGGGGTTGAACGGCCAGAGCTATAGCGAGGGTTCGGTGGACTTCATCACCTCGCAAGCCGACGCCGTGCTGCAGCACCTGCCTGCCAGCCAGGTCGGCATCGGCTTGCCGGCTTCGAGCGCGGCGGCCGGCAGCGGCTACATCTCGCCTGCTGTGGTGAACAACGCGTTGTCCTGCCTGGCGGCGGGTACCAATTGCGGCAGCTATATCCCGGTGGCCAAGTATCCGGCGTTGCGCGGCGCGATGACCTGGTCGACCGCCTGGGATGCCAGCAACGGCAGCAATTGGGTCAATACCGTGGCGCCGTACGTGAAGACGATGCCGTAATACGCGGGTAGTTCAGCTACCAAGTTTGAAGCGGGAGGAGCGATCCTCCCGCTTTTTCCATCGCGTTATGCTGCAGTCAAATCAGGGTTGATAGCCTTCCAGGAACTTGCCGACGATGTTGCCTTCCATGCTGCCGTCCGGATTGGCGATGCTCCAGTCGCGCACGTCGGCTTCACGCACGATGATGCGCTGGGCGTTGCGGTAGTTGTGCAGCATCTGGATGTCGTTGGCGATCCGGCCCGAGATGTCGCCGCTTTTTTCATCGATGTAGAGTACGCGCACGAAGCTGTCTTCGTAACGCCCGTCTTCGGCCAGCCTGACTGTCACGAAGAAGGGGCGTGTGCCCAGTTGACCTGAAATGAAACGCCGCTTGGCGTCGGGGTAGGTTTCGCGCGCCATGGCCACATAGGGCGCGGTGGCGCGTTCCATGGCCCGATAAGCTTCATCGCTGCTCGCGCTCCTGGGCTGGTCCTCGGCTGTGTTGGGGGCCAGCGGGCCTTCTTGTGCATTGATGGCGGCGCAGATGGCGCCGGCAGACAGGGCAAGCATGCGGATCAGTTGCTTCATCGTTTTCAACCCCAGGCGATGGTGCCCGCCGCGACGGCGCGGATTTCGACGCCGAAGCTGCCGATATCGGGCAGCGTGGCGTTGTGATGCGCGCGTATCATGGCTGCGCTGGCATGCGTCTTGTCGTGCGTCGTATGCGCGTCGGCTGCGAGGGTGACGGGGTAGCCCAGCGCGGCGGCGCGTCGCGTCGTGGTGTCGATGCAGAATTCCGTCATGCCGCCGCAGATCACCACGCTCTGCGCGCCATGCTGTTGCAGCCAGCCTTCGAGCCCGGTGCGCAGGAAGGAATCGGGCGTGGTCTTGGCGATGATGGTGTCATCCGGCGCGACGGCGAGTGCATCGGCGAATTGCCAGCCGCGCGTGCCGGCCATGAGCGCCCCCGACTCGCTCTGGTGCTGCACGAAGGCCACCGGCACGCCTGCCTGCTTCGCTCCGGCAACCAGGGCGTTGATGCGCTCGATGACGCCGGCTGCGTCCTCCGGGCGCGGCGCTTCGTCGAATAGATGGTGTTGCACGTCGATGACGATGAGGGCGGTTTTCATGGGGCGGATCTGGAGAAAATGTTGCGCGAAGACCGTATTGTCTCGCATATGGCTTGCATATCGCGCGTATGGATGAAAAATCGACCCAATACCAGCGGCGAAGCGGTCTCTTTGCCGCTGCGCTGGACACAGTTTTGTGCACCCGTTTGCGCATGCCGGCATACCTGAAGTCGAACTTGTTGCACCGCAATCCGAGGCCGTCCGTCTGCCGCTGCGTGCGACGGCCAGACAGCGAAAGGATGCTGCTGTGGCGCACCATGTTCGTCGCCGTGTAACCGCTCGGTCCGCATGCGTTGAACAAGCCGGCGCCCCGGCTCCGCCGGGCTCATGCCGGGTGGTATCAGCGGCATCGAGACAAGTAGGTTTTTTCAATCGATGGCACTACGATGGTCGGGCAATAAACCTTCAATCTCATCGAACAATAAAGGGGAATGCCATGGGTAAGCTGTCGCTGGTTTTTGCAGCTTTGTCTTCTGCGGTTTTGTTGCTGTTTGCCTTCGATGCCGTTGCCACGCCGCTGACCATCGTCGGCACCTATCACTGCTCGAACGACGGATGCGGCTGGAACTCGGTGCGCAATATGACCGATTTCGATGCGCAAAACCATTGGCTGATCGACCGCGGCGACGGATCGGGCCAGCCCTCGGTCAATCTGGTCGTACTGTCCTTTGCCAATCCCACGACCGTGCTCAACAACAATGCCTTCCCGGTGGGCATGACGCCCGCCATCGTGCAATACTTCACCAGTCATAACGTGCGCGTGATGGTGTCCATAGGCGGCATCACCTATGTGTCGAATTGGGATAGTGCCCTGACGGCCAATGCCGCGCAGCTCGGCACCAATGCGGCCAATTTGGCCAAGGCGCTGGGCGTCGGCATCGAAATCGACTATGAGAACGGGACGCCCAACACCGCCGGCCTGACGGCCTTCGTCAATGCCTATCGCGCCGTCAATCCCTACGATGCTTCCGGCACCAATCCTGCGGCGCGCCTGACGGTGGACCTCGGCGCAGGCGACCAGTATTTGAGCGCGCTCGACGTCTGGGCCGCGCCACTGATCACAGGCGCGACTCCGGTGCTCGACTATGCCAATGCCATGGTGCCGTCCAAGCAATACACCAGTGCCACGGCTGCGGAAAAGGATTGGGCGCAGCACTTGAACGGCGAGCCGCAATACGCGCCGCCCGTGCCGCCGATCGCCCCAGCGCGCTTCACCGTGGCCTTGTATGAGACCGACAGCAACAGCCCGCTGCCGGAGTGCGTCAGCTATGCCAGCTCGCTGCAGGCGGCAACGCTGTCTTGGGTGGAAGCGGCGGCGCCGGTCAAGGCCGTGGGCACCTCGCCGGGCCTGCTGGGCTATATGTTTTGGGCTGCCGAAGAACCCTCGGCGCGCCACATCACTACCGATCCGCCCAATTCCTGCCAGAACGGTATCGGCGGCCTGCTCAAGGCCGGCGGCGCGCAGATTCCCATGCCGCCGCTGACCCGATATTAGCGGTAAGTCGTCAGAGATTGACGACGTCGAGTATGGCCTGGGCGAATGCCTGCGGCGCTTCTTGCGGCAGATTGTGCCCGATGCCGCCGGTGATGGTGCGGTGGGCATACTTGCCGGAGAACTTCTTCGCATAGGCGGCCGGTTCCGGATGGGGCGCGCCGTTGGCGTCTCCCTCCATCGTGATCGTCGGCACCGTGATCTCGGGCGCATCGGCCAGGCGGCGTTCCAGGCCGTCGTAGCGCGCTTCGCCGTCGGCAAGCACCTGGCGCCAGCGGTAGTTGTGGATCGTGATGGACACGTGGTCGGGGTTGTCCAGCGAAGCCGCGGAACGCTCGAAGGTAGCGTCGTCGAAATACCATTGCGGGGAGGCGGTTCTCCATATCAGCCTGGCGAAATCGTGACGATATTTTTCGTAGCCGAGCCGGCCGCGTTCGGTATCGAAGTAGAACTGGTACCACCAGGCGAGTTCGGCTTGCGGCGGCAGGGGCAGCCTGTTGACGTCGCGGTTGACGATCAAATAGCCCGAGACCGATACCAGCGCGCGCACACGGTCCGGCCACAGTGCGGAGACGATACAAGCCGTGCGTGCCCCCCAGTCGTAACCGCCGAGGATGGCCCGGTCGATCTTGAGCGCATCCATCAGCGCGATCACGTCTTGCGCCAGCGCGGTTTGTTGTCCGTTGCGCATGGCGGAGTCGGACAGAAAGCGTGTGCTGCCGAAGCCGCGTGCGTGCGGCACGATCACGCGGTAGCCCGCCGCCGTCAAGAGCGGCACCACGTCGACGAAGCTGTGGATGTCGTAAGGCCAGCCATGCAGCAGGATGACGGCGGGTCCGTCGGCCGGGCCGGCATCAACGTAGCCGATGTTGAGCACGCCGGCATCGATTTGCTTCAAGGCGCCGAAGCCGGCGCCGGATGCGGACAATAGCGTAGCCGCCCTTGCAGGCAAGGCGCCGGCAACCTGTGTCAAGGCCACCGCCAAAGCCGCGGCACCGGTGAACAAACGACGCTTGGGATCGAACGCTTGCGACATGGGACCTCCCTTACAGTACGTTGAGCGTCACGGCGATGTTGCCCCGTGTAGCCTTGGAATAGGGGCAGAGCCGGTGCGCGCCTTCGGCCACGGCACGCGCCATATCGGCCGGCAGGCCGGGCAGGCTGACGTTCAGGCGCGCCCGCAGCAGATACTCTTCACCATTCATGCCGAGATCGACTTCCGCATCCACCGCCACTTCCTTGGGTAGCGCCACTTTCAAGCTTGCCGCCGCACGCCCCATGGCGCCGATGAAACATGCCGACCAGCCGGCGGCAAACAATTGTTCAGGATTGGTACCGGCTCCGCTGGAGGCGGGGCGGGATAGCGCCACGTCGAGCCGGCCGTCGTCGCTGCGGGCCGCGCCGTCGCGGCCGCCGGTGGTGTGGGTTTTTGCGGTGTAAAGCACGGTTTCGATGCTGGTCATGAGGCGTCCTTTCAGGTTCGGGGCTTATTATCTAATACGATTAAAGCGCATACGATGTAATTTAGCTTTCAGAATCCCCAATGTCAATATAAATCGTATTCGTTTTTATCGGATACGATTTAAATGGAATGGAAAGATTAAATAGGAGGAAACATTGAGGGTTTGTGCCGCAGGCTGAGCGGATCAGCCGCCAGCCTGCTCCTGCGTTTGCCTGATCAGGTTATCGCGTACCCTGGTTACGTTTTTTTGCAGGTTCTTGAATTCTTCGGCTTGCAGTCCGGTCGCCTTGACCAGGGTGCGTTGCAGGCCGCGTTCGCGCAAGTCACGCCCGGCTTCGGTCAGGGTGACCAATACCTGGCGCTCGTCTTCCGTGCTGCGCTGGCGCCGGATAAAGCCCATGCCTTCGAGCTTTTTCAGGATGGGGGTGAGCGTGTTCGATTCGAGGAACAGCTTGGTCCCTAGGCTGCTGACGGTCTGGTTGTCTTCTTCCCACAGTGCCACGATGGTGATCCATTGTGTATAGGTGACGCCGAGCTCATCGAGGATGGGCTTGTAAGCCTTGCCATAGGCGAGATTGGCCGAATAGATGGCAAAGCAAAGAAAGTCGGCCAGCTTGGGAGCATTCGGATCGTCAGGCTTCATAGCGCGGTTTGGGCAATATAATCAGGATATTTCTGCATCATAGCCGATTTAATCGCGTGCGCTATAACATTGGGAGCTCACTTTTCAATATTCCTTCAGTGAGCCGAGCATTGGCAAGCTGGAGGGCGTGTGGGCAGGGCCGCCGGATGAATTTGGCAACGCCCTCAATTCAATTGGCGACGGCTTGGAGCCGAATGCATCGAGGATTCCGCATCGCATCAGGAGCTTCCCTTTCAAATCGGAAAATGGGTAGGCACGCGCCGGTCTGCGCGTTGTTGGCTTCGTGCGTGTCCGGCATCTGCAAGGAGCCGCCTAAATAAAACTGATGTTCGTCCGTTTCGCCCCTTGAATCACCTTCGCGGCAGGAAGCAGTTGATCCGGCACCTCGACGTAGCTGATCGCGTTTTGCACGAATAGTTCGTCAAGCAAATCACCCAGTTTTGATCCCCGTCTTACCATCATGAGATCGGAAAAATCGGTCGAGGTCAGGGCAACCGGCCGGAACGGCGCTCGTTTCAGGAAATTGCCCACAGCTTCGAGCACGCCGAAATTCAGGCGCGCCCCGGTCGGGCTGAAGCAGCAATCGTTGAGCATCAGGCAGCCGTCTTCGGCGACGAATTGCTGATAGTACATCAGATCGCGCAGGACGTATTCGTACTGGTGCGTCGCATCGATGTAGCAGAGATCGAATTTGTTTGTGCCGCTCACCTGCTCAATTTGCGTAAGCGCACCGATACTGGAATTACGGATGATTTTTACGTTTGGCAGCGCCTTGACGTTCTCGATGCATTCGGCATACAGCCTGTCATAGGTTTCCTGTTCGAATACGGAGCCGCCGTAGTACTCATTCTTCGCTTCCTGGGGAAGCAGCCAGGGCGGCGTGTCGCCTTCAAATGAATTCCATCCTTTTGTGACTTCCACGCTCCAGCTGTCGATAAGCAGCGTCAGGCTGGGTGTGGTACTTTGCGCGATCGCATTGTGCATGGCTATCGCGTTTTGGCCCCGCAAGACGCCGACTTCCATCAGTTTTGGGTTGATGTTCAGTGCCTTATATGCGGCCCCCAGAACGATGTAGAAGTCATTGCGGGTCAAATGAACGACTTTCATGCATTACCTTTTATTGGCTGTTGGAAGATGGCGGCTCGTGCTCAGTATAAGGCCGCCTTTGCCGACATGAATCCGAGTTGCCTGAATCGGCAGGAAAGTCATGCGAAATAGCGTGGCTCGAAGCTGAAATGCTGGAACCGCTTATTGCGCCGCATGCCGGCTTCGTGTCTCTCAAGGCCCTCATTTGACGGCCATGTCGGCGCCCGGGCGGAACAAGAATTCGAACGATGCCTCATCATCGTTCGTCGCAATACGCCGCGCTCATGCCTACATGGCTAATTTGCTTCCGACTTCGCAATCGTAAATCAAGGAATAGCAACCTGGGGCCAAAGCGCCAATCCCCCGGCAAGACTCCACGCGGCTTCGTGACCCAGGCGGCGCAGGGAGTGGGCTGCCTGCGCGCTGCGGTTGCCGCTGCGGCAGAAAAAGATGAATGGCTGCCCCGCATGAGTCGCCAGCAAATCCGGAAGCATTCCAGGCAATCTCGATAACGGTGCCTTGATGTAATGCGTATCGTCGCCGAGATCGGGAGGTGGGCTGAGGCATTGCTCGTAGGCCTCACGTACGTCCACCAGAAGCACCGTGTCATGTTTTTGAGTCAGCGCCGCGGCCGCGTTGAAGTCGAGTTCGAGCGGTGTTCCGGAAACGCTGTTGCTTGCAGCTGCCAAAGACTCTTCTTGTTGGCGCAGCAGAGAGGAAAGCCATGGATGCGTCTTGCACTCTGCGTGCAATGTCGTGCCAAGGCGCCCCTCATGATCCTGTCCCGGCAACAACAAGGTGTCCGCGCGGATGCTTGCTGCCAGTTTGCGAATCGTCTTGCCGTCGTGGGAAAAAGCATCCCCTGCAAATGCGTATTGCGGTCCTCTGGAATTACTGAGGAGATAAGTGGCGGTGGCTTCGGCCTCGCTCTCGGCGGGAAGACGAGTCAAGCGGTAATCCCCCAGAAGCAATTCATCGGCATCGATCGGCCAGCCATGCGTGTCTGTCGCGGGGTGGCTGCAGACGTGCGGCATCAACGACGTTCTTAAAGCGGCAGCCGCCGCCGCTTTTTCAGAAGACTGGCAGGTTTCAAGTATTGCCGCGACGGCGTAATTCCAGCTTGTCAGCAGTTGCCGCAATTGTTGCGTCACTTGCGGCCAAGGGTCGATGATGATGCATTGCCGGCTGGCCGCATCTGACAAGACATAGCAACAGGCGCCTTCAGCAACGAGTCGGGTCAATCCGTCGCCGGCTTCCGCTTCTTGTTTCGATCCGGGGAATAAGCCGCTTTGACGCAGCGATTCGCCGCAAGCGCGGATGCGTACGCATGCCTCGTCGATAAAGCCCGCCGTATCCGCCGGCCCGAACGACATGCGGATAGCGGATTCGATCTGTGGGCTCGGCAAACCCATCGCTTCGAGCACGTAGCTGGGACGCGCCTTCGCCGCGCCGCAGGCGGAGCCGCCTGAAACGCGCACGCCGGCGGCATCGAACAGGTTGAGCAGAATGCCGGCGTCCACCCCTGGCACGGAGAAATTGACCGTTGTCGGCAAGCTCGATTCCAGCGGCGCATTGAAGACGATATTGGGAAACGCTTCTCTCAATGCCGCCATCAACCGCAGCCGAAAGGCATGCAGGGTATCGTGGTTTTGAAACAGTGTGCCGCATTCAAGCGCCGACAGTACCGCGCCCAGGGCCGCAATGCCCGCCATATTCTCGGTCCCGGACCGCCATGCGCCTTCCTGGCCGCCGCCCACAATCAACGGGGTGAACGGCGCGCCTTCACGGACATACAGCAGGCCGATGCCTTTCGGCGCATACAGTTTGTGCCCTGAAAATGAGGCATAGTCGATCCGCAGGTTTTCCAGCTGCAAGGGCAGTTTGCCCAATGCCTGCACGCCGTCGACCATCCAGAGGGCGGGGCTTTGTTTCAACGCCTGGGCGATTCCCTCAAGGTCGCTGATGATCCCGGTTTCATTGTTGGCCGCCATGGTGCAGACCATGCCGGCATGAGGCGCGTGTTGGCGCAGCCACGCAAGATCGTGTCGTCCATCCTGTCCCACGGGGATCGCGCGAATTTCCAGGTTCAGGCCAAGTATGGCATTCCAATGCGCCAATGCTTCGGCAACGGCTTTATGTTCGGTGGCGCCGTACAGAAGCCAGCGGATGGCACTCCCGGACCCGGCCTTCTTCAAGGATGTCAACGCAGACAGCACGGCCGTTTGTATGCCTTCCGTCGCGCCGCTGACGAATAGCAATTGCCCGCTGGCGGCGCCAAGAACCCGGCGCGCGGACGCACGGACGGATTCCTTGAGCGATTTTGCTTGCAGGCCGCGGCTATGCGTGCTGCTTGGATTGCCGAAATCGAGCGACATCGCCGCGAGCGCGGCTTCGCGAGCAATCGGTATGACCGGCGTCGTGGCGTTGGCGTCGAGATAGATTTCCATGGTGAAGTTTCGGTCTTTCGTTGAGCGGCATGACTTCGGATTTTTCATGAAATCCCGCCTTGGGCGTGCGGAATGACCTCGAAATTGTACAAGCCCTGGGGTGGAAAAATTTTGTGTTGTAAAATCGAATTTCCAATAAAGATAGAATAAAAACCTATTTAAAATGAACTCTGTGAAAATAGATTCCAAGGATAGGCATATCCTTGAAATTCTTCAAGAAAATGCCGACATTCATATTTCTGAATTGGCAGAACGTGTCGGATTGTCGCAAACACCATGTTGGCGCCGAATTCAGCGGCTGAAAGAACAAGGGGTTATTGTAAAAAATGTAACCTTAGTCAAGCCGCAGATGGTCAATGTTGGTGTGACCGTGTTTGTTTCCGTGCGAACCAGTACGCATACCGCGGCTTGGTTCGACCATTTCAAGTCCATCGTTGAGGCGATCCCCGAAGTCGTCGAGTTTTACAGGATGAGCGGCGAGATCGACTACCTGTTGCGTGTCGTCGTTCCCGACATTGCCGCTTACGACAAGGTCTATAAACGCCTGATTTCAGGGACGGGTCTTCTCGATGTCAGTTCGAGTTTCGCGATGGAAGAGATCAAGTTCACGACTGCGTTGCCGATGTCGTATGTTGCATAAGCGCAGGCAATTGATGGCTTGAAGCGCTTGTACGTCATGAGTTCAGTAGGGCGCTGTAGCGCAAGGTATGAAAGTCGCATGTCGACTTCACGGCTGCCAAGGCCTTCATTTGACGATCATGCCGGTGCTGAAAAGGGACAGGAATTCGAACGGTGTGGCATGATCGTTCGGCAGCAATACACTGCGCTATTGCACCCTACCTGGCTTGAGTCCGCCTGCCCGTAGGAAAAAATGAAAACTTAACTCAAAGGGAGTCGCACATGACAGACGCATATACGCCACCGCAGTCGAATATGGGAGAGTCCAATCCAGGATTCGGTGCCATCACCGAAGAAATGGTAAACGCCTTGCGCGGCACCAAGGGTTGGGTGCTCTTGATTGGAATTTTGACTCTTATCGGTGCCGCATTCATGGTCATTGGGGCGATGGGAATCATATTTGGCGGCGCCATGATGGGCGATGAAGCCAAGGGAATGTCGCAATGGATGTTCACCGGCATGGGAGTGCTGTATCTACTGCCGGCCTTTCTGTATATCGCTCCAGGCACCTATCTCGTCAAGTATTCTTCGGCCATCGGCAGGCTGGTCAGCAATGGTCGGCCCGACGACATGGAAGCGGCATTGCATCAGCAGCGAAAATTCTGGAAGTTTGTCGGGGTGCTGGCGCTGGTCGGCATGGTGCTCATAGTACTCATGGTACTTGGCATGATCGCCGCCATCTCCGTGCCGCTTTGGACGGCCGCGCACAGATAATTCAAGGCCGAGCGTGACCGTTGCCGCTGCGGCGAGGCGCGGACAGCGAATGCCCGCACCGCAGCGTTCCCTCGTTGACAGCCGCACTTTCCTTTTCATCGATCCGGTGCGGCCGACTGCCATGCGCGACCGCTTATCGGCCCCTCTTCCCCGGCCACACGCCCGGCGCGAGACTTGGAGCGACTTGAATGAGAGCGGCGGCATGATGGGGAATTGTTTTGATGGGGGCAAGCTCAATGCAGAGGCGCGCTGTCCTCAACAGGCTTCCGCCCGATTCTCCGCAATGTCGGTCCAGGTTTCCACGGTCGGGTTGAGGAAGCCGCATTGCAAAAGCGCAGCATCAATTGCCCCTTGCCGGGCCAGGGCGGCCAGCGCGGGAAATACCTTTGCGGCGATTTGCTCGCCGGCCTTGTTGTGCGCGGCGGCGAAGTGGCGTGTACCGGCCAGCTTCACCTTCAGGCGCGGTATCGGCACCAGCACGCAATCGTCAAATTTGATTTCCAATCCGCTGTGTGCAGGGAAGGGGGAGAGTACCACGTCGGCTTCGCCGCTTCTGACCATGTAGGCCATCTGGCGCCAGGTTTTCACGTCGAGCAGGCGCGTCACGCCGAGGCTTTCCAGGGTTTGCCAGTCGACGCTCCAGTCGCGATTCGACACCACGCGCAGCGCGCGCAGGTCTTCCAGCTTGCGTACCTTGAGCGCACGCTCATTGCTCGTGCTGGTGTAGAGGCCGACCACCGACTGCCCTTCCCCAATGAAGGCGTCAGAGAGGATCAGGTCGCCGCCATAGGGTTCGAGATCGGCACGCCAGGACGTCGTGGCGAGCGCGGCGATACGCCCTAAGCGCAACTGTTCGATGCCGTTTGCGTAGCTGTCTATCCGGACCAGCTCGATTTCCATTTCCGGCAGCAGGCGCCGCATCTCGCGCTGGAACAGCGCCAACTCGACCACGTCGCGCCGGCTATGTGGGCCGTCGAAACTGGCGACGGCATCGGGCTCCCGTCCGGCCAGAAAGCGCTCATAGTCCTCCGCAACGTCAGCCGGTACGCCTAGCCGGGCGCGCAGCTCGTTGACGTTGGGTGAGCGCAGCGGCAGCATGATGTGCAGGGTGGTGCCGCGCCCGGGTTGCGACTCGATGCTCACGCTGCCACCGAAGAGCTGCGTGACGAAGTTGTGCACCAGGTGCAGGCCGAGACCGCTGCCGCCCGTGCCGAGCTTGGTAGTGAAGAAGGGCTCGAACACGCGGGCCAGCACTTGCGGCGCCATGCCGGCGCCGTTGTCGCTGTAACGGAGTTCGACCATGTCGAGCGGCGCCAGTTGCGCTTCGATGCGCATCCTGCCGTTGCGCCGTTCGCCGAAGGCATGCATCAGGCTATTGTTGACCAGATTGATGATGATCTGGCTCAGGGGGCCGGGGTAGCCGTTCATCGCAATATCGGCCGGCACGTCGGACTCCAGCGTGTGGCCCGATTTGCGCACCATGGGGGCCATGGCGAGTACGGTTTCGTCGACGATGTCGCGCAGCCTGAAGTTGCGGCGCTGGCCGGAATGCTGGTCGGCCGCCAATTGCTTGAAGCTCAAAATCAGGGTGGCGGCGCGGCGCAGGTTGTGGTCCAGGATCAGCGTGCCTTCCTTGCAGTCGGCAATGAAGTTGTTGAGCGCGCTGCGAGTGAGTGCGGATTGCGCCTGCTGCTCGAGCTTGCGGGTCATTTCGCTCAAGGTGCTGGCTGCCAGCAGGGCGTTACCGATCGGGGTGTTCAATTCGTGCGCCACACCCGAAACCAATGTGCCGAGCGCGGCGTATTTTTCGGTCTGCACCAGCTCGTCACGTGCTTTTTCCAGGTTCTGCAGCGTTTCGATCAGGCGCGAATTGCTGATCGAGAGGGCGCGCGTGCGTTCTTCCACGCGCGCTTCCAGCGCCTCGTTGTGGTGATGCAGATCGTGGGACTCCTGCAGCGTTTCCTTGAGCTTGAAGCGGTCGCGCCGCCATTGAAGCGCAAGATGGAGCACGATGCAGATCAGCCAGACGACGATGATGCCGAGGCGGAACGTGGCCTTGGAAATCCACAGGCCGTGCAGTTC
Source organism: Burkholderiaceae bacterium (assembly GCA_036384915.1). Classification (GTDB taxonomy): domain Bacteria; phylum Pseudomonadota; class Gammaproteobacteria; order Burkholderiales; family Burkholderiaceae_D; genus PKWO01. The sequence goes on from DASVLJ010000078.1 coordinate 18,977, forward strand.
GGCCGATTCGAGCACGATGTCGTAGTCGCCGGGTTGCACGGCACCGCCGGTCGCGACGGCGAACATCGTGATGTTCTCCAGTTGCGGGCCGAGTTCTTCCAGCGGCGTCGGATGCTCCTGCATCCACCAAGACGACACCATGAATTGCGAGAGCTTCAGTTCCACCGGCATGGTTTGCCTGGACGGTTCGAACGCCACTTCATGCGGCTTCAGGGAGGAGCCGTCGGAAGGCTTCGAATATGTCGGATCGAAGTTGCGCAGGAACACGCGCACCGCGCTGTCCGGGCCTTTGCGGCTGGTGGCGATGTTCAGGCGGATGCTGTCGAAGGCGGTCAGGTCCATGCCATGCCCGCCCGGACCGAGCCGGATGTCGAGTTCACAGAACGGCCACTGGTAACCGGCGGCCATGTGGCAATGCAGGATGTGGGCGTCGCCGCGCCGCTCCAGCACGGCCACGGTCTTGCCGCCTTCGGGACGGTCATCCACTGCGGATTCGATCACGCCTGGAACGTTGTCGATGCGCAGCGTCCTGCCCATCCAATGGGCATGCACGTAAAGCGCCACCACGGTGGCAATGACCAGGCCCAGGAGCAGGTGCTGCAAAGACAGGCGCTTCATCCGAAATTTGACCCCCAAAAGCCGGCGTTATGGCAAGTTGCGCCTGTCGCGTTTGTGCACTTTGCGATCCGTCATTTGGTGCGATATTACGCTCTGCCCAGGGGCAAGGCAATTTTGTTGTTGCTCAAATAGATGGAAAATTGCCGGGCTGGCACGATGCGCGCCCTTGGGCGCACCGAGTCAATTCGGCTTGGGCATGACCCAGAAGAACTCGCCTTCGCTGTCGTGCAGCAGCACCTGGCTGTCGCTGCCGGCGCCGGAGAACCGCCTGCGCAGATCGCGCGCGCCCAGGGTTTCGAGACGGCCCTGCTCGGGCGCAAGGTTCATGGCGCGGATCACGGTTTCGCCGGTGATGTCGGCGATCTGGCAGCTCACCTCGCCTGAGGCTTCGGCGAGCAATTGCTCCGCATGCTCTACCTGACGGGCGCAATCGGCGTGCATGCTGCTGGCGCCCTGCAGGTCTTCGTTGAGATGCCGGATGCGGCGCAGTTGCGGCGCGATACGGGCCTGCACCCGGTCCCAGTTCTGCGACTGTTCCGCCGTCATGTTCACAGCCTTGGCCTTGACCTTGGCGTCCAGAACCATGTAGCTTTTCATTTCGGGCTGCTCGGTGATCTGATCGAGCTCGGCACGCTTGGCGCGGATCACGTCTTCCCACAGCGATTGCTGGACGCGCGCCTCATCGAGCCGTTTGGTTAGCGCCCGCACGTCCGGCACCAGCAGGGTGATGGTGGTTTCGATGTCGTGCCGCGTGGTGGCATGCACCAGTTCCATTTTTTGCCCCACGATGGCACAGGCTTCCGCGCTTTCGATGCTGATTTCACGGGCCAGGATTTCGCAGTGCACCGCTTGCGTGACGTGCACGCGTGCGGCGGCGATGCGGCAATTTTCGGCATAGTGCAGCCGCACTTCGCCCTCCGGCGCCTCGAGCACGGCGCGCGAAGCCTTGCCCTCGATGACGATGGTGCCGCCGGGATCGCGCACGGAGCCGCCTACCAGGTTGCGCCGGATCAGCACATTGCCGCCGCGGGAGACGATATCGCCGAACACGTCGGCCATGTAGGTCATGTGCTTGCCTTCGACCGAGGCTTTTTCCTGCACCACGCCATGCTCTTCGTAGTGGTCGCCAGGCAGCACCAGGTTGCCCGTGGTGCGCAGGCTGACGCCTTCCTTGTTGACGATCTTTTCCGAGATGGTGACGATGCGCGACTTGGGGTCGACCTGGATGAAGCCGCCGATGTCCGCGATCAGGATTTCGCCTTCCGCGGTATTGTCGATGCGCGTGCCAAGGCCGGCCATGGCCCGCAGGTCGATATCCTTGGGCGGTTCGGGCACGAGCTCGGCGCCGTTCAAATCTCGTCCCGGCTTGCCGGCCACGCGAGGAATTTTCTTGATCAGGCGCGTGTTCTTGTCGACGTGGGGGAAGCGGTTCTGGAATTGCAGCAGATCGACCCGGCCGTCAGGCAGGATCTTGGGCGCATTGCTGCGGTGTAGCGTATCGACCAGTTCCTGCGCGCGCGCGTCGCGCCCCGGCACCGGCAGCAGCATGTGGGCGAATTCGACTTCCTCATTTTCCGGTGAACGCAACTGGCGCTTGACCAATGGGATATCGATGCCGTAGCGCACATTGTGGCGCCACATGGCGGCGACGAATTCGTCGGCATTCAACTGGGCCGTAGCCGGGATTTTCCATCCCTGCACCGGCTTGCGCTCGTCCTCGTATGCTTCGCTGCCGGGCGCGGGGCGAAAAACATAGGTGGCGGCCGTTCCATCCTCGGTCAGCAGGGGCTCGCCGTAGTACATGCGGCGCTCGTGCGGGAAGGGCAGGATGGCCGAGGCGAGTCTCAGCATCGGCTCGCGGCCGACCGCTTCGAGGCTCCGTATCAGCTTGACGCGCTCTTCGAGGGGCGATTCGTAGAGCATCTTTTCCAGGCAGACGTAATCGAGATCGGCGAAGTAATGATCGGCGGCAAAGACGTCGTCGACAAACTTGATGAAGTGCGCGGTGGAATCGAGGGCGGGCAGGGCAACATAAATCCCGTCGCGCTGGCGCAGAATGAAGATCGGCAGAGCGGCAAACTCCTGCGGCAGCGCGGCGTCGGCCAAGCCGGCGTGAGAACTCACATCCGGATCTTCGCGGTCAGTCGATATCGGCGCCATGAATTGTTTCTTGTTTCTAAGTCCTGCTCTCCTGACCGGACTCTAGCAAATACTGCAATCCCGAACAAGGGAATACTTCTCAATACGTCGACAAAAATCCTTGATTTATAAGGGTATTTTGTTAAATCATGTTAAATTGAAAGCAATCGGATTCAATTCGTCCCGGCATTGCTGTGACTTACGGTTTTAACAATGGGAACTGTCGACATCATATTTTGTCAGATGGCAAATCTCATGTTCATGGGATGGCAGCGGCGCCTTGGGCGTGATTGAATACAACTTTGTAAATGGGAGAAGCAATGAAGGCGTTCCTGCATAAGAACCGTGGTTTTATCGCATTCATGTTGTTGTTGGGAGTGTTCCGCACCGCCATAGCGGACTGGAATCCGATCCCCTCCGGTTCGATGCGGCCCAATCTGCTCGAAGGCGACGTGGTGTTCGTCAACCGGATTGCTTACGACCTCAAGCTCCCGCTGACCAATGTCATTTTGCTGCATACGGGCGACCCGCAGCGCGGCGACATTGCCACCTTCTATTCGCCCAAGGATGGCACCCGCTTGATCAAGCGCATCGCCGCCGTGCCGGGAGATATGGTCGAGATGCGCGACAAGCATCTCATCATCAATGGCCATGAAGACAGCTATGTCCTCAATGAGCGCACCATCGAGCACATGGATGGCGGAGCCAACCTGGAAGCCGTGCGTCTGACTGAAAGCGACGGCAAGCAGTCACACATCGTGCAATGGTTGCCCGAAATTGCCGCGCGCGATAACTTCGGCCCGATGCGCATTCCGGATGGACAGTTCCTGATGCTGGGCGACAACCGCGACGACAGCGCCGATTCGCGCTACATCGGCTTGGTGGAGCGCAAGCTTTTGATCGGACACGCTGTGCGCGTGTTGGTTTCAGCCGACATCAAGGGCAATTGGGCTCCGCGCGCGGATCGTTTCGGCAAAAAGCTCTAATGCGGAAGTGGTATTGCGTGGCATCACTGATTTCGATGCCTGAAGGCAAGATAATGAGGGAAGCTGGTATTGTCGAAGTCAAGGCCGTGCTGCTAAATGGTCAATAAAATCAATTGCTTAGTTGTTGTATGTCAAGCTAAAAGGTAAGAGCTGTGTCATAATACAAAAATTCCGCGTAACAATTGCAAAGCCTGCTGGTGCAGGCGAATCAACCATGATAAAAACATTGCGTTGGCTGCTGACGGCCGCTTTCCTGCTTTCTTTTTCCCATCTCGGCCTCGCCGCCGACCCCATCGTGCTGGGCCAGTCGGCGGCCTTGAGCGGTCCGGCCAGCATGCTGGGCACGGAGATGGCGCGCGGCTTGAACGCCTACTTCAATCAGGTCAACGAGCATGGCGGTGTCAATGGCCATCCGATCAAGCTTATTACACTCGATGATGGCTACGAGCCGGCCCGCACCATCAAGAACACCCAGCAGCTGATCAATGAAAACAAGGCGGTCGCGCTCATCGGCTATGTCGGTACGCCGACTTCGGTGGCGGTGCTGAAGGACGTGAAAGCCGCCAACCTGCCTTTTGTCGGCGCCTATACCGGGGCCGACAGCCTGCGCGACGGCAAGTACGACAACATTTACAATATCCGCGCCAGCTACAACGACGAAGCATTGCGCATCGCCAAGGAATTCGATGGGATGGGCCTGCATCGCGTCGGCGTGGTGGCGCAAAACGACGCCTTTGGCCAAGCTGGCTTGCGTGCCATCCAGGAAGCGGTCAAGCAATACCCCAACATGAAGCTGGTGTGGAACGAGGCGGTGGAGCGCAATTCGATCGACGTGCACGCCGCAGTGGCCAAAATCGCATCGGAAAAGGTCGACCTGGTGTATGTTGTCTCGACCTATGCCACGACGGCCGAGTTGATCAAGAAGGCGCGCGGCGCGGGCTACGTCGGTGTGTTCTCCACGCTGTCTTTCGTCGGTGCCGAACCGCTGGCGCAATCGGCCGGCGCGGCGGCGCAAGGCGTGATGATTCCCGCAGTGATGCCGAGCCCGCATTCCGAGCCTACAACCCTGTCTTCGGAATACCGCAAGGCCATCGGGCACAGCAACCCCAACGGCGTGTATTCCTACGCCAGCATGGAAGGCTATGTGGCGGCGCGGGTCATGGTAGAAGCCCTGAAGCGCATCAATGGCCCCGTTACGCCCGAGGCCATCGACAAGGAATTGCGCACCCTGCATATCGATCTTGGCGGTTTCGTGGTCGACTTCACCAAGTCGCACAATGCCTCGCAATGGGTCGAGTCGACCATGATCGGCGCGGGCGGAAAGATTACGCGCTGATTTCAGGCCGGCCCATCAAGAGATCACCCGGCTTGCCGGTTATGCTGTTCAATTAGCGTGATTTGGTTGCCCTTTTGACGGCCTGCCGACGGATACGGCCGCAGAGGGGCGTGGCCGGCAGGCTGTAAGCAGAAGTGTCGATGCGGATCATGCGCAGGCGGTTGGTCCGGTTGGCGCAGGCCGCGCGTTCGGCGCTCAGTTATCCTCCATCCAGATCTGAATGTCTGGGACATCTCTGAAGCTCCACCCATGTTGCCGTTGATATCACGCGCAAGCTGAAGGCTGGTTACGTCTCGATGCTCACGCGTTTGGCAGCCGAGCGCGCCTATCAACAAGCCCTGGCCGCTCTGTTGCAGGCCAAGACCTTGCGCCTGCATGCATCCGCTTAGTGAACGCCGCCATTTCCAAAAAATCCAATGCGCCGCGTTGATAACCCTCGCAATACCAGTTGTGTTGCCCCCGTGAAGTGGACTGCGCGCTGCGCGAAACAAATTGGCAGGCGGATGCGACGCTTTTTGGAAACGATACCAGGCCGGGCTTCCGCTTCATAGCGGAATGGTTTGTTCCTGCTTGTAAATCCCGGTCTCCCGCGTAGCGGGAAAAATCGTCGACATAATATGGAACATCAATGTGGTATTTGATTGGTAAGTTATGAGCAAAACCACTTGACCGCAATTCGAGGCGGTTTCATTCTCGGCGAGTCTCGGTGTGGCCTGCAGCGATGCAGACCGTCATGGACGGTTCCCAAAAAGAAGAACTGCCTGTCACGAGGCTGGGGCGATGCATGACGACTCCGTGCCGCGGGGCGGACGGATCCGGATAATCCATTCGTGCGAGGAGAGAGAGATGAAACAAGGCGTTGCCAGTACTCTGGTATCGGGCCTGATCGGTGGCATGCTGGCAGGATGCAGCGGAGGGGCGGGACAGGATGTGCAAAATGCGAATTTGAAACACGTGCCCAAAAATATCAAAGCGGCTGCCGTCTGTGTCGCCTGGGTTTCGGGCGGTACGTATACGGCGGGCGAGGTAGTGACCTATAACGGAACCACCTACACCGCCCTGGTCAATCAGACCGACTATGCCGGTACTGGCTGGAACCCGACCGTAGCCAGTTTGTTTAGTCCCGGCGGGAGTTGCAGCGGAGCGCCCGCACCGACCCCAACACCAACGCCAACACCAACGCCAACACCGACGCCAACACCGACGCCAACACCGACGCCAACGCTGCCTGGCCTGAATCTTGGTGCAAATTATGTGCTCGTCAATCCACACAGCGGCCTGGCGCTCGACGTGAATGGTGCCGGTACGACCAATCTCACCAACGTACAGGTTTGGACCCAGAATGGGTCGCCGGCCCAGGTATGGAAGTTCCAATCCAACAGCAACGGCACCTATACTCTGGTCAACCCCAACAGCAATATGGCACTGGACGTCTACAGCGCCGGCACGGCCAACGGCACCAACGTGGACATCTACACGCAGAACGGTACGGCGGCCCAGCAATGGAAAATCCAGATCAACAGCAACGGCACCTTCACCCTGGTCAACCCCAACAGCGGCACGGCGCTCGACGTCGCGGGGTGTGGCACCGGCGCCGGTACCAACGTGCAGATATGGGCCAATGGCGCCGGTGTGTGCGATAGCGGCGCGGGTCAGCAATGGGTGCTGCAGCCGGCCGGCGTCATGTCGGGTGCGACCTATACCGTGGTCAACCCGAACAGCAACATGGCCCTCGACGTCTATAGTGCGGGTACGGCCAACGGCAGCAACGTCGATATCTATACGCAAAACGGTACCGCGGCCCAGCAATGGCAAGTCGATGCCAATGGAGACGGAACCTATCACTTGATCAACCCCAACAGTGGCGCGGCGCTCGATGTAGCCGGGTGCGGCACGGCCAACGGCACCAATGTCGATATCTGGGCTTTCGGGACGGGCGTTTGCAATGGCGGCGCCGGGCAGAAGTGGCGCATCGATCCGAACACCAATGGCACCTACACGCTGGTCAATCCCGAAAGCGGCGCCGCGCTCGACGTGGCCGGCTGCGGCACGAGCAACCTGACCAACGTGCAGATCTGGGCCGACGGCGTGGGCGTGTGCAATGGCGGCGCGGGGCAGCAGTGGAAATTCAATGCCGTCGCTGCCCCGGCGCCTACTCCGACACCGGCACCTGTGGTCGACGGCTACACGTTAGTATGGCAGGACGTGTTCGCCAACGACAACCAGCTCGACACCTCGAAGTGGCAGATCGAAGTCAGCGATAGCGGTGAAGGCAATAACGAACTCGAGTATTACACCAATCTGCCGCAAAACATCTTTCTGCAAAACGGCAACCTGGTGATCCAGGCGCTCTCGGGCAACTACACCGGATCGGACGGCCAGACACGCTCTTACACTTCGGGCCGCATGCACACGCTGGCCAACTGGACCTATGGCCGCTTTGAAGCCAGCATTAAACTGCCGGGCGGGCAGGGCACTTGGCCGGCTTTCTGGATGATGCCGCAAAACAGCGTCTACGGTACCTGGGCTGCCAGCGGCGAAATTGACATCATGGAAGCGGTCAACCTCGGCGGCGCAGGGGGCAACAATCTGTACGGCTCGATCCACTACGGCGGCGCCTGGCCCAACGATCTCGACACCACGGTCGAATATACGCCGGGTCCGAGTATGACGAGCGGCTTCCACACTTATGCAGTCGAGTGGGATCCGGGCCAGATCCGCTGGTACTTTGACAACGTGCTGTATTCGACGCAGACGCAATGGTCGTCCACGGGCGGAGCATATCCCGCGCCGTTCAACCAGGGCTTCTACATCATCCTGAACCTCGCGATAGGCGGCAACTGGCCTGGCAGCCCGAACAACAATGCGATCTTCCCACGGCAGATGCAGGTGCAGTATGTGAAGGTTTATCAGAAGCAGTAGCCGTACTTTGCAAGTGCGGCATGGCGCCCACCGTCCGGTGGGCGTTTCAATTTCGGCGGACCTTGCTGAAGCCAGGGCTTCACGCAATTTCCGCACGCGACGCAATAGGCAAGGCGCATTGCGCCCTCAGGCGCTACGAAGGGATCAAAGACACCGCTTGCTGACTTCGGCGAAGGCCTCTTCGGCCGGCAGACCGTTCATCATCAAGGCGGTGATTTCCGCGGCATGCTTGCCGATTTCGGCCGGCAGCGTGGCGCGATGCTGTTTGAAATAGGCATACTTCTCCGCTTCAACCTGGGCCAGCTTCTGGGCTGCGTTCGTGCGGGGGGCGCCGCCGCTACCGCCTGAGCCGCCCCTGACGCCTGCGCTCGCCGCTTTGTGGCTCGCGCCGTTCATGGCGGCTTCGATTTGTTCCAGCGTATAGATCAGCGATGTTGCCTTGTTTGCGAAGGCGTCGGTTGAATACGTCAGCAGGTGGTTGCCGTCGAACGTCATCTTCTTTTCGGCGGCGTTGATCACCTGGTATTGGGGGTGCGGCCCGCCGCCGGTGAGGGCGAATTGGACACGGTCGCCGTAGCGGAGCATTTGTTCGAGGACGCGATTGAGGTATGCCGCCGGCAGGGTTTCGATCTTGCCATTCCAGCGCTTGAGTTTTGCTGTGTTCAAAATAATGGTGTTCCAGGAAAATATTGATGTTATGCCTACTGATGAACCGTCAGTATACTCCTGGCGCCCCTGATTCCCTTGTTCCACCCATCGGCGAAGGGGCTGAAAGATTACCCAAACTTCCGCAACGCATCCAAGCCGAGCCCGGCCCCGATGCTGCCGAACAAATCGCCCTCCACGCGCCGCGCCGCCGGCATCATCGCGCCGATCTGTTCGCGCAGGGCCGGCACGCCGCTGGAACCGCCTGTGAAAAATACCGTATCAACGGCATCTGCCGCGAGGCCGGCATCGCGCAATACGCCGGACACGGTCGTGGCGATGGCGCCGACCTGCCTGGCAATGGCGTTGTCGAACGCTTCGCGCGGGATGGGAATGGTTGCCGGCGGCTGCAGGCGGTCGAGGTCCAGATCGTAGTGCCCTGTGTCGGACAGGGCGATCTTGGCGACTTCCACCTGCATGGCCAGCCAGTGTCCGGTGCGGTCTTCGATCAGGTTCAGCAGACGGCCGAACTTGTCGCGCTCGGTGGCGTCGCGATAGAGGTCATTTACGTCGCTCCAGACCTTTTTGGTATAGGCCAGGTTGATGGTGTGCCAAGTCGCCAGATTGAAGTAATAGCTGGAGGGCACTTCGCTCCGGTTCTTGAGCCTGCTGCCCATGCCCAGCGCGGGCATGACGCAGGCCAGGCTCAGATATTTGTCGAAGTCGGTGCCGCCGATGTGGATGCCGCCGTTGGCCAGGATATCGTCGCGCCGCTCGGATTTGCTGGCGCGCTCGGGCGAGAGGCGGATCAGCGAAAAGTCGGACGTGCCGCCGCCGATGTCGGCAATCAGCACCAGCTCTTCGCGTTCGATCCGCGATTCGTAGTCGAAAGCGGCGGCGATGGGTTCGTATTGAAAGACGATGTCCTTGAACCCGGCCGCCCGCGCCACCTCGGTCAGCGTCGATTCGGCGAGCTTGTCGGCGGCGGCATTGTCGTCGATGAAAAACACAGGGCGTCCGATGACCGCGGAGGAGAATGTCTGGCCGGCCGAGGCCTCGGCGCGCCGTTTCAATTCGCCGATGAATTGCGCCAGCAGCTCGCGATAGGGCAGGGCACGGCCGTTGACGTCGGTTTGGCCGTCGATCAGGCTGGTACCCAGCAGGCTTTTCAACGAGCGCATCAGGCGGCCGTCATGGCCGGCCAGATAGTTTTCCAGCGCGGCGCGGCCGAAATAGGCGGCCCCTTCCTCGGCGTTGAAGAACACGGCCGAGGGCAGGGTCGTCTTGCCGTCTTCCAGGGCCAGCAAGGCCGGCTGGCCGGGCCGGCAAAATCCGACCGTCGAATTTGAAGTGCCGAAATCCAATCCGCAAGCATGCGCCATGACGTTCAACCAGAGACCATAAGGAAGGGCGCAGATCATAGACCATTGTCGGCTGCTTGTCAGCGGCTTTGCTGCCATGGACGTAGAAGTATGGCATTTACGTCAAGATCTGACAGCGAAGGGCGGATTGCAATCCGCTGAATGCCTGCGTCGGCTGCGGCTCAAGCTGCCGGATGCAATCCGGGAATGGCGCGCGCCTGGTCTGCGTAGGAACGTGTCTTGTCTGTGACTTCGTCGCCGGTGTGCTTGGTCGTAGCCGGCTCGATCAGGAGCAGCCAGCGTTGCTCCTCGGCCACGGGGTTGTTTGACTTTACCCGAAGCCATTGTCCCAGCGCTTGGCCTTGTCCGGTCACGGGGACTTCGTGTGGACTGCAATCCGCCACATGTCGATTTCGCTACTCGCCGAAGAAGCCGTTACCGTTACTTGCCGCGATTTAACGCTGCGCAAGCGCCGCATCGAATGTGTTATCCATCGCGCTATCCACGGCAACAATCGCGTCCTCCAGCAAGCCGATGGTGAGCGAACCGAATCCCGCCCGCTCTAACAAATCCGACGCCTGAACCAAGCTTGCGCGAGCCTCGCGCAAAGCCCGTTCGGCGTCCGCGGCGATGCTGCCCGACATCATTTCCTCTCCCGATTGAGCATGTCCACGCCTCCTCATTGCAAGCCTGACGGCGGCGCCGGCGGGTTCCCGAAACGGAAACTCGAAGCGGTGATGCCGCCGGCGAAGTCGGTTTGATGATAGGTCACGGCGCCGGCTTCGTCGCCTGCCGCCCCGACGGCGACCATGAGCGGGATCAGATGGTCTTCGCGCGGATGGGCCGCGCGGGCGGCGGGGGCCTCGGTCCATGCTATCAGGCGCTCCGCGCGCGCGGCGGGCGTCGACTCGATCAGGGTCTGCTGCAGCCAGGCGTCGAAGCGGCGCGAGGGTTCATGCCCACTGGTGCCGCGCATCTCCCTGAGGTTGTGATAGCTCAGGCCGCTACCGACGATCAGCACGCCCTCGTCGCGCAAGGCGGCGAGGGCGCGGCCGGCTGCCAGGTGCCGCGCCGGGTCGAGCCGCGCATCGAGCGATAGCTGTACCACCGGAATGTTCTCTTCCGGGTATAGCGGCTTCATGATGCTGAAGGTGCCATGGTCGAAGCCGCGCGTGGGGTCCAGCCTGGCATCGATACCGGCCGCCGCGAGCAGGTCGCGCACGCGTTGCGCCAGTTCGGGCGAGCCCGGCGCGCCATAACGGATGTGATAGAGGTATTCGGGGAAGCCGTAATAGTCGTAGACCATGCCCGGGTGCGCGCCGGATGAGATGGCAAAGCCCTGTTCTTCCCAATGGCCGGAAACCATGAGGATGGCCTTGGGCGCATCGGCCAGTTCGGCGCGCATCGCAATCAGCGATTGCTCCAGTTTGTCGAGGTTGTTGCGAAACTCCCCGGTCATCCACGGCCACGGGCCGCCCCCGTGGGAAACGAAGTAGGTGGGAAGGCGTGTGGTGGTCATGATCGGGCCTCGCGACGGAATAAATGATTAACAACTAGCTGAGGGTGATGCTATCATCTCTCAATAGTTAAACAATCGGCATTTCGTTGATTCATCATTTCCTTTTGGTTGATAATGGATACGCTTCTTAGCCTGCGCGTATTCGCCATGGTGGCGGAACACAAAAGCTTCACGGCGGCTGCCACGCGATTGGGCCTGTCCCCCGCCATGGCCAGCAAGCACATGCACCACCTGGAAAACCGTGTCGGCGCCCGTTTGCTGAACCGCACCAGCCGCCACGTCAGCCTGACAGAAACGGGCCAGCTATATTTCAGCCAGGTCCGCGCCATGTTGGAAGGACTGGACGAGGTTGAGGCGGCAGTGAGCAATGTCACGGTCACGCCGCGCGGCATGCTCAAGCTGAGCGCGCCCGTGTGGGCCGCGCACACGCTCGTTGCGCGCGTGTTCGCCGAATACCATCAGCGCTATCCCGATGTCTCGTTCGACATGGACTTGAGCGGCCGCCTGGCCAACCTGGTGGACGAGGGCTTCGACCTGGCCTTGCGCGCCACCTCCTCCACGCGCCTCGATCCCGGGCTGGTCGCCCGCCCGCTGATGCGCGTTCCGTTTCATCTGGTCGGCTCGCCGGCCTATCTGGGGCGCACCGGAAAACCCGCGGCGTTGAAGGACCTCAACGGCCATGCCTTGCTCATGTACAGCGGCATGGCTTCCAGCGGCAGCACGACCACCATGACGATCAAGGGGAACGACGGCGAGGAGGCGGTGAAGTTTCGCGTCGTCATGCGCAGCGACAATGAAACCATGCTGTATCAAGCCGCCCTGGCGGGCATGGGGCTGGTGTTCCTGCCCGCCTGGATGACGCAGGCCGACATCGCCGGCGGCACGCTGGAATATGTGCTGATGGACGAGGTCAAGTTCGATACCACGCTCTATGCGGTTTATCCCAGCCGTAAATATCTTTCGGCAAAGGTACGGACCTTTATCGATTTTCTGTCTTCCCGGGCGGATGCTTTTTTGCAGGATTGATCGTTGGGGCAGGGCTGGATTGCATGTTGATGGAAAAATCGATTGCGAAAATATCGGAGTGAATATGACCACCTCTTCACCCAACATCGCCCTCCGCCGCCTCGCACCCACCGACGCCGCGGCCTGCCGCGCGTTGCGCTTGCGCGGCCTGCAGGAATCGCCCACAGCCTTTGGCTCCAGTTACACCGAGGAATCCGCTCTGCCGCTGGCGGCAACGGAGGCATATCTCGCGCCCGATTCGGGGCGCAGCATGTTCGGCGCGTTCGATGGCGACACGCTCGTTGCCATCGCCGGCATCGGGCGCGAAAGTCGCATCAACCTGCGGCACAAGGCTTTTTTGCGCAGCGTCTATACGGCCCCGGAATATCGCGGCCGGCGTATTGCGCAACGCCTGATTGCCTTCGCATTGCAATTTGCCGATGCCTTGCCTGATGTCCGGCAGGTTACGCTGACCGTCAACGCCGGAAATTCCGCCGCGCTTGCCGTTTATGAGGCCTTGGGGTTCGCCAGCTACGGGCGCGAGCCTGATGCATTGCTGATCGACGGCACCTGCCATGACGAGTTGCTGATGGTGAGATTCGCGGCGTCGAAGCCGGATTTGGCGTGACGTCGACATGTTCCGCAACGCGGCCTTCCGCCCGGCTCGCCATCTCAGGCAATGATGCGCGCCGCCCCCGATACGCGTATTGAACTTCCGCGTTCCGGCGGAATTTCCGCTCTCAAGAGCGAGCGGCAACCCATGTCCTCACCCTGGACGATGTCGATTGCCCCACGATGAGGCCAGCCGATTTCCCTGAGATACCCGGCGAACGCCGCGGTCGCCGCGCCCGTAGCGGGATCTTCGTAGACGCCGCCGGAAGCGAATGGATTGCGGGTGTGGAAAAGCTGATCCGTTTCGGCCCAGGCGAGCAAGATCGTGACCAGGCCCGCTGCATTCATCAAACGGCGGCCGGTTTCCAGATCGTAACGCATCGATTGCAACGTGGCACGCTCCTTGAGAGCCAGAACGAGATGCGTGGCGCCGGCCCTGGCGATGACCGGGGGAATAGCCAGGTCGAGATCCGCGTGCCGAAATCCGAACAAGCCGAGCGCTTCCGCGACCAATGCCGGTGCCGGCACTTCGCTGCTTGTCGGCGGCGATTGCAATGCCGCCGTCATGAAAGCGCCGCCTCTCCGGCCTTCCACGGTAATGTCGGAGTCGTTCAGTTGCAGGGCATAGATGCCGTCTCCGCGTTCCATGGCGAGTGCGGCGCCAAGGGCTATCGTCGCATGCCCGCAAAATGGCACTTCCGATTCCGGCGAGAAGTAACGCACACGCCAGCCGCGATCGGTAGCCGCTGCGAAGGCCGTCTCGGAATAACCGATCTCGGCGGCGAGGCGCTGCATGGTGGCGTCGTCGGGTAAGCGCGCGCCGATCCATACGCCGGCGGGATTGCCGCCCCGGTTTTCGTCCGAGAACGCGGCGATTCTCTTGATCTCCTGGTGCATGTTCAATTCCTGAATGGGATGGCTGGACTGTCGTTGATTGACAGGATTGTAGGGAAGATTGCAATCGGCCGCATGTGAGGACAGCGGCCCTGGCAGATGCCGACTTCCCAAGGGCAATCGCTTGAAGCCGAATGCATCGTTACACCCCTCTCCCGCCCGCGGGAGAGGGGTGTCCTGCACTCATTCGGCTTCGTGCGATTGCCCTGCCGCCTTCCCCCGTGCCGCATGCAATTTCCTGTAGCTGTCAATCAAGCGTGCATGGCGGTCCAGGCCTTCCAGCTTCATGCTCGTCGGCGCCAGGCCGAAGAAGCGCACGCTGCCATCCACAGAGCCCAGCACCGCGTCCATGCGCAGGTCGCCGAACATGCGGCGGAAATTGACGACGTAGTCATCCAGTTCCATCTCGTCGTCCAGCACCACTTCCAGCACCACGTTCAAGGCCTGATAGAACAAGCCGCGCTCGACCGAGTTGTCGTTGTATTGCAGGAACGCGCCCACCAGCTCATGCGCTTCCTCGAACCGCTTCAGCGCGAGGTTGATCAGGAGCCTCAGCTCCAGCACCGTCAACTGGCCCCAGGGCGTGTTCTCGTCGAACTCGATGCCGATCAGGGTGGCGATGTCGCCGTATTCGTCGAGCTCGTTGTTTTCCAGGCGGTCGAGCAGGGTTTCCAGTGCCTCGTCGTCGAGCTGGTGCAGGTTAAGGATATCCTCGCGGAACAGCAGCGACTTGTTGGTGTTGTCCCAGATCAGGTCTTCCACCGGGTAGATTTCCGAGTATCCCGGCACCAGAATGCGGCAGGCCGTAGCGCCTAGCTGGTCATATACGGCCATGTAGACTTCCTTGCCCATGTCCGCGAGGATGCCCAGCAGGGTCTCGGCTTCTTCGGCATTGGAATTGTCGCCCCGGCCCGAGAAATCCCATTCGACGAACTCGTAGTCCGCCCTGGCGCGGAAGAAGCGCCACGACACCACGCCGCTGGAATCGATGAAATGTTCGACGAAGTTGTAGGGTTCGGTGACGGCGTTGCTCTCGAACGTGGGGCGGGGCAGGTCGTTCAAGCCTTCGAAGCTGCGGCCTTGCAGCAGTTCGGTCAGGCTGCGCTCCAGCGCGACTTCCAGGCTCGGGTGTGCGCCGAACGAGGCGAACACGCCGCCCGTCTTCGGATTCATCAGGGTCACGCACATCACCGGGTACCGGCCGCCCAATGAGGCGTCCTTCACCAGCACGGGGAACCCTTGTTCTTCCAGGCCCTTGATGCCGGCCACGATGCCGGGGTATTTCTCCAGCACGGCTTGCGGCACGTCGGGAAGGGCGATTTCGCCTTCCAGGATTTCGCGCTTCACGGCGCGCTCGAAAATCTCCGACAGGCATTGCACCTGTGCCTCGGCCAGCGTGTTGCCGGCACTCATGCCGTTGCTGACATACAGGTTTTCCACCAGGTTGGAGGGGAAGTACACCACTGCGCCGTCCGACTGACGCACATAGGGCAGGGCGCAAATGCCGCGCTTGGCGTTGCCGGAATTGGTGTCGATCAGGTGCGAGCCGCGCAGTTCGCCGTCGGGGTCATAGATCGCGCGGCAATAGTCGTCGAGGATTTCCGGCGGCAGCGCGTCCTTGCGGCCGGGCTTGAACCAGCGCTCGTCCGGGTAATGCACGAAGGCCGCGTCGGCGATCTCTTCGCCCCAGTAGGCGCCGGCATAGAAGTGATTGTTGTTGACCCGCTCGATGAACTCGCCCAGGGCCGAGGCCAGTGCACTCTCCTTGGTCGACCCCTTGCCGTTGGTGAAGCACATCGGCGAGTGCGCGTCGCGGATATGCAGCGACCACACATTGGGTACAAGGTTGCGCCACGATGCGATTTCAATCTTCATGCCCATGCCCGCCAGGACGCCCGTCATGTTGGCGATGGTCTGCTCCAGCGGCAAATCCTTGCCCGGGATATAGGTGGCGGCGTCCGATGCCGGATTCAGTGTCAGGAGCGCCTGGGCATCGGCGTCGAGGTTTTCCACCTCTTCGATGATGAAATCGGGCCCGGCCTGCACCACTTTCTTGACCGTGCAACGTTCGATGGAGCGCAAGATGCCCAGGCGGTCCTTGGCGGAGATGTCGGGCGGCAGTTCGACCTGGATCTTGAAGGTCTGCTTGTAGCGGTTTTCCGGATCGACGATATTGTTTTGCGAGAGGCGGATGTGTTCGGTCGGGATATTGCGCGTGGCGCAGTACAGCTTGACGAAGTAAGCCGCGCACAAGGCCGAGGAAGCCAGGAAGTAGTCGAACGGGCCGGGCGCGGAGCCGTCGCCCTTGTAGCGGATGGGCTGGTCGGCGATCACCGTGAAGTCGTCGAACTTGGCCTCCTGGCGCAGCTTGTCGAGAAAATTGACCTTGATTTCCATGTGGGCATTCCAAAAATAAGACTTTGGCCGATATTATCCGGGTTTTTCAGCCGCAATACCGCCCGCTGAAGTGCATCGCGCAGTGGGACAAGGTACATGCCGCCCAACCTATCCTGATAGCGATCCCGGGGGCGCAAAGCGCCTGTGGTGGCGTGTCAGGTAGCCATTCTTCACCTTGGAGTCCTCGCAGCGGAGGTTAGCCCTCCTCCGGCAGGAAGGTTTCCCTAAAGCGGTCTTCACGCGTCGTCAGGTGGCGCTTCCGGTCAATATGTCGATCATCGCCCTCGAAGCAGCGGACAACCGCCGATGCGGCGGATAGATCAGCGAGAAGCGGCCGGTATAGCCGCGCAGATCGGGCAATACCTCCACCAGGCGTCCGCTGTGGATGCGCTCCTGCACTACGAAGTCGTAGATCTGGCATAGCCCCAGGCCTTGTTCCGCGAGCGAAGCCACGCCGAGAATGTCCTCCGAAACGGCAATGGTGTCGGACTGCGGCCATTCAAGCTCTTTATCTCCTGAACGAAATACCCAAGGCGTCGTGCGGCCAGTGCTGGGCATGAGGAACGACAGGCAAGTGTGATCAGCCAAATCCTGAAGGCTCGTCGGCGTGCCGGCCCGTGCCAGATAGGAGGGCGCGGCCACCAGGCATTTCGGCGCGTCCTCGAGTGTGCGGGCGACGAGGCCGCTATCGGGCTGGCGGCCCACGCGTATCGCCATGTCGAAACCTTCGGCCACCATGTCCACGTTGCGGTTGCTGATGTGCAGTTCGATTTTGACCTTGGGGTAGAGTTCGCGGAAGCGCAGAAGCTTGGCCGGCAGGCGGTAGTGACCGTAAGTGGTGGGGGCGCTGAGCCGCACCGTGCCGGTCAATTCGCCGTCCTGCCCCTGGATGGCGCGCTCGACTTCATCGAACATCGACAGGGAGAGTCGAGCCTGTTCCAGATATAGCCGGCCGGCATCGGTCAGACTGAGCTGACGTGTGGTGCGCCGGAGCAATTGGGTGCCGAGCTTGCTTTCCAGCCGGCTGATGGCCCGGCTGGCCACAGAAGGCGTGGTAGAAAGCGCCACGGCACCCGCCGTCAGCGAACCATGTTCCATGACGGTCACAAACACTTCGACGTCGGCGAGATGATCAAACTTGCGGCTCACTTTGTCCTCATAAGCAAAGATGATTTCGTTGGCGGGTAGTTTATCGCCATGTGGAGTTGCAATAAAGTGTCGTCTATCGAAGCAAAAGAGCCTGTTTTGCGCTTCGGCAATTCTCAATGAAAGGTAGCAACATGAAGATTTTGATGGTACTGACTTCGCACGACCGCCTCGGTGATACCGGACAAAAAACGGGATTCTGGCTGGAGGAGTTCGCAGCCCCTTACTATGTGTTCAGGGACGCGGGCGCTATGATCACACTGGCTTCGCCCGCGGGCGGTCAGCCGCCGATCGACCCCAAGAGCGACGAGCCCGGCGCGCAGACCGAAGCTACCACGCGTTTCCACGAAGACCTTGAGGCGCAACGACAATTGTCAACGACAATGCGACTTGCCGCGGTGGACCTCGCCGGCTTCGACGCCGTCTTCTATCCAGGCGGCCACGGCCCGCTTTGGGATCTGGCCGGCGACAAGGCTTCGATCGCGCTGATCGAAGCTGCCGACCGCGCGGGCAAGCCTTTGGGGCTGGTGTGCCACGCACCGGGCGCCTTGGCCAAGGTGCGCGGAGCCGACGGCAAGCCTTTGATCGCCGGGCGCAAGGTGACGGGATTTTCCAATAGCGAAGAAGCTGCAGTGGGGCTGACCAAGGTCGTGCCCTTCCTGATCGAAGACGAATTCCAGCGTCTCGGCGGTCGCTACGAAAAGGGCGGGGATTGGCAATCCCATGTGGTGACGGACGGCCGTCTCGTTACAGGGCAGAACCCAGCCAGTTCCGCCGGCGCGGCCAAGGCACTGCTCGCGCTCCTGCATTGATCGTTCGTCAAGCGCGGCCCGGTGCGGCTCAGCCGGGCGCCGCGTCGCAAACTATGTACACCGAGAAAACCGCAACAAATGGCGTGATATCGCTGAGCAAGAATCGGGAATAAAAGGCGCCAAGGGCAAGTCTTGCACATTGAATGCATGACTTTTTACAGGAGCTCTCATGGCTACGTCCGACGAACAACCCCGCATTACCTACACCCCTGTCGCCAAAGTTATCCACGCGATAACGGCATTGCTGGTTTTACTCAACATCGCCTGGGGCCTCCATATGGAGCATTTCCCCGGCTATAAGCACGGGCAGCCGGAGTGGAACGACCTGCTGTTCTTCCATGCCTCCATCGGCACGCTGGTGTTTTGGCTGACGTTTGTGCGCTTTATCTGGCGCGCCAGACATCGCCCGCCGCAGGAGCCGGCCGCCATGCCGGCATGGGAGAAGACGGTTTCCAGGTGGGTCCATCGCGCCTTCTATCTGCTGCTGGCGACCTTGCCCTTGAGCGGTTATACGCATCGCATGGCGGGCAACCATCCGGTGAGTTTTTGGGGGATGTTCAATTGGCCCATGCTGATCGATCCGAACGAGCCACTGCGTTTGCTGACGGACAAAATACACGTTGCGCTGGCTTTTACGCTGATCGGCTTGCTGGCGCTGCATCTGGGCGCTGTCGTGAAGCACACGCTGATCGATCATGACGGGATTTTGAAGCGGATGTTTTGATTTCGCGCTAGCTGTGCCCCGCAGGTCCAGCCGACGCATTGGAACTTCCCGCTCATCTCTGGCTTTTCCTATAGGCGCCTGATCGTCTGACAGGCGCGACGCCCGGCGTTCGCCGCCTGCGCATGCTTGTGCGACGCACATAATTCGGCAAGCGCCAGCAATTCGGGAGCGGGCCGCTTTTCAATGGCATCGCCCAGCGCTTCGGCAACAAAGAAATCGGCGTGCGTAGCCAATCGGCGCATCAAACTTGTGTCTTTTAACTCCAGGCAGCCGATGGCGACGGTCAGGATCATATCGGCATCGTCATGATCCAGGTTCGCATCGATGAACTTCGTCAGCCCTGTCTGGTCGGCAACGGTGGGGGGACAGGGCGGGTGCAACTCTTCCAGATCGGCAGTGTTTGCCTCAATCACTGCGGCGAGAAAGCGCTGCGGCGTATCGTAGACAATGCGCGTCTCCCCATCGTGCGACAGGTACAGGATGCAGCCCTGCAGCGGCGGCGCAGCCAGGTAGACGTGATAGCTGCTGGTGTCGGTTTCGTCCAGCACCAGCGCGCCGAGCATGCCCATCAGCGGGTGGGCCTCGGCCAACAGCTGGGTCAGCGCGGCGGCGGCGCTGGCGGACAGCAGTTCGCCTTTGTCGTTGGCGCCGGATCGGATGAAGGTATCGCTCGTCAGTTCTCCGAAATAAGCCAGCAGATCGGCGGGAACATGGCCGAGCGTGGTTTGCAAGACCGATGCGGTCGTCAATGTACACCTCATGGAAGGAGATTAAAGTCAGCGCGGAAACGCGCAATGGCATGTTGAAATCGGCTACTGGTGCGAGAAGCTTGAGCTTCATCGAGTCGAGGCACTTTGTGTATGATGGGCACTCTAACATTGCGGCCACCATCGGGCAAATGCGCCGGAAAATGCGCGGACAATTGATTACCCCGATGGCCGGCAGCCCAAATAATCGGAGAACACATGTTTGATCACGTCAAAATCGGCGTCAGCGACTTTGCCGCCAGCAAGGCTTTTTATACCAAGGTGCTCGCACCGCTAGGTGTGCGTGCCGGTGCGGAAGGGGTGCCGACATATGGCATCGAGTTCTGCGGCGACGGCACGGTTTCCTTCATCCTGTTCCAGACGGACGAGAAACCGGCGCATCTGCACATCGCTTTCGAAGCGAAGAACCGCGAGCAGGTCGAGGCGTTCTATCGCGCGGCACTGGAAGCGGGCGCCAAGGACAATGGCGCGCCGGGTTTGCGTCCGAACTACCATGCGAATTATTATGCGGCGTTCGTCATCGACCCGGATGGACATAACATCGAGGCGGTTTGCCACGAAACGGCGGCTTGATCCGCGTTTCCAAGCACAGCCAGGCCTGCGGGCGACGGTTCCAATGTGCCCCGCACATTTGCGCCGCGGCCCCGCGTCATTCGGCGGAAGCCCCCTCGGCCCTCTCGGCCCGCTCAACACGCCAACCATTGGAAATGGGATAGCGCCGCTCCCTGGCCAGGGCTTTACGCGTGATCTTCGGCCCGGGCGGCGCCTGATGCCGTTTTCTTTGCGCCGCGTCCAGTTTGCCTTGCACCTCGTCGACCAAGGCACGTTCGTATCCGCGCGCGACGATTTCGGAGGCGCTTAGCCCTTGTTCGAGCAACAGTTCGAGTATCGCGTCGAGCACGGGGTAGGGCGGCAATTGGTCTTCGTCGCGCTGTCCCGGCGCCAGTTCCGCGCTCGGCGGCTTGTCGAATATGCGTTGTGGAATCGGTGCGCCGGCGCCGTTGCGCCAGGCGGCAAGACGATAGACGCGGGTCTTGTAGACGTCCTTGAGCGGGCTGTAGTCGCCGCACATGTCGCCGTAGATGGTGGTGTATCCGGTCGCCATTTCCGACTTGTTGCCCGTGTTGATCAACAGCCTGGCGGTTTCTCTCGATCTGGCCAGCAGCAGGTTGGCGCGCTGGCGGGTCTGGTTTTCCTGGAGGATGGCATCGGGCAGCGGGCCGGCCATGGCGGCGAATGCGCGCATGCCCTCCGCGATGGATATTTCCTCGCACGCGATGCCGAGATTGGCGGCGCAGGCGAAGGCGTCATCGCGGCTTTCCGGAGAGGTGATCGGGGAGGGCAGGAACAGCGCGTCGACGCGCTCGGGGCCGAAGGCGTCGGCCGCGATGGCGGCGCACAGCGCCGAATCGATACCGCCCGACATGCCCAGGACCGCGCCGACATAGCCGTTGCGGCCGGCAAATTCACGCAGAGCCAATACCAGCGCCTGATAGGTAAGCTGATCCTCGGGTACAGGATGGGCCGGCGCCGCTTGCGGCACGGCCCAGCGGCCCCGGTCCCGTATCAGGCGGATTGCCTGAACATCCTCGTGCAGCGCGGCAAGGCGCGCAGCCAACTGCCCATCGGCGCCGACGACGAAGCTGCCCCCATCGAATATCAGATCGTCTTCCACGGCAACCAGGTTCAGGTAGAGCAGGGGCAGGCCGCACTCCTGCACGCGTGCCTTGCAGGTCTCTTCGCGCTCGCTTTGCTTGCCCGTTTCGAAGGGCGAGGCATTGAGGCAGATCAGCACGTCGGCCCCGGCGGCGGCAAGATCGCTCGCGGCCTGCGGGTTCCAGATGTCTTCGCAGATCAGCACGCCCAGCTTGATTTCTCCCAGGCGCAGCACATGGGAAGCCGTTCCCGCCTGGAAGTAGCGTTTTTCGTCGAATACGCCGCGGTTGGGCAATTCGCGCTTGTCCTGCGCGGCGATCTTCGCGCCGTCGGCGCACAGGAAGGCGGAGTTGTACAAGCGTTCATCCTCGCGCCGGACCGCGCCCAACAGCAGTGCGCAGCCGTCGCGCGTCAATTGCGCGCATTGTGCCAGGTCCTGCTCGTGGCGGTCGAGAAAATCGCAGTCGAACAGCAGGTCTTGCGGCGGATATCCGCTCAAGGCCATCTCGGGAAACACGACCAGGTCGGCATGGACGCGCGTTGCCGCGCGATGATAGGCTGTGATGCGCTCTGCATTCGCGCGCAGGCTGCCGACGCGGAAGTTTCCCTGCGCCAGCGCGATCGTGAATGTCGCCGCCGTGCCGGAAATTTCGGCGCCGGCGCTATCTGTTGCGCGGCTCAAACTCGCGGTGCGATAGGCTTGCCGGCGTCCGGCAACGTCGCGATGGCGTCTGACATGGGAGCTCCTGACTTCTATTAACTGTGCGGGTGGAGGAACTTGATGCTGGAATGATGCCAGAAAAAAACATGCTCATGTGGTTGCCGAGCAGTAGGCTTCAGCGAACATGTTCTTCCCGGCAGGCGTGGCCGGAGCCGTAACGCAGCCGTTCGCCGCAGTGGAGTCGGAGAGGCGAGCCGACCGGGGGCCTTCCTGCCCCCGGGTCTTTTATATCACTGGCATATCATTGGCAGATCGTGCCGTTCACCGAAAAAGCCGACGGAACCGCATTGGCGACGCCGTTCCAGCTTCCATTGAACCCGATGCCGGAAATGGTGCTTCCCGCGGCAAGGCTGCCGTTGTAGCCCATGTTCGTCACCGCGACGTGTGCTCCACTCTGGCTGGCATTGCCGTTCCATAGCTGCGTAATGGCTTGGCCGTTCGCGAATGTCCAGGTCAGCGTCCACCCTGATATTGCCGTGGCCCCGGTGTTTTGAATGCTGATGTCGGCACCGAAGCCGTTGGGCCATTGGCTGGTAACGGCATAGCTCACATGACAGGCGAAGCTACTGGTGCTTTGGGAATTGACGGTCAGGGCGATGTAGGTTGTCGCCTGCGCGCTACCCGCAGTGCCTGTCACGCCGACGTTGGCTGTTCCCGCGGCGGCCGAGCTGCCGGCCGAAAAGGTGAGCGTGCTTGATCCGGTGGTGGGGTTGGCGCTAAATGCGGCCGTCACGCCGGCCGGCAATCCCGAAACCGAAAGCGTGGTGCTTGCACCGCCGGTCACGGTAATGGTATCGGTGGCGCTGGCTCCCGGGTTGAGCGACAGCGATGATGCGGATGCCGACAGCGAAACGTTGGAGCCGCCTCCCGAACCGCCGCCCGAACCGGATGTGCCGCCCAGAGGGAACTGGATGCCGGCAAGCGCGGACTGCTTTGGCGCGGAGGGTGGTGTGGCATCGTAATTGGAATCGAGCAGGCCGAAAGAATCTTCACCGTTCAGTGCCCAGTAGGTCCAGTTCAATGAGGAGTTGTTCTTCAGGTAGGCGACGAGCGTGCTGAACCATTGCCCTTCGCTTCCGGCCACGGTGCTGGAGATATCGGCGCTATTGTTCGTCGTGCCGAATTCGCCCAGCCATACCGGGGCGGTGCCGTTCGCGCTGATATAGCCCCAGAAGTTGTTCCAGGTCTGGTTCAGGCTGGCCGCAGTGGTGCCGCCATTGAACCAGGGCTGTTGATAAACCGCGGGGCCGTAGTCGTGCGCCGAATACACCAGCCGATTCGCCACGTTCAGCTTGATCGGATTGTTCGCCACACCCATCAGGTTGCCGCCTTGCCAGCCGCAAGTGCCGTTGTAGCAATCCACGCCCTCAACGAAAACAAGCAGGTTCGGATTGATCGCCAGCACTGCATTGCCCGCCCCTGTGGCCGCCACCGGCCAATTCTGGCTGGTTTGCGATACCGGGCAAGCCGACATCGCCGTGTCGCCGGTCCAGCATGCGCCGTTACTACCGTTCGAGTGCGGCTCGTTGCGCAAGTCCACGCCGATGACGGTCGGATTGCCGTCGAAGGTAAACCGGCTGTCGCTATAGCGGGTAGCCATAGTTTTCCAGTCGGCTATCCAGTTCGATTGCGGATAGGCGCTCGTGTACCACAAGCCGTTCGACTCGTTGCTGTTGCCGGCTTCGGAGCGGTGGTTGTCGAGGATCACGCGCAAACCAATCGAGCCGGCATAGGCGACGATGGTGTCGAGGTCTTGCAGTGCGGTCGCGCCGACCAGCGCCTGATTCGCGGCGGTGCCGTTGACGGACTGCGTGTAGTTTGTCGGCACCGGATTGCTCTCCACCATCTGGTTGGAGAACGGGATGCGCACCACATTGTAGCCCTGGGCCTTGACCGTATTGAGGACGGTTTTGTAGTCCTGCGCCCAGAGGCCGTGGACCAGGTAATCGGAGGTTTCGAATCCGTACCAGTTGATGCCGGCGATGCG
This sequence comes from Burkholderiaceae bacterium, assembly GCA_036384915.1. Lineage (GTDB taxonomy): Bacteria > Pseudomonadota > Gammaproteobacteria > Burkholderiales > Burkholderiaceae_D > PKWO01. The sequence goes on from DASVLJ010000078.1 coordinate 43,224, forward strand.
CACTTGGCTGCCGTTCGCGTCGACTATCTTGTTGCCGCTGGTATGCCAATACCCCGCGCCTACCGTCGTTTGCGCCTGTGCCGCGGAACCGGCGAGCGCGCCACCGATCGTGACAATCGCTGCGGCTGCCATGCGGTTTAAATTATGGAAAATATTTTTCGACATCTTGCCATCCTTTATATAAAGTCAGTCAAACAGATCTCGTGAAGCTGAACTTTCGATGACACCATGGCGATGCTATAGCTCCCGCGATACTCCACGGATGTTGCTCATCACCAAGAGAGTGTGTCTCAAAATATTTTTGTGATTTTACAATTCCGGCGCGCGAAGGAGCGTAACCAGAAAATCTGTAGCGGTCAAGTTCTCAATTGACCGGTGCGGGAATCCCGCGGACGATGGCGCTGCTTGGCCTCACTATTGCCCATTTTTGCCATCATGATGTGGTATATCGCCGCGTGGAAATATTGGTCAAATGTCGGCTGCAATGACGACGATGGCTTACTCAATCAGACCTGTCACGGGGCTCCTTTGGCGCCCAACCTTTCATGCCAGGCCGCGATTCCCTCGCGTCTGGCATTTTTTCGGACATCATTGCGTTCGACGCCTTTTTTAGAGCAAGCCGGCAAAGACGGGAAGAGGCGAACGCATCGAGAGGCGCAACTTGATAGAAATGCTCCAAAAACCTGTCAAAAACGACAAGTGCTTCCTGGACGACGCATTACTAGAATAGGCAGGCTGCTGCGCCGAATATAGCGCTTCAAATAGAGTGGAACGGTATATGCGCGCATACCGGGGCTAGATAGAAGTGGAGCGCGATATCGCTTTTCCCCAGAACAGACTTTAGAACTCACGTCGGTTCGCATTGGATCGCCGCGCCGACGCAACGACGCTATATTTGCGCTAGATCAATACGGGCATTGAAGAGCCGGACAACAATGCAGGCATATCCAACAATCAACAGGAAAGGGTGTGTCTCATGCTCTACCGCATCTTGTCCACCTCAGCCTCCGCGCTGTTGCGGTGTCTGGCAGCCGTGCTCTTGGCGGGCTGCCTTATTCCCGATGTCGCTCAGGCGATCCCTATCTATGCGCGCCAGACCGGGCAGAATTGCCTGGCTTGCCACGCTGGCGGGCAGTTCCCCGAATTGACGCCATACGGGCGCATGTTCAAATTGACCGGCTATACCATGGGCAGCCGCACCGAGGTGCCGCTGGCGGTCATGGCTGCGATTTCCGGCAGTTCGGTTTCCAGCAAGACGCCGGGCACGGGCGATGCCTACGCCGACTTTCCGCAAAACGGTTTGGCGAAGTTCACCACCGCCAGCCTGTTCGCCGGCGGCAAGCTGACCGACAACCTTGGCATGTTCGGCCAATGGACCTACAACGCCTATGCGCAGCAGGATGCCGACGGTCACTGGGCGGGGCATAGCGGCTCGGACCAGTTCGATTTGCGCTATGCCGACCGCTACATCGGCGAAAAACGCGACCTCATCGTGGGTGCCAGCCTGAACAACAATCCCGGCGTGACCGATGTATGGAATACCTTCAATAGCGCCTTCGCGTCGGTGCCCAGCTATGTCCCGGCCAGTAATCCTGGCGGCAATGGCGGACCTTTCGTGGGCGTACCGGCCACGCCTATCGTCATGCAACTGGGCCCGGTTGCCGCCGGTGTGACCGCCTATGCCTACCTCGACCAGACCTGGTATCTGGAACTGGGCAATTACCAGACCGCGAACGGTATTTTTTCCTTCCTGAGCCAGGGCATACGGGACTCCGACATGCCCAAGCTAAAAGGCAACTTCAGTCCCTATTGGCGTCTGGCCTATAACCGCGAGTGGGGGCCGCATAGCGCCATGGTCGGCCTGTCCGGTTTCAATACCGACATCTATTACAATTCGCCCGCCACCTCGGGCCCGGTGACGAGCTATCGCGATCTCGGCGTGGATGGGCAATATCAGTATATTCTCGACCCGCACGTATTCTCGGCGCAGTTCAGCTACATCCGCGAGAACCAGCACTATGACAGCCCGCTATGGAACGTCAACGACCCGAATTACACCGGTAACTTCAGCAACAGCTCGAACCGGCTCAACTATCTGCGCATCAAGGGCACCTATAGCTACCGGGCCAAGTATGGCGTCAGCCTCGCCTATGCCGCCTCGACCGGTACGCCCGATGCACTGGCCTATACCAACAGCCCGGACGGCAATGGTAATCCGGTCCCGTTCGGCAACGCCAACTCTACACCCAACACCAGGGTCTGGGTGCCGGAAGTGTTTTACATGCCGCTGCAGAATGTGCGCGTCGGTGTGCAGTACTACAAGTTCACGCAATACAATGGCAGCACGTCGAACTATGACGGCAACGGACGCAGCGCGAGCAACAACGATACGGTCTTCTTCTATCTATGGGGGGCTTTCTGATGAACCGCACGACAACACTGCGCACCGCATACTGCGCCAGCCTCGGCCTGATGGCCGCGGCCATCATGGGCATCGCCGGCTGCGCCAACCCTGAGCGTTCACGCGACCTGGCCAATCCGACGATCGATCCCGCGGTGACGGCGAAGCAGGTTTGTTCTGCCTGCCACGGCGCCACAGGCAATTCCGTTTCACCCAATTTCCCACGCCTCGCGGGGCAAAATGCCGACTACCTGGAAGCGCAATTGAAGAATTTCCGCGGCCATCAGCGCAGCGACCCGGAAGGCTACGAATACATGTGGGGCATCAGCCGCAATTTGACGGATGAGCAGATACATGGCCTGGCGGCGTATTTCTCGAAGCAGGCGCCGCAACCGAATCCGGCAAGCGTCAGCGAGTTGGCGTCCGCCGGCAAGAACATCTTCGAGAACGGCATACCGGACAAGCAAGTTACGGCATGCCAGGCTTGCCATGGGCCGAAAGGCGAGGGCCTGGCTTCATTCCCGCGCTTGGCCGGCCAGCACCAGGATTACATGGCCAAGCAATTGCTGGTGTTCCGCGACACCGAAGGGCGGCCGGGCACGCCGATGACGCAGGTCACGCACAGCCTTGAGCGTGGCGATGTGCAGGCGGTGACCTACTACATCCAATCGATGCCGGTCAATTGAGGCGGATCGTAGTTTCTGCCGCAGGCTAATCTTTACCTACAGGTATAAATGAGCCCTTGCCCCCCTCGCTCGTGGGAGGGAGGGGGCGGCGATCCGATGGGTAGATTGTGTCTCGACTGCGATCCTATGGCCGCCGGCAAGGGCGGTGCAGCGTCGTTGGCGGATTACAATTCGCCGGATGTTGACGTCGCAGTTCCCGCGGAGGACACCGCTATCACATACAGTGCAAGCGCGGCGCGGGCGTCCTCCTACTTGCCGCGCTCTTGCGCGTTACCGAGCCAGCGGCCTGATCCGGCGCCAAGGCGAACTCGGCATTCTGGCCGATATCCTTGCCGAGGCGGTAATGCCGGACTCTCATGTTCAGCAAGGAGTCGACCCCTTCCTTGGCGGTTGCCATCCGGGTATGGCAACCCCTGCCGAGTTGGTTTGCCAGCTCGCCGCAAACTCGCCGCAAATGTGTTCGACGGCGTTCAGCAAAGCCTTCCCGCTGTCGACGTCTGGAACTGTGATGGTCGTTGTCTCACTGCCGCCACGGTCGACGTTGAGGGCGACCAACTTGCCATTGGGCGAGGGTGCAAATTGCGTGATATTGGCATGCGCCTGTCCCATCTGTCCCGCAGCCGGCGATATCGGATCGAGCAGCATGCGCTCGCGGCTGTCGGCTTCGCGCACCATGAGTACGCCGCCTTTGCCGCTGTCCTGTCGCGGGAAAAAATGCGCCCTGCCGCACGTTGATGCAGGCGATTGACCCGCGTCCCCTCGGCGACGGCTTTCGGACGGGCACGCTATTGCACCTGTTGCGGCGAGGCGTCAGGCCGGACGCGCATGCAGGAACCTTGAGCGGACTGCCACGCGTTGAATTCCTCATTGTGTGCATTTTCCGTCCATCGGTAAGGGGCGGGAAGATCGATGCCGAACAGATGATCGGACACGTCGACCGGGCGCGCAGGTTGCGCGGCGTCGACGGCGAAAGCCGGTGCGAAAACCAGTTCCACGAAAGCCAGGGGCACGAACGCCAACTCCATCTTTGCCATGTTTTCTCCGGAAAAGAAGTAAGAGGAATATGTTTCATCACTTATCAAAGTGATGATCAAATGCAAAACATTTCGCCAGCGGATCGAAGGGCGATTGCAGTAGTGCGCGGCTATCGTCGCGCGATATGAGGCGCACACGGAACGCATACGGGATGCGGCAGCGAACGGCTGGGAAGGCGCATCGAATCCCCATTTTCTTGCCTTGCGAAAAGACGGTAAGGATCATGCTGCGGGCGCAGCGGTTTTGCTAAATATCAACGTGCGATTGGTGTATTTCGCAATTGCGGGATCTCGGATTTTTCTGCCAGAATGCGCGCGAGTCGGTTGATCCCGTTCTGTGTCTGCCTGCGTTATTTCACGTATGTTCAAGTTGTTTCCATTTGGAGAGACTGCGATGACAAAGTTTATTTCCCGCATGGCCTTCGCTGTGGGGCTGATTCTTGCCGCGGCCTCGGTCGCCCATGCTTCGGACTACGATACCGCCCATACGGGCCAGGGAACCTTCTACGGTTATTCGGGCGGCGGAAATTGCAGCTTGCCGTATTCCGCCGACATCCTGACGGCGGCGATGAATACCACGGACTACGCTACGTCGCAGGCTTGCGGTGCCTATATCGAAGTCACCAATCTCAATACCTCGCAAAAAGTGGTCGTGCGCATCGACGACCAATGCCCCAACTGCCCGCAAGGCAATGTCGACCTGGCGCAGACGGCTTTCGCACAGATATCGCCGATCGCCGCCGGCCAGATTCCCATCAGCTGGCGCTACGTGGTCGGCCCGTCCACCCCGGCCGTGGTGTACTTCAAGGAAGGATCGAGCCAATGGTGGGCGGCAATCCAGGTGCGCAACCATCGCAATCCGGTCGCCTCTCTCGCGTATCGCCCGACCGGTTCTGGAGCCGCATACGTCACGCTGCCCCGGCAGATGTATAACTACTTCCTCGCAGCCAGCGGGATGGGGCCGGGCCCGTTCGATCTGCAGATTACCGATGTGCTGGGGAATGTGCTCAATGTCACCAACGTTCCCTTGATCGTCACGACCGAGATTTCGCTCGGTACGCAATTCCCTGCGGCGCTTCCGGTCGGATCGAGTTCGTCGAGCGGAAGCGGAAGCTCGTCCGGTTCCGGTGGAAGCTCTTCAGGCGGAGGTTCCTCGGGCGGAGCATCGTCAGGCAGCCAGCCTGCAACAGTGTCGATGAAAACCAGCGACGACTGGGGCCAGGGCTATTGCAATGATGTGACAGTGACCAATCCCAACGCGACACCGTTGACCTGGATGGTGAGCTTCAACGTTGTGGGAACGATATATACCTCCTGGAACGCGAATCTCACAGTCAGCGGATCGACCGCCACGGCCATGGGCGTAAGCTGGAACCAGACTCTCCAAGCCGGAGCCTCTGCCGCTTTCGGCTACTGCGCAAACCGTTGATCGATTGGGCCGGGAAGGGCGCGGCTTGCAATTCGCCGCATGTCGGCTTCGCACGCTTCCCGACCGAACGACTCTTGAGCGACCGGGAAGCAAAACAATGCGAAAAAAGTCAGGAATCCCGCGTGTCTTTGGGCAGGCCGAATGGCAATGTGGGGGATGGTGCTTGTGACCATTCCCTTGCCGGGGCTTGAGATCGGTAAATCGGGAACGACCGGCAGCAACGCCATTACGCTGACTCTCTATCTTTATCTTGCGGTCGGCGACTACATTCTGGGATATCGGCTTGATGACACGCCCAAGTGGTCGTCCTGGGTTGTTCCGAAGAAGTGGATCGATGAGTGGCGCTACCTTGTATACGCCGATCCTGGGTTGATCAAATCAAATCGCCTTGGCCTCATTCGCGTCATTGGCGTGCCGGCCTTGATTGCCATCCTGGTCTTGGCGATCATTTCGGGAAAACTTTGATTTTGTTTCGCAAGCCTTTGTCGCGGGTAAGGGCAGTAGGGCGGATTCAATCTGCGGGGCGGCCATCCGACTCGCTTGTTCGCTTTACGCGAAACCGCTTGCGTATCCAGTGAATCAGCCTTGCCATCACCCCATGCCTCGCACTGTGCGCCGCCCGCTTATGATCGAAGCTATGCGCCGCCATCTGCAAGCCGATACGGTCGATTGCGGCCAGGGCTTCGACCTCATGGTCTTGCAGGCCCGCATGGCGCGCCTGGGCTTCCGGGTCGTTCAGGAACTGCTCGCGCAAGGCGCGATCCGTGTAAAGCCGCGCCAGGAAGGTCTCAAGCTGCGCTGAGCTCATCGCGCCTCCGGTCTTGCACGGCCAATTGCCGGCCTTGCCGCAAAGCGGCACGGGCCAGGCCGAGTTGCTCCAGCAGCGTGCCGAATTCGGGGAAATGCCCGTCGCGTTCAACGATCACGTTCAAGGGCTGTGGCGCATGCCTGGCAAGCTGCGCGAGCAAACCGTAGACGCCGGGTGGCGGGTCGTGCAAGTGGTCGTCGAGCAGGCGGCGTTGCCCGTCGGGTGCCGTGATCCAGCGGCCGCCGGAGAGGTGCACGGTTTTGACACGCTCCAGGGGGAACCGCATCAGCAGCGTGACCGGTTCCTGTCCGAAATTGAGCGCGTTGGCGTAAAGGTTGTGCAGGTCAAGCAGCAAGCCAGCTCCCGCACCACGTGCGATGCCCGCGACCCACGGCGCTTCCTCCATGGTGCTGGCCGGCGGCGCGATCAGCGTGGCGATGTTTTCCAATAGCGGCGCGCTGCCGACTATGCGCGCCGCCGCGTTGATGTTGGCGATGGCGCCGGCCATGCTTTGCGCCGTGCGCGGCGGCGCCGCAAGGTGGCCGATCTCGATGCGGCCGGCGCGCACGAAGGCGAGGTGTTCCGACCAGGATTGCGGCTCGATGTCATGCACCAGGCGTGCCATGTCGTCCAGCCGTTCTCGGGCCACGGGAATGGTCGATGCCAAGCCCATGGCGACGCCGTGCAAGTCGAGCGGCAGGGTCTCGGCAAGGCGGCGCAGGGCGCGGCGCTTGGCACTGGAGGCACGGAAATAGTCTTCCGCAATCACTTGCACCGCATCGATTTTGTCGAGATTCGCGAAGATGCCGGCCGCAAGTGCATCTCGCCAGAGCAGGCCCACGCGATCTGTCGCGTCAACCGCCACAGCCGCCCCCGCATCCCCCGCCGCAACTGCTGCCACAACTGCTGCCGCAGCCGCTGCCCCCGTCGCCGCCCTTCTGGATGGGGTACAGCTGCTGGATAAAGGGAAAGATCGCCGTGGAAAGCGCCGCCGTGCCGAACACGGCGGCAAGCAATACGGCGTCATTGTTCGCTCCGCCCGGCGCGAAGCTGTGAGACCTGTCCTTGAGCCGGCCGAACAGCACTTTCAAGTCGTTGAGCAAGGCCCGGCCGCGTCCGTTGACTCTGCGGCTTGCCTGGAACAGCGGGAACAAGGTGAAGAAGGCCGCCAACACGATAAGAAAGAGGATGTTGTGCCTGCCCTGATACAAAGCGATAGTGACCTTGGCCACGGCGGTAAGGAAAAGGCTGGCGCTGATCGCCAGGGCCAACAGCCAGCGCACGAGCAGTTCCTGCGCATTCGGGATGAGCCTGTTGCGCCGGAGTTCCTGGTGATATTCGTCGCAGCAGGCACGCATTTGCTCGGAAGCGTTGCGCTCGACCGCTTGCGGCACCAGGTAGCGCATGAGCACGGCGCGTTCGATCGGGCGGCGCACCATCTTCAGGGCCGGCGCGTCGGTACTGAGCAGGCCGGAGTCTTGCGCGTAGTGCAGCAATCCGCGGTCGATCAAGGCGATGGTGGCGATTTTGACGGTCTCGGCCACGCCTGCACGCAGGTAGGCGATCGAATATGGGTCTTGCGTCATCTCGCGCGCCGCCGAGCGCAGCCGGGCATCGTCGTCGTCGCGGTTCATGTACCAGCGCAGCAGCATGACGCCGCCTATACCCAGCACAAGGTAAAACGTCAGGAAGGCAAAGCCGTGCAGTTCGAAGGGATTCATGCCCGCCTCACGCAATACGTGCGGCACGCTCACGCAAAAGCTGCGTCAGCCGCAACAAATCCATCAGGCAGGGGAGGGCGACGCCGGGCGGCAGCTTGCCGGTTTCGCGCGCTTCGGACATGTGCCGCAGGGCCGGTTCGAGGTCGGCCGCGCCGGCTTCGTGCACGATGTGTTCCAGCGCCTGCTTGGCCGTCGGTTCTGTCTGTCCTTCGAGCTGCAGGATGGCTGCGGCGGCCGAACGCAGCGGCGGCGCCGCATCGGCAATCAGGTGAGCCAGTTGTTCCTCGCGCAGGCTCAATGCGATGTAGCGCTCGCGCAGGCGCAACTGCAGGTTCAACAGCACTTGGGCGGTACGCCGCTTGAGCGATTCGCGCGTGACGCTGACGCCGGCGAACGGGTTGCCGCCGAACAGCACGCGGTGGCGGGACACGATATCGGAAAATTTGACCGCGAACGCTTCGATGGCGTCGGCCAGTTCGTCATCCAGGAGGAACATGGCGTTCAACTGCACCGTGGCATGCGCCAGCCGCAAGGGCTCGCGCAGGCGGTCGGCGCTTTCCTGGGAAAAGCGCCGCAAGACCAGCAGCAGATTGACGTCGGAGGTGGCGCGCAAGGCGCCCGAGGCGGCGGAGCCGAACAGCACTATCGATTTCAGGTCGTCGCCGAAAGCGCCTTTGGCGGCCTCGACGAAGGTTTCCAAACTTTGTTCCACATCCAGCGGCAAATTGCTCATGGGTGGGGCGAGAGTTGAGGTGCAGCCTTTATATCATGAAATTGTGACAGTTTGCTGTCATCTCTTAACTTACTTCAGGCTTCTGAACCGGCCTTGCCTGCGCGGCACCACAGCCGCCGCAAACCAGCGAGACGGCGCAGCAAGCGACCATGAACCAGGCGGGGAACTGCGGATCGTCCGAGCCGAAGCTATCGACGAGTGCAAGCACGACGCCCGGAATCACCGCCGCCAAGCCATGCCATATCGGTTGTGGGTTTGCGTGCTTGAGCGCGATATGACCGGCAATTTTGCCGCCAAGATAATCGAAATACCAACCCACCGTGACGGATACGGCGAGAAAAAGCGGGCTGCGCAGGGCATTGGTCGTGACGGCTTCGTCCGCGGCAACGCCCAGCTTCAATGCGCCCATCCAAAGAAGCGCCAATATGATGGTCGCGAGGTAGGTTCCGGCAAAATCGACGATCGCTCCGGCAAGAATGGCTTTCCAGTTCAGCATGGTTGCGGCATGTAAGGTTGACTAGGAGCCTGCGCGGCAGAAGCGAGTCGGCTGCAATGGATGGAGAAAAGTCCCACTTTGCCCTCGTTTTTCCGGCTGTAGCTACGGCTACAGTCCTCAAAAGCGAGGCCAAATTGGGCTCTTTTCCCACCCATTTCGCTTCGACTCGTTCTGCCGCGCAGACTCCTAGCCTGATGTTTGGGCACCAGGATAGTAGCAAATTCATGCCGATTTGCCTCGGATCAGAACTCCGGACAAATAAACGGATACTCCTCGTCGTTGATAATCGGCTTGACGCCAAAGAAGTCGTTCAATACCGACTCCGCCGTGCAATACGCTCCCTCCACCCAGGCCTGGTCGTTCGAGTAGGCTTCGCCCACGATGAAAATATTGGCGTCGGCGCCGTCTATCAGTTGCGACGGCTTGCGGATCTTGCGTTGCACGTCGCCTACGTCGTAATGCGCCGCGTAGGCGTGGTAGCCGGCGTTGAAGGGCGGCAGCGACCAATCCATGTAGCGCGTTTCCAGCGGTGCGGGTACGGCGGTGTAATCGGCTTGCGGGCCGAAGTGGACTGCCGCCAATTGTGCGCGCAGCATCTTGACCATGATTTCGGGCGCTTTGCGCGGGCCGTCCAGCGGTTGGGTGTTTTGCGAGATCGGCACTTCGCGCGTGCCCTTCGGGCCGATTTCCAGCTCTTGCCAGAAGGTGGTGAATTGCTCGTCGTCGTAGCTCGCCAGCAGGCCGTAGACCTTGTCGCCAGCCTGGTCGCGCGCATTGTTGCCGAAGTAGACGACCTGGCGGATCGGCGTGTCGGTCACCGATGGCCCGATGGTGTTGCGCTCGGCCGCCGCCAGCAATTGCTTCTCTTCCTTGACGGAGAGGCGCTCGTCGATGCGGTCTTGCACGGCTGCCAGGAAGGACGCCTTGGAGGCATAGGGCGTCTCGAGGATTTCGGGCGTGCCGGGTGCGGCCATGATGGCGAGATAACGGTCGGGGAAGCCTTCTTTTTTCAGCGCGGCCAACACGTCCTTGGTCACCTCGTAGCCCTCCACCTGGGCCGGGTAGGCCGGCGCGGCGGCGGCGCCGCTGGTCCACCACGGCTGGTCGAAGAACATGCCGACCTTGTAGGAAGGCTGCATCACGGCCGATTCGAGGTAGAGCTGCACCTTGCGATGGTTCAGCACGTCCAGCCCGTCATGGGATTGATAGCGCGTGGCTTGCGCGACGAGGTCGATGGCATAGCGCGGCATGGCGAGCCAGGCCGCATCGGTGGTGGACGATGCGGAAGGCTTGTCCGGGTTCTCGCGCGTGGCCAGCGTGTAGTGGATGGTTTTGTCCTTTTGCAGGATCGAGTGCAGCCGCGTGTTGGGGCGGTAGTCGAACTTCACGCCTTGCTCTCCGGCCAGTTTGGTAATGGCGTCGAACAGCGCGTTGAACATGCTGGAGTATCCCGTCGTCAGCGTCCGGTATTCGGTGCCGGGCGTGAATTCATTGTTGGCCTGGAAGGCGACGGCGGAATTCCAGTTGATCACGTTCGAGGTATAGCCGTTGCCATCGGAGGTGTATTGATAGCCTTCGGAACCGAGTTGGTCGAACATGAGGTTCCAATAGCCGATGTCTTTGAGCAAATCGCCCTTGGCATAGACGGACGATTCCGGCAGATCGACATTGATGCGCCCGGTCTGGTAGAAGCGGCACCACTCCCGCCGCGTGGTCGGGCCCGAGTCCGCCGTCACGGCAAGGCTTTCCACCACGTTGAAGCCGGTGTCGGGCGCGGTGGCGGCGCCATAGTTGTTGACGTTATAGGGGGCGGGATTGCTCGACGTGATGTCGTTGTAATAGAGGTTCTTGCCGCGCAGGTAATACAGGGGATTGGTCGATTCGTTGAACGGCACCGAATATTGCTTCAAGCCGAGCTGCTCGATCACGGTGGTGACGACGCGGTGTCCCGCACCATCTGGCTTGCCGTCCCAATCGGCGTAGCGCATGCCGCCCACTTCGAGGTAAGACTTGTTTTTGTCGTCCTGGTAGTGCCAGGTGCAGACACGCGCACCGGCGGCACGCGTGCCGCGCGCGTCCTTGGAGAAATCGTATTTGCCCCAATCGTAGAGTTCGATGGTGTCGCCCGCGCCGAGCAGCTTGCCGCCGCTTTTCAGTTCGCCCGAAAGCAGGCGCCAGGCGGTATAGAGGCCCGATGCGCCGGCGCCGAAAATGGAATAGGTGCTCATCTCAATTTCTCCTTAGGGTTCCAGTCCCAGGCGTTTCATCTGCCCGGGCAAGTCTTTTTCAGGGATCACGACTTCAACCAGCGTGGGCTGATCCTTGATCTGCAGCAGTTCTTCCAGCACGCCGTTCAATTCTGCGATGGTCTGCACGCGGAAGCCTTTTGCGCCATAGGCCTTGGCCAGTGCCAGGTAATCCCACTTGGGCAGGATGTCGAAGGCGTCGAACTTGTGGTCCGGCCCCGGTTTGAAGGCGTTCATGTCGACGTACACCTGTTCGATGGCGTAGACGCCGTTGCTCATGACGAAGATCACGGCATTGAGCTTGTTGCGCGCCAGCGTGGAGAGCGACTGGCATACCATCATGAAGCCGCCGTCGCCTGCAATAGTCCAGGCGCGCTTGCCGCTGCCCAGTTGCGCGCCTGAGGCGGCGCCGGTTTCGAAGCCGATGCATTGCCAGGCGGCCGAGCCCATGTAGCTACCCTGGGCCATGCCATAGGCGTTGGTGGCGACGTAGAGCGAGGAAGATACGCCCAGCGTCATCACGATCTTGTCGAGCAGCTTGCGCTCTTGCAGGAACTTCATCGAATGCTCGAAGAAGCGGTTGTAGGTGATGACGTGCGGCTTGTCGTCCCAGTGCGGATCGGAATTGGCACGCCAGGGCTCCGGATATTTCGGTTGCGCCGGCGCGATGGCGGCGATGGGGTAGCCCGGTGCGGACCGGAAGCGTGCCAGCAGCGCTTCCATGAAATCCTTCATCGTCACGTTCTCGTACACGAAGTAGCCGGCGCGGATTTCTTCCGTGGTGGCCAGCACCATGTCGGCATACTTGTTTTCGATGAACCAGAGGTAATCGTCGGTAATGATGGTGCCCAGCGTGAGGAAGCAGTCGCTTTGCTCGACCAGTTCGCGCACCGAGGCGATCGAGGCCGCGTCGGAATAGGTGCCGACGAATTTGTCCCCGCCTTCGTCGAGCACGGTCTTGCCCAGGCTGGTGGTGGTGTAGAGGAAGCCGCTGGCGTCGATCAATTCCTGCAGCAGGCCCGACAGGCCGTGGCGCAGGATTTCGACGCCGGCGAAGATCATCGGCTGCTTGGCTGCGGTGATCTGCGACCAGGCCTGGGCGACCGCATTCTCCAGCGCGGCGGGGTCGCTCTTGGGAATTTCCGGCTTGAGCGGCGTGTTCGGCGGCATCGGGCAAGGCTCGCCCCACACTTCCTTGTAGCAGGCGATGTAGACGGGGCGCCGGTGCGTGAGTGCCGCCACCAGCAGGCGGTCGATCTTTTCCGGGGCGTCTTCGGAAGAGGAGAGCGTTTCCGCCGCAACGGTCACGTGGCGGTAGACTTCCTGGTCCGCCGCGAGGTTGCCAGTGGAGTGGTGGAACAGTACGTTGTACATCTTGGTGATCTGGCGCATGTCGGCACCCGGCGCGGCGCTGATCACGACCACCGGGCTGCGCTCGACATAGGCGCCCGCAATGGCGTTCAAGGCGGAAAAGGTCGAGACGCCGTATTGCAGCGACACCGCTCCCAGCCCGCGCGTGCGGCCGTAGGCATCGGCCGCATAGGCGGCGTCGAGCTCGTTGACGGCGCCGACGGCGTTGACGCCGTCGAAATATTCGAGAGCTTGGGTGAAGTGCTTTACGTAGTCGCCGGGTATTTGAAACACGTCGGTCACGTTGAGCTGTTTGAGCCGCGTCAACAGGTAGTCTGCAACGGTGAATGGAGTGCTGGCCATGAGGTCGTCCGTCAAGTGATGAATGCGCGGAACGCAGCATCCCCTGCGGCCAGCCTTCCGCGGGGCTGGCCGCATCCTCGAGGGGACGTCGTGCTTGCTACAAGAGTGGAAGAGCTGTTTTGGGGAAGGCGATGTACAGCCTTGCCGTTCTTATTTGTGTTTGGCAAATATAGCCGAAGGGCGGGGAGAGAACATCCTGTCAGGTTTGACAGGATGTTCTTTCAGAGGCCTTGTCATTTTCCGCAGATTGCACCAGACATCGCGCTCAGCGCCGCCCCACCGGCTGCGCCAGGGGTGGCGTTTGAATAGGTGCTTATTGTCTAAGTTGCTGATTTTATTGGTAAATTATAACTTTGAACGAGCGAGGAATAGGTTCGTGAATGAGCTTACAGCAGGTGCTGCCTCAGTCCGACTCATTAAGCATCGCCAGCCAGCCGCGCGCCGCAGCCGACAGAAAACTGCCGCGCGCCCAGGCCAAGTCGATGCGCCAGGGGATGGCCGGTGTCAATGTACAGACGCTGAATTCGCGCTGATCCTTCTGATTCATCTGCTCCAGCGCCGAACTCGGCAGCAGCGCAATGCCCAAGCCATGGCGCACCATTTCCAGGATAAAGCCGATCTGCCCGCTGCGCCCCACGACTTGCGGGGTGAAGCCGGCCTGGTGGCAGGCTTCGGTGATGCGCTCATTCAGAGCATAGGCCGGCGGGAACAGGATGAAGGGTTCTTCGGCCAATTCATCGAGCTTCACTTCCTTGCGCCTTTTCCAATACGATTTGCCCGGCGCCAGTAGTGCCAGCCTGTCGTCGATCAGCATGCGGTGTTCGAAGCGCGTTGCATCGAGCGGCGCGAGCAAGCCGCCCAGTTCGAGCTGGCCGCTTGTCAGTGCCTGGATGATGGCGTGCGAACCGTCTTCGAACAATTGCAATTCGATGTTGGGATGTCGCCGCTTGAATTCGCCGATCTGCGGCACGAACAGGCGCGGGGCGAGAGGCGGGATGCCGATGCGTAATTCCCCCTGTTGCAAGTCGCCCAGGTCGGCCAGTGCCTGCTCGATGTCGGCGGCGGAACCGAGCATCTTTTCCGCATATTGCAGCACTACGCGGCCGCCATCGGTCAATTCGGCTTGCCGGCGATGGCGCTGGAACAACGGCTGGCCAAGTTCTTCTTCCAGCCGGGCGACGAGTTTGCTGACGGTGGATTGCGTCAGAGACAGGCGTTCCGCCGCCGCCGTGAAGCCGCCGCTTCTTGCCACCTCGACAAACGCCCGCAGCCCACGTAGTTCCATAAATTCTGATTTGGAATGATTTGTATGATTATAAGTCATCATGGGAATTGTTGAGGGCGGCTATGCTTGGCTTCATCACCAACCGCTTCGACGCCGCACCATGCAAACCTTCCATCCTCCGTATCGATTCGCCAGTCAGGCCACGCAGATCGCACTGTTCGTCGCACTCTGGCTGCTTGCGGACCGCCTCACGCGCGCCCTGCATAGCGGCGTACCCGCCGGGGTGCTCGCGCTGTTCCTCGTCTTGGGTTTGCTGCTGGCGCGCGTGGTCTCGCAACGCCATATCGAAGCCGGTGCGCGGCGCTTGCTGGCCGAGCTGCCTTTGTTTTTCATTCCGCCTTTGCTCTCGATCACGGAATCGGGCGCGGTGTTTGCCCAATATGGCTGGAGCCTGATCGCCGCGCTTGCTATCGGCAGCGTCACGGTGATGGCTTGTACCGGCTTGATCGTGGATTGCGTGTTCCGTTTCGAAAGGCGCCTGCGCGCAGGGGGGAAGCCGATCGCTGCATGTGGATGTAAGCGGCGGCCTGATGCAAAAGGAGCAAACCATGCATAGCCAATTCATCGCACCGGCCTTCTTCGCCGCCACGCTTGCCATCTATGCCTTTTCCAAATACCTGTACTTGCGGCATCGTGCGTTTCTGTTTTCGCCCATTGTGCTGACACCCCTCTTGCTGATTACCATGCTCGAGCTGACGCATACCTCGTTCGCCGTCTATTTTCAGGACACGCGCTGGCTTACCTGGCTGCTGGGCCCGGCCACGATTGCCTTCGCCTATCCGATCTACACGCAGCGCGCGCTGATCCGGCGCTATCCGATCACGCTGACGGTCGGCGTGGCGGCGGGCCTTGTATTGGGCCTGGCAAGTTCCTGGCTGCTGGCGCGCGCCTTTGCCTTGCCGCCGGAAGTGGCCAGAAGCCTGTTGCCGCGCTCGGTCTCGACACCGTTCGCCGTATCGGCGGCCACTGCCTGGGGCGGCGATCGCAACCTCACTGTGATCTGCGTAATGATCACCGGCATCTTCGGCGCCTCGGTCGGCGATGTGTTGCTGGACAGACTTAAACTGCGTTCCGGCATTTCCCGGGGCGCCGCGCTGGGCGCTTCGGCGCACGGCCTGGGTACGAGCAAGGCTTACGAATTGGGAGAGGAAGAGGGTGCGGTCGCCAGCCTGGTGATGGTGTTCGCCGGCGTGGCCATGGTGCTGCTGGCGCCTGCCGTGACCCGTTTCCTTTTATGAGGATTGTAGCAATTTGTAACGTTTCTTAAATTTCTTTAATGTCTCTCCGCGACGCCGCCTCTTAGAATCCGGATATCGAACCCGATTTTGGAGGATGGACATGTTGAGCACGAAAAACAAATCGCTCGCGCTGGCAGGTGCTTGCGCCGTGGCCTTGGCGGGCTGCGGCGGCGGCGACGGCGTGGTCTGCGGCTACGACGCCTACGGCGACCCGATAGTCTGCAATACGGTCAATCCGCCTTCCCCGCCCACGCCGGTGGCGTCGGCCAATACCTTTCCGGTGAACCAGGCCCTGGTCAATATCGCGACGCAGACCTACAGCTACGACATCTCGGGTTACGACGCTAACGGCAACCAGTTCACGATCCACTATGCTTCCGCACCCGGCCTGGACAGTACCTTCAACGGCCAGGCCGCCAGCACCTCCAACGTCACGGAATCGTTTTATGAAAACGGTTCCTTGATGGAGACCGATACCTATGTCAATTATTATGTGCTGTCGCCGTACCAGTTCCTCGGCTCGGTCGGCAATTTCGCCGGCGGCATGGAAACGGTGAACGCGTTCCAGGCCTTGCCCGACGCAGGCACGGTGGGACAGAGCTTCCCTGAACTGAGCGCCACGCTGTATCACGACACGACGCAAACCGTCAATGACGGCACGCTTTCGGAAGCGGCCTCCCTGAACGCCGACACGGATTCGACCGCCTTGCTTTGCTTTAACGATACGACGCAGCTGACCCAGGCCGGCATGGCTGACAACCTGACTGCCGGCGACAGCGCCACCTGCTTCCGTATCGATACCGGCGGCAATGTGCTGGGCATGCAGATCTCGACGCCGGTCAATGGGGTGCCCACATTGTTCTTCTGACGTCCGCGTGGCGGCGCGGGCTGCCGGCCGGCGTCGGCATGCCGGCCGAAACCCCGACTACACCGTCCGCGGGCGCGGGCTGAGTTACCGGCCGGCCGGCGTTACGTCGGCCAGCCTGCGCCCCTGCCGCAATAATTCCTCCATCTCTCCAGCCGGCAAGGGCCGGCTGAAGTAATACCCCTGCATCTCGTCGCACTCATGCCGCTTCAGGTAAGCCAGTTGCGCTGCGGTTTCCACGCCCTCGGCAATCACGCGCAGACGCAGGTTGTGCGCCATCGAGATGATGGTGTGGACGATGGTCGCTTCGCCCGAGGTGTCGGTAATATCGCGCACGAAGGATCGGTCGATCTTGAGCACGTCGATGGGAAAGCGCTGCAGGTATGACAGGCTGGAATAGCCGGTGCCGAAGTCGTCTATCGAAAGCTGCAGGCCGAGCTTTTTCAGTTCGTGCAGCGTCTCGATGGCGTTTTCCACGTCGGTCATCACCAGGCCCTCGGTCAATTCGATCTCAAGCCGGTCGGGAGCGATGCCAGTGCTGCGCAAGACCTCTGCTATCGATTGCACCAGGTCGGGCTGGGCGAACTGGCGTGCCGACAGATTGACGGCTATACGTAACCCATGCAAGCCTTGCACGCCGGCCCGATCCCAGGCGGTGATTTGCGCGCAGGCGCTGCGCAGCACCCATTGCCCGATCGGCACGATCAAGCCCGTTTCCTCGGCCAGCGGAATGAAGCGTGCCGGCGGGATCAGGCCCATTTCGGGATGGCGCCAGCGTATCAGCGCCTCGGCGCCGATCACGCGGCCGGTCAGGAGATCGACCTGGGGTTGGTAGTGCAGCTCGAATTCCTGCCGCGCCACCGCATCGTGCAGCGCCTCCTCGATGCGCATGCGTTCGATGAGCCGCTCGTTCATCTCGGCCGTGAAGAACTGAAAGTTGTTGCGTCCGGTTTCCTTGGCGCGGTACATCGCCATGTCGGCGCGCTCGATCAGCAATTCCGCTGTTTCGCCGTCGCTGGGGAAGACCGCAACGCCCATGCTGCAGTTGAGCGAAAATTCCTTTTGCTCGACCGGGATGGGGCGCGAGATGGTTTGCATGATGCGCTGCAGGGTACCGGCCGATAACTTGCCGTCGCCCGCCTCGGGAAGGATCAGCACGAATTCGTCGCCGCCCAGGCGCGCCACGGTATCGGCCTCGCGCACGATGGCCTGCAGGCGCTCCGCCACGGCCAGCAGGAAGGCGTCGCCGGCCTTGTGCCCCAGGCTGTCGTTGACCATCTTGAAGCGGTCGAGGTCGACGAAGATGACCCAGATCTCGTGGTCGTTGCGCATGGCCTGGGAGATGGCCTGGTTCAACCTGTCGTGCAGCAGGGTGCGGTTGGACAGGCCCGTGAGCGAATCGTGCGTGGCCTGGTATTGCACCTTGGTTTCCAGGCGCTTGCGTTCGCTGATGTCGCGCATGATGGCCACCACGCCGTCATCGACCTGCACCACCTGGCGGTAGAGCCATTCGGCGCGCAGGCCGGCGTCGTTGTTGTGCCATTCCCTTTCATGGGGTTTGCCGGTTGCGGCCACCGCGATCAAGTCGTCCAGGAAGTGGTTGGCGCGGATGTTGGGAAACAGTTCGGTCAGGGTGCGGCCCATCATCCAGCTCTTTTGCAGGCCCACCAGCCTTTGGCCTTGCTGGTTCACGTCGCCGACTCGGAAATCGACGATCGCGCCATCCGCATCGAGCACGTTGTGCAGCACGTAGAACGCATCGACGCTGCCCTCTGAAGCGGCATGATAGGTTTGCTGGATCTTGCGCATGTGGCGCCGGCTGGCGTTCAACTGGCTCGTCAGCCGCGACAGCACGCCGGCCACGGCAAGCAAGAGCAGGCTGGCCGCTCCCGCTTCGAGCAGGTAATTGCGCCGGTGCCGGCGGAACTCGGCGAATTGCTCGTCTTCGGCCAAACCCGCCACCGCGATC
Organism: Burkholderiaceae bacterium; assembly: GCA_036384915.1. Classification (GTDB taxonomy): domain Bacteria; phylum Pseudomonadota; class Gammaproteobacteria; order Burkholderiales; family Burkholderiaceae_D; genus PKWO01. The sequence goes on from DASVLJ010000078.1 coordinate 61,848, forward strand.
AATTGGCTGCCGGGAATGCGTGCCATGGCCGTATAGCGCTCCACGCCGTCCCAGGCGTCGTATTGCAGCATGCCCATGCCGCCATACGGGCCGGCCACGGTGCCGACGGCGACCGGCCGGCCGCCGGAACGCACGGCATCGCCGCTGCGCATGACCAGCACTTCGCCTTGCGGCCCCAGCAGGCCCAGTGCGCCGCGTTCACCCAGGCTGGCATGTTCGTAACCGCTCGTGAAATAGGCAGGGTCGACCGTGACGACGACCACGCCGGCGAAGCCGCCGTCGGGGAAATTGAGGCGCCGGCTGAAATGCAGTTCCCACTGGGCTTTGCCCGCATTATAGGTCGAGTCCCCGACATAGGGCTTGCCGGTGTCGAACTGAAGGTGGGCCTGGAAGTAGTCGGCTGCGGCGATGTTCGCTTCCGCGCCCGTTCCGCCCCTGCGGGCCGAGGAATTGTCGACCAACCTGCCGTGCGCGTCGGCGATGCGCACGTCGAACACCACCGACGAGGGCAGCAAGCCCTTGTCGCGCAGCTCGGTCAGAGAGAAACGGCTTTCTTCGAACTCGGAAGCGAACTTGACCACCTTGAGCGTCTGGTCGATCGCGCCCAGGTTGCGCGTCATTTGCGCCTTGTAGGCTTCGAGCAGTTGGCCGCTTGCATGGGCCGCGTTTTCCTCGGCCGCGTCGCGTTCGAGCGTGATCACGCTCCAGGCCGCTCCCCAGATCACGCCCAGCACGAGCAGGGCGAGCGAGCCGAACAGCAGCACGCCTTCGCGGCCGGCGCGCCAACGCGGCGCCTGGCCGGCGCTTTCATCCGTCGTCATTTCGGATATCGGCTCGGCGCGCATTGTTCTATCGGATCGACAGCACTGTCTTGACGCTGGCATCGACCGCGTTCTTGTCGATATAGCCGATGTAGTGCGGATTGTTCGCTACCAGTTTCTTGATCTTTTCCGAATCGGCGACTTCGCGCGGCGGCTCGCCCTGGCCGGTGAAGATCATCTTCGACCAATAGGCTTTAAGCAGTTCGGGCGTCTTGCCCGTGGTCTTGCCGTAGAACTCGAGGCGGATGGACGAGCCTTCAGCCTGGTCGAGCGGCACGACGGCTGCGCCGCCGGGAAAGACCGCGCTTTTGCACAGGAAGATGTCCGATACCTGCGCCGGCGACAGCGCAACGATGGGCGAATTGGCCGCGACGATGACGACGATTTCGGCATGGCCGGATGCCGCCCAGCACGTTCCCAAGGCGGCGAAGCACAGTTGCGTGAATCTGGAGAGTCGCATGGCGTCCCCTCAAAACACGAAATCGAGCACCATGCTGGCCACCGTGGCATGGCTGCCGCCCAGACCAGGCTGGGGGTTCTGGAAATCCCCGGGCGAACCCTGGCCCACCCGGATCAAATTGAGTTGGGTCTTGAGTGCCGCATTTTTCATGAAATCCCAGCGCAAGCCCAGGGAGACGCTCTTTTGTACCGCGATCTGGCTCAGGAGCGCGTTCAGGCCGGCATCGAGCGTTGCCACTTCATAGGCAAGCTGCGGCGGCAGGCCGGCGGCCGGGAGGCCGGGATCGCTGCGATTGCTGTCGGCCCTCACCTGGGCATAGGTGGCGTAGGGAGTCCATTTGCCGCTGCGCCAGCCGGCCGTGACATAGCCGGCGCTCTTTTGCCCGAGGAAGGAATGCGCGTTGGTGCGCCCCAGTTCCGCCATCAGGAACCAGTCGCCCGGATCGTAGCTTGCCCCGATGCCGGCATAGGTGATCGGTGTGCCTTGGCCGGCGTATTCATCGGCGATCGCCACGCCGGGTGCGCCGAATTGCGCAAAGCCGCCGAACAGCGTTTCGGTGTAGTCGATGTCGAGATCGAGTCTGGCGCGCATATAGGTCACGCGCACCGTGGCCGGGCCGTATTCGAGCGTATCGGTCAGGGCGCGCATGGCGCTGAAGTCGACGCTGCCGCCCTGGGGAATGCGGATGTGGCCCGCACCGAATGCCGCCTGCACGGTATCGCTCGCTTCGCCGACATGTACGCGGTAGCGCAAGTCCAGTCCGTCGCTCTCGGTGATGGGGATGAGGTTGTACAGCTCGCCTGGTGTGCGCACCCAGGGGATCGCATAGCCGACGTTGCGATAGTCGGCCGTCAGGAAGGTCGGCGGAGCGATGCGTCCCAGCCGTACGCTGAAGTCCGGCGTAGCCTGGTATTTGACGTTGGCCCATTCGACGACGGGGCGGAAATCGCCCCGGTAGTTCTGCTGCATGAGCACCTGCAGCACGGCAGACCATTGCGCATTGAAGTCGGCCGTCGCCTGCAGCCCGAGGCGGCTGTCCACGTCCGCACTCCAGCGATGCGTATACCCCGCGCCCTCGGCCTGGAGGTAGCTGGCGACGAAATCGCCCTGATCCTGGTTCGAATGGACGACACCCACTGTGCCGTAACCGGCAAAGGAAAACAGCTGCTTTTCGAGATCGTCGGCCTGCGCCGGCGCGGCCGGGGCAGAGGCCAAGACAGCGGCAAGGACGGCAGCCATCGCGCCGCCTGCAAGAGAGGAAATGTGTTTGCGTAGCATGATGCACCTTTATCCGCCGCCATGAAAAGGCGGGGCCATGCCGACCCGCATGTATCGCTTCTTTCTTGCATTACAGCATGAAACGTATGGTCCTGTCAGCGGCAAGCCGGTACTCGCCACCATTGTTGACAATTGGTGGTTGAATTCCAACGCTTCTGCTGGTATTCGAACAATAAATCGGGATTTGAAACCATCGGGATGCTTGCTGAAAAGCCAATGCCGGCTGGGGCGAATCATGCCGTTCAGATAAAGTCCTAAAGGCTGCTTCCCGGCTCTTGTTGTCGGTGGGTTACAACGCCCGGTGCGAGCTGCGGTGGCTAACGTGGCGGCCAAATCAGGCTGGCTAGGGTGAAGCGCTTCCTTCTCGCTCCAGTTCGGCCATTTCGGCATCGCTGAACACCCGCGAGCGCGTATGGAAGGCCTTGCCTTCGGGCCCTTCAAGCGAGAAGGTGCCGCCCGAGCCTTCGATCACGTCGATGATCAATTGCGTATGCTTCCAGTATTCGTATTGCGCTGCGCCGATGTAAAACGGATAGCCGCCGATGTCGCCCAGGTAGACGTCGCCGGCGCCTATCGTGATCTCGCCGGGCAGATAGCAGTTGGCCGCACTGTTGTCGCAGCAGCCGCCGGATTGATGGAACATCAGATTGCCGTGCTTCCTGGCCAGCAGCGCGATCAATTCCAATGCCGCGTCGGTGGCGATGACTTTGTCTACCATGTTGCTTTCCTTCTTTAATGACAGGCGCCGATTGTTACCCGCAAGTGGAAGCGACATCCAGGAACCCCTCTCCCGCGCGGGGAGAGGGGGGCGGGCATCAGAAAAAGCCCAACTTCTGCTCGCTGTAACTCACCAGCAAATTCTTGGTCTGCTGATAGTGATCCAACATCATCTTGTGCGTCTCGCGTCCGATGCCGGATTCCTTGTAGCCGCCGAACGCCGCATGTGCCGGGTAGGCATGGTAGCAATTGGTCCAGACCCGGCCGGCCTTGATCGCGCGGCCCATGCGGTAAGCCACATTGCCGTCGCGGCTCCACACGCCGGCGCCCAGTCCGTACAACGTATCGTTGGCGATGGCCAGCGCCTCGGCCTCATCCTTGAAGGTGGTCACAGCCAGCACGGGGCCGAAGATTTCTTCCTGGAAGATGCGCATCTTGTTGTGGCCCTTGAACACCGTCGGCTGCACATAGTAGCCGTCGCCGAGATTGCCGCTCATCTTGGCGCGCTCGCCGCCGATCAATACCTGCGCGCCTTCCTGCTTGCCCAGATCGAGATAGGACAGGATCTTGGTCAATTGTTCCTTCGAGGCTTGCGCACCGATCATGGTATCGGTATCGAGCGGGTTGCCCTGTTTGATCGCCGCGATGCGCTTCAAGGCGCGGTCCATGAAACGGTCGTAGATCGATTCATGGATCAGTGCGCGCGAGGGGCAGGTGCACACTTCGCCCTGGTTGAAGGCGAACAGCACCAGGCCTTCGATGGCCTTGTCGAAGAAGGAGTCGTCTTCGCGCGTCACGTCGGCGAAGAAGATGTTGGGCGATTTGCCGCCCAATTCCAGCGTGGCCGGAATCAGGTTGTTGGCCGCGGCTTGCGCGATCAGGCGGCCCGTGGTGGTCGAGCCGGTGAAGGCGATCTTGGCGATGCGCTTCGAAGTCGCGAGCGGTACGCCGGCTTCGCGGCCGTAGCCGTTGACGATGTTGAGTACGCCTTCGGGTACGATGTCGGCGATCAGGTCGGCCAGCACCATGATGGAAACCGGGGTCGATTCGGCCGGCTTCAACACCACGCAATTGCCCGCACCCAGTGCCGGCGCCAGTTTCCATGCTGCCATCAGGATGGGGAAATTCCACGGGATGATCTGGCCCACGACGCCGAGCGGTTCGTGGAAGTGGTAAGCCACGGTGTTCTCGTCGATCTCGCTCAGATTGCCTTCCTGCGCGCGTACGCAGCCGGCGAAATAGCGGAAGTGGTCGACCGCCAGGGGGATGTCGGCATTCAGGGTTTCGCGCATCGGCTTGCCGTTGTCCACCGACTCGGCATAGGCCAGCAGCTCCAGATTCTGTTCGATGCGATCGGCGATCTTGAGCAAGACATGAGCGCGCTCGGCGGCCGAAGTGCGGCCCCATTTGTCCGAGGCCTTGTGCGCCGCATCGATGGCCATATCGATGTCGCGCCCGCTGGAGCGCGCCGCCTTGGTATAGGTGCTGCCGGAAATCGGCGTGATCACGTCGAAGTACTGGCCTTCGGCAGGGGCGACCCATTTGCCGCCGATGAAATTGTCGTAGTGCGATTTGTATTGGATCTTGGCGCCGGCGGCGCCGGGGGCGGCGTAAAGCATGGTGTCTCCTTCGCGGTTGTGAGTGTTTGCTGCACAAAACCTATTTGCACATCGCGTGCCAGCCTGCCCGAGTGGCCAAGTGCTTGATTCGGCGGCATGTTTTTTGCGCGGATGTGGCCCGGGTGTCACGTTCTGGTTGATCCAGATCAAACAAAGTGTCACGAAGTGACACAGGGGGCCGAATTACTCCTGGTTTCGCTTGCATGCCCTTATGCAAACCTTATACTGGCCACACATATCTCGGAGAGCCCGGCAAGTTTTCTGCATATTTTGCGCGCCGGCAAATCTCCGGAGGAGACAGGCAGTGAATAATCACGGGATCAAAAGTTCGGGCCATGCGCTGCGCCATGCGCGGCACAGCCTGATCGAGCGCGGCGTCGTGCCCGGCGAGGCCATCGACCCGGTGGTTGCGCGCTCGTGGCAGCGCTGCCTCGATGAAGGCCTGGCGCCGGTCGGCCGTCTGGCCGAGGTGCCGCACTTGTCCGCCGCAGAACTGGCGCGCGTGGCCGAGCGCGAGCATGAATTGATCGCCCATGCCCGTCCTGTGATGGAGTATGTGTTTTCCCAGACTCGCGATTCGGGCAGCATGGTGGTGGTGGCCGACCATCGCGGCGTGCTGCTGCACGCCCTGGGCGATGCCAACTTTCTGGCGCGCGCCAACCGCGTGCTGCTGGCGCCGGGCGCATCATGGCAGGAGCAGTATCGCGGCACCAACGCCATCGGCACGGCCCTGGTCGAAGCCGCGCCCGTGGTGGTGCACGGCGGCGAACACTACCTGGAGCGCAACGGCTTCCTCACCTGCGCCGCCGCGCCGATTGCGGCACCCGACGGCCGCGTGCTCGGCGTGCTCGACATCTCGGGCGACCATCGCAGCCGCCACCCCCATACTTTCAGCCTGGTGCGCGCCGCCGCGCAAATGATAGAAAATCGCCTGTTCGATGCGCGCCACGGCGAAGGCATGCGCTTGCGCTTTCATCCGCTCGACGAAGGTATAGGCACGGTGGCCGAAGGCGTGGCGGCGATTTCGGAAGACGGCTGGATCGTGGGCGCCAACCAGGCCGGCCTCGCCTTGCTCGGCCTGGCGCCGGTGGACCTTGGCGCCACGCCCCTGTCGCGCGTGCTGCAGATGCCGGTGGGGGCGCTGGCCGATTGGGGCGCGCGCCGGCCAGGTCAATCGCATTTGATCGATACGGTGCGCAAGGGCAGGCTGTTCGTTCGCGTGGAAATGGGACGGCGCACCGTGGTCGTCTCCGCACCCCGGCCTCAAGCGTCACCGCAGCCGCCGCAGCAGGCAGCCGACGCCTTGCGCCGTCTCGATACCGGCGACCCCGCGCTCGCGCGCGCCATCGAACGCGCGCGGCGCGTGCTGGGCAAACCGATTCCGCTGCTGATCCAGGGCGAATCCGGCGTGGGCAAGGAATTGTTCGCGCGTGCCTTCCACGAATCGGGCCCGCGCGCGGCCAAGCCCTTCGTCGCGCTCAATTGCAGCGCCTTGCCGGAACACTTGATCGAAGCCGAGCTGTTCGGCTACGAAGCCGGCGCCTTCACCGGCGCGCGGCGAAACGGTTCGCACGGGCGTATACGCGAAGCGCACGGCGGCACGCTGTTCCTGGATGAAATCGGCGACATGCCGCCCAACCTGCAGGCGCGCCTGCTGCGCGTGCTGCAGGAACGCAAGGTGGCCCCCTTGGGCGGCGGCAGGCAGGTCGAAGTCGATTTCGTCCTGCTGTGCGCGACGCACCGCGACTTGAAAGCCGACGTGGAAGCCGGCCGCTTCCGCTTGGACCTGTATTACCGCATCAACAGCCTCACGCTGCACTTGCCCGCCTTGCGCGAGCGCGAGGATTTTTCCGCCCTGGTCGCACAACTGCTGGAGCAAGCCGCACCACGGCGCGACTTGGTGCTGCAATCCGATCTGCTGCAAGCCTTCCGCAGTTACCACTGGCCAGGCAACCTGCGCCAACTGGCCAACGCAATCCAGACTGCCTGCGCGCTCCTGCCAGAGGAGTGCGACACGATAGGCTTCGCCGATCTGTCCGATGACCTGGCCAACGAGTTATCCAATGAGTTATCCAATGAGCTGGCCAAGGAATTGGGGCACTCGCCAGGCGTGCCGCGCACACCGGCGCAGACCGACAACCTGCGTTCCCTGACCGATTCCGCCATCGAGCACGCGATCCGCGCAGCCGGCGGCAACATGAGCGATGCCGCGCGGCGCCTGGGCATCAGTCGCAATACGCTTTATCGCAAGCGCAAGGCAAACATCGAGAATTGCTAGCGCAGATCCTGCGGCGAAAGCAACAGGTACTGCACCCTGCCTCCCATGCCGCGAGGGTAGGGCCCCGCCGCGTGAAAAGCCTTGATGACCGCGGCATCGAACTGTGGAGTGCCTGACGATTGCACTACGTTCGCCTCGCCCAGGCTGCCGTCGGAACCGATAAACGCCATATACATTCCCGACGACGACAGCTTGCCCGTGGAGACTTGCGCCGTATTGAATTGCATGTGCGACAGGAGCCGCGCACGCAAATTGTTCTCGTCGTCAAATCCCAGTGTTTTCCTGTAGTCCGGGAGCGGCGCGGTCGCGTTGTTGATCACGGGCTGGGAGGTCTGCTGCCGTGGCAGCTGGTAGTCGTTTTGATGCGAGAGGCCGTTTATAGCGAGCGCGATGCAGATCGGAAGGCAACAGAGCGCGAGCACCCAACTGCGGCTGGAGGGCGCCTTGTAGGCTTCCCGCGGGAGCGTGGTGGGACGCGGCGCTTGTGCATACGTTCTTTGCTGTGGAAGCGCCAGCCAGGGGGCCTTGTTGCCCATATTGGTCACAATGGGCAGCACCGTCCCAATTTGTGCCATCAGATTGGCCAGCACTCCGCCATAGAAGCGCAGCTCATCCCCTGTGGGCGGCGCATCGTCGCGCATTCTCTTGAGCAAGCCGATATCACGGCGGTGGCCTTCGTCGTACTGCCGGTTCAATATGCTCCATTCCATGACGGCGCGGTTCAGTCGCCAGCCTGCGGGGCCGAAGCATGCCAGCCGGTTCTTGCTCTTGCTCCACAGGAACACTTCGATTGCGGCCGTGAACAGCGCATCGTTGCCAGGCTTCCAACCTTCCGCAAGGTAGAGCGCTGCCGCGCGCTCGAACATCTCACGCGCTTCAAGCGGGATCAAATCCCTTTTCCGCAAGCGTGCTTCGAGTTCGCTCTTGCAGCGTGCGGCATCGGGCAGGGGCATGCCGCTTACCAGCAGTTGCTCCACAAAGGCGTGGAATGCGTGCGCCATCTGTTCCGGGCCGGCTGGTTCGGTTTGCGGCGCTTTATGCGCGACCTGCGGCGGCGTTGCGGGTGCGGTCGTAGGCAGGGTCAGCGTCTCCGTTTCCTCTGCCTTCTTGGCTTGATCCGCGCGATCTGCCGCCTTGGCCTGCGCCTCGCGCCATTTGACCCAGGACGTGGCGCACTCATAGGTTTCGCGCATGGCCTGGAATTCCGCTGGCTGCAGGTCGGGGTCGATCAGCTTGATTTTCTTTGCATAAGCGCGGCGGATGGCGGACAGATCGGCCTCGTGGTCCAATCCCAGTTGCGTGAGGAAATGCGGTGTAGCGGTCATATGCGTGGCTTCACAATTGTTCGGGGCCGATCGAATACAGCACCGGCGCACCGGGCGCGATTAGTGTGCGCGGGTATGGGCCGGAGAATGCGATCGCATGACCCACGGCAAGGTCGAAATCCTGCGAGCCGGACGAGCCCTCCAGCACCGTGGCCGTCGGCAAGCCGCGCTCGTCGACGGAGATCAGGTAACGTACCCGCGGCAAATGCTCCCCAGGCGAGGGCTTCGATTTTCTGAAGACGATGTTGGGACGGATCATGGCCGTCAGTTGTGCTGCCTGAGCTTCCTGGAGAAGGGGATGAAGTTCATGGTCGCCAGGGGATGGCAGGGTGATGGGGATGGCTACCGGCGTGGTGCGCTGCATCGCCGGTGCGGAAGCATGATCTGCATGATCCTCATCATCCGTTTTCTCGCCGCCAAGCGAGAACAGTGCGAATGCCACGAACAGGCAGGGAGCCAGCAAGACTAGCGTCACGAGCGCCCATGATGGAAAACGCCGCGGCACATTTCTCACAAGAAGACTACCCGGTTGGTTCAGGTAGATCGGGTTTGGCGCCGGCGATCGGTTACCGGCCGCGGATGTGGATACAAGTATTGCCGAGGCAGGCAATGGCGCGGGCGCCTGCCAATGTGCCGCGTTTGCCATATTGGTCGCGATGGGCAGCAAGGTGCCGAATTGTCTCGACATGTGCGGCAGCAGGTTTTTGTAGTACAAGGCCTCATATTCGGACGGCGGCGTATCGTCGCGCATCCGCGCCAGCAACTCTAATTCGCGGTTTGGTTTTGTTCCGCCGCGCCGCCGCAGGATTTCCCATTCCGTAATCGCGCGATTGAGCCGCATGCCGGTGGCGCCAAAGTGGTTCAGCCCGCTGCGCCCTTGATCCCATTGGAAGGTCTCAATCGCGGCCAGGAACAGCATCTCGTTGCCGGGCTTCCAGCCTGCCGCCAGGTAGCTTGCCAGGGCATGCTCGAATGCGGCGCGGGTTTCCAGGCCGATCAGCCGGGTGTCGTCAAGTTGCGTTCTCAGTGCGGCGGCCCAGCCCGTTTCATCGAGCGGTGGCGCGACTTCGCGGCGCCGATTGGCGATGAATTCGGCGAACACGGCTGATCCATCGGCAATATCGGCCGTGAGGTCGGCTTGAACAGGCTGGGCTGCAGTAGCCGATGTGGGCGGCGGAAGGGGAGACGGCGGCGCGGCGACGTCGTCCGTGGCAGGCCCGTCTTGCCGCGTTTCGAAAGCGTTGATGTGGGCCTGCCACTCCGCCCATGCCGTGGCCTGCGCGTATGCCTCACGCAGTGCCTGGAATTCCCCCGGCTGGAGCTCGGCATCGAGCAGCTTGATCTGTTTGGCGTAAGCGCGGCGGATCTCCCGCAGATCGGCATCGGTGCCGAGACCGAGTTGCCCGAGAAACTGTGGAATATGCATTGTCTGCGCCATCTCCGCTTGCTGCCGGTATTGCTAGCGCGGTCCGTGGCCGGGATCGAGGAAGCCTTGCTTTTCGATCTGAACCAGGGCGGCTTCGAACTCCTTGCGCGCACTGCGGATTACATGGTCGTCCTGCGTCGCCAGGGAGCTTTCGAACCGCATGATCTGATAGCGCAGCCACTCGCGCTGGTTGCCGCGCAGCTGCTGGTATAGCCGCTCCGCGCGCGCTGCCAGCGTTCGGTTTTCCAGGCGGTCGCGTGGATGAATCTTCAGTTTGTCGAGCGACTTGAGGCGCGCGGCGATTTCGTCTTCCGACAGCAGGCCGGGATTGTCTTGGATCAGCAGCGTATGCGTTTCGCCGGTCTTGTTGAGCGTGGCCTCGATCTGCAGCAAGCCGCTTACGTCATAGGTGAAGCGCACGTCGACCTCGCCTTCGTGGATCGGGCCGCCGGGTAGCGCGACCTTGAGATTCCCGAGCCTGACATTGTCGGCCGCCAGCCGCGCCTCGCCCTGGTAGACGCGCAAGTCCAGCTCTTTTTGTCCGTCGAGCACCGGGTGATAGGTTTTTATGCGGCTCACGGGGATGCCGCTGTTGCGTTCGATGACGGGATCGAAATGGCCCGGCGACACGCTGCCGTCGCCGAGCTTCATGCTGACCTCCAGCCCCAGCGAATACGGCGCGACGTCGGTCATGATGACTTCGTCGAGCGCGGCATCCTTCATCCTCAGGCCGGCTTGCACCGCCGCGCCGAGCGCGACGACTTCGTCCGGGTTGATTTCCGAGGCGGGGAAACGGCCGAACATGCGCGCCACCAGGCGCTTGACGACGGGCATGCGGGTGGCGCCGCCGGCCAGCACGATATTGTCGAGTTCGGAGGCGCGCAGATTGGCGTCGCGCAGGGCGCGTTCCACCGGGTCGCGCAGACGCGCGAGCAGCGGGGCGCAGAGTTGCTCCAGCGCCGCCTCGTCAAGTTCCAGCCGGTATTGTCCGTCTTCGTGCGCGAGTTCGATCACCGCTTGCGCGGCACCGCTCAGGCTGCGCTTGGCGTTTTCGGCGAGCGCATTCAGGCGCTGCATGAAATGCGCGTCGTTCTCAAGGCGTTCGGGAACCTTGTTCACTTCGAGAAAACGATCGATGATGGCTTGGACGAAATCCTCTCCGCCGAGGAAATTGTCGCCGGCCGAGGCGCGCACTTCCATCACACCCTCGAACAGGTCGAGCACCGAGACGTCGAATGTGCCGCCGCCCAGGTCGAACACCAGAAAGCGCGTTTCCGCACCGCGCAGATGGATGCCGTAGGCCATGGCCGCCGCAGTCGGCTCGTTCAGCAACCGATCAACTCTGAGTCCGGCCAGCTGGCCTGCGGCGCGTGTGGCCTTGCGCTGCGCGTCGGAGAAATAGGCCGGCACGGTGATGATGGCTTCCGTGACGGGGCGGCCGAGGGCGGCTTCCGCGTCTTCCTTCAGCGAGCGCAGCACCAGAGCGGACAATTCCTCGGCGCGGAATTCACGCTTGCCCAGCCTCGCCTTGTGGTCGCTGCCCATATAGCGCTTGAATACCGATGCCGTCATTTCGGGATGAGTTTGCAGACGTTCGCGCGCGGCGCGCCCGACCAGCACGCTGCCGTCCTCGTCGAGGCTGACGCAGGAAGGAGTGAGAAATTCGCCGAGCGCGTTGGGAATCAGGCGCGGCGCGCCGTTTTCCCAAATGGCGACAAGGCTGTTGGTGGTGCCGAGATCGATGCCGATTATCATGCTTGGATACTTGAGCTGTGGGGATTGAGAGAGACAAGGAATGCAGTAGCGGGCAATGCTGACATAGAAATGGCGAATCCGCAATTGTGCGGATTCTCTAATACGCACCCTCGGCTCCTTCTCTTCCGTTAGCGATGGGGGATAAAGTGGTTTTAAGGTGGCTAAGGGTCAGTTGCCTTTGGGCCTCGCCGCGTCTTGACGAGCTTTTTCCACTTCGTCTTCCTTGGTCGGCGGCGCCTTCAGCGCTTCCATTGCTTCCTTGTAGTCTTCCAGGTGGGCCGGCTTGGGCTGTGCCCCTGGTCCCGGGTCTTTCCATATGAAGTCGTGGTACAGGATGGCCGATAAAAAAAGAACAAGCGGTATTCCGACAATGAGTCGCCAAGCCTTTTTCGTCCAGGTCGGATACCATTGCGGCCTCGGCCGTTCGCTCACGTCGCGCATGTCGATCAATTTTTGCGGTATCCACCCCATTGGCTGCGGCGTATCGAGCCAGCGCTTGATTGCTTCTGGAGGTACGAGCAGGGGCAGCAGCAGCGGATATTGCTGTGTCAATTCCGCCAGCAGAGTGCTGTAGAAGCGCAGCGCGTCGTCGCTTGGCGGCCGGCCGTTGCGCAACTTCGCCAGCAAGATCTGGACACCGCGCGTGCTGTGTGCGAGCATCAGGCGAAACGCCTGCCATTGCGCAACGGCTTGCAGCATTGTGGCGCCGGTCGCGCCAAATTCGCAGAGGCGGTTGCGCGTGCGCTCCCAGCCGAAAACTTCGATCGCGGCCGGAAGCAGGACTTCGTTGCCGGCTTGCCAGCCCTTGGTCAGGCGCTTGGCGATCAGGTATTCGAAGGCGGCTTGGGACTCCAACTGGATCAAGCTCTCGTCACCAAGTTGCGCCAGCAAGTCCGCGGCGGCTTCACGTTCGTCGTAGCGCGGATCCATGGCACGGCGGGTAGCTAGCCGCCGCATGAAATTGGTGCAGGCGGTTTGCGCATCGGTTTCCGGATCGCCGAAGCGCAATTGTTGCGCTGGACGGGCGAGATGCGGCCAGCGTACCGATGGTTCGGGAGGCGCGGAGGGGACCGAGCTTTCTGGAATAGGGGCGCCAGCCTGGGTGTTTGCAGGTGCGTGCGCCGTGCGCTGTTCGATCCAGCTTAATGCTGCGTGGTAGGCGTCATACAGTGCTTGAAATCCTGCCGGATCGGTTTCCGGATCGACCAACCGCACTTCACGGGCGTAGGCGCGCTTGATGGCCCGCTCGTCGGCGGTCTCATCGAGTTCGAGTCGTATGAGGAAGGTCTGCATACGGTGCTCAGGCTTGCCGATGTAGCGCAGAGGGCCAGGCCTGCAAATTCAGCGGGATCAGGTGGGCGTCGGCCGAACGGTTCCTGTCCGCTTCGATGGGATGGATGGCATGCTGGACCCGGGGGCGCATGTTCGTGGTTGGCATGGAGAGCGGGAAAAAGGTCGAAACCCGTATTTTCACTGATTTGCTAGTCAGAAAACCATGACTTGGCAGATAAGCGTTATTTGGCGTATCATCAATGTTAATGATAATCATTCTTATTTAAATTTATCATGAATACGCAAACGCTCCTTCCTGTGAGCATTCCTGCCGTGTCGTCCTGGAAACGCCATTGGCGCCGTTTTGCCGCCATCGCGGGCCCAGGCCTCGTCGTCATGCTGGCCGATACCGATGCCGGCAGCGTGATCACGGCGGCGCAGAGTGGGGCGCGGTGGGGTTATCGCCTGTTGTTACTGCAACTGGTGCTGATTCCCATCCTGTTCGTAGTACAGGAATTGACGGTGCGCCTGGGCATCGTATCGGGCATGGGCCATGGTGAATTGATACGGCGCCACTTCGGGCGCGGCTGGGCCTGGATTTCGGTGGGCACGCTGGCGCTGGCCTGCGGCGGCGCCTTGCTATCGGAATTGAGCGGCCTGGCAGGCGTAGGTTTGCTGTTTGGCATACCGGCCTGGCTCAGCATGCCGGCTATCGTGGGCGGCTTGATTCTGATAGTCGTTACGCGCTCCTATCTCTCGGTGGAACGCATCGCGCTGGCCATCGGCGCCTTCGAATTGGTGTTTGTCGTCGTCGCGCTGCGCGCGCACCCGCAGGGCGGCGCGATGCTGGCCGGCTCGCTTGCCATTCCCTGGCATGACACACAGTATCTTTACCTGGCGGCAGCCAACGTCGGCGCCGTCATCATGCCGTGGATGGTGTTTTACCAGCAATCTTCGGTGGTGGAAAAAGGCCTGCAGCTATCGGACCTGCGCGCTGCGCGCTGGGATACCGCCGTCGGCGCCGTGCTGACGCAAGTCATCATGGCGGCGGTGCTGGTAGCCGTGGCAGCCGCGCTCGGTTCGGCGGGCACGGGCCACGCGCTCGAAACGGTGCAGCAGATTGCCGGGGCCATTACGCCCGTACTGGGGCAGGGCACCGGGCGGCTCTTGTTCGCGCTCGGCATGAGCGGCGCAGCCTTGGTTGCGACCATCGTGGTGGCCCTGACGGCGGCACGCTCGATCGGCGAAGTGCTCGGCGTGCGCCATACGCTGGACCTGGCACCGCGCGAGGCGCCGTGGTTCTATGGCATCTTCACTGCCGTGCTCGGCGCGGCCGGCCTGGTGGTGGCTTGCGACGTCAATCTGGTCAGCCTGTCGGTCGGGGTGCAGGTGATGAATGCGTTACTGTTGCCCGTGGTGTTGGGCTTTCTCTACCTGCTGGCGCGGCGCCTGCCCGAGCCGCACCGCCTGTCCGGACCCTACGCGGCCGTGGTGGCGGCCACGATTGCGCTGACCGCCGGTTTCGGCGTCTATGCGGGAGCCGCCGGCATCGTGTAACCCGCTTGTCATTTGCTCAATTTATCTACACAGAAAGGCTTGACGGTGTTAAAGTCTTAGGCGAAGTCTTGGTCGCAACATCACGCTTTATTTGATGAATTGAGCGGGCTGCAATGAGTGCACACATCCTTGTCCTCGACATCGCCGGCAATCCTTTCGACTGGGTGCCGCCGCAAGATGCCATCCACTACTACGCCATCGGCAAGGTGGCCTGGGAGCTGGGGGAGAGGGAGTTTATTTTCCGCGGCGGCTACGGCAAGACCGGCATCCAGTCGCGCATCGTCGTCAAACCCATCATCGCCATCGCCGGCAGCGAAATCATGGCGCGCAAGCTGCGGGCGGTGCTGCCGCTGGGCGATAACAACGATCTCCTGTTCAAGCGCGACCGCCACACTTGCGCCTATTGCGGCAAGCAATTCCATCGCAGCCAGCTCTCGCGCGATCACATCCTGCCGCGCACGCGCGGCGGCAAGGATACCTGGATGAATTGCGTCACGGCTTGCAAGCAATGCAATCAGCAAAAAGGGTCCTTGCTTGTGCATGAGTTCCGGCCCTTGATCTATGCGCCGTATGCACCCTGCCGGTATGAACACTTCATCCTCTCGGGGCGCAATGTGCTGGCGGACCAGCATGATTATCTGGCGGCCAAGCTGCCGAGGCATAGCCGGCTGTCGTAGCGCCTCCAAGCCTCCTGCTCCCCTCGCTCGCGGGTAAAGCCGGTCTCTATGCGAAAATAGCCGTTCTCGCAAATCGAAAAAGCGTATGGGACAACTCTACCTGGTCCGCCACGGACAAGCCTCGTTCGGCACCGCCAACTACGATCAACTTTCACCTTTGGGCATGGAGCAAGGACGCATCCTCGGCACCTGGTTCGCCGAATGCGGGCTGCGCTTCGACCACGTCGTCACCGGCGACCTGCAGCGCCACCGTCAAACCGCCCAAGCCTGCCTCGAAACCTTCGCGCCGGACAACCTGCCAAGCCAAAGCGTCGACGCCGGCTTCAACGAATATAACCACGATGAAATCATGCTGCGCCACCGGCCCGAGTTCGCCGACCCGCAAGAGATCAAGCATTTCCTGGCACGGCACGAGAATGGCAAGAAGGCGTTCCAGCGGGTGTTTGAGGATGCGATGGGGCGCTGGATGAGCGGCCGGCATGACGAGGAATACGGCGAGAGCTGGCCCGTATTCCGCCAGCGCTGCGTGACGGCCTTGACCAGGCTCGTCGACAACGGCGGTTCGCAACGCATCGTCGTCTTCACCTCGGGCGGCACCATCGCCACGTTGACCCAGCATGTGCTGGGCATGACCGATGCGCAGGTATTCCAGTTGAACTGGTCGCTGGTGAACAGCGCCGTGACCAAGCTGATGTTCCAGTCCGGCGCGGACGGCAAACCGGCGCGGGTAAGCTTAAGCTACCTCAACAATTTTTCGCACCTGGAAAAGTCGCGTGATGGGGCTTTGGTGACGTATCGCTAGTGTAGTGTTCATGAACCGGCCATGCAGACCGCGCTCAGTTTCCCTTGCGTCGATATATCCTCGGCGCGGAGAGCGATACCGCAATGACGCCCGCTATGATCGAGTGAGCGGTTTGCGAAACGTGATCCGCGAACCCCAGGGACCAAGGTGAGATTGCCAGCCAGCCGCCGCAAGCGGCGATAGCCCACAGCACCCAAGCCTGGGGGAAGTAAATCGCCCGAATGGCCAGCACGACGAGTCCTGCCCCAATCAAATGAAAGTTCGACCACGCGATCGGGGCATCTTCCGGGATTTCGACAATCCATGGCGACACGAAGACCCACATCCCCAAGAACAGGATTGCCCAATTTGTCCAGGGTAAACTTTTCGTTGCTTTCATGGTTCGAACTCGGTCTGGATATCGCATGGACGGCGAAGCGCGGAAAAAATGCGGCAAGAGGGCATTCTCAGGATTTGTGGATGCTAAAGGTTCCCGCAGCCGACTTGTTGAAATCGATTCCTTGTATCGAGTGTTTTTTTCCATGTTCTGTTTTCACGTAATCAACGTGAATAGCCCAGATTTGGGAATATTCCGGTTGTGCCGAAATGACATTTTCGACGGCGACGGCGATCTTTTGCGCTTCAGCTTCGCGGTCGCCGCGCGGCGCGCCGTTGAGTTTGCTGTCGATCACGGTGACTGTCACCAAATGGGGCTTGCGCGTCACGTCGAGGCTTTCCGGGCCGTAGCCGGTTGCTTCGGCCACCGCTTTTTTTACGTCCGTCGAGGTCAGATCTTCGGCTTGTTTTTGTGCATATTTGGATTCGGTACCGGCGCTCCATGCGGAAGCCGGCACGCCGAAGGCGAATAGGGAAAGGAGACGCACGAAAGCGGAATTGAGTTTCATCTGCATATCCATAGAATTCGATTGAAAGGAATGGCATGTCCATCCGTTCGCGTGCGAGGAATCGTCCGCTCACGTCATGGAATGGCCGCACCAGAACAGTCTTCGCGATGCCTGTGGGCAGAATATGCCGCAGAGCGAAGGCGCTCCTTGACACAGATCAAAGGCGGTGCGATACAGGCGCACCCATGCGAGCCGAAATGCCAGGCTCAAATATTGCTCCTTGGCGACAACGCGCGAGGTTCAAATGGCGTATTCCCTCCGCATTTACAGGAGGACGTTTGATCCATCTCAAATCCGGGCAAGGAGAACTTGTGCACAATGAAATCGCCTGGGCGCCGCCTATTGGCTTGCTGGCCGGGTAAGGCTACGCAAACAATTCTTTTGTCGGGAGAAATCATGAGTTCGCCACCTACCCGCTCGCAAGGTGAGTCAGCGCGCTATACTGGCGTCGCAATTTTCCTGCATTGGCTTTCAGCCTTTGTTATTGCAGGCATGCTGGCCTTGGGTTGGTACATGACGTCGGTCGAGGACGAGCCGGGAAGCGAACGTTGGTTCGGCCTGCATCAGTCCGTCGGTGTGCTGCTGGCGATGTTGATTGCGTTTCGCCTGGTTTGGCGCATCACCCACCGCCCGCAGCCCTTGCCCTACACTGTTCCGGCCTGGCAGGCAAAGGCAGCGCACACATTGCATGCTTTGCTATATGCCGCGATGATCGCTATGCCCCTGACCGGCATTGCCGGCGCCATGCTCGACAAGGAGGGCTTGACCTTGTTCGGCCAGTCGGTCCCGCGCATTTTCGCCGTTCAACATGACCTCGCGGAAAACCTGTTCGACGTGCACGGCGCTATCGCGGCCGTGCTGGCCTGCATGATCGGCGTACATATGCTTGCGGCGATCAAGCACCTCGCGATCGACAAGGATGGCGTATTCCAACGCATGTGGTTTCGCCGCTGAATCGGGCGCGCGTCATTTGACGATGGTGACGGGTACCGTCGCGCCGTGGAGGATCTTGTAGGACACGGAGCCGAGGACGATGTCGCCGAAAATGCTCATGCCGCGCGCCCCCATCACGATGCGCCCGCATCGCTGGCGCAAGGCGTACGCGGTGATTGCTTCGGCCGGCGTGCCGACGCTGACGTGCGTGACGTAGCCGAGGCCTGCGGCGTCAAGAAATGCTTTTGCGCCGCTCAATGCCTTGGCGCCCTGTTCGAGCTGATAGGAGAGAATGAGGTCATTCGAAATAAAGCTCTTGACGAGGCCGGAAATGACCGGCGGCTGCACGTTGACAAGATGTATTTCCAATGGCGATTTGCGGTGTTTGGCCGAGGCGGTCACGTGTTCCAGCGCCCGCAGCGCACAGGCCGAACCATCCATGGCGAGGCAGATCCGCTGAAGATTCGCGGGCCCGTCCTTGAAATCCGCATCGATAGCGGCTTCGCGAACGACGGTCAGCGGGATGATGGAGCGGTGCATTACCTGATACGCTACCGACCCCAGAGCGAACAGGCTGCCGGCACCGCCTTGCCCGCCGACTGCGATGTCGGAGGCCGCATGCTGGTGCGCAATGCTTAATATGGCGTCGGCCGCCTTCATGCGGACGACGTGGTCTTGATGCGCAACCCCATGTGCATCGAGGCACTGCCGGGCGGGCGATATCTCGTTTTGCACGTCCACATCGCCGCTGCCGTCGATAGCGCGCACGAGGTGAATCGTGGGCGGCAGTACCGCGTCTTCCCATAGTCCGGCCAGAAAAGCTCCGGCCTGCAGCGTCGCGGACGTACCGTCGTCGCCCAGAATCCAGGTGGTGCGTCCGGCTTGTTCACTGTGATTTTCGTTCATTGCGTCCTCGACGGCTGTGTTTGTCCCAGGAAGTCACTTCACGATAGTCCGATTTCAATGGATATCTCTTGATATGGAACAAACCCGGCGTGGGGAAAGCGCGTCAAAGTCGATACCAGCCGACGGATCGCATTCGAATTCTTCCCAGAAGACATGACAGCCAAAGCCG
Organism: Burkholderiaceae bacterium; assembly: GCA_036384915.1. Classification (GTDB taxonomy): domain Bacteria; phylum Pseudomonadota; class Gammaproteobacteria; order Burkholderiales; family Burkholderiaceae_D; genus PKWO01. Next base: position 80,727 of record DASVLJ010000078.1, read on the forward strand.
ACATTCCGGTATCCACAGACACTGTACCGACCGAATTTTCAGACGGCGGCATGCTCGCGCACGGCCTGTCCGATTCCGAGGCCGCGCGCCGGTTGGCATCTGAGGGCTACAACGAGCTGCCTTCGAAGCAAACGCGAACGCTTTGGCATATATCGCTGGAGGTGGCGCGCGAACCGATGTTTTCGCTATTGCTGGTTGCCGGGGCCATCTATCTGGCCTTGGGCGATCCGCAGGATGCGGCGATGCTGCTGGGCTTCGTCTTCATCAGCATGGGCATCACGATTTTCCAGGAGCGCAGGACCGAGCGCGTACTGGAGGCGCTGCGCGATCTGTCCAGTCCGCGCGCCCTGGTGATCCGCGGCGGCAGGCAAAGCCGCATCCCCGGCAGGGAGGTCGTGCTCGGCGATTTGCTGGTCCTGGAAGAGGGCGACCGCGTTGCCGCCGACGGTGCGCTCGTCGAGAGCCATGATTTGCTGATCGACGAATCCCTGCTGACGGGCGAGTCTGTTGCCGTGGCAAAATCCATCGGCCCGACCGGCGGCGTCTCCGAGCCCGCCGAAGCAGACGATGCCCATTCCCGCGTCTACTCGGGGTCGATGGTGGTTCAGGGGGGCGGGCTGGCCAGGGTATCTGCCGTGGGAGGCGGCACCGAACTCGGCAAGATCGGCAGCCTGTCGCAAGCCGCCGAGACTGGCAAGAGCGCGCTGCAGCGCGAGATCGGCCGTTTGGTAACACGCTTTTCGGTAATCGGCGTGGCGGTGTCGCTGCTGGTTTTCGCGGCATACGGCTGGACGCGCGGCGATTGGCTCAACGGCTTCCTGGCAGGCGTCAGTCTGGCCATGTCCATGTTGCCGGAAGAATTCACCGTCATCCTGACGGTATTCATGGCCATGGGCGCGTGGAGGATCTCCAAGAGTAAGGTCTTGACGCGCCGCACGCCGGTGATCGAGGCCCTTGGCTCCGCCACCGTTTTGTGCGTGGACAAAACCGGCACGGTGACGGAAAACCGCATGTCGGTCAAAGCCGCCGTCGTGGACGGTCTGAGGTTCGAGGTCGGCCTGGATAGCGCCGCGAGGCATGGCGAAGCGCTGCGGCAGTTGCTGAAGTATGCGGTGCTGGCCAGCGAGATCATGCCCTTCGACCCGATGGAAAAGGCTTTTCACCGCAGCATGGAAGAGCTGTTTCCCGCGGAGCGCACCGCATGCCGCGGTTGGGCGCTGGCGCAAGACTATGCGCTCTCCAGAGAGTGGACGGCCATGACCCACGCATGGCGCGTGCCGGGCAGCCGGGAACACATTGTCGCGACCAAAGGCGCTCCCGAATCGGTGGCGCGCCTGTGCGGGATGAGCGAGGGCGAAACCTCAGCCATGCTGGTCCAGGTTCAGGCGCTAGCCGCACAAGGCCTGCGCGTCCTGGCCGTCGCCAAGGCAGTGCATCGGGGCGGCGACTGGCCTGCAGGGCAAGACGGTTTCCGCTTCGAATGGATCGGCCTGGCCGGCCTGGCCGACCCGATCCGCGCCGAGGTGCCGCAATCGGTGAACGAATGCCGCGAAGCGGGCATCCGCGTCGTGATGATCACCGGCGACTTTCCGGCAACCGCGCAAGCCATTGCCCGCCAAGCGGGACTGCCCTGTGAAAGCGTGGTGACCGGCGCGCAGCTCGATGCCATGGACGAGGCGGAACTCGCGCGGGTGGTGCGAGATACCTGTGTTTTCGCGCGCATCCGGCCGGAACAAAAGCTGCGGCTGGTACAGGGCCTCAAGACCGATGGCGAGATCGTTGCGATGACGGGGGACGGCGTCAACGACGTGCCGGCGCTGAAAGCCGCGCACATTGCCATCGGCATGGGCGAGCGCGGAACCGACGTGGCGCGCGAAGCGTCGTCGCTGGTTCTTTTGAACGACGATTTCACGTCCATCGTGCGAACCATCCGGCTTGGGCGGCGCATCTATGCCAATATCGGCAAGGCGCTGATCTTCGTCGTCGCGGCCCACCTCCCCATCGCGGGCCTGACGCTGCTGCCGCTCGTCCTCGGCGCGCCGATCGCCTTGGCGCCGATCCATATCGTGTTCCTGGAGATGATCATCAATCCCTCCTGCGCCTTGATCTTCGAAGCCGAACCCGAGGAAGAAGACGTCATGAGCCGTCCGCCGAGACGGCCGGAGGAAAAGCTTTTCGACGTGCGTAGCCTGGTGCTCTCGACCCTGCAAGGATTGGGTCTTCTTGCGGGAGTTGCAGTGGTGTTCTTCTTGGGATTGCGCAGTGGGCTTGCGGCCGAACAGGCAAGGGCGCTGGCGTTTATCACCCTGGTCGCCGGCGACCTGGGGCTGATCGTCACCAGCCGCTCGGCAAAGGAAAGCGTCGTTCGCCTGATCTGGAAGAAAAATGCGGCCCAGTGGTGGATCATTGCCGGTACCGTCCTCGCACTGGCGGGGATCATGCGCGTCGACTTGCTGCAATCGGTCTTCCATTTCGCGCCTGTAGGGGCCGGAAATTTGTCGTTGGCGGCAGTGGTCGCCGTTGCGGTGATTGCCTGGTTCGAACTGGTAAAGCGGTGGCTCGCACGCCGGCCCTGAGTGGAAGTGGCGTGCAGGCCGTCCAAATCGGAACATCCGGAAAAATTCGGGAAGGCGATTGAAACGTACCGTATCCTGGGATGAGATTAAATTTTGTTCACATTTAAGATCGCTTAACAAACCGACATGCCGCGATCGGAACGGCCATGCCAACCGGCGCATTGCCGATTCTCGGCACGACTGCATTGCCGCCGACCTTCGACTCGTCGATGAAATGTCCAAACCGCAGGCTGCCTGCCGAAAAGTATTAAAAAACTTTAACCACGATAGACGATGCATGCCGATAAACTCCAACCATGTCTTGTGCGACGCTGATAGCGCGCCTCGATACGGCAGGATTGCGGCTGCATATTGAGACAACCGGCACCAACGCAAGGTGCTGGCTGCGGCAAAAATGCATTGCGCCGGTATGTGCCGGTGAAGAAACACGACGCAACAATTCCTGCTTTATAGCTCGACCTGGCAGTAGCCGTCCCGCGGTGGCAGTTCCAGAATCTTGACGCTATCGAGGATAACGACCGCCTGAGTCACGAAAGTTCTTCGCGAGAGGAAACGTTTCATGCTATGGATTGTCCGTGTCGCGTTGAGCAAGCCGCTCACATTTATCGTGCTGGCGTTGCTGATTTCCATTCTTGGCCCACTGGTGTACAAGAATATGCGCACGGACATCTTTCCGGACATCAAGATTCCCGTCGTCAGCGCAGTGTGGACCTACAATGGCTTGCCTCCTGCCGACATCGCCGACCGTATCGTCACCTACTATGAAAGACAGATGACGACGACAGTCAACGATATCGAGCATATCGAATCGCAGTCGTTGCCCGGCGTCGGCGTGGTCAAGGTTTTTTTCCAGCCGGGTGTCAACATCAACGCCGCAGTCAGTCAGGTCACGGCGTTGTCGCAGACGGTGTTGAAGCGCTTGCCGCCGGGCATCACGCCGCCGCTGATCCTGACCTACAATGCTTCCAGCGTCCCGATTTTGCAACTGGCATTGTCGAGCGACACGCTGCTGGACAATCAACTGTTCGATATCTCCAACAATTTCATCCGTCCGCAATTGGCGGAAGTCGAGGGCGCTGCGGTGCCTTCGCCATATGGCGGCAAGAACAGGCAGATACAGGTCGACCTCGATCTTGCCGCCCTGCGCGCAAAGGGGCTGTCGCCCGCCGACGTCACCGGCGCAATCGACAGGCAGAACCTGATTCTTCCGGCGGGCACGGAAAAGATAGGCGTCTTCGAATACAACGTCCGCCTCAATGCCAGCCCGAACGTGCTCGACGAACTCAACGATCTGCCCATCAAATCGATCAACGGCACGACCGTATTTCTGCGCGACGTGGCGCATGTCTGGGATGGCTTTTCGCCGCAGTACAACATGGTGCGCGTCAACGGACGGCATTCCGTGTTGACGACCATACAGAAAAACGGCGCCGCCTCGACCTTGAGCATTATCGAGCACGTGAAGCGCTTGTTGCCGAAAATCGAAGCCGGGGCGCCGCCCGGCCTGAAGGTGGGGATCGTTGGCGATCAATCGATCTTCGTCAATGCCGCGATCTCCGGGGTGATACGGGAAGGCGTGATTGCCGCCTCCTTGACCGCTTTGATGATTTTGCTGTTTCTGGGTAGCTGGCGCTCCACCTTGATCATCACCGTGTCTATTCCTCTGGCCGTCCTGTCCGCCATCATGTGCCTCTCCGCCGCAGGGCAGACCATCAACATCATGACGCTGGGCGGACTGGCCCTGGCGGTCGGCATCCTGGTTGACGACGCCACGGTGACCATTGAAAACATGAATTGGCATCTCGAGCAGGGCAAGGAGGTGGAAACCGCCATCATGGACGGCGCCAGCCAAATTGTGATTCCGGCGTTTGTATCGCTGCTCAGCATCTGCATCGTGTTCGTGCCGATGTTTTTCATGCACGGGGTGGCGCAATATCTGTTTGTGCCGCTGGCCGAAGCGGTGGTATTTGCCATGATGTCTTCATTTGTCCTGTCGCGCACCTTGGTGCCGACGTTGGCGAAATATCTGTTGCGCCAGCGCGTCGAGCAAGATGGGGAAGCGCACGTACGGCGCGGCAATCCCCTGGCCGCGTTCCAGCGCAGGTTCGAGGCCGCCTTTACGGCCGCACGTAACGGCTACAGGGATTTGCTGGCGCTGGCGCTGGAATATCGGCTGACGTTCGTGGCCGGCTTTCTCGGCTTCGTGTTGCTGTCGTTTGCGTTGCTTCCGTGGCTGGGAGAGAACTTCTTTCCCGCGGTCGATGCCGGCCAGATCAAGCTTCACATACGCGCACAAACCGGCACGCGTCTCGAAGAGACAACCCGCCTTTGCGACAATATCGAACACGCCATACGCGCACAAATACCCGCGGCGGAAATCGACAATATCGTCGACAACATCGGCCTGCCGATCAGCGGCATCAATCTTTCGTACAGCAATTCGTCGCCGATCGGGCCGGGCGATGCCGATATCCTGATTTCGTTAGCCAAGGGGCATCGGCCTACAGCAGACTATGTCAAAACCCTGCGCGACAGGCTCAAGGAAGAATTTCCGGGCGTTTCCTTTGCCTTCTTGCCTGCGGACATCGTCAGCCAGATTCTGAATTTCGGTTTGCCGGCGCCGATCGACGTGCAGGTGATCGGCTTCAAGCGCAGGGAAAACCAGGCCTACGCCACCGATCTGCTCGACCGTCTCAGAAAGATTCCTGGACTGGTCGACCTGCGGATACAGCAAGTCTTCAACGCGCCGGAATTCCACGTCGACGTCGATCGTGCGCGGGCGCAGGATCTGGGCTTGAGCCAGCGCGATATCGCCACCAGCCTGCTGGTGTCGTTGTCCGGAAGCTTGCAGACGGCGCCCAATTTCTGGGTGGACCCGAGAAACAGCGTATCTTATCCGCTGGTGGTGCAGGTGCCGCAATACCAGCTCGACACCTTGCCCGAATTGCAGAATATCCCCGTCAATGCCGTCGGCGCCGCCGGTATGCAGATATTGGGCGGGCTCGCCACGATTACCCGGGGACAGGGCGAAGGCGTGGTGTCGCATTACGACGTGCAGCCGACCATCGATATTTTCGGCTCGCCGCAGGGGCGAGGGCTTGGTGCCATCGCCGACGACATCCGCAAGGTATTGCAAGACACCGCCTCCTCCGTGCCCAAGGGATCGGAAGTCGTATTGCGCGGCCAGGTTCAGGAGATGCAATCCGCTTATAGCGGCTTGCTATTCGGCCTGATCGGGGCGATCGGGCTGATCTATCTTTTGATCGTCGTCAATTTCCAGTCATGGCTCGATCCGTTCGTCATCATCACCGCCTTGCCGGCTGCGCTCGCCGGCATCGTCTGGATGCTGTTCGTCACGCATACGACCCTGTCGGTGCCGGCATTGATCGGCTCCATTATGTGCATGGGGGTGGCCACAGCCAACAGTATCCTGGTGGTGAGTTTTGCCATGGAACAGTATGGGAACGGCGCCAGCGGCGTAGCGGCGGCGCTGGAATCTGGTTTTATCCGGTTCCGTCCGGTGCTGATGACCGCGCTTGCCATGATCATCGGCATGGCGCCGATGGCGCTTGGCTTGGGCGAGGGCGGCGAACAGAACGCACCGCTGGGCCGGGCGGTCATAGGCGGTTTGGTCTTCGCAACCTGCGCGACCCTGTTCTTCGTCCCCGTCGTGTTCAGCATGGTACATTCCGCCCCCAGCGGCCGGACAGGCGAGGCGGGCGCGCTAGCGGAGGCATTATGAGCGACGCCGACCATCCACTTCCTCGCCCGTCGCGCCGCCTTGGCGTTACCGGCGCAATCGTGCTGGCGGCGGCAATCGCCGTTGCTGCCATAGGAATTGTCAGCCGAAAACACGACGAGGCGAGGCTCGCTGAAGACAGCGCCTCCCAGCATACTACCGTCAACGTCGTCGTACCCATGCGCGGCCCCAGCGAGCAACTGGTCGTGCTGCCCGGTACTGTGCGCCCCGACATCGACGCACCCATCTACGCACGGGTGCCGGGCTACCTCAAGACCTGGTATACGGACATCGGTGCGCACGTCAGGAAAGGGCAGCTGCTGGCCGAAATAGAGACCCCGGAACTGGATCAGCAGATTCTGCGCGAGCGCTCCAACGTGCTTACCGCGCAATCGAATCTCGATCTCGCCGAACTGACGGCGAAACGCTGGCAAAACCTGGTAGCGAGCAATGCCGTCTCGCGCCAGGAAGCCGACGAGAAAGCTGCCGACGCCAAAGCCAAGAGCGACATTCTCCAGGCCGCCCAGGCAAACCTGAAGGACCTTCTTACCCAACAGTCTTTCAACCGGATCGTCGCGCCGTTCGACGGCGTGGTAACAGAGCGCAACACGGATATCGGCAAATTGATCAACCCCGGCAGTAGTAACGGCCAGGCGCTGTTCCGTATCGCGGATAACCGCAAATTGCGCATCTACGTCGAGGTGCCGCAGAACTATGCGGCGGATTTGAAGGTTGGAATGATTGCGCAGTTGCGTTTTCCGGAGTACCCGTCGCGCTCGTTCCCGGCAACCCTGGTGAGCACGTCGCAGGCGCTGCATGAGACTTCCCGCACGTTGACGGCGGAATTGCAGATGCAGAACAAGGACGGGGAAATTCTTCCCGGAACATATACCGAGGCGCACTTTTCCCTGCCCGGCAAGGCCGGCCTGTATTTGCTGCCCGCCAGTACGCTACTGTTTCGCAAGGAAGGGCTGGAAGTCGCCACGGTGGGCAGCGATAACCGCGTCATACTGAAGCATATCGCCTTGGGCCGGGATCTCGGCGCCTCCGTGGAAGTCGTTTCCGGCATCGAAGATGGCGACAAGGTAATCGAAAGCCCGTCCGACTCCATTCTGCAGGGCAGTATCGTACATGTCAAAGCGCCGGCAGGCAGGGACTCGCCGTGAAATCTCTCACCATGACCGTGGCGCTGAGTTCGCTCGCCGTGCTGGCGGGCTGCTCTTCGGCGCCGCCTTACAAGGTTCCCGAAATGGCGGTTCCGCCGGCATACAAAGGGGCCGATGGCATTTGGCAAGCGGCGCAGCCTGCGGATACGCTTTCGCGCGGCGACTGGTGGCTGCGCTTTGGCGACCCCGCATTGAATGACTTGATTGCTCGGCTCGACAAATCGAATGCCGATGTCGCTGTCGCGGTGGCGCATTTCGACGAAGCCACGGCCCTCGCCACCCAGGCCAGGGCTGGCCTGTACCCGACGGTCAACGCCGAGGCCTACACCACGCGCAACCGGCAATCGGGCAGCAGGGCCTTGCGCTCCAGTACCCAGCCCGACGTATACGGCGACAATGCGCTGGGGTTGAGTGCAACCTACGAAATCGACCTATGGGGCCGGGTGCACGATCTGGCCAAGGCCGGCAGCGCCGGTGCGCAAGCCGCTGCCGCCGATGTCGAATCGATCAAGCTGAGCCTGAGAGCGGAACTTGCCAGCGACTATCTCGCCTTGCGCGTGCTGGATGCGAGGCAGCGCTTGCTTGCCGACGAAGAAAAATCCTATACCGAGGCACTGACTTTGACGCAGAAGCGCTTTCTCGGCGACATCGACTCCGCATTGAACGTGTCGCGCGCCAAGGCGCAGCTGGATACGGTGCGAGCAAAGCAATCGGAGAACGCCGCCCAGCGTGCGCTCTTTGAACACGCCATCGCCGCGCTGGTCGGCGAGGCCGCTTCCGGCTTTTCGCTCGCACCGGGTTCTGTGCAATTGCAGCCGCCGCCGATCCCGGTCGGCGTTCCCGCCACATTGCTCCAGCGCCGGCCCGACATCGCCGCCGCCGAACGACGTCTGGCGGAGGCGAATGCGAGAATCGGCGCGGCCCGCGCGGCATTTTTCCCCGCCCTTACGCTGGCGGCCGCGGGCGGATTTGAAAGCACGTACCAGCCTTCACTGCTGACAGCGCCCAACATCTTCTGGACCATCGGTCCCAGCGCCTTGCTGACGGTCTTCGATGCGGGCCGGCGGCAGGCGATTGTCGATCAGGCGCAGGCCGCGTTTGCGGCGGCAGGCGCGGAATATCGCGGCACCGTGCTGCGCGCATTTCAGGAAGTCGAAGACAACTTGTCTCTGATCAACGAACTCACCCGCGAAGCCGACGCGCTCAACGATGCCGTGTCCGACACCCGGCATGCCCTCGACCTTGCGCTCAACCTGTATCGGGAAGGAGCGATCGGCTATCTTGAAGTCGTCACAGCCCAGACCGCAAATGAGCAGGCGTTGCTCGATGAGCTTACCGTGCGCGGCAGGCGGTTGCAAGCGAGCGTCGGATTGATCCGCGCGCTCGGCGGTGGATGGGATGCCGAAAGGGCGAGAAGCGCATTTCACGATGCGGAACAGCGCGTATCCGTTGCCCGATGATTATCTCCGATCAAGGCATACATTAAAAATTGTTCATGAAACGCCTGCAAGAAGCCGGATTTCCTATACTGAAATCGAGACAAGGTCGAGGAGGTATCATGAAAGGCTTCCAAGTCGAATTCTTTACCAAACAAGACCTTTTCCATGCCGGCAAACACATGTCGGACTGGCTGGTCGAGGCCGCCAGATCGCATGGGATCCGAGGCGCCACCGTGTTCACGGGCGGCGAGGGTTTTGGGCAAAGCCGGGTCGTGCATGCCATCCATATGTTCGATATCGTCGATCACTCGATGCAAGTTACCATCGTGGCGACCGAAGAGGAATGCGAACGGTTTTTTGCCTACTTGAAGAAGGAAAAGCTTCACCTGTTTTATGTCAAGGTGCCGGTGGAATTCGGCAATGTCGGTGGATAGTGCCGGAGTTTTCCGATCGGTGCTCCGCACTGGCTGAGCACGCACACGCGGCCCGGACTGTCTCCGTCTGCCTCGTCAAGCCAGCTGGGCCGTAGCGCTTTTTGCAATCGCGCCGCAATCTTCAAGATTAAATTTCGTTCACATTCGAGAGTGGCCGAAATTCGAACATATGCTAAACGGGAAGAAAGCTTCTCGATTTTGAATTTCGAAATCGAGGGGCGGCTTTCGCGCAATGCGGCCAGGTTGCAGGAGTGTTCGCGCCCAATGCGCCCCATCCATAAGGCAAAAGAATACTTCTCTCCGGATTCGCATCGATGAAAATTTCCCACGTGAATTTCGCCCGCCGTTTTGGCGCGGGCGAACGTCAGACGCTCAATCTGATTGCCGGACTAAAAAGATATGGATTTGACCAGATTCTGGTGTGTAGGCCAGGCTCCGAATTGCAGCGCCGCGCGACGGCCGGCGGGATCGACACGCTAGGGATTTCCCATCCGCTTCTCGGGCATTCCCGATCCTTGTCGTCGGACATTATCCATGTGCACGAGGCGCGCGCGGCGTATTGGGCGGCAATCGAACATGCAGTGCGCAAGACCGATTACATCATCACACGGCGCACTCCGAATCCAATTTCGAATTCAAGCTTGACGAAAGGCATTTATCGCGAAGCCGCCGATCTGGTCGGCGTATCGCAATACGTGTCGAACCGTTTGGCCGGGCAGATATCGAGATCCGTTGGAACGATTCTCAGTGCCGCGACGGATCACGCGCCCAAATTGGAGGATGTCCAGAGGATTCGGAACGGTCTCGGCGGCGGCCCGGTCATCGGCCACGTCGGCGCGCTGCACGACCGCCACAAAGGTCAGTCCGTTCTTGTCGAAGCGTTTCACAAGCTGGCCGCACGCGTGCCGGAAGCCAGACTGGTCCTGGTCGGCGAAGGCCCCGACAAGGCGCGTCTCTTCAATCTCGCAAAGGGCGATGAACGCATCGTGTTCGCGGGTTTTCAGGAACAGGTTGGCGCATGGATTGCTGCGATGGATATTTTCGCGTTCCCCTCCCGGGAAGAGGGCCACGGCAGCGCCGTTCTCGATGCCATGGCGCTCGGCGTTCCGGTCATAGCGTCTTCGGCAGGCGGGCTTCCCGAGATGCTGGGTGATAGCGAACGAGGTGTTTTGTTGCAGAACCACAATCCGGCCGAGTGGGCCGCTGCAATGGCAGCCGTGCTTGCGCATGGAAATGTCCGGGGCCACAAAGTGCGTGCGGCGTATCGATTTGCGCTGCAGCACGATATCTCGCGCATGTGCGACCGGTACGTCGGTATCTACGAAGGTGTCATGCGCAGAAGGCAGTCGAACAGCCGCCACATGAGCCAACTGTCGGACGAGGAATTCTGGAAGCAAATCGACGCATCCGAATTGAGGAAGAATTGGGGGTTTAGCGGAAACCGCACCGCATTGCCGCAACGCCGGCAGACGCCAAGCCCCACTGAGGACGACGGTGACTGTCGTTCGTCCTCGAATTCGAATTGAGAATCGGCGCCCTGGCAGCATATCGGGCTGGTCGGCCCTGGCATCAAGGAACGACCCAATCGTTTCGATTCGTCCCGAAAAATCGTATTCGAGATCGCAGCCCAAGAAGATTTGCCGGTCGCTACGAATTAGGTCGATGCAAAGCCTCATGCACTTACGTATATGCGTAAATTTTCAGATACGAAAATGTGCTATCATTTGACTTAAATCAAACTTGAGTGAAATTGGGGTTGCGGTGGAAAAACTGACCGAACAAGGCCTGCAAGAAGTGGCGCAGTACTTCCAGGCGCTCGCCGAGCCGAACCGGCTGCGCATCCTCAACTTGCTGCGCGAAGGCGAGATGAATGTCGGGGAAATCACCAGTCTGTGCGGCACCACGGGGGCCAACGTCTCGCGCCATTTGACGATGCTGGCCAAGCATGGCCTGGTGGCGCGCGAAGTCAGAGGCAACGCTGCCTATTACCGCATCGCCGACCAGCAGATCTACAAACTCTGCGACTTGGTTTGCGGCAGCATCGCGCGCCGGATCGGCGAGCAGGCTGCGGCCTTTTCTTGAACGCTTCCGTTTTCCGCTCACCGGCTATTACCGGCTTTGCGTAGCGCCAAGCGGCGCAGTTCCTCCCCCATTTTTATCAGTTCTCCGGCGGTTTCGTCCGGCAGGCCGTAGTAGGTCGAGCCCGACGCAGGGCGCCGCGCGACGATTCCCTGCCGCTCCAGCACGGCGAGGTGGCGCGACACGTTGGCGCTGCTAGTGCCAAACAATGCCGCCAAGTCCTTGGTCCGCATCGGCCCTTCCTTCAAAGCCTCGATGATGCGAAGCCGCGTCGGTTCGGCAAGCGCCTGGAAATAGAGGGCGACGCCTTGCAGGGCGCAGGCGCCCAACTCGCTCATCGCAGTCTTGCCAATTTATCCATCGATACGTGTCATCGATATGCACCATCTTCAATCGACATCGTTAATTGCGCATGTTCGCACTTGACTATTTACGTGATTACGTAAATAATAAAACCAGCGAAGACAAACTGCAACCTTATTCAAACGATTGGAGCGCAACATGTTATCGACCCACCGGTCATCGGCAGTTCTGCGAGCGACACTTGCCGCATTTGCCTTGCTTGGCGGCTCGAATGCTTTCGCCGCCCTGGAGGTCGGCACGGTCAGGAGCGATGCCAAGGCAGGCACGTGGGCCGCGGAGGGCAGCGTCGAAGCCGTGCGACGAGTGGATGTAGCGCCTCAGGTTTCAGGGCGCGTGGTCGCCTTGCCGGTCAAGGCGGGCGATAAGCTCAAAGCGGGGCAATTGCTGGCTCGTATCGATGCGCGCGCCGCGCAGGAAACTGCCGCCGCCGGCATGGCGCAGGCCGAAGCCGCGCGTGCCGCGCTGCACGTGGCGCAGAAGGAGTACGAGCGTCAGCGCCAATTGCTCGAGAAACAATACATCAGCCAGGCGGCGTTCGACCGCGCCGAAGCGCAATACAAGGCCGCACTGGCGGGAGCCAATGCACAACTCGCCGCAGCCAATGCGGCGCGGACGCAATCGGCCTTCTTCGAACTGAACGCGCCGTTTGCCGGCATCGTGGCCGACGTTCCCGCCAGTGTCGGCGACATGGCCATGCCGGGGCATCCGTTGCTCACTTTTTACGATCCCGCGGCATTGCGCGTGAGCGCCCATGTACCGGAAGCGGCCGCCGCCGCCCTGAAAGCCGGGACGCCTGTGCGCGTCGAATTTCCCACGCTGCAAGGCGCTCAACGCATGCTCGACATTACGCACTGGAGCCTCTTGCCCGCTGCCGACCCGGCGAGCCACACGGTTGAGCTGCGCGTCGATCTGCCCGAATCCTTCGCCGGCGTGACGCCGGGCGGCTTCGCCCGCGTCTGGCTGCCGGGAGCAAAAAGCGAGCAGGCGCACCTTTACGTGCCGACGCAAGCCCTGTTCCGCCGTGCCGAAATGACGGCGGCTTACGTGGTCGACGACAAGGGCAAGGTGCAGTTGCGCCTGGTCCGTGCCGGGCACGAAGCGGGCGGCGATACCGAAGTGCTTGCCGGCCTCGCCGCAGGCGAGCATGTGGCGCTCGATCCGGCCGCTGCGGCGCGGTCGCAATAAGGGACGGACAGGGACGGATGCCGACATGAACAACAAGCTTGGACTGGCCGGACGCATTGCGGCTTACTTCCTGGAAAACCGCCTCACCCCGCTGCTGGCCCTGGTCGCCGCGCTTTTGGGCGTGTTCGCGGTGCTGATCACGCCGCGCGAGGAAGAACCGCAGATCAACGTCACCATGGCCAATGTGCTGGTGCCGTTCCCGGGCGCCTCGGCCAAGGACGTCGAAACCATGGTTGCCGCTCCCGCCGAACAGGTATTGGGACGCATGGCCGGCGTGGAGCACGTGATGTCGGTGTCGCGTCCCGGCATGGCGGTGCTGACCGTGCAATTCAAGGTCGGCGTACCGCGCACGGAAGCGCTGGTGCGGTTGTACGACACGGTGCACAGCAACCGCGATTGGCTGCCGGCCGGGCTGGGCACGCTGGAGCCCATCATCAAGCCCAAAGGTATCGACGATGTGCCCATCGTCAGCTTCACGCTCTACTCGCGCCGGCCGGAGTTGGGCGGCTACGATCTGGAACGCGTGGCGCACAGTATGGAATCCGACCTCAAGCGCGTCAAGGGAACGGGCGAAGTCACGACCATCGGCGGCCCGGGCCGCGCGCTCAATGTCGAACTCGATCCGGCGCGGCTCGCCGCCGCCGGCCTGAGCGTGGCCGACGTGAAACAGGCCCTGCAAGGCGCGAACGCGGGCATGCCGGCCGGCGACCTCGTGCAAGGCAACGTGGCCACCGCCATCGAGACCGGCCCCTACCTGGCCGATGCGCGCGCCGCCGGTCAGGTCATCGTTGCGGTACACGACGGCAAGCCGGTGGCTCTGGCCGACGTGGCAAACGTCGCCGAAGGTCCGCTGCCGCCGAGCCGCTTCGTTTGGATAGGCCTGCCCGGCAAGGACGGCGGCGAGTATCCGGCCGTCACCATTGCCGTCACCAAGCAGCCGGGCCAGAACGCCGTCGCCGTGGCCGATGCGCTGGTCAAGCGCGTCGCCGACCTGCGCAATACCGTGATACCGCAAGAGGTGGAAGTCAGGACCACGCGCAACTACGGCGACACCGCGAGCGACAAGGCGACCAAGCTGATCGAAAAATTGATCTTCGCCACGGCATCGGTCGTGCTGCTGGTGCTGTTCGCGCTGGGGCGCCGCGAGGCGGCTATCGTCGGCACCGCTGTGATCCTGACCCTGACCGTCACCCTCTTCGCTTCCTGGGCATGGGGCTTCACCTTGAACCGCGTGTCGCTATTCGCCCTGATCTTTTCCATCGGCATCCTGGTCGACGACGCCATCGTGGTGGTGGAGAACATCCATCGCCATCAGCGCCTGCACCCCGATATGCCGTTTTCCGAGTTGATTCCGGTTGCGGTCGACGAGGTCGGCGGCCCCACCATCCTGGCGACCTTCACCGTGATCGCCGCGCTGCTGCCGATGGCTTTCGTATCGGGCTTGATGGGGCCGTACATGAGTCCGATCCCGATCAATGCCAGCATGGGCATGATGCTGTCCCTCACGATTGCGTTCGTTCTCACGCCTTGGCTGGCGCGGCACTGGATGAAGTCCGCGGCGCACAGCGATGTGCTGGCCGAACGTCTTGCCCCCCTGTTTTCGCGCCTGTTCCGGCCTTTCCTCGATGAGCGGCGCGGTGCCGCGAGCCGGCGCATGCTGGGCGGCGCCATCGCAGTGTTGATCGCTTTGTCAGTGTTGTTGCCGGTGGCCGGCTGGGTGCAATTGAAGATGCTGCCCTTCGATAACAAGTCGGAATTCCAGGTCATGGTCGATATGCCTGCCGGCACGCCGGTCGAGCAGACCGCCGCCGCCTTGCGCGCGCTCGGCGCATACCTGGAAACCGTACCGGAAGTGGCCGATGTGGAAGCCTATGCCGGCACCAGCGCGCCGATCAATTTCAACGGCCTGGTGCGCCAGTATTACCTGCGCGCCGGCGGCGAGGTCGGCGATCTGCAGGTCAATCTGGTCGACAAGCACCACCGCAGCGAGCAAAGCCACGCCATCGCCATGCGGCTGCGCCCCGAACTCGACGCCATCGGGCGCCGTTTCGGCGCCAACGTCAAGGTCGTCGAAGTGCCGCCGGGCCCGCCCGTGCTCGCGCCCATCGTGGCGGAAATCTACGGCCCGAGCGACGAGGGCAGGCGCGAGGCGGCCAAGGAAGTCCGCGCGGTGCTGGAGCATACGGCCGGCGTGGTCGACGTCGACGACAGCAGTATCGCCGCGGCGCCGCGCAAGCTCTTGCTGGTGGACCGGCGCAAGGCCGCGCTCCTGGGCATACCCCAGGAAGCCATCGCTTCCACCTTGCGTACCGGGCTTGCCGGCGATAGCGCCACCTTCCTGCACGACCAGACCAAGTATCCGGCCGGGGTGCTGCTGCGCCTGCCGCTGGCCGACAGCGGCAATCTCGACACGCTGCTCTCGCTCGGCGTGCGCGGCGCCGGCGGCGCGCTGGTGCCCATCCGCGAACTGGTCGCCGTCAGCGACACCGTGCGTGAACAGCCGCTTTATCACAAGGACGGCTTGGCGGTGAACTACGTCGTGGCCGACATGGCGGGTAAGATAGACAGCCCGCTCTACGGCATGTTCGCCGCGCGCGACGGCATTGCGAAAATCCGCACACCCGGCGACGGCAAGATCGAGGAATTCTTTTTCCGCCAGCCCGGCGACGCCTATCGCGGCTTCGCGCTGAAGTGGGACGGCGAATGGCAAGTCACTTACGAAACCTTCCGCGACATGGGCCTGGCCTATGCCGTCGGCTTGGTGCTGATCTACCTGCTGGTGGTGGCGCAGTTCGGCTCCTACCTGACGCCGCTCATCATCATGGCGCCGATTCCCCTTACCGTGATCGGCGTCATGCCCGGCCACGCGCTGCTGCATGCCCAATACACGGCGACCTCGATGATTGGCATGATTGCCCTGGCCGGCATCATCGTGCGCAACTCCATCCTGCTGGTCGATTTCATTAATCTGCAACTGGCTTCGGGCGTCAAATTCGAAGATGCCGTGGTGCGCTCGGCCATCACACGCGCCCAACCCATCGCCTTGACCGGCATCGCCGCCATGCTGGGCGCCCTGTTCATCCTGGACGATCCGATCTTCAACGGTTTGGCGATCTCGCTGATCTTCGGCATCCTGGTTTCGACCCTGCTGACCCTGGTGGTGATACCGCTGCTGTACTACGTGGCCTATCGCCGCCGCATCCAATCCATTTCACTTCAAGGAGCGCAATCATGACAACCTGGCGCGTCGTCCGCATCGTCGCGGGCAGCTTCATCCTGTTGAGCCTCGCTTTCGGCATTCCCGAAAGCCCCCTGTTCCTGTCGCGCTGGTGGCTCGCTTTCACTGCCTTCGTCGGCGTCAACCTGCTGCAAAGCGGCGTGACACGCTGGTGCATGATGGAATCCATCCTCGCCAAGCTCGGTATCGCGCGCGGCAACTGACCGGGAGAAGATCATGCACCTTGCGTGTCCCGCCTGCGGCGCCACCAATCGCGTTCCCGAGGAAAAGCTCGGCGACAACCCCTCGTGCGGCAAATGCGGCGCGGGGCTGATGAAGGCCGAACCCGCGGCGCTCGGCGACGCGGCCTTGCCCGGCTATCTCTCCAAAACCGAGCTGCCGGTGCTGATCGATTTCTGGGCCGCCTGGTGCGGGCCGTGCCGCGCGATGGCGCCGCAGTTCGAAGCGGCGGCGCGAAGCATGCCGCAATGGCGTTTCGTCAAGGTCGACAGCGATGCCGCCCCGCAGGCGAGCCGCCATTTCGGCATACGCAGCATTCCTACGCTGGTGCTGTGGCACCAAGGCCGCGAAGTGGCGCGAACCAGCGGTGCGATGCCGGCGCAGGAGATCGTGTCCTGGGCGCGGCAGCACCTCTCGCGGAGCGAGTCGTGAAGCGCCTGGCAGTTGCCGTCTGGCTGGCCTGCGCCGCCGGCACGGCATCCGCGGCCGATCTGATCGACGCCTGGCACGCCGCGCAACAGCACGACCCCATGCTGGCCGCCAGCGGCGCCCGGCGCGACGGCGCTGCCGCCCAGCGCGACCAGGCGCGTGCCGTGTGGCGCCCGAATGTAGTCGCCGCCGGCAGCGCAGGACGCGCCAATGCCGATTCGTCGATCGACGGCGCGCAGTTCAGCGCTCCCGCGTTCGGCACCTCGCGCAACGTCGATTTCCAGACCTCGATTCGCGACGGCACGGCGACGAGCTGGAACCTCACGCTGACACAACCGCTCTACAGCGGCGAACGCATCGCCCAATCGCGCGAACTCGCGGCCGGGGCGGATGCGGGCGACGCCGCCGCCAGGCGCATGGAGCAGGAGGCCATGCTGCGTACCGCCACGCGTTATTTCGACGTGCTGGTGGCGCGCAAGTCGCTGGCTTTGTCGCAGCAACAGTACGAGCTGGCCCAGCGCAACCGGCAGGAGGCGCAAGACCGTTTCCGCATCGGCGATGCGCCCGTTATCGACAGCGACGAAGCCGAAGCGCGCGCCGCGGCAATTGCCGCCGATCTGACCCTGGCCCGAACCCGGCTCGACCTGGCCGAGGCCGCGCTGCGCGACCAGACCGGACTCCAGCCCGGCCCGATGAAGGTACCTTCGCCGCGTGTCGACGTGCCTCTGGCTGGATCGCTTGAAGATTGGCTGAGCCGCGCCCACGGCAACCCCGCGCTGGCCGAACGCGAAGCGGCGCTTGCCGCCGCGCGCGCCGAATCCGCGCGCTACCGGGCTGCAGCGTCGCCGACCCTGGACGTGGTGGCTCAGGCCGGCGGCGAGCGTATCAGCGGCAGCGGCGACTTCGGCAGCGGGCGCGATAGCGCCAATCGCCAGTTTCTCGGCTTGCAATTGACCGTGCCGCTATATACCGGCGGCATGCGTAGCGCAAAACAGATGCAAGCCGCGAGCCAGGTCGTCGAATCCAGGGCCGAACTTGAAGCGGCGCAGCTCGATGTAGCGCAACAGGTGCGTGCGGCATGGCAGGGCATGACGGCATCGTCGGTGCGGCTGAAGTCGCTCGAAGCGGCGGAGCGCGCCAGTACAGTGCGGCTGGAGGCGACGAAGCTGGGCCGCAAGGTGGGGGACCGCACCATGCTCGACCTGCTCAACGCCGAGAATGACGCCAGTGCGGCGCAGCTGGCTCTGTTCAAAGGGCGCATCGAACGCATCGCGCTTGCGCTGCAGCTCGCTGCGGCCACGGGCGAATTGAACGAGGCTGTGCTGGCTTCGGCCAACGCGGAATTGCAGGAAGCCAGCGAGGGAACGGGAGAAACCGCACACGGTGCGTTTCAATGAAGCAATTTATGGCATAGCGATAAGGAGACGATCATGGCACATATCGCAGTATTGGGCGCGGGGACAGGCGGCCTGCCGGCGGCCTACGAACTGCGCGCCAAACTGGGCGCACAGCACCGCATCACGGTCATCAATGCCGTGGATTATTTTCAATTCGTACCCTCGAATCCCTGGGCCGCCGTAGGCTGGCGCGACCGCGAAACCATTTGCTTTCCGATCCGGCCCTACCTGGAGAAGAAGGGTATCGAATTCGTCGCCTGCCCGGTGACGCGCATCGACGCGGAACATAATCGGCTCGAGCTGAGCGATGGCGCCGAGCTGGCTTACGACTATCTCGTCATTACGACCGGCCCCAGGCTCGCCTTCGAAGAGGTGCCCGGCTCCGGCCCTGGAGGATTTAGCCAGTCGATCTGCACCATCGATCATGCAGAAAAGACCTACAGTGCCTACCAAAAGCTGCTGGAGCAGCCCGGTCCGGTGATCGTCGGTGCCATGCCCGGCGCCTCGTGCTTCGGTCCGGCCTACGAGTTCGCCTTCATCCTCAACCGGGATTTGCGCAAGCGCCGCATGCGCAACAAGGTGCCGATCACCTTCGTTACCAGCGAGCCCTATATCGGCCACCTCGGCCTGGGCGGCGTGGGCGATTCCAAGACCCTGCTGGAATCGGAGCTGCGCAACAACGACATCAAATGGATCACCAACGCCAAGACCACGCGCATTGAGGACGGCAAGATGTTCGTGACCGAGCTCGACGATGCGGGCGCGCTCAAGAAGGAGCACGAACTGCCCTTCGTGTTCAACATGATGCTGCCCGCGTTCAAAGGTGTCGAAGCCGTCGCCGCCGTCGAGGGCCTGTGCAATCCGCGCGGCTTCGTATTGGTCGATGAATTCCAGCGCAGCAAAAAGTACCGCAACATCTTTTCCGCCGGCGTATGCATCGCGATTCCGCCGGTGGAAGCGACTCCCGTACCGACCGGCGCGCCCAAGACCGGATACATGATCGAAACCATGGTGACGGCCATCGTAAGCAACATCGTGGCCGACCTGGACGGCAAGCCCGCTACCGCCAAAGGCAGCTGGAACGCGATCTGCCTGGCCGACATGGGCGATACCGGCGCCGCCTTTGTCGCCCTGCCGCAAATCCCGCCGCGCAACGTCAATTGGTTCCGCAAGGGCAAATGGGTGCACCTGGCCAAGATCGCATTCGAGAAATATTTCATCCGCAAGATGAAAACCGGGTCCTCCGAGCCTGTTTATGAAAAATATATCCTCAAAATGCTGGGCATAGAACGGCTGGAAAAGATGTAGCGGCGACGGCCGTATGGCGGAATTTTACGGCTGGCCCAACAAATTAAATATTGTTCACTCTAGCCGACTTTTTCCCGTTTCATCTTACACTGGGGGCAACAAAAGCCAGATCAACTCTACATGACCTCGTCCCCAAGCATGGATGCGCCTCTTTCGGATGCTCCGGATTTCGGCCCGGAGCGGCTGCGTGGGTTGAGTTCAAGCGAGGCCGCTTTGCTGCTGGCGAAGTTCGGTCCCAACGAGATCGCCGAGGAGAAATCCGGCATCTTGACCGCCTTGCTGCGCAAGTTCTGGTCTCCGGTCCCGTGGATGCTGGAGCTGACGATCGTTTTGCAATGCATGCTCGGCAAGCAAGGCGAGGCCGCCGTGATCGCCGCCTTGCTGGTATTGAACGCCGTGTTGGGCTTCCTGCAGGAGGGCAGAGCCAACAAGGCCTTGGCCTTGCTGCGCAAGCGGCTCGACGTGCAGGTGCGGGTATTGCGCGACCGGAACTGGCAGGGTTTGCCTGCCCGCCAGCTGGTGCCGGGGGACGTGGTCCACGTGCGGGCGGGCGATCTGGTGCCGGCGGATGTGGAATTGGTCGAGGGGCAGACGCAGCTCGATCAATCGGCGCTGACCGGCGAGTCCCTTCCGGTTGAAGCAGGAGCCGGCTCGACCGCATATTCGGGTGCCATCGTCACGCGCGGAGAAGCCAGCGGCATCGTTCGAGCAACAGGCGGGACGACGCGCTTCGGCAGAACCGCGCAGTTGGTTCGCAGCGCCAGAACGGCAAGCCATCTGCAACAGACAATCTTCCAGATCGTCAAATACCTGGTCTACCTCGACATCGGTCTGGTGGCCGTTCTTTTGCTCTATGGCGCGCTGACCGGGATGGCCCTTGGCGAGATCATTCCCTTCGCCCTGATCCTCCTGGTTGCATCGGTTCCGGTTGCGCTGCCGGCCACGTTCACACTTGCCACGGCCTTGGGCGCCGTGGAATTGGCCAGGCACGGCGTGCTCGTCACCCGCCTTTCCGCGATCGAGGAAGCTGCGGGAATGGATGTGCTGGCCTCGGACAAGACCGGCACGATCACCGAGAACAAGCTTGCGCTGCATACCTTGCAGCCATTCGGCGCTTGTACCAAACGGCAGTTGCTGCACTGGGCTTGCGTCGCCAGCGATCCGGCGACGCAAGATCCGATCGATATGGCGATTCTGGCCGCTGGCGCGATTGTCGAATGGGGGCCTTACTGCAGCGTCGGTTTTGTTCCCTTCGATCCGAAATCGCGGCGGTCGGAGCGCGTCATCGAGGAAAACGGCGGCACATACCGCGTGGTCAAGGGCGCCGCTGCGGAAATTGCAGCCTTGGCCGGCATCGAGGTAACGCGCGACATCGATGCGCTCGCCGCGCATGGCTGCCGGGTTCTCGGCGTGGCGGTGGGCGAGGGCGATACCTGGCAGTTTGCCGGACTGCTCGCCTTGATGGATCCACCGAGGGAGGATTCGGCGGAGCTGATCTCGCGGCTCAAGGAACTCGGCATCCGCGTTCTCATGGTGACCGGCGACGCGCTGGCGACGGCGCGCACCGTTGCGGCCTCCGTGGGAATCGGCGACCGCGTTTGCCCGGCAGCACTGATAGATGAAGACGGGAAGAAGGCGACTCAGCAATGCGACGTCTTTGCCCAGGTTTTCCCGGCCGACAAGTTTCACTTGGTGGAAGCGTTTCAGAAATCCGGCCATATCACCGGCATGACGGGGGACGGCGTCAACGACGCGCCGGCGCTGAAGCAGGCCGAGGTCGGCATCGCCGTCTCCAACGCCACGGACGTGGCCAAGGCTGCCGCGAGCCTGGTATTCACCAATCCGGGCTTGTCCGACCTGGTGGCGACGATAGAGACGAGCCGGCGTATCTACCAGCGCATGCTGACATACACCTTGAACAAGATCATGAAGACGCTGGAGATCGCGGTCTTCATGAGCGTCGGCGTGATCGCCAGCGGCGTATTCGTGATCACGCCCCTGGCGGTCGTCCTGCTGCTGTTCACCAACGACTTCGTAACCATGTCGATTGCGACTGACCGCGTGAGTTATTCACGCAGGCCCGAGCGATGGGATATTGCGACGCTGATGAAAACGGCCGTTCCCTTGGCAGTGCTCGTGCTGGCGCTGTCGTTTTCGGTGTTCTTCGTGGGGCGTGACGTCCTTCATCTGCCCCTGCCGCAATTGCAGACCCTGATTTTTGTGATGCTGGTCTTCACCGGCCTCGGCAATGTGTTTCTCGTGCGCGAGCGGCGGCACTTCTGGCAATCGCTGCCGAGCAAATGGCTGCTGATCGCCAGCGTTGCGGACGTGGCCGTCGTGATCGCGATAGCGGTCAAGGGCATTCTGATGGCGCCGCTCGATTCCTCTCTCGTGTTCGGCATGCTGGCGGTCTCGCTTTGCTATTTGTTCTTGGTGGATTTCGTCAAGGTGGCGATATTCAAGCAATCCGGATTGCATGATTGAATCCATGCAAACAATTTGAATAGCCTGTCACGGCGAGTCGTGAATCGGCGGCTTCACGCCTCCGGCCGGCTTGTTCCGATCCGGCTGGCGAGCGCCGCCAGGCGGTTTGTCGAGACCTTGCGGGCGACCGCCTCCCGCCGGCCGATCTGCGCCTCGCGGACGAATGCCGCCCGGCTGCCTGTCGGGGCCTTGGCGTACACCGCCGCCCTGCCTATCCGGAGCTTGCGGATGAATGCCGCCACGCGGGGCACCTCCGCCGACGCCTTCGCCCGGATGAACGGGATTGCGCCCCGGCGTCCGTTCATCATGAGGCCTCGTCCAGCCGCCAGAAGGTCCCCGATTCGGCGGCGGATTTGGCGGCGGATTTGGCCTTCCGCGGTCGTCACGCGGATGGTCGAAGTTCGGCGGGCGTACGTCCGGGCGGCGAGGATGCGGCCTGTTCCGCCAGCGCGCTTCGTCCGCGTACCATGGCCGGTTCCTGTAATGTTCGCCCCAATATTGCTCGATTACGAACGGTGCGATGGGAAACCCGATGATTGCGCCAAATTCGATGACTGGAACCGGGGCTCCCTGATAGACGTACGAAATGTTGCGGGCATACACCCAGCCGCGCACATTGCCCGGCGCGATGACGTCGCACCAGGTGTAGGCGCTCGTGCAGCCTTGCACATAAACGAGCGAGTCGGGCGCCAGCCGCGCCACCAAGGGGTAAGCGCGTGCCGGACCTGCGCGCAGATTGACCCATTTCATCGTGCGGGCGTCCTGCGCCAGACAGGATAGGGACAGTGCGGCCAATAGCGCGCCAACCATGCATTTAAACAGTTTCATTGCAGCACCAGATTTCGCATGGTTGCGCTCCAGCCGGATTTACGCCGGGAATGGCGTCGATTTCCTCCGATAGCCGATTATTCTCGAACCGGCCAGGAGCGCGTTGACATATGTCAAAAATCGCCGTCGCCGATGGTATAGCCGGTGCATGACCGGGGCAGAACTGAAAATCCGGCGTGGTACCGGGTTCATTCGATGCGTGCCTTACCCGACGGCGCCGCCTCCACCGCCGGCAAGAGCGTGTTGGACCATTCATTCCAGATCGAGTAGGCTGTCGTGAGCACGACGGGGCCGATAAACAGGCCGATCAATCCGAACGCTGCGATGCCGCCCAGAACGCCGAACATGCTGAGCAGGAAGGGGATGCGCGCGGCGCTGCTGATTAGCAGCGGCCGCAAAACGTTGTCGATCGGATGTACGAGCAAGGCACCCCATGCCACCATTCCCAAGGCCTGCCACGGGTGATGATCCAGCGCGAGCCCGATGGCAACCGGAACCCATATCAGTGCCGTGCCGAGCAAGGGCACAAGCGCGAGCAAGGCGGTCGCCACGCCCAGGAGCGCCGGCATTGTTACGCCGAACACCCAATAGCCCAGTGCCGCAACCGCCCCTTGTATCAGGGACGCAAACACCACGCTGAGCATGACAGCGCGGGTGGTGCTGCTGGCGGCTTCCCAGTAATCGTCGACACGCTGCCCCAGGATAGTCCTGGCCATTGCGTGCAACCTGGCCGCGAGTGCCTCGCCGTCGCGGTATAGCACAAACAGGACGATCATCGAGAACGCGAACTTCGCGAGATTGCGGCCAAGGCGCGTCGCCAGATAAGGTAGCGAATCGGCATTGTCCTTGAACCAGTCGGCCAGTTGAGCCTGAAGTTGGACATGCGTGGCGCCTGATTCAATGGCCAGGCCGGCGGTCCATTCGGCCAACGCCGAACCGACCCACGGAAGTTTCGCAAGATAGGCCGACAGGGGTTGTATTGCCGCCCCAAGGTTGGCCTCGATGCCGGCGTGCCATGCGGATAATTCGCGCTGCAGCAGGAAAGTCAGGCCGAGAAAAGGCAGCACGATCGTTGCACTGACGCAAACGGCGGCCAGCAATGCCGTTGCCATCGGTTTATTTTCCACGTTGCGCTGCAATGCGGCGTACGCCGGCCATGTCGCATGGGCGATCACTACTGCCCAAGCGACCGACACCAGAAACGGCGCCAGCACAAGCGAGGCAAGTCCGAGTACGCCCGCCAGTAAAAAAAAGGCCAGCAAGGGGCGGGAGAAATTTCCGGGCGGCCGTGCGTCGAATGGACTGTTCATGCTCGCAGGTAAGTCATTTGCGGGTTGTCGCTGTTTTCAGCATAAGCGACCTTCGCACACGGCAATTTGATCCAACGCAAAAGCGGCCAAGGCGATCTTGTGCACAATGAATCGTTCCTGCCATGCGTTCCAGCCGAGAATGCGGCGCCTCGCGCATCAACCCTGACCGGAAATGAACTCTCGAGATACCAAACTTGTGCAATCGGCGGAACCGGATGGCCGGGCGGGGAACTCCGTCGGCGTGCCTTCCGCCGCGCGCGAGGTTGTGTGCGCGATGCGGGGCATCGCAAAAACCTACGTGGCGGGCGAAGTGCGGATTCAGGCGCTCGACGGCATCGACCTCGACTTGTACAAAGGGGAGTTCGTGGTGCTGCTGGGCGCATCGGGCAGCGGCAAGTCCACGTTTCTGAACATTCTGGGCGGCCTCGATACGCCTTCAAGCGGCTGGCTTCACTATCTGGACCATGACCTTACCAGCGCCGACGACAAGGCGCTGACGCGCTTTCGGCGCGAGCACGTGGGCTTTGTTTTCCAGTTCTATAACCTGATTCCCAGTCTGACGGCATTGGAGAACGTCCAGCTCGTGACCGAGATTGCCGAGCATCCGATGGACCCTGCCGCTGCGTTGTCCGTGGTCGGGCTGGGCGACCGTCTGCACCATTTTCCGGCGCAGCTGTCCGGCGGCGAACAGCAGCGGGTGGCGATCGCGAGGGCCGTCGCCAAGCGGCCGGACATCCTCCTGTGCGACGAGCCGACCGGCGCGCTCGACTCCGCCACGGGCAGGATCGTCCTGGAAGCGCTCGCCGACGCCAATCGCGAGTTCGGCACGACGGCGGTGATCATCACCCATAACGCCGCGATAGCAAACATGGCCGACCGCGTGCTGCATATGAGCAGCGGAAAAATCACGCGGATCGAGAAAAACGCCGTGCGTACTCCGGCGATGGAAATCGCATGGTAAGCATGCTCGACAGGAAATTGCTGCGCGACCTGTGGCGCATGCGCAGCCAGGCGCTGGCGGTGGCGCTGGTGGCGATGGCCGGCATCGCGACCTTCGTCACCATGCGCGGTTCCTACGAGGCCCTGTTGACCTCGCAGGCCGCCTACTACGAAAAATACCGCTTTGCCGACATCTTCGTCAACGTCAAGCGCGCGCCGCTTTCGCTTGCCGAACGGGTGCGCGCCATTCCCGGCATCGGCGAGGTCGATACCCGCGTGGTGTTCGACGCCTCGCTCGACGTTCCCGGGCTTGACGAGCCGGCCAGTGCGCGCCTGGTATCCCTGCCCGAATGGCCCGACACGGGCTTGAATCGCGTGCACATCAGGAGCGGGCGCGCGCCCCTGCCGGGCGCCGGGGACGAAGCGCTGGCAAGCGAAGCCTTTTCCCAGGCGAACCGCTTGAAGCCGGGCGACACCCTGCAGGCGGTGATCAACGGCAGAAAGGAGGCGCTTCGCATTGTCGGCATCGCAATCTCGCCCGAGTACGTCAGTGAAATCAAGGGCAACAGTTTTCCCGACAATCGCCGCTTCGGCGTCCTGTGGATGGGCCGCGATGCGCTCGCCGCCGCCTCGAACATGCGCGACGGCTTCAACGATCTGGCCGCGACGATTTCCCCTGCCGCCAGCGAACAGCGCATCATCGAGCAACTGGACGCCATGTTGGCGCCATACGGCACCTTGGGTGCCTATGGCCGCAAGGAACAGATTTCGCACAATTTCCTCGACAACGAATTGTCCCAGGACAGGGTCACGAGCACGGTGCTGCCGGCGATCTTTCTCGCCGTTGCGGCCTTTCTCATCCACAACGTCCTGTCGCGGTTCACGGCATTGCAGCGGGCCCAGATCGGCCTGGTAAAGAGCTTCGGCTACGAAGATTCCGCGGTCGCGTGGCATTACTTGAAGTTTGCCCTGGTGACGGTACTGGCCGGGGGCATCGCGGGCATCGCCGTGGGCACCGTGCTGGGCAAGGGCCTGGCCCGGATGTATGCAAACTTTTTTCATTTTCCCGACCTGCGCTTCTCCTTGTCGGCCTCCTCGATTTTCATGGCCGCGGCGATCGCGGCTGCGTCGGCGGCAGTGGGCTCGGCAATTTCCGTCCGCAAGGCGCTGTCCTTACCGCCGGCCGAGGCGATGCGGCCGGAGCAGCCCGGCCGGTTCAAGCCCGGCCCGCTGGAGCGCCTGGGATTGCAGCGCATCATGGCTTTGCCGGTGCGCATGGTGTTGCGCAACCTGGAGCGCCGGCCGATGAGAACCCTGCTTTCGATAACCGGGATGGCGCTGGCGGTGGCGCTGGTAGTCACAGGCCAATTCAGCTTCGATGCGCTCAATGAGATCATCCGTCTCCAGTTTCGCGTATCGCAGCGCGACGACGCCACGGTCGTCTTCAACGAGGTGCGCGACCAATCCGTCGCCGACAGTCTGGCATCGCTTCCGGGCGTGCTCAGGGTCGAGACCTTTCGCAATCTTCCGGTCCGGTTGGTTTCCGGCCATCGTTCCAAGAAGACCGTGATCATGGGATTGGGGCGGGAGCGGCAGTTGCGCATGATCCTGGACGAAGCGGAACGGAAATTGGAGCTGCCGCCCGAAGGGATCGTCCTCAACGCCAAGCTCGCCGAGTTGCTGGGCGCCCGCGTCGGCTTCCCGCTGGCCGTGGAGGTGTTGGAAGGGCGGCGGCAGGTGCTGTCGGTGCCCGTCACGCGAATCGTAGACGAACCCATCGGCGCATTCGCCTACATGGATTCCGGCGCGCTGGCGCGCCTTTTGTCCGAGCCGGAAAGCGCGAGCGGCGCATTCCTCTCGGTGGATTCGGCATATCAGGCGGCGCTTTACCGGACCTTGAAGACCATCCCGGCTATCGGCAACGTGAGCCTGCGCGAAGCCACCCTTCAAAGTTTTCTCGCCACGGTCGCCGAAAACATGCGCATCAATACCACGGTGCTGCTCGCCTTCGCCTGCATCATTGCGTTCGGCGTGGTGTACAACTCCGCGCGCATTGCGCTCTCGGAGCACGCGGTGGAACTGGCCAGCTTGCGCATATTGGGTTTCACGCGCGAGGAAGTCGGCGCCATGCTGCTGGGCGAGCAAGCCTTGCTGACCCTGACCGCCATTCCGCTGGGATGCGCGATCGGCTACGGTTTCGCCGCGCTGCTGTCGGCCTTGTTGAGCCAGGAACTGTTCCGCATTCCGCTCGTGGTCAGCTCGAAGACCTTCCTGCTGTCGGCCTGCGCCGTGCTGGTGGCCGCGGCGGTGTCCGGCTATCTGGTATGGCGCAAAGTGCGAAGGCTTGACCTCATTGAAGTCCTGAAGACACGCGAATAGGGCAAACGATGGAAAAGGCAAATCCCCCAGATTCCCCCGGCCGGCGGCTTGTTTCGTCGCTGACGCGGGCTCCCCTGGCCGTCCTCAAATGGATGCTCGCGGCCGCCGCGCTGGCCGTGGCGCTCTGGCTGGCATTCGGCCCCTCCGCAATCAAGGTGGAACTCGCCAGGGTGGAGCAGGGGCCGATGCAGGTCACGGTGGACAATCAAGGGCGGGTGCGGATGCACGATGTGTATGTCGTCGCCGCGCCGGTGGCCGGGGCCTTGCAACGCGTCGAACTGCACGAGGGCGACCCTGTCAGGAAAGGTCAGCTTGTCGCGTCCCTTCGACCGCTGCCGATGGATGCGCGCCAGAAACAGGAGGCCGCCGCCCGGCTGGAGGCGGCCAAGGCGCTGGCGCGCGAAGCCGAACTGGGCACGCAAAAGGCTTACACCGACCTGCAACTGGCGACGAGCGAACAGGCGCGCGTGGAACAGCTGATCAAGGGCAATTTCATTTCGCCCCAGGCCGCCGACAAGACCCGCGCCGGCGAGGCCGCGGCCCGTGCGCTATGGAATGCGGCCAAGTCGCGAGAACGCGCGGCGTTCGCCGATGTCAAGGCGGCGGAAGCGGCCTTGGCGTCGAGCGGTGTTTCCGGCGCCGCCGCCCGGCCGATACCGCTTTATTCCCCGGTCGACGGCTATATCGTCAAGATCGACGAGAAAAGCGAGCGCACCGTCAACACCGGCACGCCGCTGATGGGCATCGGCGACCCTGCGCGTTATGAAATCGTCGTCGACGTTCTCTCCACCGACGCGGTCAAAATCCAGCCCGGCGACACGATGCTGCTGGACGGCTGGGGCGGCGGAAAGACGTTGCGGGCGGAAGTGAAATTGGTCGAGCCCGTGGCCTTCACGAAAATATCGGCGCTGGGGGTGGAAGAGCAGCGGGTCAATGTATTGGCCGACCCCGTGGACGCCCTCGGCCCGCTCGGCGACGGATATCGCATCGAGGCACGCATTGTCGTCTGGTCGGCGCAGCGCACGCTCAAGGTTGCCGGCAGCAGCGTCTTCCGCGTCGGCGACGCCTGGCATGTTTTTGTCGTCGATCACGGGCGGGCGCAGGAAAAAGAAGTCGAGACAGGCCGGCGCAATCGGGACGAGGTGCAGATACTGGGCGGCTTGGCCCCGGGCGCATATGTCGTGCGTTATCCGGGCACGCAGATCAGGAGCGGCGTTCGGGTTGAGGCGATGGCGGGCCAATAGCGTTTTGAGCGCTGCACCAAACCCTCGAAAGCGCCGATGCCGCGGCGAGCATGCGACCGGGATGTGCCGGCCTGTCGGGCAATGGTGCTGCTACCGTACGCTTCGGACGTGTCGCCGGAGCCTTCAGTTGCTCACCGCGATAGCCGAAGCGTTCTTCCCGGAACGCTTTGCCGTGTACATCAACCGATCGACGGATTCAAGCGCTTGGCAGGCATTTGCAGGGGCGGACATGAAGGTCTTGCAACCGACGCTGGCGGTCACCGCGTAGCCCGCATCCTGCATTGCGCATTCGATCGCGATGCGCAACGACTCCGCAATATGCTTGCTATCATCCGCGCGTGCGCCAACGATCAAAACAGCAAACTCGTCGCCGCCCAGGCGCGACACAAAGTCGATTGCGCGTGTGGAGCGCAGAAGAACCCGCGCAGTTCTTTGCAGTGCATCGTCACCGACAGCATGCCCCCGCAAGTCGTTGAGCGCCTTGAATCCGTCCAAGTCGATGACGGCAATCGATACTGCCGTTCCAAAGCGACGCTGCCGGGCCAATTCCTTCTGCAGCGCTTCATCGAAGCCTCGCCGGTTCAGCAGTCGTGTGAGCGGGTCCCTGATGGCATCGCTTTCCACGTTCAGATAATTCTTTCTCGCATGCCACGCCAGCCACGTTGTGGCCGACATTGTGGCAAGCCCAATGAAGGCATTTACCAGAAAAGAACTGAATTGGAAATCGTCGATAAATAGCGTTAAAAGCTGTGAAAGGCCGGCAAACAGCAGAACGCATGCGGTAAGCCGCCGGTTGGCGCAATGGAACACAAAGAAACTTGTGGGAAGCGCGTAGAGCGTGTGCAATTGGATGTCGGAACCGGATATCAAGTCGGCAGCACCGACAACGACGACAAGGAGGATGCTGACCGCGAGCGCCAAACTGCACGGAATCTTCCCCGGCGTAACCAGCTTTTTAATTATTGCAGTGGTGCCCATGCCCATCTCCGATGTAACGTGTTGAATGCCACAGGCTGGAAAAAATCTATCCGTCGCGTACCCTAATACATCTGGTACGGGGCGTATCTGCACAGTGGCGGCAATTGCTCACCGCATGCGCTATTGCTGCAGTTGCGGGTGCGGAGAGCATGTCGTTTGGGAGATGCTAAAGCTCGAATTGGGGAATTATTTTGACTAAAATCAAGATTTTGCTGAAAAGCACTATTGGGACTTCAATGAACGCCAGCGGGACAGAATGCCAGGAAGCCGGGCTCGACAGGCGAACCAGTCATCATCGATGACGCCATGCCCATGCCGGAAATCCCATGAGCCAGGCCAACAATTGAAAAGGCCAAAAAAAAAGCCCGCCGATCGGGCGGGCTTGAATCCATGCCAAAGGAGGAGAGACATGGAGGAGACAAACGGAAGTATAGGGATTAACCCTGGGTAAGGCTAATTTTGAATTCACATATCAGATATACTGTTTGTGAATATCTGCGCTCGCACCATATAATATGACAAACAGGTGACAAGATCGTTCAAGCCTCCGGCCGCTTTCCTTGTCTTTCGCTCAATTTCCGGCAATTTGTGGCGATATTTTCAGATCTGGCGCGGATATCCGGTGATTTTCTGAATGTCCCGGTATAGCGGTTGCAGCCTGGGATACATTTCCTTATACACGCGGCGGTACAGTGCGTCATAAACCTTGTGGTTGGCCGGGTCGGGCTCGAAGGTCCTCCCCACGCGGGTCATGGCGGCAATGGCAGCCGGAAAATTCCGGTGATAACCAAGGCCGACCGCGGCATCAATGGCCGCACCAAGGCCGGAAGTCTCGTAGATGTGCGGCCGCTCCGCGGGTAAACCGAAGATATCGGCCGTTAATTGCATCGCGGCATCGCTCTGCGAGCCGCCGCCCGAGATGCGCAGCACCGTGATCGGCGTGCCGCTGCGCTTCTCTATCCTCTCCTTGCCTTCGCGCAGCGCGTAGGCCAAACCTTCGAGGATGGCACGGTAGAAATGGGCGCGCGTATGCACGTCGCCGAATCCGATCACGGCGCCCTTGGCTTCAGGGCCCGGTATCTTGATACCGGGCGTCCAGTAGGGTTGCAGCATCAAGCCCATGGAGCCGGGCGGTACGACATTGACCAGCTCGTCGAACAAGGCTTCCGGTGCGATTCCGCTTTCGCGTGCCGCTGTCTTTTCCAGATGGCCGAATTGTTCCTTGAACCAGTTGACCATCCAGTAGCCACGGAAGATCTGCACTTCGGTGCTGTAGCAACCGGGCACGGCCGCTGGATAGGGCGGGATGAAGGGCGTGACTTCGAGATACTTTGCGCGCGTGGTATTGATCGTGGCCGTGGTGCCGTAGGAGAGGCTGCCGATGTGCGGCGCGAGCGCGCCCGAACCTATCACTTCACATGCCTTGTCGGCAGCGGCTGCGACGAGCGGCGTGCCTTCCGGAATGCCGGTGTCGGCGGCGGCCGCAGCGGTGACGGCGCCGAAGACCGTGGCAGGCGGGACCAGTTCGGGCAGCATGCGCGGCTCGACCGGCAGCGCCTGCCATTTCCAGTCGCGCTTGCCGGCCCAGGCCAGGCGTTTGTAGTCGAAGGGGATGTAGCCGACTTGCGAGCCGGACGAATCGACGTATTTACCGCCGAGCCGGTAGTTGAGGTATCCCGACAGCAGCAGGTATTTGTCGGTCTTGGCCCAGATGTCGGGCTGGTGCGCCTTGATCCAATTGGCTTCGGCTTCGCCACGGAAAAAATCGATGGTGTGTTCGACGCGCGCCAGCTTGAAGGCGGTTTTCCATAGCGCGCCGATGGGCGGCACCTCGTCGGTACGGCGCTGGTCGAGCCAGAGCATGGCCGGGCGCAGGGGCTTGCCTTCGCGGTCCAGGTTGATGACGGTGGCGCGCTGCGTGGTCACGGCCACGCCCTTGATCGCGCTTTTGGGGATGTCCGTGAGGCTCCACAGGCGGCGGCAGGCGGAGCAGACCGCATGCCAGTATTCCTCGACATCGTGCTCGGCCCAGCCGGGCTCGGCCGAGAAATAGGCGTCGAGCGTCACTTGCGACTTGGCGACGAGGTTGCCCTGCAGATCGAACAGCAGCGCGCGCACGCTTTGCGTGCCGTTGTCTATAGCGAGCAGGTAGGTATCCTCGGCACTCATGCGGACGCTCCCGGCGGTGCGTAATGTTTCTGCCACAGCGCGCGATAATCCGCTTCTTCCTGGTCCCAGCGCGCATCGTCCCAGCCTAGTTCGGCCTGGCACAGTTCGCGCACACGCGGCAGGATGGCGGCGCCGCCTTGCGCCAGCAGCAGACCGAGGCGGGTGCGGCGCAGCAGCAAGTCGTCCAGGCGGTGCACGGCTTCATGACGCGCGGCCCAGCGCAATTCGGCCCATAGTGTTTCGGTGCCGTCTATGGTTTGCAATTCATCAGGCCTGGCTTGCGCGATCATCGATTGCGCATTGATGCCGAGCCGGCCCGCCAGGCGAGCATGCTGCGTTGCTGTCAGGTTTTGCGAGTGCGGCAGCGCGAAGGCGCGGAACACCGGGCGCAGGTCCAGCTTGCCGTGCCAGCCCGGCAGCCGCGCCGCCGCGTGCTTCAAGGCATCGAGTGCAATCAGACGGAAGGTGGTGAGCTTGCCGCCGGTGACCGTCAGCAGGCCGTCTTCCATCCAGACCGCATGGTCGCGCCCTTCCTTGGAAGGATCGCTCTTGCCGGTATCGATCACCGGGCGCACCCCGGCATAGCTCGAAATCACGTCGGCGGCGTCGAAGCCGATTTGCGGAAATTGGAAAGCCAGCGCTTCCATCAGGTAGCGCGCCTCGTCCGCCGTGATGGCAGCTTCTTGCTGCAGGTCCTCGCGGTGATCGACGTCGGTCGTGCCGACCAGCGTTGCGCCCTCCCAGGGAAAGGCGAACACCGGGCGACCATCGCGCGGGTGCATGAAGCTCACCGCTTGCGCCAGCGGCAGTTTCCAGGCCGGCAAAATCAGGTGGCTGCCGCGCAAGGGGCGCAACTTGTGTCCATTGTGGCCCGCCGTGCGCAAACTGTCGGCCCAGGCGCCCGTGGCGTTGATCACGACCTTGGCGCGCACCCGGTATCGGGCGTCGGTCACGCCGTCATGCAGCACCAGCCCGCCCACCTTGCCTTCGTGGCGGTCCAGCTCTTGCGCGGCGAGATAGTTCAGCGCATGGCCCCCGGCGGCCACGGCTTCCTGCAGCACGCGCAAGACCAGGCGCGCATCGTCGGTCTTGGCATCGGTGTAGCACAGCCCGCCTCGCAGGCCGGTGCGCCCCACGTTGGGTGCCAGCATGAGGAATTCCTCGCGGCGATACCAGTGGCGTTCGCTACGCCTGGCCATGCGGTCATAGATGGCGAGGCCGAGCGAGAAAGCCCAGCGCCCCGGCTTGCGTTTCGCGTAATTGGCGAAGGCGAACGGTTGCGCATCGACCAGGCCCGGCGCTTCGCGCATCAGGTTTTCGCGTTCGCGCACCGAGTCGCGCGTCAGTTTCAGCTTGCCTTCCTTGATATAGCGCAGGCCGCCATGCACCAGCTTCGATGAGCGGCTCGAGGTGCCCCAGGCAAAGTCGCGCTGCTCCACCAGTAGCCCATGCAAGCCGCGCCGCGAGGCTTCGAGCAGGATGCCGGCGCCGGTGATGCCGCCGCCGACGATGACGATATCCCAGTTCTGCGCCAGCAGGCCGGGCAATTGCTCGCGGTCGCTATGCTTCCACATGCGCGTCTCCCAACAGTTTGCCCGGGTTCATCATGCCTTGGGGGTCGAAGTGCCGGCACAGGGCGCGCATCGCGGCCATGCCGGCTTCGCCTTTCTCCGCCTGGAGATAAGGCGCGTGGTCGGCGCCCACGCCGTGCTGGTGGCTGATCGTGCCGCCATTGGCGACGATGGCCCGGCAGGCCGCGGCCTTGAGCTGTTTCCAGCGCTCCAGGTCGGCTTCATGGCTGCCGGCCAGGCGGTAGACGAAGGTGGTGTAGACGCTCGCGCCCTGGGCATACAGGTGCGAGAGGTGGGTGTAGGTGTGCACGCGCTCGCCGAACGCCGCCAGCGCTTCGGTCGCGCTTCGCTCCACGGCTTCCATCATGTTGCGCACGCGCGGCCAGTCGACCGCCGTTTCCACGGTGTCGATCGCATAGCCGTGCTGCCAGGCCGCATTGCGCAGGTAGACGTTCTTGAAGCGGTTCTGCTTCCACTTGTCGCCGAAGCCGCGGCCGACGTGCACGCCGGAAAATCGGCGCGCGATATCGAGCGCCTGGCCCAGAGCATGGTCGACGCTTTCCGCCGTGCCGCTGGCGCCGATCAGCAGCACGCACTTGCCTTCGCCGCAACCGCGCCATGACAGGTAATGCTGCAGCAGCCCGATCAACAACTTGTGGCCGGCTAGCGTCAGCGATGTCAGGGTTTCGACCGCGTTCGACAGGCGCAGCATCGACAGCGGCAGCCTGGCTTGCGCCAGGGTGCGTACCGCGTCTTCGGCATGGCTCCAGTCGGGGAAAAACACCGCATGGAATTCCTCGCGTGCCGGGTGCGGCGTGATGCGCACCGTGGCTTCGGTCAAGATGCCGAGCCGGCCTTCGGACCCGAGCACCATTTCGCGCAAATCGGTGCCGGCGGCCGAGGCGGGAAAGGTCGGCAGTTCCAGCGTGCCGTCCGGCGTTTCAAGCTTGCCGCCGGCGAACAATTGCTCGATGCGGCCATAGCGCAGCGATTGCTGGCCCGAGGAGCGCGTGACCACCCAGCCGCCCAGCGTCGAATACTCGAACGATTGCGGGAAGTGGCCCAGCGTATAGCCGCGTGCGCGCAATTGCGCTTCCAGGTCCGGCCCCACCACGCCGGCGCCGAAAGTCGCCAATTGCGACGTGGGGTCGAGATCGATCAGGCGCGACAGGCGTGACAGATTGATCGTCAGCACCGGCCGGGCGCCTTCCTGCGCCGTCAGGTGGCCCACCACGCTGGTGCCGCCGCCATAGGGGATGACGGCCGCGCCGCATTGCTTCGCGTAATCGAGCAGGACGCGCACGTCGGTCGTGGTTTCGGGAAAGGCCACGCCGTCGGGCAGGGGGCCGGTCTTGCCATGGCGCAGCTTGAGCCAGTCGGGCAGGCTTTGCCCCAGGCCGTTCTTCAGGCGCGTTTCCGGCCTGGCATCGACCAGCGGGTGGGCCGGCAGGCGGCTTGCCGGGATGGCGGCCACGACCTGCTCCAGCGTGGCATCGGCATTGGGCGTGCCCTTGCCGATGCGCTCGGCCAGGAAGGCCAGCGCGTCGGGGTTCAGGGCGAATTCGATGGAGTCGTCGCCCCATCCGTTCCAGCGTCTCACGATATTGTCCTCGGCGGCGGTATACTTGGCGCATCATACGCCACAGGCGGCTCGCCGTATTGCGCTTTCATGCCACGCCATTTGTCCTATCATGCCAACCGCGCCGGCCCATACCAGAAGTAGCCGGGTGGTTGCCGGCCCCTATCTGCAACCCCTGCTGGAAGCGGCGGCGGCGCGCGGCGTTTCCGCCGCCGAATTGCAACTCGGCGCCAGGCTTGATTGCGCGCTCGCCCCCTTGCCCGAATCGATTGACGCAGAGG
The DNA here is from genome assembly GCA_036384915.1 of Burkholderiaceae bacterium. Classification (GTDB taxonomy): domain Bacteria; phylum Pseudomonadota; class Gammaproteobacteria; order Burkholderiales; family Burkholderiaceae_D; genus PKWO01. Next base: position 116,061 of record DASVLJ010000078.1, read on the forward strand.
CTTACGAGCGCCTGCTCGAACTCGGCGCCGAGCTGGGCAAGGATGCCGATTTCGGCTTGCACACGGGCGAGCGCGTCAAGCTCGGCACCTACAACGTCTATGGCTTGATCCTCCTGAGCTGCCGCGATTTCGGCCAGGCGCTGCAGCAAACCATGCGTTTCGAAAGCCTGGCGCACGACCTGGGGCGTTCGACACTGGAAGTGCAAGACGGCATGGCCGAATACCGCTGGCAGCCCAACGATCCGGCCGCCGGGCGCCACCTGGCCGAAAGCGTATTTGCCGGTATCCGCGTGTTCGCCGATTGGCTGGCCGGCCAGCCGTTGCCGCCCGCCGCCGTATCGTTCACGCATGCGGCGCCGGCAGACACAAGCGAACATCGACGCATTTTCGGCGATCAAGTCCGCTTCGGCGCCGCCGTCAATGCCGCCCGCTTCGATCCGGCCCTACTCGCCATGCCCGTGCCCAATGCCGATATCGGCATGTACCCGGTCTTGCAGCAGCATGCCGAGCGGCTGCTGCGGGAAAAAGCGCGCGCGGAAGCCGACGGCAGCATCGTCGCGCTGGTCTGCGGCAGCATTGCGCGCCGCCTCGCGCAGGATGGGGCGCGCGTGGCGGACGTGGCGCAAGACCTGGACATGTCGCAACGCACGCTGCAGCGCAAGCTGACGGATGCCGGCCTCACCTTCGGCCAATTGCTCGACCGCACGCGGCGCGAATTGGCCGAGCGCTATCTCGGCGAAGGGCAATTCGGTATCGCCGAGATCGCCTTCATGCTAGGCTACCGGGAACAGAGTTCGTTCAACCATGCGTTCAAGGAATGGACCGGGAAAAATCCCGGCGCGTATCGCGCGGCGAAGAAGAGAGACGTATGAAAAAATCGGTCAAAGCCGCCTTGTGGTCCGCGTTTGCGTATCCAGGGATAGGCCATTTGGTGCTGCGGTCCCGCGTGCGCGGCTGGGCGCTGATTGCGGCGTTCACGGGGCTGGTCTGGTACTTGATCGACGATATCTTTTCGCGCGGCCTGGTCGATAAAGTCAACGACATGTTTTACAAGGTACTCTCGGGCGCGGTGCCGGCCGATTCCATAACCATTGAACGAATGCTCGACCTCGGGCCGGACCCGATCGGTGTGCAAATCGCTTCATGGGCGGCGCTGGCGTGCTGGATTGCGGGGATCGTGGATTCTTACCTGATCGGGCAAAAGCTGGAAGGGAAGGCCGGGCCTAAGCCAGATATGTCTCCGCAAACCAGGTCAAAACAAAGCAAAACAGAATAACCAGTAGCAAAACTATCAACAAACGGCCGAATTTCGGCTTGTCGCCATCTTGACTCATTGCGGGTCTGACTCAATGTATGATCAAGCTTCCATTGTAAAGGCGAACCGCGGCAAAGCGGGCACCACTTCATGAAACAAGACGTACAAGCATTTTCCAAGCAAGGCAAGATCGATATCGCCTCCTATATCCTGGCCGGCCTGGGCTTGCTGCTCATCCTCGAACGCAACCTGCTGGCCGCACTGTTTTCCGGTCTGGTCGTGTTTTCCGTGGTGCATGTGCTGACGCCCGTCCTGGAACGCAAGATCAGCAGCGCCCGCGCCCGCGTCGTGGCCGTGGCTTGCCTCGGCGCGGTCACCGTCGCCATCCTGACCGTGGCAATCTGGGCCCTGATCGCCTTCTTCCGCAGCGATACCGGCACCGTGCAAGCCATGCTGCAAAAGATGGCCGATATGCTCGAGACCTCGCGCAGCGAAATGCCGCAATGGATCAGCGCCTACCTCCCGGCCGACGTGGTCAGCCTGAAGCAGATGATCACCGACTGGCTGCGCACGCATGCCGCCCAGGCGCAGGGCATGGGCGAGGCCTCGCTGCGCGCCGCGGCCCACCTCTTGATCGGTATGATCATCGGCGCCATGGTGGCCCTGGGCCAGACCACGGGCGAGCACAAGCACGGGCCGTTCGCGGCAGCCCTCGTCACGCGCAGCACCAACCTCGGCATCGCCTTCCGCCGCATCGTGTTCGCCCAGGTGCAGATTGCCGCGCTGAACTGCTTCTTCACCGGCCTGTTCGTGCTGGTGGCGCTACCCATGTGGGGCGTGCACATGCCGCTGGCCAAGAGCCTTGTGCTGCTGACTTTCTTCGCCGGCCTGCTGCCTATCGTCGGCAACCTCATGTCGAACACCATCTTGACCGTCGTCGCGCTGACGATTTCGCTGCAGGTGGCGGCGGCCTGCCTGATCTTCCTGGTGCTGGTCCACAAGCTGGAGTACTTCCTGAACGCCAAGATCATCGGCACGCAGATCAAGGCGCATGCTTGGGAGTTATTGATCGCGATGCTGGTGATGGAGGCGGTGTTTGGTTTGCCCGGAGTGGTGGCTGCCCCGATTTACTATGCTTACCTGAAGCTTGAGCTTGGTAATCGCGGGCTGATTTGATTCAGGCGCGTAGGGTCGGCGAGCGCAGCGTTACCTTACAAACGCTTAAGGAAAGTTATTTTTCTTACACGGTGGGTAACGCTGCGCACACCCACCCAACCAAGTCCTAGCGCTTGCTGACTGCGTCGTTGTCCGGCAACTGCGAAACATCCCAACCACCTCCCAACGCCTTGATCAACAGAACGCTGGCCGACAAACGCCTGTTAAGCAAATCCACCAGCGCCCGCTCATTCGACAAGGCCGTGGTCTCCACCGTGATCACGTCCAGATACGCCACCACACCCGCTTTGTACTGGTTGCGCGTCAACTCCACCGAGTGGCGCGACAATTCCACCGCTTCGCGCTGCTTGTCCATTTCCTGTTCCAGAATGCGCAGCGCGGCGATGTTGTCTTCGACTTCCTGGAAGCCTGTCAGGACCGTTTGGCGGTAGTTGGCCACCGAGGCGTCATAGGATGCTCTTGCCTGGTCCGATGCCGCGCGCAGGGCGCCGCCGTCGAACAGGGTTTGTGCGATCGAGGGGCCGATGGACCAGAGGCGGTTCGGCGCCGAGATCCAGTTGGCGAAGCTGCTGCTCTGGTAGCCGCCTTGCGCGGTCAGGGTCAGGTTGGGGTACCAGGCCGAATCGGCCAGGCCGACCTTGGCGTTGGCGGCGGCGGCCAGGCGCTCGGCGTTGGCGATGTCGGGGCGTCGTTCCAGCAGGGTGGAGGGCACGCCTACCGGGATGGCCGGCACCGCCGTGTCGAAGGTGGGGTTGGGCTTGATCGAGAAGACCGAGGCCGGCTTGCCTACCAGAAGCGCGATTGCATGTTCCATCTGGGCGCGCTGCACGTCGAAGTCGATGGCTTGCGCTTCGGTGGTGCGCAATTGCGTCTCCGCCAGCACGACGTTTTCTCTGGGCACGGTGCCGGCTTTGTACTGGTTGCGCGTCAGCTCGAGCGACTTGCTGTAGTCTTCCACGGTCTTGTCGTAGAGCTGGCGTTCGGCATCGAGGTCGCGCAACTGGAAATAGTCTTGCGCCAGTTGCGCCTGGGCCAAGAGGCGCGCCGCTTGCAGATCGGCCGCGCTGGCTTGCGCGTTGGCCTTGTTCGCTTCGACGGTGCGTCGCACGCGGCCCCAGAGATCGGGTTCCCAACTGGCGTCGATGGTCAGGGAGTTGGTGTCGGTGGGGCCGGAGGCGGCCAGAGGGGTGACGGTTTTCGATACCGGATTGCCGGCTCGCGTATGCGAAGCCGCCGCGCTGACCGTAGGGTAGTAGGACGCCAGCGCGCCGCGCACGGCCGCACGCGATTGGCGGTATTGCGCTTCGGCCTGGGCGATGGTCTGGTTCGAGGCGTTGAGCTGTTCTTCCAGATCATTGAGCAGCGGATCGTTGTAGATTTCCCACCACTTGGTCGGCAGTTTGGTATCGGCCGGTTGCGCCACTTTCCAGCCTGCCGTCTCCTTGAACGCCTCGGGCGTGTCGGTCTTGGGCTTGACGTAATCGGGCCCCACGGCGCACGCCGCAAGCAGCAGCGGCCCTAAGAGGGTTGCCGGCAGGAGGCTTTTCGCGTGTCTGGCTTTCATGGTTGTTCCTTTTAGATTTTTTCCAGTTCCGGCTCCTCGGCCGACGTGCCGCGGAAATCGGCCCAGATGCGGCGCCACCAGGTATGGAAGCGGTCCAGGTAGAGGTAGACCACGGGCGTGGTGAACAGGGTCAGCATCTGGCTCACGATCAAGCCGCCGACGATGGTCACGCCCAGCGGGCGGCGCAGCTCGGAGCCGGTGCCCGTGCCGAAGGCCAGCGGCAGCGCACCCAGGAGGGCCGCCATGGTGGTCATCATGATGGGGCGGAAGCGCAGCAGGCAGGCCTGGCGGATTGCTTCGAGCGGCGTCTTATGTTCCTGGCGCTGCGCCGCCAGGGCGAAGTCGATCATCATGATGGCGTTTTTCTTGACGATGCCGATCAGGAGGATGATGCCGATGAAGGCCATCACGCTCAAATCCATCTTGAACAGCATCAACGCCAGCAAGGCCCCCACGCCGGCCGAAGGCAGGGTCGAGAGGATCGTGACCGGGTGCACATAGCTCTCGTACAGCACGCCGAGCACGATGTAGATCGTGAACAGCGCACCCAGCACCAGGAAGGGCAGGCTGGACAGGGAATCCTGGAAGGTCTTGGCCGTACCCTGGAAGCTGGCGTGGATGGTCGAGGGCATGCCGCTGTGGGCGACGGCGTTGTCGATCGCCTTTTGCGCCTGCGACAGCACCACGCCGGGCGGCAGGTTGAACGACAGGGTCATGGCCGGGAACTGGCCCTGGTGGTTGACCGAGAGCGTGGTGTTGGTCGGCACATAGCGGGCAAAAGCGGACAGGGGCACCAGTTGATCGAGCCGGTTGGCGACGTAGATGCCGTTCAGCGTTTCGGGGCGCTGCCAGTATTGCGGCGCCACTTCCATCACCACATGGTACTGGTTCTTGGCTTCATAGATCACCGATACCAGGCGCTGGCCGAAGGCATCGTAGAGTGCCGCATCGATCGCACTTTCCGTCACGTTGAGCCGCGCCGCCGTGGCGCGGTCGATCTCGACCGTGATCTGCAAGCCGCGGTCTTGCTGGTTGGAGTTGACGTCGACCAGCTCGGGCAGGCCTTGCAGGATTTTCAGGATGCGCGGCGACCAGGTGTTGAGGTCGGCCAGGTTGTCGCCTTGCAGCGCGTACTGATACTGCGAGTTCGAGCCGCGTGCGCCGGAGTTGATGTCCTGCGCCGCCTGCAGGAAGAGTTGCGCGCCGGCTATCCTGGCCAGCTTGCCGCGCAAGCGGTTGATCACGTCGTCGGCGCTGACCTTGCGCTCGTCCAGGGGTTTCAGCGAGATGAACATGCGCCCGGTATTGCGCTGCGAGCCGCCGGTGAAGCCGGTCACGCTGGCCACGGCCGGGTCGTCGCCGATGATCTTGACGTAGGCCGACAGCTTGGGCCGCATGGCCTGGAACGAGGTGGCTTGATCGGCCACGATCATGCCCTGGATCACGCCGGTATCCTGTTGCGGGAAAAAGCCCTTGGGCACGACGGTGTACAGATACATGTTCAGTACGATGACGGCCAGCAAGGTCAGCACGGTGATCAGCGGATGGCGCAAGGCGCGAGCCAGGCCGCGGTCGTAGCGCGCCAGCAGCCATTCGAAGAAGCGCTCGCTGGCCCGGAACAGTTTGCTCTGTTTCTTCTCCGGCTCGTGTTTCAAGAGGCGCGAGCACATCATCGGCGTGGTCGTCAGCGACACCAGCAGCGACACCAGCACGGCGGATGAGAGCGTTACGGCGAACTCGTGGAAGATGCGCCCGATCAAGCCGCCCATCAGGAGCAGGGGAATGAACACGGCCACCAGCGAGATGCTCATCGACAGCACCGTGAAGCCGACTTCGCGCGCACCGCGCAGCGCCGCCTGCATCGGCGACATCCCTTCCTCCATGTGGCGCGAGACGTTTTCCAATACCACGATGGCATCGTCGACCACGAAGCCGGTCGAGATCGTCAGCGCCATCAGCGAGAAATTGTCCAGCGAATAGCCGCACAGGTACATGATGCCGAAGGTGCCGATCAGCGAGATCGGCACGGCGATGCTGGGGATGAAGGTGGCGCGGCCGTTGCGCAGGAACAGGAACACCACCATGATCACCAGCGCCACCGAGATGCACAGCGTGCGTTCGACGTCGCGCAGCGAGGCGCGGATGGTGGTGGTCTTGTCCAGTTGCACCGTCATGTCGATCGCGGCCGGGATCGATGCCTTCAACTGCGGCAGCATGGCCTTGATGCGGTCCACCGTTTCGATGATGTTGGCATCGGGCTGCTTGAAGACGATGATCAAGACCGAGGGCTTGCCGTTGGCCATGCCGGCATTGCGCAAGTCTTCCACCGAATCGACCACCGTACCCAAGCTCTCCAGCGTCACCGGCTGGCCCTTGCGCCATGCCACCACGAGATTCTTGTAGTCCACGGCTTTCTTGCCCTGGTCGGTCGTCTCGACCTGCCATTGCTTCTCGCCGTTCTCCAGAAAACCCTTGGGCCGGTTGGCGTTGGAGGCGGCGAGGGCGATGCGCACGTCTTCCAGCGCCACCTGGTAGCGGTTCAGCGCATCGGGGTTCAATTCCACGCGCACGCCGGGCAGGGAGCTGCCGCCCACGGCAACGTTGCCCACGCCCGAGACCTGCGACAGCTTTTGCGCCACGATGGTCGAAGCCGAGTCGTACATCTGGCCTTGCGTCATCGTGTCCGACGTCAGGGCCAGGATGATGATGGGCGCATCGGCCGGGTTGGCCTTGCGGTAGGTCGGGTTGCTGCGCAGCGTCAAAGGCAGATCGACGCGCGCGGCATTGATGGCCGCCTGCACGTCGCGCGCCGCGCCGTCGATATCGCGCGAGAGGTCGAACTGGATGTTGATATTGGCCGAGCCGAGCGCGCTGTTCGAGGTCATCTCGGTCACGGCCGCGATGCGTCCGAGCGAGCGCTCCAGCGGCGTGGCCACCGAGGTTGCCATCGTTTCCGGATCGGCGCCGGGCAGCGATGCGTAAACGGAAATGGTCGGGATGTCCACACGCGGCATGGGCGAGACCGGCAGCAGGTTGAACGCCACCATGCCGGCCAGCGCCACGCCTATGGTCAGGAGCGTGGTGGCGATGGGCCGCTTGATGAACGGGTAGGACAGGTTCATGGTTACTCTGCCAGCGGCCGCTTGTCGTCTATGTCGTCGTCGAGGATTTCCACCGGCGCCTCGGACGAGCCGGCAAAGCGCTTGCCCAGGCGGTCGAAGGCGAGGTAGATCACCGGCGTGGTGAACAGCGTCAGGATTTGCGACAGGATCAGGCCGCCCACGATGCTGATGCCGAGAGGATGGCGCAGTTCGGAACCGACGCCCGTGCCCAGCATCAGCGGCAGGGCGCCGAGCAAGGCTGCCATGGTGGTCATCATGATGGGGCGGAAGCGCAGCAGGCAAGCCTGGTAAATCGCGTCGCGCGGGCTCATCCCCTCCTTGCGCTCGGCCTCGAGCGCGAAGTCGATCATCATGATGGCGTTCTTCTTCACGATGCCGATCAGGAGGATGATGCCGATCACCGCGATGATGCCCATGTCGGCGCGGAACAGCATCAGCGCGAGAAGGGCGCCCATGCCGGCCGACGGCAGAGTCGAGAGGATGGTCACCGGGTGGATATAGCTTTCATATAGCACGCCCAGCACGATGTAGACCGTGATGATGGCGGCCAGGATCAGCAGCAGCGTATTCGACAGCGATTGCTGGAAGGCTGCCGCCGCGCCCTGGAAATTGATTGCGGTCGAGGCCGGCAGCTGGATCTCGATCCTGGCCTGGTCAATGGCTTTGACCGCATCCCCCAGCGAATAGCCCGGCGCCAGGTTGAACGAAATCGTCGAAGCCGGGAACTGGCCGATGTGCGAAACCACCAGCGAGGCCGGCTCTTCCGATACCTTGGTGATGGTGCCCAGCGCCACCTGCGGCGCACCGACCGTGGTGGTGGCCACGCCCGGGGTGACGCTGGCGATGTAGATATCGTTCAAGGACTCCGGGCCCTTCTGATAGCGCGGGTCCATTTCCAGGATCACGCGGTACTGGTTGGTCTGGGTATACATGGTCGAGACCTGGCGCTGGCCGAAGGCGCTGTAGAGCGTGTTGTCGATGCCGGCCGGCGTGATGCCCATGCGCGACGCCGTTTGCCGGTCTATGGTCAGTTTGGCCTGGATGCCCTGGTCCTGCGCGTCGCTGGCCACGTCGCGCAATTGCGGCAGTTGCGAGAGTTTTTCCACCAGCCTGGGCGTGTAGGTCGCCACGGTCTTCGGGTCGGCGTCTTCCACGGTGAATTGGTATTGCGTACGCGAGACGCGCGACTCGATGGTCAAGTCCTGCACCGGCTGCATATAGAGATCGATGCCGGCCACGTCCTTGACCTTGTCCTGCAGGCGCGCGATGACGGTCGAGACGTTGTCCTTGCGCACGCCTTCGGGCTTCAGGTTGATCTGGATGCGCCCGCTGTTGAGGGTGACGTTGGTGCCGTCGATGCCGATGAAGGAAGACAGGCTTTCCACATCGGGGTCTTGCATGATTACCTTGTTCAAGGCCAACTGGCGCTGGTACATGGCCGAGAACGAGATCGATTGCGAAGCTTCGGTGATGCCCTGGATTACGCCCGTATCCTGCAGGGGAAAGAAGCCCTTGGGGATGACGATGTAGAGCAGCACGGTCAGGACCATGGTGCCGATGGCGACCATCAGCGTTGCGGTCTGGCGCTCCAGCACCCACTCCAGCCACACGCCGTAGCGCGCGATCACGCGGTCGAAGAACCGGCCCGAGGCATGGTAGAAGCGGCCTTGCTGGTCTTCCGGCACGTGGCGCAGGATCTTGGCGCACATCATCGGCGTCAGTGTCAGGGACACGATGGCCGAGATAACGATGGTGACGGCCAGCGTGATGGCGAATTCGCGGAACAGCCGGCCCACCACGTCGCCCATGAACAGGAGCGGAATCAATACCGCGATCAGCGAAATCGTCAGCGAGAGGATGGTGAAGCCGATCTGCGCCGAGCCTTTCAGCGCGGCTTGCAGCGGCTTCTCGCCTTCCTCGATGTAGCGCGCGATGTTTTCGATCATCACGATCGCATCGTCGACCACGAAGCCGGTCGAGATCGTCAGCGCCATCAGGGTCAGGTTGTTCAGGCTGAAGCCGGCCATGTACATGACGCCGAAGGTGCCGATCAGGGACAGCGGCACGGCAATCGAGGGGATGATGGTGGCCGGCAGGTTGCGCAGGAACAGATAGATCACCAGCACCACCAGGGCCACCGACAGCATCAGTTCGAACTGCACGTCGGCTACCGAGGCGCGGATGGTGTTGGTGCGGTCCGAAAGAATGGAAATGTCGATCGCGGGAGGCGCCGAGGCCTGCAACTGCGGCAGCAGCTTCTTGACCGCGTCGACCACCTCGATCACGTTGGCGCCGGGCTGGCGCTGGATGTTGAGGATGATGGCCGGCGTATCGTTGACCCAGGCCGCCTGCTTCGCGTTTTCTGCGCCGTCGACCACGTTGGCCAGGTCCTTGAGAAGGACGGGTGCGCCGTTCTTGTAGGTGACGGTGATGTTGCGGTAATCGTCGGCCGTCAGCAACTGGTCGTTGGCATTGATGGTGAAGGCCTGGGCATTTCCGTCGAAGCTGCCCTTGGCCTGGTTCACGTTCGATGCCGTGATGGCGGCCTGCAGGTCGGTGATGTTCAAGCCGTAGCCGGCCAGTGCGGTCGGATTGGCCTGGATGCGCACGGCGGGCCGCTGTCCGCCGGTGATCGAGACCAGGCCCACGCCGGTGACTTGCGAAATCTTTTGCGCCAGGCGCGTGTCGGCGAAGGATTGCACCTGGGTCAGCGGCATGGATTTGGAGGTCAGTGCCAGCGTCAGGATGGGCGTATCGGCCGGGTTGACCTTGTTATAGATCGGCGGGGCCGGCAGGTCGGTCGGCAGCAGGTTGCCGCCGGCGTTGATCGCGGCCTGCACTTCCTGTTCGGCCACGTCGAGCGGGAGCGAAAGGGAGAATTGGAGCGTGATCACCGATGCGCCGCCCGAGCTGGTCGACGACATCTGGTTCAAGCCCGGCATCTGGCCGAACTGGCGTTCCAGCGGTGCGGTGACCGAAGACGTCATGACTTCGGGGCTGGCGCCGGGGTAGAGCGTGACGACCTGGATGGTCGGGTAGTCGACCTCGGGCAGCGCCGATTTCGGCAGCATGCGATAGGCGAGGAACCCTGCCAGCAGGATCGCGACCATCAACAGCGAGGTCGCAACCGGCCGCAGGATGAAAGGGCGGGACAAGCTCATGGATTATCCTTGTGCGCAGGGCTCAGTTGTTGCCGGCCGGGGCGCTGGCATCCCTGCGTTTGTGTTCGACCTCGGCGGACGGCGCCGCAGCATCGGACGAAGGCGCAGCCGATGCTGATCCTGATGCGCCATCCTTGTTCCGGCGATGCTGGCCGCCACCGGCGCCGGGTCCGGCACCCGCAGCCACGGGCGCGCCTACCTCGACCTTGGCGCCGTCGCGCAGCTTGTCGGCGCCTTCGGTCACGATCATGTCGCCCGGTTTCACGCCTTCGGCGATGGACGTCGAATCGCCTTCGGTGATGCCGACCTTGACCAGGCGCAGGCTGACGGTATTGTCCGGATTGACGGCATAGACATAAGTGCCCTGGCTGCCGCGCTGTACGCCGGCGGTCGGGATCAGGATCTGGTTGTGCTTGGTGTCGACCAGCAATCTGGCGTTGACGAATTGCTGCGGGAACAGGGCATTGTCTTCATTGCTGAAGCTGGCCTTGAGCTTGACCGTGCCGGTGGAAGGGTCGATCTGGTTGTCCACCGTCAGAAGGTGGCCGCTGGCGAGCTTGGTCTTTTGCGAGCGGTCGTAAGTATCGACTTCGAGCCTGGCGCCACCCTGCAGTTTTTGCATTACCTCCGGTATGTTGTCTTCGGGTATGGAAAACACCACCGTGATCGGCTGCAGCTGGGTGATGACGACGATGCCGTTTGTGTCCGATGCATGCACGATATTGCCCGGGTCGACTTGGCGCAAGCCGACGCGGCCCGTAACCGGCGCGGTAATGTTGCAATACGTCAGGTTCAGCTTGGCACTGTCGATCGCGCCGTGGTCGACCTTGGTTTGCGCTTCATATTGGCGCACCAGCGCGTCTTGCGTGGCCAATTGCTGCTCGGCGATCGAATCCTGCTTATATAAGGTGCGGTAGCGCTCGAGATCGACCTGGGCATTCTTCAACAGCGCCTGGTCGTGCGCCATCGTGCCTTCGGCCTGCTCCAGCTGTACCTGGTAGGGGCGCGGATCGACCACGGCAATCAACTGGCCCTGCTTGACGATCTGGCCTTCGGTGAACAGCACCTTCATCAATTCGCCGTCGACGTGGGTCTTGACCGTGACCGTGGCTTGCGGCGTAACCGCGCCGAGGCCGTCGAGCCGGGTCGCGATATCGCCGGTCCTGGCAGTGGCCGTCACCACAACCGGCGGGCCGCCGAAGCCGCCAGGACCGCCGCGCTTGCCGGCTCCTTTGCCGCCGCCGAATCCAGCCTGGCCGTTTTGCGCGCCGCCCTTGCCGGCCTCGTCCGCCGCAGGCTTGAAATGGAGATAGGCGCCGATGGCAATGATGGCCGCAATCAGCAGCCACAGCCACTTGACGGAACGCTTGGCGCCGGTTTGGCCGGTAGTTTTGTTATCAGTCATGTTGGGAGGCGGCGTAACAGTTAAGGGAAACCACGTAGTGGATAGTGAGAAATGCTGCCGATTCCGCAGCACAACGAAAATTTCGGGAATGCCGATTGCCAGCTAATTTACTGCAAGCGGCGAGTCAGGACGCTGACCAGAAACTGACAATTTTGTCAGATATGGCAAGGGAACGGGGTGTCACGCATGATGGTATTTTTTGAAGACCGTCAAATTGTCGCCATTCCCAACTCTTCTGCGCGGCCCGGGGCCGTTCGCCCCGATTTCGGGAGGTGACGAAACCATTGCTATAAAGGGAGACTGAGCATCGCTCTGATGCCGCCTTCGGGCCGCTGTTCCAGCGTCACTTCGCCGCCGTGCGAGCGGGCAATGGCGCGGACAATGGCCAGGCCCAGGCCGGTGCCGCCGGTATGCCTGGCACGCGAGACTTCGATGCGCACGTAGGGTTCGAACACGCGTTCCAGTTCGGAATCGGGAATGCCCGGGCCTCGGTCTTCCACGGTAATAAGGAGTTGCTTGCCCGTTTTTATTGCGGAAATATCAATATTGCCGCCACCGTAGCGCCGCGCATTGTCCATCAAATTGGTCAGGCAGCGGCGCAGAGCCAGCGGGCGCGCGGTAACGAGGATGCCGGCGTGCACCTGCTGGCGCACCGTGGCGCCGAGTGCGGTCATGTCTTCGGTAACGCTTTCGATCAGCGCTTCGAGGTCGATCTTGCAGGCTTTTTCAACGATGGAGCCGGCTCGCAGGTATTCCAGCGTATTGCCTATCATGACGTCCATTTCGGTCAGGTCGGCATCCATCTTGTCGCGCAGTTCGCCTTCTTCCAGCCGTTCCAGGCGCAAGCGCAGCCGCGTGATCGGCATCCGCAAGTCGTGCGAGACAGCGGCCAGGGCCTGCGCGCGCGTATCGAGCGTGCGTTTCAAGTCGCGCTGCATGGCGTTGAAGGCGCGCGCGGCCTGGATCACTTCGCGCGGGCCGCTCTCGGGCAGCGGCGGGCGTTCCAGCTTTTGCGCCAGGCCGGTGGCGGCATCGGCCAACGATGCCAGCGGCCGGGTCAGGCGCCGCACGGCCCAAGCCGACAGCAGGGCCACCGATACGCCGAGAAAGGCCAGGAGGCCCAGGAGGCGGACCGGCCAATCCACGCCGGAATCGGGCAAGGCGTGGCGGAAGTTGATCACCGTGCCGTCGGACAGGCGTGCCTGTCCGGTTACGAAGATCAGGGGATGGGGCAGGCGGAAGCGGCGGTTGTTGCGCCAGTTGCCCGGAGGCAAAGTGTCGGCGGCTCCGGACGCCGAGGATGCGGCCGGGGTGTCGGTAGCGGATACCGAACTTGCCGGCGCGGGAAGTGAGGCCGAGAGCGGGGCTGGAAGCGCAGCCGGGGCCGGGCCGGAGGCGACAGAAGCGGCGCCCGGCGGCGGTATGCCATTGTCATCGCGCGGGTGCGGTTCGGCGCGGCGGATCGAGGTCACATGCAGCGCGAGCGGCTTGTCCAACTGCCGGCGCATGTGCTCGATGAAGGAATGCGCCTCGTCACCCTCATCGCTGGTTTGCTCCCAGCGGTCGGCGAGGCTGATGTGGGTCGGCGGCACATTCAGGGCATGCACCAGGCGCTCGCGCTCGGCCGGCTCGGCTTCCTCCAGGACCGTGATCACGCCGGCAATGCGCTGGGCCGCGAAGGCGCCGAGCAAGCCTTCGCCGAAACGGGCGCGGTCGTTCAGGATGAGCCAGACGCCGGCCGCCTGCGCGGCGATCAAGCCGAGGCAAAGCGAGAGCAGCAGCTGCCCGAACAGCGTGCGCGGCAGAAGCTTCATGCGCGCCGTTCGACCTTGGCCGCCAGAAGATAGCCTTCGCTGCGCACGGTCCTGATCAGTGCCGTTTCGCCGCCGTCGTCGCGCAGGCGGCGGCGCAGGCGGCTGATCATCACGTCGATGGTGCGGTCGAACGGGCCGGCCTCGCGGCCGGAGGAAACGTCCAGCAGCTGGTCGCGCGAGAGCACGCGGTTGGGGTTTTCCGCCAGCGTCTTCAAGATGCGGAATTCGCCAGCCGGCAGCGCGACGACCACGCCGGCGGAATCGACCAGGTGGCGCGCATCGATGTCCAGCGTCCAGCCTGAAAAATACAGCGCGCGCGCGGCGCGCTGCTCGTCGCGTCCCTCGCCGGTGCGGCGCAGGATGTTCTTGACGCGCGCAAGCAATTCGCGCGGGATGAAAGGTTTGTGCAGGTAGTCGTCGGCGCCCATTTCCAGGCCGACGATGCGGTCCATCTCGTCCCCGCGCGCGGTCAGCATCAGGATGGGGACGGAGGATGTCGTCGAAAGCTGGCGGCACAGGCTCAAACCGTCTTCGCCGGGCAACATCAGGTCGAGGATGATGAGATCGACGTGGTTGTCCTTCAAGCGTTCGTACATCTGCGCACCACCGTCGGCCAGCAGGACGGCATAGCCGCGTTCGCTGAAGTATTCGCGCAGCAATTGGCGCAGCTCGGCGTCGTCATCGACGACCAGTATCGTTTTATCCATAAGGGCTATTTGTACCTATGTGTTACAGGATAGCCTTGTCCAATGGTTTTCGGTCAAATTCGCGGCGTTTTCTTACAAACATTTACGGTCCATTAACAATAGGCTTGGCTGATGCAATGTAAGGTTAACTCCATTGCGGTCTAATCGGTTTCACCGTCAGCCACCGTGAAAGGAAGTACCGTGAAATTCTTCAACACCGCCGCGCGCAATATCGCGCTCGCCGCCTCGATGACCGTGTTTTTTGCTGTGTCGGGCGCCGCTTTTGCCGCATCCGCCGCGGCCGATACGACCGCGCAAGCCGGGCAGACCGCTTCAGCCGAGCGCAAGGCGGAGATGGAAAAGCACCGGCAGGAGTTTTTCAAGCACATGAGCGATCGCATGGCGAACCGCCTCGAGATCAAGTCTTCGCAACAGGCCGCATTCCAGACCTATGCCGCCGCCTTGCAGACGGCCATGACACCGCCGGCCAGCCGTCCGGAATACGGAAGCGATGCCGCGGGCATCGTGCGCATGCATGCCGACATGGCCGCCGAGCGTGCCAAGCGCCTGGCCGCCGTTGCCGATGCCACGGCCAAGTTCCAGGACGTGCTGTCGCCGGATCAGCGCAAGACCTTCGATCAGATGGCTGCCGCTTTCATGCGCCGCCACCATGGCATGCACCAAGGCATGGTCCCCGGCGGCGGCCATGAGCATGGCTGGGGAGGCGAGCATGATCGTCAGGGTGGTCGGGGCTGGGGACGGGATGGGGGCGCGGGGCAGGGCATGGACGACAGCCAGCCCGGTTGAGCTTGCTCTCCAAATTATTAAAAATGTTTAACTTGTCCGGGAAAAATCCGGTCGACTACTATCGGGAGTAGGATGAGAATCGCCCATGTCAATTTTGCCCGCGGCTTCCGCGGCGGTGAACGCCAGACCTTGAATCTGATCGAAGGTCTGGCGACGCAGGGCGTGTCCCAGGTATTGATCTGTCGCAGCAGGTCCGAACTGGCGCGCCGCGTCGGCGCGCTCGGCGTGGCGGTGCGCGAGGTGGCGCACCCGCTGCTCGGGCATCTTGCCAGCCAGCAGGTCGACCTGATCCACGTGCACGAGGCGCGCGGCGCCTATTGGGCCTGCATCGAAAACAAGCTGCGCGACACCCCCTACGTCATCACGCGCCGCATTCCCAACCCGATTTCCGCCTGCCGCATCACCGCGGCAGTCTACGCCGGCGCCGCGCAACTGTTCGGCGTATCGCAAGACGTGTCGCGCCACTTGTCCCAGCGGGCGGGGCGGCCGGTGCAGACCATCCTGAGCTCATCGACCGGAATGAAGGCCGATCCCGGGCTGGTGCAGGAAATTCGCACGCGGCTGGGCGGTCCCGATATCGGCCCCGTCATCGGGCATGTCGGCGCCCTGCACGATCGCCACAAGGGGCAAAGCGTGCTGATCCAGGCCTTCCAGATGCTGCTGCGCGATTTTCCCTCGGCGCGGCTGGTGCTGGTGGGCGAGGGGGTGGATCGGGCAGAATTCGAGCGCCTGGCCGGCGGCGATGCCCGCATCCACTTTGCCGGCTTCCAGGAACAGGTCGGCTCCTGGATCGCCGCCATGGATCTGTTTTGCTTCCCGTCGCGCGAGGAAGGGCTGGGTTCGACCGTGCTCGACGCCATGAGCCTCGGCGTGCCCGTGATTGCTGCGGCCGTGGGCGGCTTGCCGGAACTGGTCGGGCGGGAACAGCGCGGCCGGCTGATCGCAAACCATGACCCCGCAAGCTGGATGGAGGCCATGCGCGATGCGCTGCAACATCCGCGCAGCCAGGCGGCACGTGTCGCGGCCGCGCGCGAGTTTGCGGCGCGCAACGGCGTCCTGGCGATGAGCCGCAGCTACCTTGCTGCTTACCGGCGCCTGCTGCCCGCGACGGCGGCGATCGCTGCCAGCGAGTTGGTCCGGTAAGAGGCAGGCGGAACTCCCCCTTCATTTGGCCGTTGCGACGGGCGATTTGAGTATAATCGCCATGGTTCGTCTCGACCAAAGTGGATAATGGCAAGCACAGGAAGCGGGGTTCAAGCTGGGAAAGCCACGGGGGCCTATATCGCTTGCCCCGAGTGCGACCTGCTGCAGGAGGAGGTGCGCCTGCCGCCGCGCGGCGTCGCGCTATGCCGACGCTGCAATAGCGAACTCTACCATCACACACCGCACGGCCTGGACCGCACGCTGGCTTTCGCCGCCTGCGGCTTGATTCTCTACCTGCTGGCCAACTTCTTCCCCCTGCTGGGCCTGCAACTGAACGGCACCGACAACAGCTCCACGCTCTACGGCACGGTGCTGGCGCTATACCGGGAAGATTTGTTTCCTTTGGCCATCCTTGTATTCTTCACCACCATCCTGGTTCCCGGGCTGGAAATCGCCAGCTATCTTTACATGCTGCTGCCGCTGCGCTTCGGCAGGCGCGCGCCGGGGTTCAATGCCGTGTTCCGCCTGGTGCAGACCTTGCACCCCTGGGGCATGATCGAGGTGCTGATGCTGGGCGTGCTGGTGGCCGTGGTGAAGCTGGCGGCCGTCGCCACCGTCATGCCGGGCATCGCACTGTGGTCGGCGGCCGGCTTGATGGTGATGTTTTCGGCGCTGGCGCAATCGTTCAATCCGCGCGACGTCTGGGTGCACGTCGTCCGCCATGTCCATGCCGAGGCGCGGCCATGAAGAAGTATTCGCCCGCCGACGTCGAAGCGGCTTGTTCCGGCGTCACGGCGGCGCAATGCGGCCTGCTGTCCTGCCCCGCATGCGGCCTGCTGTCGAATGCGCCCAAGGCGGAGCTCGGCGTCGGGCAGAGCGCATGCTGCCCGCGTTGCGGGGCCACGCTTTACAGGCGCAAGCCCAACAGCATCCGGCGCACCTGGGCTTTCCTGGTGGCGGCCTACATCCTCTACATCCCGGCCAACTTCCTGCCCATCATGGTGACCAGCGAATTGTTTTCGTTGCCGCAAAGCGACACCATCATGAGCGGCATCGTCTACCTCTGGTTGAACGGCAGTTGGCCGCTGGCGCTGCTGGTGTTTTTCGCCAGCATCGTGATTCCCTTGCTGAAGCTGGTGGCGCTGACCATCCTGACCGTTTCGGTGCAGCGCAAATCGGCCTGGCAGCCGCACCAGCGCGCCGCGCTGTACCGCTTCGTCGATCTGGTGGGGCGCTGGTCCATGCTCGACATCTATGTCGCGACGCTGTTGGTCGCGCTGGTGCAATTCAAATCGTTCGCCCTGGTCCAGGTCGGGCCGGGCGCCGTGGCTTTCGGCGCCGTCGTGGTGCTGACGCTGTTGGCCGCCAACAGTTTCGACCCGCGCTATATCTGGGATTTTGTGAAAACCGACAAACGCGATGACAGAAAACACCACCCCGCCTGAAGACAAAGACCCGGCGCCGCCCGCGCGCGATGCCGCGCCGCCGGCAGTGCCGTCCGGCATGCCGCAAGCCGTGGTCGCCTCGCGCTGGCACACCGCGCCCTGGCTGGTCTGGATCATCCCCGTGATCGCCGCCGTGGTCGGCGCCTGGATTCTGATCCACACCATCTCCAGCCGCGGGCCCACCATCACCATCACCTTCAAGAGTGCGGAAGGGCTGGAAGCGGGCAAGACCAAGATCAAGTACAAGGACGTGGATATCGGCGACGTCAAGGCCATCGCGCTGTCGAAAGACCGTTCGCACGTCATCGTGACGGCGCAGCTGGCCAAGGGCACCGAGGGCTTCCTGCGCGACGATACGCATTTCTGGGTGGTCAAGCCGCGCATCGGCGCCGGCGGCATTTCCGGCCTCTCCACGCTGCTCTCGGGCGCTTACATCGGCGTCGATATCGGCAAATCGGAAGAAGACCGCGACGATTTCACCGGCCTCGACAATGCGCCGCAGATCACGGCCGACCTGCCGGGGCGGCGCTTCGTGCTGCACGCGAAGCAGCTCGGTTCGCTCGACGTGGGCTCGACCATCTACTTCCGCCATATCGAAGTGGGCCAGGTGGCGTCCTATGAACTCGACAAGGACGGCAAGGGCGTGGTGATCCACATCTTCATCAATGCGCCCTACGACCAATACGTGACCAACAATACGCGTTTCTGGAATGCCAGCGGCGTCGAAGTCAGCCTCGATGCCACGGGCGTCAAGGTGCATGCCGAATCGCTGGCCTCGGTGATCGTCGGTGGCATCACCTTCCAGGCGCCATCGGACCAGCCCGTGGCGCCGCCGGCCAACGAAAACGCGCCATTCACCCTGTACGGCGACCGCGACGCGGCGATGAAGCACGCCGACACCGAAGTGCGCAAGATGCTGCTCTACTTCAATGAAACCGTGCGCGGCCTGGCGCCCGGCGCGCCGGTCGATTTCCGCGGCATCGTCATGGGCGAAGTCGAATCCATCGGGCTCGAATACGACAAGCAGAACAAGACCTTCCTGTTCCCGGTCGAAGTCAATATCTATCCCGAGCGGCTGCGCGCGCACTACCGCACCGGCGCCGACCGGCCCGAGCACAACGAAGCGGCCGACCGCGAAGTGCTGGACCAGCTTGTGGCGCACGGCTTGCGCGCGCAATTGAAGAGCGGCAGCCTCGTGACGGGCATGTTGTATGTCGCGCTCGATTTCTTCCCCGAAGCGCCGCAAGCCAAGATCGACTGGAGCAAGAAACCCATCGTGCTGGCCACGGTGCCGGGCACGCTGGAGGAATTGCAGACCAGGCTCCTGCATATTTCGCGCAAGCTCGACAACATCCCGATCGAAGACATGGCGGCCGATCTGCAAAAGGCCATCAAGTCGCTCAACACCACGCTGGAAACCACCGACGCGCTGTTGAAGCGCGTGCATGGCGACCTTGCGCCCGAGGCCAAGGAAACCATGGCCCAGGCCAGGAAGACGCTGGAAGCGGCCGAGGAATTGATGAAGACCGATGCGCCGCTGCAGCAGGATTTGCGTTCCTCGCTGCGCGACATCGACCGCGCCGCCGATTCGCTGCGCTCGCTGACCGATTACCTGGAACGCCACCCCGAATCGCTGATACGCGGCAAAACCGAGGAAAAACCGTGATGCGCGCAATGAACCGATCCACCACGCTATCCATTTTGGTCATGGCGCTCGCCGGCGCATGCAGCACGCCGCAAGACCATTTCTATACGCTGATCGGCGCTGCCTCCCCGGCGCAGCCCTCCGGCGGTGCCGGCGGCAAGCTCTCGGTCCAGATCGCGTCGATCACGCTGCCCGAGGCGGTCGACCGCGCGGAACTGGTATTGCGCCAGGGGCCCAACAGCGTGAGCGTGCACGATACCAGGCGCTGGGCCGAATCGCTGAAGTCGGCCATTCCGCGCGTGGTGGCCAATGACTTGGGCCCGCTGCTCGATGGGGCGTCCGTAACGACAGCGGAAGACAATATCGGCCAGCACGCCAAATACCAGGTCAGGCTCGATATCACGCGTTTCGATACTGTCCTGGGCGGTACCGAGGCGATCGATGCAGCCTGGCTTATCCATGCCGGCAAGACGGATGTGACGGGCAAGGCAAACCTGCGCGTGCCGGCGCGCGGGACCGATTTTGAGGATGCGGTGGCGGCCCATGCCCAGGCCTTGGCCCGACTGAGTGGAGAAATCGCCAATCAAATCAAGGGTTTGGAAAAAGACGGGAACTAATATAAGGTCGCGCTGTCAGAGGCGCGACGTAGTTGTTGCAGTGGAAGCAGTGCGGTATAACCGGGGGACCTTCCATGGATGCGCAAACTGGGATTGTTAAAACAACAAAATTTCTTTCGCTGGCTCTTGCCTGGACGGGCAAAGGGGCCATCGTCTTCCTCCTGATCGCTGTCCTGGGTTATACCCTGGGCCTATACGGCCTCGATGTGCAACTGCGCCCCAGCACTCCCACGGTACAAGTGCACCTCATCGTATTCGACAGCATGCCGCGCCTGTCCTGGCGCAAGCTGATCGGCCTGTTTCATTCCCTTTCGCCATCCGGCCCTGCAGGGCACGAACAGGCCTGCAGGCAGAACCAAAAGCAGCCGGTGGGCTGAACTGTGGCAGTAAATCGGTAACCAAATCCCGCAAACTGAGCCGGAACTACCGCTATATTCCCCATTTTGCTTTTTCGCCCGCCTTCGATAATGGGGTCGGGATTCCTCGCCCTGAGCAATCCCGTCTTTTCAATCGGAGGCTCCATGTCCGCGCCAGCCAGCATTGCCAGCACGCAAAATTCCGCCCTGCAGGCGTTGCAGAAACATAAGCCGCACGGCAGTCCGGCGGCACCGAGCGCGCCCAGCCAGTTGCAGGTCAGCTTTGCCAACCTGGTCGGCAGCCTCAACGGTTCGAGCGCGGCGCAATCGACCGGCGGCGCCTTGCAAGTCAATGCCGTGGGCGGCGTCTCTCCGACCGATTCCCTCGACATGGCTTCGCTGATCGAGGCTGTGCAAGCCAGCGGCAGCGGCGATGGCAATGCGGTGCAAGGTCTGCAGGCGCGCCATCAACGCCACGGCCCACATCAGGCAAGCGGCCTGACCGATGCCGGCAGCAGCGCCGTTTCGGCCTATAGCGCAATGGCTGCCCCAGCCGGCGTGTCGACGCCCGGCCTGTCGACCCGCGTATAATCGGAACAGGTTGTACGTTGCGCCGACGCGCAAAGGAGTATCGCCATGTCCGTCAACGGTATCGGCAATTCGAGCAATTACAACGCCACGCTCTATGCGGAGCTGGCGCAATTGAATGCGCAAAACGGCACGACCGGGGCAGGCGCATCCGGCACGGCATCGGCCAGGCAGGGCGGGCAATTGAATTCGGCCTTGAGCCAGGCGCTGTCCGAGCTGGGCATCAATACCGGTTCGGGTGGGTCGGACCAGGTGAATTCGCTGGTGCAAAGCTTGGCGGCTGCGCTGCAAACGCAAAGCGGCGCAAGCGATCCGGTTGCCGGCACGGCTTCAGGCACCGGGGCCAATACCGGCCAAAGCAGCCTAGAATCCAACTTGCAAAACCTGATCTTTCAAGTCAGGAGCAACGTGGCCAATTCGCTCGATTCCATGTTCGCTTCCGTCTCCGGCGACGGCAACGATGCCACCGACCCCTTTTCCACCTCATCGAGCGGTGGCACGCCGAGTTCGCCGTTGGCCGCCTTGCAGAACAGCTTCGATTCGCTGTTTTCCAATCAAGGTTTGAGCAGCCAGGGTTCGAGCGGCAACACGCCCAGCCTTGCCAGCTTCCTGCAATCGACCCTGAACAAGGTGCAGGGTGCGAGTTCGGCAGGGAACCTCATCAGCACCAAAGCCTGATCATTTCTGAGCGTTATCGGCCCTCCACTTCTTCAAAGCCGCCAGCGTATTCTCCACGTGCTTGTCCGGCGAGAGCGCCGTATAGGAATAGAGCACCTTGCCGTCCGGCGTAATCACGTAGGACGTGCGGTTGGCATAGTCGCTCATGACCGGCATGACCGCATCGTAAGACTTCATGATCTTGTGGTCGGTATCGGCCGCCACGGCGAACTTGCTGCGGCACTCGCTGACCGAAAACTTGTTGAGCGTTTCGATATTGTCATGCGACACGCCGATGACAGTCGCGCCGAGCGCCTTGTATTGATCGACCGCCTCGGCGAATTCATGGGCTTCGATCGTACAGCCGGAGGTGAAGGCGGCCGGGTAAAAGTACAGCACCACGGGGCCTTTCTTCAGCGAGTCGGCCAGTGAAAACGTGTAGACCTTGCCACCCAGCGATGCCTGGGTGGTGAAATTCGGCGCTGCGGCGCCGTTGTCGAGCGCGGCCGCGGCGGGGAGGGCGGCAAGCGCAAGCGAGGCGGCCAGAAAAATGGACTTCATTGATCACTCCGTTATTGTCTGGATACAAACGATTTTATCGGCATCCGTTCATCGGCGCCGGATGGCAAGTGTATTCCGCAATGCGGCAACAAGGTTCAGTGAACCGTACCGCAAGAAAGACGGATTAACGCGCAACAACGAACCTATCCGGGAACACCATGCCGCCAACCATCCGCTCCTTGCTCGCCAGCCTGCTGGCTCTGCTATCCCTGCTCCTGATCGCGCCGGCCCATGCCGACGGCGACTTCCTCGACCCGGCGCAAGCCTTCCGGTTCTCCGCGAAGATGCGCGACGCGCGCACCGCCGAAGTGAGCTATGTCATCGCCGACGGCTACCATATGTATCGCGAGCGCTTCCAGATCGAGGCCAGGGATGCCGAACTGGGCGAGCCCGCCTACCCGCCGGGCCGGATCGAGTACGACGATACTTTCCAGAAGAACGTGGAAACCTATCGCGGCAAGGTCACCATCGTGGTGCCGCTCAAATCCGCCGCGCAAAACTTTACGCTCAACGTCACGGGGCAGGGCTGCGCCGACAAGGGCTTGTGCTATCCCCCGGCGCAGGTCAGCGCGACCTTATCGACCGCCGGCTTGCCCGAACCCGCCGCGAGCGCGCCAGCTGACGTCAAGGCCGCCAAGGCCGCCGACGAAGGCTCGCGCGTGGAATCGGCCCTGCATAGCGGCAGCCTGCTCGCCATCATTCCGCTGTTCTTCGCCATCGGCCTGGGCCTGTCGTTCACGCCCTGCGTGCTGCCGCTGGTGCCCATCCTTTCCTCGATCATCGTGGGCGAGGGGGCGCAGGTCGGGCGCCGGCGCGGTTTCATGCTGTCGGTGGCGTATTCGCTCGGCATGGCCCTGATCTATACCGTCATGGGCGTGGCGGCCGGCCTGATCGGCGAGGGCCTGGCGGCCAAGCTGCAAAATCCCTGGGTGCTGGGCAGCTTCGCCATCTTGATGATCGTGCTGTCGCTCTCGATGTTCGACGTCTATACCTTGCAGATGCCGGCCTTCATCCAAAACCGCCTGAGCCAGGCGTCGAACCGCCAATCGGCCGGCAAGCTGGCGGGCGTGTTCGCCATGGGGGCGCTCTCCGCCCTGATCGTCGGCCCCTGCGTCGCGGCTCCCCTGGCCAGCGCCCTGGTCTACCTGAGCCAGACGCACGACGTGGTGGTGGGCGGCAGCGCCTTGTTTGCCATGGCCTGCGGCATGAGCGTGCCGCTGCTCCTGGTCGGCCTCTCGGCCGGATCGCTGCTGCCGCGCGCCGGCGTGTGGATGGAAGAGGTCAAGCACTTCTTCGGCGTGCTGATGATTGCGCTCGCGCTGTGGATGGTGTCGCCGGTGTTGCCCGGGAAGCTGCAGATGTTCGGCTGGGCCGCCATCGGTATCGCCTATGGTTCCTTCCTCATGTGGCATTTGAAATTGAAATGGGTGGTGAAAATGTTCGGCCTGGTGTTCGCCATCTTCGGCGGCACGCAACTGGTCGGCGCCGCCACCGGCGGCCACGACCCCTGGGCGCCGCTGGCCCACCTGGGCCGCGCGACGGCGGAGCACAAGCAGGAATTCGTGCGCATCAAGTCGCTTGCCGAACTCGATGCCGCGTTGGCCAGGATGGGCGGCAAGCCGGCCATGCTCGACTTCTATGCCGACTGGTGCGTCTCGTGCAAGGAAATGGAAAAGCTGACCTTCCCCGACAGCCGCGTGCAAGCCAGATTCCAGGGCATGGTGCTGCTGCAAGCCGATGTGACGGCCAATAATGAAGACGACCGCGCGCTATTGAAGCACTTCGGCCTGTTCGGCCCGCCTGGCATCATCCTGTTCGACAAGGGCGGGAAGGAAGTCGCCAATGGCCGCGTGATCGGTTACCAGGATGCGGAGAAGTTCAATCGGTCCTTGGGCGTTTTATGATCGTCGTGGCACGCGCTCATTGCGGCGCGGGTCGAATCTGCGCTGCATCTCCGAAAGCGCGGCGCCCCCGTGAAAACGGGGGCGCCGAAGTGCTACCGAAACAGGCGATGTTGCGAATCCCCGTTTTTTTTTCACGGGGACGACAGGCGAAGGGCTGGAGCCTGCTGTCGACCTTGACCAGCGAGGTCGACAACTCACTCACTGCCCCTGCTGTTCGTGCTGCAGCTGTTCCTTCTCGTCGCGGCGCAACGCCTTGACGAATTTGCGCTTGGGCGGCGGTGTCATGGCGGCCACGTCCGCCTGCCATTCCATCCATTGTTCCAGCGAAATCGATAGCTGCAGCGAATAGTCGAGCGAGATCCAGCTCGTCTGTTCCGGATTGGCATACTTCGGCGAACCGGGCATGAGGTTGACCTTGCCGTGCGGCGTATCGACCGTCATGTTGAACGAGGTGCCACCCATCACGTTTGCGAAATAGACCGAGTCGGTATTGGCGAAGCTGACGCCGTTATTCTCCGTCGCCACCGTGCCGGTGCGATCCAGTCCCTGGTCTTTCAAGCCGTTCACCGGCGCCACCGATTGCTTGGTGATGGGCGAGAATTGCGCCAGCAGCGGCGGCGTGGTGAATGTCAGGTCGGGCACGGAGGCGGTGCCGTGGCAGGACATGCAAGAGCTGTTGGCATTGTCGGCAGGGCCGTTCAAGCGATTGTCCGAGCCGAGATGTCCCATGCGCTGCATGGTGCCGGTGCCGCCGTAGGAGTTCAACTCGTCGGCCACGTCCCAGAAAATCACTTCTTCCTTGAAGCCGTTCTTGCGCGGGTCGGCCGGATAGTTGTAGGCCAGTTGGCCCGGCGGCGGGGTGTCGTTGCCCCACATCAGGCCCAGGAGGCTGACGCGGTGCCAGGGGTCCTTCACCTTGGCCTTGCGCTGGCCGTCGGCCACGAAGGTGCCATACACCCAGCCCGTGCCGCGCGCGCGGTGGTCGCGTACCGAGATGTCGAACTGCAGCAGCTTGACATTGTTCCACTTGGCGTAATTGCGCGGGCATTGGTTGCTCTCTTCGACCAGGGTGCACTCCTTGCCGTTGGCCGGCACGCAGGTGCAGAACGAAGGGTCGGAAATATTGGCATTCCATTGCGGCATGTTGGCCAGCACGGGCAACTGGTCGAGGGTCGCGGTATTGAACAGCGGCTTGGCCACCACGGCGCCTTCGTCGAAGCTGATGTTGGCCGTCGGCACCTTGGCCGTGCCATCCTTCTGCCATACCGTTCCCAGGGTGTAGGCCGCGGTCGCGTTGAAGATGCCGACCGCCCACATGGTGGTAGAGGCCGTGCCCGTGCCGGACTTGATCGAATAGGTGACGGGCGCTTCGCGCGTCAGGCCGTGGATGAATTCACGCCCGCTCAAGGCGTCATAGGTTTGGAACGCGATGTGATACCAGGGGCGCACGGGATTGCGGCATACGTCGAAGTCGCTCTGGCCGGGCTGGTTGATGTTGCCGGCGAGGGCGTACTCGTAGACCAGGTCGGCATATTCGTGCGCCAGCTTGGCCTTCACTTTCTGCGGCGTGGCGGGGTCGAACATCGGATCGAATTTCGCCGAACGCCAGGGCTGGTTCGCCTTGTCGTCCACCGGCTGCCTTGGATAGTCGTCGGACAGCTTGAACACCGGGCCGGTGTAAGCGCCCGTCGGCGCATCGCTGATCGCCTGGCCTTTCCACATCTCGGCGAACTTGGGAGCGATGTCCTGCCAGTAGGATGGATAAGTGCCGGTGCAGGTGTCGGGTACGTTGGCTGCATGCGCGAAATTCGCAGCCAGCAAGGAGCAGGCGGCCAGTGCCGCTGCCTGTGTCGTCTTCATGTTGTCTCCCCTTGGATGAGATCGGACCTTGTTCAAACTTGTTGCCGGCGGTCTCGGATGCCGTGGACGGGATGCTGACATGGTTGTTTTTGCACGGCAAGCTGCAAGAATTGACAGGTTCACAGCCGCCGTCGAACGTGCCGTCGGCAAAAGCGGCGGTTAAAATGGAGTTTCCTTCAACTCCTCCTCGCGCCATCATGACGGCTCGCTTTCGACTTTCGCCTGGCTGGCCGGTCATCCCACCCTTGCTCCTGGGCGCGGTTGCGGCCGGCATTGCGGGAGCCCTGGCGACCATAGGATTTCGCGAAGCCTTGCGGCTGGCGGAGCGGCTGCTCGGCGCGCCGGGCGACTCGCTGGTGGAGCTTGCCTCGGTTCTGCCCTGGTATGCCCGCCTCGCATTGCCGGTCCTTGGTGGCCTCGTGGCCGGCTTTCTGCTCACCCTGGCCCAGCGGCGCCATTCGTCCGGCATGGCTGATTACATGGAAGCGATCGTTCACCACGACGGAAAGATGTCGGCCGGACAGACCCTGCTCGCCAGCGCCTCTTCGGTATGCACCATCGCCTCCGGCGGCTCGATCGGGCGCGAAGGCTCCATGGTGCAATTGGCCGCCATGTCCGCATCCTTGCTCGCCCGCATCCGGCGTGCCGACCCGGCCATCATGCGTGTCCTGGTCACTTGCGGGGCGGCGGCCGGCATCGCTTCGGCCTACAACGCGCCGATTGCCAGCGCCCTGTTCGTCGGCGAAATCGTCCTTGGCGCGATCGTGGCGGAAAACTTCGCCCCGATCGTGGTGGCGGCAGTGGTGGCCAACATCACCATGCGCGAATTTCCCGGCTACCACCCGGCCTACGAGATGCCGGCCTTCCCGGACGTGCATCGGGTCGAACTGCTCGCGTTCGTCGCACTGGGGGTTTTTGCGGGCGTATTGGTGTCGCCCTATCTGCGCCTGATCGACGCCGGCAAGCGATTCATGAAGAAAAGCAAGCTGCCGCTGCCGTTGCGGCTGGCTTGCGGCGGCCTCGTCGTCGGCTTGATTTCAGTATGGGTGCCGCAGGTGTGGGGCAACGGCTATAGTGTCGTCAATTCCCTGTTGCATTCGACCTGGGTCTGGAGCGCCGTCCTGCTGGTGCTCGCGTGCAAGGTCGTCGCCACCGCTGCCACGGTCGGCTCCGGCGCCGTGGGCGGTATCTTCACGCCCACCATTTTCGTCGGCGCGGCAATCGGGTACCTGTTCGGGCTGGTCATGCAATTGCTCTGGCCCGAAGCCGTTTCGCCGCCATCGACTTACGCCGTCGTTGCAATGGGCGCCTTCCTGGCCGGCGCCACGAGCGCACCGCTGATGGCCATGCTGATGATCTTCGAGATGACCTTGAATTACCAGGTCATGCTGCCGCTCATGCTGGCCTGCATGCTGGCCTACTATGTCGCGCGCGCGACCGGGGGCGGGGCCATGTACGAGATCACCGTTTCGCGCATCCTTGAAAAGGAAGCGCACATGCGCCTGCGCGGCACGCGCATGGGCGATTTGATCCGTCCCGCGGAAACAGTGCTGGCACTGGAGGCGAGCTTTGCCGAAATGACCCGCATGTTCCTGCAGTTTTCCGTCAAGTACCTGTACGTCGTCGACGCTTCCAACCGTTATCAGGGCGTGGTTGCGCTCCAGGATCTGACTTCGGCGATGGTGGATGGCGAGCCGCAAAAGAGCAACGCCGCGGACAAGACCGCCGCCGATTTCCTGCGCCGCGACTTCCTGCGGCCGGTCACGCCGGAAATGTCGCTCGACGAAGCGATGCAATGCTTCATGGCGCATCAAGGAGAACGCCTGCCCGTGATCCGCTCGGCAGACGATCCGCAATTGCTGGGCGCCGTCTACAAGACTTCACTGCTTGAGGCCTATCGTCGCTTGAGCCAATGAAATCCAGCGCGGCGGTGAACATGCACGGGCCCATGGCCGGAATGAATGCCAGCCCCTGCATTTGTTCCTGCGGATGTAAAACAATGCAAACATGAATATCCCTGTATTTTTCAACCGCCGGATGGTTGTGGACATTGTCCTGGAATCTCCGTCGCCGAGAAAGCCGCTCGAAGTGGTCGAACAGTGGCGCGAGCGATATCCGGTTGCGCTGCACGATTTTCCGCCGCTGACCGTCAAGGACTTCGATCTGGCCCACAAGCAGGAGCATGTACGCGGGGTGATCGCGCTCGAGATCGCCAACGGCATGCTCACCAAGCACCAGGAAGTCGTCGATTCGCTGTATTGGACGACGGGATCGTTCTTTGCCGCAGCCGAGCATGCGCTGGAGCATGGCGTGGCCGTGTCGCCGACCTCGGGCTTTCATCACGCGGGCCACGACTTTTCGTGGGGGTTCTGCACCTTCAACGGCTTGCTGATCGCGGCGGTGAAGCTGCTTAACAGCGGGCAAGCGAGGCAGATCGGGATTTTGGACTTCGACTATCACCAAGGCGACGGCTCGCAAGACATCATCGAGAAGCTGCGACTGGAAGAACGCGTCCGGCATCGCACCGGCAAGACCCATTACACCAGGGAAAAGCAGGCTTTTTTCGAGGAACTGCCGACTTTGCTGGACTCGTTCCAGGATGTGGACATCATCTTCTATCAGGCCGGCGCCGATCAGCACGAGAACGACCCGCTGGGCGGTTTCCTGAACAATGAGGAAATGCGCCGGCGCGACCGGCTGGTATTCGAATTCGCGAAAGCCGGGGACATACCCATCGCCTGGAATCTCGCCGGCGGCTACCAGGAAGAAATCGAAGGCGGGGTGCGCTCGATAAAGAAAGTGCTCGACATTCACAATGCTACGTTGGAGGAATGCCTGCGCGTATATGGGTAGCCTTGAGAAATGTATTTTTTAGAAAAAGTGGCTCCTTTGTCGGGAAAAGAGATTTTATTTTTTTGCGGGGAGCTTTAGTTGTTCAGCGCCGGATTTGCGTTCGAGGCTCCGTCACGATCCATTAACCATCCTGTTCCCGACTTCGTGCTCCGGTGCCCGCTCCAATCGAATAGGGATCATCCAGCGTGGCAATTGCCTCTCGACAACCTGTCATAAATGACAGATTCCTTCGCAATCGATAGTTCGCTAATATCGTAGCTATGACATCAAATTGATGATCGAAGCAGCGCTTCACCGCTTCAGCTCCCATAACTCCACTTTATTTCATCGAGGTAGGTGATTCTTGGCTTACTTGAAAAACACGGCATCGGGTGAGGAAAACGTTTTATTCGGCAGGCATATCGTTGGCAGACTATCCGAAAGCAACACCATTTTGTCTTGTGCAGACAGCTCTCCCATCCATGCCATCATCAGTTGGAGCAATGGATTGTGGCGGATCAAGGACATGAGCGCCAGGGGGGTGTTCATCAACGGAATCAAGATTCCTCCGGCCTCGGAGTGCCGTATCCGCCAAGGCGACGAATTCAGGTTCGGCAGCGAAAACGGTGTCGCCTGGACCCTGCTCAACGAGGAACCGCCGCACAGCATGCTGATTCCCATGTCGTCCCATTTGCCGGCCATTGCCCTGAGCAGCGAGGTGATCGCCTTGCCGCCGGCGGACCGGCCGAGCGCCGTCCTGTCGAAGTCGCGCTATGGCTATTGGATTTGCGAAAGCCCGGAAAAAACCTATGAACTCAAATCCGGCGACCTGGTCGGGGACAGGGACAACCAGTGGCAGTTCGTCGACTGGAATTTTCTCGATGGATGGGACGGACTAAAAGAGCCGAATATCGCGCAACAAAAAGAGGAGGAGCATCTCTCCTTTCTGTTCAATGTCAGCCAGGACGAGGAGCATGTTTCATTGACGATCCAGGCCGGCGCGAAAAAACTGGCCTTGGGCGAGCGCAGCCATCATTACCTGCTGCTGGTCCTGGCAAGAGCGAAACTGGCAAATAAAATGCTCGGCATCGCAGCCGAGGAGCAGGGATGGATATTGACGTCCGAACTCAGCAAAATGCTTGGCCTGAGCGAACGCCATATCAATATTCAGATACATCGCATCAGGAAGCAGTTGATCGGGCTATTCCCTGCCTATTTTTCCGAGCATGACGTCATCGAGCGCAGAAGCGGCGCCTTGCGGATCGTCGGCAATTCCATGCTGATTCACGGCGGGCTGAAACAAAAGGCATAGGCCGGACGTTCCACGGCATTGTGCCCGCGCGGCGCATGCCGCGCAGTGCCGCATCAATCAATTGGCGACCGTAATGGACTGATTTTCCGTGGCGGCGGAAGCGCTGTGCGCCAACCTCAACCAGCCCGTAATTTCCGCGTGGATGACATCGAGAGCCAGCCGTTTGAAAGGCAGTAAGAGAAAGGGAATGTCCATGCCCAGCCAGATCTTGTGGGCATCGATCGCTATCGAACCCTTCAATTTCATGCCTTTGATCGCGAACGAAACCTCGGCTTCGTACCTGGTCATCCAGCGCAGCCTCGGCTGATATTCCGCATATTTCTTTTCATAGGAATGGAAGGCATCGATCGCGACGGACAATGCCTCATCCTTGCTGAGGTGATGGGCGATGGCTTGTTTCATGAATAGCTGATTTGGTTGGGAACGGATCTGTTTTGCGTCTGCAGGCTCCAAAGCTCGGCATAGCGGCCCTTCATGGCAAGCAGCTCCTCATGCGCGCCTTGCTCCTTGATTTCGCCTTGATCGATGAGGTAGATGCGGTCCGCATCGCGTATCGTCGACAGCCGGTGGGCGATGACGATGGTCGTCTTGCCCTTCGATAAGGTCGCTACGGAGGATTTCAGGTTGTCTTCCGTTTTGTTGTCGACACTGGAGGTTGCCTCGTCGAGGATGAGGATGGGCGCGTCTTTCAGTATCGCCCTGGCGATGGAAATGCGTTGTCTCTGGCCGCCGGAGAGGTTCTTTCCGTTTTCCCTGACCTCTGTATCGAACCCGTCCTTCATGTCGGCGATGAATTCGTATGCCTGGGCGTGCCTTGCCGCCTGGATGACTTCACTGTCGGTGGCATCCGGCCGGCCGTAGCGGATATTCTCCATGATGCTGGCCTGGAACAGGAAGGAATCCTGGCTGATCAGGGATATCTGGCTTCTCAGGCTTTTCAGATTCAGGCGTTCGATCGGCACGCCGTCGATGCTCAGCTTCCCTCCCCGGACGTCATAGAACCGGTTGAGCAGCTTGACCAGCGTCGATTTCCCGGAACCGGTGCTGCCGACGAAAGCCGTCGTCTTGCCTTTTTCTATGACCAGGTTGAAGGAATGGATGAACGGATAATCCTCGGTGTACGAAAAGTCGACGTTCTCGAACACGATCTCGCCATGCAGGGGTTTTGCGACGGCGCCTTCCTTGCTGTCGACAATGGCGGACTCGATGGCGCGAATCTCCAGAATCCTCCTGGCGGCGGACAGGGCCGACTGATACAGTTCCATTTCGCGGTTGATGCCCTGTGTCGACATGATCATGGGCGGCAGCAGCGAAGACAATACCGACAGCGAGGCGAACGTGAGGGAACCGTTGAGCACGGCCGCGCTGGCGTAGATCATGGCGGCGGCGGTGCCGGAGGACAGGGAATACTGCGTGAAGCCGGTCAGCCAGTTCGTCATCCTGGTGGTCTCTTCGGTCGCCTGCAGTTGCGCGGCCGACGCGTCTTTCAGGCGGAGGAATTCGCGCTGTTCGGCGGTGAAGCTGCGCACGGTGCTCAAGCCGTGCAAATTGTCCGAGATGACGCTGTTGAGCCGGTCGTCGGCCTCGGTCTTCTTGCGGAAGGCTTCCGGGAACGACTTGCGTTTGGCCTTGGTAACGTAATACAAGATCGGCAGCGGTATGACCGAAATGGCGAAAGCGGCGGGCGCCACGATAAATAAAACGCTGGTGCCGATGGCGAAGGTCAATCCCCGTTCGATGGCGGAATGGGGCACCTGGCCGACGAAGCGGGAAATGATTTCGGCATCGGTTTTGACGTGATTGACCAGTTCGCTGGAACTCAGGCGGTCCAGCGACGACATATCCATGCCGTGAATATGCTTCAGGGAAGACTGACGCATATTGCTCTCGACGGAAGCGGAATATTTTTCCCAGACCAACTTCCGCTCGTATTCGACCTTGGCCTGCGTCATGGTCAAGCCGAAATAGGTGGCGGTCAGCGCGGCGATCTGTCCCACCGGGCTGGACAGGAAGGCGATGCGCGACAAAATGGGTACGGTCGCAAGCGGCAAGCCGCCGGAAACCCCGGCCACGACGATCAGGCCGAGATTGACCGGGCCGGCAATCTTGAGCAGCGTATTTGCCGACGAGAGCAACACGGGCTTGGAGATGGAAACATCCTCGGGTTGCTCGGCACGGATCAGATTGAGCAACGCGTTGTCCTTCGCGCCGGGCAAGCGCGAGAGGAAGGACAGGGCCTTCTGCTTGAGTGCATCGCCCGGTTTTTCCTTGCCCGGGGCAAGCGCGGGCGTCTTCTTGGCAGCCGGGGAGGGCGATATCAAGGCGACGCAGGCGAGCAGGCTTGCATGGATTTTTTTCTGGATCTTGCCGGGATCGAACTGGATCAGGATACGGCCGGTCACCGGGTTGGCGCTGACCTGACGAATTCCCGTTATGCCGGCCAGCAAACCTTCCAATCTGGCTGCGATCCCGCTATCGCCGTACACAATGGGAACATGCCAGCGTTCCCGCCCATACGACGACGATACTTGAGTCAATTGCATTTCAACCCTTGTTGGCGTGGCTGTGATACTTGTCTTCCACATCCTCGGCGACGAGCGCCAGAATCTCGCCGAGCGATTTGTTCTCGTCCATCGCCTTCTTGACACGTTGCCCCAGCGTTTCCTCCCTGGCGCCGGCCAGCCCCCGGACATGCTCCAGCAAGGACTTTCCCGTCACCGACTGGCTGTAGGAATCCGCACCGACCAGCAACAAGCCCGGCAATCCGAGCAGGCGCCGCGCGACGAGGCCGACGCCGACGTGGGCGATACCCGATTTCACCTTGCCGTCGAGCAGAAGGCTGGTGCCGGGGGTGAAGGCGAATTCGCCGATGAGCTTCAAGCCCATCGTCAGCGGGTTGTCGCCGCCGGCCCCGGCCTTTACCCGCGTTGCCGGGAAATCGGGCCGGGTCTGCCCGGCCTCCCTGGTTTCGGCGGGTTTCCGCGCGTCGGACGGGGTGTGCGTGATCAATTCGTCTGTCATGGTATGCGGCCGGCCGGTCGGGCCTTATTTGTCTTTTTTGGAGGAACGCGCAGCCTTTTCACCGGCCCCGGGTTCCGCGCCTGGATGCTCCCGCACCTCTTCGACCACCACGACATCGCCTTCCATCTCTCTCTCCGGCGATTCCATCGTCTCTTGTCCGCCGCCTACGCAATTGCGCCAAAGCGATTTTCCCGTCACCGTTTTGCTGTAGGAATCGGCCGCGACAAGGAGCAGGCCGGGCATGCCCAGGGTGAAACGGGCAATGAGCCCCGCGCCGACATGCAGCAGCCCGGATTTGATCTGCCCGTCGCACAGCAGGCTGGTGCCGGGGGTGATGATGGTTTCGCCGATCAGGCGCGCGCCGTTTTTCAAAACACTGTTTTCTTGTGTCATGTGCTTCCTCTCAATTTGGAATTGGAATTTCCTCAAGCCGGAAAGTTATTTTTCTTTCCCGGCGATATGCGCCAACAGCGATTTCCCCGTGACGGACGTCGAATAGGAATCCGCCGCCACCAGGATCATTCCCGGCACACCGAGCACCGTGCGCGCCACCAAGCCTGCCAGCACATGCCCCATGCCCGACTTGATTTCACCGTCGAGCAACAGGCTGGCGCCAGGCGTCAATACCACCTCTCCCAGCAGTTTCGCGCCGGCGCCAAACATTTTCTCGGCGTCTTTCGATTTTTCCGGTTCTGTCGTTTCAACACTCATTGAGGATCTCCAGGTTGCTGTTCATGGTCGGGCGAGCGCGCCTACGAGCGCCCATAAGGGACATAAGCGATATAAGCGATGTAAAACCCTGCGGCGCGAACCGCGGCATGCGCTCAAAAAACGAATTCAAAACGGCATGCCGGCCGTCGCGATACGGCATTTATACAGGGATTTTTCTTGCTTGGATATTACGTGCTATTACGCGTTATTACGTCGTATTACATCCTATTACGGCGGCATTTCTTGCAAATTTTGCTCGTGCTAATGTAGGCACCGCGTATCTCGAGCACAACAATATTTGTCACGCGGCGGACAAAGAGACAAAGAGAAAATTCACAGTATCCATCGGATATTCAATCTGCTTATCCAATTTGAGTATCCAATCTGGTCCAGTCTAGACTGAAAGAGGAAATCGGCAATGACAAGCACAGGTAAAGACATCCATTCCGGCGCGACGCCGCCGGCGACCGATTCGCACTACGAGGCCATCGCCATCGTCGGCATGGGGTGCCGATTTCCCGGCGGCGCGAACAGTCCGGCCCAATTTTGGGAGAACCTGAGAAGTGGAACGCATAGCATTACGGAGACGCCGGAGAGTCGCTGGAATACCGACGCCTTCTTCTCCAGGGAGAAAAACAAGAAAGCGAAAATGAACACGAAGTGGGGCGGCTATATCGACGGTTTCGACGAATTCGATCCGGAATTTTTCGGCATCGCCCCCAGGGAGGCCAAGTTCATGGACCCGCAGCAGCGCAAGCTGCTGGAAGTGAGCTGGGAAGCGCTCGAGGATGGCGGCCTGCAGCCGTCTTCGCTGAGCGGGAAGTCGGTCGGGGTGTTCGTCGGCGGCTTCACCCTGGATTACAAAATCCTGCAGTTTACCAATCCCAGTTTCGAGAATCTCGATTCGCACAGCGCCACCGGCATCATGATGACCATGCTGTCGAACCGGATTTCCTACATCTACAATTTCAACGGCCCCAGCATGTCGGTCGACACGGCCTGCAGCTCGTCGATCGTCGCGGTGGATCTGGCCTGCAAGAGCCTGCAGCAGGGCGACAGCGAGCTGGCCATCGCCGGCGGCGTGTCGCTCAATATCGCGCCGCAATACACCATCTCGGAAACGCAGGGCGGCTTCCTGTCGCCAACCGGATCGTCGCACGGTTTCGCCGCCACCGCCAACGGCTATGTGCGTTCCGAAGGCGTCGGCATCGTCGTGTTGAAGAGGCTCTCCGCCGCCATTGCCGACGGCGACCGCATCCACGCAGTGATCCGGGCGACCGCCGTCAATCAGGACGGCAAGACCAACGGCATCACCGTGCCCAACGGCGATGCGCAATTCCGCTTGATGAAAAAAGCCTATGCCAGGGCCGGCGTATCGCCCGGGAAAGTGCAATACATCGAAGCCCACGGCACGGGAACGCCAGTCGGCGACCCGATCGAGGCCGATTCGATCGGACGCCTCCTCTCGCTGGAACGTGCGCCGGAAGACCGCTGCTACGTGGGTTCGGTGAAAACCAATATCGGCCATACCGAAGCCGCGGCGGGCATGGCGGGCTTGATCAAGGTGGTGATGGCGATGAAGAACCGCGCCATTCCGCCGCATCTGCATTTGACGCAGGTCAATCCCAAGATCGATCTCGACAAGGTGCCGTACACCATCCCGACCGCGCCCGTGGCCTGGCCGGAACACGAAGGGCCGATGCTGGCGGGGATCAATTCGTTCGGCTTCGGCGGCACCAATGCCCACCTGGTGCTGAGCGAATATGTTCCCTCGGCGCCGGCATCGACGGTGCCTGCCGGCGATGACGACAGCCGGATCAAGCTGTTCCCCGTGAGCGGCCGGGGCAAGCCTTCGCTGGTGCGCAATGCGGCCGCCTGCCTGAAGCATATCGAGACCCTCGACAGCGAAACCGACCTGTTTCACCTGGCGCACACCGCGGCCGTCGTCCGCGAGCGGCATGAGAACCGGGCCACGTTCACCTATCGCAATAAGGCGCAACTGACGGAGAAGCTGCGCCGCTTCATCGACAGCGACGGCGTGGCCTCGGCCGCTGTCGACAAGGCGAAATCGGGCCGCAAAGGCCAGGGCGAACAGCGCGAACGGCTTGCCTGGGTGACGACGGGCATGGGGCCGCAATGGTGGGCCATGGGCCGCGAACTCTATGCGGCGGAGCCGGTTTTCAAGCAGGCCATCGATGCCATCGGCGCCGAATTCGACCGCCAGGCCGATTGGTCCCTGACGCGGGAATGGCTGCTGGCCGACGAGAGCCAGTCGCAGATGGATAATACCTGGCTGGCCCAGACCGCGAACTTCGCCCTGCAGGTCGGGCTGGCGGAACTGTGGCGCGCGCACGGGGTCGAGCCCGATTGCATCGTCGGCCATAGCACGGGCGAGATCGCTGCGTTCTACCTGGCCGGCGTCTATAGTTTGGAGGATGCGGTGACGGTCGCCATCCACCGCAGCCGCCTGCAGCAGCTTACGCACGGCATGGGCAAGATGCTGGCGGTGGGGTTGCCTGCCGCCGAGGCGAATGCCTATGTGGAGCGCAACAAGGACGAGGTCTCCATCGCGGCCGTCAACGGCCCGAATGCCTGCGTCATCTCGGGCAGTGCGGCAACGCTGGAACGCATCGCCGCCGAGCTGCAAGACAAGGAAGTGTTCAACAAATTCCTCCACGTCGAAGTGCCGTATCACAGCCCGGCGATGTGCGTGATCAAAGACCAGTTGCTGCAATCGCTGGCGAACATCAACCCACGTCCGGAAACCATCCCGCTTTACTCGACCGTGACGGGGAAGCGGATCAGCGGCACGGAACTGGGGGCCGACTATTGGTGGAGCAATGTCCGCGAGCCGGTTTTGTTTGCCAAGGCGGTGCAGGAAATCATCGACGACGGCTATAGCGGCTTTATCGAAATCGGGCCGCATCCGGTGCTTGGGGCCGCCATCGCGGAAGTGGCGCAAGAGCTGCGGAAAAACGTTTTCGTCACGGCCTCGCAACGCAGGAAGAAACCCGAGCAGGAATATTTTTTTGATGCCGTTGCCGCGCTGCACAGCCGCGGCTTCGACATCGATTGGCAAGGTATGTATAGCGGCGGGATGTTCGTGCCGTTTCCCACCTATCAGTGGAACTGGGGCCGGTTCTGGTATGAGACCCCGTATTTCAACAAGGTTCGCGTCGGCAAGGCCGACCACCCGCTGCTCGGTATGCGCCAGACCGGGCTGGCCGATCTGGCCAATTCGTGGCGGACCGACATCAGTCTGGAAAAATACCCCTACCTCAACGACCACCGGATTCAAGACACCTGCATCCTGCCGGCGGCGGCCTATGTCGAAATGGCCTACGGCGCGCTGAGAAAGGGCTGGGGCGACGCCGACTATCGCATCCACGATCTGCACATCGAAAAGGGCATTTTCCTGAGCTCGGACAAGGACCCCGCCGCGACCTTCCAATTCGACGAGAAGCATGCGCGCTTCCAGATTTCCAGTATCGGCACGCCCGACGGCGGTAACGACGATGGCGACGACAACGGAGCCACGGCGAGCCGCGCCAATCCTGTCCTCCATGCGACGGGCCAGGTGTCCAGGGCGCAGGGTACGCGTCGCCGTGAGACCTTCAACCTCGCCGCATGCCAGGCCAGAACGCCGCGGTTGCTCGGCCAGGAAGAGTGTTACCGCCACCTGCACCAGCATGATTACGATTACGGCCCCGCCTTCCAGGCCATTCAATCGTTGCGCGCCGGCGACGGCGAGCTGCTGGCCGAAGTGGAATTGCCGGCCCTGCTCGATGGCGACGGCGCCGGTGCCGGACAGTACCATTTCCATCCCTCCCTGTTCGACGCCTGCCTGCAAACGGTGATTTTCAGCGAGATCTTGCGCTTGCAGCCGGACCAGGCCCTGACTTCGCGCCTGCCCATCAAGATCGGCGCGATCGATATCGCACGCGGCGCGCCCGTGAGATTCTGGTGCCATACCCGCATCGTGCAGCGCGACGACGAGCAAATGGTGGCGGACATCGCGCTCTACGATGCGCAATTGCAAGCCTTCGGCCAGATCCAGGGATTTGTCGCCAAGACCGTCGATAGCGTGGCGAGCGGCCTCAAGGCCGATACCATCGACGGCTGGCTGTACCAGCCCGGCTTCGTGGAAAGCGCCATCGATGCCGGAGACGGCGGCGCGGAAGACGGAACCGGGCTGAAAGACTGTTACCTCGTCTTTGCCGGCCAGCAGCGCGCGCCGGGTTTCGTGCATGCCCTGCGCGAGAAAGGCGCGCACCTCTGCCTGGCGGAGGTGAATGCGGCCACGGATGCGGCGCCTTCCATCGCCCCCGATCTGGGCTCGGCAAAGTTGACCGCCGCCGATCCCGTCGCCCTGGAAACCTTGTTCGCGGCGCTACAGGCGAAGTTCGGCGACTTCGACATCGTTTTCGATACCAACGGCGATTCTTCGCTCTCGCCGGCCCTGGACCGGCAGGCGCTGGAGCGGCACAAGAGCACGCGTCTGCATGGCTTGCTCGCCATTGCCAAGGCTTTGTTGAAAAAAACTTCGGACGCAAAGCTGTGGCTAATCACCCGCAACGGCCTCGCGGCGGCCGGCGGCGCGCCCGTGGATCCTCTGGCCGCCGCCGTGTGCGGCTTCGGCCGCGTGCTGGCCCAGCAGGAATTGCTCGATAACTGGGGCAAGTTGATCGATCTCGATGCGCAGGCCGACGACCGTTGCGTGCTCGATGAACTGCGCAAGGGCAACAGCGACGGCGAGAACGAAATCAGCTATCGCCTCGGCACGCGCTACGCTTCGCGCCTGATCCCGGCGCAGGACCTCAAGCCCGCCTTTCCGCTGCACCTCGATGCCGGCGCGACCTACATGGTAGTGGGGGCGTTCGGCGCGATCGGCCAATTGGTGTGCACGATGCTGGTCAACCGGGGCGCCCGCCGCCTGATCGTCACCGGGCGCGAATCGCTGCCGCCGCGCGCGCAATGGCGCGGCCTGGACCCGGCGCACGCGCTGTACCAGCGCGTCCAGTTCGTGCGCGCCCTGGAAGCAAGCGGCGCCGACGTGATCGCGGCCGATCTCGATGTCTGCGACGACAGCGCCATCTCCGCCTTCTTCGCGGACTTCAACGACAAGGGGTATCCGGCGATCCGCGGCATCTTCTACAGCGCCGGCATCGTCAAGGATGCCATGGTGCCCAACCTTGGCACGGACGAATTCGATGCGGTCTTCGACACCAAGGCCAGGGGCGCGCTGGCGCTGCACCATGCCACGGCCGGCCTGCCGCTGGATTATTTCGTGCTGTTCTCGTCGGTGGCCACGCAAGTCACGACTTCCGGCCAATCCGCCTACGCGGCGGGCAATGCCTTCCTCGACGCGCTGTGCCAGGCGCGCAAGCAGCAGGGCTTGCCGGCGTTGAGCATCAACTGGGGGCCGTGGGCGATCGGGATGATCAAGGAACTCAACCTGATCGAGCACTACAAGCTGCATCGCGGCATGTCCTGCATCCTGCCGGAGGCGGGCATGAAAGTCATGGAACGCATCCTGGACCAGCCGCACGCTCAACTAACCGTGTGCGACGCGGATTGGCAAAAAGTGGTGAAGTGGTACGTCAAGAAGCCGAGCCTGTTCGCCGAACTCAACGACGCCAGCCAGGAAGAAGGCCAATCCGACGATGCGGGTTTCCTCGATACCTATGTCCAGCTTCCCGCCCAGGAGCGCCTGCAACTGGTGAGCCAGAACTTCCGCCGCATCGTGGCGCAGGTGCTGCGCAGCGGCATGGACAGCGTCGACGCGGATGCCAACTTGATCAGTATCGGCATCGATTCGCTGATGGGCGCCGAGTTGAGCACCCGGGTCAACAGCTATTTCGGCAATACGCTGAGCCTGGTGAAACTGATCGGCAATGCCAGCGTGGCGGAACTGGCGCGCGAGCTGAACGACAAGATCGCCCAGGACAGGCAAACCCTGGCGGCCATGGAGCGCTTGACGGCGGCATCGGCCGGTGCGGATGGATCGGGCACGGCGCCTGCCGCCGCGGAACCGCGCAATCCGTTCGAGCATATCCCCGTGGAGAGCGAGTTTCCGCTCTCCTACGGCCAGAAGGCCATCTGGTTCACCCATCAGCTCAACCCCGCCAGTTCGGCCTATAACATCGGCGGCGTGATGCATATTCCCGCCGCCCTGAACCTGGAGGCGCTCGACAAGGCCATCGCCGGCGTGGTGGCGCGCCATCCGAGCCTGCGGACCAATTTCTTCGTGGTCGACGGCGAGCCCGTGCAGCGGGTGTACGCGACCAGGGACGCCACGTTCGAGCTGGTCGACGCGCAAGACATGCCCTGGCCCGAGATCAGGGAACAGGTCATCCGCGAAAACCGCAAACCGTTCGACCTGGAAAACGAGGCCCTCTACCGTATCCGGCTGTATCGGCAAAGTGCGGAAAGCTATTATTTCTCGATCAGCATCTACCACATCATTTCGGACGCATGGTCGAACTACATGTTCTTGAACGAGATGCAAGACCTGTACATGCAGTACAACAATAACAGGGAAGTCACGATAGTCCCGGCCGCGACGGGTTACCAGGATTTCGTGCAATGGGAAGGCAAGCTGGTCAACAGCATCCGCGGTTCCAGCATGTATAAATTCTGGCGCAATCACCTGCCCGCCGAATTTCCCAAGCTGGCGCTGCCGCTCGACAAGAAGCGCCCCAGCGTCATCACCAACAACGGCAGCTCGTTCAATTTCGAGATCGACAAGACGCTGACCGCGAAAATCGCCGCGCTCTCACGCAGGGAAGGCGCGACCATGTTCATGACCCTGATGAGTGTGTATTACACGCTGCTGCACCGTTATACGCGGCAGGACGACATCATCGTGGGCAGCCCGGTGGCGGGCAGAACCTCGGCCGAGTTCTCCCAGGTCTACGGCTACTTCGTCAACCCCTTGCCGCTGTACCAGAGTTTTGCCGGCAAGCCGAGCTTCCTCGCCCTGTTGCGCAAGGTCAAGGATACGACGTTCGCGGCCCTGGAAAACCAGGAATATCCGTTCTCGCTGCTGGTCGAACGCCTGGCGCTGGCGCACGATCCCAGCCACACCAGCGTGTTCCAGGCGATGTTCGTCCTGTTGAACCACCAGGTCGAGCGGAACAGCATCGATGCGCAGAGCGTGGCCCAGTACAAGGGCTTCCCCATGCAACTGCTGCAGATGCCCGAGGAAGAAGGTCAGTTCGATCTGACGCTCTCCGTCTACGAGGAATGCGGCGTCTATCAATGCTGCTTCAAATACAATTCCGACCTGTTTTTGCCCGACACCGTCGCCGGCATGTCGGCGCACTTCCTGCAGTTGGCGCAACAGGCCGTGAGTTTCCCGGAAAAACCGGTAGCGGAATACGACCTCTTGAGCGCGGACGAGAAGCATACCGTTCTACAGCGCTACTCCAATCTGCAAAGCCTGGCCGAGGCGGAAGAGGTGCCATTCACCCCGGTCCAGGTGCAATTCGAACAGCAAGCCGCACGCTTTCCCGGCAAGATCGCGGTCAGGATGCGGCCCGAGGCCGGCGTTGAAGGCGAGGCTGAACAAAGCATCGATTACCAAGGGCTGAATGCGCGGGCCAACCAACTGGCGCACCGGCTCCTTGCCTTGGGTGTGGACAAGGGTTCCCCCGTGGCGGTCTGCCAGCACAAATCCATCGACTTGATGATATGCCTGTTGGGCATCTTGAAGGCGGGCGGCGCTTATGTCTTGCTGGAACCGGAGCTGCCGGTGGAACGCCTGGCCGGCATGGTGGGCGATGCCGGAGCCAGGTACGTGCTGCACACGCCGGCCCAGGCGGAGAAAGCGCACGCCGTGGCATCGGCCATCGCGGCGGAAAATACCGTTCAAGCCTCATTGCTGGATCTGTCCGACCTGGCCCTGGACGAATTGCCCAGGGATAATCCGGTTGCCCGCACTGTCGGTACGGCCAAGCAAGACCCGGCCTATGTCGTCTTCACTTCCGGTTCCACCGGCCGGCCCAAGGGCGTTATGGTGAGCCACGGGAATGTCGCCTCCATCGCCGGCGCCTGGCGCGAAGAATTGGCGCTCGACCACAGCGATGTCCACATGCAGATGGCCAATCCAGGCTTCGACGTGTTCAGCGGCGACTGGCTGCGCGCCCTGTGCCACGGCGCCGAACTCAACCTGTGCGACAAGAACACCTTGTTGAACATGCCGCTGCTGTACCAGGCGCTCAAGGACAACGGCGTCACCATCGCGGAATTCATCCCGACACTGCTG
This sequence comes from Burkholderiaceae bacterium, assembly GCA_036384915.1. GTDB lineage: Bacteria > Pseudomonadota > Gammaproteobacteria > Burkholderiales > Burkholderiaceae_D > PKWO01. Next base: position 157,969 of record DASVLJ010000078.1, read on the forward strand.
CGAAAGCTGATGGATTACCTGGAGCAGGCGCAATGCCGGCTCGATTTCATGCGCACGCTCATCGTCGGCTCCGAATCGTGGAACCACGGCGAGTACCGGCGCCTGCGCAGGCTCGTCGGCGCCGGCACGCGCGTGGTCAACACCTACGGCACCTCGGAAACCACCATCGACAATTGTTTCTTCGATTTCGACGAATCCAACAAGCGGGGCTATCAGCACTGCGACCAGTCCGACGGCATCCCCATCGGCAAGCCGTTCGCCAACAGTTTCGTGCTGATTCTCGACGATGACATGAAGCCGGTGGCCAAGGGCATGGTGGGCGAAATGTTCGTCGGCGGGAACGGCGTGACGCTGGGCTATGCCGGCAACCCGGAACTCACCGGCGCGAAGTTCGTGGAATTGCCTATCCTCGAGGCCGTGCTGGGCGCCGGCAATCCGCTCGCTCGCGTCTACCGCACTGGCGACCTGGCGAAATGGGACGGCAACGGCAACCTGCTCTTGAGCGGCCGGCGCGATACGCAGGTGAAGATACGCGGCCACCGGATCGAGTTGGCCGAGGTGGAGGAAGTCTTGTCCAGGCAGGCGCAAGTCGCCCAAGTCCTGGTGACCGTGTGCGAGGACGGCGGCGGGCAAAAGCGCCTGTGCGCCTATTTCCGGCCCCAGCCTGGCGCGGCCGTCGCGGCGGAGCATTTGCGCGTGCACGCCGTCAAGTCGCTGCCCTCGTTCATGATTCCCGATTTTTTCTGCGAGATCGAGGCGATCCCGGAGCTGGCCAACGGGAAGATCGATTACAAGTCGCTGCCCCGTCCCGAAGCCGTGCGCGCCCAGAAGGAAATCGCCGCACCGGTGACCTGGTATCAAAAGGAAATGGCGGCTATCTGGTCGAAGATGCTGGGCATCAACGCGATCAGCCTGTACGACGACTTTTTCGAAATGGGCGGCAATTCGCTCTACCTGATCGAATTGACCCTCAGAATCAACGAGCGTTTCAACATCAAGATCAAAGTCAGCGATCTGTTCCGGCTCTCGACCCTGCTCGGTATGGCTGGCGTGGTGGAAGACATCGTCACCGGCAAATCGCAGGGCAGCCTGCCTTATATCAGCTACAACCAGCGTCAGCCCGGCATCCTGTTCAGCTTCCCGCCGGCGGGCGGCTACAGCATCGTCTACAAGACCATCGCGGCCGCCATGCCCGACACCAATATCGTGTCGTTCAACTACCTCATGGAAGACGACAAGCTCGACCGCTATGTCGCCATGATCAAGGAAATCCAGCCGGCCGGCCCGTATCTGCTGTTCGGCTACTCCCTGGGCGGCAACCTGGCGTTCGAGATCGCCAATATTCTGGAAGCGCAGGGCGACGCGGTCGACAGCGTGGTCATCATGGATTCCTACCGGATCACGGATTCCTCGCAAATCACGCCGGCGCACCTCGACGAATTCCGGGAACAGCTCAAAGGGCACCTGGAACGGCACACCGGCTCCAACGAAGTGCGCGCGCACACCCTGGAACAGGCGAACAACTATATCGATTTCATCTATCGGCAAAAGAACCGCGGCACCATCCAGTCCAAGGTGCACTACATCGTCGAAAAGAACGATGCCGACCCCAACCGCGTATACAAGCTCAATAGCTGGAACGGCGCCTCGCAGTGCGGCACCCAGGTGTATATCGGCGCGAGCGATCATGAAAACATGCTCATCGGCGACCATGCCACGCTGCATGCGGAAATCATCCAGTCGATTCTCGCCGGCGGCCCCGGGGCGCCGGTGCCGTCCCCGGGCCATGGAAACGACGCCGGCGACGTGGCCCGAGACGCGAGCGAAGCGGAAGGCCAGATGAACCAAAAGCGGGCCGCGCATTAATCGGTCGGCATGACGGAAGAAACCACTTCGATGAGCAACTTAAACAATCAGCGAAAAAAGTCGATCATCATCATCGGTGCCGGCCTCGGTGGATTGTCGAGCGGCGTGTACGCGCAGATGAACGGGTATGATTCGACCATCTTCGAAATGCACGAAATCCCCGGCGGCTGCTGCACCGCCTGGGACCGGCGCAACTACACCTTCGACCAATGCGTCAGCTGGCTCCTGGGCAGCGGCAAAAACAACAAGATGAACCAGATCTGGAACGAGCTGGGCGCCTTGGACGGCAAGCAGATCATCAACTTCGAAGTCTTCAATCGGGTCTATACGCAAAGCGGCGCCTATGTCGATTTTTACAGCGAACCCGGCCGCCTGCAGGAGCATTTGCTGGAGATCGCGCCGGAGGACGAAAAGCAGATCAAATTATTCTGCTCGGATTTGCGGAAGTTCTACGCGCTGACCGACGCTCATCCTTTTCTCAAGCCCGTGGGTTTGATGAACCCGTGGGAGAAATTCAGGATGTATGCGCCTTACCTGATCCGGATGAAGCTGGTGGGGCGCGCCTATTCCACGCCGATGAGCGAGTTCAGCAGCCGCTTCAAGAACCCGGTCTTGCGCGAGGCGTTCAATTTCATCCTGTTTGAAAAACACGAATCCTTTCCGCTGATTCCGTTCTATTTCAACCTGGCCTGCGCCGCGTTGAAAAACGCCGGCGCGCCGCAAGGCGGCTCGCTCGGCCTGGCGAAGTCCATCGAGCGGCGCTACCACTCCCTGGGCGGCCGGACGGTCTACAACGCGAAAGTCGAGGAAATTCTTATTGAAGACAACAAGGCCGTGGGCGTCTTGTTGACCGACGGCCAGCGGCACTATAGCGATATCGTCATTTCCGCCGGCGACGGCTTCGGCGCGACCCAGCGCCTGCTGGGCGGGAAATACCCCAATCCGGAACTGGACAAGCTCTATCTCGACATGATCAACGAACGCGCGTTGACCTTCCCGAGCTATTTCACCATGTTCCTCGCCGTGAACAAGGACTATGCCGACAAGAGCCACTGCGCGACCTATGTATTGAGCGAGGAGATGCGTCAGGAATTGCCAGGCATGATGCATCCGAGCATCAATGTGCAGGTGCGCAACCAGTACTATCCGCACATCGCGCCCAAGGGAAAGTCGGTCCTGTACATCTCCTTCTTTTGCGACTACAAGGTGTGGGAACAAAAGACCGCCGCCGAAAACGGCAACCAGCCCGTCAGCAACAAGCTCCACACCAAGCGTCGCAGGACGCTCGAATACCGGCAGGCGAAGAAAAAGACCGCGAAAATCATCATCGAGTTTCTCGCCAAGCATTACGAGGGCCTGGTCGAGAGCATCGAATTCTCCGACATCGGGACGCCGCTCACGCAGGAGCGCTATACCGGAAACCATCACGGGACGGTCCTGGCCTGGCAGCCCTTCCTGCCCAGCGGCGAATTCGTCGAGCACAGCGTCAAGAAAAACGGCCCCAAGGTTCCCGGCCTGGAAAACTTCTATATGTCCGGGCACTGGACCACCACGGGCGGCTTGATACGCGCCGCCTCGTCCGGCCGGCACGTCATCCAATACCTCTGCAAGGACGAGGCGAAACCGTTCAAGGCCTATATCGGCGAGCTGCCGGAGCAGGGCGATCACCTTGGTCCTCTATCGCACATGCCGGACATGCCGGAACTGGAAAACACTTATGCGGGAAGCTGACATGGAACACAACATCGCCATCATTTACGGCAGCACTACCGGCAATATCGAGAATGCGGCACATCAGATCGCGGAACTGCTCGCGCCGAACCGCGTGGCGCTGTTCGATATCGCCGTCGATACCATCGACATCGAGGAATTCGACCTGCTCATCATCGGCATTTCGACCTGGGAATACGGCGGGCTGCAGGAAGACTGGATCGACTATTTTCCCCGCTTCCGGCAGCTCGATTTTTCCGGCAAGCTTTGCGCCCTGTTCGGCCAGGGCAACCAGGAAGGCTATGACGAGTGGTTCCAGGACGGCCTGCTCGATCTGCACGATGCGATGACCGTGCGCGGCGCCCGTATGATCGGCCTGTGGCCGAATGCCGGCTATCGCTTCAAGGCGTCGAAGGGCTTGACAGCCGACGGCAAATATTTCCTGGGCCTGGCCCTGGACGACGACAACCAGCCCGAATTGACGACCGGGCGCATCGAGCAGTGGACGGTGCAGGTTCTGGAATCGATGTCCGAGCTTGATTCCTGCGCGGTCTCCGATGGCGTTATCTAGATTATTTACAAACCGCGGGTCTCTAGTGAGGAGCAATATGTCGGGTCGGGAAAAGCCGAATATCGTGATTATCGGCGGCGGGATATCGGGCCTGGCGGCCGGCTGCTATGCGCGCATGAACGGCTTCGCCGCGACCATCATCGAGATGCATGACAAGCCCGGCGGCTGCTGCACCTCCTGGGACAGGCGCGGCTACACCTTCGACCCCTGCATCAGCTGGTTGAACGGATCGGGGAACGATCACGGCGACGAGCTTTCGCAGGTCTGGCGTGAGCTCAACGCGTTCGACGGGAAGACCATCAGCCAGGTCAGCGTCTTCAACACCGTGCGCTTCCCGGACGGCACCGATATCCAGTTCTATTGCGATCCGGACATCCTGGAGCCGCATCTGCTGGCGATTTCGCCCGAGGATGAAATCCATATCCGGAAATACTGCCGCTATGTGCGCGACTTCCGCAAATGCAGCCGCCACTTCCCCTTCCTGAAGGCACAGGGCCTGAGAAATTTCCGCGACAAGGCGCGCGTCATGCTCAAGCTGCTGCCCTTCATGAAGACCTTTTCGCAAACCATGGCTATCAGCGTCGAGCAATTTGCCTCCCAATTCCAGCACCCGAAGCTGCGCGAGGCGTTCCGTTACGTCTTGTTCGATGCCATCAAGGGCATTCCGCTTTTGCCGAGCTGCATCAACGTGGCCAATGCGGCCGACAACAATGCCGGGGTGCCCGCCGAAGGTTCACTGTCGGTCGCGCAATCGCTGGAGGAGCGCTACCTGCAACTGGGCGGGGAGATCCGCTACCGAAGCCAGGTCAGGGAGATCGAGGTGCGGGATAACCGCGTCAAGGGCGTCAGGCTCGGCAGCGGCGAGACGCTCGACGCCGGCATCGTGATCGGCGCCAGCGACGGCTACAACCAGATCTACAATTTGCTGGGGGGCAGGTACACCTCGGACGCAATCGACAAGTCCTACGCCTGTTTCGACGATTCGCCGGAGGACGTCTTTCCGGGAACTGTCTGCATGTTCCTCGGACTGAAGGCGGACTATACGCATCTGCCCGCGTTTTCCACTTATATCCTGGATGCCGACGAGCGCGCCAGGCTGCCCGGCCTGGGCGAATCCGGCATCAGCGTGCAAGTGCGCAACCGGCTTTTTCCCGGCTGCGCGCCCGAGGGCAAGTCGGTCATCTATGTCAGTTTCCTGAGCGATTTCCGCTTTTGGGAAGCGCTGGATCAGCATGGGCAACAACCCGGTGCGGAACATGAAAAAGCGGAGAAGGGCAGTGGCAGCAGGTACACCAAGCGCAAGCGCAGCCTCGAATACCGTCAGACCAAGCTGCGCCTGGCGAAGGAGATCATCGCCTGCCTGGATGCGCGCCATCCCGGCTTGAGCGGGCAGATCGAATATACCGACCTGGCGACGCCGCTGACCTGCGTCCGCTACACCGGGAACCGCCATGGCTCCATTTTCGGCTGGACGCCGCTGACGCAGAACAACGACCAGATCGAGGCCGAAATCGCCCGCTTCAAGGGCAAGCTCCCCGGCCTTCAGGGCTTCTACATGGCCGGGCACTGGCTCGGGAACGGCGGCGTGACCCGAGCGGCCCACAGCGGCCGGCACGCCGTCCAATATATCTGCAGCGACTTGAACATGCCGTTTGTGGTTCAACCGAAAAGCACTTGCGCGCCCCCCATCATCCGCAATCTGACATAGGAGAGCTTTGACAATGCACCCCGAACACAATCCGCGCTCCGGCGCCGCTGCCGCCCTCGGTACCCCCACCGATACCGGCGGCAAGGGTTCCTACCTTACCCCGCTGCACCTGAGAAGCTATGCCATCTATTTCCTCATGGTCGCCGGCCTGGGAACCGTCTGCACCCTGGCCATCCAGAAGCATTGGAAATACGGTTTCACCACCTTCATGACGCTGCTGTCGTTTCAAGCTTTCCAGATCATCCTGGAGCGGATCATTCCCTTCGAAAAGAAATGGCACCCCACCGGCAAGGAATGGCTGCGCGACATTACCTACTTCGGCCTGACCTGCGTCGCCGGCGCATACAGCCAGGGGCTGGTGGTCTCCATCGCCACGCGCATCGCCTCCACGTCCGATCACCTTCCCCTGGCGCTGGAGATTCCGCTGGCGCTGATGCTGAGCAGCCTGGCCAGCTATCTGTTCCATCTCGTGGGGCACGTCAACCTGTTTCTCTGGCAGGTCCACGGCATCCATCACACGCCGACCAAGGTCAACGTGGCCAACAACGGCGTGACGCACGGCATCGACATCATCGTCCGCACCCTGCTCACCCAGGTGCCGCTGTACCTGCTCCATTTTTCCGCGGAATCCATGTTCATCGCCCAGGCCTTCACCGCCATGCAGGGATACTTCATCCATGCCAACGTCAACATGAAAATGGGGCCGCTCAACTATCTCATCGCCACGCCGGAATCGCACCGGCTGCATCATAGTCTCGACGTGGCCGAGGCGCAGAACTACGGCACCGCAACGACGCTGTGGGATGTGCTGTTCGGCACCTTCACCTGGCGCGAAGACAGAGTGCCCGAAGGCCTGGGCATCCGGGAACCGCACGAATTCCCCGCCGCCATCGCCATCCACAAGGGCATCGTCCACCCCTTCGTCTTCCTTGCGAAATACGCATTCAAGACAAAGAACAGGCAGCGGGAAAAACTGGTCGGCTCGTCCGACGCCTGAACGACATCTTTTCGAATTCTTTTTGAGACGAGCTGCGAATATCCACATGAAAATCAATGTGAGCACTGAAAAATGGGTCGTGCGCAAGCATACCAAGGACGTGACCCAGATCCCGGACATGTACGAAAAAGTCGCGGAAACGCTGGATGTGGAACTGAAGGACGATGAAATGCTGTTGAAGACACTGTACGTGTCGATCGACCCCTACCTGCACGGCATCACCCTCGATACGCCGCTGGGCGACCACCTAGGCGCCGATTCCGTGATGGAGGTGCTGGAAGCGGGCAAGCATGCCATGTACAAGAAGGGCGATTTCGTGCAGGGTTTCGGCGGCTGGCGCACCTACCTGGTGAGCAACGGGCGGGAAGCGCTGTGGCAGACCGGTATGTTCCCCATGGTGTTTCCGAAATATCGCAAGCTCGACGAAGCCGTCTTCACCAAGGAATTTTCCCTGATCTCCAGCCTGGGCGCACTGGGCGGATCGGGCATGGCGGCCTGGGGCACGGTGACCAAGGTCCTGGACATCAAGGAAGGCGATACCGTGGTCATCAGCGGCGCATCGGGCTCGGTGGGGGAAATCGTCGGCCAGCTGGCAAAGATCAAGGGCGCCGGCAACGTGGTCGGCATCTGCGGCAGCGAGGAAAAAATCGCGCACCTGAAAAGCCTCGGCTTCGACAACGGCATCAACTACAAGCAGGCCAACACCTTCGAGAAAATGTCGGAGGCCCTGGCCGTCGCCGCACCGGACGGCGTGGACAAATATTTCGACAACATCGGCGGCTACACGACCGATGCCGTGTTCATGCACTTGAACGTCTATTCCATCGTCGCGATCTGCTGGCAAATGGCCTTGCAGACCGGCAGCGAACCGAGAATCGGCCCGCGCATGCTCGACATCACCATGTTCAACCGCGTCACCATACGCGGCATCTTCGGGCTCGAATGGTTCGACGATGCCAACTGGAACGCGCTGATCCTCGAGCTGGGCGGCTATATCAAGTCGGGAAAAATCAAGTGCAATCAAACCATCCACAAGGGTTTCGACAATATCCCCAAGGCGTATTCCAGCGTATTCAACGGCACGGAAGCCAACCGCGGCAAGATATTGGTGGAGATTTGAACGCTCCAGGGAAACTCAATTGGATGGTGATAACGTCGGCGCTTGGTCGCCATTTATGAAAAGGGTGTAAGGCTATGGAAGTGAAAACAACGCTCGTCGTTCTGCACGTCGTCGCATCTGTCTTTTTCCTGGGGAACATCATCTTCGCGTTTTTCTGGAAAATCACCGCCAACAAGAACGGCAGCACGCCGGTACTGATCTATGCTCAGAAGCAGCTTGCCTGGACGGACGGCATATTCACCACGACCTCGACCACGGTCCTTGCCATCACCGGCTACAGCCTGGCAAAAATCTCAGGGATCAACGTCGCCACCACGGCCTGGCTGTTGTGGTCGCAAATATTGTTCTATGGTTCCGCGGCAATCTGGCTGCTGTTGCTGGCTCCAATACAAGTGATGCAACTGTCGCTGTTGAAGAACCTGGCTCCATCCGACACGGTTCCGCAGAAGTATTGGGCCCTGACAAAAAGGTGGAATGTCCTGTGGATCATCGCGACCCTCCTGCCGCTTCTCGCTTATGTGCTGATGGTGGTCAAGCCGGTCTCCTGGTGACGAGCGTTGGCATGGACGGGCCGCTTCCCGCAGATCAGTCAAGCTGGTTGCGTAAGGTGAAGCGGGAAAACATGGCGGCGACCTGCTTCAATATATCGGACCCTGGATAGTGCGCGGCTGCGTTGCGCGAGGACAGTTTGGCCGCGCCGGCAGGGCGCGCCAGTTGCAGTGCGAAATCTGTAACTCCTCTCTTTGCCATGTCCACGGCAATGGACAATATTTCGGAGTCGGCAAGCAGCGACGCATCAATAGTGATTCTGCATTCATGGGCGATGCCGGAAGCCAGTATCAACTCGACACAGACGCTTGCCTTTTGTCCGCTGTCCCTGACGCCGGTGACCTTCTCGTATGTGTCGAAGGGCGCCTTGACGTCGAAGCCCACCCAATCCAGCATTGGCAAAACGCTCTCCAGCCGATCCGGGTAGATGCAAGCGGTGTGCAGGCCGACGGCATAGCCCAGGCCGCGCACCTCGGCGATGGCGGCGGGCAGCATAGGGTCGAGCGTCGGCTCGCCGCCGCTGAAAACCACCGCGTCGATCAAGCCGATGCGCCGCTTCAGCAAGCGCATGACCTCGCTCCATGCCATCGCGCCGTCGCCGTCGCGCGCCTGCAGATGCGGGTTGTGGCAATAACCGCAGCGCCACGGGCAACCTTGGACGAATACCACAGCGGCGAGCTTGCCCGGGTAGTCTGTGGCCGTGAAGGGCGCAAGTCCGCCGACCTGCAGGTCGCGCGCGAGCCGTTTAAGCGGCTTCGCCGATACGGGATTCATCGAAATACCTGCGCTCATGGAATTCGCCCTTCTTGCCGATGTTGAACGACGAAACCGGCCTGTGGTAGCCCATCACGCGGGTCCAGATTTCGCAAGGCTGGCGTTCCGCGTCGTTCAGAACCATATCGATGTTCTCGGAGAGTTGCTCGGGTATGCGCATGTCGTTCATGTTTGCTCCTCTGTGGTGGATTCATGTGCCGCGCCGCGGCGTTCGGCCGTTTTGCGCACCAGAATATCCTGGTCGCATTTCGGGCAATAGCGATGGCTGCCCGCCAGGTAGCCGTGCCTGGGGCAGATGGAAAACGTCGGCGTGACGGTGATGTAAGGCAGCGAGAAACGGCCGAGCGCGCGCTTGACCAGTTGGCGGCATGCCTCGGCGCTCGATAGCGGCTCGGTCATGTACAGGTGCAGCACGGTGCCGCCGGTGTATTTGCGCTGCAATTCGTCCTGCCTTTCCAATGCCTCGAACGGGTCGTCGGTGAAGCCGACCGGCAGTTGCGACGAATTGGTGTAGTACGGCATGTCGCGCGTGCCCGCCTGCAGGATATCGGGGTAGCGCTTGAGGTCTTCCTTGGCGAAGCGGTAGGTGGTGCCTTCGGCCGGCGTGGCTTCCAGGTTGTACATGTGGCCGGTCTGGTCCTGGAATTCGAGCATGCGCGCCCGCACGTGGTCGAGCAGCCGGACGGCGAGGGCATGGCCCCAGGCGCTGGTGATGTCGTGCTCGTCCCGACTGAAGTTGCGGATCATCTCGTTGATGCCGTTGACGCCCAGCGTGGAAAAGTGGTTGCGCAGCGTGCCCAGATAGCGCCTGGTATAGGGAAACAAACCGTTGTCCATGTGGCGCTGTATCACCTTGCGCTTGATTTCGAGGCTGGCCTTGCCAAGCTCGAGCAATTCGTCGAGCCGGCGCAACAGCCCTTGCTCGTCGCCCCGGTGCGTGTAGCCGAGGCGGGCACAATTGACGGTGACCACGCCGAGCGATCCGGTTTGTTCCGCCGACCCGAACAAGCCGTTGCCGCGCTTGAGCAATTCGCGCAGGTCGAGCTGCAGCCGGCAGCACATCGAGCGGATCATGTTCGGCTTGAGCTCGGAATTGAGAAAGTTCTGGAAATACGGCAGGCCGTAACGCGCCGTCATCTCGAACAGCCGCTCGGCGTTGGGGCTGTCCCACGCGAAATCCGGCGTGATATTGTAGGTCGGGATGGGGAAGGTGAACACGCGGCCCTTGGCGTCGCCGGCCATCATGATGTCGATGTAGGCGCGGTTGATCATGTCCATTTCAGGCTGCAGATCGCCGTAGGTGAAGGGCATTTCACGGCCGCCTATCAGCGGAACCTGGCTGCGCAGGTCTTCGGGACAGGTCCAGTCGAAGGTCAGGTTAGTGAAGGGCGTCTGCGTACCCCAGCGCGACGGCACGTTGAGGTTGTAGATCAACTCCTGGATATATTGCCGGACTTCCGCGTAGCGCAAGGCATCTTTGCGCACGAACGGTGCCATGTAAGTGTCGAACGAGCTGAACGCCTGCGCGCCGGCCCATTCGTTCTGCAAGGTGCCGAGAAAGTTGACGATCTGGCCGATAGCGGAGGACATATGCAGCGGCGGCGCCGATTCCACCTTGCCTGGCACGCCGTTCAGGCCTTCATTGAGCAAGGTGCGTAGCGACCACCCGGCGCAATAGCCAGATAGCATGTCCAGATCGTGGATATGGATGTCGGCCTCGCGGTGGGCGTTGCCGATTTCCGGCGGGTACACGTGGTTGAGCCAATAGTTCGCAATGACCTTGCCGGAAACGTTGAGGATCAGTCCACCTAGCGAATAGCCCTGGTTGGCATTGGCGTTGACGCGCCAGTCGCGCTGATCGATGTATTCGTTCATCGAGGATTCGACGTCGAGCAGCGTCTTGCGGTCGGCCCTGAGCTTGTGGTGCTGGTCGCGGTATACGATATAGGCGCGCAGGGTTTGGCGATAGCCCTGGTCGAACAGCACCGCCTCGACCGCGTCCTGGATCTGTTCCACGCCGGGTAGGCACGTGGCGGCGCCATCATGGGCGCCGAGACGTTGCAGCGCGACCAGGGTCGCCAGGCGCCGCGCCTCCGCCGCGCCGTATTCCCCGCTTGCACCGCCGGCTCGTAGCAGGGCGGATTCGATTTTGCGCGCATCGAACGCCTCGATGCTGCCATCGCGCTTGAGTATTTTTTCGGGCACAGGCCAGGTTTGCGGTATCGACATAATCCTCCCGGAACAAAGTTGAGTACAACATCTTGTGGTGTTGTGAAGATTAAAAACTAAATCTAGTGTGGTCAACGGAACTCCGGGATTTTTTTGAAAACCTTGATCGACATCAAAATTACGGAATCGCGGGAATTTGCCGGAACTTGATCTAGATCATCGTTCGATGTTTCGAGCGCGCCGACAATGGCCCCAACTGGCCCAGGAAGCGAGAAAGGCATGGATTTCGAATTTTCAGAGAAGACCCAGGCGCTGCGCCGCCAATTGTCGGACTTCATGGAAGCCCACGTGCTGCCGCGCCTCGGCGGGTGGAACCGCGCCGAGGCGGCGGGCGTCTATCCCGAATTCATGTCCGACCTGAAGGCGCTGGCGAAATCCGAGGGCCTGTGGAATCTATTCCTGCCCGGCTTGGAGCACAATGAGCCGGGACGGCGCTTGAGCAACCTCGAATACGCGCCCCTGGCGGAAATCATGGGACGGGTGCATTGGGCGGCGGAAGTGTTCAATTGCAGCGCGCCCGATACGGGAAACATGGAAGTGCTGCACATGTACGGCACGCCGGAACAGCGCTGGCGTTGGCTTGAGCCCTTGCTCGACGGCGACATACGCTCGTGCTTCGCCATGACCGAGCCGGACGTGGCGTCCTCTGATGCCAACAATATCCAGACCACGATACGGCGCGAAGGCGGCCACTACGTGATCAATGGACGCAAATGGTTCATCACCGGGGTGGCGCATCCGCATTGCAGGGTCGCCATCGTGATGGGCCTGACCGACCCGGACGGCGAAACGCACCGGCGCCAGAGCATGGTTCTGGTGCCGATGGATACGCCGGGCTTGAGTGTGGAGCGCAACATCCCGGTGATGCACCATCTGGCGCTGGAAGGGCATTGCGAACTGCTGCTGCGCAATGTGCGCGTGCCGTGCTCCAACTTGATCCACGAGGAGGGGGCCGGTTTCGCGATCGCACAGGCACGCTTGGGCCCCGGCCGCATCCACCATTGCATGCGCGCCATCGGGCAAGCCGAACTGGCGCTCGAGTTGATGTGCGAACGCGCCGGCGAGCGCCGCGCCTTCGGACGTCACCTGCACCAGCACGGCACCGTGGCGGAGTGGATCGCCCTGTCGCGCATGGAAATCGAGCAGGCGCGCCTGCTCGTGTTGAAGACGGCCTGGCTGATCGACGCGCACGGCGCGAGAGCGGCAGCCGGTGAGATTTCCATGATCAAGGCCCTCGTCCCGCGTATGCAGATGGCGGTGTCCGACCGCGCCATCCAGGTGTTCGGCGCCATGGGCTTGAGCGCAGATACGCCGCTTGCCGCCATGTGGACCGGGGCGCGCGCTTTACGCATCGCCGACGGTCCCGACGAAGTGCACCTGCGCGCAGTGGCGAAGCGGGAAATGGCAGCGGCGGCCGAACGCCGCGGTTCCTCCTTGCCGTTCATGTGCCCGGCACCGAGCATCACTTGAGCATGGCCTGAATTCATCGTGAACAAGCGCCGCAACAACATCGTCAACCTGCTCGCGCATGCGAGGCCCTTCAAGGGCTTGGATAGAGACCGGCTTGCCCTGGTTGCGCAGCATACGGCGGCGATCGAAGCCAGGCGCGAAACGGAAATCGTTGCGCCGGGCAGCGGCGCGGACGGCGCCTATTTCCTCGTCTTCGGACAGGTCGTCATTGCGCTGCCCCCCAAGGGCGGCACGGAGCGGACCGTGGCGATACTCGAAGACGGTGCGTGCTTCGGTTTGGCCGAAATGCTCGCTGCCGAACCGCATTCGGCCGGCGTCAAAACCAGCGCCGATTCCTTGATCCTGTGCGTCGCGCGGGCTCCCATATTCGCGCTGCTGGAAGAGAACCCGGCGTTCGCGCACGAATTGGCAAGCTGCGTTTCGCGCCAATTCTGCGCCCTGATGCGCGCGCTCGAACGTCAAACACAGTCGGCAAGGCAACGGCTGGCCGGCTACTTTCTCAGGCAAAGGCAAATCCGGAATTGCGACGACTTCGCGCTCCCATGCAGCCGCGAGACGATTTCCTCGCTCTTGTGGTTGACGCCAGAGACGGTTTCGCGCGTGCTGCATGATTTTGCGCTGGAAGGGATGATCCGCGTGTCTGGACGCAAGGTGCAGGTATTGAACAGCGCACAATTGGCAGAGGCTTTGGCCGGCGGGATTTGAAATTCGTTCCGGTTGCCCTGAACAATTCCTGGCTTGGGCGGCGAAACGCTGCGGTGAACGCCGCTCGCCGTCCTGCCGGCGCTATGCCGTGCCCCTCAATCTCAACGCATGTGACCTGTTTCGGGTGATGGGGCTCTGTGCACGTTTCTATGGGCCTCGCCTCGAATCGCCGAGGCCGGATGAGCCCTGCGGCTGGTGATATCAAAAACCGCTTTGCGATCATTTTTGGCCTGACCAGGTTTACAAATTGACCAGACCAGTATACATTGGTCAGGCCAATTATTGCAATTTTGCAATTTTTGGCCGGACCAAAGTCCGATGCAGTGATGTGAGATTGATTCAAATCAACGTTAATTCCTTAGGAGACATCATTCATGCGTATCCAATCCACCCCCTTGTTCTGTCTGGCGGCAATCGTCGCGGGCAGCCTCATTACCGGCGCTGCCTCGGCACAGACGCTGGCAACCGGCGATAGCCGCAGCGTCAGCCAGCCGGCTTATCCGACGGTCTGCAAGACGTTGACGGCAACGTTCTCGAGCAGCAGCCGCTCTTCTCCGCCAGGCACGGATGACACCAGCAGGTTGCAATCGGCGCTCAACGGTTGCCAGGGCACAGGCAAGAGCGTGGTGCTTGCCGCTTCCGGATCGAACAATGCGTTCTACACCGACAGCCTTACCATCAACGGTGCGGTCCTAGTCATCGATTCAGGCGTCACGCTCTACGGCAACAACAGCTATGCCGGCAAGGCCCAGCTGATTCACGTGACCGGCACCAATGCGGGCTTGATGGGGCCGGGCACCATAGACGGTCGCGGCGACCTGATCAGCGGCACGGCGCGGCTGGTGCAGGCTTCCAATATCAGCAATTTCGTGGTCTACAACATCACGCTGGCGCAGGCACGCCATCCCAATCTTTACGTCGAAGGCGGAAACGGCTTCACCGCCTGGGGCGTCAACATCCGCACGCCGGCCACGCGCTCCAATGCCGACGGCATCGACATCGACAGCCTGACCAATGCCACGGTCATCAATTCCTCCATTGAGGCGGGCGACGACGGCATCGCCGTCAAGACCAACTCGGGCAACATCTCCAACGTCACCGTGAAGAACACCCGGCTCTATGGAACCCATGGCTTGTCGGTCGGCAGCATCGATGCCAATACGGTGTCGAATATCCTGTTCCAAGGCAACTATGTCTACGGCAAGGACCTGTCCGGTACCGCCTCGACGGACGCCAATGCGATCAATGTCAAAACCGGCCCGTGCAGCCTGACGGTCAAGCAAGTCAGCTATATCAATACCTGCATCACCGAAGCCAAGCATCTGATCGTCATGGATACCAACTACAACTCCTGCACCAAGGGCGGCAGCCCGTCTTTGAGCGACATCGTGGTCGACGGCGTCTATTCAACCCAATCGATATCGGGCGCCTATACCAAGATCGACGGGCGCAATTCCAGCTACCCGGTCGGCGCCTGGCTGGCGCACGTCAGCCTCGACGCCACCGCGCAAAGCGGCGATCAATATGCCAATGTGGGGCTCGATGCATCCAATGACGTACCATCGGGAACCGGCGTGACGACCTCGTCGTTCACCATGTCGGGCAGCGTGCCGAGCTGCTCATTCTGAGCCGATTGATCTGATCCGATGGAATCGGGCGACGGATGCAGCCGCATCCGTCGCGGAGACCGCAGTGGAGAGTATGGTGCGCCTGCTTTTATCTCTTGCATTCGCCGCAGCCGGTGTGGCGGTTTGTGCCGCCGTCGCGCTGACGGTGCGCACCGATGACGTTATGCCGCCCACGCGAGCGGCTCGGCCTGCCGGCCGCGACGACGTGTTCGGCCCGGGAATCCTGCAAACGGATTTTGCCGCATCGTCTCCCTCGTCTTCCGTACTTTCTCCTCCTGACGAAGCGTCGGTGGACGGCAGGGGGAACCTGATCATCGATACCGCGCTATTGCGCCTGCTCGACTATTTTCTGCTGCAGCAAGCCGATGACGGACTCGCCGATCTTGAACATTATCTGAATACCGCATTGCCGGAGCCGGCGCGGCACCAGGCAATCGACATCGCCCGGCGCTATTGTGCCTACATGGCCGAACATGACAGCCAACTGGCGGAGCAACATGCCGGCCTGCGCGACTTGCCGCGGGTGTCGGCCTGGATGGCGCAACGTGCCCGCCTTCGGGCATCGACCATCGGCGAAGACGCGGCCAAAGCATGGTACCAGAACGACGACGCCCAGTTGCAGCAAGCCGTGTTCGAATTGTCGGGCGCGCAAGGCACGCCAGGCGCGGAGGAGGCATCGCCGCAGGGGGAGGGCGTGCCGCATTGGCAAAGCCCGGATGCCGCGGCACGGCACCTGCGCTATTTGCAGCAGATCGTGGAGAGGAATCTGCTCAGTTATGCCGCGCGCAAGACATTGTCGCGGCATTTTGCGGCGCACTTCCAGGAATTTGCCGAGGCGGCCAAGGCCATCGACAACAAGGCCGGCGGTCCGGATCGACAGAAACAGGTCGCGCTGCTGGAAGACAGGTTCTTCCCGACGACGTTTGAAAAGGAGCTGGCGGAATCGAGGCTGGAGGTTTCGCGTTGAAGAGACGTTGGGCATGATTGCCATTGCCTGCCTGACCCAGACGTGTCACGATCCGCAGCTTCCGGTTCCGCCTGTCGGCAGCTTACCGGAATTAGCAGATCGCGCGTTGTTTCTCCTTCGTTTCGGCATAATGCCGTTCCATCTCCGCTTCCCAAGATGCAGCCCCGCGTTGCAGGTGCGTATTGCATGCTGCCCTGATCGCATAGCACGCATTGTTGCGCTCGCATTAGCGCATCAGCCGCAGGCGGCAGAATCCCGAGTCGCCGCTCAGGAAACCGGCAATGCAGAACCCTCAGTCCCGCTATGGCGCGCCGCGTAAAGCATATGCAGCGTGATCTTGCGCACTTCAGCCTTGCTTCCTTCGATGTGGCCGTTCAGCATGTCCAGGGCTTCCGCTGCGCGATGATGGAGGATGTGCTCCAGGATCCGGCCGTGTTCCTCATAGGTCGCTTCGATGCGTGCTTCCTTGGTGAAGTCGAGCCGGCGGATGATGCGGATGCGCTCGGTGATGTCGTGGTGGATCCGCGCCATTTCCCAGTTCCCGGTGGCCTCGACCAATTGTCCGTGGAAGCGTTCGTCAAGGGCGGAGACGGTGGCGCCGTCGGTCAATCTATCCTTGGGTGCAACGAGCCAGGTACGCTTCAAGTCTTCCAGCAGCGGCACCTCGGCCATCTGGCATAGTTTCTGGACCGAGGCCGCCTCGAGCGTGATGCGTACGTCGTACAGCTGCTCGAACTGGCGGAAGTCGAACGGACGCACCTGCCAGCCAGACCTGAACAACACCTCGACATAGCCTTCGCGCTGCAGGCGGAACAGGGCTTCGCGCACGGGGGTGCGGCTCATCTGCAGCCTTTCGGCCATGTCGCTTTCGCTGAAGCGATCGCCGGGCAGCAGGCGGAAATCGTAGATGTCGGCCTTCAATTGCGCATAGGCCTGGTCGGCCAGGCTGTCCGGCGCCGCGCGGGAGTTTTTGCGTTCGGTGACCATGGCGCAACTATACCGCCAAATGGCGCTTCACGGCCTCGCCGCCCATCTCGGCCTGCGTGCCTTGCGCCACGACTTCGCCGCGCGAGAGCACGACGAAACGGTCTGCCAGCGCATGGGCGAAATCGAAATATTGCTCGCACAGCAAAATACCCATGTCGCCGCGCTGGCGCAACAGACGGATCACCCGTTCGATATCCTTGATGATGGAAGGCTGGATGCCTTCCGTGGGTTCGTCGAGGATAATCAGCTTGGGCTCGGCCAACAGTGCGCGCGCAATGGCCAGTTGCTGTTGCTGGCCACCCGAGAGATCGCCGCCGCGCCGGCGCAGCATGTCTTTCAATACCGGGAACAGTTCATAGATTTCGCCCTTGATCTGTTTGGCCTTCTTCGCCGGCAGGCTGGCCATGCCCATCATGAGGTTCTCTTCCACGCTCAGACGGGCGAAGATTTCGCGCCCCTGCGGCACATAGGCGATGCCGGCGCGGGCGCGCTCATGCGGAGCGCGCCTGGTGATATCCGCGCCCTCGAACGCGACGCGGCCCGAGGCGGCCGGCAGCACGCCCATCAGGCATTTTAGTAATGTGGTCTTGCCCACGCCGTTGCGGCCCAGGAGCGCCAGGCACTCGCCCTTGTTCACCTGGAGCGAGATACCGCGCAGGATGTGGGCCGCGCCGTAGTATTGGTTCAGTTGTTCGACCTGGAGCATGGGGTCATCTTCCAAGATAGACTTCGATCACACGCTCGTCGGCCTGCACCTGCTGCATCGTGCCTTCGGCGAGCACGGTACCTTCGTGCAACACCGTCACCTTGCCTTGTTGCGCGATTTCCGTGACGAAGCCGATGTCGTGCTCCACCACGATGATGGAGTGCCTGCCGCGAAGCTCGTTGAGCAGTTCGGCGGTCCTGGCCGTTTCGGCGTCGGACATGCCGGCCACCGGCTCGTCGAGCAGGATCAGTTGCGGCTCCTGCATCAAGAGCATGCCTATCTCCAGCCATTGCTTTTGCCCGTGCGAGAGCAGGCCAGCCGGGCGGCGTTCCATGCCGTTCAGGCGGATCAGCCTGAGGATTTCGTCGATGCGGTCTTTTTGTTCGGACGAGAGGCGGAACAGCAGCGTGGGCTTGACGCGCTTGTCCATCTTCATCGCCAGTTCCAGGTTTTCGAACACGCTGTGCTGCTCGAACACCGTGGGGCGCTGGAACTTGCGCCCTATGCCCGCTTGCGCGATCTGGTATTCGTTCATGCGCGCAAGGTCCATGGTCTGGCCGAAGAAGGCCGTGCCCGAAGTCGGGCGCGTCTTGCCGGTGATGACATCCATCATCGTGGTCTTCCCGGCGCCGTTGGGGCCGATGATGCAGCGCAGCTCGCCCACGGAAATGTCGAGCGTGAGCTTGTTGAGCGCTTTGAAGCCGTCGAACGAGACCGTAATATCTTCGAGATAGAGGATGGCGCCGTGCGCCGTGTCTACGCCTTCGGGCTTGAGGCGGCCATACGCGGCGACGGCATCTCCCGGCGCGGCGTCGTAACTCTGGCCCGGCTGGAGAACCTGGCTCATGCTCCCTCCTTGTTCCTGAAGCGCCGCAACAGTCCGGTCGCCAGCCCCGTCAAGCCTTGCGGCATGGCCAGCGTCACGAGGATGAAGATCGCGCCCAGCGCAAACAGCCAGAGATCGGGAAAGGCGCCGGTGAACCAGCTCTTCAAACCGTTGACGGTGAAGGCGCCGACGATGGGGCCGATCAGCGTGCCGCGTCCGCCCACGGCGGCCCAGATCACCATTTCGATCGAATTGGCCGGCGACATTTCGGAGGGGTTGATGATGCCGACCTGCGGCACGTAAAGCGCGCCGGCGATGCCGCACAACACGGCCGAGAGCGTCCAGACGAACAGCTTGAAGCCCAAGGGGTTGTAGCCGATGAACATCAGGCGCGCTTCCGCATCGCGCACCGCCTGGAGCACGCGGCCGAGCTTGGATTTGACGATCCAGCGGCACAGCAGCAGGGCACCCAGCAGGAAAACCAGCGTGACCAGGTACAGCGCGGCACGCGTGGAAGGCGCGGTGACGCTGTAGCCCAGGATGCGCTTGAAGTCGGTGAAGCCGTTGTTGCCGCCGAAACCCGTGTTGTTGCGGAAGAACAGCAGCATGAAGGCAAAAGTCATCGCTTGCGTGATGATGGAGAAATACACGCCCTTGATGCGCGAGCGGAAGGCGAAGAAACCGAACACGAAAGCCAGCAGGCCCGGCGCAAGCACCACCAGCAGCAGGCAATACCAATAATGCTCGGTCATGGACCAATACCAGGGATAATTTTTCCAGTCGAGGAAGACCATGAAGTCCGGCAAGTCGCTCTGGTACACGCCGTCATGCCCGATGGCGCGCATCAGGTACATGCCGTGCGCATAGCCGCCGAGCGCGAAGAACAGGCCGTGGCCGAGCGAGAGGATGCCGGTATAGCCCCACACCAGGTCCAGCGCCAATGCCGCCAGCGCATAGCACATGAACTTGCCGACAAGGGCGACCACGTAGTTCGAGACATGCAGGGCATGGCCCTCGGGAAAGGCCAGGTTCAGTAGGGGCAGGGCGGCCAGCACGGCGCCGCAGACGAGGATGCCGCTCCAGGCCGGGCGTGCATACAAAGGTTCCCGGCTCATTCCACGCTCCTGCCTTTTTGCGCGAACAGCCCTTGCGGCCGGCGCTGGATGAATATCACGATGAAGACCAGCACCGTAATCTTTGCCAGCACGGCGCCGGCCACCGGCTCGAGGAATTTGTTGACCTCGCCCAGTCCCAGCGCGGCCAGCACGGTGCCGGCCAGCTGCCCCACGCCCCCCAGCACCACCACCATGAAAGAGTCGACGATATAGCTTTGCCCCAGGTCCGGCCCGACATTGCCGATCTGCGACAGTGCTACGCCGCCCAGGCCCGCGATGCCGGAACCGAGGCCGAAGGTCAGCATGTCGACCCGGCCGGTGGCGACGCCGGTGCAGCCGGCCATGCGGCGGTTCTGCGTCACGGCGCGCACGAACAGGCCGAGCCGCGTCTTGTTCAGGATCAGCCACACGCCGCCGACCACGGCCAGCGAAAAGAAGATGATGACGATGCGGCTGTAAGGCAGCACCAGCGTGCCCAGCACGGTGAGGCCGCCCGACATCCAGGCCGGGTTCGACACCTCGACATTTTGCGCCCCGAACAGCGAGCGCACGGCCTGCATCAGGATCAGGCTGATGCCCCAGGTGGCGAGCAGGGTTTCGAGCGGCCGGCCGTAGAGCCATCGGATCACCGTGCGCTCCAGCGCGACACCAACGGCGCCGGCCACGACGAAGGCCGCCGGCAAGGCCGCCAGCAGGTAGGCGTCGAACATGCCGGGCAGGAATTTGCGGAACATCAGTTGCACTACGTACGTGGTGTAGGCGCCGATCATCAGCAATTCGCCATGCGCCATGTTGATGATACCCATCAGGCCGAAGGTGATGGCCAGCCCCAGCGCGGTCAGCAACAGCACGCTGCCGAGCGAGACGCCGTAGAACACGTTGCCGATAAATTCGTTGCGCGCCAGGCGGCGCTCGATGGCGGTCCTGGTTTCGATCGCGGCCATGCGCACCGAGGCGTCCTGTTCGCTGTAGCTGCCGTCGGCATTGGGCACGCTCATCTTTTGCAGGATGGGGATCAGGTTGGCATTGCTGCTGTCGGCCAGTGCTTGCACGGCTTGCCGGCGAGCGGCGGCATCGGGAGACTGCAGTTTGGCCGTGGCGGCGACCATGCGCAGGATGGCCTCGATGTCGCCGTCGCCTTCCTTGGCGAGCGCCTTTTCGATCAAGGGCAGGCGCGAAGCGTCGTCACCCTTTTGCAGCTCGAGCGCGGCGGCCAGGCGCGTGGCGCGATCGGTGGAAAACAATTTCAGGCCGGAAAGCGCCTCCTCGACGGCGCCGCGCAGGCGGTTGTTGACGACCACGCCATCGATGCCGTCCGGCGGCGGGCCGCTCTTGCCGTCGGCGGGGTTGTAGGCGACGTTGTCTTCGACGATGTAGACGGAACCGTCGGGGGCGGCGTAGAGGGTTTCGCTCTTGATGGCGTTCAAGAGCTTGAGCGCATCGTCGTTGGCGAGGGCGGCAATGGTGTTGACGGCCTCGACCCGGGCGTCCGGGTCGTCGCCGGCGAGAGGTTTTAGCAGCGTCGGGTCGATGGCGGCTTGGGCCAAGCTGGACAGCAGCATCGACACGACAAGGAAAATGTGACGAAACATGATCACCTAACTAATTGACACGCACCGGCCGAACTCCCCTCGCCCGCGAGCGTGAGAGGGGAGTCCAGTAGCCATTCCAACTTGACGCAGCCGTAACTGGAAGACGCGCAAAAAACCGGCGCATACCTCGCGCCGGGCGATACTCCTCCGGCAAATCAAATACCCTGTTTCCCTTCATTTCCCGGAATATACGGGCTCCAAGGCTGTGCACGAATCGGCGCCTTGGTCTTCCATACCACGTTGAATTGCCCGTCCGCACGCACTTCGCCGATCATCACCGGCTTGTGCAAGTGATGGTTGGTCTTGTCCATTTCGAGTTCGAAGCCTGAGGGGGCCTTGAAGGTCTGGCCGCCCATGGCGGCGATCACCTTGTCGGTGTCGGTGGACTTGGCCTTTTCCACGGCTTGCTTCCACATGTGGATGCCAACATAGGTCGCTTCCATGGGGTCGTTGGTCACCACCGTATCGGCATTGGGCAGCTTCTTGGCCACGGCGTAGGCCTTCCATTTCTTGATGAAGGCATCGTTGACCGGGTTCTTGACCGATTCGAAGTAGTTCCAGGCGGCGAGGTGGCCGACCAACGGCTTGGTATCGACGCCGCGCAATTCCTCCTCGCCGACCGAGAACGCCACCACCGGCACGTCGGTGGCTTTCAAACCGGCATTGCCCAGTTCCTTGTAGAAGGGCACGTTGGAGTCGCCGTTGATGGTCGAGATCACCGCCGTCTTGCCGCCGGCGGAGAACTTCTTGATGTTGGCGACGATGGTCTGGTAGTCCGAATGGCCGAACGGGGTATAGACTTCGTCGATATCGCTATCCTTGACGCCCTTGCTGTGCAGGAAAGCGCGCAAGATCTTGTTGGTGGTGCGCGGGTAGACGTAGTCGGTGCCCAGCAGCACGAAGCGCTTGGCGCCGCCGCCATCCTTGGACATCAGGTATTCGGTGGCGGGAATGGCTTGCTGGTTCGGCGCCGCGCCGGTGTAGAACACGTTCTTTTCCATTTCCTCGCCTTCGTATTGCACGGGGTAGAACAACAGGCTGTTGGTTTCCTTGAACACCGGCAGCACCGACTTGCGCGACACCGAGGTCCAGCAGCCGAACACCACGGCAACCTTGTCCTGCGTGATCAGGCCGCGCGCCTTTTCGGCGAACAGCGGCCAGTTCGAGGCCGGATCAACCACGACCGGTTCGAGCATTTTGCCCATGACGCCGCCGCCGGCATTGATCTCGTCGATGGTCATCAAGGCTACGTCTTTCAGCGACGTTTCGGAAATCGCCATCGTGCCCGACAGCGAGTGGAGAATGCCGACCTTGATGGTGTCGGCGGCAAAGGCCGAACGCATCAACAAGCCCGGTGCCGATGCTGCCAAAGCGCCCAGTGCGGTCGCTTTCAATACGGTGCGACGATCCATGTCTGCTGCTCCCTATCAAAAAATAAAAGAAAGAAAAAATGACCCTACGCTGCGACTTCTTCCACATCGATCGATACCAGCAGGGCGCCGGCATCGATCAGGCTGCCCGGCTTGCAGTGGAAGGCGACAACGATGCCTTCGCACGGGGCCGGAATGGCAAACTCCATCTTCATGGCTTCCAATATCATCAAGGTATCGCCGGCCCGCACGCGGTCCCCCGCCTGGGCCACGATCTTCCATACGTTGCCGCTGATGTCGGCCAGCACGCTGGTGCCGACCGCTTCGGGAACGGTCTCCTGTTCCGCCTCTTCGACCTCCGCCATGGCGCCGTTCTGTGCCCAGTGCGCCACCTCCCGGTCGAAGGCGATCTTTTGTCTGGCGCGGAACAATTCCAGTTCGGGTGCGATCGAATCGAGGAAGGCGTTGTACTGGCCGAGATCGAAGATTTCCTCGGTAATCTCGATCTTGTGCCGCCCTTCGCGGAAGTCGGCGCGCAGGCGGTCGAGTTCGGCTTCCTCGACGGGGTAGAAGCGCACCTGGTCGAAGAAGCGCAGCAGCCAGGGCTGGCCGTCGATGAACACTTCGTTCTTGAGGAACTTGTTCCAGATCGGCAGCGTGCGGCCCACGAGCTGGTAGCCGCCGGGCGAATCCATGCCGTAGATGCACATGTAGATGCCGCCTATGCCGACCGTGCCTTCCGCCGTGTAGGTGCGCGCCGGGTTGTACTTCGAGGTGAGAAGGCGGTGGCGCGGATCGACCGGCACCGCGCAGGGTGCGCCGAGATAGACGTCGCCCAGGCCCAGCACCATGTAGCTGGTCTGGTAGAGAATGTCGCGCACCGCGTCGACCGAATCGAGGCCGTTGATGCGGCGCATGAATTCGGTATTGCGCGGCAGCCAGGGCGCGGTATCGCGCACCGATTGGCGGTAGCGCGCCACGGCATCGAGCGTGGCGGAATCTTCGAAGGCCATGGGCAGATGCACCACGCGGCTCTTGACCTTCATGCTGGCCACGGCCGGCAGCCTCGCTTCCGCTCGTGTCAGGGCGGCCAGCAAATCCTTCTGGTGGATGACCCGGCTGTCGTAATGGACCTGCAGCGAGCGCACGCCGGGCGAAAGTTCGAGGATGCCGGGCACAGGGTTGGCCTTCAGCTCCTCCATCAAGGCATGCACCTGGAAGCGCAGGTTGAGGTCGAGCACGGGCGGGCCGTATTCGATCAGCACATACTTGTCGCCGGCCTGGCGGTAGACCACCTGCGGTGCGTCGCCGCGCGCGGGCAATTCGGCCACGATGGGCGCGGTGCGCTGCGTTACCAGTTGCAGTGGCGCGGCGGAGGCGCCCATCTCGGCCAGTAACTCATCCTGCCGCTTTTCCAGCGCCAGCGCCTGGTCGAACGAAAGCGGGATGAAGCGTATCTTGTCGCCCGGCTTGACCTGTCCCACTTTCCACAGTTCGGCCTTGGCAATGGTGACGAGACAGACGAAGCCGCCCAGGCTCGGGCCGTCCTGCGTCAGGATCACCGGCATGTCGCCTGTGAAGTTGACGCTGCCGATGGCGTATTCGCAATCGTGGATGTTCGAGGGATGCAGCCCTGCTTCGCCGCCGTCGCTGCGCGTCCAGGAAGGCTTGGGGCCGACCAGGCGCACGCCGAGGCGGTTGGAGTTGTAGTGCACCTGCCATTCGGCGGCGAAGAAGGTCTCGACAGATTCATCAGTGAAGAAATCGGGCGCACCGTGCGGGCCGTAGAGTGCGCCGATTTCCCAGGTCTGGCCGTAGTGCGGGATGGCGGCCTCGTTCCAGGCTGCCGGCTCGGCCACGGGCGCGGGCGTCACGCTGGCGGCAAGGGCAGGGTTGTTGATGGCCAGCATGTCCGCGCCGCGCAGCACGCGCCCGGCATGGCCGCCGAACTGGCCCAATGCGAAAGTCGATTTGCTGCCGAGGTAGTCTGGCACGTCGATACCGTTGCGGATTGCGATATAGGTGCGGCAACCCGAAACGACCTTGCCGACCTTAAGCGTTTGCCCCGCCTTGACTTCCACCGGCTTCCAGAACGAAACCGTTTCGCCATCCAGCGTGGCCGGCGTGGCCGCACCGGCCAGGGCGATCACGGCGTCGCAATGGAAACGCAGGCTGGGGCCCAGCACGGTCGCTTCCAGCGCGGCGGCCGACACATGATTGCCGACGATGCGGTTGGCGATACGGAAAGCCCAGTGGTCCATCGGCCCCGAAGGCGGCACGCCGATATCCCAATAGCCGACGCGGCCCGGGTAATCCTGCACCGTGGTGTAGGTGCCTGCTTCGAGCACTTCCACCACAGGCGGGGCGAAGGGGAAGGAATCGAGGAAACGCGTGCTCGGCCTGCCGGACTGGAAGCCGGTGCTCGCGGCGATCTGGCGCAGGTATTCCAGATTGGTGGAAATGCCGCACAACCGCGTCGCGCCGAGCGCGGCGGAAAGTTTCGCAATCGCCTCGTCACGCGTGGCGCCATGCACGATCAGCTTGGCCAGCATGGGGTCGTAGTGCGCCGATACCTCGGTGCCGGTATCGACCCAGCCGTCTATGCGCGCACCCTCGGGAAAGCGCACCTCGGTCAGCACGCCGGGGCTGGGCTGGAAATTGCGCAGTGGGTCTTCGGCATAGAGCCGCACTTCGATCGCGGCCCCTCGGGGTTGCGGCAGCCTGCTCACATCGGGCGGCGTGCCTGCGGCGGTCAGGATCATCCATTCCACCAGGTCTAGGCCGGTGACGGCTTCGGTGATGCAATGCTCGACTTGCAGGCGCGTGTTCACTTCGAGGAAATAGAACTGGTCGCGCGCCGCGTCATAGATATATTCGACCGTGCCGGCCGAACGGTAGCCCACGGCCTCGCCAAGACGTTGCGACGCTTCCAGCAGCTTTTGCCGTGTCGCCGGCGGCAGGTTGGGCGCGGGTGTTTCTTCGATCACTTTCTGGTTGCGCCGCTGGATCGAGCAATCGCGTTCGCCGATGGCAGCCACCTTGCCGCTGCCGTCGCCGAAAATCTGCACTTCGACGTGGCGCGCCTGATCGATATAGCATTCGACGAAGACGCCGCTGTCGGAAAAGAAATTGGCGCCCAGGCGCTGCACCGATTCGAAGGCGGCATCGAGCGCGGCTTCGTCGGCGCAGCGCGTCAGACCGATGCCGCCACCGCCGGCCGTGCTCTTCAGCATCACGGGGTAGCCTATCCTGGCCGCCTCGCGCCGTGCCGCTTCCAGGTCGGGCAGCAAGCCGGAACCCGGCGTGAGCGGCACATTGGCGCGGCCGGCGATTTCGCGCGCGGCATGCTTCAGGCCGAAGTCGCGCATCTGTTGCGCCGTCGGGCCGACGAACACCAGGCCGGCCGCCTCGCAGGCTTCGCAAAAGGCGGCGTTTTCCGAGAGGAAGCCGTAGCCGGGGATGATGGCTTCGGCGCCCGTGTCCTTTGCCGCTCGGATGATGGCATCGCCGCGCAGATAGCTTTCAGCCGGCGCCGCGCCGCCGATATTGACGGCGACATCGGCCAGCTTGACGTGCATGGCGTTGGCGTCGGCATCGGAATAGACGGCCACGCTCTTGATGCCCATCTTCTTCAAGGTGCGGGCGATGCGCACGGCGATTTCGCCGCGGTTGGCGATCAGAACCGTCTTAAACATGCTCATGCTCCATTCTCAAGGTCTTTCATCAAGCCAGCGAAGTCCGGTAGGCGCGCCAGCCGCCGAAATGCGTGATATCTTGCGCGCCGGCCAATCCCTGGCCCTCGCAAATGAAACCCTTGACAGTGCGGCCGTCGGCCAGTTCCAGCGTGCCGATGCCCAGCGGTGCGGGAATGCCGGCGACGAAAGAGCCGAAGGCGCTGGTCGGCATATCCCACAGTTCAACCTGGATGGCGGCGCCGCTGCCCGCTTCGCCGCGCGCCAGGCCGGGCTTGGGCGGCACGGTACCGGCCAGGGCATACAGTCGATAGGCGTCGGACGTGACCGTGGTTTCAACCAGCACGGCGTCGCGCTCGGTCAATTCGCGGTTCAATGGCATGCCGGTCAAATGGGCGCCGACCACGGCGAGCCGGATCTTGCCCGATGCCGGGGCCGGGATTTGCACAGGCATGCGCGAAACGTAAGCCAGGCCCGTGGCGCCGCGCGGTAAGGCGCGATGGCCCTGCCAGCGCTTGCCGAATGCGCACAGTGCGGCTTCCTTCCAGGCTGGCGCGACCAGCGTGATGCCGAACGGCAGGCCGTCCGCACGGAAGCTGCATGGCAGCGCGAGCGCGCTCCAATCGAGCAGGTTGACGAAATTGGTGTATTTGCCGTTCTGGCTGTTCAGTCGCACGGGATCCGCTTCCACGTCGGCAATGCGGTGCGGGCGCGGCAGCGTGGGCACGAGCAAGGCATCGACCTGGGCAATCATGGCATCGGCCTTGCGCTTCAAATCACCCAGGCGATACATGGCGTTAAAGGCTTCGGCGGCGGAAAATTCCTTGGCGCGGAAGATGATGTCGCGCACCACGGGATGGATCGCATCGGGCCGTTTCTCCGCAAAGGCGCGGATGGCCGCGTAGCGCTCGGCTACCCAGGGGCCGTCATATAGCAGCGCCGCCACCTGGTCGAACAGATCGAAATCGAGCGGCACGCATTGGGCGCCGAAGACCATCATTTCCGCGAGCGCGGCGCGCCAGGCTGCTTCGCTTTGCGCATCGCCGTAAAACTCGGGCGCAAGTGGAACGCCGAAACGCGGCCGTTCCGGCAAGACCGCCATGGCCGATTCCGCCGGGGCCGCGCGCGAAAACGCATCGCCTTCATCCCGCCCCGCAGCCAGCATATGGACGGCTTGCGCATCGTCGACCGTGGTGGCGAAGATTGAGATGCAATCGAGACTGCGGCAGGCCGGCACCACGCCGCTGTTCGACAAGGCGCCGCGCGTAGGCTTCAGGCCCACGATGTTGTTCAAGCCGGCAGGCACGCGGCCCGAGCCCGCCGTATCCGTGCCGAAGGAAAACGGCACAAGCCCGCGCGCTACGACGCTGGCCGACCCGGAACTGGAGCCGCCGGATATATAGGCGGGATCGAAGGCGTTGGGCACGGCACCATAGGGCGAACGCGTGCCGACCAGGCCGGTGGCGAATTGATCGAGATTGGTCTTGCCGATGACGACGGCGCCCGCCTGGATCAATCGTTCAACGGCGTAGGCGTTGTGTTCGGGGATATAGGCGAATTCCGGGCAGCCGGCCGTAGTCGGCAACCCGGCCACATCGATATTGTCCTTGACGGCAAAGGGCACGCCATAAAGGGGCAGGGCAGCCGCTCCGCCGGCAGCGGCGGCGCGCGCATGGAGCGCCGCAACCTGCCGGCCAAGATGCGCCTGATCGGCCAGGCTTATCCAGGCTTTATCCGCCTGCGGAAGCAAGCCAGCCAGGCGCGACAGCAAGGCTTCAGGTGTCGCCCCCGCTTTATAAGCCGCCAGCCAATCTTGAATTGCCCATCCGATCATTCAGTATACCTTTTTGTATACAAGATGAATTTGGATATGCAAATGGTGTGCCTGCGCCGGCTGGGAACGCTAGATTTCCCGGCTATCCCTTAAAATTCAATGGCTTAGTGTTGATGGTAATACTGTCGGGGATATCGCAAAGCTCTTGCGGCCGGTATCTTGACGTCCAATTCGATGCTTCGCCTATTGGCTGGGCGTCAATTTGGTGCGTTCCAATGCCTCCGGGATCTGTACCTGGCCAAACTTGTGCGGGGTGGCGGCTGGTCGATTTTTGGAAATCCCCTGGCACCGCAGAAGTCTTGGCTT
Organism: Burkholderiaceae bacterium; assembly: GCA_036384915.1. Lineage (GTDB taxonomy): Bacteria > Pseudomonadota > Gammaproteobacteria > Burkholderiales > Burkholderiaceae_D > PKWO01. The sequence goes on from DASVLJ010000078.1 coordinate 186,691, forward strand.
AATATCGGTGCTTCTCAATTTTAAAATTTTCAAGAACCGCTCATGTCAAGAACCTTTCCACGTGCCATCGCCATTGCCATCGCAATATTTACTCTCGGCGGGTGTGGAGGTAATGCGGCGGACCACACGGACGCGCAAAACAAGGTTCAAGACAGACAATTAGGTCACAGTGTAAAGCAGTCGAGCTCTCCCTATGCATCCGCTGTGCAGCAACTGTATGTCGCTTATTTTGGCCGTCCCGCCGATCCGGCCGGGCTGGCCAATTTCGAAAGCGCCCTGGCGGCAGCCGGTGCGCCGTCCGATATTCAGGGATTGGCCGCAGCTTATGCGGCCAACCCGTCGGTGAAATCGCTGATCGACAGCTTCGGCACGAGCAAGGAATCGCAAACGCTATACGGAAGCGGCAGCACGCAGGATTTTGTGACGGCGGTATTCCAGAACGTGCTCGGTCGCGCGCCATTGAGCGCCGGACTAAGCTACTGGTCCAATGCGATCGATTCCGGTTCCTTGAGCAAGGGCGATGCGGCGCTGGCCATCATGGACGGTGCGCTGACCAATTCCTCGGCGCAAGGAAAGACCGACGCCCAACTGGTCAATAACAGGCTGGCTGTGGCGGCGAGTTTTACGGACCAGGTGGCGAGTCAGGAGGCGATCAACTTCTACAGCGGGGCGGCAGCGGCCTCGGCCGCGCGCGGCATGTTGAGCAAGGTCGATTCGAACACCGATATCAGCGTATTCGCTGTGACGGTTTCGTCCACGGTTGCGGCGCTGCTGAACCAGCCGGGCATCAGCCTCGTTGCGGGCAATACGACGGCCGCCATTCCTTTAAATGTGCCGATGGGAGTGGTCCTGGATTCGTCCGGGAACATGTACGTAGTGAACGATGCAGAAAACACGGTGGACAAGATCGCACCGGATGGAAGTTTCTCCATTCTTGCCGGGGCACCTGGAACGAGCGGCGCCGCCGACGGCATCGGCGCTGCGGCCAGATTCTACGAACCGAGCAGCATTGCTATCGACGGCAAGGGCAATCTCTACGTCACCGACACCTACTACGACACGATACGCAAGATAACGCCGGACGGGGTTGTCAGTACCGTGGCCAAACTGGCCGGTGCAAACGATTCTGTTGCGCTGTACTCTCGCGCTGAAGGCGTGGCGGTAGATGGAAGCGGCAATCTTTATGTAGCCGACTACGGGTACCAGACAATCAAGAAAATCACACCCGACGGCGTAATCAGTACGGTTGCGGGGCAGGCCGGAATATGCGGTTCTGCCGACGGCGTGGGTAGCGCCGCGCAATTTTGCGAGCCGACTGCCTTGGTCGTTGACCCCGCGGGCAATATTTACGTCGCCGACATGGGAAATAGCGCGATACGCAAGGTCGCACCGGATGGCGCCGTCTCGACCCTTGCCGGCAACGCCGCAGTTAGCGGTTGGCAGGACGGTACAGAAGCGGCGGCGCATTTTTGCAGGCCGAACGGTCTGGCATTTGACAATGCTGGCAATCTGATTGTTGCCGACGTCGGGTGTCTGGGGAAAAGCTACTCATCCATTCGCAAAGTCACGCCGGCAGGCGTTGTCTCGACGATCGCCGGCACCAATAGTGCGGCGTTCGTGAATCAGAGCGGCGCAGATGCGGCGTTTGGCATCCTCCAGGGATTGGCCGTGGATGGCAAGGGGAATATTTTCGCTGCGGACTACACCGATGGTTCAATCTGGAAAGTCTCGGCGTCAGGTACGGTTACGATCTTTGCCGGGGCGGAGGGCATCACCGGCTCGGTCAATGGAAGCGGGAGTGCGGTCGGATTCGCCGCACCGAGGGGAATCGTTGCGGATAGCTTGGGTAATCTGTATGTGGCCGACACGCTCAACAATGTCATCAGGAAAATCGCACCGTCGGGACAAGTGAGCACGTTCGCGGGGACAGTTGCATACGGCAATACTTCGCCTGGAACGACTTTCCTGGCCCCGGTCGGATTGGCGATCGACGCCAGTGGCAACCTCTACTCGATCAATAGTTACACCCGTAGCGTCCATGTTGTTTCGCCGGCAGGCGTCACTACCACCGTGAACATGCCGTTCGCACTGTTCTTCGAATTTGGAACAGGCATGGCGCTCGATCCGGCAGGCAACCTCTACATATGCGATAGCTCCAGCAATGCCATCCTGGAAATCTCCCCCGCCGGAACGATGACGATCCTGGCCGGCACCGCCGGACATAGAGGCTCGGCCGATGGCATGGGCACGGCCGCGCAATTTTCCAACCCAAACGGTTTGGCCTTCGACCACGCAGGCAATCTTTATGTCGCCGACACAAACAACAATACGATCCGCAAAATCGACAGCAATAGCATGGTCACGACCGTTGCCGGGACGGCCGGTTCTGCCGGCTTCGTCGACGGCACGGGAGCCGCGGCGCGCTTCCATTCGCCGAGAGGCATCGCGTTCGACCCCGCAGGCAACATGTATATTGCCGACAGCGCGAACAATGCGATACGCAAGATGACACCGGCCGGCGTCGTCAGCACGGTGGCAGGTTCTGCATCGGGTTCCAACACCGTGCTTGGCCCGCTGCCAGGCGCGGTGAATCGGCCGCAGTACTTGACGATGGTCGGTGCCAACACCTTGTATGTGACGACGGATAATGCGGTGTTGCGCATAAAGTTACCTTAAGTGATGGGATAGAGCCGTTGCTCGGCGCTTCGGTTCTCGGTATTGAAATTGCCTGCGTTGCCGCTTGTTATCTTCGGACCGATCATGTCGTCTCCAATATGTGATCTGGCATCGCGCGTCCGCCACAAAATGCGTTCCGGCACTCGTCGCTCATTACTTTTGGACGCCACATCCCATAAATAAACGATGTCAACTTTGACAGTTGAGGGGCATTTAACAATTGTCTATAGTGACGTCTCCGAGTGACGAGAAATGACCGGCAGCATCAACAGTCGGCAAAAGATGGCAATGCGCAACTTCTTTAGTGACTGAAGTTTCTCTGTCGACGTGCTTCGGTGCGGTACTGACCGCGGTGCCTGGATTCAAGTGCGGCAGGAATCGAGCCTTCGAAAAAATGGAAAGCTCTCTGCGAATAAGTGGTGGCACGAAGGGATGTGCGGGACAGGATATATCTGGCTAGTGTCCCATTTGGGAATTATTTTACCTACCTTAGATATTGGGAAATTCGCTATGAAATTCTCGATAATCCGTCTTTTGAGTTGCTCGTGAGGAAATTCATAGTTTCTCGCGCGATCTGCATTAGAGACGGTCTTGCGCAAGCTGTTAACTTTGACAGGTTGATGTGAGATATCAACGATGGAAATATGGCTACCTTCATTGATTCAGATTCGCATTCGGCGAAAAGACGCTTCTTATATTCGTGATTCGACCTTGATGCGCTAAGCATGCATGAAAGCCGGGCCCTATGAAACCGCATCTCATATTGAAGCTGACGGATCAGCATCCAGACGATGATGCGATACCGCATTGGCTGAAGTTCATCACGGACAAGACCGGCGCCATGGACCGCGTGCATCCGGAACTCGATCGTATCTTCCGCGATATGGGCATACGTGCCTGGCTCACCAGCGAGTTTGATTCCGCCGAGACGGAATGGAGCCCGGACGAGATCATGGCCGGGCTCAACCGCACTTATCGTTTGATCCTCCAGGACGACGCGCAATTGACGCCCGAACTGATCGGGCGCATCCGCCTCTTGCCTTGGGTGGACGATGTGCGCGGCACGCAGATCGCGCAGGTGCCCTTGCCGCAGCATGAGGTCTCCCAGACCGCATCTTTGTCCGGTTCGAACAATGGGGATTTGATTTACCTGCCTTACGGCAAGCAAATTACGCGCGGCCGGCCTGACATCACGATCGCTGTGTTGGATACGGGCGTGGATGTCGGGCATCAGGAATTGCAGGGAAAGATCGACAAGCGTTTCAATTTCGTCGATCTGCAGGGCTTGGATACGCGCGAGTTCATCGGCAGAACCCATGGCCTGGACACCGATGTCGAGGATCTGGTCGGTCACGGCACCCACGTGTCGGGAATCATCGCAGCAAAAGGCTTGCAGATGGACGAAGGTATCTGCCCAGATTGCAAGCTGATGGAAGTGCAGGTGCTGGCAACGATGAGAAGCGGCGACCGTCTGGTCGGCGCCGGCGTCGTCGACAACATCAATAACGGCATCAAATGGGCGGTTGACAACGGCGCCGACGTGATCAACATGAGCCTCGGCATACGCCACTCCGGCGGCGGCTTGCCGCATGAGGATGTGATCCGCTACGCGGTGCAGAAGGGCGTCACGGTAGTGGCGGCGAGCGGCAATGACGGCACCGCCGAGCGCTACTATCCGGGCGCGCTTCCGGGCGTGATTGCGGTGGGCGCGGCGGACGGCGCCGGTCAAGTGACGAACTTCACGTCCTACGGCGCCAATATCACTGCGCTGGCGCCGGGCGTGAACGTCTACAGCTCGTTCGCCCACAACACCTATGCTTTTGCTTCAGGAACCTCTCAAGCTTCACCCTTCGTATCGGGCATGGTAGGGCTGATGAAATCGTTTGCCAGAGAGCGAGGCAAGTCTCTCTCGACAGGTGAGATCGTCAACGTTTTGCGGCGAACTTCGGAAAGGCCGGATCGCCGTCTGCGCAGTGAACACGCCGGCTATGGACTCATCAACCTGGCGGACGCATTCAGGCTGCTGGATTACTCACTTAATTAAGCTAAGGAATACCTGTCTATGAGCGACCTTACCTTTTTTGGCGAATCGTCTTTCAAGATCAAGCGACCGCTAATCACCACCAATGGCGTCAACAGCGATCCCGATCCGAAGATCGTCGCTCAGTTGCAGGAGCTCAATGGATTGCTGGCAAAGCGCATCATTCCGCCCAGTACGCCGAACAACACGGTCATGCCGGATCAGGTGCGCAAGACCAGTGCTAAAGCCGCCGACCCCGTGGACGATACGCAGCGCGGCGGGCTCTCCGGCTCCGCGGCGGTGGCCGCCGCGACGGCGAACGTTGTTTCCAACAGCCCCGCCTCGGTCAGTTACGTCAAGCAACTGGTGCGGCGCGCGCTGAGCCCCAAGCATGTGCCGCCGCTGGAGCCGCCGGGCGGCGCCGGGAGCGGAGGCGACACGCTCGATTGGGACGCCGACAGCCTGGCTGCCGCACTCGATTCGGCGGATGAGGCCGATGGCAACTATACCTTGTCCGAATTCATCGATTCGACGCCGCAATTGTCCACGCTCAAGTACGACTTCCAGAGCACGATGACGGAGAACTGGAATAACCTCGACTACAACATCAAGTCGGTACTGGACGGTTATTCGAACGTGGTCGACTATCTGATTACCTATGGTTTCCTGATCATGGGCCTGCAGGAAGTCAACGGCCTGGCCAACTTCCTGCTCGGAAATCGCCAGGGCGCCAAGAGCGTCGCCAATTATGCGATCGTCGGTGCCGCCCGGAATATCATCCACGACGAGCATCTCAAGGTCCCGCATTACAACCAGAACGACAGCGCCATCGTGCGCAAGATCGTCACGGCTGGCTTGACTATTTCGTCCTCGTCGTTCTCCACAAGCTTGCAATCGGTCGTCAACGATTATGTGTTCAACAAGCCGGAAGCCGACCTGATCGACTATGCCAATCAGCAGCTTGGTTTGCCCGACTCGCTCAAGCCGCAGCTGATCCAGTACATCAAGGCCTCGCCGGTCAAGATCAGCAAGGACAACATCAACTACTTCCTGCCGGTATTCGCCCAGCAGATTCTCGGCAACATCGTGGTACCCGGCACGCAGGACGGCAGCACTTCCGACAGCGCCGGTTCGGACCAGGACTTCAGTGTCGACTATTTTGGAGACGATCAATCGACGGTGCAGGTCAGCCGCACCGCGGTTCTGTGCGCGGCGCAACTGTTCTACACGATGGTGTCGGGCGACGAGCTTCGCGTTTTCGACGCGGTCAATTATTTCACGCACAAGTATCTGATCCGCGGCGGCATCGAGATTGCCGACAGCACCCTGCGCGACGATTTGCAGCTCTATGTGTTCTCCAACAAGTTCACCGACCTGCGCACCAACCGTATCAATGACCGTTCGCGTCCGGCCGAACGCCAGATGTTCTACCGCCAGGTTTTCAACTGGGGCCAGGGTCAGACCACAGAGGACTTGATCATCAACGACGAATTCCCGAAGCTGTGGAAGGTCTTGATACTCGAATCGGCCAAGTACATCGAGCGTGCGCAGATCAGCCCGAATCCCAACAGCTTCGTGTCGCGCCAGAACGTGATGCAGGCGGTGGAAGACCTGCAATACAACCTGTCCACCCACTGCACCGGCATGGCGAACGTGATTACGCCGCTGATTTACGCGGAACTGAACTTCGTCATCCAGCGCATCCTGATGCATCCGGAAGTGCTGCGCCAATTGGTGCCGCAAGGCGGGACCTGGTGGAGAGTGGTGGAAATCCTGTACATGGGCATGCAGAATGCGCGCCCACGCTCCACCGTCATCTACAACAAGGCCAAGCTGGGCGACAAGATCCTGCGGGCGATCGCGGACTACGATCCCAGCACGTTCGAACAGGACGGGCCGTTCTCGTCGTTCATCAGCGACGTCGATGCCTACATCACCACGCAAAGCATCCTGCAGGAAGGCTTGACCGAAAGCCTGATACAAGGCGGCGACGGCGACGATCACACTTCGGCCACCGGCGCGCCGAGCGCGGTACCCGGCATGCCCAACGGCATTCCGGGTATGCCGTCCGGAATGCCTGGAATGCCGGGCATGCAAGGCGGTCCGGGGCCGGCTTCCGGCTTCGGTCCAGGTTCCGGTTCCAACTCCGGCGCGGGACAGGCGGCATCCAGCGACGAATGGGCATTTTAATCTGCGATCACTGAGGGTATGGACAGATGAACAATAGCACTGCTTTTGCCGTAAGCGAGGCGCATATCAAGGATGCCGCGCGAGCCAAGGCACGCAACGTGTTGCGTGACAGCGCGGTTTTCCAATCGATGCCGGTCGCGGAACAGAAGGATATCTACCTGTCGCTGGTGCAGGAATACATCGACAAGGACCGCAACCGATTTGGCCTTGCCAAGTCGATGGCAACCGACTCCGGCAAGGACATGGGTTATGAGGGTTACAAAACAGGGATGCAGGACGACACCCGTTCGTTCAAGGAGCTGGTCGATTCGGTCGACTTTCCCAAGTTCGTGGCCGACCTGCTCAAGGCGGTGTTCGACGCCAACCTGTCGGTCATGAAGCAACAGACCGATGCCTACATCAAGCTGATGAAGGAAGCCACCAAGTCGAGCGCGGACTTCATCAAGCAAGTGAAAGACGACGACGCCTTCGCCACCCTCGCCGAGTCCAAGAGCGATAAATACAATGTCGTCACGGAGAAAGACGCCGACGGCGGCTCCAAGCTGGCCCTCACAACCCCGACCGGCGAAAAGCACGATGTCGAGGATGCGGAAGTCAAGCGCGACATCCTGGAAGCCAAGATCATGATGGCCAAGGAACATCGTGCCGCCTTGCGCGAAGTGCTGCTGATGGGCGTTACCCGCCTGGTAGTGGAAAAGGGCGAGATCGAGGCAAGCGTCGATTTCAGCGTCACCGCCAGCCGCGCCAGCAAAGCCCACCACGACGATCAGAACATCAACACGACGAATGTGCAGATGTCCTACGACTCGCCGCTGGGCGGAATCTTCGGCGGCCCAAGCGGCAGCATGAGCATGACCAATACCGATATCCAGGTCAACACGTCGGACAAGGCGACCTCGGACCAGTTGAGCGCGAAGCTGCACGGCAAGGTGAATATCCAGTTCAAGACCGACTACTTCAAGCTCGACAACTTCGCCAACATGTATGCCGATGGCGGCGTGGCGGCACTCAAGCCGCAAGGGCAGGGTGGGCCAGCAGGATTGATCGCAGGACCGCAGAAGTAGGGGCTGAGCGGCCATGGCATTGGCGATACTGCAGCTATCCGATTTCGATCGCGACTCGGTGCGCTTCAGTATCGACATCGGCACCAACCGGTTTTACCAATTGCGTGTCGGCCGCAGCATGCGGGAGGCGAACGGCACGGCCTGGGTGGACGACGTGGTGTACTCCTCGCCGATCCGGGCCAGCAACGACGCCGACAACTTGTTTCACAGTGCGCGTGTGGTCGCCCTGTCGGCGCGCCATCTGCCCGAGGGCGACTGCTACGCGCAATTATTCAGCTTCAAAGACAAGGATGGACGGTCCACCACGTTTTCGGATGTGCTGCCGCTGACGGGCGGATTCTCGCTTCCGGCGCCGTCGACGGCGTTGGCGCCGCCGGCAATGCAGCGCGCTCCTTACGATAGGAAGAGAACTTTTCCCATGAGCCTGACAACCGATTTCGCGCGGCCGCGACAGCTGGCCTGCAGCACCGCCGCGGACCGCTATGCGCGCGCCGCCTCGATAGACGACGTGCTGGGCAGCGTGATCAAGCTGGCGACGCCGCTGGTGAGCCAGTTGCTGGCCGGTGCCGCGGGTGGCACCGGCACGGGCGCCGGCGCTTCCAATACTGCCAACTCTTCCCCCAACGGCCCGCTGGCCAATGTGCTGGCCGTGCTGCTGCAGGCCATCATGGGCAACCCCGCGAGTGCGCCGGTCGCGACAGCCAAATCGCTGTCGCTGGGCAGCGCGAAGGCTGACAATCGTTTTGCGGCCGATCAGTTTTCCCGCCCCTTCATCTTCGGCGTTGACGACGCGCTGCTGATTCCCCTGATCGGTTCCCTGGCCGGGCCCGTTCTGCAAATGTTGCCGCAATTGATGAATTCGGCCAACCAGCGCAAGCTGCAGATGAAGCAGGCGGACGACAAGCTGATCGGCGATATCCTGTCCGACGTCAACCGGCGGCTGTTGCTGCAGCAATTGGCCAATGCACAGCCGGCCGCCGGCGCCGACGCGCCGGAAGTGGGCAAGCTGATGGCCTTGCTGCAAAATGCGGCAGCTACGCCCCCGGGTGTGGCCGCTCCTGCCACCCCTGCCGCCGCTCCACCCGCCAAAGCCGCCAGTCTGTCGATGTCGGCTTCGGACTCCGGTCCGCAACTCAGTGCGCGCGCAGTGGTCGACATCGTCGTGGGCGACTTGCTGCCCTGGCACGATACGCCGCATGCCTTGTTTCTCAAAGGCCGCGCGCTCAAACTTAATCTCAGGCTGACCGTCGGCGACCCCGTGCCCAAGGCCGCCTTGCCCAAGGCCATCGTCAAGCTGGTATTCAAAAACAAGGGCGACGGCACCGTCGCGCTCGAGAAAACCTTCAGGCAAAAGAACCTCGCCGCCAACAATGTGTTCGCCCTCGATTTCAGCGTGGCCGAATTGGCGCCCATTCCGGTCGATACGGTACTCGATGTGGTGGCCGAGTTGCGCTGGCTCACCCCCACCACGGGGATGGAATACAAGGCGCTGGGTTCGCGCGAGCTGGTGTTCGTCAACAAGACCTATTTCAAGAACCAAGCTTCCCCGCTCGCCAACGAGCTGGAATTGACCGACATGACGCGCTATCGTCCATTCTGGAACAAGGTATGGGAGTCGCCAGTGCTCGATGCGCTCAGTTCCTCGCGCGACGACAAGAAGTATTCCTGGGAAGTCGATCTGAGCACCAAGTATTCGGTCCTGCTCTCGGCCGACCACGACGCCAACGGCTTGATGGATACCAAGATCCTGAAAGCCGCGCCGGAACCGGATGCCCTGTCCGACATCACGGCAGGGCGCATGAAAGCGGGAATCGAACTCAGCATCGCGGAATTGAACAAGCTGCTGCCGCAGTGGCCGGGCCACACGCCGCTCGATGCGGACCACCTGCAAGCCTTGCGTACCGCCCCGTTCACCGCCGCCAACTCGGCCGAGTCGGTGACGCGCATCAAGTTCAAGGGGCAAGCCGGCGAGCGGGGCATAGTGTGGGTGGTGCCGGTGTTCAATCTGGTTCCCTGTACGTTCTCCACCGCCGCCAAGATCGACGACAGCGGCCAGATCAGCGGTCTGCAGGATGAAGTGCTCGCCTTCCCGTTGCCGGTGGCGTCACGTGTGCTGTGCCTGAAATCCCACACTTGATTGAGGGTTTGCCATGTATCCAAGATCTCTTTCCACCGATAGCGACGGCGCATCCGCCGACGGCAAGAGCGCGCCGGAATACAAATTCGACGGCTACGACATTGTTTCCTCGGAGAAAGTGGCGTTGACGCCGCCCAACACGCCGCAAAACAAGACGCTTGTGCAGACGCGCGTGCCGGGATCGCCCGGCGGAGCACGCTGATGGATGAGGCATTTCTGCCGTTCTCGGCATTGATCGCGGGGGCGCAGGCTTTGCCGGGCGACTTGGTGGACGAGAGCGCCGGGGTACGCTCGCATGTCACGCAGTGCCGGGTTGAGATGCCTATCGAACTCGACGTCACGCGCGACGGCGACGGCCGTCTGCAGATCGGATCGGTGCCACCTCTATACCGTACCGAAACAAGCTTTCTGCCGTCTTTTCACCGGATCACGGTAACGATATGCCTGGAGGGCGAGGCCCATGCCGACTGAGAATACAGCCTGGGCGCTAGAAGAGTTCATCGACTCCCTGGTCGTGGAACTGGACAAGACGCGTGAAACACTGGCGGTCAAGGCCATCAACAAGCCCTTGAGCTATAGCGTCAAGGAATTGTCGATCGATCTCAACGCCTTCGCTACCTATGCCGGCGACGAAGTCAAGTTCACCACCGCCCAGCCCGGCCAGCAAGGCGCATCCAAGCTGACGATACAGCTTGGTTCCATTACCGATCAGCAGGTGAGGGTCACCAGCAAGCTGCCCACCGGTAAGAACGACATCGATATCGACCAGATCGCGGTGCCGGAAGCCACCAAGAAACAATTGCGCAAGATGGGAATCAATTCGGCCGACGATTTGAAGCAGGTCGAAAAAAGGAATGTCGATCTGAAGAAGGTCGGCGATGGCGACATCGACTACGCCTCGCTCGCCAATGAGATCGAAAAAACGCGCCGCAGCGCCAGCCCGCCCAACGTGCGCGGCGTGAGCCTGTCGATGGATAGCCGCAGCGGCCCTTATCTCTCCGTAACAGGCAGCAATCTGGCGATCGATCCGAAATTCCAGCCCGTGGCCGTCGTCAATGGCGTGCTGGCCGATGTGCTGTCCAGCGACGCGCATGAGGTGCGGATACGCGTGGGCGGCGAACATGCCATTGCCAGCAACAATGAACTGATCTTGACGATGGACCCCTTTGCCGTACTCAAGGTTAACGTGAAGGCAAAACCATGAACGACAAGCACAAAAAGACTAATCGCGCCTACGACGATTTGCTGAAGTCGTATTTTGGCGCTCCCCACGGCCGCTTGCCCATGCCCCCGGGCGCCAGACCGGCCCCACGCTCAGCGGAAGCCGTGTTGAACAGCTACTACGGCAAGACGCTTCCGCACCTGCAACATCCGCTTCGCTATGGGCAATACGGCAGCGCCGGCCACCTTCACGGGCCTCAGCACCGCCATCATGAGCATCATGGGCACCACGGCGATCATGGGCACTATGGCCACCACGGCAATCATCATGGTCATCCTCACAAAGACCATGCTTCGCATGTCGTTAGCCTTTCGATGGACGACGGCGAGATTCTCGCCCCCGCCGGTCAGGGTGCTATCGAAGAATATGTCGTCGACCGCTCCATGTCGGATCAGGATGGCATGGAATATGTGGTTGACCGTTCGATGTCGGACGACATTAGCGACGAGTATGTCGTGGAACATTTCGCCGACGATGCCGGCATGTCCTACGGCAGTTCCGTGCTCGATGGCGCGATGCCGGATCCGCAGGCGGAATTCAATACCGATATCCTGTCGCCGCTCACACCCCTAGCGCCGCTGACTCCGCTTCCTACCCCGCAAGCTGCATCCGGCAATACCGCCAACGCGTCCAACGGCGCCAATGGAGCAAACCAGCAGGCGGCGAACGCGGCGCCTAACGGCGCGACCGGCAACGCAAGCGGCACTTCCGCATCCGCGCCGGCGGCCACGCCTGCCCCCGCATCGACGCCGGTACGTGCGCAATCGGTCGCATCGCGTCCGGATCCCAACCCCTCCACCGCCACGGAAGAGGACTTCATGGCCGACATGCAGTCGATCCTGTCGGGCGAAAGTGTGTTCGACCCGGTCACGCGCAAGACCGTCAACAAGAACGATCTCGCGCGCGGCGAAAGCATACCCTCGCCATCGCGCCAGGAGCGGAACCAGGAACGTAGTGCGCAACAGGACATCTTCGACCGGATCGCGCAAAGCATGCAATACGCCAACGCCTACGATCTCGGCACTGTGGAACTGGAAAACCGTTTTGCCGATTTCGATCGCGTGCAGGACTTGAAGAAGACGGCGGCGTCCGCCAAAACCGTTTCGCCCGCCGCGACCGTGAGCAAGGCCGCCTCCATGGAGTCGAGCGTCGGCACGGCCGATTTTCTGGAGGATCTGGAAAAAGTAAATAATTCGGAACACGCTCCGCGCGCAGGCGGGGACGATGTGGCATTTTCGATGGATGCCGCCACGACCGATCTGAAGGGGGATTTCGTCAGCACCGCCTTGCAGACCGTATTTTCCGACGCCGCCGGCATTGATCAATATTTTTCCGGCCAGGGCGCGGGCAATTTCATCGACTGGTTCAACAGCAAGGCCGCGAACAAGGGGCCGTGGGCGAAAAAAGCCATCGGCGGCGGCACGCAAGCCAATTTCAAGGCAATCTGGGACAAGATTCCTCAAATGTTCGGCAGCGCCCCAATCAACTTGCTGCAGTTCTTGAGCCTGATGAGCATCTTCATCAACGAAGTCGGCGGAACGCTGGGCCCGATCGCGGAGAAGGTAGGGTCGAAAGGCCATCCCGGCCTGGCCTACCCATTTGACAAGATACCGGAAATTCCCAAGGTATCCTATAACGACGGCGGCAGCAGCTGGACCGCTTTCCAATGCTTCAATGACGCCGATTTCATCAAGACTCACGGCCAGAAGGCGATGGGCGACAAGCTTGCCAACACCACGGACGACCGCTGGAAGGGCCATGTTTATCCGAGCGACGTGCCGACCGATGTCAATCCCGCCGTCACCGGCTTCATCATGGAAGCCGACTTCTACAAATTCCGCGGTCGCGGCATGATCCAGACCACCTGGCGCGGCGGTTACAAGAAACTGATCAACTTCATCCAGAACTACGCGGGCACGCAAGCCGAGATAGTCAGCCGCAAGCAAGCCTGGGCCGGATTATCCCTCGACCAGGCCGCCAACGTCAGCTCGAACGACGACTGGGACGCCTTGTTCATGCGCACCGATCTCGAAATCGCTTGCGCAGGGATCGCCTTGCACAATACCGGCACCGGCAACTATCTGAACCTGTCGGGCGACGTGAACGTGCTCAACAGCCACGACGGCGGCAGCATCTGGAACGTGGGCAGGAGCATCAACGGCAGCGCTTATGCCAACCTGTTCCGCAACCGCGTGATCACCCTTTGCAATCTGCTCGGCAATGCCGATGCCTGACCAAACCAGCCGGAGACACATCATGTCGAATCGTTTTCTGGAAATGAATTACTACCTCAAACAGGATATGCGCAGGGCTCCGCGCGGCGGCAATGGAAGCCGCGGCAGCAATGGCGTCTTTCCGGCGGTGTCGGCCAGCCAGTCCTACGCTTGGGCCCGGCCATTTTCGGCGGCGCAGCGCGTGCTGATCATTTTGATCGAGAATGGCGGCATCGACTTGCAGATACCGCAATTGGTCGATAGCATCATCTCCGCGCTGCCGGGCTCCGGCATGATCCCGGATTCGGTCAAGCATGATCTGCGCGACGTGATCGCCAGGAAAATCAACGATACCGTCAAGAGCGTCACCAAGGATCTGCTCGAAACCGTGAAACTGGCGGCCAACCGCTATATGGCCGCAAAGCCCGATATCTACGGGGACGTCGTCATCTTGCGCAACGGTGCCGCGTCTTTCAATGATCTCAAGCTGCAATTGTTTGCCCAGACCAACGCGGGCAAGATCGTCGACCTGTTCATTCTGACTCACGGCAGCGATCGTTACATCGCGGTCAATGGCGGCATCGACGACAAAATGATCAGCGGATTGCGTGCCGAATTCGGCAAGCCGCTGTCGATCCGTTCGGTGTATATGATGAACTGTGTCGGCTCCTCGCTCAACCAGGCCTGGCTGGATGCGGGTGCGCGCACCTCTTCAGGGGCCCTGCGCAATAACTACATGCCCGAGCCTACCATGTTCTTCTTCTGGCAGAACTGGCAGTCCGGCAAGAGTTTTGAAACCTCGGTGACGAGCGCCTACGAGCAAACCATACAACTGCTCAATGATGCCATCAATGGTTTCTTGAGTTCGCTGTCGATCCCGATTCCGAGCGGTCTGATAGACGCGCACAAGTTCGACTTCGTGCGCGACAGCGCCCCCGTGTTGCAAGGCGATAAGGCACTGACCATTTCTTCTGACGATATCTCATTTGCCAAGAGCATGTCGGGTGCGCTTGCGACCACTGTGGTGCCTGTCGGGTTATTGCGCAGCCTGAGCGATGGTGTCGGCGCCGCGATGCACACCTCGCAAAACGGCATCGACTTGATCAAGCGCTACGAATCCTTCAAGTCCAAGATGTACAACGACCCCGCAGGCCATTGCACCATCGGCTACGGCACCCTGCTGCACAAGGGCAATTGCGATGGTCGCGACAGCGAGCAAGCCTATACCGGGGGATTGTCGGAAGCCGATGCCGTCAAGCTGTTGCAAAACGAATTGAGCAGCTTCGAGAGCCTGATCAATAGCACCGCCAAGAACCCGCTCAATCAAAACCAGTTTGATGCCCTGGCCAGTTTTGTCTACAACGTCGGCACCGGCGCCTTCAACAAATCCACGCTTGCCAAACTGCTGCGCGGAGACGACTACTCCGGCGTGCCGGCCGAAATCCGCAAGTGGACCAAGGCCCGCGTGAACGGCCAGCTGGTCGATCTGAAAGGCTTGGTCAAGCGCCGCAACGAGGAGGCGGACTTGTTCGCCCGCCCCGTCAGCGCCGCTGCGCAAAGCCTTTCCATGGGGCAGTGCGGCTGCCTGGGCATGGCCATGTCGGAAGACCGCTTCGACCGCATTGTGAGCAACGTCTTCGGCTCGGCCAGTTACGACGAATTCCTCGGCACCCTGCAGACGGTAAATTTCCTGAACCGGACGGTCAAGGACGTGCACCCGGAAATGGTGTCGAAACTCCAGACAGCGGAAGCGACGCTCACCGCCAAAGGCATCACCAAGAGTCCGCCGATCGACAGCACCTTGCGCAAGCGCCACAGCATGCACGGCCTGGGCATGGCAATCGACTTCGACGTGCTGGAAAACCCGTATGTATTGAATGAAGCCGGCGAAGCCGGCCTCGATGCTGAATTGATCCAGGCTTACGACCACATCGCCAATTTCGTCTTGGGCAGCGCCAACTCGTCCCTGCGCAGCTTGAAAAACGGGCGCAAGGCTTTCGGCGGCACCATCGCCGGCGTCTATGATGCGTTGCGCGCGGAAAGCGATGCCATGAAGCTGTACTTCAGCTTCATCAAGGACGCCAATGCCCTCGCGGCCTTTCTGACCAACAACTGGCCAAGCCTGCACCAGGGGCAAGCCGCCCCTGATCTTGCCACGGCACAGGCGCAAATCGAAGACGACTATGAAATCCTGGGCGGCAAGGATCCGAGCGGCAACAAGCGCAAAGCCAAGAAGGGCGACAGGCCTTTTGCCGCCGGCAGCGCGGGCGGACGAGGCGACCCGGCAACCGGTTTCCTCAACCTGGACCGCGATTTCGTCCTGGCCTTGACCGATGCCGGCCTGTCCTGGGGCGCGATCGACATGGGGGCCGCCTCGGGCGACGTGATGCACTTCGATTGCCGCCTGAGCGGGCTAGGCGCCAAGGCTTATGCGGCGCTGTTGTCCACGAAGTAGGCTTTTGACTTTGCTGTTTGCCGATTGCAACAGAGCCCCAATCAAGCACTAACGCAACGATGCGCCCGTCCCGTCTCGTTTGGCAACTAAGGCAATGCGACCATTTCGTAACTCCGGTAGCCGACTGGAGTCGATGAAGTGGGAAGGTACTCGACAGGAACCCCTCAGTCGGCAGCCCGTCCACTGCCTCGGGTGAGGTCGCGAAACATGCCTGTACCGCTCTCGCAGTAGCCAAAGCCGGTCCTTTTCAGCAGAGAGTATTCTGCCCGCCGTCGACATTCCTTTAAACAACCCTGATCATCTCGCTAGGTGTTTTGCATCAGTGCCTGCAGAGCGAGCAAGGCAGGTGTTGGAGCGGTGTTGATGTCGTTATCCACGACGGCACGTAAGCCTACCTTGTCGCGCTGAGCCGGACGGTGGCCTTTGAGTACGCCGTAGAAATGTGCATAGAGGGTGAGCAGGCGGCCGCCAACCATGGCCGATTTTTCGTTGTTGATCTCGGCCTCAATCCGCGCCAGCTCGTCGTTTGTTCCGGCGCTGTCCAGTGCCAAATGATACTGGCCGTAGAGCTCTTCAAGCGCTGCCTTGGTGTGTTCGGCTACGTCGGTCAGGCCTCGGTTTCCTGTCGGGGTATACCTGGTGATATTGTCGATCTTGCGCCTGGCTTCACGCTGCAGCTCTTCCTGGCGGTCCTTTTTTGCCTCGGAAGCGGACTCTTCGATGCGCATGGTCACGGCGTTGGCCGTACTGCCGGCAAATTGTTCGTGGAAGGATTGGCCTGCTTTGCTGCCGTACATTTGAAAGTGGATCATACTCCTGGCATGGCCTTCGTCCAAGGCGATGCCGGTTGTGACGGATTGCGCGGCCTGTGCTATGGCTTCGCGGTACTCGGCGCGCAATTGCTCACCCATAATGTTGGCGTTTGAGAGGGCACTACGAATCAGCGGACCGGAGTCATCGGTAGTGAGGGTCACGGGCAGGGTTTGCGTCTGACTTTCGACGAATGCGCGAAATTCCTCGAAGTCGGCAAAGAGCTTGTTGAATATGCGCGCAAGCTCCCATTCCCGTTCGGTCCGGCGATTGTAGTTTTCCAGCGTGACGGCGTCGCCGCCATCCGCGGCGACTACCCCGGCGTAGTGCTCGCCCCAGATATTGCGCATGGCCTGGATCTCGGCACTTGTCTGTTGCTTGGCGACGTCAACGGTCTTGTCGGCAGCATGTAATGCTGCGATGGCACCCTGATATTCTTCCAGATTCAATCTGGCACCCATAGCGGGACCGAGCGCCGCCGTGCCCATTGACCGGGTTACGAAGCCTTCACCTACCTTGGGTGCCGCATATTCATTGACGCCCAGCCGTGCCGCGCGAGCCTTTTTCTCCGCATCACCCAAATTGAGATAGTCGCTGCTGGCCTGGCCGTTTTCTTCGTAGGCATCGACCTGGTCGTGCTTTACCTCGTCCGTATCGGTATTCGCGATGTAACCTGCGATCTTGGCGACAGGTTCGGCGAGCCCCGCAGAGAGCGATGCGCGGCTTTCCACAAGCGGGCCTGGCTGGGCCAACGTGACTACCCGTCGGGATCGACCCAGAACATCGCGTACGACTTCATTGCACAGGTGGCTGGCCAAACCGGTGATCTTCTCCAGCCCGTCAGCATGCTGGTCGTCCACCGCCACCTCGCGAGCGGGCACGATGCGTTTGAGAGCGTTTGCATTACCTGGTATCTTGAGGCTGCCGCCCTCTTCCTTGAGCCGAATACTGGCCCGGCGACTGGAGAGAATCGCATTGCTGCGTGCGGCGGTGCCGGACTCGGCAAAGAACTCCTTGGCTTGGCCCTGGGTGCCGATGGCGAGCTTCAAGCCATCGGATATCTTCATGTCGGGCACGGATTTCCAGGCACGCGCGGCCGCTTGATCATGATGCCGCGTCGTGGTGCTGTCTAGGCCTTGGAGCGGCGCTTGATTCCCATCTTCGGCTTGCGGAACGTTTCCGAACGTGGCCTTGGTGCTTTCGTAGGTGGAGGAATAGGTGTCGCGGCGAATGTTTTGCGATTCGAATGTCGTGCCGATTTCAACAGACGAAGGTTGGTGGACGAAGTAGCCTTGCAGAGGAACGTTTTGCAAACTGGCCCGTGAATTGATGCTTTCAATTAACTTGCGCTGACGCACGTATTGCGGGCTGGTTGCGATCAGCTCATTGAGCTTGCGTTGCGCCGCGGCCTGCGCGTGCCCGTCGGTAAAGTGTTCAATGGAGGAGCGCGAGCGCGCACGCCCATTCGGCTCGGCCGAACCTTGGTGCTCAAGATCGGACTGGGGGACGCGCGTTCTCATCGTTGGCGAATGATAACGCCCGTTTTGGAACGATCACACCTGTCAAGGTTGACAGTGTGGAGGCATGTCTTGTCTGTTACTCAACGCTCACTAAGCCAGGACATTTCATCCCAACGCCGATATTGAATTCGGATTTTTGCAGCCAGCCAGCCGGCGCACCCCCAAACGCCGTATGGTGTGGCGAACGATACGGGTGGTTTTTTCAACGGGCCGTCTTTCAGCTATTCGAGGGCGATCGCCCCGCTGCATATCGACCCAAGTGTCATTCCGGACCAAGAACCCGTGCCACCTCATCCAATGTAGTCAACCCGTTTTTCACTTTTTCATAGGCATCGTCGCGCATGGTCGTGAAGCCATGCTCACGCGCATACTGTGCGATCTCGGTAAACGCGGCTTGGGCGGTAATCAAATGCCGCATGTGATCGTCGGGGGCCAGCACTTCATACAGCCCCACGCGCCCCTTGTAGCCGGTACGAAAACAGGCGTCGCAGCCGACCCCTTTATAGACGGCCTGCATGCCGGAGCTGAAACGGCCACCCAGACGCTGCAGCAAAGGCTCCTCCGGCACTACCTGTTGGCGGCATCCCTCGCAGATTTTCCGCACCAGCCGCTGCGCGATCACCGCTTGCAGCGCCGTGGCGGCGATGAAAGGCTTGAGCCCGAGATCGAGCAGGCGGGATACGGTTGCCAGGGCGGAATTGGTATGGAGGGTGGAAAACACCTGGTGGCCGGTCAGCGCGGCGTGGAAAGCTACTTCCGCCGTTTCGATATCGCGAATCTCGCCGATCAGCAGCACGTCGGGATCCTGCCGCAGGATGGCGCGCAATATCAGCGGAAACGACAGACCGATGCGCTCCCGGACCAGTACCTGGCCGGCGGTATCGAGATAGTACTCGACCGGGTCTTCGATCGTGATGTAGTTTTTTTCGTTCGTGGCATTGCTTTGCAGCAGGCTATAGAGCGTGGTCGTCTTGCCGCTGCCGGTTGGCCCGGTGGCGAGGATGATGCCTTGCGGCTTGTCGCTGGCGTAACGGATCTTGTCGAGGTTGCTCGCGGAAAATCCGAGCGCGTCCAGCGACAGCACGGCAGAATTGCGGTCCAGAATCCGCATCACCAGTTTTTCGCCATTGATGGTCGGCAGCGTCGAGATGCGCAAATCCACTACGCGCTTCGGCGTCTTGACGGTAATACGGCCATCCTGCGGCCGCCGGCGTTCCGCGATATCGAGTTCCGCCATGACCTTGATGCGGGAAACGATGGATTGATGCATGCTGTGGGGGATCAGGATCTTGTCGACCAGCACGCCGTCGATGCGCAAGCGCACGACGACGTTTTTCGCGCGCGGCTGGATATGAATGTCCGATGCGCCAAGCCGGATGGCCTCGAGCAGGATCGAATTGACGATGCGGATCGCCGGCGGTTCTTCGGTGCTGCGCAGCAGATCGTCGAGCGACATCGCGCCGTCGTCTTCGACGACGATTTCGATGCCTTCGTAGGGGTCCGGGTTGTCGAATGCGACGTTCAGGTCGGCAAGATTACTTGCATCGAGATGATAGACTTCGGCAACCTTGGACTTGATGGCGCTGATCGAGGCCAGAACGGGCACCACGTCCAGCCCCGTCACGAAGCGCAGATCCTCGATCAAGCCGGCATCGAGCGGATCGGCCATGGCCAGCGTCAGGCGCTTGTTGAGGGTATTCAAGGGAACGACAAGCTGGCGCTGGCATAGCGTGGCAGGGACCAGCGCCGCCACAGCGGGTTCGACGCTGAATTCGTTCAACGCAACCTGCTGAATCGTCAATTCCTTGCCAAGCAGATCATGGATGGCCTTCTCCGTGATGCCGCACCCTTCGATCACCAGGTTGATCATCGGCTCTTTGCGCTGGGACTGCAGCTTCACCATGTCATGCATTTGCTGCGCATTGAGCAAGCCGCGCTTGTGCAACATGAACGCGAGCTGGCTGCGGTTGGAGACGCCGAACTTGGCAAGCTGCTCCAGCTCCTTCGACTTTTCGAGGTTGTCGCGCTTGAGCGCATCGTTCTTGCGCATCAATTCATGCTGTTCGAGCGCCAGTGCGATGGTGACGCGCAGATCGTCGTCGTTCCATGGCTTCAGGATGAACTTGTAGACCGCGCCGGTTTTCATCGCACTGACCACGGCATTGACGTCGGCATGCCCGGTCAGCATGATGCGGATCATGCTTGGCTGCAGTGCGCGCGCCTGCTTCAGCAGTTCCCCGCCGTTCAGCTCCGGCATCATGTAGTCGCTGACGATGACGTGGAAGGTTTCCCGCCGCAATCGCTCCAACGCCTCTTGCGGGCTGGAACAAGCGACGACTTCATAGCTCTCCTGGCGAAATACGCGCCGCAGTGCCGACAGGACGGAGGGTTCGTCATCCACCAGCAACAGCCGGTATGGAGCGCTTTTCGGGGATGGGCTTTCTCCGGACGATTGCTCTCCGGTAAACAGGTGGGCGAAACGCGCGCCGCTATTCATGTCGCTTCCCCGTTCGCTATGGGTGGGCAAAGGGGCAGGCAGATGGTGAAGGTGCTGCCCAGCCCCACGGTACTGTCCACCTCGATGCGCCCGCCGTGGGCTGCCGCAACGTCGGCACAGACTGTCAATCCCAGGCCGGTACCTTTGCCGACATCGCGTGTAGTGTAGAAGGGATCGAAGATGCGGGGCAGCGCATCCGGGGCGATGCCGCACCCGTTGTCCTTGACCGCGATGTGGATTTCCTGCCCCACCGGCCGCGTCGAGACCCGCACCGTGCCGCCCTTGGCAATCGCTTGCATGGCGTTTTGCATGATCGCCAGCAGCATCTGATTGATGCGCCCCTGGTCGCATTCGATGGTGGGCAGGGGGAGCACATCGAGTTCGATCGCAATATCCTCCCGTGCCTGATCGCGGACTATGCCGCACACGGCGCGCACCGCATCGTTCAAGTCGATACCGGCTGTGAGCGTGTAGTCGATGCCGGCATATCTTCGCAGGTTGCCGATGATGCCTGCGATGCGGTCGGCGCCATCGGTCGATTCCTTCAGTAGCGGCGGAAAGTCCTCCAGCACGAGATCCACATCGGTTTCGCGCCACAGCCGATCAGCGGTCTCCGCGTCGCCCCGGCGATACGCGAGCAGGACAGCGGAAAGCTGTTTCACATAAGCGGTTGCCGTTATGGCGTTGCTGCGAATGAAGCCGATCGGGTTGTTGATTTCATGCGCCATGCCGGCTGCCAGGCTGCCAACCGATGCCATCTTCTCGGATTGGTATAGTTGACGCTGTGCCCTTGCAATCACGTCCACCTGCTGTGCGACGCGCTGTTCCAACTGCGTGGCGAGATCGCGGTACTGTTGCTCCGATTCCTGTAATGCGGCATGCTTTTGCTGCAAGGCTTCGTAATCAGCCTGTACCGACGCGACATGCAGCACCGCTGCCATGCGGTAGCGGCGTTCCCCCGTCAGCATCCATTCGATGCAGCGGGCGATAGCGGTAACCGACCCGCTCGGCGCACCGACTGCGTGCAGGCTGCCGATCGGCTCGATGTCGAGCAGCAAGGTTTCCGTGACGATTCCTTCGGACCCATCGCTTAATTTTCCCGGCTCACCCAACACGACGTGTCCATCGAGGCCGGCGAGTTGCCATCGGATGCCAAGCATGGCGTCGAGTACCGACTTGAGCTTCGCCGAAAATCGCGTACTCAGCAATTCCGTCAAGGTAAAGTCTCGGTCGAATTGCTGCGCAGCCATTCCTACCCCCCCGCCGCTGAAATAAAAACATCTTCCGACAAGCGATGTTGCCGGCTCAGGGAGAATTCGTCGTCGAGGCGACGGTAGATGCCGGAGAGCACGGACCGGTAGGTCTCCCTCACGCCCGTTCCCTCCAGCGCCGAAGCAAAAAACAGCGGCCACGGCGTGCTTGACCACCGGCCCCGAATCTCTTCCTCGTCCAGGATATCGGGCATGTCACGTTTGTTGAATTGCACGGCCAAGGGTAGGGCCTCCGGATCGAGCCCGACCAACGCGGCATTGGTCAGCAAATTGTCGAAAGCGCCGCCATTGTTGACAGCCTGATTGCGTTGTGAATCCGCGACAAATACCACGCCATCCGCCCGGGACAGCACGGCTTTGCGCGTCCCATCGTGCGCCACCTGGCCCGGCACGGTGAACAGGTTGAATTTCACCAGGAGGCCGGACGGCGCTCTGAAGCCGAGCGGCAACAGATCAAAAAACAGCGTGCGGTCGCCCTCGGTTTCCAGCGTCATCATCTCGCCCTTCAAGCCCGGTGCCAGCAAGTCATGCAAGCGCGCCAGGTTCGTCGTCTTGCCGGACAGGGCTGGCCCATAGTAGACAATCTTGACGCTCAATCGATTGCGCTGTTCATCCAGTTCGGCCATATTCGGATGGTGGTGGATCGGAGGGACAAAG
Organism: Burkholderiaceae bacterium; assembly: GCA_036384915.1. Taxonomy (GTDB): domain Bacteria; phylum Pseudomonadota; class Gammaproteobacteria; order Burkholderiales; family Burkholderiaceae_D; genus PKWO01. The sequence goes on from DASVLJ010000078.1 coordinate 209,423, forward strand.
CCAGTACTGACCAGTATTACAGATTAGCACTTCCCGGTCAAAACCATTGGATCCGGCGGACGCTTACCAAGTGGTCTTCATTTTGAGTACTTTCTGTTGCGCGTATTGACCCCGGCATTCAACGCGTCCATCTTGCCTGAGAACGGACAAATAACTACCAGCCGAGATTCTTGCCAGACAGTAGCGGAAGGGGCAAGCATGGGAAATCCCGCGCGCAAGCGAAGAGGTTTTGCTGCTGGGGCGGGTTGGATTCGTTCAGGATTAGATATTGTGTCCGTCATAGCTTCAGTTTGAAGTCCTGGTGGGCGGCCTGCGAAAGTGATGGTTATCGTCTCGGCCTCGATTCAACATGCCCTTCACTCATGATTTTCAGTTAATGTGGCATTGCTTCTGGGCGAATCCCTTGACTTCCATTGAATTACGGTTATAATTTAAATGTGATGACATAATTCATTGGGCAAAAGCGGCTTCCATGCGCTACGAAAAAGGTCAAAAAGAGCTTACGCGAGCGAGGATTCTCGACGTTGCTTCGAAACGCTTTCGCGGGGAAGGTGTTGCGGGGGTGGGATTGGCCGGCATCATGCAAGATGCGAATCTTACCAATGGGGCATTTTACGTACACTTCAAGTCGAAGGAAGATTTGGTTCAAGAAGTTGTCGCGAATACCTTGGATCGCAGGCTCGAAGCGATGATATCGGCCGCGTCGAAAGGGCAAAGCCTGGAAGAAGGGATTCGTGAATATCTCAGCCCCGAGGCGCGCGATTGTCCCGCTGAGGGCTGTCCGGCCGCGGCGCTGGTCGCGGAGATAGCTCGTCACCCGGAAGAGACGCGCACGCTGTTCACAGGAAGAATTGGGCGGTTCATCGATCTGATCGCCCGCAGCTTGCCAGGGCGAGACCTGGAAACGCAACGCAAGGATGCTGCGGCCTTGTACGGCATGATGGTGGGCACGTTGCAGTTGGCCCGTGCCGTTAATGATAAGGCGATGTCCGATCAAATCCTTGAAGGCGGAATAGAGGCAGGGCTCGCGATCGTTCGAAGGCGGCGGGTATAAATTGCCTCGAGTAATTTCAAATTGAAAAAACGACCCTGACGCTAACGGCGCCCGAATCAGAGTCGGCAATGTCTTGGCGCCTAATTTTTTGCCCCATTAAATTATGATCGTAATTTAATGGGGCATAGGACCGTTGGAGAATGAACATGAATACCAAGCCTTTGCTCGCCGGACTTCTCGCCTTTGTCGCAAGCGGCCATATTTTTGCGCAACGGCCGGATAAGGCCGCGCCTTCACCAGGAAAGACTCGCGCGCAAGTTTTGGAGGAACTGAAGCAGGCGCAAGAGAGCGGCAACGACATGCCTACCGGATTCCTCGCCTATCACGTTCCGCCGACCAAGGCCGAGCCGCAAGCGCCTTCAAAAACAGCAAGCAAGAACTAATGGGCGTTCTACTCCCTATTACCCAGCTACGGCCGGGCAAGTCAGGCTGTCTAGGCCGGCTCGTAGCATGCAACCGGTCCCGTTGATCAAGTACGCAAATCTTCCCCAGCCCACAAGGATCTAACAATGTCGACTTTTACACGAAAACTCGCTGTTGTCACCGGCGCGTCGTCGGGAATAGGCGCCGTCTACGCGGACCGTCTTGCCAAACGCGGGTATGACTTGCTGCTTGTTGCGCGACGCGAGCAGCGCTTGACGGCACTTGCGGCAAGTATCGTCGCGAAATACGGCGTGAAAGCCGAGCCGTTGGGTGCCGATCTTGCGACGGAAGATGGGCAGTCCTGTGTCGAGGCCATCCTTCGCAGCAATCCCGACGTTCATGTACTGGTAAATAACGCTGGTATTGCACGGCTCACTCCAATCGCCGACAGTCCGTTGGACAATTCCTTGGCCCAAATTTCGCTGAATATCACGGCATTGACGCGGATGGCGCATGCAGCTTTGTCGCCGATGAAAGCGAGGAACGCGGGCGTGATCATCAATGTGTCTTCAGTGATGGCATTGAATTCGCTTGCCGTGAGTTCGGTGTATAGCGGAACAAAAGCCTACGTTTTGGCATTCACTCGCGGATTGCAGCAAGAACTGGCCGGCACCGCTCTGAGAATTCAAGCCGTGCTGCCGGCAGCCACAGCAACCGAGGTATGGGACCAGTCCGGCGTGCCGCTCTCCGCCCTCGATCCCAATACCGTAATGTCGGTCGACGATTGTGTCGATGCGGCGCTATCTGGTCTCGACAAGGGCGAAAGCGTCACTTACCCCTCGGTCGCCGATCTACAAATGGTTGAACGATTTGAATCGTCGCGTACGGAACTCTTCCTCGCTGCGCAAACCGGCAGGGTCGCCGAGCGATATCGGTCCAATTAATTTTATGGGTTGCCAACCTTGACGAACATAGAGGAAGTTACGATGAAAGCACTGACATTGACGCGCTACGGCGGAATCAACTCCCTTGAATTCAAGGAAGTCTCTCGACCGACGATCAAGCCTGACGAGGTGCTTGTCAAGATTCATGCAGTGGGTCTGAATCCGATCGACTACATGATTCCCAAGGGGGAGTTCAAGCCCGTTTTAAAATTTCACTTGCCAGCGACGATGGGAAGCGATTTGGCCGGCGTGGTCGTAGAGGTCGGCAGCCGGGTGCGTCGCTTCAAGGTGGGGGATGCGGTTTTTGCCAGCGTCTTCGATTTGGGGCGGGGCAGCTTGGCTGAATTCGCTGCCGTCCCGGAACGCGCTGCAGCACTCAAGCCCGCAAATCTGGACTACGTGCAAGCGGCATCGATTCCCATGGTCGGATTGACTTCATGGCAAGCGCTCATCGAGCGCGCTCAGCTCAAGCGTGGTGATAAGGTGTTCATTCCGGCCGGCGCAGGCGGCATCGGGACATTTGCTATTCAATTGGCAAAGCACATCGGTGCAACGGTGGGAACGACCACCAGCACTGGCAATGTGGAGCTGGTGAGCGGCCTTGGCGCTGATGAAGTCGTCGACTACAAAAAGCATAAAGCCGAGGACAAATTGCAAGGCTACGATGCGGTGCTTGGCACATTGCGCGGCGATGCCTTGGAAAAAAGCATCAAGATTCTCAATCCCGGCAGCTCCATCGTATCCCTCATCGGCCCGCCCGACGCTGCCTTTGACAGGCACGTGGAATGAATTTCATAATGAAGTTTGTGTTCGGACTGCTGAGCAGGAAAATTATCCGCTTGGCGAAGGAGCGCAGGTCCAGTTATTCGTTCCTCTTCGTGCGTCCGGACGGCAGCCAACTGGCCAAGATAGCCGAACTTCTTTCTACCTCGCGCATTCGCCCGGTGATCGACAAGGTCTTCCCCTTCGAGGAAACGAAAGAAGGTCTCACCTACCTTGAGCAAGGCCGGGCCAAAGGGAAGGTCGTCGTCCAGATCGTCGGCACTTAACAGTACCAGATTCCAATACCAATGCGCGACTGCAATGTCTTTCGCGCGCAGTCGAGCGGCCTAACCACGGTTGTTCGTTTGAGAACTTAACACTTTGGAGAAGCAATCCATGATTAACCGAATCGCAACGCACGCGCTCGCCGCGATACTGATGGCTTCGTCCCTGGTTCTGTCAGGATGTGCCGACGAACAGCCAATCAATACCAGCAAGGTCGGATTGGTCGATTGCGGCAGTCCGGCGACGCCTGTCGCCGACAATTCCAATTTTTCCGTCGACGCATCATTGCCGGTGCCGCCGCCGGTAACATGGACAACTGTCCCAACGCAAACCATATCGGCCGCTGGCGTCGAATTCGCGTACCGTGAACTGGGCAAGCAAAACGGCGGCGCGCCGGTTATCTTTCTCGGTCACCTTGCGTCCGTCCTGGATAATTGGGATCCGCGCGTCGTAGACGGAATCTCGGCCAAACATCATGTGATCGTTTTCGACTATCGTGGGGTAGGCGCCACTACTGGTTCGCCGTCGAATTCGATCGAACAAATGGCGGACGACGCAAGGGCCTTTATCGAAGCCCTGGGCTATAAGCAAGTCGACTTGTTCGGCTTTTCGATGGGCGGAATGATTTCGCAAGAGATCGTGCTGAAGAATCCGAAGCTCGTTCGCAAAATGATCATTGCCGGCACAGGCCCCGCCGGTGGCGTGGGAATCAGTGATGTCTCCGGCATCGCTAACGCTGATTGGTTCAAGTCGATCTTTACTGGCAAGGACCCGAAGCAATATCTGTTTTTCACCAGCACACCTAACGGCGTCGCTGCAGGCGAAGCCTACATGGCTCGATTGAAGGAGCGTTCGGAAGAACGCGACAAGGAGATTACGCTCAGTGCGTATTTCGCGCAACTGCATGCGCTGCGCGTCTGGGGTGGAAAACAGCCTGCAGACCTGTCCGCCATCAGGATTCCGGTCCTGGTTGCCAACGGCGAAAACGACCGCATGGTTCCAATATCGAATACCTACGATTTGGCCAAGCGGCTCCCCAACAGCACTCTCGTCGTCTACCCCGACGCCGGCCACGGCGGCGTATTTCAGTGCAATGCCGATTTTGTGCGCCGCGCATTGGATTTCCTGGCCACGTAAGTATCCGGCGTCCTCCTGGGTATCGCAGATGCCTTCGCAGTTGCTCCAATCAAACACTTTTTTGTGCAATAAATCATGGCCGACTCACACTTGACAGCACCGACTCGTTACATTGCAGTTGACGGCGACAAATTCGCGTACCGCCGCTGGGGCAATTCCGCGACGGATCAGCCGCCACTGTTCTTCCTTCAGCATTTTCGTGGGGGAATGGATCATTGGGATCCCTTGATGACTGACGGCCTGGCCGAGGGGCGTGAAGTCATTCTATTCAATGGGCGTGGCATCGCGTCCTCATCTGGAAAACCGCGCACTCGTATAGAGCACATGGCTGACGACGCGGCGGCGGTGATACGCGCGCTGGGTCTTGCCCAGATCGATCTGCTTGGATTCTCTCTTGGTGGCTTTCAGGCTCAGGACTTGGTGCGGCGTCACTCGCAGTTGGTGCGCAAATTGATGTTGCTTGGTACCGGCCCGCGCGGCGGTAATCCCGATTCGCATCCTGGCGTGCTGGAGGCTGCTCCCCGTCCTGTACCGACACTTGAAGACTTCCTGTTTCTTTTCTTCGGGCCATCTGAAGCGGCGCAAGGGGAAGGCCGCAACTTTTGGGAGCGCAGACATCAGCGCAAGGAACAAGACCCGCCGAGTTCTCCTGAGGTCATTCAGGCGCAGATTGAGGCGAACATGTACTACCTGCCGAAGCTCGATCCAAAAGACCCTTTCGCACACCTGCGGAAAATCAAGCAGCCGACGTTCATCCTGAATGGCGTGAACGATGTGATGATCCCGACGATCAATTCGTGGCACATGGCCCAAAACATTCCGAACGCGCAGTTGTTCATTTATCCGGATGCCGGTCATGCCGCGCAATTTCAATACCCGGAACGCTTCTTGAAACACGCCGTGCAGTTTCTGGAGGAATGAGTGCCTGGAAACGGTCCCGAAAAGTGCGGCTATGCTGAAGTTCAAATTCCTGCTTTGGGTTCTGTCGAAGCTGATGCAGCGGGCCATCAACAAGAATCCGGCGTGCGCCAAATACGCTCAAGGGAAGCAGCTTGCTTTCCGAATACAAACCGATGACGGGATCGGCCGGTACTTCTTCATCTAGGACGGAGCTGTGAGGTCCGTTGGAAGATTTGCCGGCAAAGCGGATTTCACCCTGTCATTCAAAAACGCCGCCAGGGGTTTCGCGATTCTCTCTGCGAAAGATGGCAAGGAGGCGTTTCTCTCAGCGTTGCACGACCAAGATATCGCAATCTCTGGCAACTTTGTCGAGGTCATGTGGTTTCAAGGCTTCACTGAGTTCTTACAACCCGGGGCCTGAGCTTTGCGCGCGAAAGCGAACTGGCCAGAACTGGCAAGGAGCAATAGCATGAAATTGCTCCGGATAGTAAAAATGGGCGAGCAATTCGCTCACCCATTCTTGTCACGCTGTGAATGAAGATTACGCCAAGTTCTTCGAGGCAAAGTCCCAGTTGACCAAGGCCCAGAATGCTTCCAGGTACTTCGGGCGCGCATTGCGGTAGTCGATGTAGTAGGCGTGTTCCCACACGTCGCAGGTCAACAGCGGCTTGTCGGCGCCGGTCAGGGGCGTGGCGGCGTTGGAGGTGTTGACGATGTCGAGCGAGCCGTCGGCCTTCTTGACCAGCCATGTCCAGCCGGAACCGAAGTTGCCGACGCAGGATTTGGTGAATTCTTCCTTGAACTTGTCGAACGATCCCCACTTGGCGTTGATCGCTTCGGCGATAGCGCCGGTCGGTGCGCCGCCGCCGTTGGGCTTCAGACCGTTCCAGTAGAAGGTGTGGTTCCACACTTGCGCGGCGTTGTTGAACAGGCCGCCCGAGGACTTCTTGACGATGTCTTCCAGCGAGGCCGACTCGAATTCCGTGCCTTTGATCAGGTTGTTCAAATTGGTGACGTAGGTCTGATGGTGCTTGCCGTAGTGGAATTCCAGCGTTTCCTTCGAGATATGCGGAGCCAGGGCGTCCATCGCATAGGGCAGGGGAGGGAGAGTATGTTCCATGTTGGACCTTTCGTTTACGGTAACGCCGATCAAGTTTGCCGTGCCGGTGAAGCTTTGCGGCGTTCCATGGTTTATCGGATACTGCTGCATTTCCAAAGCGGCACTATTGTAAATCTTATGCGGGCGCGCTGCATGGATACACCTGTATAGTGACCGTGGCGGCAGGCAAAAAGTGCCGCAATATCGGGAATGCCGTTTGGGCGGCGTGTCTTGGCCGCTGTTTTGCCGACCCGCCTTCATGCATGGGATCTGCGGATGGTATTGCCCTCTTGAGCACAAAAAAGGCCTGCATGACGCAGGCCTTGAAAATGTCTTCCCGACTCAGAGCACGTCGCTCGCGTGGTCCGCCAACCTCGAACGCTCGCCGCGCGCCAGGGTCACGTGCCCGCTGTGCGACCAGCCCTTGAAGCGGTCCACCACATAGGTCAGGCCGCTCGAACCTTCCGTCAGGTAAGGTGTGTCGATCTGCGCGATATTACCCAGGCAGATGATCTTGGTACCAGGGCCGGCCCGTGTCACCAGTGTCTTCATCTGTTTCGGCGTCAGGTTCTGTGCTTCGTCGATGATGAGGAACTTGTTGACGAAGGTGCGGCCGCGCATGAAGTTGAGCGACTTGATCTTGATGCGCGAGCGGATCAGGTCTTGCGTGGCGGCGCGGCCCCATTCGCCGGCGTCGTTGTCGGACTTGTTGAGCACTTCGAGGTTGTCGTCGAAGGCGCCCATCCAGGGGGACATCTTTTCCTCTTCCGTGCCCGGCAGGAAGCCAATGTCTTCGCCGACGGGCACCGTCACGCGCGTGACGATAATCTCGTTATACAGCTTGGTCTCAAGCACTTGCGCCAAGCCGGCGGCCAATGCCAGCAAGGTCTTGCCGGTACCGGCCTGGCCCAGGAGCGTGACGAAATCGCACTCGGGATCCATCAACAGGTTCAAGGCAAAGTTCTGTTCGCGGTTTCGCGCCGTGATGCCCCATACGCTGTTCTTGGCATGGCTGTAGTCGCGCAGCGTTTGGATGACGGCGGTCTTGCCATTGATCTGCTTGACCTGGCCGTAAAAGGCGGGTTCGCCGTTCTTCGGTTCCATGAACACGAACTGGTTCACAAGCAGTGCAGGCACCATCGGGCCGGAAAGGCGGTAATAGGTATAGCCCGTGCCGTGCTTGCTTTCCTGCCAGGATTCCATGCCCTTGGCATGCTTGACCCAGAAGTCGTCCGGCAACGGCAGGATGCCGGAATACAGCAGGTCGGTGTCTTCCAGCACGTGGTCGTTGAAGTACTCTTCGGCCGGCAAGCCCATGGCACGCGCCTTGATGCGCATGTTGATGTCTTTCGACACCAGCACGATGGCGCGGCCCGGATATTGCTCTTCGAGCGCGCGCACCACGCCAAGGATCTGATTGTCCGCCTTGCCGATCGGCAGGCCCTCGGGCAGGCTGACGTTTTGCAGTTTGGTCTGGAAGAATAGACGGCCGCGCGCATCCTTATTGCCGAGCTTGGACAGCGGAATACCCTGGTCGATGGCATGGTCTTCAATGCCTTCGACGAGCGCGTCGAGCGAGCGCGAGACCTGGCGCGCATTGCGTGCAACTTCCGACATGCCCTTCTTGTGGTTATCCAGCTCTTCCAGCGTCATCATCGGCAGATAGACGTCGTGTTCCTCGAAGCGGAACAGCGAAGTCGGGTCATGCATCAGCACATTGGTGTCGAGCACGAACAGCTTGGTCACGCCGAGCTTGTCTGCCGTGCGGCTGGTGGAAGATTTCGGCTTGCCTTCGGTGGCCTTGTTTTTCACCACGCGCGGTTTCTCCGCCGCCGGTGCGTCGCTCTTTCGTGCGACGGGCGATGGCGACTTGACCGGCCGGAGTTTCGGAGGGGCCACTGCGGGTACGGCTGCCGGCTCGATCAGTGTCAATGGTTTGACCGGTTTGCCTTTTTCCGCCTTCGGATACTCACTCGGTGACAACAGGGTTGCAGGCTTGGTAGGCAATTTGGGCAGGGGCATCAGGACCTCAACAAGGTAAGTGTGGACTGAAGGAACAACGCAAAGGGAGGCTGATCGAGGGAGTACAGGAGCAGCATTGCATTTTCAAAAGCAAAAAAGCCGTGTTGGAGGGCTGCTCGCCCGTTCCGCCACGGCTTTGCTGCAAAGAAAATTCTTTTGAATTCAATGGCTTGTGTTTTTCAGGCCAGGATCAGCCCAATGCCTTCACAAAATCGAGCACTTCGCCGACGTGGCCAGGCACCTTTACGCCTCTCCATTCTTTCACCAATGTGCCGGCGCCGTCAATCACAAAAGTGGAGCGTTCGATGCCGCGCACTTTCTTGCCATACATGTTCTTCATTTTCATGACGTCGAACAAGTTGCACACGGTCTCGTCCGGATCGGAAATCAGCTCGAACGGCATGTCCAGCTTGCTCTTGAAGCCTTCATGCGAACGCAGGCTGTCGCGGCTGATGCCGAACACTTCGGTGTTGGCGGCTTGGAACTGGGGATGCAGGTCACGGAATTCCATGCCTTCCGTGGTACAACCGGGCGTATTGTCTTTCGGATAAAAATACAACACAAGGTTTTTCCCCTGAAATTTAGACAAGTCAAATTCCTGTTCGCCCGTCATCGGGGCGGAAAACTGGGGAACGGTCATGTTCAAAGCGGATGGGCGGTCGTCGGCCACGGTGTTCTCCAAATGGTGATGGTGTCGATGCGCTGCCGGGGTCTCCTTGCAATCATATTGGAGACTCTGGAATGGTACTGCACGAGATCGGTCAGCGATAGCAGAAATTGCAACAGCATTGACCCGCCCGCCTGCAATTGGTTCGCGCCACATTGGCCACGCTCGGCAGAGGCCTGGCGCATCAAATACGTTCAGACGATCACTTCCCCCGAGCGCCCGGGCAATTCGCCCCAAGCCATGGGCCGGGTCGGGTGCGTTCCGGCCTTTACCCTCTGGTAGTAATCGGCCATCGAGCCCAGCGTATATCCCTGCTTCTTCCATCCGTCCAGCAACTGTTCGAATATGGGGGCAAGTTTCTGGCCTTCAAGTTCCGCGTGCAAGGTGAAAACATGGTCGCGCGGCTCCCTGGTGGCTTCAAGGATCGTAGCGGCGATATTTGACGGATTCATGACCTGGCCATGAATCTCGCGGCCCAGCATTTCATCGAGCGTGGGCAGCGTGGTCGGCATTTGCAGGCAAGAGAGAGTCTTGCCGTTGACATGGATGCGGTAGGGGCCGGCGTCCTTTTCCACCAGTTTGCCTTCGTCGGTCAGGAGGGAGCGGCCGTCCGAAGCATAGGCGATGCCGAGCGCATCGAGCTTTTCGAAGGCAGCCTCATTCATCTGCCAGCCGGCGGCGCCATGCGTCTGAGGCGTCGTACCGAAGACTTCGATGCAGCGGTCGTAGGCCTTTTGCATCTGTTCGCCGGTCCAGGCCGCATCGCGCTTCCTGACGTTGTCCTGCCAGTATGTGTGATCCCAGGTATGGATGCCGACTTCGAAGCCGGCATCGCGCACGGCACGCAGTTCGGCCGCACATTCGCGCCCGATGTCCGGGCCGGGCAGAAGCACGCCGTACATCAGCGTCTTCAAGCCGTAGTGCTCGACGACCGAGGTGCGCGATACTTTCTTCAGCAAGCCGGGCCGGAAAGCGCGGCGCAGGGCCCAGCCGGTGTGGTCGGGCCCCAGCGAAAACAGGAAGGTGGCACCGGCGCCGTGCTTGCGCAACATGCGCACCAGATTCGGCACTCCCTCGCGTGTACCCCTGTAGGTATCGACGTCGATTTTTAAGGCGAGAAAACCCACCCCGTCAATCCATCAAGGCCTTGGCTTCAGCAAAGTGGCCGCGATAGGCGTCGAAGATGTTCTTCAGCGTATCGGCCATCGTGGTCTTCGGCGCCCAGCCCAGCTCGTCACAGGTGTTGGTGATCTTGGGCACGCGGTTTTGCACGTCCTGATAACCCTTGCCGTAGTAGGCGGCCGAGGTGGTTTCAACCAGCTTCACCTGCTTGGCCGAATCGGCGTATTCCGGATATTCGGCGGCGAGCTTCAGCATCATGCCTGCCAGATCGCGGATCGAATAATTGTTGGTGGGGTTGCCGATGTTGTAGATCTTGCCCGAGGCGACGCCGTTCTTGTTTTCGATGATCTTCATCAGCGCATCGATGCCGTCGTCGATATAGGTGAAGGCACGCTTCTGGGCGCCACCGTCGACTAGCGAAATGTTTTCGCCGCGCACGATGTGGCCGAAGAATTGCGTCACCACGCGCGAGCTGCCTTCCTTGGGTGTGTGGATCGAATCGAGGCCGGCCCCGATCCAGTTGAACGGGCGGAACAGTGTGAAGTTGAGATTTTCTTCCATGCCGTAGCCCCAGATCACGCGGTCCATCAACTGCTTCGCGCAGGAATAGATCCAGCGCGGCTTGTTGATCGGGCCGCAGATCAGTTCGGATTCTTCCGGATCGAATTCTTCGTCGTGGCACATGCCGTAGACTTCCGAAGTCGAGGGGAAGACCAGGTGCTTGCCGTACTTGGCGGCCGAACGCACGATGGGCAGGTTGGCTTCGAAGTCGAGCTCGAACACGCGCAAGGGCTTTTGCACATAGGTCGAGGGCGTGGCGATGGCCACCAGCGGCAGGATCACGTCGCACTTCTTGACGTGGTATTCGACCCATTCCTTGTTGATCGTGATGTCGCCTTCGAAGAAGTGCATGCGCGACTTGTAGGCTTCGTTGGAAAGAATGTCCGTGATGCGGTCGGTCATCATGTCCATGCCGTAGACGTGCCAATCGGTGGTCTCGAGGATGCGCTTGGACAGGTGGTGGCCGATAAAGCCGTTGACGCCGAGGATAAGGACTTTTTTCATAAGAGTATCTTCTTGATGCCGCCGGCTTTACGCGTTGGACGACAGGGTTTGTTGTAATTCGGCCGGCGAGACGGGGTGGCCGTCAGCCAGCAATTCATGGATCAGGAGCGCGCGGCCGTCGCCGCAGACGCCAAATATGCAATTATCCACCACCGCCAAGCCCGGCGGCAAATCCGGCAAGGGCCTTTGCGCCAACCTGGCTTTGCCTATTTGATAAGTTCTGCCGGCCAGTTCGGTGAAAGCGCCGGGGTAGGGCGGCGCCACGGCGCGGTGCAGATTATATACTGCCTGCGCGGGTTGCCCCCAATCAATACGGCCATCCTCGGGTTTTCGTCCCGAGAAGTAGCTGCCGCGGCTCAAATCGTTGGCGTGGCGCGGCGGCGTGCCTGCGAGGATGTCGGGCAGTACCTTCCACAAGGTTTGCTCCGCGGCGACGGTCAGCTTGCCGAACACCTCGAAAGCCGTATCGTCCGGCAGGATGGGCACCGCCGTCTGCGCGGTGATCGCGCCGGCATCAGGCTTGGCCGCCATTTCGTGCAGTGTGGCGCCCGTCTCGGTTTCGCCATGCAGTACGGCCCAGTTCACCGGAACACGGCCGCGGTACTTGGGCAGGAGCGAGCCATGCATGTTGTAGGCGCCGGCGCGCGCCAGGTCGAGCACGTCGAGCGGCAGCATGTGGCGATAGTAGAAACTGAAAATCAGGTCGGGTTTGCACGCGGCTACGCGGGCTTTCAGTTCGGGCGACTTGGCATCCTCCGGCGTGATGTAGGCGATGCCTTGCTCGCGGCACAGTTCGGCCACGGACTCGAACCAGATCGTCTCGTTCGGGTTGTCCTGGTGCGTGACCACCAGTTGCACATCGACGCCCTTGGCCAGCAAGACCTTGAGGCAGCGCACGCCGACGTTGTGATAGGCAAAAACGACTGCGCGCATGATTAGCTCCCAGCTGCCGGCGACGATTCCTCGAGCACGGTTTGCACCACATAGCGCGGCCGGCCGCGCACCTGCTGGTAGATGCGGCCGGTGTATTCGCCCAAGAGGCCGATGCCGAACAGGATCACGCCCATGAAGAAGAACGAGAGCGCAAACAGCGTGAACACGCCTTCGGCTTCCGCGCCGAGAATCAGGCGGCGGAACACCAGCAGCAGCACCAGCGCACCCGAGCAGAACGAAAGGGCGATGCCGAGCATGGAAAACAACTGCAGCGGCACGACCGAGAAGCCGGTCACGAGGTCGAAATTGAGGCGGATCAAGCTGTACAGCGAATACTTCGATTCGCCGGCCGCGCGCTCTTCATGCTCGACGATGATTTCGGTCGGCTTGCGCGCGAAGGTATAGGCTAGGGCCGGGACGAAGGTATTGACTTCGTCGCAGCGGTTGATCAGGTCGATCACGTTGCGGCCATACGCGCGCAGCATGTTGCCCTGGTCGGTCATCTTGATGCGCGTGATCTTCTCGCGCAGCCGGTTCATCGCGCGCGACGCCCAGGTGCGCCAGACCGAATCCTGGCGCTTGCGCCGGATCGAGCCGACGTAGTCGTAGCCTTCGCGCATCTTGGCGACCAGGTTGCCGATTTCCTCGGGCGGGTTTTGCAGGTCGGCGTCCAGGGTGACGACGATCTCGCCGCGCGTGGCTTCGAAGCCGGCCAGGATCGCCATATGCTGGCCGTAGTTGCCGTTAAACAGCACCACGCGCGTCACGTCCGGGCGTGCGCGGAACTGGTCGGCCAGGATTTCGGGCGAGCGATCACGGCTTCCGTCGTTGACGAACACAATCTCGTAGGAAATGCCCAAGGCGTCGAGGGCCGGATAGATCCGGGCGAACAGCTTGGCCAGTCCGGCTTCTTCGTTATATACGGGTATGACGACGGAGAGTTCTGGTTTCATCAATGGTAGAGCTAAGGCTAAATATTCGAGTGAAGACGGTCTTGATACCTCCCTCACCCCCCACCCCTCTCCCGCCCGCGGGCGAGGGGAGCTTTGTACCCTGAACGGCCTTCAACCGTTCAGGAAGAAGAAAGCACGGATTTTACCGCGTCCACCACGCGCTCGACATCGCTTTCCGTCATCAATGGAAATAATGGCAAGGTGACAATTTGCCTGCACACGCGCTCGGCCACGGGGAACATGCCTTCCTTGAAGCCACGCTCGCGATACATGGTGAACAGGTGGATCGCGGCATAGTGGAAGCCCAGGCTGATGTTCACGTCCAGCATCTTTTGCATGAATTCGGCGCGCGTGATGCGCTCGGGCAAGACGATGTGGAACATGTGCCAGTTGCTTTGCTCGAAATCCGCCACGGGCAGTTCCGCGCCGGTTTGCACCTCGAAATCGCTGCCGAAGGTATGGAAATAATGCCTGGCCAGCGCCAGACGCCTGGCATTGAATTCCTCCAGGCGCGCCATCTGGCCCAGGCCGATGGCGGCGGAAATTTCCGTCATGTTGAATTTGCCGCCCAGCACGTCGACATCGATGCCGTCGAGTCCGCTGCGCGATACGCCCTGCAGGCGATAGCGCTCGGCCAGCTTGGCTTCCTCGGCATTGTTGAGTACCAGGCAGCCGCCTTCGGCAGTCTGGATATTCTTGTTGACCTGGAAGCTGAACGAGACGAAATCGCCGAATGATCCGATGCGCTTGCCGCGCCAGCTCGAGCCGATCGCCTGCGCCGCGTCTTCCACCACGCGCAAGTTGTATTTCTTCGCCAGCGCATACAGCTTGTCCATGTCGCAAGGCAGGCCGCACATGTGGACCGGGATGATTGCCTTTGTGCGCGGCGTGATCGCGGCTTCCACCTTGTCGAGGTCGAGATTGTGCGTGCGCGCATCGATATCGGCAAACACCGGCGTGGCACCGACTTCGATGATCACGTTGGCCGTGGCGACCCAGGAGTTGGGCGTGGTGATCACCTCGTCGCCCGGGCCGATGCCGGCGATGCGCAATGCGATTTCCATGGTGCAGGTGCCGGAATTGTAGGTCTTCACCGGGCGCCCGCCGAAATACTCGGACAATTGCTTCTCGAAAGCTTGCACCTTGGGGCCGTTGCTGGTGAGCCAGCCGGAGCGCAGCACCTCGACCACGGAAGCGATCGTCGCTTCATCCATGGTCGGCTTGGTGAAGGGCAGGAGGGGGAGAGAGGATTTGGTCGGGACTTGGCTCATGGCGATTGTCGTTTCGCTGAAACTATTCGAGGGCAATATTGTACGTTCGATTTCGATTTGGCTGATAGTATGGGCCGGTTTGGGCGGGATTGGTTCCCGTTCTCGCGTCTCCGAGGAAATAATTGAGCAAGCAATTGAACGTTGCCATCATCGGTTGCGGTTATGCCGCAGTCACCTTCCATGCGCCGCTGATCCAATCTGTACCGGGCCTGTCGCTGGTTGCAGTCTCGAGCAGCGACCGTGCCAAGGCACAAGCGAGTCTGCCCGCCATCGACCTGTGCGACACGCCTGAACAACTGTTTGCGCGTGCCGATGTCGATCTGGTTGTGATTCCCACTCCCAACCACGTGCATCATCCGTTGGCTATGCAGGCTCTGCAAGCAGGTAAGCACGTGGTGGTCGACAAGCCTTTCACACTCGATACGGCGCAGGCGCATGAATTGCTCGACACGGCCAAAGCGCAGGGTAAAGTCCTATCCGTATTCCACAACCGGCGCTGGGCCACCGATTTTCTTACCGTGCAAAAGTTGATTGCGTCGGGCGTTTTGGGGCGCGTGGCGCATTACGAGGCGCACTTCGACCGCTTTCGCCCGGCTGTGCGGCAACGCTGGCGCGAGTCTTCCGTGCCTGGCGGAGGGCTGTGGTACGACCTCGGCTCGCACCTGCTCGATGAAGCCTTGCAATTGTTTGGCATGCCGCAGGCAATAGGCCTCGACCTGGCGGCACAACGCGACGGCGCCGTGACCGACGACTGGTTCCATTGCGTGCTGCGTTACGACCGGCGCTTGCGCGTGGTTTTGCATGCCGGCGCGCTGGTCGCACGGCCTGGGCCGCGCTATGCGGTCCATGGCACGCTAGGCAGCTATACCAAGTTCGGGCTCGATCCGCAGGAAGATCAATTGAAAAGAGGATTGAAGCCGGGCGATGCAGGCTGGGGCATAGATGCGAACGAGGGAACTCTCGTGCTGGCCGACGGCGACAATCTGTGCGAATCGGCGCTGCCTAACGAAGCGGGGAACTATGCGCGCTACTACATCGGTTTGCGCGATGCCATTTTGCAGGGCGCGCCCAATCCTGTGCCTGCGGAACAGGGCTTGCAGGTGATGCAGTTGATCGAGGCTGGTTTGCGCAGCGCCACGCGCGGCGGCGTCGTCACATTATAGAAGTCTCCAAAGTTGATGTAATCGTCGGCTTGATAACGGGAAATATCATAAAAATGAGTCAACAATGTCAGTGCATATCTTCGGCAAAAAACGTGCCTGTCCGCAGTAAAGCCTGGCTTCTTGCTGCCGGGCTGTCATTGCTGCTGTCGGCATGCGGTGGGAACGACACAGGGAATGTCAACAATAATGTCTCGCAAAAAGCGCAGCCGTCGAGGAAAAGCGCCATGCCTGCGTCGGCCTATGAAACTGTCACCGAACAGTTGTACGTCGCGTATTTCGGCCGTCCCGCCGATGCCGCAGGCCTGGCCTCTTTTGAAGCGGTGCTGGCCAATGATGGCGCGCCGACCGATATCCAATCGCTGGCCTCCGTCTATGCGAGCAGCCCGGCGATCCAGATACTGGTCAACAGCTTCAGCGGCAGCGCCGAAGCCAATGCGCTGTATGGCGGCAGCACGACGGCGCAATTTGTCACGTCCGTCTATCAAAACGTGCTCGGGCGGGCACCTGCCGCGGCCGGCCTCAGCTACTGGTCCAACGCCATCGATTCCGGACAGTTGAGCAAGGGCGATGCGGCGCTGGCGGTCATGGCGGGCGCCCTGGCGAATACGACAGCGGCGGGGCAAATCGACGCGCAACTGGTCAATAACCGGATTGCCGTGGCGAGCCAATTCACGGCGGACGTGGCCAGCCCGACCGGCCTTGCCGGATATCGTGGTGCCGTCGCGGCGCTGAGCGCCCGTTCCATGTTGAGCGCCGTCACGGCCAGCACCGATCTGCAGGCTTATTCTGCGGCTGTCACCGCGCTGGCCGCGCAGATCGCGGCCAACACCTACTATATCAACGTGACGGTAAGCGGCTTGTCGGTCGACGACACGTTGGTGTTGCAAAACGGCAGCGACAGCCTGACGCTGACATCGAATATCTCTGCGCGATTCGCCGTGCCGCAGATCAACGGCAGCGCGTATGCCGTCTCGGCTGCCTCTCTGCCTCCGGAGGTGGAGTGCGATATTTCGGGCGGAAGCGGAACCGGCAGTGCTTCTTCTCCTGCCAACGTCAGCGTGAGCTGCCACAACATCCACGTTTACGTCTTCTATAATTACTCCACCTTCTTCGACCAGTACACGCTGCAACCGGACTATAGCCTTAAGGCTATGGCCATGCCGTCCGTGCCTGTTCTTGGCGGTGACTATGCCGTGATGGTCGACGGGGATGGCCATCATGCCTATCTCGCGGACCATAACGACAACGTCCTGCAGCAGCTCAGTTTCGATGCCAATTGGAACCTCCTGCCGATGAGCGTGCCCAGCGTCCCTTCCGGTTCCTACCCCTACGCCCTGGCCATGGATCCGCAGTCGCGCTATGCCTACGCGGCTGATGAAGGCGGCGGCGGCATTTCGCAATATACGGTCGGCGCGAACGGCAGCCTCACGCCTATGCCGGTGCCGACGGTGTCGGCCAGTGTCGGGCCGCGCTCCGTGACGATCGAGCCAAGCGGAAAATATCTCTATGCCGCCGGGGGGAGCGAGGTGTTGGCGTATTCCATCGGGACCGGCGGCGGGTTGGTCAAGCTACCGTCCACCTTGAGCACCGTCAGCCCGGTGGAAGACGCGCTCGCCGACCGTTCCGGAAAATATGTCTACGTCGCCACCAATCCCGGCGTCATCTCGCAATATGCGATCGGCCCGGACGGTTCGCTCAGTCTGGTCGCATCGGTAACTGCCGACCCTGTTTACAACGACCAATTCAAGTTGTTCATCGATCCGTTGGGCAAGCATTTGTATGCCATCCCCAAGGAAGGCTTGAAGGCCTACCAATTCGCCATCGGCGCAAGCGGCGCCTTGACTCCGCTGATGCCGGCCTACATCAGTGTGCCGGCTTCCTGGGGCGCGATGGGCATGGATCCCTCCGGCAGGTACATCTTCCTGGTCGATTTCTCGAGCAATATCCTCTACGAATACGGAATCGGTAGTACGGGCGCCTTGAGCTTGCTCAATACAGTGCAGCTTGCCAGCGGTGATACCGCAGGCGCGGTTCTCGTGTATTGATGTAAACGAATTAATCCCGGTCTGCGCGCTCTTCCCGGCGGAGGCGCCGCAAATCGTAGCGCATGCGCATCAAGTCGATGGCTTGATTCGCATCATAGATGCCGCGTATGCGGCCCTCGGTATCAATCAGCATGGCGCGCTCGGTATGCGGCGGTTGGCCGTCGAGGCCGGGCGTTTCGATGTCGGTCAATAGCTGTTCGCGCGCCATGGCATACACTTGCTTGGGGACGCCCGTGGCCAGGTGCCATTGCCTTGGCAATCCGATCTTTTTTGCATAGGCACGTAAGGCCGCGGGATTGTCTTGCAGCGGCGTGACGCTGATGGAGAGGAAGTTCGGCGCTTCGCTTCCCAAGTCCTTGCGCGTCAGGTCCAGCAATTCCATCGAAACCGGGCATACGGTGGCGCAGCCGCTGTAAAAGAAATTCACTACGGTCGGGCCCTGGCGGAACACGGCCTCGTCGAAACGCTTGCCATCCTGGTCGATCAGTGCCAGGTCTTCAATATGACGACCATCGGCACCGCGCCAGCGCGGCATCAAATCGGCCTTGATGTAGAACGGCAGCGTGTCGTACATCAGCGCATTTTCCTGCGGTTGCGGGGCGGAGCGCGATAGCACCGCAGCGCCGGCCAGACCGGCGAGGACGATGCCTGCAAGCAGGAAGGCAGCTTTGTGCTTCATGACACGCTCAACGAATCTGCGCCGGTGTGCCGCGGAAGCAACCGACCGTGTAAGGGAATTCCTTGGTCGCGTGGTAGTGATATTGGTTCACCGTCACGCCATTGACTGTGATGGCATGCGTATGGCCGTGGCACTCGTCGAGATCGGCATTGGTCAGCGCCACGCCGTCCTGCCCCAGGTTGCCGTAGATGCCGAAACCGTCGGCCGCATAGCCGACCAGCGGTGAATGCTGGCCCGCCGTATCCTTTTGCGGCACGCAGGTCGAAACGCTGTGATAGTGATAGGTGCCCGACGAATCGGGATGACCCTGGCAACTGTCCTGGATTTCCCAGGCGCCGGCATCGCGGTTTTCACCATCGACCGCGTTATACAGTTTGACCCCAGTCAACAGGATACCGATCGCGCCGCCGCCGACGCAGGTCGGTGACGAGGCTACGCTCGGGTTGCCCGGCAAGCCCCAGTTGACGGTCTGGGCCGCAATGCGGTTGGGGTTGCGGTCGTAGGCATAGGCCGGGTCGGAGCTGGCGATGGGGAAGGTGCCGGTTTTGTGATTCGGCAAGTCGTTCGAGGTGATGCTGAGGATGCTGTTGGCCAGATTCGCGAGGAAGCTGGAGGTCCAGCTGACGCTTCCCGATACCGAAATCTTGCTCAAGGAATTCCATGTCGCGCCATCCGAATTGAACCATGGCCCCTTGCTGCTGGCGCCGCCGCCGCCGGATTGCACGGTGCATTCGTAGAGATAGCCGAGCGCCGGCGTGGTGGTCGTGGTCTTGGTGTCGCCCACGGGGAGCTTGGTGGCATCAATGGCAGTGTACAGCGCCGTGACGGTGGCGTTGACGGCGCTTTGCTCGGTCGTGGTATTGGTGCTTGCCGTCACGGCCGAGAGCATGGTGCGCGCGCTGGTGGCCGCCGCTGCACCGGAGTACGAAGAGGTGGCGTTCTGTGCCGAAACCTGGGCTGTGAAATACGCTGCTACGGTCAGGCGGTTATTGATCAGCAAGGCATCCTGCTGTCCTTGCGTCGTACTGTTGGTCAGCGCGCCCGACATGATCGCCAATGCCGCATCGCCCTGGCTCAGGCTGCCGCTGTCGATCGCGTCAACCCAGAAGTTCAAGCCCGATGTTGCCGGCGTGCGGCTGAGCACGTTCTGGAACACGGCGGTGACGAAAGCCGTGGTCGTGCCGCTGCCATAAAGATTTTGCGATTCGGTGCTGGTGCCGAAGCTGTCGATCAGCGCTTTGATCGCGGCGTTGCTGGAATAAGCTTGTGCCAGCGAGCCGATGTCGGTCGGCGCTCCCGCGCTTTGCAGCGCGGCTTCGAAATTGGCCAGGCCGCTGGGGTCGGCCGGGCGGCCGAAATAGGAAACGTAGAGCTGCTGCACAACGGCGGCATAGGCGGAGGCGCTGCTTGAAGTCTTGATGCTGCGCACCAATGTCTTGGCTTCGGGCGTGGCGGACGTGGTGTTGCCATTGCAGGCGGACAGCAATAAGGCAACAGTGGCGGGGAGGGCAGCGACTGCGAAGGGGGCGGGTTTCATCGTACTGCTCCTTGGCAAGGTGTGGTGGGCAGCTTGCATTGTCGCCATTGATTATGGAGCAATTGTGAAGCGGCAAGTTAGAGGCTGTTGCGACATTGCCGTGGCGTTTTCGCCGCTCCTAGCCCGCAAATTTCGCAGCAGCCTCTAAAAGGCGGGGCTGTTGCTGCCCCGCCATGCTTCCTTACCGGTCACCATGTTTCAGCAGGTAAGCGTTCGAAATCGCCTTGAACGAAAACGCACCGTCCAGGCGCTTGAACACAATCCCTTCGCGCACCGTTTGCGGGTTCAGCGACGGCCCTTCGGCATAGGCCAGGATGGCGTTCATGTCGCCGGCAAAGCGCGTCAGCGGCAGCACTTCGACGAAAGGCACCTGTTTCAGCTTGGCACCCCGTTGCACGAGTTCGGCCGCCACCCGCTCGCGGTCCGCACGGCCCAGATAAGCCTGGGTATCGATGTCGAACACGTCGAACAGATGGAATTCCTGGCCCCGCAGCTTTTCCGGATTCCCCTGGATGCCCTCGCCGATAATTTCACCCTGCAGTGCTAGGTTGCGGCCCAGCGCCGACAAGGCTTCAGGCAGACGGCTCTCGCGCGCGACGCGCCACAGGCTGTTGCCGACCACTTCTTTCAATTGCCAGTTGCGTCCGCACACGCCGCAGGCGCCGGCATTGTGGAATACCGTCATGCTCGAACCGTCGAGCTTGATGGTGGCTTCGAACAGCGCATCATCGGCCTCGCGCAACACTTCCGGCAGGTTCTGGATGCGCTCCTGGTCGGTCTTGCGGATGAAGGAAGGGAAGGGGCCTTCGGCCTCGCCCGCCAGGTTGGCCGGAATCGGTGCTTCCCACTTAAGGATGCCGAGCAGGCCGCTGAAATCCAGCTTGCGTGCTGCGGCAAGGTCTTCGCCGATCAGCCCGGCGATTTCCGGGAAGCCGGCCAGCGGCAGGATCAAGCCTTGCGACACCTGGCCGCGCAGCTTGATCGTGCGCAGGCGCACACCTTCCTTGTCGTTCCACACGATGCGGTTCTTGGCCAGGAAGAGGTAGCGTTCGTCGCCCAGCGGCAGGAAGGCGTCGATCTCGAAATAGACACAGGCGTCGCCGGGCTGGAACTCGCCCTTCTTCACCACGACTTGCCAGCCCTCCACGCTGGCGCATTCGATCGCATCGGCACCCTCGATAGGGCGGATGGCGCCGATCTGGCGCACCGTCACCAGCTTGCGCTTGTTTTCTTGTTGCAATTCGATTTCACTCATATTCGATCACTCTTATTTTCTTCTGTTGCTCAATTTCGATTTTTGATGGAAGCCGTCTGGCTTGATCTTGATCCACGCCACGAACTTTTGCATGGCTTCGTTTCCCAGCAGGGCTTCCACTGTGTTGTAGCGCCGTGCCAGTTCGGTTTCGCTGAACAGTGCATGGATCTGGCGATGGCAGATGCGATGCAAGTTTTGCGTTTTCTTTCCGCCTTCAGTCTTCGGTATCAGATGGTGCTTATCCAGATTGGCCGGCGGGATAGGACGGCCGCACAACGGACAAATAGGATGGATTTCCGGTTCTTTGTTCATCTTCATCTTGCGTCTTTCACGTTCCGGCCAAGAAAAAGCCCGGATTCCTGTTCTGGTTTCCGGGCCTGGTTTTGGACTTGGCGGCACTCATGCAATGCGCGGTCTGGGCTCTTCCCGGAAGGTGACCCGATAGGGGCGATTTGCACCATGCGATGCGCTGTCGCCGACTGCGGCCGACAAGGGCGCAATCAGGAAAACATCGGCCTGTTGTATTTGCATGGGCATCGCTATTGGTCGTGCTTGTTGATAGTGCCGTGAGCTTCCGGCTGGAAACGGTGTGCGCATTATTCCATCGCTTAGTTGCGAGTGCAAGAAATAATTTGCTTATTGTGCAAATTATTTGCATAAAATGTTGATAATGCCCCTCCTTGTTTTGCCTTGACAGGTGACTAAATAGTCACCTATTATGTTTTTCATGGACGAGGTATTCAAGGCTTTGGCCGATCCGGCGCGCCGCACCTTGCTTGATGAATTGTTCAAGCAGGATGGGCAGACCTTGCTCGAATTGCAGCAGCTGCTGCCGACAATGACGCGCTTCGGCGTGATGAAGCATTTGAAGGTGCTCGAAGAAGCGCGCTTGGTCGTCACGCGCAAGTCGGGGCGGGAAAAGCTGCATTTTCTCAACGCCGTGCCTATTCGCCTCATCCATGACCGTTGGGTCAACAAGTTCACCGAGCCTTGGGTCACTGCACTGAGTGATTTAAAGCGCAATCTGGAGGATGAGAACGATGGAAAAGGTGTATGAAATCTATATCAAGACCACACCCGAGCGGCTGTGGCAGGCGATCACCGATACCGAGCTGCGCAGCAAATACACTTTCGGCGCCATAGTCGAATCGAGTTTCGAAACCGGTTCGCGCTATCAGGCATCGGGGCAGGGGGCGCTGATCTTCGGCGGCGAAAATCTCGAAGTCGCCCCACCGCGCCGCCTGGTGCAGACCTTCCAGGCGCAATGGAGCGAAGAGGTCAAGAGCGAAGGCGTCTCGCTCGTGACCTGGGAAATCGAGCCGGTAGGGCGTGATTCCTGCTGCCTGACCGTCACGCACAGCCGCTTGCGCGAGGGGGGCAATCCACAGCTTTACGGCGGCTGGCCCATGGTCTTGTCGGGCTTGAAGACCTTGCTCGAGACAGGTGGGCAACTGACTACACCGGGTTCGCTGCGTTGGGTGGGAGACGTCTATGCGTAAGCTCGCAGTATTCAACAATATTTCGCTCGATGGTTACTTCTGCGATGCGTCCGGCAGCATGGCTTGGGCCAAGATGGACAACGATGCCGAGTTCAATGCTTTCACGACGGAAAATGCGCAGGGCGGCGGCGTGCTCTTGTTCGGCCGCGTGACCTATGACTTGATGGTGGGCTTCTGGCCGACGCCCGCGGCACATCAGATGATGCCGGAAGTGGCGGAGAGCATGAACACCGGCCCCAAGGTGGTGTTCTCGCGCAGCATGGCCAAGGCGGACTGGAACAACACCACGCTGGTGCGGGACGATATGGTGGCAAGCGTACGCCGCATGAAGCAGGAGGACGGCCCCGCCATGGTGATCCTGGGCAGTGGCAGCATTGTGGCGCAATTGGCAGCCGTCAATCTGATTGACGAATATCAGGTAGTGGTCAATCCGATTGCGCTCGGAGCGGGTCGCACCATGTTCGATGGCTTGCCACAACCGATGAGCTTGCGTTGCACCATATCGCGCACGTTCAAGAACGGGAAGACGTTTTTGAGCTATGCGCCGCTGCGTTGACTTTGCACCGTGGGTTACACCAGGCCACGCTGGCGTTGCCGGCGTCCGGCGTTCATTGGTTGGTAACGACAATGCGGCGCGGGTCTTGCGCGACGATGCGCATCTTCACCCCGCGCTGCAGCAACTCCTCGTAATCTTTCGGCCGCATGATAGCGATCGCTTTTTGCCCGTTGTTCCACAAGGGGATGAAAGCATCTACATCCTTCAATCCCAGTTGCGGTTCCTGCCTACGGCCGAAGTCGAGTTCGTCGTTGGTTTCGCCCACCGTGACCATCGTGTGCCGCAGGTAAAACGGCAACGATTGCTCATAGGTGCCGATGGTGTAGAGCGTGGTTTCCGGAGTCAATTCAGCCGAGATGGCGGGGACAAGCAAATAACCGGCACGATATTGGCCATAGGCCTCGGTGCCCAGTATCACCAACTGTCCAAAGAAGAAGCCGCCGGCAGCCAGCGCCAATGTGGCTAGCGTGGCGAGTTCGGCATGCTTTTTCTTCGTCAGCCAGAATACGCAGGTACTGGCCGCGAGCATGATGCTGCAGGCGGCGACGACCCATGGCTGGGTCGCGGCATAGCCCACGATCTCTTGCGGTTCATTTCCCAAATGCGCCAGCCGCGGAACGAAGACGAGGCCGGCAACGGCAATCAGGGCCAGCAAGCCGGCAGCGATATTCCATGAGCGTGCACTCGCTCGTTGCAGATGGCAAGCAATCAGCAGCGCTAGCGCCGGGAAGATCGGCAAGATGTAATGCGGCAGCTTGGAACTGGAAATACTGAAGAAAAAGAAGATGAAGCCGGCCCAGAGCAAGAGCAGCAGCTTGGGGCGGAAGCGTGTCGGCGCTTCTTCATTGCGGCCAGCCCACAGGCTTTGCAACAGCAAGCCAATCCAGGGCACGATGCCGGCGATCAGCATGGGCACGAAGTAGTAGATCGGGCCTGGGCGGTTGGCAATCGGGCTGATGTATCGCTGGTAGTTTTGAACAACGAAAAAAAAATAAGGATATTCCGGGTTCTTTAACGTCACCAGCACAAACCAGGGCGCAGCAATAGCGAAAAACAGAATCAGCCCCGACACCAAATGCAGGCGCAACCACAATTTCCAGTCGCGCGAGATCAATGTATAGAGCACCAGCACCGCACCTGGCAGCACGATGCCGATCGGTCCCTTCGACAGGAAAGCCAGGGCCATCCCGGCCCACGACAACCACATCCCGTTGCGTCGTTCAACGGCGCTCGCATCATCGCGTTGCGCCAATAGCATGCCGCACAGCGTCAATGCCATCATGCCCGAGAGCCCCATGTCGAGTACGTTGATATGCGACAGCCCGGCCCACCAGAATGAGGAAGCCAGGACGATGCCGGCCGTGGCGCCGACCCAGGGATTGAACACGCGCCGTCCAGTGTGGAAAACCAGGGCCACGCCAAGCAAGCCGCACAGGCCCGACCATAGCCGTGCCTGCCATTCGCCCAGCCCGAACACGTCGAAGGTCAAGGCATTCATCCAGGTCTGCAGTGGCGGCTTTTCGAAATACTTCAAGCCATCGAGGCGCGGCGTAATCCAGTCGCCGGTGACCGACATTTCACGCGCCATTTCGGCATAGCGTCCCTCGTCGCTCGGCACCAGGGTGCGGGCACCGAGCGCATAAAACCAGACAATGAGAAACAAAACGAAGAGAACCCAGAACACGGGCTTGGATTTGTACAGGTCGCGCATCAGGCGGTCTTGTCGGCAGGTTGTTCGATGATCAGGGCCAGCGCGGCCTTGCGGCCTTCGGCCATGAGGATGTTGTAGGTGCGGCACGCGGCCTGGCTATCCATGCATTCGATGCCGATGCGGCGCGCGGTCAGCATGGAAAACAGCTTGGGGTGGGCGAAACGTTGGCGCGCGCCGGTGCCGACGATGACCACGTCGGGCGAAATCGCATCGAGTTGGGCAAAGTGTTCCGGCTGCAAGTCTTCGAATTTGGCCACGGGCCAAGGCACGGGCGCCTGTTCCGGCAGCACGATCAGGCTGTAGCCATACTGGACTGCGTTGATTTCGACCCCGTGCTCGTCATAGCCTGTCACGGTTTGGTATTGCTGGGTGGGAGTGGTGTGCAACTTCATGATCTGGCACCGCAAAAATCGCGAAAAGACCTGACATTGTAGCTTAGAGCCTGCTTATGGGCTGTTCGGCCTGCACGCCAAACAGCCACTAAACGGGCTCATTCGCCCTATCTATTCTCTTTATGCATTGCACAACTGCGCCAATTTCGGGCAAAATGGATTTTCGCAATGCAACATAACCCAATGTTTGGATAAGGAAAGCGGCTGTGCAACCGATTCAGAAGTCAAAGAAACTCGCGGATGTTTGTTACGACATTCGCGGTCCGGTCCTGGAAAAGGCCAAGCAGATGGAGGATGACGGTCACAAGATCATCAAGCTCAACATCGGCAACGTCGGCGCATTCGGCTTCGATGCGCCCGACGAGATCATCCAGGACATGATCCGCAACATGCAGAATGCCTCGGCCTATACCGATTCCAAGGGTTTGTTCGCGCCGCGCAAGGCGGTGATGCATTACACGCAACAAAAGAATGTGGCCGGTGTGTCGATCGAGGACATTTACCTCGGCAACGGCGCATCGGAATTGATCGTCATGAGCATGAACGCCTTGCTCAATGCCGGCGACGAGGTGCTCGTGCCTTCGCCCGACTATCCGCTCTGGACCGCCGCCGTCAGCCTCTCGGGCGGCAAGCCGGTGCACTATGTGTGCGACGAGCAGGCCGGCTGGATGCCCGATATCGACGATATCCGCGGCAAGATCAATTCCAACACGCGCGCCATTGTCGTCATCAATCCCAACAACCCGACCGGCGCGCTGTACTCGGTCGAGGTGCTGAAGCAGATCGTGGAACTGGCGCGGCAGCATCAGTTGATCGTCTTCGCCGACGAAATCTACGACAAGGTGCTGTACGACGGCGAAACCCATACCTCGATTGCCTCGCTGGCCGAGGATGTGCTGTTCATCACCTTTAACGGTCTGTCGAAGAATTACCGCTCCTGCGGCTATCGCGCCGGCTGGATGGTAGTCTCGGGCGAGAAGCGCCATGCCAGGGATTACATCGAAGGCTTGAACATGCTGGCTTCGATGCGCCTGTGTGCCAATGCGCCGGGCCAATATGCGATCCAGACCGCGCTCGGTGGTTATCAAAGCATCAACGATCTCGTGGCTCCGGGCGGGCGCTTGGCGCGCCAGCGCGACTTGGCGCACAAGCTCCTGACCGAGATTCCCGGTGTGACTTGCGTCAAGCCCAAGTCGGCGCTCTACATGTTCCCCAAGCTTGACCCCAAGCTTTATCCGATTGCCGACGACCAGGAATTCGCCTATGAATTGCTGGCCGAGGAACGGGTGCTGATTGTGCAGGGCACAGGCTTCAACTGCCCGACGCCGGACCACTTCCGCGTGGTGTTCCTGCCCAATACGGACGATCTGGCCGAAGCGTTCGGGCGAATTGCGCGTTTCCTGGACCGCTATCGCGCACGTCACGCCGCGCGCGCATAAAAAAATGGCGCGGTAGCGCCAATCGGCAGTTTCAGGCTTTACAATCGTCGCGAGCCCGGAAGCGTGGGCTCGCATCCTTTTCACGTCAATACCAGGTAATTATGAAAGCTATCAAAGTCGGTTTGATCGGCCTCGGCACCGTCGGTGCCGGTACATTCAATGTCTTGCGGCGCAATCAGGAAGAGATTACGCGCCGTGCCGGCAGGCCGATTCAAATTACGATGGTGGCGGTGCGCAACGTGGAACGCGCGCGCGCCCTGGTCGATGGCGCCTGCGAAGTGGTGGGCGATGCCAATCTGGTGGTCGAGAATCCCGACATCGATATCGTCGTCGAATTGATCGGCGGTTATGGCGTGGCGAAAGAACTCGTGCTCAAGGCGATTGCCGCCGGCAAGCACGTGGTTACGGCCAACAAGGCCCTGCTGGCCACGCACGGCACCGAATTGTTCCAGGCGGCGCAGGATAAGGGAGTGATGATCGCCTTCGAAGCGGCCGTGGCCGGCGGCATCCCCATCATCAAGGCGCTGCGCGAGGGCTTGACCGCCAACCGCATCGAATGGATCGCCGGCATCATCAACGGCACCACCAATTTCATCTTGTCCGAAATGCGCGACAAGGGCCTGGATTTCGATACCGTGCTCAAGGAAGCACAGCGCCTGGGCTATGCCGAAGCCGACCCGACCTTCGACATAGAAGGCGTCGATGCCGCACACAAGGCCACCATCATGTCGGCCATCGCCTTCGGCATTCCGGTGCAGTTTTCCAAAGCCCACGTCGAGGGCATCACCAAGCTGCAGGCGGTGGACATCCGCTACGCCGAACAGCTTGGCTACCGCATCAAGCTGTTGGGTATCTCCAAGCGCACAGCGCAAGGCATCGAGTTGCGCGTGCACCCGACGCTGATCCCGGCCAAGCGGCTGATCGCCAACGTCGAAGGCGCGATGAATGCGGTGATGGTGCAGGGCGATGCCGTCGGCGCTTCACTGTATTACGGCAAGGGCGCCGGAGCCGAACCGACCGCATCCTCGGTGATTGCCGATCTGGTCGACATCACGCGCCTCGCCACGGCCGACCCCAACCACCGTGTGCCGCACCTGGCATTCCAGCCCAATGCCATGGCCGATACGCCTATCCTGCCGATGTCGGAAATCACCACCAGCTATTACCTGCGCATGCGCGTGGCCGATCAGCCCGGCGTGCTGGCCGACGTCACGCGCCTCCTGGCCGATGCCGGCATCTCGATCGACGCCATGCTGCAAAAGGAACCGGGCGAGGGCGAGAAGCAGACCGACATCATCATGCTGACGCACCAGACGCAGGAAAAGAATGTGGAGTCGGCGATCGCCAGGATCGAGGCGCTGCCTACCGTCGTGGGCAAGCTGACCAAGATCCGTCTGGAAGAACTCAGCTAGCCTGTTTCAGCCGGGCCAGCGCTAGCGGTGGATCACCACCATGAGCGCCTTGGCCTCGGTCTTGCCGGTATTGCGAATAGCGTGATTGCGGTCGGCATGGTAGCGTGCCGTGCCGCCATGCTTGAGCTTGCGCTTGGCGCCATCGACTTCCACCTCCAATGCGCCGTGCAATACGGTCAAGTGCTCCATCGCGCCCGGGTCATGCGGCTGCGACACCAGCTCGCCGCCCGGCGCCAGCGTCAATTCATACCACTCGAACTTGCCGGCCAATTCCATCGGCCCGAGTATGCGCAATACATAACCGGCGTGGTCGCCCGGCAGCGTTGGCGTCTCGTGCGCATCGAGCACGCGGATCGTCTCTACTGCGCGCGATTCGTCTGACAGCAACTCCCCGATTCCGATGCCCAGGGCATTCGATAGCCGCCAGGCGACCGCAATGGTCGGGTTGGCCTTTTCACGCTCGATCTGCGACAGCATCGACTTCGATACACCGGCTGCGCGCGACAGGTCATCGAGGGTCAGGCCGCGCGCCAGGCGCAGCTTTTGCAAAGTGGCGCCGACTTCGGGCGGAGAGGCTGGGGCGGCAGGGTGCTTCATGGGCTTGCAATGTTTAATGAGAATCGGTAATATCCATTATATCGAACATTTGTTCTGGATAATGGATTTTGTGTCGAGGACTGAAAACCGCGATTGTAGCGCGCGAATTTCCCTGTGAACAAGATTCGCGCACTTATCCAGGCAATAACTCCGCCGCCGGCCCACGAAGCCGGCGTGCATGCAGAAAATTCGCAGCAAATCAGCCGCAAATCATCCAGAGAGGGACAACGCCATGAGCGCCAAGGAATCGTTTTACAAGGGATTGGACGACAAGCTCCAAAGCTTGCGTAATGAAGGCCTGTACAAGCCGGAGCGCGTGCTCGCATCGCGCCAGGGCGCCGAAGTCGTGAGCGACGACGGCCGCACGCTGATCAATATGTGCGCCAACAATTACCTCGGCCTTTCCGGCGACGAATCCATGGTGCAAGCCTCGATCGCGGCAACCGAAAAATTCGGCTACGGCCTGTCTTCGGTGCGTTTCATCTGCGGCACGCAGACGGTGCACAAGCAACTGGAAAAGGCGATTGCCGACTTCCTCGGCCTGGAAGATACGATTCTGTATGCTGCGGCGTTCGACGCCAATGGCGGCTTGTTCGAGCCCCTGTTCGAAACCGAAGACGCCATCATTTCCGACGCGCTGAACCATGCTTCCATCATCGACGGTATCCGCCTGTGCAAGGCGCAGCGTTTCCGCTACCAGCACAACGACATGGCCGACCTGGAAAAGCAATTGCAGGCCGCATCCAGTGCGCGCACCAGGATCATCGTCACCGACGGCTGCTTCTCCATGGACGGCACGATTGCCCAATTGGACAAAATCTGCGACTTGGCCGACAAGTACGGCGCCCTGGTCATGATCGACGAATGCCATGCCTCCGGCTTCATGGGCGCCACCGGCCGCGGCACGCACGAGCATCACAAGGTCATGGGCCGCGTCGATATCATCACCGGCACGCTGGGCAAGGCGCTGGGCGGCGCCATGGGCGGCTTCACTTCGGGCCGCCGCGAAGTGATCCAGACGCTGCGCCAGAAGTCGCGTCCCTACCTGTTTTCGAATACGTTGGCGCCCTCGATCGCCGGCGCCTCGCTGGCGGTATTGCAGCGCCTGTCGAATTCGACCGAATTGCGCGACAAGCTGCATGCCAATACGGCATACTTCCGCAAGGCGATCACCGAACTTGGCTTCACCATCAAACCGGGCACGCATCCGGTGGTGCCGGTCATGCTGTTCGACGCGCCGGTGGCGCAGAAATTCGCCGCACGCCTTTATGAACTGGGCGTGCTGGCGACGGGCTTCTTTTATCCCGTGGTGCCAATGGGGCAGGCGCGCGTGCGTGTGCAATTGTCCGCCGCCCACAGCACGGAACAACTCGATCGCGTGCTTGCCGCATTTGCGCAGGCAGGCCGCGAACTCGGCATCCTGAAAAACGCTTAATCAATACTGGAGCAACACAGCATGGAACGTATTTTAGTCATCGGTGCCAACGGACAAATCGGCAGCGAACTGGTCGAAGCCCTGGTCGCGCAACACGGTGCGGAAAATGTAATCGCAGCCGATATCGGCCCCAAGAGCGGCTTCGGCGTCAAGCGCTACGAACCGATCGACGTGCTCGATGCCAAGGGTGTGGCACACATCATCGACAACTATCACGTCACACAGGTCTACCAATTGGCAGCGCTGCTGTCGGTCACCGGCGAGCAAGCCCCGCTGAAGGCCTGGAACCTCAACATGAACGGCTTGTTGAACATTCTCGAAATCGCGCGCGAGCGCGGTATTGCAGGCAAGCCCCTGCGCGTATTCTGGCCGTCTTCCATCGCCGCCTTCGGCCCCAACACGCCGCGCGACGACACGCCGCAATTGACGGTAATGGATCCGAGCACGATCTACGGCATCAGTAAGCTGGCCGGCGAGCGCCTGTGCGAGTACTACCACAGTAAATTCGGCGTCGACGTGCGCAGCATCCGCTACCCCGGCATCATCAGCTGGAAATCGCCCCCCGGCGGCGGTACTACCGACTACGCCATCGCGATCTTCCACGCGGCACAACGCGGTGAAACCTATAGCTGTTTCCTTGGGCCCGACAGCACCCTGCCGATGATCTACATGCCCGATGCGATCCGCGCCACCGTCGAACTGATGGATGCGCCGGCCGAAAAGGTCAAGGTGCGCTCGTCCTACAACGTGGCCGGCATCAGCTTCAACCCGCGCGAACTGGCCACCGCGATCAAGCGCCACGTGCCCGGCTTCGAAGTGATCTACGCTCCCGACGCGCGCCAAGCCATCGCCGACAGCTGGCCCGCAAGCCTGGATGACTCGGTGGCAAAGAGCGATTGGGGCTGGCAGCCCAGGGTCGGCATCGAGGAACTGGTATCGGACATGCTGGCCAATATCAGGCCGGTGAAGCAGGCTTTGAACCAGGCGGCGTAAGGTTCATGCGGGCCTCGTGCCCGTTTTTGCGGCATGTGGAGACGGCAGTTCGCTATAATGGAGCGGACTGCCGATTTTATAAGATATCTTATGCAATATGTCTCCACCCGCGGCCAGGCCGCGCCGCTGTCGTTTTCCCAAATCCTGCTGGGCGGTCTCGCCCCCGATGGCGGGCTGTACCTGCCGACCGAATATCCGCAAGTGACAGGCGCCGAACTCGATGCCTGGCGCAAACTGTCTTACGCCGACCTGGCGTTTGAAATCCTCAAAAAATTTGCCACCGATATTCCCGAAGCCGATCTGCGCGCGCTGACGCACAAAACCTACACGGCCGACGTGTATCGTAACGTGCGAGCAGGCGAAGATGCCGAGCGCATCACGCCGCTGTGCCAGCTTAAAGGCGAAAAAGAAGGAAGCGGCCCGCTGATGCTGCAAGCCCTGTCCAACGGCCCTACGCTGGCCTTCAAGGACATGGCCATGCAATTACTGGGCAATTTGTTCGAATATGCTTTGGCCCGCGAACATGCCGAACTGAACATTTTCGGCGCCACCTCGGGCGATACGGGCAGCGCGGCCGAATACGCCATGCGCGGCAAGAAGGGCATACGCGTGTTCATGCTTTCGCCGCACAAGAAAATGAGCGCGTTCCAGACTGCGCAAATGTTCAGCCTGCAAGATCCGAATATTTTCAACATCGCCGTCGAAGGCGTGTTCGACGATTGCCAGGACATGGTCAAGGCGGTGTCGAACGATCTCGACTTCAAGGCGAAGCAAAAGATCGGCACGGTCAATTCGATCAACTGGGCGCGCGTGGTGGCCCAGGTGGTGTATTACTTCCGCGGCTATCTGTCGGCCACGACGGATAATTCGCAAAAGGTTTCCTTTACCGTCCCCTCGGGCAATTTCGGCAATATCTGCGCCGGCCACATCGCGCGCATGATGGGCTTGCCGATTGCCAAATTGGTCGTCGCCACCAATGAGAACGACGTCTTGGACGAATTTTTCCGCACCGGCGTCTATCGCGTGCGCAAATCGGCCGAGACTTACCATACCACCAGCCCTAGCATGGACATCAGCAAAGCGTCCAACTTCGAGCGCTTCGTCTACGACTTGCTGGGCCGCGATGCCGAGCGCGTCCGGGCCTTGTTCAAGAAGGTGGAGACTTCCGGGGGCTTCGATCTGTCCGGTGGCCCGGGCAGCGATGGTGACGAGTTCAAGCGCGTCGCCGATTATGGCTTCGTTTCGGGCAAGTCGGTGCACGCCGACCGCATCGCCACGATACGCGACGTGCAAGCACGCCACGGGCTGACCATCGACACCCATACGGCAGACGGCGTGAAGGTGGCGCGCGAATACCTCGAACCCGGCGTGCCCATGATCGTGCTGGAGACAGCCTTGCCGGCCAAGTTCAATGAAACCATACGCGAGGCGCTGGGACATGATGCTGAGCGCCCGGCCGGGTTCGAGAACATCGAAAGTCTGCCGCAGCGTTTTGATGTGATGGCGGCCGATGTGGCCAAGGTGAAGCAGTTTATTGCCGCGAATACCGGCTTATAAGCGGGTTGTTCGTTGGGTGGAACGCCACCCGGTGGAAAAGCCGCAGGCGTGCGACGCCCGGCGATTCCACCATGTTCGTCAAATGACTTCTTTTAATTGATCGGTGAAATGCGCCTTCGGCTTTTCCACCCTACGCACCCCTAAGCCGCACCAATAAAAAAACGCCGTCCCCGCGTAGGCGGGAACGGCGTTTTCATTTGAACTGCTGCTTACTTGGTGCTGGTCGTCACCGCCACGGTCGTACCCGGTGCCATACGCGAAGCTATGCGTGTATCGCTCTTCAACAGATCGACTTCGTCGCCCATGATGTGCGCCGCTTCGATCAAGAGAACGTCCTTCGCTTCCTTGGCTGCCTTTTCCGCCGCCAGTTCGGAGGTCAGCGAACGCTCGCTGGCTTGCAGGCCGTCATCGCGCATCGCATTGGCCTTTTCCACGATGGCTTGCTTTTCGGCTGCGGTCTTGCCCGCTTCGGCGGCTTTTTCGCGTGCCTTGGTCTTGGCTTCTGCGGCGTCGCGTTCCTTGCGGCGTTCCGCTTCATTCAGCGAGAGCAGGTTCTTCTTGCGCAATGCCTGCGCTTCGGCCACGTCTTCCTCGAGATTCTGGAAGTCGCGGTCGGTCTTCACGCGTGCCGCGTGCCTGGCTTGCAGCGCTGGGACCAGATCGGACAAATCACCTTCGGCCTTGTAGTCGGCCGGTTTGATCTGGCTCCAGGGCAGGGCGTTGTCGAAGCTGGCTTCGCCGAAATCTTCCGTATCGCTGAAGCTGGGGAAGGAGATGTCGGGCACCACGCCGCGCAATTGCGTCGTGCCGCCATTGATGCGGAAGAATTGCGCCCGCGTGTACTTCAATTCGCCGAGGTCGGGCTTTTCGCTGTGAATCATCTGGTTCAGGCGTGCCAGGCTTTGGACCGTACCCTTGCCGAAGCTCGATTCGCCGATGATTACGCCGCGGCCGTAATCCTGGATCGCGGCGGCAAAAATTTCTGAAGCCGAAGCCGAGCCGCGGTTGATCAGAACGCCCAGGGGGCCATCCCACAGCGCGACGTCACTGGTGTCGTTTTCCACCGTGACCTTGCCGTTGGCATCGCGTTGCTGCACTACCGGGCCCTTGGCGACGAACAGACCGGTCAATTCGACCGCTTCATTCAAGGAGCCGCCGCCGTTGTTGCGCAAGTCGATCAACAGGCTGTCGATCTTGTCCTTCTTCAGCTTGGCGACCAGGCGTGCCACGTCGCGTGTGGCACTGGTGAAGTTCTGCTCGCCCTGCTGGCGCGCATCCATGTCCTGGTAGAAGGCCGGCAGGGTGATCACGCCGACGCGGCGCGTGGCATTGCCCTCCTTGACTTCGATTACGCTGTCCTTGGCGCCGCGTTCCTCCAGCTTGATCTTCTTGCGCACCAGGGCAATGGTGGCGTGCTTGCCGTCGGGACCGGCGTCGACCGGGATCACGTCGAGCAGCACGGTCGAATCGGCCGCGCCGCGGATCAGCGCCACGGTGTCGTCGAGGCGCCATCCCATCACGTCGGTCATCTGGCTCTTGTCGCCTTGCGATACCCCGACAATCCGGTCGCCCACCTTGAGCTTGCCCGACAATGCTGCCGGGCCGCCGGGCACGAGTTCGCGGATCACGGTGTAGTCGTCGCGCTCTTGCAGCACGGCACCGATGCCGATCAGCGACAGCTTCATCGAGATATCGAAGTCTTCCGTGGCGCGCGGGCCGAGATAATTGGTGTGCGGGTCGATCGACATGGCATAGGCATCCATGAAGATCTGGAAGGTGTCTTCCGGCTTGGACTTATTGATGCGCGCGATGTAATTGTCGTAGCGCTTGGTCAGCGTGGCAACAATGCTCTTGTCGTCCTTGCCGGCCAGCTTCAGGCGCAGATAATCGTTCTTGACGCGCTTGCGCCACAGATCGCGGATCTCGTCGTCCGACTTGGCCCAGGCCGCCTTGGAGCGGTTGTATTGGTAGCTTTCCTTGACGTTGAAATCGAAGCCCTTGGCCAGCAGGCTCTCGGCATAATTGAGGCGCTCATTCGCGCGTTGCTCGTAAAGATTGTAGATCGCGAATGGCGCGGCCAACTCGCCCTTGCTGACGGCATCGCTCATCTTGAGCTTGTAAGACGAAATCCGGTCGATATCGGCTTGGGTGAAGAAGAGCTTTTCGCCGTCGAGCGACTTCAGATAACGGTCGAAAATCTTTTCCGACATCGCGTTATCGAGCGGCATGGTCTTGTAGTGGTAGTGCGACAGAACTTCGGCCGAAAGATAGGCGGCCTGAGACTCCTGAGGCAGGGGTTGCAGTACCGGGGGAGTCGTTTTGCCGGTTGCTTCGGGTGCGTTCGCGATGGCGCCAGCCGAGATGGTACAGATGGCCATGGTCAGCCAGACCGACAGCAGTTTCTTCTTCATGCACATTCCTCTAAAACAATAATCAGCAAGCAAACGACTTGCTCGACCTCAACATTGACCGCAATGACGGGGATTCGTTCCGTTTGGCCAGTGACGCCCCTTGCCAAGCATTAATTGGGTCGCTTCGATCATAGCAGAACGTGCAGGCGGCGGAGCAGCTTTATCGCTTGGGCTTGGCAGCCTGGCATGGGGGGTGATTCTTGTACAGCCGCTGGAAATGGCGCCATGGCGACTAAATTCTCAATATTGTTCATTAAAAATCCATTAACATGGAGCATGTGGCAAATAAAAACCAAGCTACCCCGGAAGCCGTACGGGTCGAAATCAACAGGGAAGGATAGTCAGAATGCATTTGGACCCCGCGTCTTGCGCAAGTGCCAACGCTTGCATTATGGCCTGCTGCCGAGTTCCGGCAATATCGGCATTGGCAAACAGACCCTGACGGTCTTCGTTGCTCCCTCTTAATCTGCGTCGCCGCCTTCGCGCCATGCGAAGCGATGACTGCGTCTTTTTCATCAAGAACAGCCTGGACCCAGTATGAGCGCTGAAACTTTCGAGCAGGTCGTTGCCGCTTCCCAAACCTCGGGTGACTACAACCCCACCTGGAAACGCTTCGTCAAGACCCTATTTTTTGTGCCGTTGGCACGCGGTGGCGCAGACCAAGGGCGGCAGTTCAAGCTGGCAAAGCATCCCCAATCGGGCAAAACCATCTTGACGATTGCCGAATACGGCCAATTGCTCGAAGAGCGCGGCGAGAACGCGGCGCATCTGCACGGTGCTGAAATCATCAAATTGCTGCCAGACGAGGTCGGCATTCTGGTTGCCATGACCGACCGTAGTTTCGGCATTCCGGCAGGGCTGGTGGCACGCCTGAAGCAAAGCCTGCAGGCATCGGCCAAGGCCAAAGCGGCCGCAGTTGCCAGACCGGCACCGGCTCCCGCGCCGGCTCCTGTCCCTGCGCCTGCAGCCAATGGCGGCTTTCCCCGCCTCGATATTTCGATGCTTAATATGCAACAAGCGGCCAGCGAAGAGCGTGCAAAGAGCGCAGCGCCGGCGCCAAGGCCGGTTCGCTCCCCGGCAACAGCATCTGTGTCCACTCCCGCAGCAACCAGCATGGGCATGTCGTTGCAGCCCATGGAAAAGCCCGGCACGCCTGCGCCAGCCGCAGCACCCGCCGCCAGCACCTATCTCGATGTTGCAGCGCTCAAGCCTCGCAATGTCGGTATTCCCCATCTCGGTATCGATTTCTATGTGCCCGGTGCATGGAAAGAATTTAAATCGGGCCGAGCCTTGCAATTCCAGGACCAGGCAACGGGGCTTATGTTTGACGCCGCTGGCATGACGCGGACGGGGCGCACGGTGGAGCAATGGGTTGAGATGCGTACGCCCCTGGTGTTGCACGACATGCCCTACCTGCAACAGGTCGGCCAGCCTTATGCCATTGAGGGGCAGGAGTGGCGCGGCATGATCTCCGCGCGGGCCGTCGAATTCCGCGGCACGGCACCGGGTGACAGTGAAGAAACCGCCTGCCTGCTGTGCTGCTTCCGCACCGAGACCACCTTGTTTGCCATCACCATGCATGCCAAGGCCGGGGTATTCGAGGCGAGCCGTCCGCTCTTCAAATGGCTATTGCCGCGCGTGAGCATCGCGGAACAGGTTGGCGAAGAGGTGGAAGAGGGGGGGAGCGGGATCGATGAAATCGATCATGCCGGCCGGGTTGGCAGCGGATTGCGTATGGTCATGCTGGCCATCGTGCTCAATGCCGGCTTCCTCAGCCAGGCGCACTCGGTGCACCCGATGATTCTGCTTTATGTCGCCTTCTGCGTCACCGGGTTCGGTTGCTTCGGCATGTTCCGCTTGGCCCAGGGGTTGCAGTTCTCGCTGTTTTCCAAGATCGTGCTGTTCGTGGGTATGTTTGTCCCCTTGCTGAACTTGGTGCTACTGCTGATGGTGCGTTTGAAGGCGCGCAAATTCCTGCGCGAGCAGGGATACAGCATCGGTTTTTTCGGCTGGACCGATGCTGTTCCCGCATCGAACCATGACTTGCGCAATGTGTTGATCGTGGCGCTGCTGTCGTTTCTGCCGATTTATGGCCTGGGGCGTCTTGCCGACAAGCGCATGGCGGCACGCGAACCGACCGAATTTTCGCCGCCTGACCACAGCTTCAGCGTCATGATGCGCGGCACGCCGACTGAGCCTGATGGTGTATCGCACGACCCGAGGTCGCACCTTTGGTCTTCCGGCCCGCGCGACAGGCAATACCTTGCCGGATACAACGAGCTCAACCGCACCGTTGCCGATCCCGGTCTCGTATTGGGTCTCGTGGCATCGCAATACGCCACGGCGCTTTCCAATGGAAGCCAGGGCGCCAAGGGGACGGTGAGTTCCAGTACCCGGACCGAAGTGGACGGCTATCCGGCGCTCAAGATGGTGGCAACGCTGGACAATGGCGAGTTCGCCACGACTGAATATGTGCTGGCCGGCCAGCGCCTGTATATGTTTACCATTGACGTGACGGAGAAAGACAAGGATTCGCCGGATATCGACCATTTCCTCGACTCCATCAGCATCAACGGGGGCGGCAAATAACGTCGGTTTCGCCCGGCTTTGGTTTTGGACCGGGCGATATCGATGCCCGGATTGGCATTATCAGCAGAGGCGAATCAGCCGGTTTTTCATTCGTGATAGCATCGCAGCATGAGCGAAAAAAAACCGATGCTGAGCGCGCCCGAAGCGCTCGACCTTTTGTTAGCCGCGGCCAAGCCGGTCGGCGAGACGGAACACCTGCCGATTGAAGCCGCCAACGGCCGCGTGTTGGCCGAAGCGGTCGAGTCCGCGATGAATGTGCCCCCGGCCGACAATACCCAGATGGACGGCTACGCCGTGCGTGCGGCGGATTGCGCCGGCGGCGTGGCATTGCTGCCCGTCAGTCAGCGCATTCCTGCCGGCGTGGTCGGCCAGCCACTGGCGCCGGGTAGCGCGGCGCGCATCTTCACCGGCGCCATGATCCCGCCCGGCGCCGATGCGGTCGTGATGCAAGAGCAGTGCGAAACCAGCGAGTCCGGCGATGGGCAACCCATGGTGTGCATCAAGCACAGGCCCGAAGCCGGCGAGTGGGTGCGCCGCACCGGCGAAGACATCCGTGCCGGCAGTATCATCCTGGCAGCGGGCACGCGCTTGCGTCCGCAGGAATTGGGCCTGGCCGCCTCGGTCGGCTTGGCCAGCCTGCCGGTATTCCGCCGTCTGCGTGTGGCCGTTTTTTTCACCGGGGACGAATTGGTCATGCCGGGCGAGCCCTTGAAGCCCGGCGCCATCTACAACTCTAACCGTTTTACGCTGCGCGGCTTGCTGGAAAACCTAGGCTGCAACGTAAGCGATTTCGGTATCGTGCCGGACAACCTTGATGCCACGCGCGCCGCCCTGCGCCAGGCGGCGCGGCAACATGACTTGATCATCACGTCCGGCGGCGTCTCGGTCGGCGAGGAAGATCACGTCAAACCGGCGGTCGAAGCGGAAGGGCAGCTGAACCTGTGGCAGATCGCGATAAAGCCGGGCAAGCCGCTCGCTTTCGGCGAAGTACGTAACGAGAGCGGCAAGGCCTTCTTCGTCGGCTTGCCGGGTAATCCGGTATCGAGCTTCGTTACCTTCCTTTTGTTTGTGCGCCCCTTCATTTTGCGCCTGCAGGGCGTGCAGGATGTCGTGCCGCGCGCATTGCCCTTGCGCGCCGATTTCGCTTGGGACAAGGCTGACCGGCGCAATGAATTCCTGCGTGCGGGAATGAACCGGCAGGGCGGGCTCGACCTGTTCCCCAATCAGGGGTCGGCCGTGCTCAGTTCCGTAGCCTGGGCCGACGGCCTGGTCGACAACCCGGCCGGCAAGGTCATCAAGCCCGGCGATATGGTGCGCTTCCTGCCTTTTTCCGAGTTGCTTTCATGAAGCTGGACATTCGCTATTTCGCCAGCGTGCGGGAAAAACTCGGCATGGCGCAGGAAAACGTCGAACTGCCGGCCGGCATTGCTACCGTGGGCGGCGTGCGCAACTTCCTCGTTGCCCGCGGCGGCGTATGGGCCGAGGTGCTTGACGGCAAGCGTGCCCTGCGCATGGCTTACAACCAGCAGATGGCCGATGCCGCGACGCCGGTTGCGGAAGCGGGGGAAGTCGCCTTCTTCCCTCCTGTGACGGGAGGCTGAAGATGGCGGTGCGCGTCCAGACTGCCGACTTCGACAGCAGCGCCGAGATCGCCGCGCTGCGCCGCTCCAATTCGAAGATAGGCGCCGTGGTGACGTTTCTGGGCACGGTGCGCGACTTGAACGACGGCCAAGCGGTATCGGAGATGGAGTTGGAGCACTATCCCGGCATGACCGAGAAGGCGCTGGAAGGCATCGTGGCTCAGGCGCGCTCGCGTTG
Organism: Burkholderiaceae bacterium; assembly: GCA_036384915.1. Classification (GTDB taxonomy): domain Bacteria; phylum Pseudomonadota; class Gammaproteobacteria; order Burkholderiales; family Burkholderiaceae_D; genus PKWO01. The sequence goes on from DASVLJ010000078.1 coordinate 249,088, forward strand.
GGACATCGTCGACGCGCTGGTGATCCACCGCGTCGGACCGATGAAGCCGTTGGAGCAGATCGTGCTGGTTGCCGTGGCGTCGGCCCATCGCGGCGAAGCATTCCGCGCTTGCGAATTCATCATCGATTATCTGAAAATGGAAGCGCCGTTCTGGAAGAAGGAACAGACGCCGGAGGGGGCGCGCTGGGTCGATGCGCGCGTCAGCGACGACGAAGCACTGCAAAAATGGAAAGGGAAAGAATGAATTGGCTGGCGATTGCGATCGGCGCGACATTGGGGGCTTGGCTGCGCTATTTTCTGGGCTTGGCCCTGACTCCGCTGTTTCGGCCGATGCAGTTGGGTACGCTAGCAGCCAATCTCGGCGGCGGCTTCATGATCGGTGTCGCCGTGGCATTTTTCAACAGCAATCCCAACCTGTCGCCGGCCTGGCGCCTGTTCATCATCACCGGCTTCATGGGGGGGCTGACCACGTTCTCCTCGTTCTCGGCGGAGTCGATGGGCTTGCTGCAAAGCGGGGAATACGGCTGGGCATTGGCGCACACGGCGGTGCATGTGGCGGGATCGCTCGCTTGCTGTTTTGCAGGTTACGCGGCCTACAAGGCCATCGCGTGATGTAGGTTGCGCCGGCCGTCGCACGGTGAGCGTCAGCGAAGCCCGACGTAAGGAGATTGCGCTATAGCATGAGTTGACTTGACGGGCCGATGTTGGGCTTCGCATGCGCTCAGCGCCAACCTACCTTCTTTGGTTAATTCAACACCCGCTCGCCTTCCCATTCCAGCGGTGAAGCGCCGCTAGGCATCTGCAACTCGATATCCCAATCGGCCGCCTTGACGGCATCTTGCAGCACGGTGCAAAAGCCGTGCAGCATGCTGGCCGTGAAGCTCAGTTCGAAGCTGCCGTTGCGTTCGCTGACGAAGTTGATGCGCGGCCCGCGCTTGCTGCCTATGCTGATGTTGGCTTGCACCAGCAGGATCGGAATCTTGCCAAATGGATAAGCATCGACCTCGGACGAGTAGGGCACGTCAAAGTCGCCGCGCGAGCGGATTTCATCGACTTTGGCCTGATGCTCCATGCCGACGATTTCGGAACTGGCATGGGCCGCGTTCGGGTTATCGAGCCCGACCTGGGTTTCCAGCGCTTGGATGATGCCGGGCCATAGTGCTTTGACCATGCGGCGCGTCACCCAGGAACGGATTTCGTGCAGGCTGCCGTCTTCATGCTTGAAGGAAACACGCAATAGCAGGCGGTCCTCGTTACGCCAGTATGCGGCCTGTATTTGTTGTAAAACCATTATGCTGCAAAACCATACTATTGAAATGGGAATGCCAGCCCTTATATGGGCGGCATAGATCAATTTTCCTGACCAGGATTATCCCATGCGCCTCGACAAACTCACCACCAAATTGCAGGAAGCACTGGCTGACGCCCAAAGTCTGGCGGTCGGCAACGACAATCAATATATCGAACCGGTGCATCTGCTGACCGCCTTGCTGGACCAGGAAGATGGCGGCAGCCGCTCGCTGCTGCAGCGAGCCGGCGTCAACGTGGGCGGGCTTGCTGCCTCGTTGAAGACAGCGCTGGGCCGTCTTGCCAAGGTCTCGGGTACGGGGGGCGAAGTCCAGGGCGGCCGGGAACTCGGCTCACTGCTGAATCTTGCCGACAAGGAAGCACAAAAGCGCGGCGACCAATTCATCGCCAGCGAAATGGTGCTGCTCGCCCTTACCGAAGATAAATCCGATGCCGGCAAGCTGGCCAAGGAAGCCGGTCTTACGCGCAAGGCGCTCGAAGCGGCCATTGATGCCGTGCGCGGCGGCGCCAACGTCGGCTCGGCCGATGCCGAAGGTCAGCGCGAAGCCTTGAAAAAATACACGCTCGATCTGACCGAGCGCGCCAAGCAGGGCAAGCTCGACCCGGTGATTGGCCGCGACGATGAAATCCGCCGCGCGATCCAGGTCCTGCAGCGTCGCACCAAGAACAATCCCGTGTTGATCGGTGAACCGGGCGTGGGCAAGACCGCCATCGTCGAAGGCCTGGCGCAGCGTATTGTCAACGGCGAAGTGCCGGAAAGCCTGAAGGGCAAGCGCGTGCTGTCGCTCGACATGGCAGCTCTCCTGGCCGGCGCCAAGTACCGTGGCGAATTCGAGGAACGCCTCAAATCCGTACTCAAGGAATTGGCGCAAGACCAGGGCCAGAGCATCGTCTTCATCGATGAAATGCACATCATGGTCGGCGCCGGGAAGACCGAAGGTGCAATGGACGCCGGCAATATGCTCAAGCCTGCGCTGGCGCGCGGCGAATTGCACTGCGTCGGCGCCACCACGCTCGATGAATACCGCAAATACATCGAAAAGGACGCGGCGCTGGAGCGGCGCTTCCAAAAGATCATGGTCGACGAGCCCAGCGTGGAAGCGACCATCGCCATCCTGCGCGGCTTGCAGGAAAAATACGAACTGCACCATGGTGTCGACATCACCGACCCTGCCATCGTGGCGGCGGCGGAACTGTCGCACCGCTACATCACCGACCGCTTCCTGCCCGACAAGGCGATCGATTTGATCGACGAAGCCGCGTCGAAGATCAAGATCGAGATTGATTCCAAGCCCGAAGTGATGGACAAGCTCGACCGCCGTGTGATCCAGTTGAAGATCGAGCGCGAAGCCGTGCGCAAGGAAAAGGATGAAGCCTCGCAGCGTCGCATGGGCTTGATCGAGGAAGAGATTGCGCGCCTCGAACGCGAATACGCAGACCTGGAAGAAGTCTGGAAAGCCGAGAAGGCGTCGGTACAGGGCAGCCAGTACATCAAGGAAGAGATCGAGAAAGTGCGCCAGCAGATGGAGGAAGCCACGCGCGCCTCGAACTGGCAACTGGTTTCGGAGCTGCAATACGGCAAACTGCCCGAACTCGAGGCGCAATTGAAGAAGGCCGACAGCGGCGCGCCCAAGGCGGAACAGCCGAAGCTTTTGCGCACCCAGGTCGGCGCGGAGGAGATCGCCGAGGTCGTGTCGCGCGCCACCGGCATTCCCGTGTCGAAAATGATGCAGGGTGAACGCGACAAGCTGCTGCACATGGAAGAGGAATTGCACAAACGGGTGGTGGGCCAGGATGAAGCGATTACGGCCGTGTCCGACGCCATCCGCCGCTCGCGCGCCGGCCTGGCCGACCCGAACCGCCCCTACGGCTCCTTCATGTTCCTGGGCCCCACGGGCGTGGGCAAGACCGAGCTGTGCAAGGCGCTGGCGACCTTCCTGTTCGATACGGAAGAATCGATCATCCGCCTCGATATGAGCGAATTCATGGAAAAGCACTCCGTGGCTCGCCTGATCGGGGCGCCGCCCGGCTATGTCGGCTACGACGAAGGCGGCTATCTGACCGAAGCGGTACGGCGCAAGCCTTACTGCGTGATCCTGCTCGATGAAATCGAGAAAGCCCATCCGGACGTATTCAACGTGCTGCTGCAAGTATTGGACGACGGCCGCATGACCGACGGGCAGGGGCGCACGGTGGACTTCAAGAACACTGTGATCGTGATGACGTCCAACCTCGGTTCGCACAAAATCCAGTCGATGGAGGAGAGCGATCCGGCTTTGGTGAAATTGGCTGTAATGGCCGAGGTGCGCGGCCACTTCCGCCCCGAGTTCATCAACCGTATCGACGAGCTCGTGGTGTTCCATGGCTTGGACCAGAAGAACATCGGTGCGATTGCCAAGATCCAGTTGCACGTGCTCGAAGAGCGCCTTGCCAAGCTCGATATCGCGCTCGACGTCTCGATCGATGCCTTGCAGCAGATCGCCGAGGCAGGGTTCGATCCGGTGTATGGTGCACGCCCCTTGAAGCGTGCAATCCAGCAACGTATCGAAAACCCCTTGTCGAAATTGATCCTGGATGGCAAGTTCGGGCCGAAGGATACCATTGCCATCACTGCAAATGGTAGTGAACTGGTCTTTTCAAAAAAGACCTGAATACAGACCACCTCAAGAAAAAAACGGCCTGATGCTTTGCACATCAGGCCGTTTTATTTTTCAGAAATTAATTGTTTTCTCTTCAAATATTCACGATTGAGAGATTATCTTGCATGCAATATCCCGCAGGAATTTGTTGTTTTTCTGTCGAATTCCTACGCCTTATCGCAAGTAAATTGACATTGAACATTCGGGATGGTTCCATTCACTCTTCAGAAATAAACAGTTACATAAATGTTACTGTGCTTAAGTAATTGAAATATTTGGTAACAAAAGTTGTTTCTGATTTTGCAATAAATGCTGCTCACAAGGCAGCCAAGTGAAAAAAAACCTACCCAAAGGAGTGTCTGATGTCGTTTAGACTCAAAACAATGCCCCTTGCGATTGCGCAAGTTCTTGCCACAGGCGCAATGTCCCTGTTGGCAGCTACCCCGGCGATGGCGCAGCAGTCGACCGACCAAGCGGTCCAGCGCGTCGAAATCACCGGTTCGAACATCCGCCGTGCCGACGCCGAAACGCCGAGCCCGGTGCAGGTCATTTCGGCCGACGACCTCAAGAAGTCCGGCTTCACCACGGTCGCTCAAGTGCTGCAAAACGTCACGTCCAACGGCCAAGGCACCCTGGGCCAGGGCTTCGGCGGCGCGTTCGCCACCGGCGCCTCGGGCATCTCGATCCACGGCTTGAACACGTCGGCCACCCTGGTGCTGATCGATGGCCACCGGATGGCTTCCTATCCGCTGCCTGACGACAACCAGCGTTTCTTCGTTGACGTTTCCAACATCCCGTTCGACGCCATCGAGCGCGTCGAAGTGCTGAAGGACGGCGCATCGGCCGTGTACGGTTCCGACGCAATGGCCGGCGTGGTCAACATCATCCTGAAGAAGAGCTTTACCGGCACCAACGTCGCCGTTGACGGCGGCGGCGCCACCGAAGGCGGCGGCAAGACCGTGCACGCCACCTTGACCCACGGCGTGGGCAATTATGCGGAAGACGGCTACAACGCCTACTTCAACCTGGAATACCGCCATCAAGACGCCATCCTGCTGTCGCAGCGCCAAGGCGACGGCCTGTGGTCCAGCATGGACATGACGCCCATCGGTGGCCGCAACCTGACGCCCGGTGTCCGCACTTCGCTGAACCCGATCCCGGTTACGACGACGGTCTACCTGACCAACCCGAACGTGGCAGGTTTCAGCTCAGCCAACAGCTACTTCTACAATACGCCGATCACACCGAACGCGAAGTACAACGGCAGCTGCACCTATAACACGCTGACCACCTCCGGCTGCCCGTTCACCAGCCCGGTGGCCGACATCATGCCGACCACGCACAACCTCAACGTGCTGGGCAGCTTGACCAAGAAGATTGACGGCGACTGGAAGATCGATACCAAGATCTCGATGTTCGAGAGCGGCGACGAAGACTTCCGTGGCGACAGCGGCACGTTCCGCCTGCTTGCCTATCCGAAGTCCTACGGCGGCGAAGCTGCCGGCGGTCCTGGCATTACGCCTTTTGTCGCTGGCCCGACCTACCCGAAGATGTTCGTTCCGGCAACCTACCCAGGCAACCCGTTTGGCGTCGCAGCCCAAGTGCACGGTATCATCCCCGATGCCCCTCCGACCGGCGCCAAGACCGATTCCAAGGCGTATCGCCTCGTGGAAGACGTATCCGGCTCGTGGGGAGCCTGGGATATCGACGCCTCGATCGGCTGGAGCAAGGTCACGCTCGACCTGAAGCAAACCGGCGGCGTGAACGAAACTGCTCTGTACAACGCCCTGAATGCCCCGAACGGTTCCGCCGGCCAATGGAGCCTGACGGGCGGCAACAGCCAGGCCTTGATCAATTCCATCTTCCCGACCACCGACGTAACCGACACCAACGAACTGCAATTCGGCGAATTGCATGCCAACCGTTCGTTGATGGAACTGCCGGGCGGCGACCTCGGCTTCAGTACCGGTGTGTCGTGGGTGCACCAGGCTATCGATACCGCTCCTCCGCCGGCTCGCCAGCAAGGCTTGATCACCGGTACCCTGGCGTATGACGTCGGCAGCCAGACCAATGCATCGGCCTATGCCGAAATGGTGGCCCCGGTGATGAAGAGTCTGGAACTGGACGGTTCGGTTCGCGCCGACCGTTTCAGCAATTCCGGCGGGGCCGTTACGCCGAAGCTCGGCTTCAAGTGGACTCCGATCACGGAATTCGGCATGCGTGGTACGGTGGCCAAGGGCTTCCGTGCGCCGAACCCGGCGGAAACCGGAGAATCGGGCGCGATCTACTCAAGCGGCACCCAGAACGACCCGGTCCTGTGCCCGGACGGCAAGCCCACTACCAAGGGCAACGTTGTTTCCGCCTGCTCGATCGCCCCGCCGTTCCTGATCGTCGCCAACCCGAATCTGTCGCCGGAGCGCTCGACTTCCGAGACTCTCGGTTTCATTCTGGAGCCGGTCAAGGGCTGGAGCACGACGGCTGACTTCTATCAAGTCACCATCAAGGACCAGATCATCGCCAACCCGAACGTGAACATCACCCAGCGTGGTGCTCCCGTGACGGAAACCTGTTCGGACGGCGCAGGCGGCACTTACACGTGCTCCCCGACCGCCGGCGAAATCCTGTACAACGCATCGAGCTACATCAACGCCAACCAGACCAAGATCAGCGGCCTGGAATTCAATACCCGCTACAAGTGGAATCTGGGCGAATGGGGTAGCCTGAAGACCGAGTTGAACTGGACGCACATGATGAGCTATGTGCTGACGGCCGACTATGACGGCACTGGCGTCAAGTCCTACCAGTTGGCCGGCACGCACGGCCCGGCAACGGTCGGCGGCGACACCGGCAACCCGAAGAACCGCGTACAAGCGATCTTCACGTACGACAAGGGTCCGCTGGACATCGCCACGACGTTCAACTGGATTGGCAGCTTCGACCTGACCGACCCGTCCGGCTCGAACACCGGTTCCCCGGTCAATACCTGCTCCGATGGCGTGACCACCGGCGGCACGTTCTCGGCTTGGTTCCCGGGCAGCTCGGCGTTGCCGCCTTCGCAATATTGCAAGGTGCAATCGTTCCTGGACACGGATTTGTCCATCAGCTACAAGTATGACAAGCACTTCACGTTCCATGGCTCGATCAACAACGTATTCAACCAGTCGCCTCCAGTCGACCTGAATACGTATGGCTTTGTGACGCCGTACAACCCGTCGATGCACATGACGGGCGCGATTGGCCGCTTCATCAACGTTGGCGCAAGCTATACGTTCTGATCTAGAAGCGTAAAAACAAAAAGCCGCAACGGGCAACCGTTGCGGCTTTTTTATTGGATTTTCAAGATTCAGAATTATTTCATTTCATGAATCACATGCATTAGTAATACTGTATTTTTGTGATTCAAATCACATTATTTTGCGGTTTCTTGTTATTTTTGTTGTATTTTTGCACCTTGCAAGCGCGAAATTGACTTTCACTCCTACGGATGGTTCCATTCAAACTTCAAAATAATTTGTTACAGAATATTTCCTCCTAAAATATTTCATTTATTCCAATGCATGGGGGCATTGTTCCTTGATGTAACAGAGCAGTTTTGAAGTAGGAAGCACCTATGCCGCTCAAAAGGCGGTGGAAGTAATAACTATATTTTTACCCAAAGGAGTGTTGTATGTCCCATAAGTTGAAAGTGATTCCCCTGTCGCTCGGGCAAATCATCGCCGCCGGCGCATTCACGGCGCTGGCAGCGGCACCTGTATTTGCGCAGCAGTCCGATTCGAGCGTGCAGCGTGTTGAAATCACCGGTTCGAACATTCTTCGTGCCGACAAGGAAACGCCCAGCCCGGTTCAAGTCATCACCAGCGTCGAACTGAAGAACTCCGGTTTCACCAGCACCGCGCAAGTCCTGCAAAACATCACCGCCAACGGCCAAGGTACCTTGAGCACCGGCTTCTCCGGCGCATTCGCCGGCGGCGCTAGCGGCATCTCGTTGCGTGGCTTGAATACCTCGGCTACCCTCGTCTTGATCGACGGCCACCGCATGGCCCCGTATCCTCTTGCCGACGACAATCAGCGTGCCTTCGTCGACGTCGCCAGCATCCCGTTCGATGCCATTGACCAGATCGAAATCCTGAAGGACGGTGCTTCGGCCGTGTACGGTTCCGACGCCATGGCCGGTGTCGTCAACATCAAGCTGAAGAAGACCTATGTCGGCACCAGCATCACCGCAGATGCCGGCACCACGACCGAAGGCGGCGGCCGCACGGGCCACGCCAGCGTTATCACCGGCTGGGGCGACTACGACAAGGACGGCTATACCGCTTACGTCAACCTGGAATTGCGCCACCAGGATGCGATCCGCCAGGTTCAGCGTCAAGGCGACGGCTTGTGGGCCAGCACCGACATGTCGCCGATCGGCGGCTTGAACGAAACCCCGGGCGCTTACAGCCCGCCCTACATCACTCGCCCTGTGACGTATGGCACAAACTACCTGACCAATCCGGCGGTGAGCGGTATCAGCGCCGCCAATACGGCTTTCTATACCAGCCCGATCCAGCCGAATTCCAAGTACACGGGAAGCTGCACCAGCTTGACCATGTTGGAGGCGAACCAGTGCCAGTGGCGCAACCCGCTGGCCGAAATCCAACCGGAGACCTCGAACGTCAACATCATCGGCAGCTTCGAAAAGAAACTCGCCGACGACTGGAAGCTTGACGTCAAAGCCTCGTTCTTCGACAGCAAGGGTCAACAGTTCGGCGGCGCCGGTAGCGGTGGCGGCATGTTCACCTACCCGTCCAGCTTTTCGCCGCTGGTTGCCGTTTCCGCAGGCGTGAATCCGCACCTGGTCGGCACGACGATTCCGGCCATCACCGTGCCTGCCACCTATCCGGGCAACCCGTTCGGCGCCCCGGCCCGCGTGCGCGGTGTCAACCTCGACGCGCCGAACAGCGCTTCCGACTTCGATGCCAAAAACTATCGCTTGGTTGCCGACCTGAGCGGCAGCGTCGGCGAGTGGGACCTTGACGCTTCCGTGGGCTACACCCGGATTTCATTGACCTCCTCGAGCGTCGGTGAAAACGTTCCTGCCATGAATGCCGCCTTGAACGCGCCGAACGGCTCGCCGGGCCAGTGGATCGTCACCGGCGGCAATCCGCAATCGCTGATCAACCAAATATTCCCGACGCTGGAAGCGACCGATACCTCGACGCTGGAGTTTGCCGAAATGCACGCATCGCGCTCCGTGATGCAATTGCAGGGCGGCGACATGGGCCTTTCCGTCGGCGGTTCCTACATCCACCGCGATCTGCATGCCGTTGCTCCGGACCTGATCGCACAAGGCCTCGTCAGCGGCAACAATGCGTTCTCGCAAGGTTCGCAGACCGACGCTTCGCTGTATTCGGAAATCTACGCACCGGTCTTGAAGACCCTGGAACTCGACGGACACCTGCGCTACGACCATTTCGACAACGTCGGCAGCTCCTGGACGCCGTCGGCCGGTTTCAAGTTCACGCCGGTCAAGGAATTCGCCGTCCGCGGTACCTACGGCAAGGGTTTCCGTGCGCCGAACCCGAACGAATCCGGTCTGGCCGGCAATGCCTACCTGTCCGGCACGACCTTTGACCCGACGCTGTGCCCTGGCGGTGACGCGACGGCCAAGGGCGCGGTGATTTCGCAATGTAACTTCCAGCCGGTCTATCAGAATTCGAGCAACCCGACTCTGAAGTCGGAAAAATCGACTTCCGAAACGCTGGGCGTGATCCTCGAGCCGATCAAGGGCTGGAGCACGACGCTGGACTGGTACTCGGTGGAAATCAAGGACCAGATCACCGGCGGCACGGCTGACCTGTCCAAGGGCGTGCGCGGTGCGCCCATCAGCGATACCTGCTCCGATGGCGCCGGCAGCACTTACACTTGCCAGGCTTCGGAAATCATCTATGTTCCTGTCGCTTATGTGAACGCCAATTCGGTCAAGGTCAACGGCCTCGAATTCGACACGCGTTACAAGTTCAAGCTCGGCGACATGGGCAGCCTGACGACCGAATTGAACTGGTCGCACACCATCAGCTATGAGCTGACGGGCGATTATGTCGGCAACGGCTATCCTTCGACCTACCAACTGGCTGGCACGCACGGCCCGGCGGTCATCGGCGGTAACACCGGCAACCCGAAGGATCGCATCCAGGGCACGTTGACCTGGGATAAGGGACCGTTGACGGTAGCCACGACGTTCAACTACATCAGCAGCTTCAATTTGACCGACCCGTCGGGTTCGAACACGGGCATTCCGATCAATACCTGTGACGATGCCGTCTCCAATGGTGGCGGCTTCCTGGCCTGGTTCCCCAATGGCGGCGCTCCGAGCACGTATTGCAAGGTGCATTCCTTCCTCGACACCGACTTGACCGTCAACTACAAGTTCGATAAGAACTGGAGTGTTCACCTGAACGTGACGAACCTGTTCAACCAGGCTCCGCCCGTCGACTTGAACACCTATGGCGGTGGCAACCTGCCATACAATCCGTCGATGCACCAGATCGGCGCTGTTGGCCGCTTCGTCAACATCGGCGCAAACTACAAGTTCTGATGCCGCAGCAGACCGGGCAAGCGCAAGCAGGCCCGGTTGCCAAGGAAGCTGAAGCCGCCGGGATGTTCTCCGGCGGTTTTTTAACATCTATGTATTTTCTATCCAGAAAGTATGCATGAAACCACCGATTTCAGCCTTGCTGGCCTGCGTTATCGGCACGTTGTCGGTCTGCGTATTGGCCGACGAGGTCAAGAACACTTGCGAGAAGCCTGTTCCGCCCAATATCCAGTCTTCAGACCACGTCATCAAGTATTTCAATCGCCGCATGGCTGCCTACAAGACCTGCACCGACGCCTATGCCGAAGAGCGCCGCACCTTTGCGAAGCTGAGCAAGGACCCTGAGCAGGCCCAGAAGGCTAACAATGACGCGGAAGCGGCGATCAAGGAATTCAACGAACTGGTCGAGGAAGTCAATCAGCGCCAGGCCAGCAAGGACGAATAAGTTTTACCGGTAATGTTCTTTTGGCAGCGTGAAGGCTGGAAGCTTTCGCGCTGTTTTCGTATGGGCGCACCGAACGGAAACATTTTGACGGGAGGAGGGCGAATTTTCGGAGCCCGCCGAAGTATTTCTGTACGCTTATAAGATAGGAAAATCTACTACTCGGGTCTCCTCATTTTGAGCTTTTTTGCAGCGGCTTTCTGCAAATGCAACGCAATGTTACAAATATTTCAGAAGCGTTAAAGAAACTCCGTTGTTTTTTTGCACGGCTTAACAGCCAAATTGACATTCCATCAGCGGGATGTTTCCATTCCAGTTCCAAAATATTTTGTGTACTAAATATTTACGTCAGAAGTATCCAGCCGGATGCCAAGAAGAATAGGTTAAGACCAATTCATTTTGGATGCGTAGGAAATGCCGCCCAAAAGGCGGCTCAAAAAGCAAAAATTTCACCCAAAGGAGTGTTGCATGTCTTTTAAACTTAAAGCCCTGCCCCTGGCATTGGCCCAAGTGATCGCTGGCGGCGCCTTGACGATGGCGATCGCCCCCGTCTTCGCGCAATCGACCGACACCTCGCAGCCCGCTGTGCAACGCGTTGAAGTGACCGGTTCGAGTATTCGCCGCGCCGACGCTGAAACGCCGAGCCCCGTGCAAGTCATTACCTCGGAAGAACTGAAGCAGTCTGGCTATACCACTATCGCCCAAGTCTTGAACAACATCACCGCCAATGGCCAAGGTACCTTAAGCCAGGGTTTCACCGGCGCCTTCGCGGCTGGCGGACAGGCAATTTCGCTGCGCGGCCTGAATTCTTCCGCAACCCTTGTGTTGATCGACGGCCATCGCGTCGCCCCGAATGCGATGTTTGACGACGGCCAGCGTTCTTTCGTCGATATCGGTGCGATTCCCTTCGACGCTATCGAACGCGTTGAAGTCCTGAAGGACGGCGCATCGGCGCAATACGGTTCGGACGCGATGGCCGGTGTCGTGAACGTGATCCTGAAGAAGAACTTCACGGGCACGACAGTCAATGTGGAAGGGGGCGGCGCCACCGAAGGCGGCGACGCAACCAAGCACCTTTCGCTGACAACCGGTTTCGGCAACCTCGACAGCGACGGTTACAACTCATTTCTGAGTGTCGAATACCGTCACACCAACCCGATCTCGCTGGCATCGCGTTACGGCGACGGTGCATGGACCAACTTGAACTTTACGGGCGTAGGCGGCCAAAGCTTCGTGCCAGGCGTGGTCAATTCCAATAACCCCACTCCCAAGGTCCCCGGCAGCATTTACCTGTACAACCCCAATGGTTCGCCCACGGACCCTGCCAGCTATTCGTTCGTTTCCGGACCGTGCAACAGTTATGCCATGCTTAGCTCGGGTGGATGCGCCTACAAGCCGATCGGCGACCTCGTCGGCGAAACCTCGAATTTCAACATCATGGGCAGCTTCACCAAGAAGCTTTCCGGCGATTGGCTGCTGGACGTGAAGGCGTCCATGTTCGAAAGCAACGTGGCAGTGGTTGCCGGCGGTTTCGGCCAGGGCGCCCAGGTTGCTTATCCTGGATTCATCCAGCCCTCCGTTGGCGTGAACCCCGCGGTAGGTCCGTTCGTGGTCGGTTATCCGCAAAACTATAGCTCGGGCACGATCACCGTTCCGGCCAACTATCCTGGCAATACGCTGGGCGTACCGGCCCAGGTTATCGGCTACGATCCGAGCAGCCCGTATCCTCAGACCGACGTCAATTCGAAGAACTACCGCCTTGCCTTCGATTTGACCGGCTCGATCGGCGACTGGGATACCTCGACCTCGGTCAACTTTACGCGCAACACGCTGTTCGAGAATTCCATTGGCGGCGTACAGTCCGAGACGCTGGCCTTGGCCTTGAATCGTGCATCCAATCCGTACAACATCCTGGGCGGCAACACGCCGACGGATATCAATGCGATCTATCCGGCCAATTCCGTGACGATGCATTCGGATCTCGATACGATCGAGTTCCACGCGACGCGCTCGCTGATGCAATTGGCGGGTGGCGATCTGGGCTTTAGCGCCGGCGCATCTTACACGTATATGAAGATCGATTCGCCGCCGTTGCCGCTGAATGCCGCTGCCGCGCTGCCTTCCTCCTCGAACATGCAGTTCGTCGAGGGTTCGCAGTCCGACACCGCGGTTTACGCTGAAATTGCCGCACCGGTTACCAAGGCCCTGGAATTGGATGCTCACGCCCGTTATGACCGCTTTGGTTTGAGCGGCCAGAACAATTCGTTCACGCCATCCGTCGGCTTCAAGTGGACCCCGACCGACGTCTTCGCGATGCGCGGCACCTTGGCAACCGGCTTCCGTGCCCCGAACGTCGCTGAAACCGGCCATTCCGGACTGACCTTTGCCGGCGGCAATGACACGCAGCTGTGCCCGAACGGCCCGGCCAACGGCGTCCCGGTTCCGTCGTGCTTGCCCACTGCGATCTATGAAACGGGTGCGCAAAGCCATTTGAACCCCGAAAAGTCGACTTCGGCGACGCTGGGCATGATCCTGGAGCCGGTCAAGGGTTGGAGCACGACCTTTGACATGTACGACATCAAGATCAAGGACCAGATCTATACCCCGCCGCCTTCGGTTTCTTTAACCGACGTACGCAGCCAGACTCCGGTTTCCACTACCTGCTATACCAACGGCGGCGCGAGTTCGGCGCCTTGCACGGTACCTGGCGGTGCCAACGGCTTGCTGTTGTACATCGTCGACCCGTATGAGAACACCAACTCTACCGAAGTGCGCGGCTGGGAGCTGGAAACGCACTACAAGTGGAAGATGGGCGAATGGGGCACGCTGTTTACCGGCCTGGATTGGACTCACGAAATGAGCTATATCCTGAACGTTGGCGGCACGGCTTACCAGTTGGCCGGTACCCATGGTCCGGAACTGATCGGCGGCGACACGGCCAATCCCAAGGATCGCGTGCAGGCGACGATTACCTATGACAAGGGCCCGTGGGATATCACTGCGGTGGAAAACTATATCAGCAGCTATACCAACACCGACCCGTCCTATGTCGGCGGCCTGGGCTTGGCTAACACTTGCGCAAACAACCTGTCGTCGTACTCAGGCTTCCAGTTCAGCGGTTACGCCGCGGGCATGTCGAGCTTCCCGTCAAGCTTCTGCAAAACGGACGCGTTCTACACGACTGACGTGACGGTGCGCTATAAGTACAACAAGCAATTGGTGATGCACTTCGCCGTCAACAACCTGTTCAACCGTCAACCTCCGTTTGACGCAGGTACCTACGGCGGTTCGCCCTACCAGTACAACCCCTCGATGCACATGGCGGGCGCGATTGGCCGCTTCATCCAGGGCGGTCTGACCTACAGCTTCTGATAGCTGGTAACAAAAATAGCAGTACAGGCAATACTTGCTGGGCACTCTTCGGGGTGCCCAGTTTTGTTTTCGATGTTGTCAACGCCTTTTGCCGCAAGACCATTTTATTGGCGGGCAGTTCGCGTGACACTGTTCGTCCGGCATGGCGGTGTATCATGCCAACAGTTCGCGGTTATCGACCGCGGCAATAATGGCATTCATGTTCCAGAGACAAATATTCGCTGAGCCGCTGAATGCGTATTTCACTCGTAGAAGGAGACCCTAATGAAATTTCTGCTGTCCGCGCTCGCATTGAGCGTACTGGCCGCGTCCGCGCACGCCGACGACGCCCCTTGCAAGCAGCCCGTGATCCCGAACCGTCAGGCTTCCGATCAGGTGATCAAGTTGTTCAACAAGCGCTTCGACGCCTACAAGGTGTGCGTGAAGAAATATGTCGATGGACAGCGCTCCTTGGTCGACAGCGAGAAAGACAAAGACCCCGAGAAAGCCCGGCGCGACAACGATGCGGCGGAAGCGGTGATCAAGGAATACAACGCCTTCAATGAGGAAGCGATGAAGGCTTTCCCGCCGCCGGAAGACGACGACAAGAAGTAAGCTTGCAACCGGGCAGGCAAAAAATGCCCGGCCGCCTATCCTGCGGCCGGGCATTTTTTGCGCCCGCGGATTTCGTCTGCTAAAGCAGCGGAAAGATCAGGCAGGTGGTGCTCGCATGAGCATAGAGCTTGCCCTCCGCGTCGAAGATCCGCCCTTCGGCGGTGCCGACACGGTTCCCCACCTGAATTACCTTGCCCTCGGCTCGCACCGGGCCGATTTTGTCGTTCAGGGCGCGGATCAGGTTGACCTTGATTTCCAGCGTGGTGTAACCCGTCCCCTTGGGCAGCATGGTCTGGATTGCGCAACCGACGGCCGAATCGAGTAGGGTGCAGAAATAGCCCCCGTGCACACTGCCAAGTGGATTGTAATGCTGCGGCCCTGGTGTGCCTTGGAACACCATGCGGCCGGCTTCCGCTTCAATCGGCACGAAGTCCATCGTGTGGCCGATGGGGGCGGAAGGGAGTTCTCCATCATGGATGCGCTGCAGGAATTCCAACCCACTGGAGTGCTTCAATTGTTCCAATGTCGCGACGCCTGCCGGCGCCAGTCGCGCGCGCACCGCTCTCTCCTGGGCGATCCACTGCGCCAGTATGGCCTCCTTTGTTACTTGATCTGCCATCCTTATCTCCATTAAGTTGCATCGTGCAATTCACGATGGTGCATTATAGGCATAAAAGTACGATCGTGCTAAATGTGAAAAATGTCGCGACAATATGGCAATTTTGTCATTAACTCGTCACGAAATTCCTCTACGCTTCTTCGCTGTGATACTGGGTGTTGAATCGGGAGGCGCCATGTCTGGATTATCGAGTAACAAGGGAGTATGCCTTGGCCTGATATTGGCGGGCGTGGGCTTGAGCAGCGTGGCCATGTTTCTGCATCCGATGAGTCCAGAGGACTTCCTCAGTCTCTCGCTTTCCGATCCGCTACAAACTGTGGCCGGCCTCTATGGCCGCGTTCCCGCGTCGCTATTCTGGAGCGGCGTCCTGGTCGGCATGAGCGGCCTGCCAGGGTTTGCCGTGCGCTTTGCCGTCGCCTTACGCCGTAGCCTCCATCTCGATTCCCGGCATCGTTTGCCGGCGCATTGATTACTCCTCGAGCGCATGAGTTCTTGTGCGCGTCAACCACCTCTGCAAGCCCAAGATGTGATATTTGTAAAATATCCAAAACGCATTGTTAATTTTTTTAAAGTTGGTATAATTTTAACTTAAATTAATTTAATGGCAACAATCAAAAAGCATGTAACTTTTTTGCTTTTGCCCTGCCTAATTCGCAATTCGTTCGCCTCACTTTTCCAGTTTCTTATGTGCAAGCCTTTGTGGTCTGGCTCAGAAATTGCTAAATACGAAGTAAAAAGTAATAAATTGTCTATTTTTGTGCAAAATGTTATCAAAAAGTTAATAAAATGCAAGGTGGCTTGCTTTGCCCCAAGGAGAGGTAGTTGTCGCCGGGGAGGTATGCCGGCATTGCCATTGGCGCATTTCGGCGCGTAATGACAGTTGCTTTTATGACCTGCTCTTTTTTCAAACAGGTGCAAAACAGTGAAAGTTTCTTACAATCGCATTCGTCGCACCCTCATGGGACAAGCCTTACTCGCGGCAAGTTTGTGCGCGTCGATGGCGGCGCATGCCGACCCGTTCGGATCGTTCCATCCTTATCTGGGGGCAGGCATTTCCTACGATGCCAACCTGCTGGGCTTTTCCAACGACGCCCAGGCACAACAAGTTCTCGGCAATACCAACAAGGGCGATTGGTCGCACTTTGAGCAGGTCGGGCTCGGCTTCGACGACCAGATCGGCTTGCAGCATTTGGTTGGCGACATTAATGAGATCAAGGATCAGTACGATCGCTTCACGGGGCTCGACTATCACGCCTTGACCGCGAGCGGCACCTGGAACTGGGCGCTCGGCACGCACGTAGGCGGCATTCTCTCGGCCGGCTATTCGCAAAGCCTTGCCCCATATACCTTCCTGCACGTGCCGGACCTGAACCTGCGCACGCAAAAGCAGGGCCAGGCAAGCGTGTTCTGGCTGTTCCATCCGAGCTGGCGTATCGACGCCGGCGTGACCGCAGTGCAGACCAATTACAACCTGGCGATCGAAAATCCGAACGACCGCAACGAATACCGCGCCAACGTCGGGCTGGATTACCTTGCGGCGGACGGCAATACGACCGGCGTGCAATTTGTGGAGACGCGCGGCTATTTCCAGTACCCGCAGACTTATGGCCTGATCGGCATCGTCAACAATTATTCGCAGGACGAGGTCGATGCCAAACTGGATTGGCATTTGACGGGAAAGACGCGGCTGCAATTTGTCGGCGGCTACGTCAAACGCAAATACGACATTCTGACCGACCAGAATTACAAGGGCATCAACGGCCGCGCCATTGTCGACTGGAGCATCACGGGCAAGACCTCGCTCAATGTGCAGGTGTGGCACGAGATCGGCGCGATCGACAACTTGACCGTGGTGTATTCGATCAACCGCGGCGTGAGCGTGGGGCCGAGCTGGAGCATCTCGGACAAATTGCGCTGGGATTGGTCGCTCCAGAGCCAGCAATTGCAGTTCGCCCAGACGGACTCGCTGTTCGGTTCTCCGACAGACGGTGTGACCTACCACCAGCGCAACCTGCGCACCACCTTGACCTATATGGCGACGCCGAAATGGCAATTCCAGACGACGTTGTACGGGCTGTGGCAAACCACCAGCGATCATTCCAATGACTTCAACGGCAGCGGCTTCCAGCTCAGCACACGGTATCAATTCTGAGGTGAATCATGACCGATAACGATATTCCGCTCATGGCGTTTTTCAAGCGCATGGTCGACCCCATGATCATGCTCGGTTCGCTTTACATGATCCTGGTGGCGCAGCAGGAGCGGTTCAACGGGCATTACCTGTTGTTGATGATTATCGCGTTCTTTGTCGGTACCTATGTCTACGAGCAAATCGACACGCACCGCACGTTGCGTAGCGGCCGCATCTGGGCCTATACGCGGGACATTCTGCTGGGCTGGGGCGTGATCGTCGCGGTGTTGATGCTGATCGGCCATGCCACCGGGTTGTCGGACGAGTATTCGCGCCGTTCGCTCCTGATCTGGTTCGGCGTCGCGCCGGTGGCCCTGCTGTTTTCCCACCTGGCGGCGCATCGCTTGGCGGTCACGCGCAGCCATGCCGGGGAAGTGCGCAGCGCGCTGATCATCGGTGCCAACGAGCCGGCTGTGAGGGTGGCGCAGCGCATTCGCTCCAATCCTTACTTCTATATAGATCTGCGCGGCTATTTCGACGACCGTGCAGAAGCCCGCCGCGCCCGGATGGGAGACTCCTACCTGGGACGGTTGGCCGACCTTGTGCCCTATGTGCGCCAGCACAATATCAAGCTGCTGTTCATCAGCATGCCGATCTCGGCCCAGCCGCGCATCCTCTCCCTGCTCGAGGAGCTGCAGGATACGACAGCCTCGATCTACTTCGTACCCGATATCTACACGTTTGAGTTGATGCAGGCGCGGCTCGACCATATCGGCGGTGTGCCCGTGGTCGGTATTTGTGAGACGCCGTTCACCGGCATCAATGGCGTGATCAAGCGCGCCAGCGACATCGTGTTGTCCTTATGTATTCTTTTCATGCTGATCCCCGTGCTGGCGGTGGTGGCGATAGGGGTGAAGCTGTCTTCTCCCGGCCCGGTCATTTTCAAGCAACGCCGCTACGGCTTGAATGGCGAAGAGATCATCGTCTACAAATTCCGCTCCATGGCCGTGTGCGAGGATGGCGGCTCCATCAGGCAAGCCACGCGCGACGACAAGCGTGTGACCCCGTTTGGCGCCTTTCTGCGCAAGAGCTCGCTCGACGAGCTGCCGCAGTTCGTCAATGTGCTGCAGGGCCGCATGAGCATCGTGGGGCCGCGTCCGCATGCGGTGGCGCATAACGAGCTGTACCGCAAGCTGATCAAGGGCTACATGCTGCGCCACAAGGTCAAGCCGGGCATTACGGGTTGGGCGCAAGTCAACGGATTTCGTGGCGAAACCGACACACTGGAGAAGATGCAATCGCGCATCGAATACGACCTTGACTATCTCAGAAACTGGTCTCTCCCGCTTGATCTCTGGATTGTCGTGCGTACCGTTCGCGAAGTATTGCGCCGCAACAATGCTTACTGAAAAGTTCAAAAAATTGTCACAAATATCTCTTTGACAGGGCTGTGGTGAATGTGTAGAGTTGCGGTTCTAAAGTTAATCTTTTGACATTAAAAAATGTCGAAGAAGCAATTCTAATAAAAACGGCAACATTTTGGTGCAGTTCGCACCCAAAGTATGCAGGGAATTGTGAAAGGCATGCTGGGGAAGGCAGTAGACATCGCCGCAAAGGCTCGTTGGTCTTGGCAGATTTCTTGCTAAGTCGCTAATGGTCATTGTGTGTTTTTTATCTCGTTTCAAGGAGAGCGGTATGAAGAAGAAACTTAAATTGTTGTTGGCTACTATGCTTCTCGGTGCATCGGGTATGGCTGCCGCAACTGGTACTACCGTGCTGGATCAGTCCGGCAAGCTGACTGGCATGTTCGACCTTGCCACCTATGATTTCAACATCACCTCGGCAGGTACATATGACACCACCTTCGCGACTTCCAGCAAAGGCAATGGTTTCAATCTGGCCGGCTATGTCATCGATGAGAGCATCGGCGGCAAATGGGTGACAGTCGATAGCGGCAGTATCGGCACGACCTCGTTCACCGGATCCGCAGGCAGGTACATGGCCATCATTGGCGATATCGCTTTCCCTGCGAACAAGGTGAACTTCACGATCGACGTGACGAAGGTGCCGTCGCCGGTTCCCGAACCCGAAACCTGGGCCATCATGCTGCTCGGTATCGGCTTCGTGATCTATCAGGTCCGGCCGCGCAAAAACCGCGGTTCGACCGCCATTCCGCGTTTCAGCTGAGAGCGTCGGCATCTCTGAAACATCTCGGCGAGCGGCCCCAGATTGAGCCGCGCACCGGATTTTTCGAGATGCCACGAAGTAGAGGAAGAATGGCGGGCTATCCGGTGCGCCATTCTTCTTCCTGCGCTACCTGAAGTCGGTTTTGCCGCTTTACCTATCGTTGGTATCTCTTTCAAGAAAAACGAGAAAAGTCCGCAGGCTTTCGCAACCATCCTGGCCAGCATAACGAAATGAAAACGAATTTTTCCCGTTCCGCAAAGGCGGAGCAGAACAAGAGCCGGACCAAGTTCCGCCGCGGCGCCGCGCATGCTGCCGTACTTGCCTTGTCACTGGCTGCGCTGGGGTTGGCCGCTTGCAGCCGCAGCGACAGCGAAAGCAAACCCGGCCAGGCGCTGGTGCGGGTCAACGGCGACGAAGTCACCGTCTATCAGCTCAACGAGGAACTGCGCCAAGCCGGCAACGCGGACGCCGATCCGGCGACGCAACGCAAGCAATTGGTCGCGGCACTGGTGGATCGCCAGTTGCTGGTCGATGAAGCGCGCAAACAAAAGCTCGACCGCGACCCCAACGTGGTCGAGGCGATAGAGCGTGCCAAGTCGCAGATACTGGCCCAAGCTTACCTGAAGACCAAGGTGGCCGACCTGCCCAAGCCGGACAAGGCCGAGATCGACGCCTATTATTCGGCGCACCCGGAATTCTTCGCGCAGCGCAAGCTGTTTGAGATGCACCAGTTCGCTGTTGCTTCCAAGGATTTCAGCAACGAGTTGAAGGGCGTGATGGACAACGCCAAGTCGCTCGACGAAGTGGCGGCATGGCTCGATGCGCACAAGATCGACTACGCGAAATCGCAAGCCATGCGCACTTCGCAGGAGTTGCCGCCGCAGATCCTGTCCAAGATGCAGGGGCCGGAAAAGACAGAGATGTTTTTGCTGCATAACGACAGCAAGACGCTCCTGATGTCCGTCACGGCGGTCAAGGACATGCCGGTCGGCGCCGAAGCTGCCGCTCCGGAAATCGCACAATTCCTTGCCAATAAGCACGGCCAGGAAGCCGCCGATGCCGAACTCAAGCGCCTGCATTCGACAGCAAAGATCGAATATCTGAACCCGGACATTGCCGGCGCTGTCGAAGACAAGTCCGTAGCCGCCCGCGATACGAATACGGCAGCGGCGCCTGCCGATGCCGCCGCGACCGCAACGACTGCGGCTACTGCAGCGTCAGCGGCGACCACCCAGGCCAAGGCTGAAGTCGACCCGCACAGCATCAAGTGACGTCCTGCGGCACCAGAAGTCACAACGAGAAACCAAGGAAAAGGATTGGACGTGATCGCTAAAACCATCAAACTTTTGCTCGGCGCTTTTTTCATGCTGAGCTTCATGCAGAGCCAGGCTGCGGAGGAAAGGCGCGATTTCCATCTCGGGCCCGGCGATTCCATCCACGTTGCGGTGTTCCGCAGTCCCGAGCTCACACTCGATACGCGCGTCGGCGAGGACGGTACGATCAATTTCCCCATGGTCGGGCTGGTTCGAGTCGGCGGCGGCACCATCACCGAGGGGGAAATGCACATTGCCAAAGCCTTGAAGGACGGCGGCTTCGTGCAGAACCCGCAGGTCAACATCACCGTCGTCACGGTGCGCGGCAGCCTCGTGTCCGTGCTGGGGCAGGTGACGCGTCCGGGACTGTATCCGCTCGATACGCCTAATTTGCGGCTGTCGGAGATTCTGGCCGTTGCCGGCGGCGTGGCCCAATCCGGCGGCGACCGCGTGATCGTCAAAGGCGTGCGCAACGGCCAGCCGTTTCGCAAGGAGATCAACCTGAGCGGCATCTTCGTCGACAATAAGGAAAACGACGACATCATCATCCGCGAACGCGACGAAATCTACGTGCCGCTGGCGCCGATGTTCTACATCTACGGTGAAGTGCAGAAGCCGGGCTCCGGCGTGATCGTGCGCGACATGACGGTGATCCAGGCGCTGGCCCAGGCTGGCGGTCTGACGCCGCGCGGCACCGAACGCAACATCGAATTGCGGCGCCGCCTGCCCAATGGGCAGACGCAGAAATCCCACCCCGAGATGACGGACAAGATCGAACCCGATGACGTGCTGTACGTGCACGAAAGCCTGTTCTGACGCTGCGCGTCCAGCCATATCGAAAGCAAACACCATGAGCTTCCTGCAAATCCTTTCCATCCTGCTGGCGCGCCGCCGCGTCATCTTCTGGGTGTTCCTGATCGTGGTGGCCACGGCCACGACGCTGAGCTTCATCCTTCCCAAGTCCTATACGGCGGAAACCACGGTCGTGGTCGATGTCAAGAATCCCGACCCGGTGGTCGGCGCCATGCTGCAGCCGACGGCTTTGCCGGGCTACATGGCGACCCAGGTCGACATTCTCACCAGCGACCGCGTGGCGCGCACGGTGGTGCAGATGCTCGGTTTCGACAAGGAACCGACGCTGATCGCGCGCTGGCGCGAGGATACCGACGGCAAGGGTACCGACTTCGTCGGCTACATGGCCGACAAGCTGCAGCGCAAGCTCGACGTCAAGCCGTCGAAGGAAAGCAACGTCATCAGCATCCAGTTCACCGCTGGCGACCCCAAGACGGCAGCGGCGGTGGCCAATACCTTCGCCAAGGCGTATCTGCAGACCAATGTGGATTTGATGGTCGAACCGGCCAAGCGCTATACCGACTGGTTCGCCGACCGCACCAAGAAGGTCAGGGAAAAGCTCGAGCAGCAGAACGCCCAGCTGTCGCAGATGCAGAAAGACAAGGGCGTGGTCCAGCTTGACGACCGGCTCGATTCCGAAACGGCGCGCCTGAACGACTTGATGGCACAGTTGACGATCCAGCAGGCGCAGCGTAGCGAGGCGCAGTCGCGCGAGCACGTTGCCACGCTCAACCCCGATACCGCTCCCGACGTATTGAACAATCCGGTCGTACAAAGCCTGCGCACAACAATCACCGCGGCCGAAGGCAAGCTGCGCGAAGCCTCGAATACGCTGGGCCAGAACCACCCGCAGATCAAGGAGCAAAGGGCCGAGATCGAAGAATTGAAGGCCAAGCTGCGCACTGAAATCTCCGCCGTGGCGAGCAGCCTGAACGCCAACGCCATGGTCAACTCGCAAAAGGAAGGCGAGCTGCGTGCCGCGGTGGAAGCGCAAAAGAAGCGTGTACTCGACCTGAAGAAGCAGCGTGACGAAATGAACGTGCTGGCGAAGGACGTTGAAGTCACGCAGAACGACTATAACAACATCAACCAGCGCCTTTCGCAGACCACGCTGGAAAGCCAGACGCATCAAACCGATGTGGCCGTGTTGACCCCCGCTTATGAACCCGAGGAGCCGTCCAAGCCAAAAATCCTGCTCAACATCGTCGCGTCGATTTTCCTGGGCGGCATGCTGGGCATGGCGGTGGCCTTGCTGATGGAGTTGCTTGACCGCCGCGTGCGTTCCGAGCATGACCTGGCCGACATGGGTATTCCGGTGCTGGGCGGCCTGGCTACCGAGCGTTTCCCGAAAAAGCGCCGCTTGTTCGGACGCCGCGAGCCTGCCTTGCAGGCCGCTTACTAAGGATAAGGAGCACCCCATGCAACTCATTCAGCAAAAACCGGTAGTCGAGCGCTCCATCGGTGCGATCCTGGTCGATAACGGCCGCCTGACGCCGATCGACGCCGAAAAGGTCTTGCGCGAACAAAAGCTGTCCAAGCTGCGCTTCGGCGACGCCGCGATCAAGCTCGGGCTGTTGACGCAATCGGACATCGACTTCGCCCTGGCGCGCCAGTTCGACTACCCCTATCTCGGCGCGGAAGACCAGACGCTGTCGGAAGAAGTCATCGCCGCGTTCCGCCCTTTCTCTCCTGCCGTCGAGCAGCTGCGCGCCTTGCGTACGCAATTGATGCTGCGCTGGTTCGACGCCGACACCTCGCGCAAAAGCATCGCCATCGTCAGCCCCTCGGATCGCGACGGGCGCAGCTTCGTTGCGGCCAATCTCGCAGTGGTATTCTCGCAGTTGGGCGAACGCACCCTCTTGATCGACGCCGACCTGCGCGCCCCGCGCCAGCATCAACTCTTCAAGATCGACAACGGCGTTGGGCTGTCGGCGGTGCTGTCGGGACGTGTCGGAGCCCAGGCCGCAGTGCAGAAGATCATCGCCTTGCTCGACCTGTCGGTGCTGCCGGCCGGCGCCATGCCGCCCAATCCGCAAGAACTGCTGGCGCGCGATATGTTCTCGACAGTTCTGGCGCAGTACGGCGAATCCTACGACGTGATCATCATCGATACGCCGTCGGCTGCCAGGGGAGCCGATGCGCAAACCGTGGCGGCACGCGCAGGCGCGGCCCTGATCGTGGCGCGCAACCACGCGACCCAACTGTCGGCGCTGCAAGGCCTGGCGGGACGTTTGCAGCACTCCAACGTCGCCGTCGTCGGTTCCTTTCTGAACGGACTCTGAAATCCTAGACTGCGCGTGCCAGGCGGCGGATCCGCCTGGCGAGCGCGATATTTCTACCATGACTAACAGCGTATCGGCAAATCGCGGTTTCCTGCCGGGCAGCATCGGCGTCGACCCCTTGCTCGAATGGTGGCCGGTATTTGTCGGCCTGGCTGTGCTGTATCTGCCGACCTATTACGATCTGGTCAACGGCTTGTGGGCAAACAGCGACCAGGCACAGGGGCCGTTGATTCTGATGGTCGCCGCTTACCTGGTCTGGCGCGACCGGGCCGCCTTGCACCCGCGCGAAGACAGTCCGCCGCGGACCGTCGCCGGCTGCGTCGTATTCGGCCTGGGTTTGCTGACCTATGCGCTGGGCCGTTCGCAAGACATTTTGATGTTCGAGATCGGCTCGCAAATCCTCGTGTTCATCGGCTTGCTGCTGTTCGCACGCGGGCTTGGCGCATTACGCGCCTTGTGGTTCCCCTTGTTCTTTTTGTGCTTCATGGTACCTTTGCCAGGCTTCTTCATCGATGCCGTCACGCTGCCGATGAAGATTGCGGTGTCGTATGTGGCCGATAATGTGCTGTACTGGTTCGGCTATCCGATCGCGCGCACCGGCGTCATCCTGCAGATCGGGCAATATCAGCTGATGGTGGCCGATGCCTGCGCCGGCATGCATACCCTGATCTCGCTCGAAGCGCTGGGGCTGCTTTACCTGAATCTCGTGAAACACGACTCCGTCACGCGCAACACGGTGCTGGCCCTGCTCGTGGTGCCGATTTCGTTCACGGCCAACGTGATACGCGTGATGAGCCTGATCCTGATCACCTATTATTTCGGCGACGCCGCAGGGCAAGGTTTCATCCACCGCTTTGCCGGCCTGGTCCTGTTCGTGGTGGCGCTGGCGCTGATCATGGCGGCGGATTCGCTGCTGCAGCGCGGTGTGGGCCTGCGCTGGCCCGCAGTGCAGGGGGGACGGCGATGATGCGCTTTCCCTTGAAATTGTCCAATCTGCTGCTCGGCCTGTGCATGATCGCCGCCGCCGGTGCGACCGTCGCCATCACGCCGCACCATCATCTGGCCGACGACGGGCCGCGGGTCAATCTCGAAACCTTGATTCCCAGGCAGTTCGGCGACTGGAAGCTCGACGAGACGGCGCGCTTCCAGCAGGTCAGCCCTGAACTGCAAGCTGCGCTGGACAAGATCTATACCCAGGTCCTGACGCGCAACTATTACAACAGCAAAGGTTATCTCATCATGCTCTCGGTACCCTATGGCGCCGACCAGTCCGACGCCCTGTCCGCGCATGATCCGGAAGGCTGCTATCCGGCACAGGGTCTGCAGATCATGTCGAAGCGGCGCGAAATTCTGCACACCGCCGAAGGCGATCTGCCGTTGCGCCGCATGGAAACCAAGGGCATATGGCAGGAGCCGGTGACTTACTGGTTCACGGTCGGCCAGTATGCGGTCAACAACGAATGGGACAAGAAGGAAGCCAAATTGCGCTATGCCGCCAAAGGGGAAATACCGGACGGCTTGCTGGTGCGTGTATCTTCGCGCGACGGCAACACGAAACAGGCTTACCGCATGCAGGAACAATTCATCGAGGACCTGTTGAAGAGCGTGCCGCCCGAAACGCGGCGCAGGCTCGCGGGCCTTTGACCATGGGCGCGGCAATCGATGTTGCAGGGGCCGACATGAGAGCGGATGACCCCTACCGCCAGGAAGACGTGCGCAAGGGTGCGTTACATTATCTGCTTGGGCGAGGAGCCGCAGGCGTGGCTGGCTTGGCCATCGTACTCCTGCTGGTGCGTTTCATGGATATTGCCAACTATGCCGCCTATACCGCCTTGAGCGGGCTGGTGGCGGTGTGCGGCATCGTCGCCGGGCTCGGCATGGAGCGCGTCGTATCGCGCTACGTCCCCGAAGGACGATTGCATCGCAGAATCGGCGAACTGCGCCGTTTCATCTGGAATATCAGCCTCATGCGCCTCACCGCCTGCTTCGTCGTCGGCGCCGCGCTTTGGCTGTGCTGGCCCCAGCTGAGCCGCATGCTGGCGGTGTCGCAATACGGCGCGTTCGCACCCTGTCTGGCCTTTTTCATCGTCGCCGAAACCATGTTCCAGCATTTCTCCGCGGTGCTGCAGGCCCTGGTGTTGCAAAAGACCCTGACGCGGCTACTGGTCATCCAATGGGGCGGACGCCTGCTGGTGCTTGCCGCCGCGCTGATGGTGAATCCGGTGCTGGGCTGGGAGCAGGTATTCTGGCTGTTCACGGTGCCCGAACTGCTGGGCGTCCTGGCGTTTGCGGTCGTGGTGCATCGGCATTTGCGCGAGGTCGAGCTCGGGACCCAGCCGCGCGTCGAAGCTGTTGGCGACTGGCCCGATTGGGGCAGGGTGGGCTCGGTAGGCTGGCACAACTTCGGCTTCACGCTTCTGGCCGCGCCGCCCCAAGGCTATTTCATGAAGATGATCACGGCCGCATTCCTGCCGGCTGAAGTCGTTGCCGCCTATGGCTTCTTCATCAGCCTCGCGGAGAAGGTGCGGCAATATATTCCCATGCATTTCTTTTACGGCTTGCTCGAGCCGGTGATGATCGCGAGTTATCTCAAGGACGGCGACTTTGAGGCGCTGTCGGCACGCTGCGGCTTGCTGTACAAGACTAATCTGCTGTTGATGGCTCTGGTGATCGCCTGCGCCGCCGCGAGCGGAGAAAGCACGCTGGCGGTGATGGCCGGCGGCAAATTCGGCGACTTGTCATGGATATTGCCGCTGGTGCTGGTGCAATTGACCTTCGGCAGCCACGTCGTGCTTCTGCAACTGCTGCTCAATTCCATCGAACGGAGCCAAAACTTGATACGCGCCACCGTGTTGGCTTTGCCGGTCACGCTGGCGGCGATGGCTGTGGCCGCCTACGCCGGTCCGATCGGCTTGCTGTTTACGCCCCTCCTGTTTTCACTATGCATGAATTCCTACATCGTGTTCCGCTTGCGGCGCGGCAGGTTCGTCTATCGCCCCGACTGGAAAATGATTTTCGGCATTTCCTTCGCCGCGCTTGCGGCTTTTGTGCCCGGATGGGCACTCGCCAAAGCATGGGCTACAGGCGCGCCCTTGCTGGTCCTGGTCGCAGTCTGCTTGCTTGTGACGCTGCTTTACGCGCTGGCCTTGATCTTGCTGAACGTGATCAAAAAGTCTGAATTGGCCATGCTCAAATCCTTGCTGATCAACAAGAAATTTTAAAGAAGCTTGAGTCCACGACATGATAGACATTGATTCCAACGCTTTGGCCGCTGCCGGGAAATATGGCGGAAAGAAATTGATCCTCGAATTGCAGCGCAAGGCGAGGACGGTGCTCGATGCCCTGCTGCCCGACAGCAGCCACCCGGTCCTGCTCGATTTCCCAAATAATTCCAACGTCGGCGACAGCCTGATCTGGCTTGGTGAAGTGGCTTACCTGAGACAGCGGCATATGGCGCCGACATACACCAGCGACATGCATGACTTCAGCCACGCGAGTTTGCGCGCGGTGCTGGATCCGAGCACGGTGATCCTGATGCATGGCGGCGGCAATTTCGGCACCTTGTGGCCGGACGAACAGCATTTTCGCTTGCGTGTGCTGCGCGAATTTCCCGGCGTGCCGGTGGTGCAACTTCCGCAATCGATTTTCTTCGAGGACGGTACCTTGCTCGAAGAGACGCAGGAGGTAATCAAGGCGCACGGCAACTATACACTCGTGGTGCGCGACCACGCCAGCTACGAGTTCGCCATGGCACATTTCGCATGCCGAGTGGTGCTGTGCCCCGATATGGCGTTTTTCATCGGCAGTCTGGCGGCCAAAAAAGATCCGCTCTACGATCGCTTCGTGTTGGCGCGCACCGATTGCGAATCTGCTCAAAGCTGGTTCGTCGACGCGCCGGAGTTGCGCGAGGGCCGCACGCAATACAACAGCGACTGGCTTGAGCAAGGCATGGCAGAGAAGGTCCTTAACCGGGTGCATCGCTATTCGGCGCGCATGCGCCGGTCGCTCGACCCTTGCAATATATGGCTGTTAGGCTTGTACAACCGGCTGGCAAGCTCGCGCCTGACGCGCGGCATGGACCTGCTCGATACCGGGCACGTGGTGATCGCCGACCGTTTGCATGTGCACATCCTGTCCATCCTGATGGAAAAGCCGCACGTGCTGTTGGACAACCGTTACCGCAAGCTTGGTAATTTCCACGATGCCTGGACCAAGCCCTACCGCGGCGTGGCCTTCGCCGAAACCCTGCGCGAAGCCTATCAGGCTGCCGCGCAATACGACGGGGAGACGAAGCGTTACGACAGCATTCCCGTGCCGCAGTAAAGAAAAACCCGCCCGGGGCGGTATGCCGCAGGGCGGGGTAACACCAGGACACGCCCTGCGTCAGAGTGCCGTGGTTTGGTAGCTGCCGATATTGGGCGGGGCGCCCATCACGCTGCCGACGAAGTCGGTCGCGATGGTAGTCAAAGACTTGCCCTTGCCGATCGCGGGCGAAGTTGCGAGCGGCTGGAAGTAGCCCGAAGTCAATTGGCCGGCACCGGTGCCGCCGCTCTGCGCCAGTTGCGGATTTTGGCCGACCACGTCGTTGGTGCCGATCGCGGCTGGCGTGGTCGGTTTGACCGACCACAGGTTATTCGACAGCGTCAGGCCGCCGGCACTTGGCACGTAGCCGGCGCCCGAGACGAGGTTGTTGTAGATGAAGGAATAGACGTTCACCACGTTCTTCGAATTGCCCGCGCCGCCGGTGGCGAAAGCCGAGACGCCAGTCGGCAGGGCGGTGGCGACCACGGTGTTGTTGGCGATCATGGCGCCATACAGGCCGGTGCCGTTGACCAAGGTCCAGCAGAAGCCGCAGAGCGGAGAATTGTAGAGCAGGTTGTTGATCACCGTCGGATAGGCCGAATGCGTATTGGCGACGGTGTTGGTCTGCTCGTCGGCCAGCGAGAACGCCGACATCTGGCCGACGTAGTTGCCGGGTGTGTTGTAGATGAGGTTGCGCTGGACCAGGGTATTCCAGGCATTGTTGACGTACATGTTCTGGGCCCAGTTGTTATAGGTCACGTTGTCCTGGATGACGGTGCCGTTCGAGAGCCAGGTCGAAATGCCTTCGCCCCAGCAGTTGAATACGGTATTGCCCTGGATGACGGCATTGTAGGTGATCTGGGTGCTGCCGTAGGGGCTGGCCGCCGACAGGCAGCTGGCCCAGCCGCGCGAGGTGCTGCTGCAGTTGGGCGTGTTGGCTGCGCGGCAGTTCGACATCGCAACGTAGGACACGGTGTTGTTTTCGATCAGCGCGTTGTTGCCCGAAGCGAGGATGCCTTGGGCCCAGGTGTTGTGCACGTTGAGATTGCTGACGGTGTCGTTGTTGCCCTCGATGGAGACGCCGTAGCCGTCGAGAACGGTCGCGGTGCCGCCGTTGCCGCCGTGGCCGTCGTTGTTGATGTTGCGCACTTCGAAGCCCGAGATAGTGATGTAGTTGCCGTGCAGTTTGAGCAGGCTGGCGTAGTTGCCGACCACAACAGTCGCGCCGTCAATGACAGGCGTCTGGCCGGGATAGGCGGCAACGGTGATGGGCGAGGCGGCGGTGCCGGAGGCGTTGATGGCGACCGTTTCGGCATAGACCCCGCCCATGGCATACAGCGTCTGGCCGGCAACGAGTTTGGAGACGCCGTACTGCAGTGTCTTCCACGGCGCGGCTTGCGTGCCGGGGTTGGCGTTGTTGCCGCTGGGAGAGACATAGAAGGCTGTCGTAACGATGGCCTTGCGGCTTTCCACCAGCTTCCTGGTGGGGGCTGCATCCAGGGTACCAATCGCGTCTTCCACCTTGTTGCTTTGCAGGCTGGTGGAGGCCGAATGATCGATACGGGCCATGGTGGTGCGTGCCGAGGCCAGGGTGGCTATGCTGCCATACGATTTTGCGCCGCGCTGGGCCAATTGCCGGGTGAAAGTGGTGGCGAAGGCGATGCGGTTGCCGACCGCTAGGGCGTCGGTGCTCTGTGCTTCGCCACTGAGGGCGGTGGCCATTACATCGAGCGGCAGGCGGGTGCTGCTGTAGCCCGCGGTGCCGAGTTTGGCCAGCCAGTTCGCGGCTTCGCTTGGGCTGGGGGCGCGTTGCAGGACATGCTGGAACACGGCTGAAACGAGTTGCGCGCCGCTATCGCTGCCCATGCCGTAAAGGCGGGCCGATTCGGTGGCACTGCCGAGCTGGTCCACGGTTTGCTTGAGCCTGGCATTGCCGGCATAGGTGCTGTCGATCGCGGGGATGCTGGTCGGCGCATTTGCGGCCGCCAATTGCTGCTCCAGGTTGGCGAGGCCGGCCTGGTCTGCGGGCCTGCCGAAGTAGGCAACGTAGAGCGATTGCGCAGCTTGCTCGTAGCTGCTGCTGCTGCTGCCGGAAGCCTTGGCCGAGCGCTCGAGCTTGGTCGAGGGGGGGGCGGGAGCGGTGGTATCGGTGATGTCCGTGCTGCCACCGCCACAGGCGCTCAATGCGCCGGCCACGAAAAGGGAAGCGTGAAAGGAAAAAGACTTGAATAGTTTGCGGGTGATCATAAAAGCGCCACTCTCAAAATTACTTACACAAAGCCGGCCACGGAACGTCTTGGCGCTCCACGTTGGACGAGGACTGGATACAACGACAGGGCTCGGTCGGCTACTGGGCTCTTAATCTTGAAAACTGCGCGTTGCCGTAGGAAAACATTGCCGTAGACAAACGATATCTGGAGTCAAAGCTGGAAGCAATGACAAGAAACCAAGAAAGTTAAAAATCTTTTCTGGCGGAGTTTGCAATTGATGAGCTGGGGTTAATTCCGGTGCCAGGTATGTGAATTTCCTATTCGACATCATTAAATGGATAAATAGTCAATAAGACAAGAACTGATTGTGAAATGGTATGTCTATTTCGAGCCAGGATATGAAACAAACCATCATGGCGCCGTAATGCGCGACCGCAGCTACTTTCGCGAATTTCTCTAGAAAAACTTTTTAAAATCAAGGCTTTGGCATTGTCATCGTGCTGGCTTTAATGGATAATTCAAAGTTAACAATTTGTCTAGTTTAATTATGTTTTATATAATAATGGAATTGGCATGAGTGAAAAAAAGCTTTGCATAGTGGTGACCTGTTTCAGTCAGGGACAGCCGGGATTCCTCGACTTTTCCTACCGGATTCGAAGCCTCGCTGCCAACTATGATCTGGTCGTGCTCAGCCAGCGCCGGCTGACCCAGATCGAACTGAGCTTTTCCGACGTGCACTATGTCGTCATCGAAGAAGCCGCGACGCGGCTCGGCTGGTTCCGCTATATCTGGCGTTGCGCAGCGCTGATCCGCGCACGCTCGCCCGCGGTTGCCGTGCTGCTACATTCGCTGACGGCGCCGATCGCGCTGATGATAGGCAAGGTGCCCTCGGTCGTGTATTGGAACGAGCACCCGACGCATGCCGCCCCGGACGAGCGCGGCGTCTCCTTTTTCAAGGCATGGCTGCGCCGTGCTGTGCGCGGCCTGTTGTTTCGCGGCGCGCGCGGCGCCCAATTGACCATGCCCATCGGTGAAGCGCACCGCGACGACTTGCTGGCGCAAGGCTGCCGCCCGGCGCGCACGCGCATGATCTATATGGGGGTCGACAAGGCCTTCGATGTCGCCCAAGAGCGCGGGCCGGATCGCTGCGACGGCGGCCCGCTGCGCCTGATCTACGTCGGTTCGGTGCAGCACGACCGCGGGCGCGACGTGATGCTGGAAGCCATGGCGATGCTCGCGCGCGGCCCGAAGATGGCGCACCTGACTATTGTCGGTGCCTCGGAAGAGCAACTGGCCTATTGCATGCGCTATGTCGAACAGGCGGGCATAACCGGCAGCGTGACCGTGCGCGGGCGCGTGCCTGGCGGCGAGATCCCGCGTTTCTTCGCCGACTCCGATGCCGGCATCTGCATCTGGGAAGACCGTCCCTGGTATCGCTTCAATCCGCCGACCAAGCTGTTCGAATACCTGGTGGCCGGCTTGCCGGTATTGGCCAGCGATATCCGCACCCACACCGAATACATCAAGGATGGCGTCAACGGCGTGATCTTCGATTACGACAGCGCCGGGCTGGCGGCAGCGATCCAGCGCCTCTGGCTCATGCATGACCGGCTGCCGCAACTGAAGGCGGCCGCCCGGCAATCAAGCCATCCCTACCGCTGGGAAAATATCGAGCCGGAATTCCTGGCTGCTGTCGAAGGCGTCGCCCGTGGAGTTGCAGCATGATCCGAAGCACGATAGATTCCTACGCCCTTTCCAAATCCCGCTTTGGCCTGCCTTTTCTGCTGGCCATGGCCGGTATCGCTTTCCTGTGCCTGTTCTTTGCGCTGCTGTCGGTCAGCGGCAATTTCATTCTGATCGCCTTGGGCGCCAGCATGATCGTCGGCCCGATACTCCTGCTCATGCCCGAGATTACGGTCTGGGCCGTGCTGGTCGTCGGCCTCTTGTTCGGCATCTTGTCGGCCAGCCCGAAACTAGGCAAGATAGGCTGGGGCGTGTCGGTGCTCTCCATCATGCTGATGGGGCCGTCGCTGGTCAATACCTTGTGGAGCAAGCGCGAGCGCCTGCCCGGCTTCCTCGTGATCGGCTGGCTGTTCATGGTCTTCGCCGTTCTTTGCTCGGTGGTGCAATGGTGGTCGATCGGCGAATTCGTCGCCGGCTACAAGCGCTATTTCCAGGCCTTCGGCTTGATGATGGCGCTGGCCACGATCACCTTCAGCGCACCGGCGTTCGGGCGCTGGCGCAAGTTCATGGTCTTCGTGGCGCTGATGCAATTTCCGGCTGCCTTGTTCGAATTGGTGGTGCTGGTGCCGATGCGGCGTTCCGCTTCGAGCGACGCCACCGACGTGATCGCCGGCACCTTCGGCGCCAACCTCGAAGGCGGCAGCCCGAACTCGGTGATGGTGATCTTCATCTTCATCGCCATCGCGTTTTTCGTCGCACGCTGGCGTGCCGGCCTGATGAAGTCCAAGCCCTTCTACATGCTGGCCTTCATGACGGCGCTGCCGCTCGTGATGGGCGAGACCAAGGTCGCCGTGTTCATGGTGCCCGTGGTCGGCGCCGTGCTGTTGCGCGAGGATTTCATGAGAGCGCCGTTGCGCTACCTGCCGGCGGTGATCATGACAGTCCTCCTTACTTTTGCGCTGTCCTACGTCTACGTGGTGTTCATCATCCACAGCAATTTCAGCGACGTGTTCCACGCCACCTACCGCTACAACCTCGGCAACCAGGGTTATTCGAACGGCATGCTGCTGAACCGCTCGAGCGTGATCACCTTCTGGCTCCAGAAGCAGAGCTGGAGCGATCCGCTGGCTTTCCTCATCGGGAACGGGCTCGGCAGTTCCTATACCGGCTTCGGGCCGATGGCGGTGTCGGGCCATCTCGGCACCAAGTACTTCGCCTACGGCATCAACCTGACGGCCGCTTCGACGCTGTTATGGGACACCGGCATCATCGGCTTGATCATGTTCTGCTCGATCTTCGTCGCGGCCTGGTTTGCCGCCGTGAATCTGCGCAAGCGTACCCGCGACCCGATGGTGAAGGCCGATGCGCTGGCGATCCAGGTGGCGATTGCGCTGTTCGGCATGTTCATCCTCTACAGCGATTCCATGGTCAATCTGCTGTCCATCGAGCTGATTTATGCCTCGGTACTCGGTTACCTTGGCTTTCTGATGAAACAGGAAGGCATGCTGTCGAGGCCCTTGCCGGTCCACGAGATGCCCAAACCGAACCGTGCAGCGGGTTTGCATCTCGCTTCCAACATCCGGGCCTGACGCCATGCGCCTGATCTACTTCACCGCCGAGCAGTGGCCGACCTTCCGGCCCGACCTGGTGGCTTTGTTCGGCAAGTATCTGCCGCGCCGCGGCGTCACTTGCGATCTCGTCACCGAACGCGAGCGCACCGTCGCGCCGGCCAGCGTTCCGCCCTGGGGCGGCGGCCGTGCCAGGCTGTGCAACGTGCCGGCCAACCGCGCCGGGCAGTATGTTGCCAAGCTGTGGCACAACCTTTCGGTGCTGGCGTCGACGGATGCGCGCCGCTACGATGCAATCCAGGTGCGCGACATGTCGCTGACCGCCTTGTTCGGCCTGATGATGGCGCGCCTGAAAGGCTTGCGCTTCTTCTATTGGCTGTCCTACCCGCAGTCGGAAGGCCAGATCGACCGCGCCCGCGCGCGCGGGCTGCGCGGCGGCATGCGCTTCTGGTTTCCTCTGATCCAGGGGATGGTCGGACGCTGGATACTGTACGGCCTGGTGTTGCCGCGTGCTGACCACGTCTTCGTGCAAAGCCGGCAAATGCAGCTCGACTTGGCGAAAGTAGGCGTACCGATGGATAAGATGACGCCGGTGCCGATGGGTGTCGACGTCGAAGCCGCCAGCCATGAATCTCTCGTACCGGTACAGGACGGGCGTTTGGAAAACCGGCGCGTCGTCGCCTACCTCGGCACGCTCGACCGCGTACGCAGGATCGAGATCCTGCTGCATATGCTGGCCATCGTGCTGCGTGAAGAGCCCGAGGTCTTGCTGATGCTGGTCGGCGACACGGAAGATGCTGCGCATCGTGCCTGGCTGAAGAACGAGGCCGAGCGTCTCGGCGTGGCAGACCATGTGTTGTGGACCGGCTGGTTGCCGGGCGATGAGGCTTGGGGCTACGTGCGCCGGGCCGAAGTCGGGCTTTCGCCTTTCCCGCGCAGTTTCCTGCTTGATAGCGCGTCGCCGACCAAGGCCGTCGAATACATGGCGCTGGGACTTCCCGTGGTGGTCAACGACAATCCGGACCAGGCGCAAGTGGTGGCGGAGAGCGGCGGCGGCCTGTGCGTGTCGCTTGAACCGCAAGCCTTTGCCGATGCGGTGACCAGCCTGTTGCGTTCACCCGAGACGCGTCGGGTGATGGGCGAGCGCGGGCGTGCCTATGTCAGGCGCGTGCGCTGCTACGACAATATCGCCGAAGCCGTGGCGCGCGTCTACCGCGAACTCGGCGATGCGATTCCTGCAGTGGGGGAGATATCATGAAATTGCTGCCCGTCACGCTCGCCTGCGCGGTTTCGCTGGCGTTTTCCGCTCAGCTTGCAGCGCAGGAAGGCGGCAATTGGCAACCGGTCAAGGATGTGTCGCTGACGATAGACAGCGGCAGCATCCTTGATTTCTCGAATTTTCTGCCGCCGGCCAAGGCCATCACGGCGCGGCTGATCGTCAATTCCGCCGGCGCCTTCGCCGCGGCCGACAAGCCGCAAACTCCGCTGCGTTTCCTGATGGCGTCCACCGGCTTCGGTCCGGCCACCGGCGGCTTCCCCGATCACGCCACGACGGACGCCTATGTCGCGCAACTGCGCGCACACGGCTACAACATGGCGCGCATCGACTTCGAGGAAGATACCTTGATGACCGGGCGCAAGGCCGATTTCGATTTCAACCCCGAACAGTTCGACCGCTTCCATTACCTGCTTGCAGCCTTGAAGAAGCAGGGTATCTATTACGTGCTGAACGGCTTGAGTTCGAACAATGGCGGGTACGGCAACGTCAGCGACCGCTGGAACGACCGCCGCCATTTGAAGGTCGGCGTCTACGTCGATCCCGATGCGCAGGCGCACTGGAAGACGTTGATGGACAAGATGCTCAACTCTCCCAATTCGTATAGCGGCGTGGCGCCGCTGGCCGATCCAGCCATGGCGGGGCTCATCATGGTCAACGAAGGCGGCCTGGCTTTCCTCTCGCATGGCGGGATTCCCGACGTGTTGCGCCAGCCTTTCAACGCTTGGCTGAAAAAAAAATACGGCAGCACCGCTACACTGGCCCAACAGTGGAAGGGCGAACTATCGAGTTCGGAATCGCTCGATAACGGCACGGTGGCCTTGCCCAGGCAAGATTCGGGGAACAGCCATCGAATGAGCGACCTGCAACGCTTTTTCTTCGAGATGGAAAAATACACGGCGGACTGGATGACAGCTTACCTGCGCCAGATCGGCTACCAAGGCCTAGTGACGGCTTACGACAATTGGCTGTCGCCGGCGGCGAGCTTTTCGCGCGGGCAATTCCAGTGGGTCGATCTGCATAACTATTACTCCGAGCCGACGGCCTTCGTCGACAAGGGTTCCAGGATGCCGCAAGACAGCATGCTGGCCGGCGGCGCGAAGTACATTGCCGAACTCGCGGCCAATCGCCACGCCGGCCGTGCCTTCACCGTGTCCGAATACGGCCAGGTGTTCTGGAACAAGTATCGCCGCGAGTCGGCACTGGCAGTGCCGGCTTACGCGGGCTTCCAGAACTGGAACATGATTTCCCAGCATGCCTATGCGATTGCGCTGAGTTATGCCAATGCGGCCAATGCGGCCGGACGCAAGGATGCGATTTATCCCTTCATGGCCGGCCTTGATCCGATAGCGCGCGCCGACGAAACCCTGGCCGCCTTGCTCTACCTGCGCGGCGACGTAGCGCCGGCGCGGCATACCCTGGGCATCAAGCTGACGCCGGAGTTCGTGTTCGACCAGAGCCCCATGTTGGGCAACATACCCTTCGACATCACGCGCATGGGCCTGGTGTCGGGTGTTGCGCTCGATCCGCTCGGCAAGCTCGAAACAGCCGGCGCCTATGATGCGCAAATCGCACCGGGCAGCGCGGACGTGAAGGTCGCTGGCAAGACTGTGCACGGCGAGGAAGGCTTGATGAGCAAGGCCGCCAGCCTGGTTGGCGGCAATATCGGCACGCAAGCCGGCAAAGTCGATGCCGTGGCGGCAGGTCGCTTCAATGGCCGCGTCAGAGCCTTGCGCACGGCCGGCGTGCTCGACGCGGACAATCCGAGCGCGGCCGACCGCGGTTATTACCAGACCGATACCGGCCAGATCGTGCTCGATACGCAGCGAAAGCGACTGACAGTGATTACGCCGCGTACGGAAGCCGCCGTGTTCGATACCCCGGAACCGATTGCGCTGTCCAACCTCAAGATCGATAGCGCCGACACCTCGGCCCTGGTGTCGGTTTCTGCCATGGACGGCAACTCTCTGCAAACCTCGAAACGCATGCTGGTGGTGCTGGCGACAGACGCCCGCAACAGCAATATGCAATTCGCCGATGCCGCCGAGACCACGCTCGTTGCGCTGGGCAAGCTCCCGGTGCAGATACGAACCGCGACGGTCAAGCTGACGCTGGCCAACGCCAACGCCGCGAAATTGAAGGTGTATTCGGATACCCTGGCCGGCAAGCGCGGCGACCGGATCGCCGTGCAACATGATTCCGGCAGTATCACCTTCACGCTCGATACCTCCAATCTCTCGCATGGGCCGACCACGTATTTTGAAATCGTCGGAGACGATCAATGAGCCAGTCTGTTGTCTTTGTCTTGCCGGAAATGCTGCCCGTACCCGCCGTGAAGGGTGGGGCGGTCGAGCATTGGGTCGATGAAGCATCGCGCCGCATGGCCGCCAGGGGCGCCAAGGTCGGCGTGGTATCGCGTCCCGCGGGTAGCCCGGGTGACGCAGCCATCGATTATGTCGGCATATCCTGGACGCGCTTTGAACAATATTGTCACGGCTTGAAGGAAAAGCTCGGCCGGCGCAATCCTTTACGCTACCTGGCCAAGCTGCAAAACGTGTTTTCGTATGGCGTGCGCGCGGCGCGCGCCGTCCGGGCTTACGACGTGATCTACGTCCACAACGAGCCGAATGTCCTGCTGTTCATGAACAGGAAGCCGGGGCGGAAGATCGTGCTCCATATGCACAACGATCATCTGTCGATCCGCCTGTTTCGGCCGCTGTATCGCCAGGTACTGCGGAAGGTCGATCAGGTAATCTGCGTCAGCGAGTACATCCGGCGCCAGGCGGCCAGACATTTTCCCGAGCATGCACACCGTTTCTCGGTGGCCTTGAATGCCACCGACCCGGAAACCTTCAAGCCCTACGAGGACGCGCCTGCCCGCACCGGCCCGCTGCAATTCGATGCAGGCAAGCGCTACCTGCTCTATGTCGGGCGTCTCGTGCCGATCAAGGGTGTGCATGTGCTGATCGAAGCTTTTCCCGAAATTCTGCGCCGCCACCCGGACGTGCGGCTGGTCATCACAGGGTCGTCTTTCTTCCAAGGCGCGGCGCGCACCGAGTACGAGGGCGAACTGGAGGCTTTGGCCGAACCGGTTGCCTCGAATATCGTCTTCACCGGTTTTTTGCCGCACGAGACCTTGAAGTACCTCTATGCCGCGGTCGACATCGTGGTGATGCCGTCGGTGTGGCAAGAGCCGCTCGGCCTGGTCATGCTCGAAGCGATGGCTTCGGGAACGCTCCTGGTCGGCTCCAGCGTGGGCGGCGTGCCGGAAGTGATCGACAGCGGCCGCAACGGCGTGCTGGTACCGGCCGGCGATGCGGCGCAACTGGCGGATGCGGTATGCGCCGCGTTGGACGATCCGGTAGCGATGCGCCGTATGGAAGCGGCGGCGCGCGAGACCATCGTGAAAAAATTTACCTGGGAGCGTTTGATGGGAGAAGTTGAAGCGGCGATGGGGGTGTCTTCATGATCGCCATCGTGTACCCGCAGTTTTACGGCGTCGGCGGCATCGCGCGCTACCTCGATTCGTTTTTGTCCAACCTGCCGCAAAACAGCCCCAAGGTTTACCTGATCACTGGCGACGAAAACCGGCATGAAGTTTCCTATCCCGGTGTCGAGATTGTGCATGTGCCGTCGGCCGGCGGACGCTTGGGCTTGTTTACGTGGGGTTGGGCGGTGCGCCAACTGGTGCAAGAGCTGTATGACGAAGGCAAGATCCAATGGGTCAATTTTCATTTCCCGCCGCTGATCCCCGGCTTGTTCCTGCCGCGCCATATTCCGGTATTGCTGACGGCGCACACGACTTACCTCGGCATGTCGGGCCGCTTTTACGAGGCCCGCCATTTCGACAGCCAGTGGGGCGGCATGTCGCTGGCGATCAAGTCGTGGATGGAACGCCGTATTTTTTCCAGAACCCGCAAGGTCGTGACCCTGACCGAACAAGGGCGGCAGGAGGTGCTGGCCTATGGTTTCAAGGGACCGATTGCCGTGATTCCGAATGGCGCCGACGTGAAGCTCTTTTCCCCTGATGGCGGCGTCGAGAAGGATATCGACGTGTTGTTCTGCGGCCGCATCGAATTCCGCAAGGGCAGCCGCGCCATGGTGCAGCTGTGCCGCCGCCTGATCGAATTGAAGCCAGATATCCGCATCGCCATCGTCGGCTATGGCGATGACGATGCCTGGGTCCGGGAGGCGCTGACGCCTTATCCGAAGAACGTGCTCTTGACCGGCAAGGTGCCGCTGTCGCAGATGACGGGTTATTACAACCGCAGCCGGGTCTATGCCTCGACGTCGTACTACGAAGGCCTGCCCGGCACCTGCCTGGAGGCGATGGCGATGCAATTGCCGGCCGTGGTGTGGGACTTCCTGTTCTATCGCGGCCTGGTAATCGAAGGCAAGACCGGCTTCACGGCCCAACCCAACGACTTTTTGGCGATGGGCGACAAGGTCATGGAATTGCTCGGCAATCCCGTCCTGGCAGCCGAGATGGGGCGCGGCGGGCGCGCCTTGCTCGAAACCGAATACAGCTGGTCCAAGCTGGCTGGAGACTTGATGGCGGTGTACTGATGAATAGAGAACGTCCACTACGCATTATGATGCTGGGCCTGCGCGGCTTCCCCAACGTGCAGGGCGGCGTTGAGACACATGCCGAGCACTTGTGTCCGCGCCTGGCGCGCATGGGCTGCGAAGTGACGGTGCTGGTGCGTTCGCCCTACCAACCCAAGGAAGTCGGCAGCGAATGGCAAGGCGTGAAATTCGTGCCGCTGTGGGCGCCGAAGTCCAAGGGACTGGAGGCGATCGTCCATACCTTTCTCGGCACGCTCTATGCGGCCGTCAAGCGGCCCGATATCCTGCATATCCAGGCCATCGGTCCGGCCATCATGACACTGCCGGCGCGGCTGCTCGGCCTGCGCGTGGTGGTGACGCATCACGGCCCCGATTACGACCGGCAGAAGTGGGGCCGCTTTGCGCGCTTCGTGCTGCAACTGGGCGAACGCTGGGGCATGCGCTGTGCGAATGAGCGCATCGTCATCTCGCGTGTGATTGCCGATCTGGTGCGGGCCAAGCATGCGCGCGAATCCTCGCTGATTCCGAACGGTGTGGTGCTCGGGCCCTTGCCCAAGTCGGTCGCCGCGCTTGAGCGCTTCGGTTTGAAGCGTCGGCGTTACGTGCTGCTGGTGTCTCGCCTGGTGCCGGAGAAACGCCATCTCGATTTGATCGAGGCCTTCCAGGAGGCGCAGCTCGACGGCTGGAAACTGGTACTGGTCGGCGGCGCCGATCATCCCGACGAATATCAGCGCGAAGTCATTGCGCGGGCTGAGGAAACCGGCACGGTGATGACCGGCTTCCAGAGCGGCATCGCGCTGCAGGAATTGTATGCGCATGCCGGGCTGTTCGTGCTGCCGTCTTCGCATGAAGGCATGCCGATTGCGCTGCTCGAAGCGCTGTCTTACGGCCTGCCCGTGGTGGCGAGCGATATCCCGGCCAATGTCGAAGTCGGACTCGGCTCCGATCATTATTTTGCCTTGGGCAACCGGGCCGCGCTGGCTGCAAGACTCAGGCAGCATACGGCGGCCGAGCCAGACGATGCGAGTTGCAGGGCGCGCCGTACCTGGGTCGCGGAACGCAACGATTGGCAGCGCGTCGCGGCGCGCACGCTGGAAGTGTACGGAGTGGTTTCAAGCAATATCAAAGGATAAGATCATGGCAATTCTCGTTACCGGCGGTGCCGGCTATATCGGCTCCCACACCTGCGTGGAACTGCTTGCGGCAGGCAACGAACTGGTGGTGGTGGACAATCTGTGCAACAGCAAGGACGTGGCGCTGGAACGCGTCGGCCGGATCGCCGGCCGGCAACCGGCTTTCCATCATGTCGATATCCGCGACCGCAACGCCTTGCGCGAAGTGTTTCAGCGGCATGCGATCGAAGCCGTGGTGCATTTCGCCGGGCTCAAGGCAGTGGGTGAATCAGTGGCGCAGCCGCTACGCTATTACGACAACAACGTCTCCGGCACCGTCGCGCTGTGCGAAGTGATGCAGGAAGCGGGTGTGCGGCGCCTGGTGTTCAGCTCTTCGGCCACGGTCTATGGCGATCCGCATGCCGTGCCGATCCGCGAGGACTTCCCGGTCGGGCGTACCACCAATCCCTACGGAACGAGCAAGATGATGATCGAGCAGATCCTGCGCGATCTGTACGCTTCGGACTCGTCCTGGCGCATCGGCTTGCTGCGCTACTTCAATCCGGTCGGCGCCCATGAAAGCGGTTTGATCGGGGAAGATCCGAACGGCATCCCCAACAATCTCATGCCCTTCATTTCGCAAGTGGCGGTGGGGCGGCGCGAATACCTGCAAGTGTTCGGCCAGGATTATCCGACTGCCGACGGCACCGGCGTGCGCGATTATATCCACGTTGTCGACCTGGCCAAGGGCCACGTCGCGGCGCTGAGCTACCTGGCGCGCAACGAGGGCTTGCTGACCGTGAACCTCGGCACCGGCCGCGGGCACAGCGTGCTCGAAGTGGTGAAGGCCTTCGAAGAAGCCAGCGGACGCGAAATCAAGGTGCGCATGGCGCCGCGCCGCGCCGGCGATATCGCCTGCTGCTATGCCGACTCCAGTTTGGCCAAGGAAAAGCTGGGCTGGTCGGCAGCCCTCGGCATAGACAGGATGTGCGCCGATTCATGGCGCTGGCAGTCACGTAATCCAAGGGGGTTTGAAGGGCCATAAACGCCTTTGAACTCCACTTATATAGATTTCCAATAAGGGAAAAATGGAGGGATGTCTCCCTCAGTAACAATCGGGGTCGATCAGTAGGATTCGATCAAAAAATAAACGCGAGATAAGTGCTTCAATATTGATAACAATTGCGAGATGAACTTTTCAAGAGTTGATTTTTGATTAACTTTTTGGTGTGCAATCGACGACGATGGCAGTGAAAGTAATTGCATTAATGTAATTGCAACTGATTGTTGTTTTTTTCATTTTTGATTGGGGTACTTTATGAAAAAAATCTTGGGCATTTTCGCGTTGGCTGCGGGCCTGGTGGCTTCCACCAGTGCCATGGCCGATACGTACAATCTCGGCGCCGTGCCGATCGGCTGGCATGGACAGTTTGGCCCGAATTGGGTCAGGGGGGCGTTCTCCGACACCATCGATTTCACGCTGAGTGGCGCCTCGACTATTTCGGCCGGGGTGGGCACGCTGAACTTCACGGTGGGCGGTATGCCGTTCAATAACATCAACGGGCTCGACATGACCGTGTACACGTCCGGTGGTATAGACTTGGCCAGCGGCACCGATATCACGCTGAATAACCTGGCTGCCGGCAACTATTACGCGATCGTTTCGGGTGTTGCAAACGGTTCTTCTGGTGGTTATTACAGCGGCGCCGTTGCGGTCTCGCAAGTGCCGGAAGGCAACTCGGTGGCCATGTTGCTGGCCGGTTTGGGCTTGTTGGGCTACGTCGTTTCCTGGCGAAAGGCTCTCTTCTGAATGAAGGCGGGCCGAGAATCCCGCCTCTGCACGTTCACGCCTTCAGTCCTCAATCAAAAGAGTTTGGCGCACGTTGTGCCCGGGGTCACATCCAGTAACACTTCTTACCCCTATCCTACCAAGTGGCCATGCATGCTGGCCCATCTTTTGCGTAAGCTTGAGGCAACACAGCGGGACGAGTCTCAAGTGTCATGACTGATGCAAGCTTTCCAAACGAAACTCAGGGGGGAACCATTCTTCCTTGGGCTTGCCAAACCGGCATTCCCGTCATCGCGCCTACTAGGAAGGAACAAGAATATGAAAATTTATCCTGTCATTCTGGCCGGCGGCTCCGGCAGCCGGCTCTGGCCGCTTTCCCGCGAAGTCCTTCCCAAGCAATTGCTTCCGCTCGTTTCCGACAAGACCATGCTGCAGGAAACGGTGCTGCGCCTTTCCGGTTCGCCGGACTGGATGCCGCCTCTGGTTATCTGCGGCAACGAACATCGCTTCCTGGTTGCCGAACAATTGCGCGAAATCGATATTGCCCCGGCCGGCATCGTGCTCGAGCCGGAAGGGCGCAATACTGCGCCGGCTGCGGCAGTGGCGGCGCATTTTCTGCTGAAGGAAGACAAGGATGCGGTCATGCTGGTGCTGCCTGCAGACCATGCGATTACGGACGTGCCGGCGTTCCAAGAGGCGATACGGCGCGCTGCGGCGGCGGCCGAGTGGGGTACGCTGGTCACCTTCGGCATCGTGCCGACCTCGGCCGAAACGGGCTATGGCTATATTAAGCGCGGTGAAGCCATGGCAGGGCTGGACGGCTGCTTCAAGGTCGAGCGCTTCGTCGAGAAGCCGGATCTGGCTGCCGCTGAATCCTTCGTCGCTTCGCAAGAGTATTGCTGGAACAGCGGCATGTTCCTGTTCCGCGCGGCGGATTATCTGCAGGAGCTCGGCAGCTTCCGTCCCGAGATGGTGCAGCAATGCGAACGCGCCTTCCGCGATGCCTACCGCGATCTCGATTTCTGCCGCCTCGATGAAGTGGCCTTCGCCGCCTGTCCGTCCGAATCGATCGATTATGCCGTGATGGAATCGACGCGCCGCGCCGTGGTGGTGCCGTCCGAGATCGGCTGGAGCGATGTAGGCTCGTGGTCGGCGCTGTGCGAAGTGCAACAAGCCGACGAGAACGGCAACGTGCTGCGCGGCGATGTCTATGCCGATGGCGTGGGCAACTCGCTGATCCGCTCCGAAAGCCGTTTCGTCGCGGCCATCGGCGTGCAAGACCTCGTGGTCGTGGAAACCAAGGATGCGGTGCTGGTGGCGCATAAGGACCACGTACAGAAGGTCAAGCAGGTGGTCTCGCAATTGAAGGCGAAGGGGCGTTCCGAGCATGTCTGTCATACGCGGGTCTACCGGCCCTGGGGCTGCTATGAAGGCATCGATTGCGGCGACCGCTT
Organism: Burkholderiaceae bacterium; assembly: GCA_036384915.1. Taxonomy (GTDB): domain Bacteria; phylum Pseudomonadota; class Gammaproteobacteria; order Burkholderiales; family Burkholderiaceae_D; genus PKWO01. The sequence goes on from DASVLJ010000078.1 coordinate 293,364, forward strand.
CCAGGTCAAACGCATCACCGTCAAGCCAGGCGGCAAGCTCTCGCTGCAAATGCATCATCACCGCGCCGAGCATTGGGTCGTGGTCAGCGGCACCGCACGCGTGACGCGCGGCGAAGAGGTGCAACTGCTGGCGGAAAACGAATCGGCCTACATTCCAATCGGCGCCACGCACCGACTGGAAAATCCGGGCAAGGTGCCACTCCATTTGATCGAGGTGCAGTCGGGCAGCTACCTCGGCGAGGACGACATCGTGCGGCTGGAGGATATTTACCAGCGCTCATGAGCGCATAGATTTGATTTACCGAACGGCCCGCTCATAGCCTGATTGCGGGCCGTTTGCCTTTGATGCAAGTGTGATGAAAATCGTATGGCTAAATTTCACAAGCCGAAAATAGCATTTCATATCGTGAAATTCGCGCATTGCATGGCATCATCGAAAAATTTCATACGCAGGAAAATCATTTCGTATCGCGAAAATTAAATAATAAGTATTTGAAAATAAAGGAATAAAAAATCGTTATATGTCTTATATAAGACATTGTTGCTGTGCGAAATGAAGCCTATCATTTAGCCATAGGGTTTCGGTTTTCAAGCAATCTCATTTCACATAGGAGAACGACGATGGCAACTCGCGAACAGCAAATTCAAGCTCTGGAAAAGGATTGGGCGGAGAATCCGCGCTGGAAGGGCATCACGCGCAATTACACCGCGGAAGATGTCGTGCGCCTGCGCGGGTCGGTGCAGATCGAGCATACGCTGGCCAAGCGCGGTGCCGAAAAGCTCTGGCACCTGATCAACAACGAGCCTTTCGTCAACGCGCTCGGTGCCTTGACCGGCAATCAGGCCATGCAGCAAGTCAAGGCTGGCTTGAAGGCGATCTATCTCTCGGGCTGGCAAGTCGCGGGCGACGCCAACCTGGCCGGCGAAATGTATCCCGACCAATCGCTTTATCCGGCCAACTCGGTGCCGATGGTGGTCAAGCGCATCAACAACACCTTCCAGCGCGCCGACCAGATCCAATGGTCCGAAGGCAAGGATGACATCGATTACTTCGCTCCGATCGTGGCCGACGCCGAAGCCGGTTTTGGCGGTGTCTTGAATGCCTTCGAATTGATGAAGTCCATGATCGAAGCGGGCGCTTCGGGCGTGCACTTCGAAGACCAGCTCGCTTCGGTCAAGAAATGCGGCCACATGGGCGGCAAGGTGCTGGTGCCTTCGCGCGAAGCCGTCGAAAAGCTGACCGCTGCGCGCCTGGCGGCTGACGTGATGGGTACGCCGACCATCCTGGTTGCACGTACCGATGCCGAAGCGGCCGATCTGCTGACCTCGGACATCGACGAAAACGACAAGCCCTACTGCACTGGCGAGCGCACCGTCGAGGGCTTCTTCAAGACCAAGCCCGGTATCGAGCAAGCCATCGCCCGCGGCCTGGCCTATGCCCCCTACGCCGACTTGGTCTGGTGCGAAACCGGCAAGCCGGACCTGAACTTCGCACGCAAGTTCGCCGAAGCGATCCATGCCAAGTTCCCCGGCAAGATGCTGGCCTATAACTGCTCGCCGTCGTTCAACTGGAAGAAGAACCTGGACGACGCGACGATTGCCAAGTTCCAGAAGGAATTGGGCGCCATGGGCTACAAGTTCCAGTTCATCACGCTGGCCGGCTTCCATGCGCTGAACTACTCGATGTTCAACCTGGCGCACGGCTATGCCCGAAACCAGATGTCGGCTTTCGTCGAACTGCAGGAAGCCGAATTCGCGGCTGCCGAGAAGGGCTTCACCGCGGTCAAGCATCAGCGCGAAGTCGGCACCGGCTACTTCGACGCGGTCACGCAGGCGATCCAGCAAGGCCAGTCTTCGACGACGGCTTTGCATGGCTCGACCGAGAACGAGCAGTTCTTTGAAAAGAAGGTTGCTTAATTTGGTAAGCCAGATCGAATAAGAGGAAAGGGAGGGCCGAGAATCGGCCACCCGCGGAGGAGACCGCCGCGCCCCGGCAAAACCGGGGCGCGGTTTTTTTGTCCGTTCGCTTCCGCAGGTTGGGCGGAGCACCGCCCGGATGCCTCCCGGGATATCGAACTTGATGGAAGCGAGGCAGGGATCTGTCACCCCGCGCAGTTCATGTTGAACCGCTGCGGCATCGCCGTTTCCTTAATGCCTCCATTTGCTTGTTAAAATAGCGGAAAGTTCCTCCACGGATTACCTTATGTTCAGTTACCGCCACGCCTTCCACGCGGGCAATCACGCCGACGTCTTGAAGCACGTGATCCTGATTCAGCTTTTGACTTACATGAATCAGAAAGACGCGCCCTACATGGTCGTCGATACCCATGCCGGCGCCGGCCTTTATAATCTCGACGAAGCCTATGCGGCCAAGAACGCCGAGTATGAGAGCGGCATCACGCGCCTTTGGGAGCGCAAGGATATGCCCGCTGCGGTGGCCGAGTATGTGCATCTGGTCAAGCGCATGAACCCGAACGGCAAGCTGCGCCATTATCCCGGCTCCCCCTTCATTGCCGAACAGGTGATGCGCGAGGCCGACCGCTTGCGTCTGTTCGAACTGCACCCCACCGAAGGCAAGGTGCTGGCGGAGAATTTTCGCAAGCTCGAAGCGCATAAGGCGGCGCAGGGGCAACGCCCCACGGTGCGCGGCAAGCGTGTGCTGGTCGAGCCTGGCGACGGCTTTGCCGCGCTCAAGGCCGTATTGCCGCCGCCGTCGCGCCGCGCCCTCGTGCTGATCGACCCGCCTTATGAAGACAAGCGCGATTACCGCCTTGTCAAGGATGCCTTGAGTGACGCTCTGAAGCGTTTCGCCACCGGCACCTATGCCGTGTGGTACCCGGTCTTGCAGCGCATGGAATCGCGGCAATTCCCCGATCAATTGAAACGCTTGCCGGCCAATGGCTGGCTGCATGCGACGTTGTCAATCGGTGCGCCGACGCCCGATGGCTTCGGCTTGCGCGGCTCGGGCTTGTTCATTCTGAATCCGCCCTGGACGCTGGAGGCGGCCCTGCGCGAAATCCTCCCGTGGCTGACCGAGGCGCTCGGCGTCGATAGCGGTGCCCGCTTTGAGCTGGAAACCGGGCAGACCGTTACGGGCAATGCCGGGCCCAGGCGTAACTGATTGGCCTTGACATCCGCTGCAGTACGCGCAAGATGACAGTATGCAAACCGAATCTGGAATCGAAATAGCGCACGTCGAGGATTTTTTCCTCGCGCGCCAGCCTATTCTCGACCGCAGGCAATCGCTGGTCGCATACGAATTGCTGTTTCGCCGTGCCAGCTTCGGCGAGGCCGACGTGCTGAACGATCTTTCCGCCACGGCCTCGGTCATTGCCCACGCCTCCGAGCTCGGCATAGAGCAGGTGATAGGCAGTTCGCTTGGTTTTTTCAACGTCGATGCCGCGGTGCTGATGAGCGACATCGTCACCTTCCTGCCGCCGCAAAACGTGGTGCTCGAAATTCTCGAAACGGTCGAGGTGACGCCGGAAATTGTGGCGCGCGTCGCCGAGTTGCACAAAACCGGCTACAAATTTGCGCTCGATGACGTGGTAAGCGATTCGCAAGGTTTGCGCTTGCTGCTGCCGTATCTGTCCATCGTCAAGGTCGATATTGCGCAAGCCGGCCTGGAAAATCTCTCCCCCTTATGCGCGCAGCTAAAGGGCACGCCCGCCAGGCTGCTGGCCGAGAAGGTGGAAACGCAAGGCGAATTCGCGCATTGCCTGGCACTGGGCTTCGACCTGTTCCAGGGCTATTATTTCGCGCGTCCCGTGATCATCGCAGGCAAAAGTCTGACGCCCGCGCAATTGACGATGGTGCATCTCCTGGGCCTGCTCGATGCCGATGCCGATACGGCCGAACTTGAGCGCAGCATCAAGCGCGACGCTGCCATCGGCATCTCCTTGCTGCGCATGGTCAATACCCCGGCCGTGGGTGCGCCGCGCCGTATCGACAGCCTGGGCCAGGCCTTGCTGGTACTGGGCCGGGCGCAATTGCGGCGCTGGCTGCAGATCATGTTTTATGTCGAACAGCGCCAGGGTGGGCAGCATGTCTCGCCTTTGCTCGCCATGGCGACGACGCGCGGCAGGCTGATGGAACTGATGGCGCAAAATTACGCATCGCGCGACCGCGCCATGGCCGAGCGGGCCTTTGCCGTCGGCATCATGTCGCTGATGGATACCTTGTTCGGCATACCGATGGCGAATATACTGGAGCAGATGCCCGTGGCCGACGAGGTAAGCGTGGCGTTGCTGCTGCGCGAAGGCATGCTCGGCGACATGCTGCACCTGGTCGAATATCTCGAACGCATGCACGATTCCGGCGAGCAGGCGATTGAAGCCTTCTCCCGCCTGCAACTGACAAATGAAGATCTGGTTGATATCCAGCTTGACGCTTATGCGTGGAGCGATGCGGTAGCCAATAGCAATTGAAAAATGGGCACCTCTGAAATCGTGGCGAGCAGGCCAAGGTCGGTTCGAGAAGCGCAACCGTACGACTGTACGCTGAGCATCGCAGGCCCGAGATTGGTCTGCGCGGTGGATTTTTGAGGTACCCATGAATAAAGCGTTTGTTAAAGAAACTAACGACGACGATGAGGATATGGAAGGCGCCTTGCCTGCCATCCCTCCCGGCTCGAAGAATTACATCACGCCGCAAGGCCATCAGCGCATCAAGGACGAGTTGCTGCGCCTGATCGATGTCGACCGGCCCGAGGTGGTGCGCATCGTGCATTGGGCCGCCTCGAACGGCGACCGTTCCGAGAACGGCGACTACATCTACGGCAAGCGCCGCCTGCGCGAAATCGACAAGCGCATCCGCTTCCTGACCAAGCGTCTCGACCTGGCCGAAGTTGTCGATCCGAGCGTGCACCATGGCAGCGATCAAGTGTTCTTCGGCGCCACCGTCACCTACGAAAACCAGGACGGCGTGCAAACCACGATCACCATCCTCGGCATTGACGAATCCGACCCGCTGAACGGCAAGATCAGCTGGATCGCGCCCGTGGCGCGTGCCATGACCAAATCGCGCGAGGGCGATACCGTCACGCTGCAAACGCCTTCGGGGCTGGAAGAGCTGGAGATACTTGAGGTCAGCTATCCGGCGCCTCATTGATACGCATCGTTCAGGCGCCGGCGTTCTGCCTGCGGTATTCCGAAGGGGTTTTGCCGACCAGTGAATGGAAGTCGCGTGAAAAGTGGGCCTGGTCGAAGTAGCCCAAGCGCTGCGCCAGACCGGCCAAGTCGATGTTGGCACCGCTGGCCAACAGGTCGGCCGCTTCCTGCAGGCGGTAGCGCATGATGACCCACTTCGGGCTGACTCCGACGTAGTCGGCCAGCAAGAGCTGCAGCGAACGCAAGCCCATGCCGCATTGTGCGGCCCATTCCTCGGCGCGCGTGATGTCGTGGTGTTCCTGGATATGCTTGAGCAAGGCGGCGATTTTTTCCACCTTGGAATCGGGCGGCGGCAAGTGCGGGCGCAACAGCGTTTCGGCGGCGGCAACCATGCCGGCGTCGTCTGCCGCATCGAGCACCTGCCGCTCCGCACAGGCGTTGTCCCAGCCGAAAGTTTCGGAAACGGTCAGCGTCTTGTCCGTGATCGTTTGCAGCGAGCGGCCCAGCATGGAGCGGAATGCGCCGGCCTTGAAACGGACGCCGAGCACCCGTCCGGATTCCTGCAGGGTGTATTCGAAAGCGCCGCTGACGACGCCGAAAATGGCGGTTTTGCATTGGTCGAACACCAGTTGCACGCTGGGGTAGGGCAGGGTACGCTGCACGAAGGGCGGCTTGCCCTGCAGGTCCCACTGCACGACCCAGTAGTGCTCGATCACGCTATCGAACGGCGCGGCAGGCTGGTAACGTTCCAAGCGGAACATCTTCCCGGCCAATGCGGGCGCCACCACACCCTTGGCCTTGGTCGTAACCGGTTGCAATGTGTCGTTCATCGGGATTCGCGTTTTTACAAGACTTGCGATTGAGGAGGTGCCACAATGCCTGCACCGTCTACGATTGAGGATATCACGATGAACAATGTGAGCAACACGGATCGCCGCGTCGTTTTCTTTCATTGCCCCAATAGCCGCGCCGGCGGTGTGCGCATTCTGCTCGAAGAGCTCGGCGCCGACTATGAGATGCGGGTCTTGAGCCTGAAGGCCGGGCAGCAGCGCGCGCCGGACTATCTGGCCGTCAACCCCATGGGCAAGGTGCCCGCCATCGTGCACGGAGATGCACTCGTCACCGAGCAGGCTGCCGTCTATATGTACATGGCCGATCTCTACCCCGAAACCGGTCTGGCGCCGGGCTTGCAGGATCCCCTGCGCGGCCCCTATCTGCGCTGGATGGTGTTCTATGGCTCCTGCGTCGAGCCGGCCATTGTGGACCGCGCCTTCAAGCGCGAGCCGGTACAGCAATCGACTTGCCCGTATGGCGACTTCGATACCATGTACCAGACAGTGGTCGATCAACTGGGCAAAGGGCCTTACATGCTCGGCGAGCGCTTTACCGCAGTCGATCTCCTCTGGGGGACCTCCTTGAACTGGTTGATCAAGTTCAAGCTGATGCCGGAATCGCCGGTGTTGACAGCCTACGTGGAGCGCGTGATGAGCCGGCCCGCGGTGCAAAGGGCGGTGGCGGCGGATGCGGAGTTGGTGAAGGCGACGGAAGCGTAAAAAGGAATGCAGGGCGGAAACGCGTGGCGGCGCACGCCACGCGTTTCCGCCCCAATGAAAAGCTACGCCGCGGCCTTGTTCTCCGCGTCCACCAGCGTCCGTTCTCCTGCCGCAATCTGCCGGTTCAAGCCACTGACGATGGCGCGGAACGACGCCGTCACGATATTGGCGTCGATGCCAACCCCAAAACGCGTCGTACCGTTGTTCAACCTCAGCTCGATATAGCTCGCCGCTTGCGCACTGGCGCCGCTGCCTATCGCATGCTCGTGGTAATCCATCACGCGGATGTCATGGCCGAGCGCATGCGTGAAGGCATCGATCGGCCCATTGCCTTCGCCGTGCCGCGTGACCGGCATGCCGTATTCGAGCATGTCGACTTCCACCTTGGTCGTCTCGCCTCGCCCGCCGCCTTGCATGCGGTGCGCGATGTAGAGATAGGGCGCGTATTGCTCGAGATATTCCTTGCTGAACAGCGCATACAAATCCGCCGCGCTTGATTCCTTGCCCGTGGCATCGGTGACTTGCTGCACCGCACGCGAGAATTCGATCTGCAGGCGGCGCGGCATTTCCAGACCATGTTCCTGTTCGAGCAGATAGGCGATGCCGCCCTTGCCGGATTGGCTGTTGACGCGGATCACGGCATCGTAGTTGCGGCCCACGTCGGCCGGGTCGATCGGCAGGTAGGGCACTTCCCATTTCGCATCGGCGCGCTGTTGGGCAAAGCCTTTCTTGATCGCATCCTGGTGCGAACCCGAGAAGGCGGTGAACACCAGATCGCCGACATAGGGATGGCGCGGGTGCACCGGCAACTGGTTGCATTCTTCCACGCATTGGCGTACCGCATCGATGTCGGAAAAATCGAGCCCGGGCGGCACGCCTTGCGAATAGAGGTTCATCGCGAGCGTGACGAGATCGACGTTGCCGGTGCGTTCGCCATTGCCGAACAAACAGCCTTCGACGCGGTCGGCGCCGGCCATCACAGCCAATTCGGCCGAGGCAACGGCCGTACCGCGGTCGTTATGCGGATGGACCGAGAGCACGATGGCATCGCGCCGCGCGAGATGGCGGTGCATCCACTCGATCTGGTCGGCATAGACGTTGGGCGTGCTGCATTCCACGGTGGAAGGCAGGTTGACGATCATCTTGCGCTCGGGCGTCGGTTGCCATATGGCCGATACGGCATCGCACACGCGCTTGGAAAAATCGAGCTCGGCCATGCTGAACGTCTCGGGCGAATACTGGAACGTCCATTCCGTTTCTGGCCGCTCGGCCGTCAATTGCTTGATCAGGCGCGTGCCGTTTTCGGCGATGGCCTGGACTTCCTCGCGCGACATGCCGAACACGATCTTGCGGAAAGCCGGTGCGATGGGATTGTACAGATGCACAATGGCGCGCTTGGCACCGGCGAGCGAAGCGACGGTGCGGCGGATCAGGTCTTCGCGCGATTGCGTAAGCACTTCGATGGTCACGTCGTCGGGAATGCGGTCTTCCTCGATCAGCTTGCGCACGAAATCGAAATCAGTCTGCGAAGCGGAAGGGAAGGCGGCTTCGATCTGCTTCAAGCCGATTTTTACCAGCATCTCGAAAAACTGGAGCTTGCGCTCCGGGTTCATCGGCTCAATCAAGGCCTGGTTGCCGTCGCGCAGATCGGTGCTCATCCAGATCGGTGCGCGTTCGATGACACGGTCGGGCCAGGTGCGCGCACTCATGGGCACGGCGGGAAACGGTCGGTACTTCTTTGCCGGGTGTTGCAACATCATGATTAACCTCTCGATAGTGTGTTCAGGGCTCCTTCGTGGTGTGGCGCAAAGGCTGCCTGACTGCCACTAACGCGAGGCCAGGCAACCGAGCGGTAGCAGTAGCAGTGCGGCCGAACGCGTAGCTGCGACGGATTCGCGGGCAACATCGGCAGCAGTTTGCGGTTGGCGGCACATGGTGCGGTCTAAGGTTTTCCTAAATGGCTCAAGAGAGCGGGAGGTGTTGCGGGGACTGAGGGTACGGCATGCTGCGGACGCAGCGACGGAATCAGCGTAGCGCCAGTAGCAGCGGCGCGCCGGGTAGCGGTAGGGATAACAGGAGCAACGATGTCGTCATGCCAGTAACTCTAACCAAGCTTGGCTGCATTTGTCAACTGCATGGTTTCATGATTTCATTTATTTGAATTCGTACTTAACCCGGAAGCGCTTTATCTACCGTTGCTAATGCACTCAAGACGATCGCGGCACCAAACTGAGCCGGTCGAACACAATGGTTGACTCGCGGCTTGCCGCCCGGTAATGGTCTTTTCAAGCCATAACTACCGTTGACGCGATGGATTTTCCTGAGTATCGTGCCTCCATAAAAACGACTACTGGGGAATTCTTCCATGACCGACATCTATAAGGCGCCGGCTGCAAATTTCGCAGACCCGGCGTCAAGCGGCCCATCCGATTTCACCATCTCCGCCGCGCTAAGCGAAGCCTGGGCCAAGACCCATGGCAACAAGGGGACGATCTGGCTCGCCTTCGGGCTGTATATGCTCGTCGTGATTCCGATTTCGCTGGTGCTTCAGCATTTTCTTAAGGAAGGCATGTTCGCCGACGGCATGCGTTTCGTCGTCACCAATAGCGTGGACGTGGCGCTGGCGGCCGGCATGTGGATGCTGGGTGTGAAGCTGGCTTCCGGCGTCAGGGCGGAGGCGAAAGAGGTATATGCCTACATCGAGTATTTCCCCAGGCTGCTTGCCACGTATATGTTGATGAACGTACTCGTCGTGGCCGGCTTTCTCCTGCTCATTTTGCCTGGCATTTATCTGGCAATCGCTTATTCCGCCTCGTCTATCCTGATCGTCGACAAAAAGCTGGGAATCTGGGAAGCGCTGGAGACTTCGCGCAAGGCCTTGACGCATTGTTGGTTCCGCGTCTTCTTTCTCGCACTGGCCTACCTGCTGATCATGATCCTGTCGGCGCTGCCCCTGGGCATAGGCTTGATCTGGACGCTGCCCATGGGGGTGGTTCTCAAGGGTATCGTCTATCGCGAAGTGTTTGGTTTTGCGCAGGTGGTCGCGGAGACCGCTTAAGGAAACAGCGCAGCAATGCCTTGCTTTGGACTCTGACCATTTGAAATCGGTTTTAGTGCGCAAGGTTTTCCCGCAGCATATTGCAAAACAGTGCGCCTTGTTCGATCGCGTCGTCGAGCGCAACATGATTGTGCGGCAGCGCGTCGAACCAGCGTTTGGGCATGTTGCGCTTGGTGCTGTCGCGGTAACCTGTCTTGAGCATGGCCATGGCATAGCTCTTGATGTCGAGCGCCGAATGGCTGAACGGGCTTGCCCCGGTGAAGTGGATCAGGTACCAGTAGACGAACAGGAAGTCGAACCCGGCGGGGTAGGCTACGAATACTGGACGCCCCGGTAGCGCATTGATCCAGGCCACGTAGCGTTGCATTGCCGCTTCCGGTGCTTCCAGGTTCTTGCGGCATGCGGCCCAGGCCTCGGGCTGGCTGGCCCACCATGCAGCGGTCTTGGGATCGGCCTTGGCGCCCGGTAGGGTGTCGAGGTTGGTGCTGAAGGTGGAAATCAGCGTCTTGTCGGCGTCGTAGGCGGCCGAGCCGAAGCTCAGCATCGAGTGCGGGCCGGGAATCGGCCCATCGGTCTCGACGTCCGTGCTGATATAGATTTCTTTCATTATTATTCTCCTTGTCGATTTTCGTAAGAATGCCATCCCGAGCGCGTCACGCGCGGGTGGTAGGTCAATCAAAGCGGGAGCGATAAGCGGGGGGAGGGAAAATCGTCAGCCATGCTTTGTTATTGTTTTTCGGGATGACTGATCATATTGTAGAATCGTTTGTTCTTGTTTGCCAAGCGGACCCATTGCCGTTGTGGCTTCCATTCCACATTTGCTCCACATGACCCCATTGCAGCGCGCCCTCGAAACCCTGGAAGGATTGTCTCTTGGCGACGCCTTCGGCCAATGCTTTTTCCAGGAAGCCGATCCCGACCACATGGCGCGCGAGCAGCGTCTGCCCGCGGCGCCCTGGTATTACACCGACGATACCGAGATGTCGTTATCGATGATATCGGTGCTGCGTCGGCATGGCTGCATTGAACAGGCCGAGTTGGCGCACAGTCTGGCGCAACACTATGACTATGATCGCGCCTATGGTCCGTCGATGCACCGCGTGCTCGAACGTATCCGCCAGGGTGAGCCATGGCAAGACGTGGGGCGAAACTCGTTCGAAGGGCAGGGGTCTTATGGCAACGGCGCGGCCATGCGCGCCGCACCGCTGGGCGCGTACTTTGCCGACGACCTTGAGCTCGCTGCGGCCGAAGCGTCGCTCTCGGCGAAAGTGACGCATGCGCATCCTGAAGGTATCGCAGGCGCGATAGCCGTAGCGCTTGCCGCTGCGCTGGCTTGGCAATCGCGCGGCAAGGCTCGCACGCACGAGGATTTTCTAAATATGGTCGTTAGGACATTGCCGCCGAGCGAAGTCCGCTCCAAAATTGCGCGCGCGGCGAGCATGGCCAAATCATCCTGGCAGTTTGCCGTGTCCGTGCTCGGCAATGGCACCGGCATGTCGGCCCAGGATACGGTGCCCTATGCGCTCTGGTGCTGCGGGCAAGCGCTGAACGATTGGGAACAGGCTTTGTGGTTAGCTGTGGGTAGTGGCGGGGACCGCGACACGCTCGGCGCGATCGTCGGCGGCATCATGGCGGCACGCCTGGGTGTGCAGGCCTTGCCGCCAGGATGGCTCGCGCGCAGGGAGGTGCTGCCGGATTGGCATTTGCACTAGCGCGCGTCGACCAATTCCGGTCCCTGCCCGTCGTTCATGACTCAGTCATGTGCAAAAGGATGGCGCTCGCCGCGAAACCATTTCGCCAGGTCGGCCACGAAATCCTGCAGATTGTTCTTGTCTCCCACCTTGAGGTTGTGCGCGCCGCCTTTGTATTCGACGAACTGGAAATCGTGCCCCGGATGGGCGGCAAAATAGTCGCGCAGGCGGTATCCCGCTTCGATCGGTTCGCTCTCGTCCTTGCTGCCCATCGCCGCAACCATGTGGATGTCGAGCGCGGCCCAGATGGGCAGCGGGTCGTCGAACAGGTGGCTGTTCCAGTATTTGTAGGAATGGCCGAAGAATTCATGGTCGAGGTCGTCCGGATTTTTCGCGATGGCAGCGAACTCGCGCATCAGCATGCGGCGCGAATACGGCTTGGCGTAGGGCGCGACGCCATGGTCGGCGAACAGCAGGAAGCCGTCGCCTTGCCGCATGGCGCCGGCGCCGCCGGTTGCCAGCCAGCCGATCTTGTCGTTCGCCTGCGCCACGTAGGGCGCAATCTTGCCGCCTTCGGAAAATCCGACCAGGGCCAGGCTGTGGTGCCCATGTTGGCGCAGTTGCGGCTCCTGTTCAAGGAAGGCTACTGTATCGGCGATGCGCTTTTGCGCGTAGTCGGCTTTCAGGTATTCCGGCGTGCAGGTTTTGCTCGGGTCGCCTTCTCCGGTCGCGCCTTGCACTATGCCGGGCTTTTCCAGGAAATACAAATCCAGGCCGGGGGGATACTTTTCGAAAAAGGCTTGCAGGCGCCCGCTCTGATCGCGGCAGCCTGAACCGTCGATCAGCACGATGGCCGGCAGGGAACTGTCGACAGCCTCGTCGTGCAAATGAAAGTAGCGGTGTGTCTGGCCTTCGATGACGATATGGCTTTCATCGAGGCGCCGCTCGGCCCATGCCGTGCTGCTTGCGCATGCCGCAGAAAAAATCAATGCCAATGCCATCCGGGGTAGTACGGAATTCAAGCGCGTTCTCCGTGAGGTTGAAGCCGCCATTGTACGCGCGGCATGTGCCGGCAGTTATCGCTTTCTCATGCCGCTATACGCCTGGGCATTTTTGCTCAACAATTCGCCCGCTTCCGGATTGCTTGCGGCGTGGCGATGCAGCCAGCAAAAAATGTCGTGCGCCAGGCGGTGGTGCTGCAGCTCGTTGTGCTGGAACACGGCGAAATTGCACATCGGCGCGTACATCGCGGCAAACAGGGAGTCTTCGGCTTGCGGCGACAGGCGGAGCAGGCGTTCGGCGCGGGCGCGCAAATTGCCCCAGGCGGCCCATTCCTGCGCACGTGGCAGCACTTGGCGTTGCGCGGTGCGGTGTGCGAAATCCTGGGCCCGGGTTGCGATATCCTGCATGGCGTGCCGACGCATACCTTCTATCGCCTCGCCGACAACGGGGCGCTCTTCGCCGCCCTCGGCCAGTTGCGGCGCCTGTTCGATCAGGGTGTGCGCCAACTGCGTCAATTGCGTGCGCAGGGCCGCCATGACGGCATCGACGTTGCCCGGACCGGATGGGTTGGGGTCCAGCTTGCGCAACCTCTCTTCGATGCGGGCACGCATCGATGGCACGGCCAGGTTCGCCGCAGCGCCATGGATCGCGGACACGAATTGCGCGCGCTGCGGCGTGGCGCCTTTTTCCCTTTCGCACAGCATGGCGGCCAGCGGCGCTATCGCATCCTGCCAGTTCAACGGGCGTGCGAACTTGGCTGCCGGGGCGGGTGCGCGCGGCAAGTCGCGTGCCTGGCGCAGCAGCGGCAGCAGGCGCCGGCGGCGCGGGGCGTACAACCACAATATGACGAGCAGCCAGTTGGCCGGCGCTTCGGTGCTTCGGATGATGCGTTCGGCCATGCGCGCTACGGCATAGGACCAGCGAAAGCTGTCGCGCCCGCGCCTGCCGCGCCAGATGACGTCCTGCCAGTCGCCCCGCGCCGCCGCATCCGCAACCAGCCAGTCGCGCGCCATGCGCCGCAAATGGCGCGGGCCGAGCGTGGTGTCGACCAGGTGAAAGACGGCTTGGGCCGTGTCGCGTTCGCCGCGAATCGCAGCGAGAAGCCCGATCAGCATGTCGTAACCGATGTGCGGCGACGCAACCAGCGGCAATTGTTGCGTCAACCAGGCACAGCCGCGTTCCCGATCCTGCCTGCGTGCCAGGGCTTGCGCGGCGGCGATGCAGGCGCCGAGCCGGTATTGTTTGTCGTATCCCGACGGCCACAGGCCGCGGAACACCCAGTAAGCCGTGCGGTACATGCCCAGAGGGATGAATATCGAACGTATCATCAAGGTCGGCATCAAGGCGAACACGCCAACGGCCAGAAAGATAATCTGCACCGCTTCGCTGCTTTCCGCCAGCATCGCCCAGGCGACGATGTAAAGCACCAGTTTGAGCAGGAACCAGCCGAACCAGGAGGGAAGCTGCGTCGCATTGCTGTGGCGCGGGGATGCATTGCCATCGTACCCGTTCTTCGATCTTGTTGCGGCGCGAAGAATCCAGATGATGACGAGGATGAGCGGGAAGACGTTCATGGCAATATCGTATTTGGGCTGCTTACCGGCGTCAGGAGGCGCTGCCTTCAGCGCGGCGCCGTGGCTTGCATGTTGCGCAACGCCAGGTCACGCGCTTCGCGGTTGCCGCCGGCATTGCGGAACAGCCAGCCGTACATTTCATGGGGCAGGCGACTGCCCTCAGCAGTGTTGTGCATGTGAACCGCGAAGTTGTTCACCGCCGAAAACATCTCGAGGAAGACGTTAACCCTGCGTTCAGGCGAGAGTTTGAGCAGGCAGGTGGCGCAAGCCACCAGCTGATTCCAAAGGTGTTGCTCCTCGGCCGCAGGCAGAAGCTTCCTTTCCTGGGTGCGCGTGCGATAGTCCTTGCACCGGGACTGGATGTCGCGCTGCAGGCGCTGGTCGATGCTGTCGATTGCCTGTTTGATCAAGGGCAAGGATTCGACTGTCGCTGCGAGATGCGGCCAGCTTTCCAGAAGCGGCACCAGCCGCTCCGACAATTGCCGTTGAAACGCCTGACCCGCCGCTTCGGCGGCATGGGGTGGGGCTCCCGGCATGCCGGCCGTCTTGCGGCACAGGCTGTCGAGCCAGGACGGTTTTGCCAATTCGCCTTCGATGGTTCGGACAATGCCCTGAAACTGCAGGCGGTCCGGCTGGGCGCCGGTCTGCTTTTGCCGCAGCACGAACTCCGCCAATGCGGAAAGCGCATGCGGCAGGTCTGAGGGCAAGGCATGGATTGCCCTGACAGGCGTGGCGACGGGCGCGACCGACAGCGCTGCACGGAGCAGGGGAAGGGTGGCACGGCGCCTGGGGGCAACCAGCCATAGAAGGCGCAATTTCCAGTCTTGTGCCGCGCCGGGTTTCTGTGCCAGCCGCTCCGCTATGCGCGCGACAACCCAGGACCACCGCAAATTGCCGTGAACACGTTTTCCGAGCTTGATGGCTGCCTCGTAATTGCGGCGGCGGAGCACATCGATGATCAGCCAGTCGCGCGCGGCCTGGCGTGCCACAAGCGAGCCGGTTCTGAAATCGTCGACTTCGCCGAACAGGCGGCGCGCTTCGGTGTCGTCGCCGGCCAAGGCGTACAGAACGCCTTCGGCGGCGTCATGCGCCAAACTGTCGAGCGAAGGCGAGGGCAGGCGCGCGCGGAGCCAGGCGATGTCGCTCGGATGCGAGGGAGCACGGGCCAGGGCAAGCGCTCCCCAGAGTACGGCATTGGCGCGAAAGTCGCCGTCGCTGCCGAAGGGGCAAGCCGAGCGCATCAAGGCAAAGGCGGTACGATACAAACCGAGCGGCACCAGCAGCCATCGCGTATAGATGCCGGGCAGCACCAGCGGGGAAAACAGCAGGAACAGCAGGTCGGCCGTCAGGCCGGGGCGCGCCGTGACGAGAATCCAGAACAGGACGATGGCCTTGACCGTGACCATGAACCCCACCACCTGTCGCCATGGCCCGGAGGGTGCGGTGGCGCCGGATAGGTAGCGTCCCAGCCAGATGAGGGCAATCAGCGCGGCGGCGACCGTCACGGCACTTTCCTGTCTGGCGCTCCGCCTTGCGATCCGGCTACGGGCCTGCCCTTCATTTCCCGGCCCAGCCCAGGGCGCGCTCCGCGTCGACCCAGCGCAGCGATTTGTCATCCTCGAGCAAAGCGGAGTCGATCCGGGCGACGTCGGCCCATAGCTCGCAGGTCACCCGCTGTACCGGATCGCGCAGCGCGGCCAGCGCCTGACGCACCATGTCGGCGTCGCGCACACCCGGGCCCAGGGGCGTCTGGTAGCGGGCCACGCTGTCGGGGCTGATTTCGAAACGCGCCAGCAAGCGCTGGCCGGCACGTTCGATCTCGATGCGTGCGGCATCGGTCTTCACTTCGAGCACGAAGAAAGGGTTGGCACGCCAAGCGGCCAGGAAATCGGAATCGCTCACCGCTGCATCAACCCCGACCCATGGCCGCGCGCCTGTTCTTCGGCATCGACCGGCATCAACTGCCACAATTCATTGACGATGCGCTTCAATTCCGCCTCGTTGTTTTGCCGCCGTGCTTCGTTCCCCTGATTTACCAGTTCGGTGGCGCGGCGCAGGTTGGTGCTTTCGCTGATGCGCGAAGCGGCGTAGTCGAACGATTGGGCCCAGGCGCCGGGGCGGCGCATATAGGCCGTATTGCGCAGCGAATAGATCAGGTTCAGCTGGCGTTCGATTTCGTCTTCCTGCTTTGCCGTCAGCGCTTGGCGCCCCTTGGCGTAAGCCTTTTCCAGCGCTTGGCGTTCGGCTTCGGTGCCTTCCGCCGCGACCGCCGGCAAGGCCGATTCGTAAGCCTGTTCCAGGCGCTGCGTCATTTCGGGCCAGGCTCTTTCCTCTTCCAGCGCGGTCAGCATGGCTTCAAATTCGGTCAGGCCGCGGCGCAATTGTTCGCCCGCGTCGAGGTCGCCGCCCTTGAAGGCGATCGCGCAGCGGCGCAAGTCCTGGCGCCACGCGAACAATTCAACCAGGCGCGTGCCGCCCTGTTCCGCCGGCTGCCCCTGGGCCATCGCATTGGCGCGTGCCTGCACCTTGTCCAGCGCCGCTTCGATTTCCTCCAGCGAAATCTGCGGCGTCACCATGAGCGCTACCTCGTCGAATACCTGTTTGGTGGCAAGAATTTGGCCGCGTGCGCGCAATTGCCCGCCGCGGTTGAGTTCGAGCGTCAATTCGATTTCCGAACCCACCGGCAGGGCGGTTTTCAATGCCGATGCGGGAATTTCGAGCGTGCCGACCAGGCGGCACAAGTGGGCGCGCAGGAATTCGCCCTGCACGATAGGTACCTTGAGCGCAAAGCCGGTGCCGCCGGGCTGTATGGTTTCCGCGGTGGCAAGGGTGAAGCTGCGCTTGATCGGTAGCGGGGCGCCGCGTTCGAAATAATAAAGCACGGTGTTGTTTGCCAGCGCCACGCCGATGGAGCGGGCCAGGGGCGGTTCGCCCACCGTGATGCCATGCGAAATCGAGATCGCCGCCGGCTGCAGCGCCACGTGTTTTCCGTCCGGCAGCACGCCCTTGACGTGGAAGTTTGTGCTTTGGCGCGGCAGCAGGCTGGCCATCAGGTCGAAAGTGGAATCGGCGGCCACGGCGGCCGGCTCGCTTTGCCACTTGCCGTCTTCGCGCTCCAGCACGATGGCGCTCAGCTTGGCATCTTCGTCGAGCACCTTGCCCACGATATAGGGAGTCAGGTCCGAGGTGACGGCGGGGTATTGCAGCCAGACCTTGGGGCCTTGCGGCGCGGCCGCGCCGACGGTCTTGACGGCTGGCCGTCCGTCGAGGCCCACGGTGCCGGCAAACAGCGCCGCGCCTTGTGCCACCAGGGTCATCGGATCCAGGCCCTCGCCAAAGTCGGCTTTAAGTACATGATGCACGCGTTCGCGCAGCAGCGGCGTGACGGTCGGGCCGCCGACCAGCACCAGGCGCTGCAGGCTGCCTTCGGCCAGGCCATTGGCCGTCAGGAGACGTTTGCAGATCCCGATCGAGCGGTCGATCAGCGGCAATACCAGCGGTTCGTATTCCTTGCGCGTGATAAGGACATCCACGTCGACAAGTTCGCCGCCGACGTCCAGGCCCGAGATGAAGATCGGCGCATCGGCGGCGCGCGTCAGTTCGATCTTCGCCTCTTCCGCGGCGAAGCGCAGGCGGCGCAGCGCCAGCATGTGTTCGGGATTGGCGCGGTCGATGACGATGCCGTCGGCGGCCAGCTTTTGCAGCACCAGGTCGACCAGCACGCGGTCGAAGTCGCGTCCGCCCAGGAAGTTGTCGCCGTCGTGGCCGACGATGCGCAACAAACCGTCGCGCGTGTCCAGCAGCGATACGTCGAACGTGCCGCCGCCCAGGTCATAGACCAGCCAAGGGCCTTCGGCGCTTTCCTGGCTCCATCCCGAGGCGATGGCCGAAGCTACCGGTTCCTGGATCAGTTCGATGCGCTCGAAGCCGGCCAGGCGGGCCGCTTCGGAGGTGGCGGCGGTCTGGTGCAATTCGAACAGGGCCGGCACCGAGATTACGGCGCGTTCGGGCGATACGCCGGTCTGGTCCGAAATGTCGTTGCGCAGCGACTTCAAGACTTCGGCCGAGAGCTCTTCCGGCTTTTTCGCCAGCTTGGCGGCGGGAAAGTCGAGCAGATTGGCCGTACCCATCAGGCGCTTGAACTCGCTGCGGGTGTTGGCGGCATCGGTGTCGAGGTAGCGCCGTGCGCGCGGGCCGACCACTGCGTTGCCACGCGCATCGAAGCGCACGATGGATGGTGTGAGCACGCCGCCCTGGCTGTTGCGCACGGCGTTCATGGTGCTGCCGTCGAATACGGCGGCGACCGAATTGGTGGTGCCGAGATCGATGCCGACGTATAGCGGCGGGGCTTTTTGCTGCAAATTTTTCTCCTTGCAAGGGAAGACGGGCGGGATGCCCGTGCCTTGCCACTTCGATTGGAATTGGTATTTTGCTACGAGTGCATTTCTAATACGGCGAGGTCATTGTAGCCAAAAAAAGCGGGGCAAATTCAAAAAAATGAACCGGCCGCGGGAGGAAGGCTGGAAATTCGCGGCGTAGAGCCTGTCGTGGCCTCCTGCAGGGCGGAGGTCATGACAGGCTCTAGTTTCGCAAGTACGCGCCCTGCGTTCTGCCGTGGCCGGTGTCGGCGTCGTATTGCTGTTCTCGTAGATTGTATCGGCCAACGATTTCCTTGCCGCGCGCATTTGCCGCGCTTTCGATTGCGGAACAGTCCGCCTCGGGCAGCGAAGCCAATGCACGGTCGATTTCGGATGCCATTTCCTGCTCGATGCGGTAGTGGCCGTACTCATGGATGCGCAATGCCGAATAAAAACGCGCGTATTCGGCCTGTCGCTCGGGGTCCACGCCGGCGATTTGCGGCAGCGTGATCGTGGTGTGTAGCGTGACGTGCACTTCGGTGATGCGGCACGCTCCGCTTCCCCCACCTGTATCGCCCCATTGTAATTGCCAATGGATGTCGCGGCTGGTGTTGCCCAGGAATGGGCGGCCGTCTCCGTGAAACGGCGTGGCGACGGCCAGCGCTTGATAGAGCGATTTGCCGGGCTCCGCGTAGACATGGTACCAACGGTACTCCAGCTCGGTTTGCACGTTCGCACAGGCTGTCGATGCGCCGAGAATTGTGCTTGCAAGCGCAAGCGATACCAGCTTGCCCGGAAGAACGTTGCGCATTCTCGCCTCGCGTTGACAACATATCGGCCTTCAACGATACTCGCCCATGAGGCTTTCGTCCAGGATGCGCCATTCGACGGCAGAGTACATGAGTATTTTGAGTTTCTTCAAACCGCGGCCGGAGATGCCGCCTGCTCCGGCGCGCAGCGTGCGGTGCGAAATTTGTGGAGCGCAAGCCGGCTTTCTCGGCGAAGTCGATTTCAACAAATCATGCGAGGAAGCGAATGGCACGTTCCTTCCGCCAGCGGGGAGAATGGTCGAATATTTCCTTTGCGACGTCTGCAATTTCTGCTTTGCCCCGGAGTTTCGCAACTGGACGCTCGATGAATTCGTCGAGAAGATCTATAACGAGGATTACGTCAAGGTCGATCCGGAGTACAAGTTCGATCGTCCCGACGGAAATGCCGCCTTGGTGCACGCTCTGTTCGGTGCGCACAAGCAAGCCATTCGCCATCTCGACTACGGCGGAGGTTCCGGGCTATTGAGCAGCAAGCTCAGGGAAAACGGCTGGAATTCGCAGAGCTTCGACCCGGTGGTCGATTGCGACAAGGCTGCAGGCGGGCTGGGTACATTCAATTTTATTACCGCCTTCGAAGTGTTCGAACACGTGCCCGACGTCAATGCCTTGGCCGATCAGCTCGCCAAGCTGTGCTCGGACGATGGCATGATCATGTTTTCCACGGTATGTACCGACGGTCATATCGGGCGCGGCAAAGACTTGAGTTGGTGGTATGCCGCGCCGCGCAACGGTCACATCAGCCTGTTTTCCCATGAGGGCCTGAAGCAGTTGATGACGAAGCGAGGCTTGTCGCTTTACGCCATCTCGACGGTGCATTATGTCGCCTTCAGAAGTGTTCCGCCGTGGTCCGGGCTGGCAATCCCTGGGCAGTGATTCGGACCTTCGGCGGAGCGTATCAAGGCACTTCCTGGTTTCAGCAAATGGGATGCAGCCAGTGATGCTTATCCGGCGCCGTGCCGTGCTGGATGGCCAGCAAGGCGTCGCGCAGCGCCATCGTCACCGGGCCGTTTTCGCCGTTGTTGATCTTGATTTCGTAGCCATCGGCCTTGGCCAATCCGACCGGGGTGATCACGGCCGCCGTGCCGCAGGCGAACACTTCCTTCATCTTTCCCGAGGCAATGTCGTCGCGCCATTGCTGCGTGGTGAGCTTGCGCTCTTCGGCTTCATAACCCAGGTCCTTGGCCAGTTCGAGCAGGCTGCGGCGTGTGATGCCGGGCAAGAGCGTGCCGGTCAATTGCGGCGTCACGATCACGGTCTTGCCGCCTTCCTCGTAGACGAAGAACAGGTTCATGCCGCCCATCTCTTCGATGTATTTGCGTTCCACCGCATCGAGCCACACGACCTGGTCGCAGCCCTTTTCCTGCGCCTGGGCTTGCGCCACCAGGCTGGCGGCATAGTTGCCGGCGCACTTGGCTTCGCCGGTGCCGCCCGGAGCGGCGCGCACATAGTCTTCGCTGATCCAGACCGTGACCGGCTTCACGCCTTGCGGGAAGTAGGCGCCGGCCGGCGACGCGAACAGCACGAACAGGTATTCCAGCGAAGGACGCACGCCGAGGAAGGGATCGGTGGCGATCATGAGCGGACGCAGGTAGAGGCTTTCGCCCACGTTTTTCGGCACCCATTCGCGGTCGATGGTAATCAATTCTTCCGCAGCCTTGATGAAAATCTCCTTGGGCAGGTCGGGCATGGCCAGGCGGCGCGCGCTGCGGTTGAAGCGTTCGGCATTGGCTTCGGGGCGGAAGGCTTTGATGCTGCCGTCGGCCTGGTGGTAAGCCTTGAAGCCTTCGAAGATGGCTTGGCCGTAATGCAGCGAGGAAGCCGAAGGGTCAAGCGCCAGCGGGCCGTAAGCCTTGACTTCGCCCTGCTGCCAGGCGCCGTCGCGGTAGGGCACGACGACCATGTGATCGGTGAAGGTGCGGCCGAACGCGGGCTTGGCCAGCTTCTCGGCGCGCTCCGCGGCCGACAAAGGGTGGGACGAAGGCGTGACGACGAGTGCGGGTTTGGACATGATTGGATTTCTGGAAAAGGTTCTTGTTCGACCGGGAGCGGCGCGGCGCTACTTCCGCTATGCTTACGCTTCTTCCAATGTTATCGCAGTTTGGCCATGCTCTCCATGTTTGCCTCAATGAAATCGTATCCCTTCAAGGGCATGCTCGCGCTCGGCGCCGTGCTGTCGTTCTCGTTTGCCGTACGCGCCGAAGACCTGCCGGCGCCTTACCACGACATGCAAAACAATGTCGTCTATAACGCGTTGTTTTGCGATAGCGAAGGCTTGGTCAAGCCAAAGGACGCGGCATCGGCCATGCCCTGGCAAAAGGCCTTGTTTGCGACGACGCCCGATGCCGGTTCGATACGTGCGGTTGCGGAAGACGCAAAGCAAAGCAGTTGCGTGCACCTGCTCGCTTACAAGTGGCTGCGCGAGCACAGCCAGCTCGTGCCGTCCAAGCAATTGCTCGGCGTGGTGATCGAGGTGCCGGTCGATGAAGGACTCGATACGCTGGCGGCCTACGCCGACGGCCATGTACGCTTCATCAGCCATGCCGACAAGCTCTCGGTGGTCGATGTGCCGCCGGCTGCGGTGCAAGACAAGACCCGGATCTTGTTCGCATCGTCGAACAAGCTGCTCTCGCGCATCGGCGCGTGGAACAAGAAGCGCCTGCCCGCACCGATCAAGGGCAAGGTGCGGATGAGTTTCCTGGCGTCGGACGGCTTGTATTTCGGCGAAGGCTCGTTCGCCGCAATCCAGAAGGATGCCGACGCTACGCAAGTGATCAAGGATGGTACGGCCTTGCTGCAGCTTGTGGTGGACATGCAGAAGTCACCCACGAATCCGGGACAATAAGCAGCCAAATGGCATGGGGGAATGCCAAGCCTGAGCCTGATGCCGTTCGGTTAGCTTACGACTGTGGGTTGTCCCCGGCAGAGCCGAATCACCGCTTCATCGCCACCCATTCCTGCACCGCCGGATGTTCCCACTGGCGTGCGGCGTAGGTCTTCAGCTTTTCCGGCATGGGGTCGCCATGCATCACCAGGCGGTTGAGCATCAGCGCCAGGTCCACGTCGGCGATCGTCCAGGTAGGGAAAAGGTGGGCGTGGCCGTCTTCAATGAGGCGGTCGGCGGCGGCCACCAGCTTGTCCCTGGCGGTTTGTGCGGCTTCGGACAGGGCGCCGAAGCGCTTGCCCATGAAAATCACCTCGGTCGAGCGCTCCATGCGGATCGGCATCAGGTCGCTGCGCAACCAGGCTTGCACTTGCCGCGCCCGCGCTTTTTGTTTCAGGTCGACCGGATAGACGGCGGCATGCACCGGCGGCTCGAAATGGTCTTCCAGGTATTCGGTGATGGCCGACGATTCATTGAGGTGGAAGCGCTCATCCACCAGCAGCGGTACCTTGCGCGTCAGCGAGAGATTGCCGTATTCGGCGGCCAGGTTTTCTCCGGCTTCCAGGTCGACGCTGCGCAATTCGAAAGGCAAGCCTTTCTGCTTCAAGGCCACGAAGACCGACATGGCGTAGGGGCTGGTGCGCAGGCTGTCTACGTACAGCGTCAAATGATGGGTCAGGTTGGACAATTGCGTCTCCTTGGCATGGGGGCAATAAAAAACCCTCCGGACCGGGGTCGGGAGGGCTATGGGAATTCTTGATATTTCACCTCAGCAATAGCTCTCCTCGCAGTGAATCTGCGGGGATTTGATGGTGGTGCATTTGCGCAAGCCGGAAGGGAAATCCATGTGAGGATCTTAGCTTATCGCAGTGGAAGCGTCAAACCGGCCTGGCGCAATCGAGCGGGGCCATGTGTTGCGACTGGCGGTCTTGTGGCGCCCGATCGAGCGCCTGATGCCATCCGCGCTGTTTGAGGATTGCCCATCAAATGTGCCCCCCAAAAATGCGAGCGCCTTCCATGAGTATCGTCATGCGGCGCCGCACAAACGCGTTGCGCCGCAAAATACGCATTGCGCAGGCACGCATCTTGCTGAGGTGAGTGCAAGCGGGGTGTCGCCGTCCGGTATGGTGCATGGACTGCAGATTTTTTGTGAATTCGTCACTTGAGATATGAGCATG
This sequence comes from Burkholderiaceae bacterium, assembly GCA_036384915.1. Classification (GTDB taxonomy): domain Bacteria; phylum Pseudomonadota; class Gammaproteobacteria; order Burkholderiales; family Burkholderiaceae_D; genus PKWO01. Next base: position 316,597 of record DASVLJ010000078.1, read on the forward strand.
TCACCCTTATATCCACGGGTATCGAGTCGACGTCGGATTAAATTTTGTTTGTTCGCGCGAGGTGTGGCACCTCTGACATTGATTTGCGAAAAGCATGGCATAACATGCTTGCTGGAGTAGCAAATCGGGGGAATGGCCACGCTGAATTTTGTGCGTTGGAGGAATTGATCATGCAACCTGAAATTCTGCTTGTACGCCACGGCGAAGGTTACAAGGTCTTGCACGGGCATCTGCATTTGATGAACGCCTTGGCCCAATCGGGCGAGGCCTTGGCCGACGCATCGGGTGAAGGAAAAGTGAAATTGTTCAAAACGCCGGCCGGTGTGGTGATAGGCGGCGGCGACAAACAGCGCTTGCCGCTGTTGTTCAATGCGTAAATCCTTGTTTTTCAAACGGCCGCCGGGGCGTTAATTCCCGGGCGGTGTCTCCGTGCGCGAGCGCTCCAGTATGAATTCGATGAAAGTCTGTGCCGCCCTGGTCTGGTAGCGGTTCGGCATGTATAGCATATACATGTGTGTACCGAAGATCGACAGGCGCCAGGCATCGAGCGCGGTGACGATCGTTCCGGCAGCCACGTCTTCACGCACCACATAATCCGGCACCAGGCCCACGCCCACACCGGCCAGCACGGCCTGGCGCAGAAAGGGGAAGTGCTCGGAGATCAAGGTCGGCTCCAGCGTCACTTCCTGCCGCTCGCCTTCGAGATAGGCCGATAACCGGAGCTGGCGTCCGATCACGGCCGAGGTGATCAGCGGCACGTTGCGCAAGTCCTGCAGCGTCCCGGGCATGCCGTGCTGCTTCTGGTAATAGGCGGAAGCGCAGGCGACATAGCGCACCGCACCCAATTCGCGCGCCACCAGTGTCTGCGGCGGTTCGGATATGACGCGGATGGCGATATCGACCTCGTCGCGCATCAAGTCGTCGACACGGTTCTCGAATAGCACGTCGAGCACGATATGCGGATGGTTTTGCTTGAATTCGAGCAGCCAAGGTGTCATCACCATCTGCCCATAGCCGCTCGGAACCGACAATCTCACGCGTCCGCGCAAGCTTTTGCCCAGGGTCTGGATGGTTTCGCGAGCGGCTTGCACTTCGTTGCGTATGCTCAAGCCATGCTGGTAAAGCCGCAAGCCAACTTCGGTCGGTTCGACCGAACGTGTGGTGCGGCGCACCAGTTGCGCGCCGATGGCGCGTTCGAATTGCGTCAGGTGATAGCTCACGTTGGCGCGCGTCATCCTGAGCTTCTTCGCTGCCTGGCTCAAGTTGCCGGCGTCGAGGATTTCGACGAGCAGGGTTAGGCTTTGTGGGTCCATTGTCAAATATTTTTTGACACAATGTCAGGTCAATCCCGAATTGTCAAGCGTGATGTAACAAACGAGAATGATCGGCTTAGCCACTGACCCAAAAGACCTTTCCATGCCGCTCTATCAGCTTGACTCATCGATTGCCTGGATTTCGTTGGATAATCCGCCCGTCAATGCGCTGGGGCAGGCTTTGCGTCGGCATTTGCACCAAGCGCTTGCGGCTGCCGAGGCCGACCCCGCCGTGCATGCCATCGTGCTGGTAGGCGAGGGTAAGTCGTTTTCGGCCGGGGCCGATATGCGCGAATTCGGCCAGGCCCCGCAAGCACCGGTCTTACCCGAGGTGTGCAATCGCATTGAAGCCTGCTGCAAACCGGTGCTGGCGGCGATTGGCGGCGTGGCGCTCGGTGGCGGACTGGAAGTGGCGCTGGCAGCGCACTTTCGCATTGCGGCGCTGGATGCCCAGTTCGGCCTGCCCGAAGTCTTGCTCGGCCTCTTGCCAGGCGCCGGCGGTACGCAGCGCCTGCCGCGGTTGATCGGTGTGGCGCCGGCGCTTGACTTGATGCTGGGCGGACGCCAGATCGGCGCAGCCAAGGCGTTTTCGCTGGGCTTGATCGATGCCTTGGCTGAAGGCGAGTTAAGGGAAGAGGCTGCCGCGTTCGCAGTCAAGCTGATTGCTTATCGCGCCGGCGCTAGGCCGACGCGTGCGGCGCACGCGTTTGGCGAAGCACAGGTGCTGGCCGAAACCATTGAAACAGCGCGACGCGAAACCGAGAGCAAGGCGCGTGGCTTGTTTTCGCCACTGAAAATCATCGATGCGGTGGAAGCGGCGTTCACATTACCCTTCGACGCGGGAATGGCTGTCGAGCGCGGCCTGTTCCTTGAATGCCTGGCCAGCCCGCAACGGCAAGGTCTGGTACACGCTTTCTTTGCGGAACGCGAAGTGGCGAAGGTGCCGGAAGCCCAATCGGCCCCGCCACGCACGGTGGAAAAGGTTGGTGTCATTGGCGGCGGTACGATGGGCGCGGGTATCGCGATTGCCCTGCTCGATGCGGGCTTGCCCGTCACGATGATGGAACGCGATGCCGAAGCGTTGGCGCGCGGCCGTGCCAATGTTGAAAAAGTCTATGACGCGCAAGTTGCGAAAGGCCGTATGGATATTGCCGCGCGCGATACCGTGCTGGCGCGGTTTGCCGGCGCGACCGATTATGCGGCCCTGTCCCAGGTCGATCTGGTGATCGAGGCGGTGTTTGAGGACATGGCGGTGAAGAAAGCCGTGTTCGCCGAACTGGATCGGGCGTGCAAACCGGGTGCCGTGTTGGCCACCAATACATCCTATCTCGATATTGACGAGCTTGCCGCCTCGATTTCCCGCCCGCAAGACGTACTGGGCCTGCACTTCTTCTCGCCGGCCAACGTCATGAAACTGCTTGAGATCGTGGTGCCGGCCAAGGTTGCGCCCGACGTGGTAGCGACTGGTTTTGCCCTGGCCAAGCGGCTGAAGAAGACCGCCGTGCGTGCCGGCGTGTGCGATGGTTTCATCGGCAACCGCATCCTGGCCGTATACCGCCAATCGGCCGACACCATGATGGAAGACGGCGCCTCGCCCTATGAAATCGATCGTGCCATGCGCAATTTCGGTTTCGCCATGGGCCCTTACCAGGTGTCGGACCTGGCCGGCGGCGACATCGGCTGGGCCACGCGCAAGCGCCGCGCCGCCACGCGCGACCCGCGTGCACGTTACGTGCAGATTCCCGACCGCATTTGCGAGCGCGGGTGGTTCGGGCAAAAGACCGGACGCGGCTACTACCTCTACAACAACGGCTCGCGCACCGGCGCGCCCGACCCGGAAGTGCTGGCTATCATCGATGCCGAACGCCGGCGCGCCGGCATTACGCCCAGGAGTTTCAGCGCCGACGAGATCGTGCGGCGCTACATGGCGGCCATGATCAATGAGGGCGCCAACGTGGTGCAGCAGGGGATAGCTTTGCGGCCGCTCGACGTCGACGTGGTCTTCATGGCCGGCTACGGTTTCCCGCGCCATCGCGGCGGGCCGATGAATTATGCCGATTCGGTGGGGCTGGACAAGGTACTGGCCGATATCCGTTCCTATGCCACGGAAGATGCGCTGTTCTGGAAGCCTGCGCCGCTGCTGGAAGACCTGGTGGCGCGTGGAGCCGATTTCGCGAGCCTCAATCGCCTGACTGGAGTGTGATATGGACTTGAATTTCACGACTGAAGAAGAAGCCTTCCGTGCCGAAGTGCGTGCCTTCCTGGCGGCGGAACTGCCAGTCGAATTATCGGAAAAGGGCCGGCGCGGCGAGCGCCTCTCCAAGGAAGACATGCAGCGCTGGCATGCCATCCTGCACAAGCGCGGCTGGTTGGCCAACCACTGGCCGGTCGAGCATGGCGGGCCGGGCTGGAACACGGTGCAGAAATTCATTTTCGAGCACGAGTGCGCGCTCGCGTTTGCGCCGCGTATCGTGCCGTTCGGCGTCAATATGCTGGGACCGGTCTTGCTCAAGTACGGCAATGAGGCGCAGAAGCGCTATTGGCTGCCGCGCATTCTCGACGGCTCGGACTGGTGGTGCCAGGGCTATTCCGAACCCGGCGCCGGGTCCGACCTGGCTTCGGTCAAGACCACGGCCTTGCGCGAGGGCGATCACTATATTGTCAACGGGCAAAAGACCTGGACCACGCTGGGCCAGCACGCCAACATGATCTTCTGCCTGGTACGCACCGATCCCGCCGCCAAGAAGCAGGAAGGCATCAGCTTCCTCTTGATCGACATGGCCACGCCCGGCGTCGAGGTGCGGCCCATCATCACGCTCGACGGCGAACATGAAGTCAACGAAGTGTTTTTCACCGACGTGCGTGTGCCAATAGAGAATCTGGTGGGCGATGAACATCGCGGCTGGACTTGTGCGAAATATCTGCTGACCTACGAGCGCACCAACATCGCTGGCGTCGGCTTCTCGGTTGCGGCGTTGCGCGAATTGAAGGGATTCCTGGGGCGGCGCAAGCGCAACGGACGGCGGCTTTTGGACGATCCCTTCTTCGCCGCGCGCGTGGCTCGGCTCGAGATCGAGCTGGAAAACATGAAGACCACCAATTTGCGCATGCTTGCCGCCGTGGCCGGCGGCGGCGTACCCGGCGCGGAGAGCTCGATGCTCAAGATACGCGGGACCGAGATCAGGCAGGAGATTTCGTCGCTGATGCGCCGCGCCATGGGGCCGCAGGCGCGCGTATGGCGCGAGGCCGAGGAGCGCGCCGGTGTGGAAGAGGGTGAGCGCGCGGCGGCCGTTTATTTCAACAACCGCAAGCTGTCGATTTTCGGCGGATCGAACGAGATCCAAAAGAATATCGTGGCGAAGATGATTTTGGGATTGTGAGATGGTGCAATCACCGACACCCTGAGAAGGTAGGAGCATAACAATGGATTTCAATCTGACCGAAGACCGCCGCATGCTGGCCGACTCGCTGGCGCGCTATCTCGCGCACGAATACGGTTTTCCCATTCGCGAGCAGATCGCACGGTCCGAAACCGGCTGGTCGCAGGAAAAATGGGCGCAATTCGCCCAAATGGGTGTGATCGGCGCACTGTTTGCCGAAGCCGACGGCGGCTATGGCGGTGCCGGGTTCGATCTTGCCCTGGTGTTTGAATCGCTGGGCCGTGCGCTCGTGGTCGAGCCGTTTCTCGGCACGCTGATGGCGGGCTGTGCGCTGGCGGCTGCCGGACGGCAGGAAGAGTTGGAGCGGGCAATTGGCGGCAGCCGTCTCTTCGCCTGGGCACATCAGGAAGCCGAGGGAGGCTATGAGCCGCATTACGTTGCCACTACCGCCAGACGTGTTGGCGAAGGCTGGGTGCTTGATGGCGCCAAGGCCGTGGTGGAGCAGGGTGAGGCGGCGCATGCCTATGTCGTGTCGGCGCGGGTCGATGGGGCAATCGATGCGGAAGAGGGTATTGCATTGTTCCTCGTGCCGCGCGATGCGGAAAACCTGTGTGTTGCGGGTTGTCCCAACATCGACGGCGGCCGTTCCGTGGAACTGACGCTGCAACAAGTCAAGCTGCCGGCATCGGCCTTGCTACTTGATGACGCGAGGGATGTGGTGGCCCAGGCGCAGGCGCGCGGTATCGTGGCGCTGTGTGCTGAAGCGGTCGGTGCCATGGAGATGGCCAAGGCGGCCACGCTCGAATACCTGCAGACGCGCAAGCAATTCGGCGTACCCATCGGCAGTTTCCAGGCTTTGCAGCACCGCATGGCCGATCTGGCGCTCGAGATCGAGCAGGCGCGCTCGGCCTTGATCAACGCCGCCGCAGCACTGGAGCGTAATGGCTCGGTACGCGACAAGGCAATCTCGGCCGCCAAATACACCATAGGCCGGGTCGGGACGCTGGTAGCCGAAGAGACGATTCAATTGCACGGCGGCATAGGCATGAGCTGGGAATTGCCGCTGCCGCACTACGCCAAGCGGCTCGTCATGATCGATCATCAATTGGGCGACGAGGATTTTCATCTGGCCCGATATATGGCGCTCTCGGCGGAAAATTCCGCGCAGTGATACGCTTTGCGCTTCGTATCATTCCAAGGACGCATGATGACCGATCTTTTGCAATTTCCCATCACCAAAAAATGGCCGGCGCAACGGCCCGACGTGCTGCAACTGTATTCGCTGCCGACACCCAATGGCGTGAAGGTGTCGATCATGCTCGAGGAAATCGGGCTGCCTTACGAGCCGCACGTGGTCAGCTTCGACAGCGGCGACCAGCGTTCCGCCGAATTCGTTTCGCTGAACCCCAACGGCAAGATTCCCGCGATCATCGATCCGAACGGCCCCGGCGGGCGGCCGCTGCCGCTGTTCGAATCAGGTGCCATCCTGCTCTATTTGGCGGAGAAGACTGGAAAACTGATTCCGTCGGATGCGGCCGGGCGCTATGAAGCCCTGCAATGGCTCATGTTCCAGATGGGCGGCATCGGCCCCATGTTCGGCCAGGTCGGCTTCTTCCACAAGTTTGCCGGCCGCGAATACGAAGACAAACGCCCGCGCGAGCGCTACGTGGCCGAATCGCGGCGCCTGCTGGAAGTGCTGGACAAGCGCCTTGCGGGCAGGCAGTGGATATTGGGCGATGAATACAGCATTGCCGACATCGCGACCTTCCCCTGGGTGAGGAATCTAGGCGGGTTTTATGAGGCGGGCGAGTTGGTTGGAATGAAGGATTTTGCCGAGGTCAATCGCGTGCTGGAAGCTTTTCTGGCGCGGCCTGCTGTGGCCCGGGGTTTGCAGATACCTAAACGAAGTTAAAGGAATCCCTCTCCCGCGAGCGGGAGAGGAGAGTTTCTCAGGAGACGGCAGTGACATCCCCATTTTCGCAACGCTTCCCCATCAAGAACATCGCCGACGTCGAACGTCTCGAAGCGATTCCGCTGGAACAGTCGCTGACCGTCCAGAGCACCTACGAAATCTTCCGCAATTCGGCGCAAGCCTTTGGCGACAAGATCGCGCTGACCTTTCTCAAAACGGCCGAGCCGGACGATGAGCCGCTGCGCTTGTCGTATGCCGAACTGTTCGCCGGCATCAACCGGACAGCCAATCTGCTGCACGGCCTTGGTGTGGAAAAAGGGGATGCGATCGCCATCCTGCTGCCGGCCTGTCTCGACTACCATCTCGCGCTCTGGGGCGGCGAGGCGGCCGGTATCGTGCAACCCTTGAATCCTTTGCTTACGGAAGAAAAGCTGGCTTCGCTGATGAATGCCGCCAGGGCCAAGGTCCTGTTCGCCTACGGCGCCGATGGCGATGCCGACATGTGGGGCAAGGCGCAACGGATCAAAGAGGCCGTGCCCACGCTGCGGCATGTGCTGCGTGTCACGCCCATCGATGAAGCGGCGCAGCCGGGCGATTTCGGCGCCTTGCTTGCCGTCGAGCCGGCTGATCGGCTCGTGTCCGGCCGCGATATCGCCAAAAGCGACATTGCCGCTTATTTTCACACCGGCGGCACCACCGGCGCGCCCAAGCTTGCACGCCACAGCCATGGCGCGCAAGTGTTCACGGCATGGGCCTGCGTGCAGATGCAGGGCTTGTCCCCCGCCGATGTGACGATCAACGTGTTTCCGTTGTTTCACGTCGCCGGCACGCTGCCCGGTGCGCTGACCGCGTTTTCGGCCGGGGCCGAAACGGTGATTCCCACGGCGGGCCTGATGCGCAACCGTGCCGTGCTTGTCAATTACTGGCGCCTGGCGGCGAAGTACCGCTCCACCGTGATGGCAGCTGTGCCTACGGTACTGGCGGCGCTGACCAATGTTCCCATCGATGCGGACATTTCCAGCATCAAGTATTGCCGCACCGGTGCCGCGCCGCTGGCGCCCGAACTGGCGGCGCGCTTCAAGAAGCTCACGGGTCTGCACGTGCATGAAAGCCTGGGCATGACCGAGATGGCCGGCATTTCGAGCATCACGCCGGTCGGTGTCGAGGCGCCAGCCGGCTGCGTCGGTTTGCGCCTGCCGCACACGCAATGGCGCATCGCGGCGCTCGACGAGCATGGCAAGGCCTCTGGCCGGGAACTGCCGCGCGGCGAAATCGGTATGGTGATGTTCAAGTCGCCCAATCTGTTTTCCGGCTTCGTCGATGCGCGCGACAACGAAGGCGTGATTACCCCTGACGGTTGGCTCGCCACGGGCGACCTCGGCTGGATCGACAACGAGGAGCGGCTGCACCTGAGCGGCCGCTCGAAGGACTTGATCATACGCGGCGGCCATAACATTGACCCGAAGACGATAGAAGATGCGCTAGGCGCCCACCCGGCGGTGCAGATCTGCGCGGCGGTAGGGGCGCCCGATGCCTATGCCGGCGAATTGCCGGTACTGTTCGCCACGCTCGTGCCCGGCGCGAGCGCGACGGAAGAGGAGTTGCTGGCTTACGCCGTCGAGCGCGTTGACGAGGGCCCGGCGCGGCCGAAATCGGTCACCATACTGGAGGCCATGCCGGTGACTAATGTCGGCAAGCTGTACAAGCCGGCCCTGCGCTTGAAGGCGGCCCAAGCCGTGGTGAGCGCTTGTGTGATCAAGGTGTGTGAGGAAGCCGGCGTGCCTGTGCCGGCCATCGAGGGCGGCGAAGCCGACGGTATTCGCGTCGCCGTGCCGTCAAATTGGGGGCAGGACTTGCGCGAACGGCTTGCCGCCGCGCTGGCTCCCTTGCCTGTCAAAGTCAAACTGCCTGGTTAAGCGCTGGTATTGACCATATTGCCCATCGGCCCATGGTTTTGCAGATTGGTCGCCAGTGCCGACAGGAAGTTGCTCAAGGTGGCCGAACTGCTGGTGTCGCCGAGTGTACTGACCATGTTTTGAAAACTCGTTTCGAGTGCGCTTTCGGCGCTGCTGCTATCGGATGTACTGGACGTATTGGATGAAGACGTCGAGGAGGTGCTGCCGGAGGTGCTGGTGGACGAAGACGAACCCAGTTCCGCAATCAAGCTTTGCAGGCTGGACGCCAGCTTGCCCGGGCCGCCTGCGGCACTTGCAGCATCGGTCGAGCCGCTCGAAGATGAGGAACTGCTGCTGCCTTGGGCTTGCAATGCCGCCATCAGGCTTTGCAGGAAACCGCTGATCGCCTGGCCCGCATCCGAGGTGCTGGAAGAGGTGCTGCTCGAGTCGGAGCCGGTCGCGCTGCTGGATGCGGCAGCGCTGCTCGAGTCGCTGGTGCCGGTGATGCCGATTTTCGACAAGGCATCGGCAATTGCGCCGATCAAGCCGCCGCCTGCGCCACCAGGCGGAGGTGGCGGCATGTTACCGACGCTATTGCTCGAATTGCTGCTGCCGGATTGCGAATTGCATCCGATTTGCGACGTGGAATAGTTATAGCTGCTGCTCGCGACGCTGCCGACAGACATGGTGACCTCCTTGAATGGAATGGATAATGCGTTGCATGCGTCGACGAATCGAACGCTTGTTGAATATATCGGCGGCCTTGTCCGCTACGCGAGGGGGTGTTCTGTAAAACGGCGTAAAGTTAAGTTAAGAGCGGCGCCAAGCGGAAAAGTGAAATGGAAAAGCCTGCCTGTTCCGCGTTTTGCGGCGCTCCGATATCACTTCGCCACCATCTTTGCCCGTACAATCGGGCTGCGTTTTTCATCGTCCCCGTAGAGGATGGCGGGGGGTCGCAGGGTTACGTCGCCGTGACCTTGCTCGGAGCGATAGGCTGCATGCCGATTTTGCTTGAATCGGCAAGCTTCAGGCTGAGCGGATGCTCCAGTCCCGGCGTCTCCGGCTCTTGTTTATCGTGTGATGCGGATTACTCCATGGCGGTGCGTTTATGCGCCGCCATGAGGTTTCTACCGTATGGAGTGGGGGTGCTTACTTGCTTGGCGGCTTGGTGCGCGCGATCGTGCTGCGGTTCTCGTCTTCCTTGTAGGCATAGATCACCTTGCCGTTCTTGATCTCGCCCATGATGGCCATGTTGAGCGAAATCGCTTCATGGTCGCTGGCTGAGAAAGGCTTGAAGTAACGCGTGATCACGGTCGATGTCGTATGCTGGTCGAGGTTCTCCAGCGCATGCTGGATCGGCACGCCGTCGGTCGAGTTGGCCTGGTATATGGCCAGCGCCAGCAGGCGCAGCGCATCGTAAGTCTGCGCCGCTGCCACGGCCGAGGGGATGCGCGTTACCTTGTTGAGCTTGCGGTAGGCCAGCGTGAATTGCGAACTCGACGAGCTTGCGTCGTTTTCGATGAAAGTCACGACAGTGCGCGCGCCTTCGGCGGCGTTGCCGGCCTTGGCGATGAAGGATTCCTGCGACAATGTCCAGGGGCCGACGATGGCTTGATGCATCTGCAATTTCTCGGCCGTCTTCGCGATATTGGCGGCGTCGCCGGCCAGACAATACAGCACCATCGCCTGCGCGCCGCTTTCCTTGATGCGATGCAGTTGCGCCGTCAGGTCGGCATCGCCCACCTTGAAACTTTCGACCGCGGCGGGTTTCAGGCCGCGCTTGTCGAGTTCGGCTAGCAGGCTGGCCTTGCCATTGGTGCCGTAGGGGCTTTCATCATGGATCAATGCAATGTGGTCCATTTTGCGCTTGTCGATCAAGTCGTTCAGGATCACCACGGGCTGGATCGCATCGGAAGCCGAAGTGCGGAACACGTAGCTGGACGGGTAGGCGGGCGGCATGAAGCTCTTGGTCACAACGGCGCCGGTCGCGCCGCTGACGATCACGGGGATCTTTGCCTCCTGCAAGACCTTCGCGGTCGGCAGGGCGACACCTGTATTGCCGAAGCCGACCACGGCCACCACTTTTTCCTCGATCATTTCCTTGGCGATCGCCACGCCGCGCTCGGGATTGGCCTGATCGTCGCGTTCGATGATTTCGACAGGGTGGCCAATGATGCCGCCGATCTGGTTTACGTCCGACAGGAACACGCGGGCACCGCCGATGATGCTTTGTCCCATGTCTTCCGAGTTCTTGCCTGTCACGGGGCCGATGACACCGATTCGGATCGGGGTGGTATCGACAGCTCGTGCCAGCGGGGAGAGCAAGGCACCGGCCAAGCCGGCGACGATGAGAATTCTGCGCATTTGTAGCACGGCAATCTCCTGTTTTGTGAATGTAATCTCTGGCCGGGCGCGAATTGTAATTGTTAAATCAAGTGGAGTGCGATGTTACGTGACGGAGCCAAGATTGGCAACTGGAAATATTTCCACCACGTGACTTGGGCATTGTTGCTTGTTCCAGGGTAAAGGGATCAATCAAGATATGCGTTTCGGACGTTGCATCAACGCCAAGTTACACCTAGCATGTAGTTGGCAAATGGCAAGATTGTCGTCTATGATGCAAATGCTCATCCTGCAATTGAGGAGCCGTTCGATTGTCGTGCCGGTGAATGGATCAAGCCATGGATAAACAGCGCATCAGGATGTCGGACATCGTCATAGGGCAGCCGCTGCCTTGGAATGTGTTCGATGCCGGCAACAAGCTGCTGTTGCGCAAGGGCTTCATCGTCGTAACCGAGGGCCAGATCGACAAGTTGATCGAGCAAGGCTTGTTCGTCGAGGGACACACCAAGCGGGAAGCCGAAGAGCCGCCGCCCAAGGAAAACCCCTCAGCGCTGCGTCACGTCAACCGCGCTGCCAGGCACCTTGAGAAGCTGTTCCTTAACCTCTCCAACGAGGGCGATGCGGCGGCACAATTCCGCGAGATCGCGCGCGAGATTGCGCAGGGCTTGCATGTCAATGCCGACGTTTGCGTCGCTTCCATTCTGCTCAATCAGGGAAGCGCGAGTCTTCCCGTCAGACACAGCGTCAATGTAGCCATCCTGTCCTGCCTGGTGGCGCGAGCCATGGGGCGGCCGGACGAGGAGATCGAGGCCATCGTTGCCGCAGCGCTGACGATGAACCTGGGCTTGATCCCGCATCAGAAACGCTTGCTGCGCATTCCGGGCAACTTGGGCCAGGAAGACGCCTTGATCATCCGAAACCATCCTTTGCGCAGTGTCGAAATCCTGAAACAGATCGGCGTCGAGGATGCCGCTTGGCTGGCTTGCGTGGCGGGGCACCATGAGAGCGAAGATGGCAGCGGGTATCCGGCAAAGAGTGCGGGCGCCGACATTCCTTTAGGTGCTAAGATACTTTCCACCGTCGAACGTTATTGCATTCGCGTTTCGGCGGGCGAGCCGGCCGGCTTGTTGGCACACAATGCCGCGTTTCGCGATATGCTGGCCAAGGAAAAGACGCATGTCGACGCCAAGGTGGCCGGGGCCCTGTTCAAGGAACTGGGGACCTACCCGGTGGGTAGCTTCGTCAGGCTGGAAGGCGGCGAAGTCGCCATCGTATCGGGCAAGGGCGATGCGCCGGCAACGCCTGTCGTGCATGAGCTGGTGGGACGCGGCAACGCGCCGCGCACCTTTCCGATCCAGCGCAACACTGTGCTCAAGGCTTATCACATCCAGGAAATGATACGTATGGACCAGGTCAATTTCCGTTTCAGCATGCAGCAAGTCTGGGGCGACGATGCCGCCGCCTGAAGCGCCCGGGATGGATTGACGGGCATCGACAGGGACCGATGAGCGCCTCCCTGCGCACAGCCACAGCACTCGAACTGGCCCAGGCTTTCGAGGACGCTCGCTCCTATACGCTTGCTTTGTTCGATTGCTTTGCCGCGACGGGCTTGGGCGAACCCGGCACGGCGCCGCGCATGGAACATCTCGACCCGCCTCTCTGGGAACTGGGCCATATCGCTTGGTTTGCGGAATGGTTCATCCTGCGCGAAGCCGAATCCACCGCGCCCACGGCCGCCTTGCGGCCATCGCTCCTGAGCCGGGGCGACGATTGGTTCGACCCCGAAGCGGTACCGCACGAAGCGCGCGCGGAGGTCGATTTGCCGAGCGCGGCGCGCCTCAAGACCTATTGCAGAGAGATCGCCGACCGCGTACTGGACAAGCTCGATCGCGCCGGGAGCGGCGATGCCGCGCTGTATCCGTATCGTCTCGCGCTGGCCCACGAAGACATGCACGGCGAAAGCATGGCAAATACGTTGCAGACGCTGGGCGTGATCCTGCCGCCGCAACTGGCGCTGCGTTCCATGCCTTCCTGGTCGCAGGGCGATATCCGCTTTCCCGGCGGCACCTTGCAGCAGGGCGAAACGAGAGGAGGGGGCTTCAGCTTCGATAACGAGCAATGGACCCACCCGGTTTATGTGCCGGCCTTCGTGATGGATTCCACCCTGGTATCGAACGCGCAATATGCGGAGTTCGTCGCCGACGGCGGCTATGAGAATCCGCATTACTGGAGCGTGGCGGGACGGCAATGGCTGATGACGCAGGAATGCGCCGCGCCGCGCGGCTGGGTTCGCCACGCTTCCGGTTGGGAGTGCCGGCGCTTCGGTTTGCGCATTGCCTTGAACAGCCAGGAGCCGGTGCGCCACGTCAACCTGTTCGAAGCGCAAGCCTATTGCATGTGGGCGGGGCGGCGCCTGCCGACCGAGGCGGAATGGGAATATGCCGCAACCAGCCGGCATCCGGCCTTGCGCTGGGGCGACCTTTGGGAATGGACTTGCACGCCATTCGAACCCTACCCCGGCTTCGCGCCCGGCCCGTGGCGCGACTATTCCAAGCCTGCCTTCGTCTCGCATCAGGTGCTGCGCGGCGCCTCGTTTGCCACGCCGGAGCGCATGCGTTCACCCAAGTTCCGCGGATTCGCTCTGCCTGAGTGCAGCCACATGTTTGCGGGCTTCAGAACCTGCGCCTTGTAGCGGGCGGTTCCCCCGAAAAAATCCGGTGTCGCCAAGTACGGTGGACGACACCGGAAGGAGGGATGCCCGTTACGAACTACTTGCCCGGCATTAGAACCCGATCGACACGGTAGCCGTGGTCGGCACCGTGGTATGGAGCGAGGAGCTGAAGCCGCCTACATCGTCATAGGCGAAGCCGTAGGAGAAGCCGTTGATCGAATGCTGGTGCCAGAAGGCCGAATACCAGTTGGCGGCCGTACCCGAAGCGTAGAAGGCCGAGGGCGTGCTCCACGAGCCGGGATTTTCGACGATGTGGCGGTTGATGGCCGCGCACATCTGAGCCTGGATCTGCAGCTGCTTGTTGTAGGCGTCGCTGCCAGGCGTGGTTCCGGTGGCGTCGTTCAAGGCACCGTTGCCCAGCAGCGCCATATCGGTGGTGGGCTTGTTGACGTTATAGGTGCCGGCGCCGTCGCTGAACTGGAACACGCCGTTGACTACCTTGCCTGTGAACGTGCCTTGCTGATCGGTGAAGGTCAGCGTCTTGCTTGCGTACTCGGTCCATAGCGTATTGATGTAGGAATCGAGATAGGTCGCGTTGGCGCCGCCGTTGCCGAAGGAACCGTGCGCCGGCGCCACGATGCGATAGGGCGCGTAGGGCGATTGCGCCAGGCCCTGGAATTGCGCCGGCACTTGCGCGGCGAATTCGGAAAACAGGCTGGCGCGCGATTCGGTTTCGCCGACGGTCTGGTCGTAGCCGTCCATGCCCTGCAGACGCAGTGTCACGGGGAAGCCGAACTGGTCGACGCGCGTGGTGTTTCCGTAGAAGCCGTTACCCGCGCCCGGCACAATGGCCATTTCGATGAAGTCGAAATAGACATTGATGTTGGGGTCGCTCGGGTTGTCGATGTTGGCGCCGGCGTAGGCGATGTTGCCGTTGGCGTCGGAATTGACCTGGATATACATCGGCGTGCCGACGGAAAGCATCAGGCGTGCCGAATTGATCGGCGGGATGGTCACGCTCTTGGCGTCGGCCAGCGTGTGGAAGTAGTTCGAATAGGCTACGCCGTTCTTGGTCAGCGCCCCGTTATCGGACAAAGACATCGGCACGAGGTTGCCGTTGACATCGACGTGGACGAACTTGCCGGTGTTCCAGTCCTTGCCGATGATGGCCCAGTAGACTTGGTTGTCTGCATACTTGCCGCAGGTGTTGTTGAGCAGCTTGAAGGTGGTGTTGCCGTTCCACACGCAGGAGGAGCCGGTGCAGGTCGGCGCCGGGTTGGGTGCGGGGGCGCCGGAACAGGGTGTAGGTGTCGGCGTGGGTGTGGGAGTCGGTGTGGGAGTGGGAGTCGGTGTGGGAGTGGGCGTCGCCTTGATGATCTGCCACTTCTGTGCTGCGGTGCCGTTCTGGGCCCAGATGTCGATCTGGGCGCCGTCGGTGGTGGAGGCACTGTAGACGTCGAGCGCCTTGTTGCTGTTCGGGTTCACCAGGGTGAAGGTGCCGTCGCTGTTGGCGTTGATGTTCCACTTTTGCGCCACGGTACCGTTCTGGGTCCAGATATCGACCACGGTGCCGTCGGTGGTGGAGGCGCTGTAGACGTCTAGCGCGCGGTTGCTGTTCGGGTTGACCAGCGTATAGGTGCCGTCGCCGTTCCGGTTGATTTGCCACATTTGCGCCACGGTGCCGTTCTGGTCCCAGATGTCGACTTTGGTACCATCGGCCGTGCCGGCGCTGTAGACGTCGAGCGCCTTGTTGCTGTTCGGATTGACGAGGGTATAGATCCCGCCGGAGACAATGGTCGTGGCCGGCGTGGGCGTGGGCGTGGGAGTCGGTGTTGGTGTTGGAGTCGGCTTGGGAGTCGGGGTTGGCGTACCGCCGCAGGCGCCATTCGATGTCCACGGTTGTCCGCTGCCGGCCCCGCCATTGTTGGTCGACGGGTTGTTGCCCTGGGTCCACCAGTTCGCCGTGTAGTTGACGTTGGCATAGCTGGCCTGGCCTCCGGCCGTATATACCGCGCTCGAGCTCCAAGCCGGGAAGCACGTGACAGCGGCTTTGACGTTCTTGACCAGTTGCTTTTGGGTTGCATTCAAGCTGTCTTGCGAATTGCCGCCGCTGCAGCCGGCGAGTGTGCCGCCGATCAGGCCGAGCAGCAGGGTGCTGGGTATTACGCCTCTCATGTTCTCTCCTCGTCAGTGTGGCTGCGCAGCCAATCGGCATGCTGCAGCCTCTAGTCTTGCGCTCCGCTGCATGTGGTATGTCGGTTGCAGCCTGGGCAAGAATGAGTGTGGGGAAATGGAGCGTCAAGTGGTTTTGTAGGTGTCCTACCGCTTGCAAACCAGTTGCAAGCAGGAAGGCAAATTTTCCTGCAATTTCCAGGGCTTGGCTCAGTTATTAGGTAAACAAATCAATCATTAAGGAAACGTTTCCAATTAAAGGGAATCGTTTCCAAAGTCGCGAAAAGCCATATAAAAACCAGACCACTTGAAATTGGCAAACGTCTGGTATTAAGCGTGGCCGCGCCGATTTCCTGCCGCACGGTCCGGAAATCGGTGTTTGTCGCTTCCTCGCGCAGGGCGGCGTCGGGGCGGCGCGCAATTGCAGCCGCAATTGAATCCGTTTCCCGTTCCTCCAGCTTCCTGTGTTTTAGGGTCATGTCTTGCTATGTCAACCTGCAAGCCGACATTTCAGCGTTGATAGATCGGACAAGCCGCAAATTGCCGTGCATTAACTAAAACATCTCGATGTGAATTTTTCACCCTCAATATACCCATTTCATGGGATGGTGAAAAATTTAACATTGTCTAAGATTCACCTTGCCGCAAGCGAGTAGCAACAGCAATGGGGCACCCGCAGCGGTACTTGAAGCGGATCGGCTTCCGGGGCATTCCGCAGCCATTTAAACCTCAATATCAGAATCAGGAGAAGCGTCATGAATTTATTCATTCAAGCTGGCAACAGCACCTCTTTCAATCCCCAGCACGTACAAGCTGCCGTGGCATCGATCGTCGGCCGCATGGGCTGCACGCGTTGCGGCTTGGTTGCCACGCTGCCGGTCGAATACCAGGCTGACCCGTCGCCTGCGTCGAGCGGGCAAGGCATGGTTTGCTAGGCCGGATATTTCATCGGAACGCGGAATGATGACGCGAAAGTAGCGAGCCAGTTTGGGTGATCGCGCCAAGCCAATAGCAAGCTATTGGCGCGAAGCGAGCGCGCAAAATGGCCGCAAATTTCGCGTCGGCATCCGCGTAGGCCGGCGGTACAAATTGAATCTGTCGGCCGCAAGCCACAAACCTAGGCAGAATGCGGCTTGCGGTCAAATTTCGGGCCGGTCCGGTGAAATATCCGGGCGAGGCCGGGCGATTCCGAGTCGGCAACGATGAGGGCGGTTGCGTGACGCGCATCGCGCAACCGCTCGCAAAAGCAGGAATTCGTTTCAAAATGAACGGGGCTGGAGAGGCAAAGGCTTATGTTGAAGCGGGTTCCAAGTTTAGAAAAGAGTGATGCCATGTTAGCAGCCTTGCTTTCCACTACGAGACCGATCACCGCAGCGGCGCATCCCGCGCCGCTGGGCATCGGCTTCCCTTATATGCCCGTAATGCCGCCCGAAGCCTATCGCAGCGGTTTGATCGATTTCGTCGAACTCACACCCGAAGCGCTGTGCCGCGAGCGCAAGGAAGACGGCAGTGCTGCTTTCGAACTCGTGCCGCAACAGATACGGCATGCGCAGGAGGTGTGCCGCGGCTTGCCCATGGTGGTGCACGGCGTGCAATTATCGATCGGCTCGGCTCATGGCTGGAACGGCGCCTACCTCGACATGCTGGAACAATTGCAGCAATCCTGGCCGTTTCTCTGGCATAGCGAACATTTGAATTTCCAGACTGTCGTCGATGATGCCGGAGTCGTGCAGGAAACCGGTGTGCCGCTGCCCCTGCCGAGCACGATGGAGGCGGTCAATACCATCGTCGAACGTAGCGCTGCGATCGCGCGCCGCTTCGGCGTGCCTTTCCTGCTGGAGAATCCGGCGCATTACCTTGAGACGGACAGCCTCGATAGCGAAGAGGTTGGCGACGAGATCGATTTCATGAACCGCATCACCGCGAGCGGACATTGCGGTCAACTGCTCGATTTGCACAATCTCTATTGTAATGCGGTCAACCACGGTTTCGATGCCTACAAGGCGCTCGACCGTTTGAATCTGGAGAATGTGACCGAGATTCATATCGCGGGCGGCACCTGGCGCGACGGTTTCCTGATGGATGCGCATGACAATGTGGTGCCGCAACCTGTATGGGATTTGCTGGCCTACGCCTTGCCGCGCGCTCCCAAGGCCGCCGGCGTGCTCTATGAAGTGCTGGACCGCTACGTGCCCAAGGTCGGCATGGCCGCCATGATGCGCGAGCTCGAGCGCGCGCGGGAAGTCTGGGAAGAATTCCGTTATGGGAGGCGCGCGGTTCGCGCGGTCGCTTGATCATGTCGCTGCATAGTTTTCAAACCGCGCTCGGCCGTCTGGTGCGCGCACGCCAGGCCGATGGCGCCGCCGCCAATATCTTGACACGCCTGCCGCTGGGGGGTGATGAGCGCAAGGCCTTCGGCGCGCTGCTTGCAGGCCGTGGCCTGGATTTTACGCGCGAGGTCCAACGCTCCTGGTGCAAGGGCAGGGCGCGCAATGCCGCCTATCTGACGCTTTCGCTGCTCGATGAGGATGAGCGTCAGCGCCTGCTCGACGAATGGGTCGAAGCGGGCGGCGGCATCGCTTCGTTTTTTGCCGGGGAGGCGATAGCCTTCCTCGATTTTCTGGCGCTGCATCTGCATGGAAGGACGCATGCGCTGTCGATTTGCCGCATGGAACAGGCGGTGCATCGTGCCAATGCCGCCGGGAGGGACTGGCAGACCGCGGTGGCTGAGCATTTGCGCGAAACGACTGTCATCGCGCGTGCGCCCCACGCTTCGCTGGTGGAATTTTACGCCGAGCCCGAGCAATTGCTGCATGCCGTGCAAGCCGGTGCCGTCCTGCCGCAGGAAACACCGGAACCGGTTGTCCTGCTGTTCGGCCCCGAGCTTGCCGATTTGTTCGAACGTGCCGATCAGGCGGAAGCCGCGCTATGGAGGCGGCTGGCCGCACCCGCATCGTGGGATGAATTGTTGCGGGAAGAGCACGCGCCGTCCGTGATCGAACGCATGATTTCACTCGGCATCGTCTGTCCTTTGGCCCCGCATACCTGAATTCGCAAAGCCGGATACTATTACGGGCATGGATATTTCTACCTTGCCCGAACAAAGCTTCGGCTTGATCGCCGACCTGATCAAACAGCACGCGCAGGAGCGCCCGGCACACCCGGCTGTGATTTCCGGCGACAGAAGCATCGCCTATGGCGCCTTCGACCGGTTGGCCGACCGCGTCGCGGCTGCCTTGCAGCGCGACGGCGTGGGGAAGGGCGGCGCGATTGCGATCTGTGCCGCGGCTTCGATTGAATACGCGGCAGTCTTCATCGGCGCCTTGCGCGCCGGCATCGCCGTGGCGCCGCTCGCGCCTTCCTCGACGACGGAAAGCCTGGCAGCCATGACGCAGGATGCCGGGGCGCGATTCCTGTTTGTCGATGCCGACGTAGCGCAAGAGCTGGAACCTGTTGCCGATCGCGTCGAGGCCCGCTTGATACGGCTCGACGATAGTGCAGGCGGCGCGCCATTGACGGCTTGGCTCGCCCCTGTCGACGCGCTTCCGGCGGCGGTCGAAATCGAACCGGCGCTACCGTTCAACATTATCTATTCTTCCGGCACCACAGGTACGCCCAAGGGCATCGTGCAATCTCACGGTATGCGCTGGGCCCATGTGCAGCGCGGCGCACTGGTGGGCTATGGCCCGCAAGCCGTGACGCTGCTGGCGACTCCGCTGTATTCGAACACCACGCTTGTGAGTTTCTTCCCGACCCTCACGCTGGGCGGGTCCGTGATTTTGATGTCCAGGTTTGATGCGCGCGGCTATCTGGAACTGGCGCAGCGCCATCGCTCCACGCATACCATGCTGGTGCCGGTGCAATACCAGCGCCTGATGGCGTTGGCGGAATTCGACGACTACGATCTGACCAGCTTCGTCATGAAGTTTTGCACTAGCGCGCCGTTCGCCGCGAACCTGAAAGCCGACATCCTGCGGCGCTGGCCCGGCGGCTTGACCGAATACTATGGCATGACAGAAGGCGGCGGCACGCTGATATTGGCGGCACATGATTACCCGAACAAACTGCACACCGTGGGCCAGCCCGGGCCGGGCAGCGATATCCGCCTGATCGACGATGCCGGAAACGAAGTGGAGGTGGGCGGAATGGGGGAAGTGGTCGGCCATTCGACAGCCATGATGAATGCCTATCACAACCAGCCGGGCAAGACGGCCGAGGCCGAATGGTTTGACAAGGACGGCAAGCGTTTCATCCGTACCGGCGACGTCGGTCGTTTCGACGAGGATGGCTTCCTGACGCTGTTCGACCGCAAGAAGGATATGATCATCTCGGGCGGCTTCAACATCTATCCCAGCGACCTTGAGGCGGTGCTGCGCGAGCATCCCGCCGTATTCGATGTGGCCGTGGTCGGCGTGCCCTCCGGGCGCTGGGGCGAAACACCGGTTGCCTTCGCCGTTTTGCATAAGGGGGCGGCAGAAAGCGCCGCCGGAATCATGGAATGGGCCAATGCCAGGCTGGGCAAGACGCAGCGCCTGGCTGCGGTGGAGTTGATCGATGTCTTGCCGCGCAGCGCCATCGGCAAGGTCTTGAAGCGCGAATTGCGCGATGCGTTCGGCAAGCGCCTGGCCTGAGGCGTTGTATCGCCGGTACGCCGGCCTGACGACGGCGGGAATATAATCGGCTCAGTGAGACAAAGCCGTGGGGTACGCATGGTGTTGCGCCGTTTTGTCACTGCCGTAGCCATCGCCGCGGCCATGGTACCGCTTGCACAGGCTTGCGCGGCCGCGGAACCGATCGTCCTGTTCTATGTGCAGCGCCCGCCTTTCATGGGAAGCGACGTCGACGGAAAGGTTGCCGGGGTCCTGATACCTCCGGTTACCGGAGCATTTGCCAAAGCCGGTATTCCCGCGGTTTGGCGCGAGGCTTCCACGATGCGCCAACTCACCATCATTCGTACCGACGCGATGCGCGCCTGTTCCACCGGGCGCTACAAGACGCCGGACCGCGAGGCCTATGCCAAGTTCAGCGTTTCTTACTACCAGGATATGCCCTGGGTCGGTGTCGCCAACCTGAGATTGAAGACAGAATATCGCATGCGTGCTGCGGATTTGATGGCCGATCCGAATGTGTCGGTGCTGCTGAAGGACGACGTCAGGTTCGGCCCCTACGCCGACGACTTGATCGCGCACATGAAGGCAAAACGCATTGGCACGACCAGCGATTTCGGGAGAATCATCCGCTTGGTGCAAGTTGGACGCGCCGATTTTTCCCTCATCTCGGGCGAGGAGGAATCCTATTACCGCAAGCAGGCCGGCTTCACCGGCAAGGACTTCAAGATCATCCATTTCACCGACATGCCGGCCGGCGAGAAGCGTTACCTCATGTGCAGCAAGTCGGTGAGCGATGCGGAAATGGAAAGGATCAATGCCGGATTGAAGTAGCCGCTCGGCCAAGCCTCTGCCACAATATTGCCCTTGTAGACGATGGAGGAGCGGCGATGCGGATTGTGGTAAGCGACAAGGTGGATGAGTCGATGGAGGAATTGATCGGGGGCGGCCTCAACGGTTTCAACGATGAAACCGTCGGATATGGCGACCGCAAGCCTCTGGCGGTGCTTGTTGTGGATCCGCAATCGGGCCGCACCCTTGGCGGTGCGCTTGGACGAACCTCGCTCGGCATGCTTTTTCTGGAGTTGTTTTACCTGCCGCCCGATCTGCGCGGCGCAGGCATGGGGACAAGGGTGTTGCAGGCGTTCGAAGAGGAAGGACGGCGGCGCGGTTGTGTTTCCGCGGTGCTTTATACGATCAGTTTTCAGGCGCCGAAATTTTACGAGCGCAACGGTTGGAAGGTGTTCGGAGAAGTCCCCTGCCTGCCTCAAGGGCAAAGCAGGGTTTTCCTGAGCAAGACGCTAAGGGCTTCGGACGGCTAAGGATTAACGCTCGCTCCAGTTGCGGCGCGGGTTGTCGTTCGAGCGTGGGCCATTGCCGGCGCCGAAGCCGCTGCCTTCCTTGCGCGGGCCATTGCCCGGCTTGGAGAAGGTGCGCTGGCTTGGCTTGCCGCCGCCATTGCCGCTGCCGGTGCGCTTGCCGTCGCCGGGGCGCCAGCCCGGCCTGCCGCCGGGGCGCGAGCTCGGTGCCGTCTTCTTCGGCTCATAGCCTTCGATCACGTCGACCGGGATCGTTTGCTTGGTGAAGCGCTCGATACGCTTGACGTTGATCGACTCCGAGTGGTTCACCAGCGATACAGCAATGCCCTTGCGGCCGGCGCGGCCGGTGCGGCCGATGCGGTGCACGTAGTCCTCGGGGAACTTCGGCAAGTCGTAATTGAACACGTGGGTGATGGCGGGCACGTCGATACCGCGCGCGGCGACGTCGGTGGCAACCAGCACGCGCACGTGGCCGCGGCGCAGGCTGTCGAGCGTGCGGTTGCGCGCGCCCTGGTGCATGTCGCCATGCAGTGCAGCGGCGGCGAAGCCCGCTATGTTCAGGCGGTCGGCGATATTGTCGGCATCGCGCTTGGTCGCGGTGAAGACCACGGCCTGGTCGATCGAGGCGTCGCGCAGCAAGTGGTCGAGCAGGCGGTTCTTGTGCGACAGATCGTCGACGAAATGTACGCGCTGCAGGATGTTTTCATGCTTGGTCGCGGCACTGGCGATCTGGATGATCTGCGGTTCGCGCGTGATGCGCTTGGCCATGTTGCCGACTACGCCATCCAGCGTGGCCGAGAACAGCATGGTCTGGCGTGTCTCCGGTGTGGCGGCGACGATCTTTTCGATATCGTCGACGAAGCCCATGTCGAGCATGCGGTCGGCTTCGTCCAGGACCAGGATCTGCAATTGCGAGAAATCGATCTTGCCCGATTCCATGTGGTCGATCAGGCGGCCCGGCGTGGCAACCAGGATCTCGGGATTCTTCGACAGCAGTTGCATCTGCTTGGGGTAGGGCATGCCGCCCAAGATGGACACGGCACGCACGCGGCGCATGAAGGCGCCGTACTTGTCGGTGGCGGTGGTGACTTGCAGCGCCAGTTCACGCGTCGGGGTCAGCACCAGCATTTTGGGTTGGGCCGGGCGGAAACGCGGACGCTCGCCGCGTGCGCGCGCGGCCTGGGCTTCCTGGTTCGCGGTCTTGCCGCCCGGTGCCGGCTGGCTGTCGGCCGCCACGGCGAATTTGTGCAGCGAGGGCAACATGAAGGCTGCGGTTTTTCCCGAGCCGGTTTGCGAGGACACCATCAAATCGCGGCCGGCGATGGCGGCGGGGATGGCTTGGGTCTGCACCGGCGTCGGTTCGGTATAGCCCGCTTCGGTCAGGGCTTTCTGGATGGACGCGTGCAAACCGAGTGCTTCAAAAGTCATGCTTGTCTTTCGTAAAAGCGAATCCTTGCCGCTCGCATGGGCGAACAGCCGGATTGCGCAATAAATATTGCAACGCTAACCAACGAAACAGCTAAGACTTCAGTTAAAGACTGAGACTGTACTTAGAAGGATTTCGGCACATATAAAGCTTTGCGCCGGATAGGTGCTTGAATGCGGCACCGAGAGGCGGAGGGCTTTGTCGTTGATGCTGATAGTTTGCGATGCTGCCAAGTCGTTGCATGTTGCAACGCACGGGGCGCATTGTACACGGGAATAGTTTTTCCTGCTCGGGTTTTTGTTGCAATGCAAATTTCCCAACAAAACATCAATCTTACGGCAACAGATGATGCTTTGCCGTGATCTTGCCGATTTCGGCTTTATGGTCGAGTACCAGCTGATATAGCGTCGTGTAGTGGTCGTGCGCCCAGAAATCCATGATCTGGCGTGCCCTCAATTCGCCAAATAATTCGCGGTCCGCGCGCCATTCGATCAGGATGATCACCAAATGCTCATAATTGACCTTTTGCGTATCCGAGCCCTCAGGGTAGTTCAGCGGCAGTTTGGGGAACAGCCGGCGCAATTCGGTTTCAGCAGCTGCCATATCGTCACGGTGTGCTGCAATGAACCAATGCGATTGCTCGTGCACGAAAGTCGATAGCAGCAGTTCATCGTCTTTCAGATGGCGGGTGTGTAGCGTCAATACAGGGTGGCTGTGCGGAATTGCGTCTTCGTCGATCGCGATCTTGTCTGTCACAAGCCATTTGGAAACATCATAGCGGGTCAGCAAATTCTCTAGCTGGGCCTGGGTCTGTTGCTCGCGTGAGCTGCCATGGGCCAGCGAAATATCGAGTTGGACTGGCGCGGCCGCCGACACTGGCAGGCCGCACAGTGCGGCGGCGCAAAGCAGTAATCTTAGCGCTGCGCTCACCGCGTTATTCTCCACCCATGCCCGCAACCACGTTGGAGAAGCCGGCATCGACATAAGTGATTTCACCAGTGATGCCGCCCGCCAGGTTGGACAGCAGGAACGCGGCGCAGTTGCCGACCTCCTCGATCGTGACGTTGCGACGCAGCGGCGCATTGTCCTTGACGAAATTGAGGATCTTGCTGAAGTCCTTGATGCCGGCGGCGGCCAGGGTCTTGATCGGGCCTGCCGAGATGCCGTTGACGCGGATGCCCTGGGGGCCGAGCGCTTCGGCCAAGTAACGCACCGAAGCCTCGAGCGAGGCCTTGGCCAGACCCATGGTATTGTAGTTGGGCAAGGCGCGGATGGCGCCAAGGTAGGACAAGGTCAGCAACGCGGCGTCCGGGTTCAGCATCGGCAGGGCTGCCTTGGCCATGGCCGGAAAGCTGTAGGCGGAGATGTCATGCGCAATGCGGTAGTTCTCGCGCGTCAAGCCGTCGAGGAAATTGCCGGCGATCGCCTCGCGCGGGGCAAAGCCGATGGCATGCACGAAACCGTCGAAGCTCTTCCAGCTCTTGCCCAGATCGGCAAACAGGGCGGCAATCTGCTCGTCGCTGCCGACGTCGCAATCGAACACCAGTTCGCTGCCGAATTCCTTGGCGAATTCGGTAATGCGATCTTTGAAGCGCTCGCCGACATAGGTGAACGCGAGTTCAGCGCCTTCTCGCTTGCAAGCCTGGGCGATGCCGTAAGCGATGGAACGATTGGACAAGACGCCGGTAATTAGAATTTTTTTGCCTTGCAAGAATGCCATGATGACTCCTGGTGCCTTGCCGTCGCAGCGGCAAGAGGTTGATAAGCAGGCCAGATTGTAGGGGCTTGGGGCCGAGGCGGCAACTTGGCGCGCTTATTTTTGTAAATGGCTCCAAGGCGCGCGCCTAAAATTATGACATATGTGTTACATTGCGCCCATTGCTGTTTGGCAATGTATTGGGGTGGGTATGTCCCGCTTGAGGAATACAAAAATCGAGCCTCTACGGTTCGTCTCCGGCTAATACAATAGGCACTGATCCGAATGGACCGAGGCCGAAAAGCTGGGGAAATTAAGAATGTACGGCTAGGAGTCTGCGCGGCAGAACGAGTCGAAGCGAAATGGGTGGGAAAAGAGCCCAATTTGGCCTCGCTTTTGAGGACTGTAGCCGTAGCTACAGCCGGAAAAACGGGGGCAAAGTGGGACTTTTCTCCATCCATTGCAG
>DASVLJ010000079.1:0-114241 GCA_036384915.1 Burkholderiaceae bacterium
CCGTCGGGCAATCGCACCCTCGGCGTGCGCACTTCAAGATGGCACTCGTGCTGGAAGAAGTTCAGGTGACGCAGGCGCTTGATCTGGGTATCGTGCACGGGATGTTCTCCGGCTACCCCGCCAACCGAAAAGCGGGCGCCAACGGTGAAGTCGACCTGGATCGTCAACTGGTGTTTCGGCTCGTCGAACTGCACATCCTGGACGAACCAGGGCGCGTGGAGGCCGAGCGCAGCGGCAAACAGGTCATTGGTCATCATGATTGCTATGGATTGGCAAGGCTGAATCCGTCATTCTGCCGGATTCAGCCGCGCTCCAGGATACCGGGTTCTCCCGCCGCCTCAAGGGTTCGCTGCGCCGGGCTGCGCCCGCCCTTGACCCGTCGGGAGAACCCACTCGCTTTTCAAAAGAGGCTATCATTTTGATGACAAATCAAGTCACAACAGTAATCGCCAAAATAAGGAAAATTCCATGACATCGTTCGTAGTGCACGGCCCTTTTGAAGTCGATTTTGAAAAACGGAGAGGAGGAAGAACGCTGGTCACCGATGGTTTTTGGAGAGAAGGTCGGGATGCCTACAACTTCGCCTGGGAAAAGGGGTGCTACGTATTTGCGATGCGAAATAGGGGTTTGACGCCAATCTATGTTGGCAAAGCCACGAAGAGCTTTAAGCAAGAAGTTTTCAACAAGGCCAATCTTCACAAATATCACAACGGCTTTAGCAACTATGCCAGGGGCACTCCCGTCATGTATTTCGCAGTACCGCAAAAAGCAATGGGGCCTGCCAATAAAAGTCATATTGGGTTGCTGGAAGATTTCCTGATCCAGGCAGGTGTCGCAAAAAACCCTGGTATACAGAATATCAAGGGCCGCCAAGAACCGAAGTGGAGCATCCAGGGCGTTGTACGCAGTTCCGCACGAGCCAAGAAGGCCGAGAAAGAATTTGCGTCCCTCTTTTCGATACAGAAAAGCAGCGCGCCGAAGAAAAAGGGCACCAAATGAAAGAAGTCACGAAGAATCTGTTTGTCGGCTCAGAATTGGACGAAGCTTCGATCAGACGGGAACAGGGTTGGTATATCATCCATGCGTGCAAGGAGCCTTACCATCGGGATACCCTCGGATATTCTGGCAGGGCAGCTCCAAAGAGTCACCCAGAATACCTTATCGCGCGACGCCCAGGCCGCCTAGTACTGAATCTCGTCGATGCTCCGAACCCTGACTATATTCCGGCGGAGATCATGGATGCCGCCATCCAGGCCATTCACGAAAACATCGGCACGCTGAAGGTGCTGGTTCATTGCAACCAAGGTGCGTCGCGCTCTCCCACAATAGCCCTTTTATACCTTGCCAAATTCACGAGGGAATTCGAGGGTATGACATACGACCTGGCCGTTCACAAGTTTCGGCAAATGTATCCAGAATTTTTTCCCGCCATCGGCGTATCGGAGTTTGCCAGACGAAATTGGGGCACTTATTCACATCAATTTTAAATGCGAGCCTTGAAATGAGTAGGTCAAAGCCTTTTCAGCCCAATGAATATGAGCAGGAGTTATTGAAAAGAGAATTGGAGCAAGTTATTGCAAAGCGCTATGGCGAGAAAGAAAAAGAATGGCGTGCAAATGAGACATTGATAGGGCGTTGGATTGACTATGATTGGCAGAAGTCGGGCAAGCACTATGCAACTTTAATATTTGCATTCAAGAAAAAGGACGGGAGCGCCAAAGAAGACCGTGTGCTCTTTGAATATCGAGTGCCCATCCAACGAAGCGATCCGCCATATTGGTATATGGTTAGAGATAATAATGATTGAATCTAGCCTAGTCGTGGTGTCGAAGGCGCACGGTTGACGGAAGTGGAATAACTTGGCATTGATTCAGGATTGTTCTCGAATACCACCGTCTTTTTGCTCAATTTTTAAGCAAAAATGACTATTTGTTCTCACGTATTGCCGCTTTTTTTGCGCAAAAATGGCAAGATGTTCTC
Organism: Burkholderiaceae bacterium; assembly: GCA_036384915.1. Lineage (GTDB taxonomy): Bacteria > Pseudomonadota > Gammaproteobacteria > Burkholderiales > Burkholderiaceae_D > PKWO01. The sequence continues at coordinate 1,981 of DASVLJ010000079.1, forward strand.
AATTAATTTTGAACGTGACAGGAGGCGGATCGCCGCGTCCTGGCGAAATCTCTTTGGCGCACCGGGGGGTCCTGTTTTTGGACGAGCTGCCTGAGTTCAACCGCCATGTTTTGGAGGTGTTGCGCGAACCTCTGGAGTCAGGTCAGATTACCATTTCGCGCGCGGCGCGGCAATCGGATTTTCCTGCGCGCTTCCAGCTCATTGCGGCCATGAATCCGTGTCCGTGCGGCTTCCACGGGTCGCCGGTCAATCGCTGCCGATGCACGCCGGATATCATTTCGCGCTACCAGGGCCGTATCTCCGGCCCACTGCTCGATCGCATCGATATGCAGATCCAGGTGGATGCGCTGCCGCATGATGAGCTCATGCAACAGTCCAACGGCGAATCTTCGGCAGCGGTCGCCGTGCGCGTGGAAGCGGCCTTCGGCGAACAGTTGAAGCGGCAGGGCAAGGCCAATAGCGGCTTGTCGACCAAGGAAATCGAACGGCATTGTCAGCCCGATGCGGAGGGCGAAAAGCTGTTGCGCAATGTGATGACGCGTTTCAACTGGTCGGCGCGTGCTTATCACCGCGTGTTGAAGGTGGCGCGCACGATTGCCGACCTCGGCGGTAGCGATAATGTCGGCCGTGCGCATGTGGCGGAAGCCGTGCAATACCGGCGCGCCTTACAGGAGCAATGATTTCTCTTCTTTGCCATGACAAAATTATCCCGCTTCATCAAGTCGACGCTGGCGGCATTGTTCATTTTCTTGGCCGTGCCGCTTGTGTTTGCCGCACCGCCGAACCAGGTTGTTTCCCTTAAGGGCTATAGCGTGGTACCGATCAAGAACGGCGTGACCTCATTCAATTTCGGGCTGCGCGGCGGTGCATCCGGCTCCAGGCCGGGTTATATCGTTTCCGCAGAGCGCGAAAATTTCAACGCCCATGGTTTCGATCTAACCAGCTTCTATGCCTTCGAGACCGACGACAACAAAAACAAGCTCGGCGCGGTTCCGCTGTTTGACAAGGACGAGGAAAGTTTTCAGGTAACGCGTAGCGGCGGCGCTGATTGCGTGCTGCATGATTTCCGCCTGCTCGAGACTACGCAAGGCAAGCCGACGCTGCTGATCGTCGCCAATCGAGATAGCGGTCACAGCTTTGTCGACGAAGAAACCGTGACGTTCAACTATTACCAGCTTAAGGAAAACGCCGCGGCTGAAGTCGGACGGCCCTATCTGTATTTTGAGCGTGTTGCAAACCGGAAGACCACGAAAAAATACTGCGACGTCGGCCGCGCATTCCTGGCCGAGCTGGGTCTGGGGCTTTATCAGGACACGCAGCAGTAACGCGAAAAGAAAAAAGCGCTCCGCGGGAAGCCGAGCGCCAATGCGTTTGCCGGGTCAAGACAGCAAACGGCTATGCCGCGGCAACGAAGCCGACAGGTATTCGTGCTGATCGGCCAGTACGTTCCTGCCTGACAGAAGGAAGTGCTCGTTACGGCACGGCACATAAGGCAGATAAATCAAGGGACGGAAATCGTGCACGGCCTTGTGTCCCTTCTTTTGATTGCAGGAACGGCAGGCGGTGACGCAATTCATCCAGGTATCCTGCCCGCCTTTGCATCGCGGTACGATATGGTCGCGCGACAAGGCTTGGCGCGGAAATTGTTCACCGCAGTAGGCGCAAGTGTGGCGGTCGCGGCGGAACAGCAAGTCGTTGTGGTCGCCCAGCGGCAGTTCCACGCGCAGCTTGCGCGCCATGATTTCGGAGCCGGCGATTGCGATGATGGGTTTGACGGCAATCACCGATTGCAAGCCTGTGCGCGAATGGCCGCCGCGAAAGATGAATTCACGCTCTCCCAAATCCCATGCCACCTTGCCCGTGGCGTAGTAATGAACGGCTTCCTTGGCTGAAATCCAGTCGAATGGATTTCCTGAAATGTCCAAAGTCAAAATCTGGGTTTGCATGAATTCACCTGTGTCTCATGATGGTTGATGGATGAGAAGTTGAACGTCGAGCCGCGTTCAATTCGGCATAAATTCGGAACTAGCGTCGCCTCAGAATGGGCAGGGCTGGAGGCCCAGCCGATTCTGACACGGCCGGAAAGGTCCCGGTTGCCTCCGGGGTTAATACAAACAAACTTTCGGATTGCTTAACGGCTTTGCGCGTGCCGGATACTTCCCGGTGGCGCCGGCCTGGTTTTCCCGCGAACCCTATCGTGGGAACTGCAGGTCCATCAAGCGGCGCGACGCGCGCATTCTTGGAGGGTGTTGAAAAATTAGCGTGGCTAAGCGCTGCGGCGAAGACAGAGCACGTAGTACGGCGAGTCGCAGCAACAATGCCTCGGTAATTTTTCAACAGCCTCTTTTCATCAGCGCTGCCAGGCGCGGTTAAGGGGCGGCGTCCCACTCCAAGGGTCCGCCCGGTACGGTTTGATCTCGCAGCGGCCGCAACGCCGTCACCTGCAAGACCCGGAGCGCATGGTCGTTCGGGGTTGCGGACCCAAACCAGAAGCGCGCCTGGCTGTGATGAAACTTTTAGCCTGTCTTTCGACAGTCGCATTGAAGAGCGCCACTCCACGCGTAAGCAAGTCCTGCGACTCGCCGTGCGCTTTATCAAGAAGCGCTTTTCAATGCGGCGCACTCCGGACACGGGCCCCTCTTGTGAGGAAGAAGGGCCCGCGCCCTGCGCCTTTACTGCATCATCCTCCGCATCGCGAAGGAAGGCCTCGAACATAGAGGGCTTCATTGCTCGTCCGCTGCAGCAGACGCCTTTACCACGTGGCCAGGTGTTGCGCCTGGGCCGGCAAAACAAAAACCCGGAGGTCCTTGCGGAGCATCCGGGCTTGGGGCCTTGACCTTTCGGTCTGTCGCTAGTGCCTAGGCATTTGCGACACGAGGTTTGCTAAACCTCCGGATGCTATGTTTTTGTTCGGAGCCGAGTCCATTGGTGCCGAACTCGTCGGTGCCGAACAAGCTGCGCACGATCTGGCTATCAATGGACTTGGGGCCGTACTGTGTGCCCGTGTTGCCCACCAACCATGCGCGCGCCGCAGCGGCGGCCGGCATAACCGATGCGCATTTGCCGGCCAGCGACGACGTGACCAGCGCATGGCGGTCTCCGTAGTTCGTCGATATGGTCAGGTTTGCGTTCACGATCGGTTTTCCGAAAAGGGTTAAAAGATTTACTGCGACGCTTTCATTTCACCCGCCACTTTGTTTGGCGAGTGATTGCATTCTGACATAGCCAAAGAATCCGCGCAATAGCTTTTCGCAATTTATTTGCGCATACGGCAAACAATTTTTGTTGTTGATGTATGTTTGCAACAGGTGCAAATAAAATCGAACGGGCGTACAATGCGGCCTGTCGTAGTGAGGTACGGCGAAAGAAAGACATGGCACAGAAAAAATCCCCATCCAAACCCGCACGGGTGGAGCGCAAAGTTGTTTTGCGCATTCCCACTCTCATGGCCCAGAACAAGATCCGCTTCGTCACCGACTTATGGAAGCGCTTGATGGAACTGGGCACACTCGAAATCTCGCACTCGCAACTGACGCGCGTCGTCAACAACAGCGCCAACAAGCTGGACGTGGGCTTGCTGGAAGGCTTGGCGACGGTGTTCGATTGCCCGGTGGCCGACTTGTTCGAGCGCGAAGAGGAGTAGCAGCCAGCCGTTTGACGCGCGCGTTCGCGCAAAAAGGGATGCTATGCAAAGCGCGGCGCAATACGCCCTTTTCGCTCGAACCGTTCGGCCACGTCAAACAGGCCACAAAGAGGCACAAATGTTAGGATACGGAAAAATTACTCTCCGTCCAACATTCATGGCGATCAACTATCAATTAATCCTCGATTCGATCCACGAAGAAGTCAAGCCTCTCCTGTCCAAGGGCAAGGTTGCCAATTACATCCCCGAGCTGGCCAAGGTGGCGCCGAATCAATTCGGCATCGCCGTGTACTGTCTCGACGGCCGCACATATACGGCGGGCGACGCCGAGACGCGCTTTTCGGCGCAGAGCGTGACCAAGCTGTTCGCGCTGGCGCTGGCGTTTTCGCGCGAAGGCGATGCGATATGGGAACGCGTAGGGCGCGAACCTTCGGGTAACCCGTTCAATTCACTGTGGCAGCTTGAGTTGGAAAAGGGCATTCCGCGCAACCCCTTCATCAATGCCGGCGCACTGGTGATCCACGATATCCTGGCGCAGCGCTTCGTGCAGGCCGACATCGCCCTGCTGCAATTCATGCGCATGGTGTCGCGTACGCCTGACCTCGACTTCGACAGCACGGTCTGGCGCTCGGAACATCGCACGGCGCACCGCAACTATGCCATCGCGCATTTGATGAAAGACTTCGGCAACCTGCACAACGGCGTCGAAGACATCGTGCACGGCTATTGCCGCCAATGCTCGATTGCCATCAATTGCGTGGAGCTGGCGCGCGCCGGCGCTTTTCTGGCCAACCACGGCACCGTGCCCTGGGATCATACGCGCATCATCGATTTCAGCTCGTCCAAGCGCCTGAACGCCACCATGCTGACCTGCGGCACCTATGACGCGGCGGGCGACTTCGCCTACCGCGTCGGTTTACCGGCCAAGAGCGGCGTGGGCGGCGGCATCCTGGCGCTGGTGCCGGGCGAACTGGTGGTGGCGGTGTGGTCGCCCGGGCTCGACGAGAACGGCAATTCCTTGGCCGGCACCATGGCGCTGGAACGCTTTACCACGCTCACGCGGCGCTCGATCTTTTAGCCCGAATATTTCACCGACCGCGGGATGACGATAGGCCTGCGGTTCAAATTGGATCCGCCTGTCGCAAGCTGCGAACCTGGCCAGGATGCAGCTTGCGTTCAAATGTCGGGCCGGGCCGGTGAATATTCGGGCTACAGCGCTTGCAGGAAGGCCGTCAGATCGGCCACTTCCTGCGGCGTGAAGTTGGCATTGAAGCGCCTGTCGTAAAAGTCCACCACGCCGCCCAGCGTCGCCCGAGAACCATTGTGGAAGTAAGGCGGGCGCGCCGCCAGGGCGCGCAGGTTCGGCACCTTGAACTTGCCCACGTCGGCCCACTTTCCCGTGATCAGCGCACGGCCCGGATCGGTGGTTTGCACGATGGCGCCGGTGGCAATGTTTTTCAGCGTATAAAGCGGCATGTCAGGCGTGCGCAATGCCGCGCCGGCAACGCCCGTGTTGAACAGGCGCGGCACCGATTGCGTGCCGGTATTGGGCGTTTCATGGCAGCTGCTGCAGGTGCCGCGCACGACCGGCCGATTCAGCACGTCGTTCAGGCCGGCTACATTGGTAATGGGGAACGGCCGCGTATTGAACAGGCGTTCGCCGCGCGCAATCGCGGCTTGCGCCGCGGTTGCTGACGATGGCGGCGGGGGTGGTGTGACGCCAGGTTGGGGCGGCGGCGGAGGCGGCGCGACATTGCTCCATGCTGCAAACAGCGTCATCGCATTGCTGTTGAATGGCGCTCTCGTTTCATAATCGCCGCCGAAGAAATCGTTGATGCCAAAATAGAAGTTGGCCGCCGCAAGGTTTTGCACGCCGCCGGCGGCGCCACCGGCATTCAGGCTGCCGGCCCGATTGTCGCTGGCTTGCGCGACGAACAAGCCGGTTTCGAATCCGACCACGGCTTGTTGCTGGGCTGCCGTCAAGCCGGCGGCAGATTGCGCATGGGTCTGCACCGCGTTGTTGGCTTGCGCCTGCAAGTCGGCCGCCATGGAAGCGAAGCAGCTTGCCGGCGGCGTGTCGGAAGCGCAGGCAGTTGCCGCGGCACCGGCCAGGGTCTCGCGCCCATCCCACATCACGGTGTTGCCGAACTTCAGATTGGCGGTCGGCAGCGGCCGGCGGAACAGCGACAATTGCGCCGGGCTGGCAAAGCCATAGGGATCGTTCACCTGGGTCAGCTGGAACTCCGCGCCGGCCGGGATGGGCAAGCCGACGCGGATCACGGCCTTGGACAAGAGCATGCTGTACGCGCTTTGCTTTTGTGCCAGCGTGACCACGGCCGCGTTGGGCGAATTCGTGCCATCGACGCTCCGGAAAATGGGGTCCGTACCCTGGCTGGCCGTGAAACGTGCCGACAACGCCGCGGGCGTTATGCTCCAGGCTTGCGCCTCCACGTGACAGGTGGCGCAGGCGCGGCCATTGCCTTGGGGCGTGAAGAATACGTTGCCGGTATCGATGAACCCTGCCGTGCTGAGGGTTTGCACCGTGCCGCCTGCGTCGGCAATGGCAACCGGGGTTTCGTGCTGCGCCGGCGTAGCGGCTCGTTCGACCTGCTTGATCGATGCGCCGGACGCCGCGCCGTCTTGCGGCGACTCCGAGGCGGACCCGCCGCAGGCGGAAAGCATGAAGGCCGATGCCAGCAATGCGCCGAGGTGATCGAATTGTGTATGGATATTGGTCTTGTTCATGGCATGGCTCCCAAATGGATGTCGCGAAGGAATTCGGCGAAGGAGTTCGGCAATACAGTCCGCCGGCAACAGGTGCCAGACTGCCGCGCAAATGTGCAGGGAAAATGGAGAAAAAATATTGCGCCAAACAGGGCCATCTTCATGATTGCTCCACATTTGCCGGCCAATGTTGCATACTTGGATCAGGTCAAATACATGGAAAGCCGCGCTGATGCGCATGACGATTGCCTTCAAACTTGTCGCCGCAGCGATCGTCATGGTGGTGCTGTGCCTGGGTACCATGGCCTGGATCACCAGCCGCAACCTTGAACACGGTTTCCTGGCTTACCTGAACGAACTGCAATCCCAGCCGCTCGACGATATCCGCGATGAGTTGGCCCGGCAGTATCGCGAGCGCGGCGATTTCGAGTGGCTGCGGCGTAACCCGCGCGCACTGGCGCAATTGCTGGATAGGCGGCGCCATGAACGGCGCCTGGCCGCAGGCGAAGCCGCAGATGAAGCGCCCAACGCGCCGCTGGGGCCGCCGCCGGGAGCCGATCGGCCGCCCGCACGCGACAGCCACCCCGCCCCGCTACCGCCGCCACCGCGGGCGGATGCCCCGCCGCCGCGCCCGAACGGCGAGGTCGGCGATCCCTTGGGCTTCGGCTTGCGTCTCACCGTGTTCGACGAGCAAGGCCAGCCGCTGATGGGCCCGCGCAATCCGGAACCGGGGATTTCCCGCGCCATCGAAGTCGATGGCCGCGTGGTAGGCAGGCTCAACCTGATGCCGGTGCACCAGCTTCCCGGCGAAGCGGCGCGCGGTTTCGTGCGCGGCCAGATACGCGAGCTGCTGTGGCTGGCCGCGGCCCTGCTGGCGCTATCGACGCTTGCGGCGGTATTGTTTGCGCGGCGCCTGCTGCGCCCGGTGGCGGCGCTACGCCGCGTGACGCAAAGCATCGCCCGCGGCAAGTTCGATACGCGCGCACCCTTGATCGGGCATGATGAACTGGCCGAGCTGGCGCAGCACGTCAACACCATGGCCGAAGCGCTCGAAGCGAACGAACGGCAACGGCGCAAGGTGCTGGCCGACGTGTCGCACGAATTGCGCACGCCGCTCTCGGTGATACGCGGCGAGATCGAAGCGCTGCAGGACGGCATACGCCGCGCAGACGCCAATGCGCTCGAATCGCTGCATGGCGAAGTGCTACGCTTGAATAAGCTGGTGGACGATCTTTACCAGTTGGCTTTAGCCGAATCGGGCGGCCTGCACTACCACAAGGAGAGGCTGGACCTGGCCGAACTGGTGCGGGAACTGGGTGAAAATTTCCAGGTGCGTGCCGCCAAGGCGGGCTTGCGTCTGATGCTGCGCGACCCGGGGCAAACTTTACCCGTGCACGGCGACCCCGGGCGCCTTGCCCAGGTCATTTCCAATCTGCTGGAAAACAGCATACGCTATACCGACGCGGGCGGCAGCATCGTGCTGTCTTCGCGCGCCGACGGTGTGCTGGCCGAAGTGTGCGTCGAAGACAGCGCGCCGGGCGTGCCAGACGGCGCGCACAAGCAATTGTTCGAAAGGCTGTACCGAGTGGACCAGGCGCGCAGCCGCAACCGCGGCGGCAGCGGCTTGGGCCTTGCCATCTGCAAGTCGCTCGTCGAAGCGCATGGCGGCACCATTGCCGCCATGCCTTCCACCCTGGGCGGCGTGAAAATGCTGATCCATCTGCCGCTGGAGCGAACATGAATCGAGCCGCCAACTCCCCAGCCCACGTCGTCATCGTGGAAGACGATGAAAAGATTGCCGCTCTGCTGGCCGACTATTGCAAGGCCGCCGGCTATCGCGCCACGCAAATCGGCAACGGCTGCCAGGCGGTGGAATTCTTGCGCGAGACGCCGGCCGATTTGTTGCTGCTCGACTTGATGCTGCCGGGCATGGACGGCATCGAAGTGTGCCAGGCTGTGCGCGGCTTCTCCACGCTGCCCATCATCATGCTGACCGCGCGCATCGACGAGGTCGACCGTCTGCTCGGCCTCGATTCCGGCGCCGACGACTATGTATGCAAGCCGTTTTCACCGCGCGAAGTCATGGCCAGGGTCAAGGCGCAACTGCGCCGCGCACAGGGCAGCATGCTCGCTGCGGCGGAATCGACGATCTCCGTCGACGCGGCAAGCATGCGCATCGCGGTCAAGGGGACGCCGCTGAGCCTGACCCCGGTCGAATACCGCCTCCTGGCCGAACTGATCGGCCACCCCGAACGCGTCTATTCGCGCCAGCAATTGCTCGATCTGTGCCACGACGACCAGCGCGACACCAGCGACCGCACCATCGATTCCCACATCAAGAACATCCGGCGCAAACTGGCTGCGGCGCTGCCCGGCATCGACTGTCTGCAATCGGTGTATGGGGTGGGCTATCGCTTCGAATTGGCGTGATCTCCATATTTTCTGCACAGGTTTCACACGATTGCTGCACATTTGCGACGCAAGCTAGGGTTTCCTACCCGATTGCGGGGATACGCTTAAAGGAGCAAATCATGAGAGTCTTCATCCACCACCACATTGTATTCGCGCTGTTTTTTGCCTCGGCAAGCTGCCTGGCCCAGCAAGGCCAGATGCCGCCGCCGCGCATCGACGTGGCTGCCATCACGGGGGCCGATGCCAAGACGGCGCAAGCGGTTGAACGCGTGCTGCGCGAGCAGCACGAGAAGATCGATGCCATCCGGCGCGATACCGATATCCAGCTTGGCAAGCTGCTGAGTTCCGCACAGTTGGACAAGCTGCACGAGGCAATGCGCAAAAACCGCCCGGAAGGCCCGCCGCAAAGATAAGCCACAAAAACAAGCAGCAAAATCCGGCGGGATTCCCCATCCGCCCTAACTGCGTTACCATGGCTCAAGAATGACCCAGTGGATTTTGCGTGCGTCGGTGAGGTCGGATGTCACATGATTTCCCTCACCCCCTGCCCCTCGCCCACAGGCGGGAGAGGGGAGCTTCGTGTCCTGCATGGCTGCAGCCATGCAGGTAAAGGTCACAATGGCCATGACGATCGTTGCGGTCTTCAATCAAAAGGGCGGGGTGGGGAAAACCACCACGGCATTGAATCTGGCGGCGGCCTTGGCCCGGCGCGAACGCGAACCCTGCGCGATCGACCTTGACCCGCAGGCGCAATTCTCCAGCGTGGCCGGCGTGACGGCACAATCGGGCGACGAAACGCTCCTCGCCACCTTCCAGCGCAACCGCCCCTTGCGCGAGCTGCTCAAACCCTCGCCCAAGGGCATGCAAGTCATCCCTTCGCACATGGAATTGTCCAAGGTCGATTCGCTGTACGGCAAGGGCTATAACATCGTCAACCGCTTGAACGCCGGCTTGCGCAGAGAGCAACTGGCACAGAACGGGCAGATCTTCGTGCTCGATTGCTCGCCCCTGGTCGGCGTGCTGTCCCTGAATGCGATCTTCGCCGCCGATTGCGTGATCGTGCCGATTTCGGCCGACTATCTCTCGGCCAAGGGTGCGGAACAGATCACCAAGACCTTGAACGCGCTCGAACCGGTATTGAAACGGCGTGTGGCGCGGCGCTACCTGTTGACACGCTTCGACGGCCGGCGCCGCATGGCCTGGGATGTGTTGCGCACGGTCGAGGAAAAGTTCGGCGGCGAAGTCTGCCGTACGCGAATCGCGGAAAACGTCAGTCTGGCGGAAAGCCCGGCCTTCGGCAAGACCGTGTTCGAGCATGCGCCGAACAGCCGCGGTGCGCACGACTATGACGAGTTGCTGGAGGAATTGCTTGCGTCGAAGTTCGTCGAATGACTACTTTGAGATGATAGAGAGGATGTCTTCGAGCGTGGCCGACGGCCGTATCCTGTCTTCCGCCTGTTTGATTTCACAGCTCAAGACTTCGCAATCGCGGTACATCTGGCGCAGCCGGCGCTCAGCCTCATCGCGGTCAACCGCGGCAATGACCACGCTGACGATCTTGGAACCGTCGCGCGTTTTGACTGAAAAGTCGAATTTAGTCATCTCGATGAAGATGTTACTGATCTTTATAGCATAGTACACGCGGGATGCTTTTGTGCAAGTGGGCTGTTATGATGCGCCCATGCGAAAACACCTGCTCCTCTCCGCCGCCGGCCTGCTTGCCTTGGCCGCCTGCGATCCCAAATTCAACTGGCGCGAAATCCACGGCAAGGACGCTCCCTACACCGTCCTGCTGCCGGCAAAGCCCGCCACCATGGCCCGCCCGATCCAACTGGGCAACGCCCGGGTCACGATGAGCATGACCGGCGCCGAAGTCGATCATGTCAGCTTTGCCGTCGGCAGCGTGGAAATGCCCGACCCCACCCAGGCGCGTGCCGCCTTGAAACTAATGCAGGATGCGCTGGTCAATAACATCGACGGCAAGACCAAAACCTTGCCTGCCACGGGCGACGCGGTCGACATCGAGGCCAACGGCACCCCGGCCGGAGGCCAGCCGATGCTGCTGATCGCCCATTTCGCTGTCAGCGGCAATCGCGCCTACCAGGTGATCGTTCTGGGGCCGGAAAAGGAAGTTGTCAGGGAAGAGGCGGCCACCTTCATTTCGTCATTCAAGCCGAACTAAAAATTGTTTCAGCGCGGCATTTTCGCCGGTTAACTACCGATGACCGGCAGGAAAAATCGTGCTAAGGTGTTTACATAAGCCAATACCCAATAGTTTCACTGCCAAGGAGGTTCCATGCTTGTCACGTTCAAATCAAAGGCGGCTGCGGAAGTCACGATGTACCAGGAACACGCCAAGCCCCTGCTCGACCTGATCAACAAGGACGTGAAGATGGGTGTGATCACCGCCGCCGAAGCGGCCGCCGTGGCCGCCAAGCTCGAAGCCATCGTCCAGGAAAGCAAGGCGCACCCGACGTCGGAAGAGGTGGCGCGCGATATCGTCGCCCACCATGCCGCTGACGAGACCGATCACGATCACGAAGCATCGCAATTCGTCAGCTTCGCCACGCGCGCCTACCCCTTGCTGGAAATGATACGTGCCGCCGCCAAGGGCGGTAACGACATCCTCTGGGGCGTCTGAGGTGCAAAGCCAGGAGCGGACGCTCACTGCGGCCGACGGCACGACGCTATTCATCACCGATTGGTGCCCGGAGGCTCCGCCCGCCGCCAGGCGCGGCGTGGTCTTGATGCACGGGCTGGGCGAACATTGCGGGCGCTACCGCCATGTAGCGCAATTCTTCAACGATCAAGGCTACCTCGTCCGCAGCTATGACCATCGCGGCCACGGCCGCTCCGGCGGCCCGCGCGGCGACGTGCCGGATGCCGACGCCCTGCTGCGCGATGCGCAAGCAGTGATCGCGGATTTTGCATCCGGGCTCGACGCCCCGCCTATCCTGCTCGGGCACAGCATGGGCGGCTTGATCGCGGCGCGCTTTGCGGTGGAACAGCGCGCACCGCTCTCCGGTTTGATTCTGTCTTCGCCCGCTTTGGCGATTGCGCTCTCGGGCGGGCAAAAGCTGCTGCTCAAGCTCCTTTCCGCACTCGCGCCGGGGCTGACCCTGCCCAACGGGCTGGAACAGCGCTATCTGTCGCACGATGCCAATGTGGTGCAAGCCTATGCCAAGGACCCGTTGGTGCACGCCAAGATCAGCGCGCGCCTGCTGAATTTCATGCTGGCTTCGATCGCCATCGTGCATGCGCAGATTGCCCGCCTGTCCACCCCCATGCTGCTGGCCTATGCCGGCGACGACCATATCGTCGATCCGGGCGGCAGCGCGACCTTGAGCAAAGCCCTGCCCGCCGGCGCCGAGGTGAAGGTCTATCCGCGGCTATACCACGAGATTTTCAACGAACTCGATGCCGCACCGGTATTCGAGGACGTACGCGCCTGGCTGGCGCAACGCTAGTTATTCGGACGCTTCGGCGCCTCTTTCATCGATTCATGCACAAACCAGAACAAAGACCCGCAGCCAAGCCTGCACGCAAGACCGCGCCTATGCCCGCACTCAAGCCGGATTCGCTCGCCCTCTCCCTGTTGGCCGCCGCGCATGCCGTGGCCGCCGTCGAAGGCGGCACAGCGCTGCCGCAAGCCCTGGCCCAAGTGGCTGCCCGCCTGCAATTGACGCCGCAGGCGCGCGGCGCCGCACAAGACCTCGCTTACCGCACGCTGCGCCAGCTCGGCCGCGCCGAAACGCTGTTGGGCGCCATGACGCAAAAGAAGCCCGAACCGCCGCTATTGCACGGTCTGCTGTGCTGCACACTGGCCTTGCTGTCCGACCCCGACGGCCAGGCCTACGATGCCTTCACCCTGGTCGATCAGGCCGTCGATGCGGCAGCTTCCGACGCGACCATCGCGCACGCCAAGGGCATGGTCAATGCCGTGCTGCGACGCTACCTGCGTGAAGCGGAACCCTTGCTGGCCGAAGCCTTGCGCAAGCCGGCGGCACAGTGGAATTACCCGACTTGGTGGATAGACACGGTAAAGGCCGCCTATCCCAAGCAATGGCAAGAGATTCTGCGCGCGGGAAATGGCGCGCCGCCGATGACGCTGCGCGTCAACCGGCGCAAGACCGATATCGACAGCTACCTGGCCATGCTGGACAAGGAGGGTATCGCGGCCACGCAAATCGGCCCATCCGCCATACGCCTGGCGCAGCCGCTGCCGGTGATGCGCATTCCGGGCTTTGCCTCGGGTTTGTCCTCGGTGCAGGATGCCGGCGCGCAGCTCGCCGCCCCCTTGTTGGACGTACAAGACGGCATGCGCGTGCTCGATGCCTGCGCCGCGCCCGGCGGTAAGACCGGCCACCTGCTGGAGCTGGCCGACGTCGATTTGCTGGCCATGGATAGCGACCCACAGCGCCTGCCGCGCATCGCGGAAAACCTGGAACGCCTGCAATTGCGTGCCCGGCTGGCCGCTGGCGACGCCGCCAAACGCGATTGGTGGGACGGCAAGCCCTTTGACCGCATCCTGGCCGACGTGCCCTGCACCGCCTCGGGCATTCTGCGGCGCCACCCCGATATCCGCTGGCTGCGGCGCAAAGCCGACACGGCACAACTGGCCAACATCTCGCGCCAGATCCTCGACAACCTCTGGTCCATGCTGCGCCCGGGCGGCAAGCTGCTGTTCGTCACCTGCTCGCTCTGGCCGCAGGAATCGGCCGCCCAGGCCGATGCCTTCGCCATGCGCAACCGCGCCGCGCGCCTGCCCGCCCCGGGGCAATTGCTGCCCGGGGGCGAACAGGACCACGACGGATTGTTTTACGCCCTGTTCGAAAAGCCGGGCTGAACTTTCGCAGCGCGGCCGACTCGGAAACCACGCGGCGCGGCATTCCGTTGCAAAAAAATTGCGGTTTGCATAAATTTTCCCCGATTTGACTGGAAATATTGCGGTAAGGCCGCGCAAAACTGGTCTAATAGGAAAAGCCGCTACAATAACCGGCCTCGCGGTTCCCGCAGCCGGGCACCGATCAACCTTTTTCTGCGGTAGCGACCGCTTTGTGGCACGCGTGACAAGACGAATCTTCGAGATCATCAGGGGCGGTTTGCTGGCGGCGCTGCTGCTCGCCCTGACGTTCGCGCAAGCGCCGGCCTTGGCCGCCGAAGGGATCGAGATCGTCCAGGCCCACCTTGAAGCCTCGCCCGAGGGCTACCGTCTCTCGGCCACCTTTGCCTTCGAACTCAATCCGACGCTGGAAGACGCCATCAACCACGGCATCCCGCTCCATTTCACGACCCAGGTGGAAATCAAGCGGCCGCGCTGGTACTGGTTCGACGAATCGACCATCCAGGCGGAAAATGCGGTCATCCTGTCCAAGAACCTGTTGACCAACGAATACCAGGCCAACGTCATCGGCGGCGTGCAACGCAGCTTCCACACGCTGGAAGAAGCGCTCGAAATGATGCGCCACCCGAGCCGCTGGATCGTCGCCGATCGCGGCGCGCTCAAATCGGGCACGACATACCATGTCACGATGCAGATGCAGCTCGATATCAACTCCTTGTCCATGCCGATCCGTTTCGACCGTCTCAACAACAGCGATTGGCGCTTCGCCACCGATAAAAAGTCCTTCTCCTTCAAGGCAGACTGACCGTGGTACGCGCGTTGAGGTATTTCCTGCTGATCGGCGGCCCCGTCATCTGCATCCTGCTGTTTCTTCTCGTCATGGCCTCGGACAATTCGGCCGTCTTCGAAAAGAATTATTTCTGGCTGCTTGGCGTGAATGCGCTGCTGGCGCTGGCGCTGCTGGTCTCGGTCATTTCGCTGGTGGTGCGGCTATACCGCAACTATCGGCAAAAGCAATTCGGCTCGCGCCTGATGGCGCGCCTGGTGCTGCTATTCGCCGTCATCGGCATCCTGCCCGGCACGGTGATCTACCTGGTGTCGGTGCAATTCGTCTATCACTCGATCGAATCGTGGTTTGACGTCTCGGTCGAATCGGCGCTCGACTCTGGTTTGAAACTGGGCCAGACCGCGCTCGAATCGCAATTGAACGACTTGCTGGCCAAGGGCCGCAGCGTGGCCCTGGAAATCTCCGACCTGCCTCCCGTGGGCCAAGCCACGCAATTGACCAAGCTCTACGAATCCAGCCCCACGCTGGAAGCCACTGTCGTGACGGCCAACGGGCGTGTGCTGGCCGATGCCGGCAGCATGGTGGCGAGCCAGACGCCGGACTTACCGACGGCCGCCATGATCAAGCAGGCCCGCCTGACCCGCGGCTATTCGGCGCTGGAGAGCCGCGACGCAACCGACAGCGGCAGCGCCGACTTGCGCATGCGCGTCGTGCTGGCCATCCCGCCTTCCTCGGCCGAGTGGAGCGGCCAGGAAGCGCGCTTCCTGCAGTTGCTGCAACCGATACCAACTTCACTGGCGGTCAACGCCAAGGCCTTGTCCGATACCTCGCGCGAGTACCACGAACGTTCGCTCGGCCGCACCGGCTTGCGCAAGATTTACATCGAGACGCTGACCTTGACCCTGCTCCTGGCCACGTTTTGCGCGGTGGCGGCCGGCTTCGTCATCTCCAGCAACCTGGCCAAGCCGCTCCTGCTGCTGGCCGAGGGCACCAAGGCCGTGGCCGAGGGCAATCTCTCGCCCCGCCCCATCGTCGCCAGCTCCGATGAGCTGGGCACGCTTACCCAGTCGTTCGACACCATGACGCGCCAGTTGGCCGATGCGCGGGCCTCGGTCGAATCGAACCGCATTGCACTGGAAAACGCCAAGGCTTATCTGGAGTCGGTGCTGGCCAACATGTCGGCCGGCGTGATGGTTCTTGACAGCCATTTCGTGCTGGTGTCGTGCAATGAATCGGTCGAACGCATCCTGCAGCATGAATTCGACGCCGACCTTGGCAAGCCGCTTTCCGAAATCGAGGAATTGAAGCCCTTCCATGCCGCCATCGGCCAGGCCTTTTCCGACCAGAGCGCCCAGACCGCGGCCAATCACACCGAAGGCATGCGCGGGCACTGGCAGCGCCAGATCGAACTGCCGCGCGCGGCGGCGCCGGGCAGCGACGAGCCGGAGTCCAGCACCACCGTGCTGGCCCGCGGTTCACGCCTGGCCGTGGGCAAGGATATGGGCTACCTCGTGGTGTTCGACGACATTTCCGACGTGATCACGGCGCAGCGCGCCTTTGCCTGGGGCGAGGTGGCGCGCCGCCTGGCGCACGAGATCAAGAACCCGCTGACGCCGATCCAGCTCTCGGCCGAGCGCTTGCAGATGAAGCTGATGGACAAGCTGATGTCGGCCGACGCCGCCATCCTGGAAAAGAGCACCACCACCATCGTCAACCAGGTATCGGCCATGAAACGCATGGTCGACGATTTCCGCGACTACGCCAAGGCGCCGCCGGCCGTGCTGTCGCCGCTGGACTTGAATTCGCTGGTCGAGGAAATCCTGCATCTCTACTTGTCCGGCGACGGGCGCGACGTAATCCACGCCAAGCTGGCGCCGCACTTGCCGGCCATCATGGGCGACGAGACCCAGTTACGCCAGGTTATACACAATCTCTTGCAAAATGCCCAGGACGCCGTGAGCGACCAGCCCGACCGGCCTGGGCGCATCGACGTGCAGACCGAAGCCATCCGCTACAAGGGTTCCAACGAGGAGAGCCGCACGGCCGTGCGCCTGACGATCACCGACAACGGGCCCGGCTTTTCGGCGAAAATACTGTCGCGCGCCTTCGAACCTTATGTCACGTCCAAGCCGCGCGGCACGGGTCTGGGGCTGCCCATGGTCAAGAAAATCATCGAGGAACACGGCGGACGCATCGATATTCAAAATCGAAGCGATGCAAATGGTGCAAAGGTGGCAATTTTGCTGTTAAAGTTAGCACCCGTGGAATAATTGCAGGAATAAATTGCAGGAATAATCAAGGCAAGCACATGGCAAATATCCTCGTTGTAGACGATGAAATGGGTATCCGGGAATTGCTCTCGGAAATTCTGGGCGACGAAGGGCATGTCGTCATCATGGCGGAAAATGCCCAGCAGGCAAGAGAAGCACGGGCCGCCAGCGTCCCCGACCTGGTTTTACTCGACATCTGGATGCCCGATACCGATGGCGTGACCCTGTTGAAGGAATGGCAGCGCGATGGATTGCTGACCATGCCGGTCATCATGATGTCCGGGCATGCCACGATCGATACCGCCGTCGAGGCGACCCGTATCGGCGCACTCAATTTCCTGGAAAAGCCGATCTCGCTGCAAAAGCTGTTGAAGGCCGTGCAGCAAGGCTTGTCGCGCTCGGTGGAGACGGTTCGTCCGGTGAACTTCCAGGTACGCACCGCCGGCCCGCAAACGGAACCCGCGCGCACGGTGCAGGAAGTGCCCTATGCCGCCAATAGCCCCGTGCACAGCCCGGCTTCCGTCGGTTCGATGAACATGATGCAGCAAGAGACGCAACTGTTCTCGCTCTCGTTCGACCTGCCGCTGCGCGAAGCGCGCGACGCCTTTGAGCGCGCCTACTTCGAGCATCATCTGACACGCGAAGGAGGCAGCATGACGCGCGTGGCGGAAAAGACCGGCCTGGAACGCACCCACCTCTACCGCAAGCTCAAGCAACTGGGCGTCGAGCCCGGAAAACTTTCCAAGAAGGGTGGATGACCACCCGCCTCGCGCTGGTCACAGGCAGGACGGCGGCTTCGCGCGAAGCCGCCATCGCCGAACGCGTCAACCCCCAGGTATCTTCCGCCTTCATCCTCGAAGGCTTGTCTTCCGGTTCAGGCAAGCTTGAAACGCTTGCCGAAGATGCCGGCTTTCCCTTGATCCGTGTCGCCCCTGCCTGCATGTGCTGTACGGGAAACCTGACCCTGCGCGTACACCTGAACCGCATCCTGCGCCATCCGCCCGAAGCGCTCTTCGTCAGCGTCGCCAACGACGCGCACATCGCGCAATTACGCGCCTTCCTCTCTGCCCCGCCCTACGCGAATCTGTTGTCGCTGCAGCCAAACTTGCAAGCCGCCGAATGAATTGCCGAATGGGCATCGTTCGGTAATAGTACCATTCCGCTATTGGAACTCCGTTTGTATTTCAGTCTCAAATCCGTGCGCGTTAAAGGTTAACTTGTGTAAAAGCTGCAGTTATTACATATCTTTACCCGTCCTTATTTAGTAATATTTTTTTGCGACAACTTGAAATCGGTACACCCAAGCTCCACCTGCTGCGTTAAATGAATAACCCGTAAGACGGCGATCGCAATACCTGGAAACCGGATCGCCGACATATCGCCCAAGGAGCCATCATGAACCTGATCTACAACAGCGACCAATACAGCGTCGTCGAATTCAGTGTCGATAGCGAGCAGGAAGCCCTGCAATCCGGCGGTTATGAAATCACGGATAAGTCGGGCAAGCGTGAAATTTTCATTCGCGGCGCCATGGCGGAAATCTTCCGCGAAAACGTCAAGAACCTTATCGCCAGCGAGCCGACCGTGGAAGACATCGACGATTTCCTCGGCAGCTACGATGCGGTAATGAGCCATCGCGTCACTTACCACTAAGCCGGCGCGAGATTGCCACTGCGTTAAAATCCGGGGTCATGAACCATGACCCCGTCTTCTCTTTCCCCTCTGTCGCCAGCGCTGCCTTAAATTGCCTCATTAAGGTTTGACGGCGATGCAAGGCAATTCATCTCCCATAGCAAGCGCGCAACAGCAGGCGCATGACAAGCTCGCGTCGCTGGTTGCCCGCCATGCCGCCCACCCTTTCCGCAAGCCTTACGCCGACTACAACCGCGCAGCCTTCGCTGCAAGCCTGAAGGCCTGGCGAGCGCGCGGCGAGGCGCCGCTGATACTCGACGCCTGCTGCGGCGTGGGCCTCTCGACCATGCACCTGGCAACGCAATTTCCCGACCACTTCATCATCGGCGTGGACCAATCGGCAGACCGTACGGGGCGCAACACACTGTGGGATGGCGAGCTGCCGCCGAACTTCATCCGTGTGCGCGCCGATCTGGTCGACTTTTGGCGTTTGCTTCACGATGCCGGTATCAAGCCTGTGCGGCACTATCTGCTCTACCCCAACCCCTGGCCCAAGATAGGCCAACTGCACCGGCGCTGGCACGGGCATGCGGTGTTTCCGGTCGTGGCGGCGCTCGGCGGCGTGTTCGAATGCCGCAGCAATTGGCGTATTTATATCGAAGAATGCGCAGCGGCGCTGACGCAATTGAGCGGCAAAAGCGTGGCTTGCGAGACGTTTGTAACGGAAGCGCCGATCACGCCGTTCGAGCGCAAGTACATCGAATCAGGGCATGCGCTGTGGCGTTGCCGGGTGCATCTATAGGCGGGCTTAGGCACGCCGAGCAAAAACGCTCTATTATTCCAGTTTCAGCAACAATACCGAGAACTGCAGTATGGATCGTTTGCAATCAATGCGTGTCTTCGCCAAGGTCGTCGAGCAGGGCAGCTTTGCCCGCGCGGGCACCTTGCTGGAAATGTCCAATGCGGTGGTCACGCGCCATGTGGCCGATCTCGAAGGCCATCTCGGCACGCGCCTGTTGAACCGCACTACGCGCCGCCTCTCGCTGACCGAGACCGGCATGGCTTACCTCGAACGCGTCAAACAGATCCTGCAGGATATCGACGACGCCGAGGCCATCGCCTCGGCCCAGGCCAAGAAGCCTTCGGGCACCTTGCGCGTGTATTCCCATCTCGGCTTCGGCCAAATGCAGCTGGCCAAGCTCCTGCCTGAATATGCGCAGAAGTATCCCGACGTGACGCTCGACGTGACGCTGTCGGACCGCGACGTGGACCTGGTCGAGGAGGGCTTCGACCTAGGCATCTTCATCGGCTTGCAGCGCTTCGACGTCTCGATGATTTCGCGCCAGATCGGCACCACCGAAGTGCTGCTGTGCGCTTCGCCGGGCTACCTGGAAAAACATGGCGCACCTGTCGTGCCGGAAGACGTGTCGAAGCATATCTGCCTGAATTTCCCGTTCGAGCAATTGCGCCACCGCTGGCCCATCGAAGGGCCGGACGGCACGACCATGCATATCCCCGTGACGAGCAAGATGCTTTCCAACAGCGGCGAACTGCTGCGTCAATGCGCCATGGCCGGCATGGGCATCGTGATCCGCCCCTCGTTCAGCCTGGCTGACGACCTCGTATGCGGGCGCCTGGTGCGGCTCCTGCCCGACTACCATCTGGGCCAGATGAGCGTGATGATGGTTTATCCGAGTCGGCGCCTGCTCTCGGCCACGGTGCGCAGCTTCGTCGATTTCGTCAGCCAGCACTACCCCTATCCGGAGCGCGATCCCTGGTTGAATACGGATACCGAGTGCAAGGGAAATAAAACTACCGCTTGAGGATATCGAGCACTTGCCTGCCGGCGGCTTCAATTTCGCCGCTATTATCGATCCGTATCACCTGCTTCGATTCGAGCGGCGGGAATTGGCTGGCGCGGCTGATCCGGCGCAGCAAGGCGGCGCCGCTTTCGCGTCCGCGCGCGGCCAGGCGTTCTTCGAGCACCTGCGCCTCGGCCTCGATCCATATGACTTGGGCCTGCGGATAGAGTTGCTGCAATTGCGGCACGTATTCGCGCGAGCCGTTGACCATGACGTCACGGCCCGCACAGAGCTCGGCTTCGATGCCGCGCCGCACGCCGTAAGAGACGCCATCGACCTGCCATTGCATGGCGAATTGCCCGGCCGCGGCCAGGTTCCAGAACGTGGCGGCATCGACGGCTTCATGCGCATCGCCGCTTTTGGCGGGCTTGGTGACGGTGCGGCGCGCGAGCACCATGTCCCCATGCGGCAGGTGCTGCTGCACCCAGCGCAACAGGCTATCCTTGCCCACACCCGAGGGGCCGACGAAAAAGAACAGGCGGCCCGGTGCGGGCAGGCCGGCCTGCGGCAGGCGATCGCCAAAGGGGAAGCTGCGCCACGCGGTGAACGGGCTGCCCGGACTCGCTTCGCGAAAAATGCTCAAGCGGTCGATGATGAAGGGTGCCTGCGCCACCGGCGCAAAGTGTTCTTCGGCAGCGCGGCGCAAGGTGTAAGCGGCATCCTCATCGATCTCGCGCAAGTCGTCCGACAGGGTCAGGTGGAAGCGGTATTCTTCCTCGGTATAAGGATAACCCCAACGCTGCAGCAGGGCTTCCTGGCGCTGGCTCAAGCCGCGGCGCCGGCGTGTTGCCAATTCGCTGTCCGAGGGCGCCGCGCGCAGCATGTCGAAATAGCTGACACAGCGCATGGCCAAGGCGCCAATTTCATCTTCCGCGCCCTCGGGCGCAGAGCGAGGAAATGATCGAGCGGTTTGATCTTGAGTGCCGGCACGGCAATGCGACGCTGTTCCTGACAGAAAGCCGCCGCCATCGCTTCGAGATTGGCCTCGGAAAAGCTCTGCGCCAGATGGAACGGCGCCTTCAGCGTGGCGTGGAAGCCGTACCGCCGCGCGCCGCTGGTGAACTGTGACAACAGCACCGGGGGAATGCCTGGCACGGTTTCCTGCCCTATTGCAAGATCACGCTCCGCATCGCGCCCGATCCAGCAATTGCCGGCTTCGGCCCAGGGCGAACCCGGTTCAGGCGCGAAGTACAGGGCGTAGCGCATGGCTAAGCTGCCATTTGATAGCTGCGCCTGGTTTCCATGCGCGCCGGTTCGGCGCAATAAGCCAGACGGCCTGCAGCGATAGTGGCGACCAGGCGCGCCGAGCCTGCAGCGCCCGGTTCGACCAGCAGCAAATCGGCGCGCCGCCCCGAGGCGATGCGGCCGCGGTCGGCCAGCCCGAGCGCGGCGGCGGGGTGTTCCGACACCATGCGCCAGGCATCGGCCAGCGTGCAGGCGCCTTCGTGGGCCAGCTTGAACGGGGCGTGCAGCATGGCGGGGTAGTAATAATCCGATACCAGGATGTCGCACATGCGGCTCTTGACGGCATCGATGGCGGCCAGCGCGCCGCGGTGGCTGCCGCCCAGGAGCACATTGGGTGCGCCCATGATGACGCGGTTGTCGTAAGACAGCGCCGCAAACAGGGCATCCTGGCTCATGGGGAATTCGGAAATGGTGACGCCCAACTGCTGGTAGCGCTCGCGGTCGGCGCTATTGGTGTCGTCGTGCGAAGCCATGGGCACGCGATGCCTGGCGCAAGCTTCGGCCAAGCGCGCCACGGCTCTCGCCACTTCCTCGCGCGCACGGCTTTCGGCGATCTTGACGCGGGCGCAAAAGGCGTCGGTGGCGCAGCGGGCGCGCGCCGCATAGGCGGCCAGTTTTTCCGGGCGCTTGCTGCCGGCGATGATCTGCGGCAGGTGCTCATTGAAGGCGAAAAAATCGATGCGGCCCTGGGCGATCCAATCCAGCGCATCGGCCACACCCTCGAGGTGGGCTGTTTCAAAACGCAAATGCACGCGATGGTCGACGTGGCTGTTGGCGCGCAATCGCGCGACTTGATTGAGCAGGGCCAGCGCCGGCTCCCGGCCGCGCAAGCCGCCTTCCCAGCTATAGGCCAAGCCGTGGCAAGCCGTGGTGATGCCGTTGGCGGCGAGCTGCCGGTCGGTATCGGCCAGGGCGATGTCGTGCGCGAATTGCGTGTCGGGACGCGGCTGGATCTGGCGCTCGAAGGCGTCACCATGCAGGTCGACGATACCGGGCAAGACCAGCAAGCCCTGGGCGTCGAACACCGTGCCTTCATTGCCCGATTTGACCGAACCGCCGACGTGATCGATGCGCGCACCGTAGAGCGTGAGGTCGGACGGCGTCCAGTCCGTGCTGCCATCTTGCTGTTGAACCAAACCGGTTCCGCCGTGTATGAAGAGCCTTGTGTCCATGAATCACCTGAAAGAGAATCCCGACAATGTCAAAGGTGCATGCTAGTGCCCGAATATGACCGGCCTTTGACATCATGGTTCATTTGTCGTTTTGGCAGCATCGATATCGTGGCGCGGCAGCAAGGAAACGCAAGTCATTGCCGCTCAGGAACTATTGTCGGCAATGGTATTCTTAGCGCTATTACCCTGATTCCATCTTTCCGCCATGTGTCAATTGCTCGGGATGAATTGCAACGTCCCCACCGACATCGTATTCAGCTTCACAGGATTTGCCGAACGCGGCGGCGGCAGCGACAAGCACAAGGACGGCTGGGGCATCGCTTTCTTCGAAGGCGCCGGCGTGCGCCATTTCGTCGACCATGAGGCGGCCGTCAGTTCGCCCGTGGCCGAACTGATCCGGCGTTATCCCATCAAATCGAAAAATGTGATCTCGCATATTCGCAAGGCGACCCAGGGTGAGGTATTGCTGGAAAATTGCCATCCTTTCGTGCGAGAGCTCTGGGGCCGTTACTGGGTATTTGCGCACAACGGCGACTTGAAGGATTTTCATCCGCCTATTTCCGGGCCCTACCGCCCCGTGGGCCAGACCGACAGCGAGCGCGCGTTCTGCCACATCTTGCAAGTCTTGCTCGAGCGCTTCGGCGAGCGCATGCCTGCGCTGGAGGAATTGCGCAATGTGCTGGCCGAACTTGCGGAAAACATTGCCTCACACGGTCCGTTCAACATGCTGCTCTCGGATGGTTCGGCCCTGTTCGCACATTGCTCGACAAATCTGTTCTATGTCGTGCGGCAGCACCCGTTTGCCACCGCCAAGCTGGCCAACAACGACATCCGCGTCGACTTCGCCCAAGTGACCACACCGACGGACCGTGTCGCGGTAATCGTCACGGAACCGCTGACCGACAACGAGGACTGGACTCCATTCCAGAGCGGTGAGATGAAAATGTTTCTTGAAGGGGAGCCGGTCTAGTTAACATCTAATGCGGTGCACCATGGAATTTTGCGGTTTTACGAGATAAAAACCCGCAAAAGTAAGGTAAATTCCGTACTAGAGCGAAGCGCTCAATGCCCTGCCCAACCGTGCGAGCGAATTATCCGACCATGTCCGATCAAACACCGCTCACCACCGTGCCCCCTCTGCGAGTCAGAGAATTCTTTCTGGCACGCCAACCCATCCTGGACCGCAACCAGGAGCTGGTGGCGTATGAGCTGCTGTTTCGCGGCGGCGAAGTCGCCAGTGCCGATATCACCAACGATCTTTCGGCAACGGCCGCCGTCATTTCCCACACCGCCCAGCTCGGCATCGAAAAGGTGATAGGCGATGCGCTCGGTTTCGTCAATGTCGATGCGGCCGTGCTGATGAGCGACATCTTCGCCTTCCTGCCGCGCGAGCGTGTGGTGCTGGAGATCGTCGAGACGGTGCAGGCCACGCCGGAGGTGGTGGCGCGCGTCAAGGAATTGTCGGAACAAGGCTTCCAGTTTGCGCTCGACGACGTGATCACCGACAGCGCAGACGTGCAAAAGCTGCTGCCGATGACGTCCATCGTCAAGTTCGATTTGCGCGATATGCCGCTCTCCGCCTTGCTCAAGTTGACGCCGCAATTCAAGCAAGCCGGCAAGAAATTGCTGGCCGAGAAGGTCGAGTCTTACGGCCAGTTCAAGATCTGCCTCGACCTCGGCTTCGACTATTTCCAGGGCTATTATTTCGCCAAGCCCTCGCTCTTGTCGGGCAAGAAGCTCTCGCCTTCGCAATTGGCGGTGATGGACATGATGAAGCTGGTGCTGTCCGACGCCGGGACCGCCGAGATCGAGCGGGCGATCAAGCAGGATGCGGCCTTGAGCCTGAACCTGCTGCGCCTGGCCAATGCCCCGGCATTCGGCATCCGCCACCGCATCGATTCGCTGTCGCAAGCCTTGATCGTTCTCGGGCGCGACCACTTGCGGCGTTGGCTGCAGATCATGCTGTATGCCGAACCGTGCAAGAAAGGGCACAGCCTGCCGCCGCTATTGGCGCTGGCCACCACGCGCGGCAAGATGCTGGAACTCTTGGCGCGCAAGGTTGCGCCTGACAACCGCAATACTGCCGACACCGCCTTCACCGTCGGCATCATGTCGCTGGCCGATACCCTGTTCGGCATGCCCATGGAAGCCATCCTGGAACAGATCCACCTGATCGACGAGGTGGCCCAGGCGCTGTTGTCGCGCAAGGGCTTCTATGGCGATCTGCTCAAGCTCGCCGAATACCTGGAGCGCATCGAGGAAGCGCAGGATCTGATTCCGCCCTTATTGCGCAAGCTCCAGCTCTCGCACGACGATTTGTACGAACTCGAAATCGCCTCGTTCGAATGGAGCGACCAGGTGGCGCATAGCGCCGTCTGATCACAGATAACCGGTCAGGCCCAGCAATCCCGCCCCCGCCAGCAACAACAGGGGATGGACGCGCGTCTTCAGGCTGAGAAAGGCCGTAGCGGCTGTCACGCCATAGGCGAGCCAGGTATGGTCAGCCTCGCGCGTCAACACATACCCCGAAGCCAGCACCAGCCCCACCGTCACCGACACCAGCCCGTTTTGCACGACGACGCGCCAGTACGCTTCCTTGTAACGGTCCCAGACACGCGTAAAGCCGTAGACCAACAGCGAGGACGGGAGACACATGGCGAAGGTGGCAACCAAGGCGCCCGGGATGCCTGCCAGCTTCCAGCCGAGCAGGCTGACGATCAGCACATTGGGGCCGGGCGCGGCTTGCGACAGGGAGACCAGCGAAACGAAATCGCCGCTGTTCATCCAGCCGCGCAACTCGACCAGCTGATGGTGCATTTCGGGAATCAAAACATTGGCCCCGCCTATGGCGACCAGCGACAGCGCGAGAAAATAAGAGGCGACTTCCGACAAGGGACGACCGTTCATTTGCGCCCCCTCCAGGCCAGGAGGATAGATAACGGCGCCAGCACGCCGAGTACCAGCAACAAGGGCCAAGCCAGCAAGCCGCAACCGGCAAAAGACAGTGCCGAGATGCCGGTGGTGCGCCATGACTTTGCCTGGCGCGAGAGCATGTTCCAGCCCACCGCCACCACGAGCCCCGCGCTGGCCGCCGCCGTGCCGTTGACCAGGTGCCGCACCGCCGGCACCTGGCCATAAGCGCCGTATAGCGTGGCCAACAGCATCAGGATGGCGAACGGTGCCGCCATCAGTCCCAAGAAGGCCAGGAAGGCGCCGAGCGGGCCATGAAAGCGCGCTCCGAGCATGATGGAGAGATTGACCACGTTGGGGCCCGGCAGAATCTGGCCCAGGCTCAAACCTTCGTTGAATTCCTCCGCTGTCAGCCAGCGTTCCTTTTCCACCAGTGCACGGCGCGCAAACGGCAGCACGCCGCCGAAGCTGACGATACCCATCATGAAAAAGCAGCGGAACAGCTGCCATTTGCTCGTAGGTATCGGCTTGTTACCTGATGTGTCAATGCGGGTTTCCATGACTGCAGCATAGCAGCCTGTTGCCTCGCCGAAAAACGATTTATCCTGCTGTTTTATGTGAGATATACTCACAAGAATGAACGCCGACCTTCCACCGCTCAACGCCCTGCGCGCCTTTGAAGCTGCGGCACGCTTAGGCAGTTTTTCGGCGGCGGCGGAAAGCCTGTATGTGACCCACGGTGCAATCAGCCGTCAAGTACGCGGGCTTGAGGATTGGCTAGGCACATCCTTGTTCGAGCGCCACGGCAGGCGTGTCTCGCTGACAGCGCCAGGGCGTGAATATTTTCTCGCCGTGCAGTCGGCATTCCAGAATATCGCCGGCGCGACACGGCGCGTGGCCGAGAGCGGTACGCAGCGGCGCCTGACGCTCGATGCGCTGCCCACCTTCACCATGCATTGGCTGCTGCCGCGCCTGACACGCTTCCAGTTGCGCCATCCCGGCGTGGAATTGAACTTGATCACGTCCGACCGGCCGCCGGACCAGAGCATGCATTTCGATCTGGCGATCCGGCGCGGGCCGCTGGAATTGGCGGGCCATATCTCGCGCGAATTCTTGATCGAACGTGAGATTCCGGTGTGCAGCCCTGCATTGTTGAAACGTTTGCCCCTGCACGAAGTCAAGGACTTGAGACAGCATACCCTGCTCTCGTCGGCGGGCCGGCCGCATTCATGGCAACGCTGGCTGGCCGAAGCCGGCATGCCGGGCCTGGAGCCCAAGGGCAGGCAGCAGTTCGACCACTTCTACCTGACCCTGCAAGCGGCGGTCGACGGCATCGGCGTGGCGCTCGGCCCGCGCCCCGTGATCGACCGCGAACTCGAAGCCGGCCGCCTGGTCATGCCCCTGGCCGGCCCGACCGTGCCTTCGCGCGCCTATTTCTGGCTGGTGCCGGAAAGCCGCGCCGAAGACCCGGCATTGCGCAATTTCTGCGACTGGCTGCTTGAAGAAGCCGGCGCCGGCTGATCCTATCCTCTCACCGCTTTGCGATCGATTCGCGATGCCGCGGATTTTTTTCCCCATACACGCGCTTGCGCAATGCGCCGGCTTTAAGGCTGCACAGCCAACACATTGAAATCGTCAATCCAATGCTGCAGTTTTTCCCTGGCATGGGCGCGCTGCTTGGGTGTAGTGAGGTTGACGATGGTAACCGTCAATTGCGCCAGGCCATCCTTGGATGCGGCAAAGAAGGCTTGCATTTCCGGGCTGGCTTCCTTGCGCTCGAGGAAGTTGTTGGCGATGTAGTTCTTGATCAGCACTGCGGCAGTCTCGCGCGAGAGCTTTTCCCGGTGGATACGGTCGATCAGGGCGATCAGGGCTTGCTGGCGCCGCGTGCGGTCCTCGACCCAGAATTCATTGTTGAGCGGCCTGGCGTCCGATGCGCGCCGAATCGCCGCTTCCTGCTCGTCGCTGAAATCGCCGAACCAGTATTCCGCCCATTCCATCACCATCTTGTAACGGTGTTCCTGCCGCTCTTCGAGGTCACCGTCGAGATATTCCTTGCGGAACTTGCGATTGGTGGCGTCGAACTTCTTCTTCAGCGCGTCCATGTTGTCGCCGCTCATCGCAATCGCCAGGTCGGCCAGGTCGGGGGCGGATTGCTCCACCAGACGATCGATCGCCTTATCAATGTCGGCGTACACGGCCATCACATCGGCCTTGCTGACGTTATGGTCGAGCTGACGCTGCGCCGTCACCAGGATGGGAACGTAGGTCTTCAACTGCGTGTGGCGATGCCAGGCGTGGAGCGCATCGATGCGCTGCCTGACCCAGGGACGCTCGCCGGTGTCGAAATCGACATAGCCGTTCAGCCACCAATAGACGATGGTATCGGCATTGTTGTAGCCCAGGCGGCCCAGGCTGCAGGAAGCCAGCAGCAGGACCAGCCCCAACGCAAACAGACGCCAACCATGCCTGATGATAGAATTTTGCATCATTTACATTCGTCGCCTATGAACATCGTCATTCTCGCGGCCGGCATGGGCAAGCGCATGCATTCCGCCCTGCCCAAGGTGCTGCATCCCCTGGCAGGCAAGCCGCTGCTATCCCACGTCGTCGATACCGCGCGCAGCCTGCATCCTAACACCCTGACCGTTGTCTATGGGCATGGGGGCGACGCCGTGCCACATGCCTTGCAAGGCGCCGACCTTGCTTTCGCCCTGCAGGAACCGCAACTGGGCACCGGCCACGCCGTCCAGCAGGCGGCCGTCCGGCTCGACGATAGCGTGCCCACGCTGGTGCTCTACGGCGACGTGCCGTTGACGCGCGCCGCCACGCTGCAACGCCTGTTGGACAGCGCCGGAACCGATAAGTTGGCCATCCTGACCGTGACCCTGCCAGACCCGACCGGCTATGGCCGCATCGTACGCAAGAACGGTGCCATCGTCAGCATCGTCGAGCAAAAGGATGCGAGCGAGGCGCAGCGCGCCATCACTGAAGTCAACACCGGCATCATGGTCGCGCCGACGGCGAAATTGAAGACCTGGCTGGCAGGTCTGTCGAACAACAATGCCCAGGGCGAATACTATCTGACCGACATCGTGGCTTGTGCCGTGGCCGACGGTGTGGCCGTCACTTCGGCGCAGCCCGAAGACGTGGCCGAAACGCTGGGCGTCAACAGCAAGCTGCAACTGGCTGAACTCGAGCGCATGGTGCAATTGCAAACGGCGCGCCGCCTGCTCGAACAAGGCGTGACCTTGGCCGACCCGGCACGCATCGATGTGCGCGGCGAACTCGTTTGCGGGCGCGACGTGACGATCGACGTCAATTGCGTCTTCGAAGGCAGGGTAGAACTGGAAGACGGCGTGCACGTCGGCGCCAATTGCGTGATCCGCAATGCCCGCGTGGGCAAGGGCACCAATATCAAGAGCTTTTCCCATATCGAAGATGCCGTGATCGGCCCGGCCGGCCAGATCGGCCCCTACGCGCGTCTGCGCCCCGGCACCGTGCTGGCCGAAGACGTCCATATCGGCAACTTCGTCGAAATCAAGAACGCCAGCATCGCCGCGCACAGCAAGGCCAACCACTTGAGCTATGTGGGCGATGCCGACATCGGCGCCAGGGTCAACATCGGCGCCGGCACCATCACCTGCAACTATGACGGTGTCAACAAGTTCCGCACCGTGATCGAAGACGACGCCTTCATCGGCAGCGACACGCAACTCGTGGCCCCGGTCACGGTGGGCAAAGGCGCCACGCTGGGCGCCGGCACTACGCTAACCAGGAATGCGCCGGCCGGCAAGCTGACCGTGTCGCGCGCGCGCCAAACCACCATCGAGGGTTGGCAGCGGCCGGAGAAAGTCAAGAAGTGAAGTTGGCGCATGAGACCTTGCCCCGACGGGCAAGGTCCGGCCCGCCGGACGACGTCAGTCGACGCTGAAATCGAAGTAGCTGTTTGCCGCCGCGCTGAAGTACCCCGCCACGTGCACTTCCCTGGTATAGAGCACGAGTGCATATTCGCCGTGCGCGAGGGTGTGCTCGGGCGTGATCTTGTACAGTACGAAACCGTCGCGCGCACGCGACTGGTCCGGCAGCGCCTCGGACTTGATCGGTATCACGCGATCCTTGTTGATGCCGCTCGAATAGCTCATGTAGCCGCCGCCTACCATGACTTCGCGCGTGCCGTTGTCGCGCACGGCGAAATTGGCCAGTGTCACATAACTGACCGGCTGGGCGTTCTTGGGTACGCTGATGATGAATTCGATGCCGTCGCCGGGCAGCTTGCGCGCGGCCGTCGAGCCCTGCAGCGTGGCATAGGAAGCCACCCCGCCCAAACCGAAAGCACGCGCTGCCGTGCGCAGTTGCGGCACGATGTATTGCATGGTGGATTCCACGCCGCCAACCACGACCGTGGCTTCTTCGGGGTTCAACGAGCCGGAATGCGCCGCAGAGTGCGTAGCGGACATACCGGAAGTGTCTGGCGCCGCAGTTCCAGCGGCATGCCCGCTCTTTGCATTGATCATGGCTTGCAACACGGCCGCGCTGGCGCCCTTGCTTTTCAGCTTGATCAAGGCATCCGACGACACATCGAACTTGGTCGCGCTGGTACCGATCGATTGCAGGATCACGGAATCCGGCATGCCGGCATCGATCAATTTGATCACGTCGGCGTTCGTCATCGGCGCCGCCTGCGCCGCCATCATGACCAAGCCCAAGGACAACCCCACTACAAACCGCTTCATAAGCAACACTCCTGACGAGGTGGAAAAGTTGAATTTCCGAAAAAGTTAATATTAGCGCAAGCTTGTGACACGCGCATCAAATGGAGGAAGAAAACCGGAAATTATTCGCCGTGCTGCCCACGCCGATCACGCTTCAAAACCCGATCCGTGTTTCGAATTTGCTGCGATGGATGGAAAAGAAGCTGCGCACATTGCGCACATTGGCGTGGCCGGCGAACACGCGATGCGCCAACGCATGATAAGCCGGCATGTCGGCCACCTGCACCACCAATACAAAATCCGGTCCCGGCGAGACGCGGTAGCATTGCAAAATGGCCGGTTCGTGCGCAACCAAGGCTTCGAACGCTTCCTGCTTTTCCGCCCCCTGATGGTCTAGCGTGATCTCGACGATGGCAGTCAGCGTCGGCCCGAGCTTGCGCGGATCGAGCAACGCCACGCGGCGCGCAATCACACCGGCGTCGATCAAGCGCTTGACGCGGCGCAGGCAGGTCGGCGCGGTGGCATGCACCTTGGCCGCCAGGTCGAGATTGCTCAGCGCGGCATCATCCTGCAAGGCCTCGAGGATGCGCCGGTCCAACTCATCGAGTTCGATTTGCTCGGCTTGCTCGGTCACCTTCATGGATTTAAATATCAAAAACAAAAAATATTTGAATTATTATTTCACACATAACTTATTATTTCCCATTATTTCAAATAATTATATATTTTGGAATTTTATTTCACAGCAGGCGCACTAGCATGAGCATATTCCATTGATTTGCTCGTGAGGTTCCCATGTGCGGCATCGTCGGCGCGGTAGCGCAACGCAACATCACCCCCATCCTGGTCGAGGGCCTGAAGCGGCTCGAATACCGCGGTTACGATTCCTGCGGCGTGGCGCTGCATGTCGACGGCACCTTGAAGCGCTCGCGCAGCACTTCGCGCGTGGCCGACCTCGAGCATCAGATCGGCGATGCCGGGCTGGCCGGCTTTACCGGCATTGCCCATACGCGCTGGGCCACGCACGGCGCGCCGGCCACGCATAACGCCCATCCGCATTTCTCGCGCGAACGCGTGGCCATCGTGCACAACGGCATCATCGAAAACCACGAGGAACTGCGCGCCGAGCTGAAAGCCGCCGGCTACGCCTTCGAAAGCCAGACCGATTCCGAAGTGATCGCCCACCTGATCGATCACCTCTACCACGGCGATTTGTTCGAGGCGTTGCAGCAAGCCACCAAACGCCTGGTCGGCGCCTACGCCATCGCCGCTTTCTGCCGCGACGAGCCGCATCGCGTGGTCGGCGCGCGCCAAGGCTCGCCCCTGATCGTCGGCCAGGGCAAGGGCGAGAACTTTCTCGCGTCCGACGCCATGGCGCTGGCCGGCGTGACCGACCAGATCATCTACCTCGAAGACGGCGACGTGGTCGACCTGCAATTGCAGCGCGCCTGGATCGTCGACGCCACGGGCCGGCAAGTGCAGCGCGAGGTGCGCACTGTGCATGCGCACAGCGGCGCGGCCGAGCTCGGCCCCTATCGCCATTACATGCAAAAGGAAATCTTCGAGCAGCCGCGCGCCATCGGCGACACGCTCGAAGGCGTCAGCGGGATCATGCCCGAACTGTTCGGCGACGGCGCCTTCCGCGTGTTCAAGCAGATCGATTCGCTCCTGATCCTGGCTTGCGGCACGAGTTACTATGCCGGCCTGACGGCCAAGTACTGGATCGAGTCGATCGCGAAGGTTCCCGTCATCGTCGAGATCGCCAGCGAATACCGCTATCGCGACAGCGTGCCCAACCCGAATGCATTGGTGGTCACGATATCGCAAAGCGGCGAAACGGCCGACACCCTGGCCGCGCTCAAGCATGCGCGCGAACAAGGCATGCAACACACGCTCACGGTGTGCAATGTCGCCACCAGCGCAATGGTGCGCGAATGCGTGCTGTCCTATATCACGCGCGCCGGCATCGAAGTCGGCGTAGCCTCGACCAAGGCCTTCACCACCCAATTAACGGCACTGTTCCTGCTCGCGCTCGCGCTGGCGCAAGCCAAGGGCCGGCTGACCGACGAGGAAGAAGCCGCCCACCTGAAAGCCATGCGCCACCTGCCGGCGGCCATCGCGGCCGTGCTCGCACTCGAGCCGCAAATCATGGCCTGGGCCGAAGAATTCGCACGCAAGGAAAACGCCCTCTTCCTCGGGCGCGGCCTGCACTATCCGATCGCACTCGAAGGCGCCTTGAAGCTCAAGGAAATTTCCTATATCCACGCTGAAGCCTATCCCGCCGGCGAATTGAAGCACGGCCCGCTGGCGTTGGTCACCGAGGAAATGCCCGTAGTGACGGTGGCGCCGAACGACGCGCTGATCGAAAAGCTGAAATCGAACATGCACGAAGTGCGCGCCCGCGGCGGCCAGCTTTACGTATTCGCCGACGCCGATTCGCACATCGCACCGAGCGAAGGAATACACGTGATCCGCCTGCCCGAGCACTATGGCGTGCTCTCGCCTATCCTGCATACGGTGCCGCTGCAGTTGTTGGCGTATCACACCGCGCTAGCGCGCGGGACGGATGTGGACAAGCCGCGCAACCTGGCGAAGTCGGTGACTGTCGAATGAGCCTGTGGTGGCCACTGCGCGTGTCGGGGGAAACTTCCAATTATTCCGACTGGGCAGTCGTGCATCCTCACTTCTGCCGCGCCAGAAAATGATGAATTGTCGGCAAAACGAGGTCGCATTCCGCGCAGTGTTCTCAACGACCGATCAGACGAACATTGCGTGTGGCGCCAACACGCGGGGCGTTGGATTGCCGCAGATGCCCATTCTGTATCGCCTTTTGATCCGCATCCCGGTTCTCCAATACGCGGCTCGATTTTCCAGTCTTGAACAAGCTGACTGCCAATGCCACTTGCGCCCCCTGCTCGTTCAACTGCCTGGCCGCTGCCGCGGCTTGTTCAACCATGGCGGCATTTTGCTGCGTTGTGTCTTCCAACTGCATGACCGCCTGATTGACTTGTTCAATGCCGCTTGCCTGTTCATTGCTGGCGGTAGCAATCTCTCTTGCAAGAGTCTCCACGCGCCGCACGGAATCCAGAATCGACCGCATGCTCCCGTCCGCATCATGAACCAAGCTGTTGCCGGCTTCGACATTGGCGACCGACACGTCAATCAAGCTTTTGATGTCCTTGGCAGCGCTGGCCGCACGTTGAGCAAGATTTCGCACCTCTCCCGCCACCACGGCGAAGCCGCGCCCCTGCTCGCCGGCGCGCGCCGCTTCGACTGCCGCGTTCAAAGCGAGGATATTGGTCTGAAACGCAATGCCGTCGATCATGCCAATGATGTCCTTGATCTTGGACGCGGAACTTGTGATTTCGCTCATCGTGTTGCCCACGCGGGCGACAACGTCGCTACCGGCGGCGGCGAGTTCGCAAGAGTCGGTCACCAGGCACTGTACCTTTTGCGAAGCTTCCGTATTCTGTTTAACGGTAGACGACAGCTCTTCCATGCTGGCCGCGGTTTCTTCCAAGCTGCTCGCTTGCGCTTCGGTGCGGGAAGACAGATCCATATTTCCAGCCGCGATTTCCGCGGTCGCGATGTTCATGGTTTCGATATTGCGGCTCACATCTCCGATTACCGAGCGCAGGTTTACATTGGTCTGATGCAAAGCCCTCAGCAACAAGCCCATTTCCCCGCCGCGCCCGATGTCAACCTCAAGCGTGAGATCTCCGCCGGCCAT
Source organism: Burkholderiaceae bacterium (assembly GCA_036384915.1). Lineage (GTDB taxonomy): Bacteria > Pseudomonadota > Gammaproteobacteria > Burkholderiales > Burkholderiaceae_D > PKWO01. The sequence goes on from DASVLJ010000079.1 coordinate 35,926, forward strand.
GGCGCGAGCCGCGGCATTCGCGATGGCCAACGGAACCACTACGCTGCGCTTGAGCACATATCCCGCAAACAGGGTCCAAACCAAGCCTGCGCCTGCAATCGAGCCGATGATCCTGGCAGAATTGGCACTGGCTGGCGCAAAAGCGACTGCAACAATCGCGAGAAGCAAAGCAACAAGCACGGCAGCAAGCACGGCGACGGTCTTGGCCATGGAAAGCTGGCGGAGCCTGTCGAGCCATCCAGGCCATCCATTGTGGATGAGTTGGCCGCGACGAATGGTCACACCGGCTTTTCCCTCGCGCATGGAGCGGTAGAGCTTCTCCGCGGCCTCAATCTCGGCGCGCGTGGGTTTGGTCCGCACGGAGAGATAGCCGCTGGGCACGCCGTTTTCCAATAACGGTGTCGCATTGGCGATGACCCAATAGTAGTCGCCGTTCTTGCGGCGGTTCTTCACCATGGCGCTCCATGTGAATCCGGCCTTGAGCGTTTGCCACAAATCTTCGAAGGCTTCCGGAGGCATATCGGGATGGCGCACGATATTGTGGGGCGCGCCGATTAATTCGGATTCGTCAAAGCCGCTGACTTCTACGAAGTAAGGATTGACGTAAGTGATTTTGCCCTTCAAATCCGTCTTGGAAACGATGGGCATGTCATCCTTCATGTGGAATTCGTTTTGCGTGACTGGAAAGTTCTTTCTCATTATGTCTCCCACTGAAATCGAATTGCTCCAGCCAACGAATCCTGCTTGTCACTAGCGTTAATATCCGCACACCTGGAGCAGGCAACTCCCAAAAAACCGAGGGTCAATCAACAAGCTATGCATGAAGGAAAATACGCTGGACATGACATCGTGGCCATACGGCGTCTGCCATTCAAGCTCAATAGTATTCTTTCGAAAAACGAAGCAATCCGGAATATTGATCGCGTATTTGACATGCATCAAATTTTTACCCCAGCGCGCTCCACGGTAAAACAGTGCCCTTACAGCCGGGTCTCGACTTGGTGAATTTCTGCTTCGGTAGGGGCGTGGAAGGTTTGAACTGAAAACCTGCACGGACATGTACCGAACATCTTCCGACGCGACCGGCCACCTATTGAAAAAATACCCTCGCCTTTTTGAAAGCCGTACCAGACTTTGGTGTTGGATTCGATCCCGGAACACGCGCTCGCGTCAAGCCGCCGCTTGAGGTTGAGCGAGCTTGCGATAGGAATCCGCCACCACCCAGGCGCCGGCCGTCAAAGCCAGCGAAATGGAAGTGCCGCTCCACTGGAAGCCGTCCCTGGTCCCCACCGCGATATGCGGCACCCATACCAGCAGCGTAAAACCACCCATTTGCAAGGCGCAAAGCACTGCCGCCAATGGCGCGCGGATGCCGGCCAGCACCGCCACGCCCGCCGCCAGATACGTGCAGCCGGTCGCGAAGGCGAATATCCGATGCGCGGGCAACCAACCGGGGACCATGGCGGCGGTTTCGTTGACGTAGGTCAGATGCGCCAGGCCCAAGGGAATCAAAGAGAGGCCGAACAGCAAGCGTGCATTGCGCAACCCCTTGTCGCCGGAAACGAAAGCGTAGTAGCGGTTGCTTCCGCCAGGGGAAAACCAGGCGCAGAGAACCCACGCGCCAGCCAGGATCACGGCAATCTCGCCGACGCCGAGCCAGGACACCTCGATTGCCGGTGCACGGAAGACATCAGGCACCTTCAGCAACAGCAACCATAACAGCAGGTAGACAAGCAGTACGCGGGCAGCGAGCGCTTCCGTCTGCCGCATCAACAAGCCCACGCCGGCTGCCAGGGAAATCGCGGCGCACAGATAGGCCAACAGTTGGCGCGTCGGAAAATCGGCCGGCACCGGCTGCCATACCGAAGCGAAATCGCCCTTGATCAGGCCCAGCATGCCAAGTGCGATCATCGCCGCCGCGAAAACCGCATGCCCTAAGCTTGCAATACGCATCGCCCACTCTCCCGCGAAGTTCGATTCATCGATACACGGCCCTGCACAGGCACAGACCGCCCGCCAATAATAAAGCCCTCTTTTTGCTGGCTATTCTAGCATCGTGCGAATGAGGAATACCTTTGAAGAAGTGTTTGCCTATTATGAATGGGAAGCAGGTGTATCCGCCGAACGTCGAACAAGCACCGCCGTAGGTTGTATTCTGTCAGCATTCCCATTGCGCCCAGTCCTACAAGCCCACGCGGCGCAGTCCGATGGGCATTTCCCTTTCGGCGCGGCACACTATTCTCCCAGGACTCAATCATCCCAGGAGAATTGACCATGACCAACGACGAAATCATCAGCACGCTCAACGACTTGATCAAGACTTGCAACGATGGAAAAGAAGGCTTCAAGACTTGCGCGGAAGATACGCAGGTTTCCTCGCCCGAGCTGATTTCCCTCTTGCGCCAGCGCGAAGGCGAGTGCGCCAACGCCGCGGCGGAACTGGGTTCTCTGGTGCGCCACTACGGCGCAGCGCCGGTTACCGGCACCACGGCGGCAGGCGCCATGCACCGCGGCTGGCTCAACGTGAAGACGGCGATCACGGGCAAGAGCGACGTCGCCGTGCTCGAAGAATGCGAGCGCGGCGAGGACATCGCGAAGAAATCCTACTCCCGTGCGCTGGCACAGCCACTGCCTGACGCGATTCGCGCCGTGGTGGAGCGGCAGTACCAAGGCGTGCTGCGCAACCACGACCAGATCAAGATGCTGCGCGACGAAGCCAAGGCTCACGCCTGATCTTCAGCTCGTAAAGAAAGGGAAAGCGGCCGGACGGCCGCTTCTCTTTTGCCGTGATCAGGCGCCGCATTACATGGGTGGGCTATAGCGGCGGACGTCCCTGGATCACACGAATAATGATGACGATTACAGCAATCACCAGCAAAATGTGGATGAATCCGCCGAGCGTGTAAGACGACACCAAGCCCAACAGCCACAGGATGATAAGCAGGATAGCAATGGTTTCGAGCATGATTCTGCCTCTTTCTTTCATCGATTGAAACAGACATTCACTTCCCGGCACGCTTCCTCCCGCTTCGGCACTTGCCGGGCCTCTTGCTGCATATGTTTTTTCGACTGCGGTGCGGGATCCTAGTTCAGGGCAATTTTGGCAGCGGCGTGCAGACGGGAATTTCGACCCGCCTTGCGCTCCGCCATTGCCGTGCGTTTCCGGATTCAGGCACTTCCCGTATTCCCCACCCGTTCCATCTCGAACCATGCGGAGATTACTCCCAGCCGGAAATCATGAGGGAAAGACAAGATGGATGTGAATCAGCCCACACTTGCCGCTTGGCTTGCCTGATGCCGCCCCGCAAAGCTTTCATGCTTGCTAACGAATCCGGGGCCGATTCAACAATTTTTCACAGTTTCCTTGCGCAAGGGCAAAGTCGCGGTGCACAATCGCGAATATTAGGCTTGACTCGACAAGCAGGCGAAGCACCGACGGCATGGCGCTCACGACGCGCTGCCGTCATCAACCGGGACGGCCGACCAGCGGAACCCGGACCACATCATCCAGGAGGACCTATGAGAAAATTTTCTGTGACGCTGTACGGTCAAACGATGGAAGAGTCCGTGCGCAAACGCGCCGAAGAGCACTTTGCAGTCGCGCTCGAAAAACTCTGCCCCAACATCGAAATTCTGCGCCTGATGCAGGCCGACGAGCAAGCCGCACTGGACGCGGGCGTACAGCACTTCGAGGATTGCAAATCGGCCTGGCAGGCCCTGTGCAAGATGGCCATGCAGGCGGTCGAAGCGAATCTCGATTGGCGCCTGTCTTCCGAAGGCTATCACTTCGACGTGACCTTCTACTGAGGTACTCCGCAGCAGCAGGGACCATGCGGGTTCCGGCTCCGCCGCAATGCAGGGCCAGAATGGCGAATTCGACAAGAGTATCATCGCGCACAAGCGATTCGGAGCGGCCAGTCCCGCCGCTCCGCTACAATGCCGCTGTCATGCCACGCGCCCCGGCGCCGGCTCTTTTCGTCGAATCGACAGATGCGCATCTCTTCCACCTTCTTCGGCACGCTCGGACTCCGGGTTTGCGCCGTCCTGACCCTCGCGCTGCTCGCGGACGCCGCCTGGGCGGCTGACAAGGAACCCGCACCAGGCAGTATCCATCTGGGGCCCATGCTGACCGCCTACGTGGAGCGTGGCAGCGAACGCCTGCCGCTGTTCCTGGTCGACCATTTGAAGAAGGGCGACCGGATCACGGTGGCGAGCAACAAGAGCGACAAATCGGCCGGCTCGTGGCTCCTGGTGCTGGCGACCATCACGCCGTCCGACAATAGCGTGCAAGCCGCCAAGTTCGACTTGACCGAGCTGGTCGGCCGGGCCTACATCGACATTACCGCGGACGACGAGGTGCCCGTCCTCGTGCTGGCGCCGCAGGTGCGCACGCTGTTCGGCATCCACACCAGTTTTTCCGAATCGGCGGCGCTGATCGTCGATGCGCTCAAGAGCGACCCGCAACGCTTCATCGATCTGCAAAAGATCGATGAGGTCAACCATGCCATCGCCCTGGTGTCCGCCGCCCTCGATACGGCCATCCAGTCGCAAAAGCCCGAGCAGGCCATGCCCACGGCCAAGGCGCTGGCGGCCAAGTTCGGCGCACGCAGCGTGGACCCGTCGTGCTTCAAGGATGGCGAGGTCAATACGCGCTGCGTGGCCGTCGAAATCGTCACCAACAAGGACTTGATCCTGCCCGACGAGATGTGGGCCGGTGCGGGGCCTAACGCTTCGGCCGCCAGAATCCCGGTCGATCTGTCGGACACGCTCAAGATCGTCACGGAAGCCGGCACCTACCTGACCAACAAGTACGGCGACAACTACGATTTCGCCCCGTCTTCCGGCCGCCGTGTGGGCAGCGAAGTGATCCAGCTCGTCACCAGCGCGCGCTTCAAGAACGGCGATCTCAAGACCGCCTATGTCTATGTGCCAAGCTGGTTCACCGGCAAGCCGCCGGAAATCGGCTTCCCGGCCAACGACGCCGCCTGCCTCTCGCGCAACGCGTTTCAAGCCACGCTCAAGGGGAATCTCCCCTTGACCAATTACTGGCACGACTGGAAGCTCGCGCTGCACGCGGCCGACAGCCCGCAAACCGTCGCCGAATTCGACGATCTCGATTTCCGCCCCGATCAGGGCATTTTCAGATTCGACTTCAAGCACGCCAGCCACGAACTGCCGGCCGACGGCAAAGTCTACGACGCCACCCTCACGGGCAAGTTCGGTTTCGCCAACGTGCAGACCGCCCCGTTTCGTGTGCTGATCTCCTCTGGCAGCGGCTTGCCGGAAAAAATCTCGGGGCTCGATACCTTGGTAGCCGGCGAGCATGCCAAGCTGCACGTAGGCGGCACTGCGGGCGATGGTTGCATCGAGCAATTGACCCTGCTCGCCGACGGCAAGACGCTCGCCGCCAGCAGCAACGACACCCGCGACGAATTGATTGCCGACTTGAGCAACGCGCAACCCGGCCCGGCCACGCTCAAAATACGCCAATATGGGCTGGCCCCCCAGGACTTGCCGGTGACGATCAGGAAGCCGCGCGCGCATGTGCAGCGCGTAGTGCATTTCGATCTTGAAACCGATGTAACGGTATACGGCGACAAGCTCGAACGCATCGCCTCACTGCAAGCGGGCCGCGAAGAATGCAAGCCCGCGATAGGCGAAGACTTGCCCGCTACGTCGGGCACGCGCGTTTTCACCTGCCCGGCCGACATGGCCGCCAATACCAGCTTCCCTGCGCAGGTCACCGTCCTGCATCTTGAGCAAGACCCGGCGTCGTTCAGCTTCCCGGCAACCAAGATCGCAGCGCGGCCGCACATGGCGGTGGAGGGCCCTGCCAGATCCATCGTTACCCTGCTTTCGCCGCAAGCGCTGCAATGGGGCTTGTCGCCCGATGACACACTCGTGACACAAGATTCCGGCATGGGTATCCTGCTGCATGCAGTCGGCGGCTATCGCCTGAGCCGCGGCGCCTATGTCCTGCAATTGAAGTTCGCCGACGATCCACACACCGAACAGACGCCGATCTCGGCGCCCTTGATGTCCGACCTGGCACACAATGAATTGCGCACACGCGAACCGCTCAACTTCATAGGTGCGCAACTGCCTTCCATCGTCAATCCGATCTTTTACCGCGTGCAGCACCAGCCCACGGGCCTGGTCGGCGACTGGCTGCCTTTGAACCGCTCCGCCGTGTATTTCCCTCAATTCGGCGCGGCGAGCTGCGCTTCCGATGGCAAGGGCATGGTGATCGCCGGCGAACGTCTCGAGTTGATCGACTGGGCCAGCGCCGATTTGAAGCGCAGCGCCTCCATCCAGCAGACTGAAGCGGATTCGGGTGTCGCGCATTGCACCAAGGGCCTGTGCCTGGCTGTGGATGAACTCGGCCCAGGCAAGAAGCTCAAGGTCAAGCTGCACTGGATCGACGACCGCTTGTTCGACGTTGCGTTTCCCGATGCGCCGAAGTGCGGCGCACTGGCGAAGGATTGACCGTCAATCAGGGGCCCAAAGCAAAAAGGCCGGCATTGCCGGCCTTTTTGCTCTGCGGATTTTCCTTACTTGCCGGCGTCCGGCTTGGCATCGGCCTTGGCCGCACCGCCCTTGCTATACACCAGCACTTTCTTCCCGCCGGCGCAATGCGCCACTACCTTGCCGTCGCCGGGGCTGGCCGCGTCGGCGATTTCCAGCGTGTATTGCTTGACGCCGTGGCCTTCGATTTGCGAGGCGATCCTTTGCTTCATTTCGTCGCAGGTGGCGTGCGCGGCAGGTGCGGGACCTTCGCTCTTGGCCGCCGCACTGGCGCTTGCACTCGCGCTCGCCGACTGGGCATAGGACAACGCGGGCAATGCGCCTGCGAGCATGACGCCTAGAATCAGACTGGACAGTTTCATCGTTGGGCTCCCTGATTAGTGGTTGAACTTGTCCAAGTGTAGACCAAGCCTGCCGGCCTTTCAATCCGCCTTCAGGCAACTTGGCCGAACCAGGCGCCGTAAGGCGCGAGCGTGACCATGCCATGTTGCTGCGCACCGGGCAAACCATGCCCGCCGAAATCGATTGCACGGGCGGCCTCGGGCCAGTCGAATTGCAGAGCTTGGGGGCCAAGGTTGAAGACGGCGAGCACACTGCCTTGCCCGGGCAGCTCGCGCTTGAACGCCAGCGCGGGCTCGGGCGCGTCGAAAAAGGCGATGTCGCCGTGGAGAAGATGCGCCGATTGCTTGCGCCAGGCCATGAAACGGCGCGCAAATTGCAGCGTGGAGCCGGTGTCCCGCTCCAGGCGGGCGACGGCGCGCTCGGCGTGTTCCGGCGGCACCGGCAGCCATGGTTTCCCGCTGGAGAAGCCGGCATTGGCCTGAGCGCCATCCCAAGGCATCGGTGTGCGGCAACCGTCTCGGCCCTTGAATTCGGGCCAGAAGGCAATGCCGTAGGGATCTTGCAAATCCTCGAAGGCGATCTCGGCTTCGGTCAGTGCCAGTTCATCGCCTTGGTAAAGGCAGGGCGTGCCTTTCAACGACAATTGCATCGCCAGCACAACCTTGGAAAACGCGGGGTTGTAGGCGCCCTTGTTCCAGCGCGTCGCAACACGCACGCTGTCGTGATTGCCCACTGACCAGGACGCCCAGCCGCCCTTGACGCGCGCTTCGAATTGCTCGACCTGGGCGCGGATATGGCGCGCGCTGCCATCCGCGGTCAACAGGTTGAAACTGTAGGCCAAGTGCAGGCGGTCGGTCCCGGCCGTGTAGTCGGCCATAACAGCCAGCGAATCGTCGGCTCCGACTTCGCCAATGGCGATAGCGCCGTATTCGTTGAGCAGATTGCGCAGCCGCACCAGAAAGGTGAGATTCTCCGGCTGGGTCTTGTCATGCACGTGGGCTTGCATGCCATAGGGGTTCGAATCCGACACGGTGGTACTGTCGCGCTGCAGGGCCGGCGGATTGTCCCGCAGGCTGCGGTCATGAAAATGGAAATTGCAGGCGTCCATGCGGAAACCGTCCACGCCGCGCTCGAGCCAGAAGCGCACATTGTCGAGATGCGCTTGCTGCACTTCGGGATGATGGAAATTCATCTGCGGCTGGCTGACCAGGAAATTGTGCATGTAATACTGCCTGCGCCGCGCATCCCATTGCCAGGCCGAGCCGCCGAATACGGAAAGCCAATTGTTGGGCGGCGTGCCGTCGGGCTTGGCATCGGCCCAGACATACCAGCCGGCTTTCGGGTTGTCGCGGTTCTTGCGACTTTCGATAAACCAGGGATGCGCCTCGGCCGTGTGCGACAGCACCTGGTCAATCATGACCTTCAAACCGAGTTCGTGCGCACGCGCGATCAGGCGGTCGAAGTCGGCCAGCGTGCCGAACAAAGGATCGACGTCGCAGTAGTCGGCCACGTCATAGCCGAAATCCTTCATCGGCGAAGTGAAGAAGGGCGAGATCCAGACGATGTCGACGCTGAGCGCGGCAATGTAGTCTAGCTTGGCCGTGATGCCGGGCAAATCGCCCACGCCGTCGCCATTGGTGTCGAGGAAGCTGCGCGGATAGACCTGGTAAATCACAGCCTGGCGCCACCAGGGCGTGGTTTGGCTATCGGTATTGAACATGGCGGTACGATGGAGTACGGTGTTGACGGAATCTTAGCCCAGCTTCTCGGCCAGTTTCTCGGCCAAGATCGCGGACACGCCGAGGAAGGCCGGATATTCGGCCGTGATGACATAGGTCGGAATCTGCGCCAGATAATTGGCGAAACGCCCCTTCGCTTCAAAGCGCGCGCGGAAGGCCGATTCGGCGAACAGCTTGCCGAAGCGCGGCACGATGCCGCCGCCGATATACATCCCCCCGACGGCCCCGAGCGTCATCGCCACGTTGCCGGCCACGGTGCCCAGCATCGCGCAAAAGGTTTCCACCGTCTGCACGCAAACGGGATCGCCACCCTCGACGGCGCGCCTGCCGATCTCCGCTGCATCGAGCGCCGCAGGAGGATTGCCTGCCTTGTCGTTCAAGGCACGGTAGATCAGCTCCAGGCCCTTGCCCGAGAGCAGACGTTCCGCCGACACGTGTTTGTGCTCGCGCCAGCAAAAGCGCAGGATGGCTGTTTCGCTCTCGTCCACCGGAGAAAACGTGACGTGCCCGCCTTCCGATGCAAGCGGCAACCAATGCTCGCCCGACGGGATGATGCCCGATACGCCCAGGCCCGTACCCGGGCCGACCAGGCCGATCGGATGCCCGGGCAGGGGGGCGCCGCCGCCGACCTTCAATTTCTGGTTATCGGACAAATGCGGCAAAGCCATCGCCAGCGCGGTGAAATCGTTTACCACGACCAGCGTTTCCAGACCCAGGTCCTTGCGCAAAGCTTCGATGGAAAACACCCAGTGATGGTTGGTCATCTGTACCGTATCGCCATCGACGGGGTTGGCGATGGCAATCGCGGCGCGCCGGATCGGCGTGCTCTGTACGGCCTTGACCTCATGGCGGGCAAGGTAGACCGCGATGGCTTCTTGCAGGCTGGGATAGCCATTGCACGGGAGCACGGCCACCGCTTCGAAACGGTGCGGCGCGGTTTCCAGCGCGAAGCGGGCGTTGGTGCCGCCGATGTCGGCCAGCAGCCGGGCGCCTTCGGCATAGGCGTTTGTCTCGGTCATAGTTATCCTGAATGTTGACGCGTAAGCAGGCAAGCGAACGTCCCTGATCGCACTTGCTGCCATGCCGCCTTGTTCGTTTGTGTAACAATACTACATGACCATGGTGATAAGCAAGCGTCTAACCTGTTTTAACAAGCAAATCCTGCAACCGTCAGCATCGATGCCGCGAATTTGGCAAAATTCTGAATTTTTCCTGACATAACAAGGATAAGCACCTATCCACAAGTGCTGCCGGGGAGCTGCCGACAAGCGGCGCAATCCACTTGCAGCATTATCAAAACGTATCTCAACTACATAAAATGTAGGGAAAGCGGAAAAAAGATACGCGCCCCGGGGAATATTCCCCGGGTGAAATTCTGTAAGATTTGGTGCTTACGGCGGCAGCCGTCAGCTATCGAGGTGAGAGATCATCAAGCCACCGCCTGCCGGCTTGGCACCGGCGTCGGCATCGCGGTCGGCGTCTTTTTCGCTGTCGAGCGACAGCCCGACCGACAGAATGTCGATAAACAGCAATTGCAGGAAGCGCGAAATCATGGAGAGGAACAGCGTGCTGTCTTCTCCATGGTTGACGGCGAGGCAGACCGTGGCCTTCTTGGCCAGTGGCGATTGCGAAGGCGCGATGGCGATCACGTCGGCGCCGGCTTCCCGCGCCGCTTCGGCGGCCTTGATCAATTCCGGCAGCTTGCCCGAATTGGAGATCACGATCGCGACGTCGCCCGGCTTGAGCAAATCGGCCGCGAGCGAGAACAGGTAGGCATCGCCATGCAGCGAAGTCGGGATGCGGAAGCGGAAGAACTTGTGCTGGCCATCCAGCGCCGCCACGCGCGCATTGCCCATGGCGTAAAACTCCACCCGTTTGGCCTTGCGCAACAGCCCGATGGCCTGGTCGATCGAGCGCACGTCGAGCTGGTCGCGGAAATTCAGGATGGCCGAGACGGTATTGTCGATCACTTTGGCGCTCAAGTCGTGCGTACTGTCGCTCATGCGCACCTGGCTGTGGCGCACCGAGATGGTGCCGGTCAGACTGCTGGCGAACTTGAGCTTGAAATCGGACAGCCCGAGAAAGCCGAGCGAGCGGCAAAAGCGGATCACGGTGGGCTGGCTCACGTCGGCCCAGCGCGCGATTTCGGCAATCGCCTCGTTGACTACCGTGCGCGGGTTTTCCAGCACCAGCTTGGCCACGCGACGCTCGGCCGGCGGCAATTCATCCTGCAGCTGCGCAATGCGCTCCATCAGCGAATTGTCGCTGTTGCGCCCGCGCAGATGCTCGGAGAGGATGGAAGAGACGCCGAGGAAGGCCGGGTTCGGCGTAGTGATGACGTAGGTCGGAATCTGCTGCAGGTAAGCCGTGAAGCGGCCCTTGGCTTCGAAGCGCGCACGGAATGGCGACTTGGCGAACCATTGTGCCATCTGCGGCACGATGCCGCCGCCGATATAGATGCCGCCGACGGCGCCGAGCGTTACGGCCAGGTTGGCGGCGAAGCTGCCCAGCATGCCGCAAAAGCTCTCCAGCGTCTCCACGCACAGCGCATCGCTTTCATCCAAAGCGGCGCGCATCACTTCGCGCGCGCTGCGCGCCGGCGCATCGACCTTGTTGCGCTCGGCCAGGGCGCGGTAAATGATTTCAATGCCGGGGCCGGAGATCAGCCGCTCGGAAGAGACGTGCTCCCACTCGCGCCAGGCATATTGCAGGATGGCGAATTCCCGTTCGTCGCAAGGCGCAAAATTCACGTGGCCGCCTTCGCTGCCCAGCGTGACGAAGCCGTCGGAGGTGGGAATCAAGCCCGACACGCCAAGGCCGGTGCCGGGGCCGAGCACGCCGATCACCGACTTGGGCACCGGCGTGCCGCCGGCGACCTGCAAACGGTCCTTTTCCTGCAGGCCCGGCAAGGACATGGCAAGCGCCGTGAAACCGTTGACGATCAGGAGCGTATGCAAGCCGAACTCGCGGCGCACGGCTTCGATCGAAAAACTCCAGTCGCGGTTGGTCATGCGCACCTGGTCGCCCTCGACGGGGTTGGCAATCGCGAACGCCGCATGCAAGAGTTTGACCTGCCCCAACGTGGCCAGGTAGGCATGCACCAGGGGCACGATGCCGGAGAAATCGTCGCAATTGAATTCGCCCAGGGACTCGAACCTGCCCGGCGCGGTTTCCAGCGTGAAGCGGGCGCGTGTCGCGCCGATGTCGGCCAGGAGACGCGGACCGCCGGCGTAGGCGCCGGCATTGGAGGCCGTATTCGATTTTTCCGAGGAGTTCATCGCTTTCTTCCCGCTATCTTCCGCTATTTTTGGTTTGTGGCCAGAATTGTACAGCCTCCACCATCGGCCATGCCAAAGACCAGCGTGCGAGCCTGGATGCGGTTCCAGGAAAGCATCACCTCCACTGTCTTGCGTTCCGCATCCCAAGCGAAAGGCGAGGCCCGTCCGTCCACGGTCAGTTTGCACGGTTTTGCCGCAACTTCATGCAGAATCAGCGCGACCTTGCCTTGCCCGGCAGGATGGTGCGCTCCCTGCTCGGCCTTCAAGGTGATCGTCAATTTCCCGGGATGGCGCTGCGCCGCAAAGTGCATCAGCTCGAATTGCCCCTTGGCATAGGCATCCGGTGTCTTGCCGTCGTCGTCATATAGTTCGCCGCTGCTGGCGCCGACGCTGTCGTCAGCGTAATAGTGCAAGGTGAAATCGCGGGTCGAATACTGCGTGGTGTTGGCGATGGGCGCGATCATTGGTACGAAGGCGCCGCCCTTCACATAAACGGGTATGTGGTCGGGCGCCAGAGCAATATCGGCTTCGCTGCCGCCTTCATGCGCTTCGCCGTCATGGAAGTCGTACCAATGGCTGCCGGCCGGGAAATAGACGTGCTGCGTCGTCGCCCCCGGCTTGGTCACGGGCGTGACGAGGAAGGCATCGCCCCAGAAGTAGGATTCCGAATCACCGTACAACTTGGCATTGCCCGGCTCGGCAAAGAATAGTGGGCGCATCAAGGGCGCGCCGCGCAAACTATTCTCGAACGCGAGCGTGTAGTTGTAAGGCAAGAGGGCATAACGCAGCCGTATCGCCTGCTTGGCCAGGTACTCGGTGGCGGCATCGCGCCAGACCGGCTCGGACGGCACTTCCTCCTGCGCATGCGGACGGAAAATCGGCTGGAACACGCCGTATTGCAGCCAGCGCGTATAAAGTTCATCATCCAGATTCGGGTTGGCGAAGCCGCCCAGGTCCGAATGCATGTAAGCCAGTCCTTGCATGCCCATCTGCAGCGCAATCTCGGGCTGCGACTGCAAGCCGCCCCAGCTGCGGTTGACGTCGCCCGACCACGGAATCAAGCCGAAGCGCTGCGACCCGGAATAGCCGGAACGCATCAGAATGAAGGGGCGCTGCTCCGGGAAATCCTTGCGGTAACCATCGGCCACGAGCTTGGCCCATTCATGGCCATAAATGTTATGCACCTGATCCGCGGTGCCGGTCGCGTGGCGTAGCGCGGAGGGGTGCACTTCGGGCTCGCCCAGGTCCCCCCACCAGCCCGCCACGCCCATGCCGGTGTATTGCTTGTAGATGCCCCAAAACCAGTCGCGGCCCTTGTCGCCGAAGATATCGATCAAGCCGGTGTGGCCGAAATAAAAGTCGTAGGTAAACGGCTTGCCGTCGGCACCTTTGGCCAGGATATCGTTTGCGACGGCCTCATCCCAACGCTTGGACGTGGACAGAATGAAGGGTTCGGTCACCAGCACGGTCTTGACGCCGCGCTGGGCGAAGTCAGCGATCATGCGCTTCGGGTCGGGGAAATCTTCATCGCGGAAAGCCAGGTCGCCCATGCTGCCCTTGATTTCCTTGCTGAACCAGTAGAGGTCGAAAATGATGGCATCGACCGGAATGCCGTCTTCCGCGTACTTGTCCAGCGTGGCGCGCGCCTCTTTCTCGCTGTGGTAGCCGAAGCGGCTGGCGAAGTTGCCGAAGGCCCAGCGCGGCGGCAGCGGCTGGCGCCCGGTCAAACGCGTGTAATTGCCGACCAGGTCGAGCCAGCTGTCGCCGACGATGACCTGGTAAGTCATGCGCCCGCCTATGGTTTCATAAGACAGCGTATCGTCATGCTTGCTGCCGAGGTCGAGCCAGCCGATTTGCGGGTTGTCGAAATGGATGGCATACATCTTCGACGACAGCACCAGCGGCATGGTGTAGTTCATCAGCTCCGAATGCGTCTCATAGCCGTAATGCGCTTTGTTGTAGAGCTGCAGCCGGTAGCCGCGCCGGTTCATGCCGAGTGCGCGCGCTCCTGCACCGTACAGCGCTTCGCTATCGTCGAGCGCGAAGCTCAAGCTTTCGCCGTCCGCAATCCTGGCGTAGCCGCCCTTTTCCGCCGTCACCGGCTTGCCGCGATAAGCGTAAGAGATGGCAAACGGCTGCTTGACGACGCGCACGGACAAGCCGCCCGTCGAATAATCGATCGCGCCGCCCTCATCCTTGAACCCGGCCTTCACGCGCTGCGGCATTTCGACCACCGCGTGGGAATGCGGATCGAATTGCTCGCCGACGGGCACGAAACTGGTTTCGATCACCTGATCCGAATACGGCTTGATCAGGTACGCGCCGTCATCGGTCTTGATTTCGAGATGATCGGCCAGGGCCTGGGCCGAGACAAAATCGCGTGCCTGCGCCTGTGCAGCGAAAGCCAGAAATAGGAAGAGGGGAAGGGAAAGGCGTGTCATCATGTGTTACTTGATTTCGAGGATCAGCGCAGTGCGGGCCGGCACGACCAACTTGTCGGCCAGGTCGTAGGTCTTGCCGGTGATGACGTCGGTGCCGCCGGTGTGCCCGGAAAGCATTTCGCGGAAACGCCGCGTCTCCAGGGCCGCCTCGGCCTTGTCCTTGTTCAGCACCACCATCACGGTTTTCTTGGTGTCGTAGCGGAAGTAGACGTAAGTGCCGTGCTCCGGCGTGTAATGCATCAGCTTGCCGTGGTGGATCACCTCCTCGTTCTTGCGCCAGTTCAAGAGCTTGCGCATGAAGTCTTGCGCCTCGCGCTGTTGCGCCGTCAAACCTTGTCCGGTAAAGGCATTGATCTTGTCGCCGGCCCAACCGCCGGGAAAATCGCGCCGCGCGGCACCGTCGTCGCGTGCGCCGCTCTTGCTCTTCATCAGCACTTCGGTACCGTAGTAGAACTGCGGGATGCCGCGCATGGTAGCGATATAGGACAGCGCAATCTTGTACAGGCCGATATCTTCACCCACCGCCGTGAACAGCCGGTTCTCGTCATGGTTGCCTTCGAAAACGACCAGATTCATCGGATCGGGATAGAGCGTATCGTCGTACAGCAGATCGTAGAGCGGGCGGAAATTCGAGCCGGGCTCGTCGCTATGTTCCAGCGTGGAGCGCAGCGTCTCGTTGAGCGGGAAGTCCATCAGGCCAGGCAGATAGGAGCGGTAACCGTTGGCGTTCTGCTTGCCGCGCTGCCAGTAAGCGACCGCGACGGGGTTGTTGTTCCATTCCTCGCCGACGACATTGAGGTTGGGATATTCTTCGCCGATGCGGTGCGACCATGCCGCGAGGAATTCGGGGTCGCTATAGCTATAGGTATCGACGCGCAAGCCGGAGAGGCCGGCATATTCGATCCACCAGATGGCGTTCTGCATTTCATAGGTGGCAACGAAGGGATTTTTCTGGTTCATGTCGGGCATGTTCTCCGTGAACCAGCCGCTGACGAAATTGGTTTTGTCCTCTTGCGAGGCATACGGATCGGCCACGCTACTGTGCGCATGCATGGTCGGCACGAATTTTCCATCGTAGCTGATCCAGTCCTGCATCGGCATGTCCTTCATCCACCAATGTGCCGAACCGATATGGTTCAGCACCACGTCCTGGATCACTCCCAAGCCTTTCTGTTTCGCCTGCGCGACGAAGCGCTTGTATTCCTCGTTGCTGCCGAAACGCGGGTCGATCTTGTAGGTATCGGTGGCGGCATAGCCGTGATAGGAATACCTGGGCTGATTATCCTCGACCAGGGGTGTGGGCCAGATCATGGTGTAGCCCATGGCGGCGATGTAATCGAGATGCGCGGCCATGCCGGCGATGTCGCCGCCGTGCCGCCCGGCGTCGTCGTCGGCGCGGTCGAGCTTGTCCGGGTAGCCGGCAACGGTGTCGTTGGCCGGGTTGCCGTTGGCGAAACGATCCGGCATCAGGTTCAGGATGGCGTCGCTTGCTGCGAAACTCTTGCGCTCGGCCGAACCCTTTTCGCGCGCCTGCAAGGCATACGGATAGCTGAAGCTCCGATCGCCATGCCTGAACACGAGATCGAGCGTGCCGGCTTGAGCCTCATGGTCGATGACAAGATCGACGAACAGGTAATTACGGTTGGGCACCGCCGTCACCTCAGCGATGCGCACTCCGGGGTAATGCAATTCCGGCGCATAATCGGCTATGTTCGTTCCATGCACCATCAATTGCAGCTTGGCGCTCTTCATGCCGACCCACCACGAGGGCGGTTCGATGCGCTCTATCGGCGCGGCGTAGGAGTGAAGCGCCGCTCCCAGCAGCAGCGCGGCAAACAATTTCCTGAGCATGAATCTCATTCCTGCCTATGGTCGTTCACGAACAAGACCAGGACCGCCGCGACGAACATCGAGCAACCGCCCAGGGCCAGCGTGAAGATCGCTTCGCCGCCGAACACGTGCTTGGTGAAAAAGCCGAGTACGCTGGCCGCGAGAATCTGCGGAATCACGATGAAGAAATTGAAGATACCCATGTAGACGCCCATCTTGTTGGGCGGCAGTGCGCAAGCCAGCATGGCGTAAGGCATGGAGAGGATGCTGGCCCAGGCCAAGCCGATGCCGACCATGGGAGCAATCAGCATGGCCGGATTGCCGATGAAATAGATCGAAGTCAGCGACAGGCCGCCGATGGCAAGGCAGATGGCATGCGTGGTCTTGCGGTTGGTCTTTTTCGCCATCCAGGGCAGGAGGAAGGCGCATACGGCGGAAAAGCCGTTATAGGCGGCGAAGCAGACGCCGACCCAGTCCGCCCCGTCGTTATAGGCGGCGGAAGCGGCATCGGTGGCGTGATAGATGTGGCTGGTTACGGCCGAGGTGGTATAGATCCACATCGCGAACAGCGCGAACCATGTGAAGAATTGCACGAAGGCCAGTTGCACCATCGCCTTGGGCATATGCAGGAAGTCGCGCAGCACATTCGGCAGGAACGCCCCGCCCGACTGGTCTTGCCAGGCCTGCGGCTCATGGGCGCGCATCTCTTCGGGAGAATATTCCTTCGTGCTGAATACGGTCCAGGCCACGGCGCAAAAGAAGGCTGCGGCACCGAGATAAAAGGAATACATCACCGAAGGCGGAATGTGGCCCGCATCGGCGGTATTGGCGACATGGAACCAGTTGCTGAACATGTAGGGCAAGGCCGATGCCACCACGGCGCCGACACCGATGAAGAAGCTCTGGAAAGCGAAGCCTTGCGTCACCTGCTCTTCGGGCAGCATGTCGCCGACGAAGGCACGAAACGGCTCCATCGAGATGTTGATCGAGGAATCGAGTATCCATAGCAAACCGGCTGCGACCCAGAGTACGGTCGAGTTGGGCATGGCGACCAAGGCCAGCGAGGCGAGGATGGCGCCGACCAGGAAGTAAGGCTTACGCCGCCCGAGCTTGCCCCAGGTGCGGTCGCTCAGGTAACCGATGACGGGCTGCACCAGCAAGCCCGTGGTCGGTGCGGCGATCCAGAGCCAGGGCAGGTCGTCGATCTTGGCGCCCAGCGTTTCGAAGATGCGGCTGACATTGGCATTCTGTAGCGCAAAGCCGAACTGGATGCCGAGAAAGCCGAAGCTCATGTTCCAGATTTGCCAGAACGACAGGCGCGGCTTTTTGCTTGCGGATGCTTGAACCGGATTGGCTTGTGGCGCACGTTGTGGCGCACGTTGTGACGCCCGATAAGGCGACGCCGCTTCTTTGCTTGCTTCCATGCTTGATGTCCCCAGGTTAACGGGAGCATGGCCAACCGCCAAGATGGGCAAACCGCACATTGCCTATATGCGCGGCCAGTCGGTCTCCATACTCTTTTTGTAGTTAATATACATTATATCAGTTGGATTGACCAAGCGAATTACGCTGATTTTTCCCAGATATCAGCGCCCATTGCGTCAAAACAAGTAGCCAAACTACAATTTGCAAGGGAGTTCGTACGAGACATGCATCTGACCGTCATTGTTGCGCGATGCACGGTCGGTCGGCGGCCAGCTGAGTCCGTGCCGTCCCCGGCCTGCCGTCGTGTAATCTGAAGCCGGGGGCCTATTGCCACTCGGCAAAAGCATTGCGGTAAGTGCGGCTCAGTGTCAAACGCGTGCCATCCTGCAGCACCACCAACGCATCGCCTTTGCTCCACGGCTGCAACTCCTGGACGAAATCCAGGTTGACGATGGTCGAGCGGTGGATGCGCTTGAATTGGTTTTGATCCAGCCGCGCCAGAATCCACGACATGGTATGGCGCAGCAGATAGGAAACGCCTTCAACGTGCAGGCGGATATAGTCTTCTTCGGCCTGCACCCAGCGTATGGTATTGGTTCTGACCAGTACCCATCGATCGCCGGTTTTCAGCATGATGCGATCCGGCCGCGGTTCGGCCGGCACAAGATCGGAAATCAGGGAGCGCAAGCGTTCGTCATCGCTGCCGGCCACGTGCGGGTGCTCACGCACCCAAGCCAGCGCTTGATGGAAACGGTCCTTGTCGATCGGCTTGAGCAAATAATCCATCGCATGCACTTCGAAAGCCTTCAATGCGTGGGCGTCGTATGCCGTGACGAACAGCGTGGGCGGCATGGCTTCGGCCCCGATGGCTTCGATCACGCCGAAACCATCCAGTTCCGGCATTTGGATATCGAGCAGGACGAGGTCCGGCTTGAGCGTTTCGATCAGCGTCACCGCTTCCAGCCCGTTTCCGGCTTCGCCGGCCACCTCGAACCCCGCTTCACCGGCGATCAATTGACGGATCCTCTGGCGCGCCAGCGGTTCATCGTCAACGATCAGGGTCTTGATAGTCATTTGGCGCGCGCCTCCAGCGACCAGGGAATCTGCACCACGGCACGCGTGCCCTGCCCCTCCCGGCTTTCCAGCGCAAATGTGTGGCAATCCTTGTACATCAGCCGCAAGCGAGCGGAGGTATTGTTGGTGCCGATGCCGTTCTTCTTCTGGCCATTTATCCCGCGCCCGGTGTCGATGACTTCCAGCGTCAGCCAGGGCTCTTGATGGCGCGCGCGTATCGTGATCACCGACGGTTCGGCCTTGTCGGAGACGCCGTGCTTGATGGCGTTCTCCACCAGTGGCTGCAGCAACAGGGCGGGGATCATGGCATCGAGGCAATCGCCGGAAATATCCTTGCGAACCGTCAGACGGTCGTGGAAGCGGATGCCTTCGATGCCGAGGTAGGCATCGATGAATGCCATCTCCTGCCGCAGCGTGATTTCCTGGGCGCTGCCGGAGTCGAGCGTCATGCGCAGCAAATCGGCCAGGCGCGACACCATCCGGTCGGCAGCCTCGGCATCGCTGTGGATCAGCGCGGCAATCGAGTTGAGGGTGTTGAACAGGAAGTGCGGCTGCAGTTGCATGCGCAACGCCTGGGTCTGCGATTGCGCCAGCCGGCTTTCCAGTTGCGCCGCCTCCAATTCGCGCTTCTGGTAGCGGTCGAAGATGCGAACGCCGTGAAACGCGCCAAGCACCGCCCACAACAACAGCAGGTACACATGGAAATATTCGGAAACGAAATGCAGGAATCCGTGATCGGATTCCGCCGCCCCGGCTACCGGCGGATGCGCGCTCGGATAGGCGGATTGAAATACTCCCGCGATGCGGTAGATAACCCATAGCGCGGCTATCGCGAGCACCACGCTGCCGACTAGGTGTATCACCCAGTTCTTCCATTCCGCCCGGACGAACCTTTCAAGTGGCCAACGCCGGGCCAGAGCAAGCACACCCAACCCCGCACAGCCGAAAACCAGGTTTTGCGCCAGGTTCATCGGCACCAGGGTGGCGAAAAACGACATGGCGGGAAACCGCACGGCGTCCATCGTCGCCATGTAGATTCCCAGGATGGCCCACACGCCCCAATAGATGAGCCAGCGGCGCAGCGTCAGGCTCATGGCGAGTTTGCCCTATTGCCAGTTGATAAGCGTTGCCGGTCCAAGAATGACACAGATTACTCCCATCGGTTGGGACGGTGAAGATTATGGCACCGGGGAAGAAATTGCAGCAAGCCTTGCCCCGGTTGCGCATCGCGTGGCGGCAACAACGGCGTACCAGCGCCGCGCGGCGCGGGACTTCCCTCTTCGCTGCGCCCATGCGGACTGTCGGGACGATCGTTCAACGGAACCCCACTTTGACCATCTCGCCGCTCTTGCCGCTAGCGGTTTGCACATCGCTTTTCGGGATGTACACGGCGCCGCTGACGAGGCCGTTATCGTCACGCCAGATGTCGATCTTCAGTTGACGATCCTTGGCGACGAAGGGATTGGCCGAGGTTGCCGCAAGCTCGTGCCAGACTTCCCCATGAAGCGCCGCGTACTTCTTTTGCCCGCGCGTGAACAGTGCAATGGACCCGCCGTTGGCGAGTTCGTAGGATCCGACAAATTGACTGAATTCGGAGGCGGGCATGACCATGGTTTGCTCCGGTGTTTCGGACTTGGCGCCGCTGATGGTGACCATGGGGTCATCCTTCGGCGCGGCCTGGGCAGTCAGCGCGATCGCGCCGAAGAAGGACAGCAAGGCAAGCTTGTTCATGACGTTTCTCCACTGAATAAGGACGAGGAGCCTCAAGCCGCATCATCGATCGCCGGTCAATCGAGATGCCGATCATAGTGCGGCGGCTGGAGAAAGCTTAGGCCGGGATAAAGCGAGCCGAAACCGATTTGCGACGAACCGGACGGCGGCGCCGGCAAGCCGGGATTTGCGGAGGGTGAAACGGCCGGCGCCCAACGTCCCGGCCGTGGGAACTATGCAAAAAAGGAGTGTTGGGCCGTGATATCTTGTTCAAGCCGGGCGCGCATCCGCCCTCACGTCGACAACGTATTCGCGGCGCAGTGGGTTGCAATGTAGGAAGCATGCGTCGGCATTACCTTGACGCACTCGCTGACCACCTCTTCCACCCCGTCCAGGTACGCCTGAATTTCCGCTTCACCGATCAAATCGACCAGCGGGTTATATGACCGCGGCTGTATGCGCTGGCCCAGCATGACTTGCACCCAGCTTGCCTTCGCGAACAGCTCGTATCCGTCGCGCACAACCCTGCCGTTGGAGCGGAAAAGCTCGATCTTCCGCTGCAAGGTTTCCGGCACCTCCATCGCGCTGCAATGCCGCCAGAACGGGGAGTCGGTGCGCTCCACCGCCTTGTAGTGAAGGATGACAAAGTCGCGCGCCCAGGTATACTCGTCGCTCATCAAGCGATTGTATTGGTCAATATCCGCCTGGTCGAACCCGGCCCAGGGGAAGTGGCTCATCAAATGGGAAATGCCCTGTTGAATCAGATGGATGCTGGTTGATTCCAGCGGTTCGATAAAGCCGCCTGACAAACCCATCGAAACGCAATTCCTGTTCCACGCTTTCGCGCGCTTGCCGGTGCGGAACCGCACGGGACGCGGCTCGGCCAGTGCTGCGCCATCGAGGTTTTTCACCAGAATCGCCGTGGCCTCATCCTCGCTCATGAATTTGCTGCAAAACACGTGGCCGTTGCCGGTGCGATGCTGCAGCGGAATCCGCCATTGCCATCCGGCGGTATGCGCCGTCGAGCGCGTATACGGCGTCATCTCGGGCACAGAAGCACAAGGCACGGCAAGGGCCGTATCGCAAGGGAGCCAATGCGACCAATCCTCAAAACCGGTCTTGAGCGCGCCTTCGATCAGCAATGCCCGAAAGCCTGAGCAATCGATGAACAATTCGCCCGCCACCTTGCGTCCACACTCCAGGACAACGGACTCGATATGCCCGTCGCCTTCGCGCATGACGACCTTTTCGATCTTGCCTTCGATCCTGGCCACGCCGCGCTCTTCGCTGTATTGCCGAAGGAATGTTGCGTACAAGCCCGCATCGAAATGATAGGCGTACGTAATCTGTCCCAGCGGGGAGTTCGGCATATCCGTTCGGGAGGTCAGAAATTTATTCTGCAGACAGGCCGCCGAGTTGATCCCGTAACTGGCTAATTCGGAAGCTTTTCCGGCCAGATACTGCTTCAGCCAGTATTGGTAGAAATCCGCCATCCGCGTTTCCTGGCCGATGGAACCGAAGGCGTGCAGATATCGATCCCCAAGCCGTGCCCAATTCACGAATTCGATGCCGAGCTTGAATGTCCCCTTCGTGGCCCGGATGAATTCGTTCTCGTCCAATCCCAACATGGCATTGAACCTGCAGATAGGCGGAATGGTTGCCTCGCCGACACCGATGGTGGCGATCTGGTCCGACTCCACGAGAGCGATGTTGTACCGCCCCGCCAGGTTCCTCGCCAGCGCCGCAGCCGTCATCCACCCCGCGGTGCCGCCCCCGACTATCACGATATTCTTCAGTGTCTTCTGTTCCATCGCCTGCAGCCCATGCGAAAAACCCCCGCCGCGGCAGGCGGCAGGGGTCTTGATACGCCATCGCGACGATGGCACGCCTTCACTTCGAACGAACGCCGATCAGAGCTTGTAGCTCAGGCCGAACAACATCGTGCGGCCATACTTGGCATATTCAAGCGGCTGGTTCGGCGTGCCTTGATAGGTCTTGTACGCTGCATCGGTCAGATTGCCCAGTTGCAGGTAGAGGCCGAGGTCCTTGAACCTGCCTTCGCTGAAGGTATAGTCGATCTGGGCGTCCACGATGGTTTCCGGAGCGATGAAGCGCAGATTGCGGTTCTGGGCGAAATTGGCGATTTCACCCACGAACTCGGAACGGTAGCGTTCGCTCAGGCGAGCCGAGAAGCCGCCGTACTCATAGTACGCCGTCAGGCTCGCGTCGCGCTTCGACATGCCGGGCAGGGGAATCGGGTTGCCCACGTCGAAACTGCTTGAGAAGACTGTGATCGCACTGTCGTTGAAGCTCGCGTTGGCTTGCAGACCGAATCCGCGCAAGGTCGGCGAGAGCATGTCGAACGGCAGCGAGCCGGCAAACTCGAGCCCCTTGACCGTACCGCCCTGGCCGTTGTACTGGGACGTGTACTGGCCGTAGTTGGTGGAAGCCACCGTGCCCGGCGTCCAGCGGGAAAAGTCGTAGGTGTTCGATTCCGAGTAGATGTAGCTGGTCAACTGCTTGTAATACGCCGCTGCGGACACGTAGGCCTTCTTGCCGAAGTACTTTTCAAAGTCGATGTCCACCGCATTGGCGCGCCACGGATTGAGCATCGGGTTGCCGCCGCTACCGCTAGGCAGGCGGGTACCGGTATCGACGTTGAAATTGAAGCCGGCATTGAGGTCTTCCAGACGCGGGCGCATGATCTGCTTGGCCACCGCAAAGCGAACGATTTCGTCGTTCGGCAATTCAAACGCCAGGTTCAACTGCGGAAGCACGTCGTTATAGGTCTTGCCTACGCTGATCGGGCTCACGGAGCCGTTGTAGCCGACAATGCCGGTCGACGTCTGATCCGTGTGCTGAATCTGCAGGCCGACGTTGCCGCGCAGCATGACGCTTGAGCTGAGCTGATGATCCAGGTCCGCCCTGACGTAGCCGGTCGTGATGTTTTCGCTCACCCCCCAAGACTGGCCCACGTTGTACGATTGCGTCGGGTCAGGATTGAACGGTGCGAAATAGGTCGCCATGATGGCGGGCACATTGAACGACGGGATCATGCCGGTGCCGGAGAATCCCAAATCGGTCGGGGCGTACAGCATGGACGGAGCAATGATCGAACCTTGCGGGGCAAGCAGGGTTTGCGGGCCTTGCAGGTTGCTGTGGTTCTTGGTGTGCTCGCTATAGTTCGCGCCGATGCTGATATTCGCCATCCAATCGGACACCATGGCCGGGGCATCGATGGTTGCCACCAGTTTCATGTCCTTGACGGTGTCGTCGGTGTGCGGCGCATGGCCCCAGCCTTCGCCGTAGATCGTGTTGTTCAAATACAGCTTGGACGGATCGCTGTAATTGAGTTGGCCGTTCATGGTCGGGAAGCCGCCCGTCGCCCAGTTGACATTGGAAGTATCCAGCACCGCCCCGCCGGTCGGCGTGATGAGCTGGGTATTCATCTCGTGGTAATTCTCGTCGCGAACCGCCTTCGAGTAATTCAGATCGCCCAGGAGCTTCCAGCCGTTGAACTTGAAGGTATTGCCCCAGCCGAGCGACTTGATGTTGTCTTCGCGATCGTTGTATTCGCCGCGCACCAGCGGGTAGACGCCGCTGACCGTGCCGCCGTTCAAAACGCCGTCCGAGACATTGGTCGACGTGAAGACCGGCGAAGGATTGCCCGGGCCGCCCCACGACAGGTTCTCTTCCCACTGGTTGAAGGTGGTGACTTCGCTGAATTTCGTATAGAACAAATCGAGCTTGCTGGTGAAGTCCTTGTTCGGCTTCCATTCCAGCGTGCTGACCACACTGTCGCGCTTGGTATGGCCGCTGGTCGCCAGCGATTTGATGCCGTTCATCTCCGACGTGTTGGCCGGCGTGCCCGGGAGCTGGCTGATGCCCCACGGCTCGTACAGGCCGGTTTCGTGGTCGTTGTGCGGCGATTGCAAGTGCGCAAAGCCGAACTGGAAACCGACGGTGCGGTTGGCGAACTGGTCGATATAGTTCATGCTGAAGCGATTGCCCGTGTCCGACTCATTGGCAACCGAGCCGAGGGAATTCTTTTCGCCGCGCAGGTTGAAGGAAAGAGTACGTCCGGGGAAAGCGAGCGGGTCGTACGTTTGCATATCGATCGTGCCCGACAAGCCCTGGTCGATCAAACCGGCATCGGGTGTCTTGTAGATCACCACGGCGCCAAGCAACTCGGCCGGATACTGGTCGAACTCGGCGGCGCGGTCGTCGCCCGTACTGGCTTGCTCGCGGCCGTTCAGGGTCGTGGTTGCAAAGTCCGGCGAAAGACCGCGGATACTGATGGTCTGCGCACGGCCGCCGACGCGTTGCGCCGTCACGCCCGGCAGGCGCGCAATCGATTCCGCGATACTTTGGTCGGGCAACTTGCCGATGTCTTCCGCTGAAATGGCTTCAACCAGGTTCGTCGATTCCTTTTTTACCGAAATCGCATCTTCAATGCCCTTGCGAATACCGGTCACCGTCACGACGTTGGTCGGCTGCACCGAGTTGTCCGTCGGCTGCGTGGTTTGCTGCGCCGATGCGGAGGCGGCAACGAACACCATTGCGGCACAAGCGGCGGCGACCGGGCTCAGTTTGAAGGCGGAGGGCTGTGCTACCAGGTTCGGGTGGTGCTTCCCGTGAGAATATGTCATGGATTGTCCCCTATTTGTTTTAAAACTACACATCCGGCTTGGCCCTTCCCTCAAACTACGAAGAAAAATGCCCAGAACGACTAAGTTCCGGCATCAGTTTGTATTAAAACTAGCTTCTCTGTCAAACAAAATTATCGACAACATTTATTAAATAATTGATTTTTAATATGAAATATCGATTTTTTAAGCGGCCGACGCTGTCGTGTTTTCACCACAGTGGTGAAATTTTTTTCATGTAATTTGACTACTTTTACGTTGTCGTTGAGCTCGGCACCTGTAATTTTGTGCAAATAGCATCAGTTTTTTGAGCGGTTTTTTAGTGGCTCTGAAATAAATTACCGGCACGAAGTAATTGAATTTCAGTTTCCCGCAGCACTAGAAAATCTTCGCACCAAAGAAAACGGGCCGCATCGGCGGCCCGTCGCACAACGGCAGTGTCACGCTCAAGCCGGCGCACCGAGCATGTCCTGTTCCTTGCCATGGCCCCGGATGCGCAGGACCATGATTGCCGCGACGATGCAGGCCGAGCCCATCATCATCGACGACACGGTATAGCTGCCCAGGCTGTTACGCAGGTAGCCGGCCAACATGGTCGCACTCGCGGCGCCAAGCTGGTGACCCGCCACGACCCAGCCGAATACGATCGGTGCGGCGAGTTTGCCGAACACGTCGTTGGCCAGGCGCACCGTCGGCGGCACGGTGGCGATCCAGTCGAGTCCGTAGATGAGGGCAAAGACAGGCAAGCCGAAATAGGCAAGGCCGAAGGCGTGCGGCAGGAAAATCAGTGCGATGCCGCGCATGCCGTAGTACCAGCACAGCAGCACGCGCGAATTGAAACGGTCCGACAGCCAGCCCGACAAGGTAGTGCCGATCAGGTCGAGCACCCCCATCGCCGCCAAGATACCGGCGCCGCCGACCGGATTGATGCCGTAGTCGCCGCACATGGCGATGAAATGCGAACCGATATAGCCGTTGGTGCTCATGCCGCAGATGAAGAAGCTGAAAAACAGCAGCCAGAAATCGGTAACCCGCACGGCGCGGCCCAGCGTGCCGAAAGCCAGGGCAAGCGGATTTTGCGTCACGGCGGCCGGCGGCGGCATGTCGGCAAAAGCGCCATAGGGTTTCAAGCCGAGATCTTGCGGGCGCTCAGGCAAGAGCATGAAGACCAGCGGAATCGCGCAGGCAGCGACAACGGAAACCAGGACAGCGACCGAGCGCCAGCCAAATTGCCCGACCATCCAGGCCATCAAGGGCAGGAACACCATCTGCCCCGTGGCCGCACTGGCGGTCAGCAAGCCCATGGCCAATCCGCGCCGCGTTTCGAACCAGCGGCCGACCACGGTCGCAGCGAGCGTGTTGGCCGCGACACCGCTGCCCACGCCGACAATCAAGCCCCAAGCCGCCACCATGTGCCATGGCAAAGTCATCTGCGTGGAGAGTGCCGTGCCGGCTGCCAGCAGCACTAATGCCCCCAGCACCATGCGCCGTATGCCGTAACGCTGCATAGCCGCCGCCGAGAACGGGCCGATCAAACCGTAGAGCGCGATATTGACCGAAATGGCGAATGAGATCGTGGTACGGCTCCAGCCAAATTCGTGTTCCAGCGGCACGATCATCACCGAAGGCGTGGCGCGGATGCCTGCCGCGCCCAGGAGGACGAGGAAGACCGTCGCCACCACGATCCAGGCATAGCTGAAGGGGATACGGTTCCTGATGCTGTCGGCGGCTCGGTTCATCACGCGTCCTGTGCAAATTGTTCGATTCGGAGATTGGCGTCGTCGACCAGCGCGACCAGTTCGCGCAGCGCCTCGCTGCCCAGTATGCGGTTCACTTCCCGTTGCGCCTGTTCCCACTTGGGCTGCGCGGCCTGCCATTTGGCACGGCCCGACTCGGTCAATTGCACACCGAACGAACGTTTGTCGGTCAACATCTCAAGCGGCAGATCGACGGTTTCGATCCAGCCTGCGGCGATCAGGGGCTTCAAGCCGCGGCTCATGGTACTGCGGTCCATGCCGAATTCACTGGCCAGCGGGATTACGCCCATGGGGCCGTAGCGGCCGATGCGCGCGAGGTAGGAATACTGGCCTATGGTCAAGCCTTCGGAAACCAGATGATGGTCATACAGGTTGGACAACTGGCGCGTCAGTTGGCGAAGCTTGGCGCAAGTGCAGATACTGCGGTTTGACATATTGACCTTATCATTGCATATACATCTATGCATATGCAATGATAAGTAGAGCTTCGCACCTTGTCAAGCGTGGGCGTTTTGTATGGCTTAGAAGCCTGGCGGCCTTTCGCCGGCTACCTTGGCCTGCTTTTCGAGCGCCAACCCGACGCGCGCAATCGTGCCCTCGTCAAACAGCCGGCCGATCAAGGTCACGCCATGCGGCACGCGGCGCGGCGGGTTGAATTTCGGCAGCGGCTTGGCCGGATCGGGAGCCCAGTCGCTGCGCGCCTCGGCGACTTCGACGAAGCCGGTGCGCAGCGTCAGGGAGGGGTGGCCGGTGTTGTTCGAAATGGTCAGCATCTCGTCGCGCAGCGAAGGTACGATCAGCAGATCGACTTCCCCCATGATGCGCGCCATCTCTTGCGCCACCTTGCGCCGCAGCCGGTCAGCCTGGACGAAATCGACGGCGGAGAGGAAGCGCGCTTCGCGGAACAGGTTGGGCCAGGCATCGGCCACCTGCTCGCGCAACTGCGAGATGCGGCCGTCTAGCGTGATCTCTTCGAAGGCGGCCGCGCCCTCGGCGAACAGGATCAGGTTCAGGCTGTCATAGGGCCAATCGGGCAAAGTCAAGGGGATGGTGGTCAAGCCGAGCGCCTTGAGCGAGGCGAGCGCGGCGCGATCGACGTCGGTCGCCGGCGCCTCATCCATCCAGGCCGGAAAATAGCCGACCTTCAAACCCTTGACCGGTGCCGCCGCGTCGAAATCGAGCTTGCACGGCTGTGCTGCGAGGTCGTGCCCGTCCGGGCCGGAGATGGCGTTCAGCACCAGCAACGCGTCTTCCACGCTGCGCGTCATAGGCCCAAGCTTGTCGAGCGACCAGCACAGCGTCATCGCACCGGTGCGCGGTACGCGGCCATAAGTAGGACGCAAGCCGGTCACGCCGCAGCGCATGCTGGGGCTGACGATGCTGCCGCCGGTTTCGCTGCCGATGGAAAACCCGACCAGCGCCGCCGCCGTCGCCGCACCGGGGCCGGCACTGGAGCCGGAAGCGCCTTCCTCGGGCAGCCAGGGGTTCATGGTCTGGCCGCCGAACCAGATATCGTTCAAGGCCAACGCCCCCAAGGACAGCTTGGCGACCAGCACCGCGCCGGCTTCGTTCAGGCGAGCAACGACAGTCGAGTCCGCCTTGGGAATGCGATCGCGGAACGGTTCCGCGCCCCACGTGGTGGCGATGCCGGCCGTGTCGAGCAAATCTTTCACACCGTAAGGGATGCCGTGCAGAGGACCGCGATATTTGCCGGCGCGGATTTCCCGGTCGGCATCCCTTGCGCGCGCCAGGGCATGGTCGCGCGTCAACGTGATCACCGCACGCAGCTTGGGATCGAACCGCTCGATACGCGCCAGATAGATTTGCGTCAGGCGCTCCGAACTCAATTGCTTTGCTTCGATCCAGCGCGACAGCTGCGTCACGGGCGCGAACGCGATGTCTTCGTCGCGCGATGGCAGCGGCACCGCCTCGGCCTTGCCGCGCACCAGGCGTGATTGCTTCGGCCCGGCCTGCACGCCGGGCAACACCGGATTCCATTGCGTGGCCGGCGCCAGTTCCGGCTCGAGCACCACCTTGTGCGGGCCGATGCGCCGTTCCAGCATGCCGGCCATCGAGGTGCTCCAGCTTTGCGCCGCCATCTGGCGCTGCGCCTCGGTCATCGTAACCTGCATCAACTTCTCGGCCTCGGCAAATGTTGCCGGCGACACCTCCGGCCCCACAGGCGGCGCGGTGCCAAACGTGGGCGGCGCGCCGGGCGGCGGTTGCTCGGAACTGGCGGCGAGGCTGGCCTGGCTGGCGGCCAGCAAACCGAGCGGGGCGGTCATGAGGAAGCGACGGCGTGTTTTCATTGTTTTGGCCCGTAACAAAGGAAGTGAGGAAAGGATTTTCGATCATACCGAAAATGCCGCAGCTTCGTCGGCGCCGGTCTCAGCACCGGCATCCAACGCCGATTTTGATTCTCGGTTAAGCTGATCGCCCGACTTTCCGCAATAGACGCAAGATGACCAAGCTATCCATCCTCGACCTCGCTCCGATCGCCGAAGGCGGCAGCGCGGCGCAATCGTTCAAGAACAGCGCAGACCTGGCGCAACACGGCGAACGCTTGGGCTACCATCGCTTCTGGCTGGCCGAACACCATGGCATGCCGGGCATTGCCAGCGCCGCCACGGCGGTCTTGATCGCCCACGTGGCCGGCGCCACGTCGACCATACGCGTCGGCGCCGGCGGCATCATGTTGCCCAACCACTCACCACTCGTGATCGCCGAGCAATTCGGCACGCTCGAGGCGCTGTTTCCCGGCCGCATCGATCTCGGCCTGGGCCGCGCGCCCGGTTCGGACCACAGCACGGCGCGCGCGCTGCGCCGCACCTTGACCAGCGATCCTGAAGGCTTCCCGCAAGACGTGGTGGAATTGATGGATTACCTGGCCGACAATGGCAGGCAGGGCGTGCGCGCCGTGCCGGGCGCCGGTGCCAAGGTGCCGATCTGGATTCTCGGCTCCAGCCTGTTCGGCGCACAACTGGCGGCGATGCTCGGCCTGCCCTACGCCTTCGCTTCGCACTTCGCTCCCGCGCAGATGGCGGAGGCCATCGACATCTACCGCGCCCATTTCCGCCCCTCTGGCGAGCTGCAGGAACCCTATGTCATGCTCGGCTTCAACGTGTTTGCCGCCGACAGCGACGAAGAAGCGCGCCTGCTGGCCACGTCGGCCCAGCAAGCTTTCGTCAATCTGCGCAGCGGCCGGCCGACACGGCTGCCGCCGCCCAAGCCCGGCTATACTGAACAGCTCGGCCCGGCGGAACAAGCCTTGCTGCAATCCATCCTGTCATGTTCGTCCGTCGGCTCGGCCCGCACCGTGCATCAGGGGATCCATGATTTCATCGCCCGCACCGGCGCCGACGAATTGATGATCACCTCGCAGATTTTCGACCACCGGGCGCGGCGGCGTTCCTACGAAATCGCGGCCGGTGCCATGGGCAATTGATACGCGGCCGGGCGTAGCGCAAAATAACGAATCTTCATTCAGAGAAGCCAATCACCATGCAAAACTTCGATTTCCAAAACCCCACGCGCATCCTGTTCGGCCAAGGGCGCATCGCCGACCTGGACAAGGTCGTTCCCAAGGACGTGCGCGTCCTGGTCCTGTACGGCGGCGGCAGCATCAAGAGCAACGGCGTGTTCGATGAGGTAAAGGCGGCTTTAGGCGAGCGCCATGTGCAAGAGTTTTCCGGCATCGAGCCGAACCCGAGTTTCGAGACGATGATGCGCGCGGTGGAATTGGTCAAGCGTGAAAACATCGGCTTCCTGCTCGCCGTCGGCGGCGGCTCCGTCATCGACGGCACCAAGTTCGTCGCCGCAGCCGCCGTGTTCCCTGGCGACCCTGCGGCCATCCTCGACAAATTCGGCCGCAACATCGCCGCCGCCCTGCCCTTCGGCACGGTTTTGACGCTCCCGGCCACCGGTTCCGAGATGAACAGCGGCGGCGTCGTGACGCGCAAGGCGATCCACAACAAGAGCCCGTTCAACAGCCCGCTGCTGTTCCCGCAATTTTCCATTCTCGATCCGAGCAAGACCTTCACGCTGCCGATACGCCAGGTCGGCAATGGCGTGGTCGACGCCTTCGTGCACGTAATGGAGCAATATCTGACCTACCCGGCCGGCGCGCCGCTGCAGGATCGCTTCGCCGAAGGCTTGCTGCAAACGCTGATCGAAGAAGGCCCGAAGGCTTTGGCCCAACCGGACGACTATGAGGTGCGGGCCAACATCATGTGGTGCGCCACGCTGGCCTTGAACGGCTTGATCGGCGCCGGCGTGCCGCAAGACTGGTCCACGCACATGATAGGCCACGAACTGACGGCGCTATACAACCTCGACCACGCACAAACGCTGGCCATCGTACTGCCGGCCATGCTGCAGGTGCGCAAGCAGGACAAACGCGCCAAGCTGTTGCAATATGCCGAGCGCATCTGGCATCTCAAGGGCGGCGACGAGGACATGCGCATCGATGCCGCAATCGCCAAAACACGTGAATTCTTCGAACACATGAACGTCAAGACCAGGTTGTCCGACTACGCGCTGGGAGCCGCCAATATCCCCGACGTGCTCAAGCAGCTGGAGAGCCACCGCATGGTGACGCTGGGCGAGCGGCGCGATGTGACGCTGGAGGTCAGCCGCAAGGTGCTGGAGTTGTGCGTATAGGAACGTAGGCCGGTGCCGAGCGAAGCGTTCCGCCCCGACCCGCGATATATCAGGCATCAAGTTCTCTGTAATGCCGGAATATCCCCTGTTTGTTGAACGGCAGGCGTCGTGCCGAAGCGAGATAACGCTTGATGCGCGGCCGCTTGGCGATGCGGCCGTGCAGGTCGAGCAATAGCGGATATTCCCCCTCGGCGTTTGCCATGGCACACGGGAAGGCATAGCGCAAGCCTTCGATGACCTGGAACAGCGAGAGATCGGCATAGCTCGGGGAATCGCCGGCAAGATAGCGCGCACCGGCCGGATTGCACTGCATGACATTCTCGAAGTAATCGAAAAACTTGGGCATGCGCGCGCCGATGAAGTCCGCCGCACGCCGTTTCGCCTCCACCTTCTGGTCCTTGTAGTACAGGCCGCTGGCAATGGGGTGATGGGTGTCGTGCACTTCGGTGATCAAGTCGGCGACAGTCAATTGCAGCTGATGCACCCACAGCCGCCCGGCTTCGTCGTCCGGCACGAGGCCGAGCCGGGGGCCGAGGAAAAGCAGGATATTGGCAGTCTGGCCGATGATCACGTCCCCGCATTTCAGGAAGGGCGGCGCAAACGGTAAGCGACCCTGCGCTGCGCTTTCCATCAGACGCAGCATGGCCGGGATGCCCATGCCGCTTTTTTCCGAGCGGCGCGCCACGTCGATGTATTTGACGCCTGCTTCTTCCAGCGCCAGCCTGACGAATTCACCGCGGCCCTGGATATTGGGCCAGTAATAGAGTTCGTAAGGTGTTTCGTTCCTGCCAGTCATTTCGGCCTCCTAAGCCTGCCAAACTCCATAGCCCGCCTCACGCAAACCGATGGCCAATTCGACTTCCATCTCGCACGCGCCCTGGTAAGGCATGGGGTTGTAGACTTCATAAAGCTGCGGCAACAGCCGCAAGCCGTATTGCTGCACGTAACGGTTGGATTGGATGCCTGCCTTGTGCTTGTCGAAACGTATGTCGGGGTTCAAGCCCGTCATACCGACATAGACACAGGGCTTGCCGAGTATATAGCCGGGATTGGCGTCGCGAAACTTCTTTTCATACCAGACGTCGCCGGACAATTCGATGACGTAGACGTGATGGTGATAGCGCCTTCCCATCGCCCGATCATAGCATGCAACTCTCGGATCGGGTAGGGTGAGGAGTTGCCCCCTCAGCCCTCCCACACCACCGTACGTGCGGTTCCGCATACGGCGGTTCATCAAGAACGCTGGAGGCATTGCTGGGTGTCCAGCAACGAAACCAGTCCCATTTTGTCGAAGAAGCGTTTTGGGAAGGCATCGTTCATGTGACGCGCTCCGGCATTCCACCACGGCCCTTGACCGTTGTGGGCCGAGCGCCATGCCCGATCCTCCGGCAACCCTTGCCGACGTAGCATGACGGTCCGTCCCTGGCGATGTTTGGCCTGCCGCCAAAGCAGGCATCGCAATCGTCGCCTCAGCCAGCCGTCCAGTTCCTCCAGCGCGCGCTTGCTTTGCGTGAGCCGGAAGTAGTTGACCCATCCTCTAAGCACCGGGTTCAGTGTCTCAATGGTGTGCCTTAGGCTACTTCCTCGCCCTTCCCTCAGCAGCGTCTTCACACGCGCCGTGAGCCGTTGCAGGCTTTCCGGTGCGATGCGCAGTCGCGCCTGACGGTGGGTTGTCAGGCTGTAGCCAAGGAACTTGCGTGCCCACGGGCGAGCGCACGCCCTCTTGGCGTCGTTGACCTTGAGCTTCAGGCGCTTCGCGAGAAACGCTGTCATGCCGGCCAATAGCCGCTCACCTGCCGTTTTGCTTCGGACATAGATGTTGCAGTCATCCGCATAGCGACAGAACGCGTGCCCGCGCCGCTCAAGCTCGCGGTCCCAATCCGTCAGCAGGATATTCGACAGCAGCGGCGAGAGGGGGCCGCCTTGCGGCGTGCCTTCCCGTCGCGCCTGCGCGATCCCGTGGCGCATCAGTCCCGCTTCCAAGTACCGCCGGATTAGCTTGAGCACCCGATCGTCCGTGACCTGCCGAGCCAGCCTTGACATCAGGATGTCGTGGTTCACACGGTCGAAGAATTTCTCCAAGTCGATATCTACCACCCAGCGGCGGCCTTCCTGCACGTACTGCTGTGCCGTGAGCACCGCTTGTTGTGCATTGCGCCCCGGCCTGAAGCCGTAGCTCGACTCGGAGAATCCCGTCTCGAAGATCGGTTGGAGTACCTGGTGCAGCGCTTGCTGGATCAGCCGGTCCAGTACCGTGGGGATGCCCAGCGTCCTTACCCCGCCCGTGGGCTTGGGTATGTCCACCGCACGTATCGCCTGCGGCATGTAGCGGCCTTCCAGCAGCGCTGCCTTCACGCTCGGCCAGTGTACCTTCATCCAGTCGGCAATTTGCTCCACCGGCAGGCCATCGACCCCCGGTGCACCGCGATTGCCTACCACCCGTCGATACGCTGTCCATAGGTTGCTGCGCTCGACCACCGCCTCCATCAGCGATGATCCCTCCGCTTTCGTTTGCCCGGCAGCCGCCGTGCTTGCCTCGACACCACGCGCGCCATCCCCGAGGTTCCGCCCCGCTTCCTGCTTCATGGCCCCGCTCGCGCGGACTTGTGTTTCGTCGGCTCGCATCGAGTCTCTACCGTCCTAATCGCGGTCCTTCATGTTCGGGCCTTCGGCCTGGCGGCCTACTATGCCCTCTGCTGACTTCTGCACAGCCATCCCGGCGCCTCTCGACGCCGGTAGCTCATGGCAGCCGTGCAGATCTCCCCGGGTATGACGCACCCACCTTCACGCTTATGCCTGTCGGATATACGACGCACCGTTCCGTGCAAGTATCGGGCTTCGGCCTTTTCGGCTGCCTTGCCCCGACGCGCCGCCTCCTATCCGCTTCCTGTTCGTCAGGCCAGCGCTTTGCCTCGGACTTCCTTCAGACTCGCAGTCGCCCGCGAAACCCTTGTCTCTGGCTAACACTTCCCCTTGCCGGGTGTGTAGAGGACTTTCACCTCCTAGTGGGTGCGCCCTGCCGGGCGCACCGAAAAAATGGGCGGGGATCGCTCCCCGCCCGCAAAAGGCCTTACGCGTTCTTGATCACTTCAGCAACGACCGTAGCCGGCGCTTCGGCGTAATGGTCGAACTGCATCGAGTATTGCGCACGGCCCGAAGTCAGCGCACGCAATTGCCCGATATAGCCGAACATTTCCTTCAGCGGCACGTGCGCGTCGATGACAGCGCCGTTGCCGCGCTGGTCTTGCCCGCGCACCAGGCCGCGGCGGCGGTTCAAGTCGCCGATGACGTCGCCGACGTGATCCAGAGGCGTCACGACTTCTACCGCCATCACGGGCTCAAGCAGCGCCGGCCTGGCCTTACCCGCCGCTTCGCGGAAAGCCGCCGCCGCCGCCAGTTCGAACGCCAGGCTCGATGAATCGCGCTCGTGGTGGCTGCCGTCGACCAGCACGGCCTTGAAATCGACCGTGTCGTGGCCGGCCAGCACACCGGTTTGCGCCGCGCGCCGTATGCCTGTCTCGACGGCCGGGATGAATTCGCGCGGAATCGCCCCGCCTACGATCAGGCTTTCGAATTGCACGCCGGCACCGCGCTCCAGCGGTTCGAGCGACAGCGTCAGTTCGGCGAACTGGCCTGGGCCGCCGCTTTGCTTCTTGTGCACATAATGCACCTCGGCGTTAGCGGCAATGGTTTCACGGTAAGCCACTTGCGGCTTGCCGGTATGCACTTCCAGGCTGAAATCGTCACGCAATTTCTCGAGCGTGATTTCCAGCTGCAGCTCGCCCATGCCGGACAAGATCGTCTGGCCCGATTCCGCATCCTGCGTCACGCGCAGGCTCGGGTCTTCGCGCGCCATCGACAGCAAGGCCTTGCTCAAGTCTTGCTGCTCGCCCTGGGTCTTGGGCTCGACGGCGATTGAAATCACAGGTTCCGGCACCGCGATCTGTTCCAGCACCACGGGATGCGCCGGGTCGCTCAAGGTATGGCCGGTCGACGTTTCCTTCATGCTGGCCAGCGCCACGATGTCGCCCGCCTGGGCCGATTCACGCTCCTCGGCCTTGTCGGCGTGCATCTCGTAGACGCGCGACACGCGTTCCTTCCTGCCCGTCGTGGTGTTCAAGACCTGGTCGCCCGCATGCAGGCTGCCCTGGTAGACGCGCACATAGGTCAGCGAGCCATGCTTGCTCTCCACCACCTTGAACGCCAGCGCCTGCAAGGGAGCGTCCGCATCCTCGTTCGCCGGCGCGGGCAGGTAAGCCACCACCGCATCGAGCAAAGGCTGCACGCCCTTGTATTTGAAGGCGGAGCCGGCCAGCACCGCCACCGCCCGGCCGCTCACCACGCCTTGACGTATCGCGGCGTGCAAGGCGGCGGCATCGGGCAGACGACCCTCGACATAGGCAGAGAGCGCCGCATCGTCATACTCGACGGCCGCCTCGACCAGTTGCGCGCGGGCGCGCTCGGCTTCCGCGCGCATATGCTCGGGAATCGGCTCGCGCGAGACGGGCGTGTCCTTGTCACTGCCATGCCAGACCAACGCTTGCATCGCAACCAGGTCGACCACGCCGGCGAACTCGCTCTCGCGGCCGATGGGCAGTTGCAGCACCAGGGTTTTGGTGCCTAACCGCTCTTCGATCATGCCGACCACGCGCGCAAAGTCCGCGCCGACGCGGTCTAGCTTGTTGACGAAGGCGATACGCGGCACGCCATACCTGTCGGCCAGGCGCCAGTTGGTTTCGGTTTGCGGCTCGACCCCGGCCACGCCGTCGAACAGCACCACGGCACCGTCGAGCACGCGCAACGAGCGGTTCACCTCGATGTTGAAATCGATGTGGCCCGGCGTGTCGATGATGTTGATCTGGGCATCGTTCCAGAACACGGTTGTCGCGGCACTATTGATCGTGATGCCGTGGTCGCGCTCGCGCTTGTCGAAGTCCATCACGGTATTGCCGTTATGGACGTCGCCGACCTTGTGCGTCTCACCCGTGACATACAGGATGCGCTCG
Source organism: Burkholderiaceae bacterium (assembly GCA_036384915.1). Classification (GTDB taxonomy): domain Bacteria; phylum Pseudomonadota; class Gammaproteobacteria; order Burkholderiales; family Burkholderiaceae_D; genus PKWO01. Next base: position 72,358 of record DASVLJ010000079.1, read on the forward strand.
GTAGTCGTGGTTTTGCCCGCGTCGACGTGGGCGATGATGCCGATGTTGCGTAGTTTTTTGTTTCTCATGATATGCACCTTATGAAAGATTTGTATCGCTCTCCGGTGCAATCAATGCCCGGAAAGCTACGTGTCTTGCAGGGTGGCGCAGATACCTTCACACGATACCCGTGCCAAGCCAACGCCGAGGGAAGAGCGCAAGCTCCCCTTCGCCCGGCGGGCGAAAATTGCGGCGATCAGCTTGTCGTAGGTACGCATGGCGTGCTCCCAAAAATGGGCGTCAAAAACAAAAACCCCGGTGCTGCGGGCCAGCTACCGGGGTTTTGTTTCCCGGAAGGCCCGAAAGCCCTCCGGATGGAATCCGAAAGGCTTATCTCATGCTGATCAAGGCGCGATCCGCAGCCGGCAGGCGCAACAGCGCCGGCAGTTCGCATGCCTCGGTTTGCAACATGTTCAGGGCTTGATTCATCAAACTTTCCATCTCAATTCAAAATCCCGTCTCACTTGAGCGGGATTACTATTGTGCTCTTCAATTATGGCACAGGCAAGTGAAATCAAGCCTGGCCGTTCATTGTTTTATTTTATCGCCGATATAGCCGGCCTCTCAATTTCCCGGAAACGCAATATACGAAACCGGTACATGGCGGCACAGCCATACGCCGTTTTGCGACACATAGAACAGGTGCCCGTCGGCATGCATGCGCGCCGCATCGATTTTCAGAATCGCGGGAACGCCGTGACGCTGTCCGACATTGGTGGCTGTCGCGTGTTCAAGCGACAGGTGCACATGCTGGCGGTTGCCATGCAACAGGCCCTGCTTGCGAATCGACTGCAGGAAACGCGTGGCCGTGCCATGATAAAGCACGGCCGGCGGCGCTACCGGTTCGAGCGCCAGGTCGATATCGATCGAATGCCCCTGGTTGGCGCGGATGCGCTTGCCGTCTTCGCTGATGACGAAACGCTGCTTGTCGTTGTCGGCGACGACTTCTTCGAGCAGCGCACGGCTGATATTTTTGCCGACCTTGCCGGCAAGTAGCAGCAACTCGTCGATTTCAGCCCAACCTTGGGCATCGAGCCGCAAACCGATGTGTTCGGGTTGGTGACGCAATACCAGGCTGATGAATTTGCTGGTGGAAATCAGTTTTTGATTCATATTCTTCCTTCTTATTGTTTTTTGTTTTCATTTTTTGCCAGCAGCTTGCTCGCCATCTCCTCGATGTCTTCCCGCAGCGCCAGGCGTTGCCGCCACGATGCCGGTATGCGCTCCATACCGTAATAGGCACCGGCGATCTGGCCGACAATTGCCGCAGTCGTATCAGCATCGTCCCCGAGATTTGCAGCACGCAATACGGCGTCACGAAAAGTATCGGTGCGATAAAAGCACCATAGCGCCGCTTCCAAGGACTCGACGCAATAGCCGCTGCCGCGGATGCCGTGCGCATCCTTCTCCAGGAACCCGCCCCTGGCCAGTTCCTTCACCTTGTGCTCCCAGGGCTCGAAACCCAAGTCCTGGAGCAATTGCGCCTTGTTGGCGCCATCCAATATCCGGCACAGCAATGCGGCAAGCAATTGACAGCATTCGACCGCCTCGCTCGCGCCGTGCGTGGTCCGGGAGCTGTCGGCGGCATATTGCAATACTTTCCCGCAATCGGGATAGCCAAACAGCACAACCGGGGCGAGACGCATCAAAGAACCGTTACCCGCGGCTTCGGGGTCGGTCGAGCCGCTATACGGGTCGCCGGTTTCGAGAAACGAACGTAGCGCACCGCGCACCGTCATGCCGATGTCGAAGCAATGCCCTGTGGAACTCAGGTAACCCCAGCGCCACCAATTCACGTAACGCGTCATCTGGTCGTGCGCATCGAAGCCCTGCTTGGTCAGCAAGCTCTCGGCCAGGCACAATGCCATCGAGGTATCGTCGGTCCACTGTCCCGGCGCCAGCCCGAACGGCCCGCCGCCGACCATGTCGGTGACGGGTGCAAAGCTGCCGCGCGGCGAAAATTCGACGGTGGTGCCGACAGCGTCGCCGCAGGCCAGGCCGAGCAGGCACCCGAGGTAGCGCTCGAGACGGCTGGGAATGATCTTGGTGTTCATGGCGGATACAGTGTATGCCAGTTAGTTTATATTTGCAACTAATGTGCACAGACACAACATCCCGTAGAATAAAGCCATGTGCGTGAACTACACACCAACCCAGACCGACCGCATCGCCAGGCATTTCGGCGCCATGGTAAAGGATGCACCCTACCAGCGCGAAGCCTACCCCGGCTATTCCGCGCCCATCGTGGCGAAGAAGAGAGACGGCGCAGCCCGGGTATGCGCACCGGCCTGCTTCGGCATGGTACCCGGCTGGGCCGATCTGACGATGTACAAGAACACGTACAACGCGCGTTCCGAGACGGTGGCCGATAAGGCGTCTTTCCGCAACGCCTGGCAACGCGGGCAGTTCTGCATCGTGCCGGCCGATGCCATCTTCGAGCCGAACTATGAAACCGGCCGTGCCGAGCGCTGGGAAATCCGCCATGCCGACGGCAAGCCGCTCGGCATCGCCGGCATCTGGGATTGGCGGCCCGACGGTCCGGGCGGCAAGCCGCTGCTGTCGTTCTCCATGCTCACGATCAATGCCGACGAACATCCCGTCATGAAGCGCTTCCACAAGCCCGGCGAAGAAAAGCGCAGCGTGGTGATGCTGGAGGAAGAAGACTTTGAAGCCTGGCTCGCCGCCAAGCCTTGCGATGCCGAAACCTTCCTCAAGCCTTATGCCGCCGAAAAACTGGCCGCGGCAGCTGCCCCTGAAGAAACGAAAGACGATTCGCCTCAAGCCGACCTATTTCCGGTTTGAGGCAGTTTTAGATGACTTTTAGTGCCCCGCCGGCCCGGCCGAACCGAACGGCGGCCGCGTCAGCCAGATGAAGCCGATCAGCAGCAGGAACAGGATGGAAATTCCCCAGAACACATCCGAGGTCGCCATCATCGCGCCTTGCGCATGGATCTGGTTTTGCACGTAGCCGTAGCCGCGGTCGCCCGTCACGCCAAGCTTGCCCAGTTGATTCAGGTAGTCCAGCGTGCCGCTGCCGTTATTGGTGAAACTCTCCGCCAGGCGCACTTCATGCGTCTGCGTGCGGCGGTCCCACAGCGTCACCACGATGGCCGTCCCCAGGCTGCCCGAAATGGTGCGGAAGAAATTGGACAAGCCGGAAGCCGCCGCCAGCCGTTGCGGCTGGATGCCCGACATGATGATCTGGTTGATCGGCACGAAGAAGCAAGCCACGGCGATGCCCTGCACCAGGCGCGGCAGGTAGACTTCCGACAGCGAAGTATCGAGATTGAAAGTCGAGAACCAGAATGCCGTGATGGCAAACACCACGTAGGCGATCGATGCCAGGATGCGCAAGTCGATGCGATTGATATTGCGCCCGATGATCGGCGAAAGGATCAACGCGAACAGGCCCACGGGCGAGGTCGCCACACCGGCCCAGGTCGCGGTATAGCCCATCACCGTCTGCAGCCACAGCGGGAACAGCACCGTCATGGCGAAAAAGGACATGTAACCGACCGCCATGGCGATCACGCCGAAGCGGAAGTTGGGCTTGACGAACAGTGTCAGGTCCACGATGGGATGCTCGTCGGTCAATTCCCACGCCACGAAGAAAGTCAATGCGACGATGCTGGTGCAGAGCAGCGTGACGATGACCCTGGAATTGAACCAATCGAGGTCGTTGCCGTTGTCGAGCATGAGCTGCAAGGCGCCCACACCGATCACGAGCAGGCCCAGGCCGATCGCGTCGATGGGTTTTTTTTCGGTGGCGGTTTCACGGTCGCGCAACAGCGTCCAGGTGATGAAGCCCGACAGCAAGCCGACCGGCGCGTTGATGTAAAAGATCCACGGCCAAGACATGTTGTCCGTTATATAGCCGCCCAAGAGCGGGCCGCAGATCGGCGCCACCACCACGGTCATGGCCCAGATCGCCATCGCCATGCCGCGTTTTTGCGGCGGAAAGTTGGCCAGGAGCAGCGCTTGCGACAGCGGCACCATAGGGCCGGAAACCAGGCCTTGCAGGAAACGGCACGCCACCAGCATCGGCAGGGAAGTCGCCATGCCGCACAGTGCGGAAGCGAAGGTAAACAACACGACCGAGGTGCAGAATACGCGCACTTCGCCGAAACGCTTGGCGATCCAGCCGGTCAACGGCACCACGATGGCGGCCGCCAGGCCGTAGGACGAAATCACCCAGGTGCCCTGGTTGGCGCTGACCGCGAGATTGCCCGCGATGGTCGGAATCGCCACGTTGGCGATCGAGGTGTCGAGCACTTCCATGAAGGTGGCCAGCGAGACGGCGATGGTGAATAACGCCAGCGCACCGGCATGCAGCGGGGCGCGCTGCCCCTGTGCAGCGGTACTCATTTATCTTGTCCCGCGGCTTGGGCGATGATGGCGTCGGCCTTGTCGTTGGCCTTTTTCAGCATGGTGTCGTACACCGGCGTATCGAGCGAGGCGTCGGGCAGCGGCAGTGCGGTCAGGACCGAGCCGCTGCGGTCGTGCGTATCGATATTGACCGCGGTCGACATGCCGACGCGCAGCGGATGATCCTTCACTTCATTCTGATCGAGCGCGATGCGCACCGGCACGCGCTGCACCACCTTGATCCAGTTGCCGGTGGCGTTTTGCGGCGGAAGGAGCGAGAAGGCGCCGCCCGTGCCGGCCGAAATGCCGGCCACCTTGCCATGGTATTCGGCATGACGGCCGTAGACGTCGGCTTCGACCGTCGCGCTCTGGCCGATACGGATATTGAACAACTGCGGTTCCTTGACGTTGGCATCGACCCATACGCCGGACAGCGGCACCACGGCCATCAGCGAGGTGCCGGGGGCGATGCGCTGCCCGACCTGCACCGAGCGGCGCGCCACCACGCCATCGATCGGCGCCGGGATGTCATTGCGTTGCGTGGCGAGATAGGCTTGCAGATAGGCGGCACGGGCGCGCAACAGGCTGGGATGCTGGCGCAGCGTGGTGCCGTCGACGGCGGCCCTGGCGGATGCGAGCTGTTTTTCCGCGACGTTCAAGGCATCCTTGGCCGAGGCCACGGCTTGGCGCGCGTGGGCCAGGTCTTCACCCGATTCCGAATCGGTGCCGGCCAGCGGCGTGCGGCGTGCGAGATCGTCATTCGCTTTTGCCAGGTCGGTCTTGCGCTGTTCTACCACGGCTTGCGCTTCGTCTACCGCGCGAAACTGCTGGCGGATCTGGCGCACCGTCTCGCCCAAGCGAGCTTCTGCGTCGGCCAGCGCCACCACGCTGTCGGCATGGTCGAGCCGCACCAGCGGCTGGCCGGCCTTGACCGGCTGGTTGTCGTCCGCGCCGATGGCGACCACGGTGCCGGAAACAATGGAGTTGACGTAGACCAGGTTGCCGCCGACATAGGCGTCGTCGGTCTCTTCGTGGAATTGCGCGTATAGGTAGTAGTAAGCGCCGTAGGAAATACCGATGGCGGCGAAGATCAGCGCGATGATGGCCAATATCCTGGCGCGTTTGCCGTTCTTGGGTTGCTCGGCCATAGGGGCAGAAGCCTGGGGTTGGCTGGAAGTGCTCATGTTGTTGCTCCCGATTCTGGAATTTGGATGTCTTATTTCTTGCTGAGGCCGTCACTGGCGCTCGTATCCTGGTAGCCGCCGCCCAGGGCCTTGATCAAGGCGATGCGGGCGCTGATGGCGCGTTGCTCGCGTGCGACTTCCTGGTCGTTCAGCGCCAGGAGCGCCAGCTTGCCGCGCACGGCGTCGCGCCCGTCGGTCAGGCCGGCTTTCTGGCGCCGCTCGGCGCTGGCCAGATCGCGCTTGCGAGCCGCGATCTGCTGTTCGAGCGCGGCTTGCTCGCGCTGCGCGCCCTGCAATTGCACGAAGGCATCGTTGACATCAGCCACGGCGGTCTGCACGGATTGGTCGTACTGCGCAATCGCCAATGTCACGTCGGCACGCGAACTATCTAGGTTGGCCCGCAGTCGTCCGGCATCGAAGATCGGCAAGCTGATGGCGGGCGTGACGCCGATGTTGCGCGAAGACGATTTCAGCAGGTCGGATAAGCCGAATGCGGAAAACCCGGCCAGCGCGGTGATGTTGATGTCCGGATAGAACGCGATGCGCGAAATGTCGACCTCGCGCAACGCGGTCTTCACGCGGTCACGCGAAGCGGAAACGTCGGCACGGCGCGCCACCAGTTCAAGCGGCAGGTCGGCCGGCACGCTGATATCGGCATTGGGCAAGGGCCTGGCGTCCAGGTGCTCGGGGAATCGCGCGGTGCCAACGAGCGACCTCAATTGGTAAAGCAACTGATCGCGCTGGGTTTCGAGCTGCACGCGGGTCAGGCGCGGCAGGGCGGCGTCGGCTTGCAGCGGCGCCACCAGCTCGCCGGCCGACAGGCCGGCTTTGACGCGCGGCGCTTCCAGTTCGATCAAGCGGTTGCGCTGGCTTTGCACTTCGTCCTGCAAAGCCAGGCGTGCATTGACGAGCTGCCATTGATAGTAGGTGGTGGCAACGGCCGCAGAAAGGGCCGATGCCGCCCCTGCGGATTCCGCCTGCGCCGCGGCGACCTGGCCCAGCGCTGCGCCGATCTGCGCGCGGTTGCGGCCCCAGAAGTCGAAGTCGTAGGAAAAGTTCAGGCCCAGGTTGCCCGAGTTCAGGGTATTGCCGCCGATTGGCGGCGGATAGATGGAGTTGGCCGAATAGTGTTCGCGCGTGACATCGGCGGACGCCGTGAGCCTGGTGCCGCTACCGGCGGTGGCGATCTGCACTTGCGCATTGGCCTGGCCTATGCGCGCCTGCGCCACTTCCATCGAGGGCGAATTGCGCAAGGCTTGCTCGATCAGATTCGACAATTGATCGTCGTGGAACTCGGTCCACCACTGGTTGGCCGGCCATTGGCCCGCGACAGGCACTTGCACGAAGGCGGCCGCATCGGGCTTGTTCAATTGCGGCGCCGGATCGGCCGGCGGCAGACCGGCGCAGGCGCTCAAGGCCAGCACGGCAGCCAGGGCCAAGGGCCTCAGCGCATGGCGCGCTGGCTTGGGCCCCTTTTGCCTGCCGCCAATATGGTTTGAAATTGGATTATTCATTTTGGGAATATTTGGCTAAAAAATTGAGGCGTCAATACGGGGATTCCAGAACCTGTTTCAACTTGATTAATTCGCTCTCGAATGCCGCCTTGGTTTCCTCGCTGAACACGGAATAAATCATTTGCGTCTTCTTGCGCAGCACCGGCACCACCTGGCGCAACAGTTCCATGCCGGCTTCGGTCAAGGACAAATCGACGCGCCGCCGGTCTTGTTCGTTGGCCACGCGCTTGATCAAGCCCTTGGCGACCAATTCATCCGTGATGCGCGTCATGTTGCTGCGCGTCTCGCTGGTGGCAACGCACAGTTCGGACGGGTTGGCCAGATTCTCCGGCGTACTCTGCAAGGTCATCATGGCGACATAGGCGACGCCGGTGATGCCAAAAGGCTCGACCGTGCGGTTCAACACATCAGTCAGCAGACCGGCGTTATGCTTGATCAGCAACGTCAGCCGCACTTCGCTATTCAAGGGCGCCCCGACCGAACGTTGATGGGCAAGGTCGACGCGCTTCTCTATTTCGCTATGCGGGTGGCGTTGGATAGGTTTATTGTTCATGGCAATATAGTACCAAATGAAATTATTTTTTCAAGGATTATTTTCCGCAAAATTATTACGCGACGCCCACCCAGCTACCGCCCGACACGTCTTGGCATGGCCTCTCATATACAAGGCGCTACAATTGGCAATTCAGCAAGAATTGTCTTGCGGCCAATGAACTGTGGGCTGTTTTGATAATCGAACTTGAAGCAATGTAAAAGCAACGTAGATGCCGGGTGAATTGTTTCACCATGTAACTTGGGTCAACCTCGGTCGGCTTCAAACGCTATACAGTCGTCAAGCCGGTATTCCCTGCCGTTTTGACCGCAATGCAGGACGCAGCATTCCATGTCGCGCGGCGACGAGAAAGGACATGACATGAAAAAAATATTGATGAGTGTATTACTGGCAGCCTCCTTGGCGGCACCGCTCGCCGCCAACGCGCAAATCTCGGTTTCCGTCGGCATTGCCCCGCCTCCGCTGCCGGTCTACGTGCAACCGCCGATCCCCGGCGACGGCTACATGTGGACTCCGGGCTATTGGGCCTGGAGCCCGGACGATGAAGACTATTATTGGGTTCCCGGCACCTGGGTGCCGGCGCCGTTCGTCGGCGCGCTCTGGACTCCCGGCTACTGGGGCTGGGCCGGCGGCAGCTACATGTGGCACGCCGGCTATTGGGGCGACCATATCGGCTTCTATGGCGGCGTGAACTACGGCTTCGGCTATCTCGGCGTCGGCTATGTGGGCGGCCACTGGGACAACGGCGGATTCGCCTATAACAGCGCGGTCAACAACGTCAACGTGAATAACGTGCACGTCACCAACGTGTACAACAACACGACCGTGATCAACAACAATACCAACGTCAGCCGTGTCAGCTACAACGGCGGCACCGGCGGTACCCAGGTACATCCCACGGCGCAGGACGTGGCTTTTGCCCGCGCGCCTCACCCTGCCATGCCGGCGGTGCAGGCCCAGCACGTGCAGCAGGCGATGCACAATCCCGAGCTGCGCAATTCGGTGAACCACGGCGCACCGCCTATTGCCGCCACGCCGGCCCCGGGCAAGTTCAATGCGCCCAACATCGTGGCGGCGAAGGGTGCGCCGCCCGTCGCCAATCATGCCGCGCCGCAGATGCTGCAGCGCCAGGAAGGGCCGCAAGCTCGCCCACAGCAGCAAGCACAGCCGCAGCGCCAGGAGCAGCAACAGTTCCATCCGCAACCGCAACAACGCCCGGAACAGCAGCAATTCCGTCCGCAACCGATGCCGCAACAACGCCAGGAGCAGCCCCAGTTCCGCCCGCAGCCGATGCAGCAACAGCGCCAGGAACAACCGCAGTTCCGCCCGATGCCGATGCCGCAACAGCGCCAGGAACAGCCACAGTTCCGCCCGATGCCGATGCCGATGCCGCAGCAGCGTCAGGAGCAGCCGCAGTTCCGCCCGATGCCGCAACCTCAGCCGCACCAGGGCGGGCAACCGCGCCAGGACGACCGTCACGAGCATTTCCGTTGATCGGTGCCTGAACCAAAAAACGGCCGGGGTTTCTCCCCGGCCGTTTTTTTCGGGCCAGGCATGAATGGCGCACATCTCCTAAAATAGAGGCTCCTTGCCTGCACTACCGAGCATGTCCGACCAAGCCAGCGCCACCGTCAAACGCTACCTGCCCTGGGTCGTCGCCACGGCCCTGTTCATGGAGCAGCTCGACTCCACCATCGTCAATACCGCCGTGCCCAGCATGGCGGCCAGCCTGCACGTCACGCCCCTGAGCCTGAAGGCCGTGGTGACGAGCTATATCCTGAGCCTGGCTGTCTGCATTCCGGTATCGGGCTGGATGGCGGACCGCTACGGCACACGGCGCGTATTTTCCACGGCGGTCATGATCTTCACGGCCGCCTCCATCCTGTGCGGGCTCTCGCTCAATTCGCCCATGCTGGTGGCGGCGCGCATTCTGCAAGGCATAGGCGCGGCAATGATGATGCCGGTCGGCCGCCTGACCATCGTGCGCACCTTCCCCAAGGCGGAGCTGCTGGCGGCAATGAATTTCGTCATCATCCCGGCCCTGATCGGGCCGCTGCTCGGCCCCACGGTGGGCGGGATCATCGTGCACTGGCTGTCGTGGCGCGAAATCTTTTTCGTCAACGTGCCGGTCGGCCTTGCTGCGCTCTACCTGATCCGGCGCCACATGCCGGATTACCACGGCGACGGTGCGCATCCGCTCGACGTGATCGGGCTGATCCTGTTCGGTAGCGGCGCGGCGCTCTTATCCTGGCTGCTGGAAATCTTCGGCGAGCATCATCTCGACGTCACTTCCGGCACGGTGCTGCTCCTGCTCTCCCTGGCCCTGCTGGGCGGCTATGGCGCGCATGCGAGCCAGGCCAGCCATCCGCTGCTGCGCCTGTCGCTGTTCGGCGTGCGCACCTTCCGCGTATCGGTGATGGGTGGCTTCATCACCCGGCTGGGGATAGGCGGGCTGCCCTTCCTGCTGCCGCTGCTGTACCAGCTCGGCCTGGGCATGCCGGCCTGGCAATCCGGCTTGATGATGATGCCTTCGGCCTTGGCCGCCATGGGCATGAAAGTCCTGTCGGCGCGGCTGTTGATGCGCTTCGGCTACCGCCGGATCCTGGTCGTCAATACGGTAATGATAGGCATCACGATCAGCGGCTTCGCCCTGGTCGAGCCGGGCACGCCCATCGTACTGATCAATCTGCTGTCCTTCGTCATGGGCTTTTTCAATTCGCTGCAATTCTCCAGCATGAATTCCATGGCCTATGCCGACATCGAAGCACCCGATTCGAGCATGGCGTCCACCATTGCCAGTTCGCTGCAGCAGATGTCGATGAGCTTCGGCCTGGCTTGCGGCACCCTCGTGGCCGGCTGGTACCTGGGCAATCTGCCGCAAACCGACCAGGCGGCCGTGATCGGCGCCCTGCATCATGCCTTCGTCACCATGGGCGCCCTGACCGCCATTTCCTCATTGTCGTTCTGGACCCTGCGCGCCGCGGATGGAGAAAGCGTCAGCCGCGGTGCGGTCAAGAGCCTGTCATGAGCCCGGACTGCACTATAATTGTTGCAATTATTTAATTACCCTCTCCGGAGCATCAATGGCTTCCACCCAGCAATCGTCCCCATCCGCCTTGCGCCGCTTCTTCGGCTTCATCTGGCGTTTTATCGACGGCACCCGCCGTGCCGTGTTCAACCTGATCTTCCTGGCACTCCTCGTCGTCCTCGTGATCGGCTTCACGGCGGGCAACAAGCACATCGAAGACAAGACCGTGCTGGTGCTCGACCTGAAGGGTAGCCTGGTCGAGCAAACCACGGGCAACGTGCGCGAAGCCCTGTCTTCGCAATTGCGCGGCGACGAAGTCAAGCAAGACGTGCAGTTGCGCGACGTCCTGCAAGTGATCGACGCGGCGGCCAAGGATCCGAAGATTTCTTCCATCGTGCTCCTGATGGACGATTTCGAAGGCGCCGGCCTGCCCTTGCTGCGCGAAGTGGCCGATGCCATCGACCGTTTCAAGGCTACCGGCAAGCGCGTTGTAGCCTGGGGTTCAAGCTATAGCCAGCGCCAGTATTTCATCGCCGCGCATGCCAACGAAGTGCTGATGCACCCGATGGGCAATGTCGAGATCGAAGGCTTCGGCGGGCACCGCAACTACTATCACGACGTGCTGGACAAGCTCGGCATCACGGTCAACCTGATGCGTGTCGGCACCTATAAGAGCTTTGCCGAACCCTTCATCGCCAACGAGCCTTCGCCGGCGGCGACGGAAGCCGAGACCTATCTCTACAACGGCATGTGGAAGAACTACACCGATGCCGTGGAAAAGGCGCGCAAGCTGCCCGAAGGCAGCATCATGAGCATGATCGACAACCTGCCGCAACTGCTCTCAGCCGCGCATGGCGACCTGGCCAAGGTTGCTGTCGACGCCAAGTTCGTCGACGGCCTGGCCACGCGCGACGAATTGCGCCAGATGATGCTCGCGCGCGGCGTGCTCGACGAAAAAATCCACAGCTTCCGCCAGATCAACTTCGACGACTACCTGGCACGGCAAAAGCCGCAACTGACCGGCGACGCGGTGGCCGTGATCATCGCCTCCGGCGAAATCAGCGACGGCACGGCAGGCCCCGGCTCGATCGGGGGCCTGTCGACCGCGGCCATGATCCGCACCGCGCGTGAAGACGACCGCGTCAAGGCCATCGTGCTGCGCGTCGATTCGCCCGGCGGCAGCGCCTTCGGCGCCGAATTGATCCGGCGCGAACTCGAAGTCACGAAAAAAGCCGGCAAGCCGGTGGTGATCTCGATGGGCGACGTGGCGGCTTCGGGCGGCTACTGGATTTCAACCTCGGCCGACGAGGTGATTGCCGATCCGGCCACGGTGACCGGCTCGATCGGCGTGTTCGCCATCCTGCCCACGGCCGACAAGGCCATGGACAAGCTCGGCGTGCATTCTGGCGGCGTGACCACGACCTGGCTGCGCGACGGCTACAACCCGCTACGCCCGCTCGACCCGAAACTGCGCGATGTGATCCAGGCCACCATTGAACACATCTACGCCGACTTCACCGGCAAGGTTGCCGCCGCGCGCAAAACCACGCCCCAGAAAATCGACGAAGTGGCGCAAGGCCGCGTCTGGACCGGCGAGCAAGCCAAGGAGCGCAACCTGGTCGATACGCTGGGCAGTTTCGAAGATGCAATCCGCTCGGCGGCCAAGCGCGCCAAGCTCGGCGACAACTATCGCGTCACCTATGTCGAACGCGAATTGAGCGGCTTCGACAAGCTGGTCCACATATTCGACGCGCGCATCGCTGCGGCCATCAATACCCAGACCGATGCGACGCTGGCCCGTACTACCGGCGTGCCGCCGGCCGTGGCGCACGACGTGAGCAAGGACTTGGGCTGGCTGACCGACGTGGCGCAGGAGCGCAAGCCGTTTACTGCGATTACGCACTGCTTCTGCGGACAACCGTAGGAACTTTGTGCTTGGCCTTCCACTCAATGTGGACTATATTGGACCAAAATGAGAAGTCCACATTGAGTTAGAAAGCAGCATGCCGACCCGCAGAACCTTCCTGCAGCAATCGCTGGCGTTGGGTACGGGGGCCTTGATGGCCGCCTGTGCCGATTCCCCTCCCCCCAAGAAAACCATCGTCAAGGAAGCACCGCCGGCGGCGCCCATGGCGGTGCAGCCGCCGCGCAAGCCGCTCGTCCCTCCCGCAGACGATTTGAATGCGCCGCCCGACATCTTCGACGCCGGCACCTTGGACATCGACTTCTGGGTCAAGCCGCGCACGATTTCGCTGATCCGCCCCGAGAGCGGCGAAAAGGCCAGCCTGCTGTATTGGAAAGATGGAGAAATCATCGACCCGGCTTACCAGGAGCTGTGCCACATCCTGCGCGACATCAATGGCGGCGGAGCGACGGTGGCGATGGACCCCAAGCTGCTCGAACTGCTATGGGCCACGCAAGCCTTCGTCGCACGCTACGGCATGACGGCGCCGCTGCAAATCCTCTCGGGCTACCGCACGCCGGAATCGAACAAGCACTTGATCGAATCGGGCGTGCCGGCCGCGCGCAAGTCGCTGCACATGGACGGCAAGGCGGCCGACATTCGCATCTCCAATCTCGATTCCGAAGTACTGGGCAACCTGATCAAGAGTTTCCGCCAGGGTGGCGTGGGCTTCTATTATCGGCAAACCAGGCAGGGCGGATGGATACATGCCGATACGGGCGTGCAGCGCACCTGGAAGGGTTAATTTTCTCTTGCCGCTGTGCCTCGCATTCGCTGAAGGCACGGCCCAGACGCCTCCAAACCGAAGCAAATTGGAAGCTTGAGCCCATCCGGCTTTGGCGGCTTGCGTACGAGTATACTGGTTCGCTTTGCAACATTATTATAAATAACAATCATGAGACTCTCTGCCCTGACCACTGCCGTATTGCTCTCTCTGACCGCCACGGTCGCGTTCGCCGAGACCGCAGGCGACAACCTGGTGCTGGAGTCCCAGACCATGGACCGGACGGCCAATCCCTGTACCGACTTTTTCCAGTACGCCAACGGCAAGTGGCTGGCCGACAATCCGATTCCGGCCGACCGCTCGCGCTATAGCGCCTATGACGAAGTCATGGAGCGCAACCTGCGCGACCTGAAAGCCATCGTGGAAGAGGCCGGCAAGGCCGATGGCGGAGCCGCGCATCTGGTGGCGGATTTTTACCATAGCGGCATCGATGAAGCCGCGATCGAAGCCGCCGGCGCCAAACCGATCGCGCCCATGCTTGAGCGCATCAAGAACATCAAAAATCGCCAGGGCTTGCTCGATGTGCTGGCCGAGCAAACCCGCACGGGCATGCAGCCGCTCTATATTTTCTTTGTCGATCAGGATGCGCGCAACACCCAGCGCTACATTCCACAACTGGCGCAAGGCGGCATCGGCCTGCCGGACCGCGACTATTACGTGAAGACCGATGCCAAGACGAGCAAGATCCGCGAGCAATACCTGGCCCACGTCGAAAAGATGTTCACGCTTCTCGGCGAAACGCCGACCCAAGCGAGGGTCGACGCCGCCACCGTGATGCGCATGGAGACGCGCCTGGCGCGCGCCTCGATGACCAACGTCGAACAGCGCGACCCGAAAGCGACGTACCACCTGATGGACTTGCAGAAATTTTCCGCGCTCGACAGGAAAGTCGACTGGGCCCATTACTTCGCGCAAATCGGCCTGAAGGCGCCGGGCGACATGAACGTGGCCGAACCGAAATTCTTCACCGAAGCAGACCACATGCTCGATACAGTGCCGCTGAAGGATTGGCAAACCTACCTGCGCTGGAACCTGGTGCACAACAGGGCACCGGCGCTATCGAAGGAATTCGTCGACGCCAACTTCGATTTCTACGGCCGCATCCTGGCCGGCACCAAGGAAAACCAGCCGCGCTGGAAGCGCGTGCTGCGTACCGTCGACGGCGAGATCGGCGAGGCTCTGGGCGAACTGTACGTCGCCAGGTATTTCGGCCCCGATGCCAAAGCCGGCGCGCTCGAGATGGTCGGCAACATCAAGACCGCGATGCGCGAGGACATCAACGGCCTGGAATGGATGACACCCGAAACCAAGAGACATGCGCTGGAAAAGCTCGACACGCTATCGGTCAAGATCGGCTACCCCGACAAGTGGCGCGACTACAGCAGCCTGAAGATCACAGCCGACGATTACGCCGGCAACGTGGAACGCGCCAATGAGTTCGAATTCAAGCGCAACCTGAACAAGCTCGGCAAGCCCATCGACCGCAACGAGTGGGGCATGACGCCGCCCACGGTCAATGCCTATTACAACCCGACCATGAACGAGATCGTGTTCCCGGCCGGCATCCTGCAACCGCCGCTGTTCCACGTCAAGGCCGACGCCGCCGCCAATTACGGCAACACGGGCGCCACCATCGGCCACGAGTTGACCCATGCCTTCGACGACCAGGGCCGCCAGTTCGATGCCCAGGGCAACCTGAAGAATTGGTGGACCAAGGATGACGAAAAGCACTTCCTGGCACGCATCGCCAACATCGAAAAGCAGTTCGACGAATTCAACCCGATCGACAAGCTGCACATCAACGGCAAGCTGACCGAGGGCGAAAACATCGCCGACCTCGGCGGCTTGAAGATCGCATTGGCCGCCTTCCTGCATTCGAAGGAAGGCCAGGCGGAAGTCGCGGCCGGCACGATAGACGGCTTGACGGCCGAACAGCGCTTCTTCGTGGCCTATGGCCAAAGCTTCCGCAGTTCGCAGCGCGACGAGGAATTGCGCCTGCAGATTCTGACCAACCCGCACTCGCCGGACAAGTACCGCGTGATTGCCCCGCTGGCCAACATGCCCGAGTTCGCCAAGGCTTTCTCGTGTACGGGCGCGCAATCGCCGCTGCGGCCAGAAGCGACGCGCGTCAATATTTGGTAAGGTTTTAAAGGGTAAAACGATGCAAGTGGAATGGCAATGGTCGGCCTATGAAGAACTGTCGCGCGACGATTTGTACGCCATCCTGGCGCGGCGCCAGGAAGTGTTCGTCATCGAGCAGCAATGCATCTATGCCGACCTCGACGGGATAGACGCGCAGGCGTTCCACCTGCTGGGTTGGGGCAAGGTGGAAGGTCGCCGCGAGTTGCTGGCCTATCTGCGCTGCGTCCATCCCGGCGTAAAATATGCGGAAGCCTCGCTCGGGCGCGTGCTTTCGGCACCGAGCGCGCGCGGCACAGGCATAGGCCGGGCCATGATGGCAGAAGCCTTGCGCCACACGGACAGCGTCTATCCGGGCCAGGCGATACGGATTTCGGCCCAGCTCTACCTGGAAAAGTTTTATGCCAGCTTCGGCTTCGTCAGCACCTCGGCGCCGTACGACGAGGACGGCATCCCGCACATCGAGATGCTGAGAATGTAGGTTGGCGCTGAGCGCAGCGAAGCCCAACGCAGCTTACGTTTCCATTTTCACCGCCAACATCGGAACAACCCGACGGTGGTTTCGGCCGCAGCCTCAATACGCCAGCTTCTTCTGCCAAAACTGTGCCGCACCGGTTGCCGAACCGAGCGCGTAACCGCCGAACCCGATCTTCTTGTACAGGGCTTGGGCATTGACGTTCGCACCGAGGACTTCGAGCGTGAGCTTGCAGCAGCCGCGCTCGACGGCAATGCGCTCGACTTCGGCCATCATCATTTGTGCAATCCCTCGCCCACGATGCGAGGGCACCACAGCCACGTCGTGCACATTGACCAGCGGCTTGACGGCAAAGGTGGAAAACCCCTCGAAGCAATTGACCAGGCCGACGGCTTGCTCGCCGTCGAAGGCGAGCACCGAAAACGCCTGTGCGCGCTCTGCGAGAGCAGGCACCAGGTTTTGCTTGGCCGCTTCGGTCAAGCCTTCGCCGCCGCCCATGGCGTCGCGTGCATAAGAGTCGAGTACGGCGATCAGCGCCGCTGCATGAATGGGATTGCGGTAGTCGGCGCGTACGATGGAAATGTTCAAAGCAGTAGCAGCCGGCTGCCGACAATCAACTCGTCTTGGCCGGCTTCCTTTTCTTGGGAATGAAGTCGAACTCGAATTTTACTTGCTGCACGCCGTTGTCGCCAATCCTGACCGTTTGCAGCAGCGGCGGCTTGATCGTGCCCATGTCCGGGTGCCAGGCAAGAATCTGGTAATTCCCCGATGGCAGGCTGTCGAGCGCCACGATACCGGACGCTTCGCTCTTGCCGAAATAAGGCGTGTCGACGACGTAGACATAGGCGCGCATCCACTCGTGGATCAGGCAATAGATAACCACCACGCCGGTCTTGTCGAACAGTATGGGCGGCGGCGTGACTTTTTCGTAAGGCTTGATCTCGAATTCCTTGGCCGGGGAAAACGATTTGACGTGGTGCTCGATCTTGTCGTAATTCGGGAAGCGCACCTCCGAACCGAGACGCACCGCCGTCACGTAAGGCGTAAATTGCAGATTTTCTTGCGCCACGGTCGAAATATCCGGCTTGGACGGTGCGGGCCGGGCCGCCTGCGAATCTTGCGGCAGCGCATACACGATGACATCCGGCATCGGTTCGCCGGCCTTGTTCAGGACAGTGGCATTGATGCCGCCGGCCCAGGCAGCATGCAGGGAAGCCCATCCGATTCCCGCGATTGCCAACGAGTGTTTACACAGTACTGCAATCGCGCCGGTCTTCATTTTCGCTCCCCTCTTTCCTATTTCGTGACAATGCTCCTTTGCATCGGAGCGAGTTTGGCCAACAGCTTGTTTTGCTCGCGCGCCGGTACATGGTGTTTTTCCATCGCCGACTGCAAGTCCTCTGCCAGCGCATTGAACTGGGCATTGGTGATGTGCAAGTCGGCATGGATGGTTGCCATGTCCTTCCCGCCGTAATGGCAGGGGCCGCCGCTCAATTCACACAATTGCTCGTTCAAGCGCATCGCCAGATGCGCCATGTCGGCATCGGCAAACTGTGTCTTTATACGGTCGTCGGCCAAAACCAGATTCAGAAAGTCGCCGACGATGGCCTTCAAGCCTTGCTGTCCGCCCAGGGCTTGATAGACGGAATCGTCAACAGAGGCGGCGGCAGCCTGCATCGGCATTGCCGGAGCGGCAAGCGCAAGAAGGGCTGCGCCGGTCAGAAATCGCTTCACGGAAGGGAGTCGGATATTGGGCATGGGCGTTCACAGAAACAGGAAACCAAGTCCGCGCGGCCGCGGTCTCAGTAGTGTAGCGTTTCACGACAAACGGTGGGATGATCGTCTGCAAGATGCGGGGCCAGGCAGGAATCAGATAAAATCACCGTCGCCCCAGGCCGGCGCCCTCCCGGCCCACTCACTCTACCCATTCATCACCTACCCGCACATGCTAGCCAACCTGCTCAAGCACATGGTCGAGATGACGGGGCATCGCGACCATGCCATGCTTGATGCCTCGATCATTGCGGCGCTGCAAGAGTTGGTGGGCTCCACAAGCATGCGCACGCTGGAAATCTATCGCCAGGATGGCGAGCTCTACATGCGCCGGCGCGCGTGCCTGGAAAACGGGCACATCGAATTGTTCGATGAGCAGGAAATGCTCGAGACCGAAGGCGAGCTGGTGACCGCGTATCCGGAGCTGGTCGCCTGTATCGCCGAACACCGCGTGCGGGCAACACGCATCGAGCCCGACGGCAGCAGCACGATGTGGCTGCCGGTCTGGCTCAACGACCGCATTTCCATCTGCCTCGAACTCCACAGTGCCGCTCCGTATTCATCGCAGGCCACCCACATTATCGAAGGCGTGCTCTCGGTCTACCGCAACTACCAGACTCTGCTCGACTACAGCGAGCGCGACTCGTTGACCGGCTTGTTGAACCGCAAAACCTTTGACGAGCGCTTTTCCAGGCTGGTAGCCAACGTCGGCGAACAGGAGATACGCAGCGAATTGCCGGAACTGCCCGAGCGGCGCCATGCGGCAAGGTCCCGCGCGCACTGGCTGGGCGTGGTCGATATCGATCATTTCAAGCGCGTCAACGACCAGTTCGGCCATCTCTACGGCGACGAAGTGTTGATCCTGGTGGCAAATCTGCTGCGCACCTCGTTCCGTGCGCAAGACCGCGTGTTCCGCTTCGGTGGCGAAGAATTCGTCGTGCTGTTGCGCTCGGCGACGGAAGACGATGCCAAGCGCATTTTCGAGCGTTTCCGCAGGCAGGTCGAGGAACATGCTTTCCCGCAGATCGGCCGGGTGACGGTGTCGATAGGTTTTGCCCGCATCTCGGACCAGACCCCGGTCGTCATCCTGGGTCACGCCGACCGCGCACTGTATCACGCCAAGGCCAGCGGCAGGAATTGCGTTTTCCACTACGACCTTCTGGTAGAAAGCGGCTTGCTGGCCTCGGAAGCTTCGAACGAGGCGGTCGAATTCTTTTTCGACCCGCCGACTTAACAAGGTTCGGCCAGCGCGCCTGCCTTGGCCGGCGCGGGTGCCTCCACTTTCTTGGCCGTGGTCAGCATGACCACGCTGCCCAGAATAACGGCCATGGCCAACAGTTCCCGCCCGCCTATCGCTTCGTGTGCGAACACCGCGCCGATCGCCACGGCGATCACCGGGTTGACGTAAGCATAGCTCGAAGCCAGTGCGTTCGATACATTCGACAGCAGATACATGTAGGCCGAGAAGCCTGCCAGCGAGCCGGCCACCACGAGATAGGCCCAGGCACCCAGTGTGGGAGCGGTCACATGGCCCATATGCTCGCCGCGCAACAGCGAAATCGCCAGCAGCGCCACGCCGCCCATGATCATTTCGCTGGCAAAGCCCATGGCGCCGGCCGCGAGCTGCATCTTCTTTTGCGCCAGCACCGAACCGAAGGTCCAGCTCGCCACGGCGCCGAGCACGCACAGCACGCCGCCCGGATGCGCGGCAAAGTCGCCGCCTGCAACCAGCAGGGCCACGCCGGCAAAGCCGACGCCGATGCCGGCCCATTCACGCAGCGTCGGCCATTGGCCGAACAGGCCGGCAAACACCGCCAGCATCAGCGGTGCGCTGGCGATGAAGACAGCCGTCAAGCCGGAAGACACGGTCTGCTCGCCCATCGCGGTCAAGCCCATGCCGCCGCCGAGCAGCAGGGTGCCGACGATCAGCGCATCGCGCCATTCGCGCAAGCTCGGCATCGGCACGCCGCGCAGCCTGAGCCAGGCGAACAACAACACGCCGGCCACCAGGAAACGGCTCGCCATCAGGAAGAACGGCGGGAACGAAGCCAGGGCGATAGCGATGCCCAGATAAGTCGAGCCCCAGACGATATAGGTGGTCAACAGGGCCAGCAGGGACATTTTCGGCAGGTTGCGCATGATGTTATCCAGGCGTTGAAGTGTTTCAAATTACAAAATAGTGTAGGACTGCAACAACGCGAATTGAATAGGCAAAGCAAGGCAATTGAGGCAAAATTCTTTTGTTTTCATCGAAATGACGAGCCTTCACCATGAAACTTGAACTCGATGCAATGGACGCGAAAATCCTCGACATCCTGCAGCAGGACGCGCGCACGACGCTCGCTGAAATCGGGCGCCGCATACATATGAGCCAGCCCGCGGTGGCCGAGCGCGTCAAGCGCATGGAAGCGGCCAATGTCATTTCGGGCTATCACGCCCAGATCAATCCGGCGGCGCTGGGCTATGGCATCACCGCCTTCATTCGCGTGGCCACGCGCACGCACGATACGCCTGTCGCCGTGGTGGCCTCTCAGCTGCCGGAGATCGTCGAATGCCATTCGATCACCGGCGACGATTGCAGCATCGTCAAGGTGATTGCACCGGGAGTGACGGAATTGGAAAAAGTGATCAACCAGCTGACGCGCTGCGGCGTAACTTCGACCTCCCTCATCCTGTCTTCCCCGATCAAGCGTAAGGCGATCGGCCCCGCGCCCCAGTAGAGCCCGGGATGGAACTGCGCCAACTCCGCTACTTCGTCGCCATCGTCGACCACGGTTCGATCTCGCGCGCCGCGCAAGTGCTGCACATCGCCCAGCCGGCGCTGACGCAGCAGATACGCCAGCTCGAAGAGGAACTGGCGGTGCAGCTGCTGCACCGCTCGGCACAGGGCGTACTGGCGACCGACGCCGGCAAGACCTTCTACGAACACGCGCAAGCGATCCTGAAACAGGTCGGCGATGCGCGCTCGGCCGTGGCGCAGGCGGCGGACAAACCGGCCGGTACGGTGGCGCTGGGCATTCCGCAAAGCGTGTCCGGCGCGCTGGCTCTGCCGCTCCTGGTTGCCGTGCGCGAGACGTATCCCGAGATTTCGCTGCAGTTGACCGAGGAACTATCGGGCAACCTGGTCGAGCAATTGCGCTCGGGCCGCATCAACCTCGCCGTACTGTTCGACGACGGGCAATTGCATGCCTTTTCCACCGAACCGCTGGTGGAAGAAGAAATGATGTTCGTCACCAAAAGCGATTCGCGCTTTGCCGTGAAGGGAGAGAGCCTGACGCTGGCCGAGGCACTGGCGCGGCCGCTGATCCTGCCCAGCCCTCAGCACGGCGTGCGGCCTCGCATCGAAGCCGTGGCGCGCGCCGCCGGGCTGGAATTGCACGATGTGACCGACATCAATTCGGTAGCCATTCTCAAGTCGGCCATCCTGGCCGACCTGGGCGCGACCATCCTGCCGCTGGCGCCGCTGCTGGCTGAAATCGAGCGCGGCGCGATGCGCGCGCAGCATATCGCCGGCAGCGGGCTCTCGCGCACCGTGGTGCTCGGCTCATCGCGCAATATTCCATTGACCAATGCGGCGGCGGCCGTGCAACGGCTGGTGCTGTCCGTTACGCGGGAGCTGTGTACCGAAGGGCGCTGGCTGGGAGCGCAAGCGCTGGTGCGGCCGCCGGGGCAGTCATAACCGCCGCCCCCCCCCCGAATTACTGAACGTTCTGCAGGGTGACCGTGAAGACCAGGCCGGAATTGGCCGGAATGCTGCCGTTGGCCGTGCTGCCGTAGCCGAGCTTGGGCGGGATGATCAAGGTGCGCGTACCGCCGACCTTCATGCCCAGTACGCCGATGTCCCAGCCGGCAATGACGTTGCCGGCGCCAATTTGGAACGAGAACGAGCCGGTGTGCAGCGACGAGCTGTCGAATTCCGTTCCCTTGAAGCCGGCCGCATTGACATCGTAAAGCCAGCCGGTGTAGCTGACTGTCGCCGTTTTGCCGAACGAGGCCGTGGTGCCGGTCCCGACCGCCGTATCGATTTCCTGCAGGGCAACCGGCGTGGCGGATGTGTTGGTGTTGGACACGCAGGCTCCCGTACAGCCTATCGACCAGCCCGTCGCCGAAGCATTGATTTGCGCCGGGCCCATCTCGTTATTCCCGACGTAATAGAAGGCAACGTCCGTTGCCCCGGCGGCGCCGGTTCCGTAATCGAGATAACCGACGATGCTGCCCTGGTTGTACACGTACAGATCGCCGTTCGAAGGATAGACCAGCAAGCCGTTCAAATAAGTCTTGTTGGCAGCCGACTCCACGACGTAGGTCGAGGCATCGACGCCATATTGATTGCCGGCGGCGTCATAGACGCCGGTACCGCCGACGTTGAACGAAAGCAGGGTCGCGCCGCTGTAGGCCGAAGTCGATCCCGCGATGGCGGGAAAATTGGGCAAGCCGGCAATCGTCGTGTTTTCCTGCGCCTGAAAGCTGCTCAAGTCGGTCGCCGCACTGACCAGGCTCAGCATATTGCGCGCGTCGCTGGCCGCAGTCGAGCCGGTATAGGCGGAAGTTGCCAGTTGCGCATTGACCTGGGTCGTGAAGTATTCAGCCGCGGTAATGCGATTGGCGACAAGCTGGGCGTCGAGCAGCCCCTGCGGCGTCGTGTTGGTCAGCGCACCGCCCATGATGGCCAGGGCGGCGTCACCCTGGCTTACGGAACCGGTGTCGATGGCGCCGGACCAGTAATTCAAGCCGGCCGTTGCGGGATCGCGGCCCAGCACGTGCTGGAATACGGCGGTAACGAAGGCTTGCGAACCGGCGTTTCCATAGAGATTCTGCGATTCCTTGCTGGTGCCGAAGCTGTCGATCAAGGTCTTCAGCCTGATATCGGTCGAATAGGCTTCAGCCAGAGCGGCGACCGTGGTCGGCGCGTTGTCCGCAGCCAGCGCCGCTTCGAAATTGGCCAGACCGATGGGGTCTGCAGGCCGGCCGAAGTAAGCGATATAGAGCGATTGCACGGCATCCTGATAATCCGCCGCCACCGCCGTGGTCTTGGTGCTGCGCTGCAATTGCTTGGATTGCGCATCGAGCCCGCCATTGGCCGAATTGCTCCCGCCGCAGCCGGCCAGCAACAGTCCCCCGGCGACCAGCGCCAACATTCCATATTTCATATCGTTCGGCCCCTGTTATCGAATTCAGCCCGGCTTGCCGGGTAAAGCGAGCAGTGTAGCAAATTGTCGACCTTCATTTGTCTGCGAAATGTATCCATCCTGTCATGTTACGGCACTGGCCTTGGCCGCATTAACGCGTTAGTATCTTTGCACTTTCACCTCTGGAGCCTGCAACATGACTTTCACCATCTCGTCTCGCGTGCTTTCCCTGTTGTCCGCCGCCATATTGGCCGGCGCCGCCTTAAGCTTGGGGTTTTCGCCGCAAGCCTCGCATGCTCAAGCCGCCACCCCTGCCCCTGCCGCTTTTGAAGACAAGGCGGTATACCACGTGGACGACCCGGCCGCGATGCGCCTAGCCTTGGGCAACATCGCCAATCATCTGGCGGTCTCGCCCGGCGCCAAGATCTCGCTGGTAGCCAACGGCAGGGGCATCACCACCCTGGTGGCCGGCGAATATTCCAAACCGATCGCCGACCTGCAGGCCAAGGGTGTGCGTTTTGTGGCTTGCAACAACTCCATGAAGGGCTTCGATATCGAAGCCTCCAAGCTCGTGCCGGGTGCCGTGATCGTGCCGGCTGGCGTGGCGGAATTGTCGCGTTTGCAAGTTGCCGAACATTACGCTTACATCAAGCCCTGAAAATCCGTATCGCCGATAGGGGTATATGTTTTTCTTATACCCCTATCCTCATTCCCTATTTCTGCTCCAAGCTGCGCCTCCCCTACACTGCGCGCATGGCGGATTCCCATCTGCCATCAAGGGACTACTAGTCCTCTGCTGATCGACGGTTCAGCGCCTTACCCGGGCGTCACCCTGTCACCAGCGATCCGATCACGATTTTGGAGAAGACATGCATACCGCACCCACGGCCGGGGCAGCTCAGTTTGAGCCCCTGCGCGCCGCCGATTCCCTCGCCTCCGTCACCCTCGACGACAAATACACCGCCACCTCGGGCAAGATTTACCTGTCGGGCGTGCAAGCCCTGGTGCGCCTGCCCATGATCCAGCGTTTGCGCGATGAAAAGGCAGGCTTGCATACGGCAGGTTTTATCTCCGGTTATCGCGGCTCGCCCCTGGGCGGCTTGGACGAGGCGCTGTGGAAGGCGCAAGCGCTGCTGGAAAAGAGTGAAGTCAAGTTCGTTCCCGGCGTCAATGAAGACCTGGCCGCCACGGCCGTCTGGGGTTCGCAGCAAGTCGATCTGATCGGCCCGTCGGCCTATGATGGAGTCTTCTCCATGTGGTACGGCAAAGGCCCGGGCGTGGACCGCTGCGGCGACGTGTTCAAGCACATGAACCATGCCGGCACGGCCAGGAACGGCGGCGTGCTGCTGGTGGCGGGTGACGACCATGGCGCCTATTCCTCCACGCTGCCGCATCAGTCGGACCATATGTTCGCGGCATCGATGATCCCGGTGCTCTACCCCTGCAACGTGCAGGAATACATCGACCTCGGCCTGCACGCCTGGGCCATGTCGCGTTTCTCCGGTTGCGCCGTGGCTTTCAAGGCGCTCGCCGATACGGTGGAATCCTCCGCATCGATCGACGCCGATCCGTTCCGCCTCG
This sequence comes from Burkholderiaceae bacterium, assembly GCA_036384915.1. GTDB lineage: Bacteria > Pseudomonadota > Gammaproteobacteria > Burkholderiales > Burkholderiaceae_D > PKWO01. The sequence continues at coordinate 96,885 of DASVLJ010000079.1, forward strand.
AAATCAAGCTGCCGGCCGATTTCGTCATGCCCGAAGGCGGCTTGAATGCGCGCCTCTCCAACGATTACCTCGGTCTGCAGGCGCGCAAGCAGGAAGCGCTGATGCAGGACTACAAGATCTACGCCGCGCTGGCCTATGCCCGCGCCAACCGCTTGAACCAGGTCACCATCGACAGCGAGAAGGCCAAGCTCGGCATCATCGCTTCGGGCAAGTCTTACCTCGACGTGCTGGAAGCGCTGGAACAGCTCGGTATCGACGAAGCGATGGCGGCCGAGATCGGCATCCGCCTGTACAAGGTGGCCATGCCCTGGCCGCTGGAACCGGACGGCGTGCGCGAATTCGCGCGCGGCCTCGATGAAATCCTGGTGGTCGAAGAAAAACGCCAGATCGTCGAATACCAATTGAAGGAACAGCTCTACAACTGGCGCGACGACGTGCGCCCGCGCGTGATCGGCAAGTTCGACGAAAAGGGCGAGTGGGTTGCCCCGCGCGGCGAGTGGCTGCTCACTTCCAAGGCCGACTTCTCGGTCGCCCAGATTGCGCGCGTGATCGCATCGCGTATTGCGCGCTTCCACGTCAGCGACCTGATCAAGGCGCGCCTGACCTTCCTCGAAGCCAAGGATGCGGTATTGAAAAAGGCGGTCAACACACCGCCGCGCCCGGCTTATTACTGCTCGGGCTGCCCGCACAATACCTCGACCAAGGTGCCCGAAGGCAGCTTCGCACTGGCCGGTATCGGCTGCCACGTGATGGCCACCGCGATTTACCCGGAATACAACAAGACCACCACCCACATGGGCGGCGAAGGCGCGCCCTGGATCGGCCAGGCGCCGTTTTCCAAGGTGCCGCATGTGTTCGCCAACCTCGGTGACGGCACGTACTTCCACTCCGGCTATCTGGCGATCCGCGCCGCCGTGGCCGCCAAGGTCAACATGACCTACAAGATTTTGTTCAACGACGCCGTGGCAATGACGGGCGGCCAGCCGGTCGACGGCATCACTTCGGTGCCGATGATCGCGCAACAAATGGCTGCCGAAGGCGTGCAGCGCATCGCACTCGTGACGGAAGACTTGAGCCGCTATACGGTGCGCACCGGCCTGCCTTCGATGGTGAGCCTGCATGACCGCAAGGAGTTGGACGCCGTACAGCGCGAGCTGCGTGAAATCAAGGGCGTGTCCGTCATCATCTACGACCAGACCTGCGCCGCCGAAAAGCGCCGCCGCCGCAAGAAAGGCGAATATCCCGACCCGAACCAGCGCATGTTCATCAACGAAGCCGTGTGCGAAGGCTGCGGCGATTGCGGCGTGCAATCGAACTGCACGTCCATCATGCCGCTGGAAACCGAATTCGGCCGCAAGCGCAGCATCGACCAATCCTCGTGCAATAAGGATTATTCCTGCGTCAAGGGCTTTTGCCCCAGCTTCGTCACCGTCGAAGGCGGCAGGCTCAAGAAGTCAAAGACCGGCACGGCCAAGCAGGACGATTTCGGTGATCTGCCCGACCCAGTGCTGCCGGCTTGCGACGTGCCCTTCAACATCCTCTTGAACGGCATCGGCGGCACCGGCGTGATCACCGTCGGCGCCTTGATCGGTATGGCCGGCCACCTCGAAGGCAAAGGCGTGTCGGTGCTCGACATGACGGGCATGTCGCAAAAGAACGGTTCGGTGACCTCGCACATCCGGGTGGCACAAGACCCGAAGCGCATTCGCGCCCAGCGTATCGCCACCGGCGAAGCGGATTTGATCCTCGGTTGCGACATGCTGACTGCCGGCTCGCATGACGCGATTTCCAAGATGCGCCCTGGCCGCACGCGCGCCGTGGTCAACACGCACGAACAGCCGACCGGCCCGTTCGCCAAGAACCGCGACTGGGAATTCCCGTTCGAACAGGTCAAGGCACTGATCAACGAGTCGGTGGAAAACCGCTCCGACTTCATCGATGCCACGCGCCTGGCCACGGCCCTGATGGGCGACTCGATCGCCACCAACCTGTTCATGCTCGGCTTCGCCTACCAGAAGGGCGCGATCCCCGTCTCGGAAGCGGCCTTGCTGCGCGCCATCGAATTGAACGGCGTAGCCGTCGAAAGCAACAAGAAGAGTCTCCTCTGGGGCCGCCGCGCCGCCGTCGACCTGACGCGCGTGGAAAAGGTTGCTTTCCCGGGCAAACCCGTGGTGCTGCAGATGCCGCAAAGCATAGACACGCTGATCAAGCGCCGCGTGGCTTACCTGACCGAATACCAGGATGCCGCCTATGCCGCGAAGTACGAGGAATTGATGGCGGAAGTGCGTGCCGCCGAAGCCAAAATCGGCGGCAACAAGCTCGCTACCGCTGTGGCGAAGAATTACTTCAAGCTGATGGCGTACAAGGATGAGTATGAAGTGGCCCGCCTCTACACCGACGGCCAATTCGTCGAAAAGCTCAAGCAGCAATTCGAAGGCGACTTCAGCGTCAAGTTCAACCTTGCTCCGCCCTTGTTCGCCAAGAAGGACGAGAAGGGCCACCTGATCAAGGCGCAATACGGTTCCTGGGTGTGGAAGGCCTTCGGCATTCTCGCCAAGCTGAAGGGCTTGCGCGGCGGCACCTTCGACGTCTTCGGCTACACGGCCGAGCGCAAGATGGAACGCGCCATGATCGGCGAATACCGCGACATGGTGCGCGGCATGTTGAAGAACTTGAATGCCGGCAACTTGATGAAGGCGGTCGAGATTGCCAACCTGCCGGACCAGGTGCGCGGCTTCGGTCACATCAAGGAAAAGGCGGTCGAGCAATATCGCCGCGAGAAGGATAAGCTGTTGGCTCAATACCCGGTGCAGCAGGCGCCGGCGCAGGCGGCTTGATTGAAATACAACTCGTAGGTTGGGCTGAGCGCAAGCGAAGCCCAACATCGGCAGCCCAATCAACCCGCATTACGTGTTGGAAACGCCGAAACGTTGGGCTTCGCTGCGCTCAGCACCAACCTACCGCACCAACAATCAGTTGAGCTTGACGTTAACGTTAACGTCAGCTACCTTAAACAACCCAAGAAACGACGTCCTCGAGGAAGCCATGACCGATCTTTCCGTCGCCCAAAAGCTCACCGAATACAAACCCGCCAACAAGGTGCGCTTCGTCACGGCGGCCTCGCTGTTCGACGGGCATGACGCCTCGATCAACATCATGCGCCGCATCCTGATGGCGCAAGGCGCCGAAGTGATCCATCTGGGCCACAACCGCTCGGTGGACGACATCGTCACCGCTGCGCTGCAGGAAGACGCGCAAGGCATTGCGGTCTCGAGCTATCAGGGCGGCCATGTCGAGTATTTCAAGTACATGATCGATCTGCTCAAGCAGCGCGGCGGCGAGCACATCAAGGTGTTCGGCGGCGGCGGCGGCGTAATCGTGCCGGCCGAGATCGCCGACTTGCATGCCTATGGCGTGGCGCGCATTTTCAGCCCGGAAGACGGCCAGCGCCTTGGGCTGGTCGGGATGATCCTCTCGATGATCCAGGCTTGCGACGTCGATCTCTCCTCCTATGCGCCCAAGTCGCTGACCGCCCTGACCGAAGGCGAAATGCGCCAACGCGCCCTGGCGCAATTGATCACGGCGCTGGAAAACGATGCCGTCGATGCGAACCTGAAGAGCGTCTTGCATGCCGCCGCCAAGGAAGCCAAGGTACCGACCCTCGGCATCACCGGTACGGGCGGCGCGGGCAAGTCTTCGCTGACGGACGAATTGATCCGCCGCATCCGCTTGGACCAGGGCGACGCGCTCAATATCGCCGTGATCTCGATCGACCCTTCGCGCCGCAAGTCCGGCGGCGCACTGTTGGGCGACCGCATCCGCATGAACGCCATCGGCCCGTGGAATGGCCAGTCTCGCGTCTTTATGCGCTCGCTCGCCACGCGCGAAGCCGGCTCGGAAATTTCGCAGGCCCTGCCCGATGTGATCGCGGCCTGCAAGGTGGCAGGTTTCGACCTGATCGTGGTGGAAACCTCGGGCATCGGCCAGGGCGATGCCGCCATCGTACCGCACGTCGATCTGAGCATGTATGTGATGACGCCCGAGTTCGGCGCGGCTTCGCAACTGGAAAAAATCGACATGCTCGACTTCGCCGATTTTGTCGCCATCAACAAGTTCGACCGCAAGGGCGCGCAAGATGCCTTGCGCGACGTGGCCAAGCAATACCAGCGCAACCGCGAACTGTGGAGCAAGCGCCCGGAAGAGATGCCGGTTTATGGCACGCAGGCTTCGCGCTTCAATGACGATGGCGTGACCGCGTTGTATCAAGGTTTGTTGCCGCGTCTCGCGGCGCTCGGCTTGAAGACCGGCAAAAGCAGCCTTGCGCCCGTGTCGGTGCGCTTCTCCTCCGGCAAGAACGCCATCGTGCCGCCGGCACGGTCGCGCTACCTGGCCGAGATCGCCGACACCGTGCGCGGTTACCACAAACAAGTCAACCGGCAGACGCGCATCGCCCGCGAACGCCAGCAATTGCAGGAAGCCAAGCGCATGCTGGCCAAGGCCGGCAAGTCCGTCGACTTCGACGACGTGATCGAAGAGCGCGACAACCGCTTGGACGCCGGCGTGAAGAAACTGCTCGCCTCCTGGCCCGACATGCAGCAAGCCTATGCCGGCGACGATTATGTAGTGAAGATCCGCGACAAGGAGATCCGCACGCGCCTGGTCGGCACCACGCTTTCAGGCACCAAGATCCGTAAGGTGGCGCTGCCGCGTTTTGAAGACCATGGCGAAGTGCTGCGCTGGCTGATGCTGGAAAACGTGCCCGGCTCCTTCCCCTATACCGCCGGCGTGTTCGCTTTCAAGCGCGAAGGGGAAGACCCGACGCGCATGTTCGCCGGCGAAGGCGACCCGTTCCGCACCAACCGCCGCTTCAAACTGGTGTCCGAAGGCATGGAAGCCAAGCGTCTCTCCACGGCATTCGACTCGGTCACGCTGTACGGCGCCGATCCGGCGCTGCGCCCCGACATCTACGGCAAGATCGGCAATTCGGGCGTCTCGGTCGCGACGCTGGACGACATGAAGGTGCTGTACGAAGGCTTCGACCTGTGCGACCCGGCCACCTCGGTCTCGATGACGATCAACGGCCCGGCGCCGACCATACTCGCCATGTTCATGAATACGGCCATCGACCAGCAGTTGGCCAAGTTCAAGAGCGACAACAAGCGCGAGCCAAGCGCCGAGGAAACCGAAAAGATCAAGGCGTGGGTATTGCAAAACGTGCGCGGCACGGTGCAGGCCGACATCCTCAAGGAAGACCAGGGCCAGAACACCTGCATCTTTTCCACCGAGTTTTCGCTCAAGGTAATGGGCGACATCCAGGAATACTTCGTGCACCACCAGGTGCGCAACTTCTACTCGGTCTCGATCTCGGGCTACCACATCGCCGAAGCCGGCGCCAACCCGATTTCACAACTGGCCTTCACGCTGTCGAACGGCTTCACCTTCGTCGAAGCCTATCTCGCGCGCGGCATGCATATCGACGATTTCGCAGCCAACCTGTCGTTCTTCTTCAGCAACGGCATGGACCCGGAATACACCGTGCTGGGCCGCGTGGCGCGCCGCATCTGGGCCGTGGCGATGCGCGACAAATACGGCGCGAACGAGCGCTCGCAGAAGCTCAAGTACCACATCCAGACTTCGGGCCGCTCGCTGCACGCGCAAGAGATCGACTTCAACGACATCCGCACCACGCTGCAGGCGCTGATCGCGATCTACGACAACTGCAACTCGCTGCACACCAACGCCTACGACGAGGCCATCACCACGCCGACCGACGAATCGGTGCGCCGCGCTCTCGCCATCCAGCTCATCATCAACCGCGAGTGGGGCCTGGCCAAGAACGAGAACCCGAACCAGGGCAGCTTCATCATCGAAGAACTGACCGACCTGGTCGAGGAAGCCGTGCTGCAGGAATTCGAGCGCATCGCCGAGCGCGGCGGCGTGCTGGGCGCGATGGAAACCGGCTACCAGCGCGGCAAGATCCAGGAAGAATCGATGCTCTACGAGCACAAGAAGCACGACGGCAGCCTGCCCATCATCGGCGTCAATACCTTCCGCAACCCCAAGGCGACGGGCACGGTGCAGCAGATCGAACTGGCGCGCTCCACGGAAGATGAAAAGCAGTCGCAATTGACGCGCCTGGCCGACTTCCATAAGCGCCATGCAGCCGAAGCGCCCAAGTTGTTGGCGGACTTGCAGCAAGCCGTGATCCGCGACGAGAACGTATTCGCCAAGCTGATGGATGCAGTGCGCGTGTGCTCGCTGGGTCAGATCAGCGAGGCCTTGTTTGCCGTGGGTGGGCAGTACCGGCGCAATATGTAATGGTTTGCGGAAGGGGGCGCCCCCTTCCTCATTGCTTTGCGAAAGTTTCCCTGTCCTGCTGCAGCCCTGCTTTTTGGTATTTGCCGTACGTGAAGACGGGCCGGCAATTTTCAAGGGGGCGTACCAGGCCGGAGAAATGCATAGCGGCGTTTGCATTCCTTGAAGTAGGCTGGGACGCGTCCCAGCTTTCCTGTCACTCACCGTCAAGCGTCATCTTTTGTATGTCCTCAGGCACAGTCCAATTCAACGGGTAGTGCCCACGTTCTACATAGCGGCGAAACGTTGAGCGCGGCCAATCCGAAGGCGCCAGCGCATAGCCGTGCTTCACCGGATTGTAGTGAATGTAATCAAGGTGACAATGCAAGTCTAAATCGTCGCGAATCAAATGCTCCCAATACCGTCTTTGCCAAATGCCGCGCTCCCCTTTTCGCAATCTGCTCGCGGAAATGTCTTCCTGACTGGGAAGGGCCTAGGAAAAATACGCTTTGATAAGACGCCAGCGCATGGAATAGTCATTGTCGTCTAATGGAAGCGTCCACAATGCATGGAGATGATCAGGCAACACTACCATTGCGTCGATGGCAAATGGATGGGTGCGTTTCACCGTCTGAACAGCGGCGCGAAGATACTCGATATGTGTTGTGAGCAGGCTGTTTCCCGGTCGCTCTGCCAGATTCACCGTAAAGAAGTACGTAGCTCCGGGTACTTTGACGCGTTTGTAGGTGCGCATAAGAAAACCTTTGCTGGGACTCGTCCCAGCCTACTTTGTCGCGAGCAGCATCTGTGGGCGCACCCGCTGCGGCATGCCGGGAATCGGGGCGGCTTTGATGTCCACTGTATTGGCACCGCAGGCGCGATAGAACCGCTCCGCGTAGGGATCGGCATCAATGCTGATCCTGTTAGCGCCGCCCGCAGCCGCGAGCCCTCTCGCATACACTAACAGCGCGCGCCCGACACCCTTGCCCATCTGCCCCGGCAAGACCCAGAAATGCTCCAGCACCCAGGTTTCCCCCTGCGGCAGCAACTGGAAAAAACCGGCGATGTTGCCCTCCGTCTCCGCCACAAATACCGGTGTCGTTGCGATTTGATCGTCGGAAATGTACAGGTCGTCGCGCCAGGCGTCGATCTGCTCCGCCGGATACGGCCAATGCGCCTTGGAAGCCCACGCAAGTGCAGTCAGCGCAGCCGCTTCGCCTTCCCTGGCGCGCCGGATTTCCATCTCAGCGCTTGCGCGCCAGCGTCAAGCCGTCGCCTACCGGCAGCATGGAGAGATCGATGCGTTCATCCTTATGCAGCTTGAGATTCAACTGCTGCAAGGCCACCGTGTCGGCATCGGCCGAGGGGCGCGCCACGTCGCCATCCCACAACACGTTGTCGATGACGATCAAGCCGCCCTGGCGCATGAGCTTGAGGCAGCGCTCGTAATAGGCATCGTAATTGGTCTTGTCGGCGTCGATGAAGGCGAAATCGAAGCTGCCTGCTTCGCCGCTTTCAATCAGCTTGTCGAGTGTCTGGACGGCCGGCGCAAGACGCAGATCGATCTTGTGCGCCACGCCGGCACGGGCCCAGTGCGCGCGGCCCATGGCGGTAAATTCCTCGTTGACGTCGCAGGCAATGATGCGGCCGTCTTCCGGCAAGGCCAGGGCCGTGGCCAGGCTGCTGTAGCCGGTGAAGACGCCGATTTCAATCGTCTTCTTCGCGCCGATCAGTTTGACCAGCATGGCCATGAATTGGCCCTGCTCGGGCGCGATCTGCATGCCCGCACGCGGGTGGCCGCGCGTGGCATCACGCAGCGCGGTCAGTACCGGATGCTCGCGTAGCGAGACATCGACCAGGTACTCATAAATTTCGTCGTTCAGGTTGATGCTGCGATTGCTCATGGCTCCATCCTTGATTAGTCGGCGGCGATCATGTCCAGCGCCAGCGCTTCAGCCACACGTATGCCGTCGATGGCGGCCGACAGAATGCCGCCGGCATAGCCCGCCCCCTCGCCGGCCGGATACAGGCCGCGCGTGTTGATGCTTTGCAGATCGCCGTCGTTCCGCTTGATGCGGACCGGCGACGAGGTGCGCGTTTCCACGCCGGTCAGTACCGCGTCCGCCATGGCGAAGCCGCGGATTTGCTTGTCGAATACGGGAAAGGCTTCGCGCATCGCTTCGATCATATAGTCGGGCAGCGCGGTAGACAGGTCGCCCAGTTGCACGCCCGGCTTGTAGGAAGGCTGCACCGTGCCGAATTCGGAAGACGGCCGGCCCTTGATGAAATCGCCGACCAGCTGGCCCGGCGCATTATAGTTGCGGCCGCCGAGTTCATAAGCGCGCGATTCCCAATGGCGCTGGAAATCGATACCGGCCAGCGGGTGGCCGGGATAATCGTCCGGCGTGATGCCGACCACGATGCCGCTGTTGGCATTGCGCTCGTTGCGCGAATACTGGCTCATGCCATTGGTGACGACGCGGCCCGGCTCGGAAGTGGCTGCCACCACGGTGCCGCCGGGGCACATGCAAAAGCTGTAGACGGCGCGGCCGTTCTTCGCGTGGTGCACCAGCTTGTAGTCGGCCGCGCCTAATATCGGATTGCCGGCGTTCGGGCCGAAGCGCGCGCGGTCGATCAGCGATTGCGGATGCTCGATGCGAAAGCCCATCGAGAACGGCTTGGCTTCGACATATACGCCGCGATCATAAAGCATTTGAAACGTATCGCGCGCGCTGTGGCCGATGGCAAGCACGACATGGCTGCTGTCGATGACTTCGCCGCCTGCCAGCACCACGCCGCGTATGCGTCCGTTTTCAATGTTCAAGTCCTCGACGCGGCTCTGGAAGCGGAATTCCCCGCCCAGCTCCTCGATGGAGGCGCGCATCTGCTCGATCATCTTGACCAGGCGGAAGGTGCCGATGTGGGGCTTGCTGACATACAGGATTTCGGGCGGCGCATCGGCTTTGACGAACTCGCTCAGGACCTTGCGCCCGTAGTGCTTGGGGTCCTTGACCTGGCTGTAAAGCTTGCCGTCGGAAAAGGTGCCGGCGCCGCCTTCGCCGAACTGCACGTTCGATTCGGGTTGGAGCTCGCGCTTGCGCCACAGGCCCCAGGTATCCTTGGTGCGTTCGCGCACGGGCTTACCGCGCTCGATAATGATAGGCTTGAAGCCCATCTGCGCCAGGATCAGCGCGGCGAACAAGCCGCAGGGGCCGAAGCCGATCACGACGGGGCGCCGCTTCAAGCCTTGCGGCGCCTGGGTGACGAAGCGATAGCTCGTGTCCGGTGTAACGCCGATATGGCGCTTGCCCTGGTTACGGGCCAGCACGGCAGCTTCATCCTTGACCGTCACATCCAGGGTATAAACCAGGGTGATGGCGTTTTTCTTGCGTGCATCATAGCCGCGGCGGAAGATGGAAAAGTCGACCAGTTCCGCATCGGCAATGCCGAGCTGCGTCAGGATGGCCGCGCGCAATGCGGGTTCGGAATGGTCGAGCGGAAGTTGTACTTCAGTTAAGCGCAGCATGAAAAGCCTGTAGAGGTGGCCGCCTGGTCTTGGCGGAAAGAACTCAAAGAGCCCCCATATTTTACCGCAGCCCGGATGTCCTGATCGATTCGGCAAAGACGCCAAAATCCGTTCAATTGCCACAGTTTTGCCATGTTTTACCTGATTCCGTTTGCGTTTCAGTTAGAATGAATTTCACAATAGGAGCGCTTATCCAGCGCAAGCCAAAAAATTGAGACGGGCAGAAAGCGCCATGAGCAATGCCAGAGACATTCTGCGCGGCACCGAAGACGAGCTTCGTCAAACCTTGCTCGAATATCAAGCGATTCTCGATAACGCTTCGCTCGGCATCACCTTTACGCGCAACCGCACTTTTCTGCATTGCAACGACCGCTTTGCCGAAATGTTAGGCTGGACCAGCGAAGAACTGGTCGGCAAGGCCACGCAAGTCGTCTACCCCTCGGCCGAAGCCTACGAAGCGCTGGGCCGCATCGCCATCCCCACGCTGTCGGCCGGGCGGCGCATGGATACCGAATTACAGTTGATGCGGCGCGATGGTTCGCTGTTCTGGTGCCGCATGCTGGCCAACGCAATCGACCCGGGCGACCACAGCAAGGGCTCGATCTTCATCACCGAGGACATCACCGAGCGCCGTACCGCCGTCGAAAAGCTCAAGCATGCGCTGCTCGAACAGCAAGCCATTCTCGACAATGCCGTGATGGCCGTTGCCTTTGCCAGGGGACGCGACCTGATACGCTGCAATACCCGGCTCGAGCAATTGTTCGGCTACGATCCGGGCGAACTCGATGGCGTCAATACCGCCATCCTGTTCCGCACACAGGAAGAGTTCGAAGACGGCAACCACGGCTACCTCGCCATGATCCGTGAAGGCTCGTATGCGGGCGAACGCCTGATGCGGCGCAAGGATGGCAGCACCTTCTGGTGCCTGCTGCATGGCAACCTGGTCGAACGCGACGATCCGGGCAAAGGCTCGGTCTGGCTGGCCGAGGACATCACCGAGCGCAAGCTGACACAGGAAGCCCTGATCCGCGCGCGCGACGAACTGGAAGTACGTGTGCTGGAGCGTACCGCGGAATTGGCTGCGGCCAATGCGCGATTGGAAAAGGAAATCCAGGAGCGCCGCATCGCCGAAGAGAAGGTGCGCCACCTGGCACATCACGATGCCTTGACCGGCTTGCCCAACCGCCGCCTGCTGGAAGACCGGCTGGAACAGGCGCTGGTGCGCGCGCGGCGCCAGCATCTGCACGTGGCCGTGCTGTTCATCGACCTCGACCGCTTCAAGATCGTCAACGATACGCTCGGACATCGCGTGGGCGACTTGCTGTTGCGCGCCGTGGCGATCCGGCTGCGCGAATCATTGCGTGAAGGCGATACCGTGTCGCGCGTGGGCGGCGACGAGTTCGTGCTGGTCTTGCCCGACATGGCCAGCACCTTGGCAGCAAGCGATACCGCGCATAAGCTGCTCGAATCGCTGGCGCAGCCTTATGCGATCGAAGTCCACATGCTGAACGTGACGCCAAGCATAGGGATTGCGATCTTCCCCAAGGACGGCACCGACGTGGAAACCTTGATCAGCCGCGCCGACATTGCGATGTACCATGCGAAGCAGATGGGGCGTAAGAATTATCAGGTGTTTAATTTGGGGATGCTGTAAGGGGAGCGTAGGGTGGAAAAGCCGTAGGCGCATTCCACCTTTTGCGGCCGAGCAAACGCCGGTGGCAATTTCAACTTCATTTGGTGGAATCGCCCGGGCCGCGCTCCACTGCGGCTTTTCCAGCCTACAAGAGCGCGATTAGATCATCCTTCCGCGCTTTTCCCATCGGTGCTCCACGGTGTTCAGCACCGTACCGTCCGGGGATACGGTTTCCAAACGCACATCGAAGCCCCACAGCCGCGCCACATGCTTGAGCATTTCCTCGGTCTGCTGGTTCAGCGGCCGACGCTGGAATTGGGTATGGCGCAGCGTCAATGAGCGGTCGCCATGCGTATTGACGCTCCAGACCTGGATGTTCGGTTCGCGGTTGCCCAGATTGTATTGATCGGCCAATTTGTGCCGCACGTCGGCATAACCGCTCTCGTCGTGGATGGCCGAGACTTCGAGCTTGTCGTCCTTGTCGTCGTCGAGCACGGCGAACAGGTGGAAGTCGCGGATCAGCTTGGGCGAGAGGTATTGTGCGATGAAGCTTTCGTCCTTGAAATTGCGCATGGCGAATTCGAGCGCGGGGCGCCATGGCGTGCCGGCGATACCGGGAAACCAGAAACGGTCCTCCTCGGTCGGCTCTTCGCAGATGCGGCGGATGTCGCGCATCATGTTGAAGCCCAGCGCATACGGATTGATCCCGTTGTAATACGGGCTGCCCACGGGCGGTTGGTACACCACGTTGGTATGGCTTTGCAGGAATTCGATCATGAAGCCGTCGCCGACCACGCCTTCTTCGTAAAGCTGGTTCAGGATGGTGTAATGCCAGAACGTGGCCCACCCCTCGTTCATCACTTGCGTCTGGCGCTGAGGATAGAAATATTGCGATATCTTGCGGATGATGCGCACCACTTCGCGCTGCCAGGGTTCCAATAACGGCGCATACTTTTCGAAGAAGTACAGCAAATTCTCTTGCGGTTCGGGCGGGAAACGCATCGGCCCCTGGTCAACGGCGACTTCCTCGCGCCGCGGCAGCGTCCGCCACAGATCGTTAACCTGGGTTTGCAGATAGGCTTCACGCTCCTTTTGCCGCGCGCGTTCCTTTTCCAACGAAAGCTTGGCCGGGCGCTTGTAGCGGTCCACGCCGTAGTTCTGCAGCGCGTGGCAGGAATCGAGCAATTCCTCTACCGCATCGAAACCGTAACGCTGCTCGCACTCGGCGATGTAATTCTTCGCGAACACCATGTAATCGATGATGGCTTCGGCATCGGTCCACGTGCGGAACAGGTAATTGCCCTTGAAGAAGGAATTATGGCCGTACGAGGCGTGCGCAATCACCAGCGCCTGCATGGTCAGGCTGTTTTCCTCCATCAGGTAGGCGATACAGGGATTGGAATTGATGACGATCTCATACGCCAGTCCCATCTGCCCACGCCGATAACTCTTCTCGGTGGCCATGAAGTGCTTGCCGAACGACCAGTGGTTGTACGACACCGGCATGCCGACCGAGGTGTAGGCATCCATCATCTGTTCGGCCGTGATGATTTCGAGCTGGTTCGGATAGGTGTCGAGCTGGAAATTCTTCGCCACGCGCCTGATCTCGTCGTGTGCCTGCTCGATCAATTCGAAGGTCCACTCCGATTGCTCAGGCAAGAGCGGACGGCGTACGGGTTTGGTATCGGATTCGCTCATGTCGCCCCCTACTTCGGCTGTTTTTTAAACAGCTCACGGAACACGGGGTAGATGTCCGCTGGCGATTCGATCTTTTGCATGGCGAAGTGGGCATGCATATCCTTCACCTGGGCGTATTCGTGCCACAGGTTTTGCGCTTCGCCATCGGTGATTTCGACGTAGGCGTAATACTGCACGGCCGGCATGATGTTGTTGGCCAGCAGTTGGCGGCAGATCACGGAATCGTTATCCCAGTTGTCGCCGTCCGAGGCTTGTGCCACATAGACATTCCAGTCGCTGCTGGCATAGCGTTCGCGGATGATGTTGTCCAGCAGGAGCAACGCGGAAGACACGACCGTGCCGCCCGATTCGCGCGAATGGAAGAATTCGTTCTCGTCCACCTCGGCCGCCTGGGTGTGGTGGCGGATGAAAACCACGTCGATCTTGTCGTAGGCGCGCGTCAGGAACAGGTAGAGCAGGATGAAGAAGCGCTTGGCCGTATCCTTCTTGCTCTCGTCCATCGAGCCCGAGACGTCCATGATGCAAAACATCACAGCTTGCGAAGACGGCTTGGGCACCTTGATACGGTTGCTGTAGCGCAGGTCGAAGGGATCGAGGAAGGGTATCGTCAGAAGCTTGGCACGAAGATGATGGATCTCGCGCTTCAATTCGACCACCAGCGGCGCCGCCTCCGACTCGCCGTCTTCGAGCAGCGCCTTCAACTCCTCTTCCGCTTCGCGCAAGCGGCGCCGGCTGCCGCCGCCGACCGCGATGCGCCGGCCCAGCGCGCCGCGCAGCGAACGCAGGATGTGGATGTTCGACGTCGTGCCCGACATCTTGTAGCCGGCGCGCTGGTTCTTGAATTCCGTGGTCGAAGTCAGCTGGGTCTTGACCATGTTGGGCAGCTCCAGGTCTTCGAAGAAGTAATTCATGAATTCTTCGCGCGAAAGCTGGAACACGAAATCGTCTTCGGTCAACTGGTCGCTGTTGCCGGCCTGGCCGCGGCCCGAACCGCCGCCGCCGCGCGGACGGCTGATGCGGTCGCCCTTCAGGTATTCCTGGTTGCCCGGGCTGACGGTTTCCCACACGCCGCCGCGGGCATGGCCGAAATTGGGCTCGCTGACGTCCTTGACCGGGATCGAGACCTTTTCGCCGCTTTCGACATCGGTAATGGAACGCCCCTTGATGGCGCGCGTCACCGCGTCCTTGATCTGGCCCTTGTAGCGCCGCAAAAACCGCTCGCGGTTGACCGCGGACTTGTTCTTGCCCTGGGTGCGCCTGTCTATCAAATAAGCCAAGTGTCCCCCTTCATGCGATGGTTGCCATGCGGCGAAAGCCGGCCCGGCCGGCTCCGTCGCACATTACGATGATTTTCTGACGCGTAGATACCATTCGCATAGCAACCTGACCTGCTTGGCCGTGTAACCCTTTTCCACCATGCGTGCGACAAATTCCTGGTGCTTGTTGGCATCGTCGGCGCTGGCCTTGGCGTTGAAGGAAATAACCGGCAGCAATTCCTCGGTGTTCGAGAACATTTTCTTTTCGATCACCGTGCGCAGCTTTTCATAACTGGTCCAGAGCGGGTTCTTGCCGGCGTTCTGGGCGCGCGCACGCAACACGAAGTTGACGATTTCGTTACGGAAATCCTTGGGATTCGAAATGCCGGCCGGCTTTTCGATCTTTTCCAACTCATTGTTGAGCGCTTCACGGTCGAAGCTTTCGCCGGTGTCGGGATCGCGGAATTCCTGATCCTGGATCCAGAAATCGGCAAAGGTCACATAACGGTCGAAAATATTCTGGCCGTATTCGGAATAGCTTTCCAGATAAGCGGTCTGGATTTCCTTGCCGATGAATTCGACGTAGCGCTGCGCCAGATATTCCTTGATATAAGAGAAATATTTTTGCTCGGTCTCCGGCGGGAACTGCTCACGCTCGACTTGCTGTTCCAGCACATAGAGCAAGTGCACCGGATTGGCAGCGACTTCCGTGGTGTCGAAGTTGAACACTTTCGACAGGATTTTGAAGGCAAACCGCGTCGAAAGACCCGTCATCCCCTCGTCCACGCCTGCATAGTCGGCGTATTCCTGGCGCGACTTGGCTTTCGGGTCGGTATCCTTGAGGTTTTCGCCGTCATACACCTGCATTTTGGAGAAAATGCTCGAGTTTTCCGGCTCTTTCAAACGCGACAGGATGGCAAATTGCGCCATCATCTTCAAGGTGCCTGGTGCGCACGGCGCTTGCGACAGCGAGGAATTGCGCACGAGCTTGTCATAAATCTTGATTTCGTCCGTGACGCGCAGGCAATACGGCACCTTCACTATATAGATACGGTCAAGGAAGGCTTCGTTGTTCTTGTTATTCCGGAAAGCCTTCCATTCCGACTCATTCGAGTGTGCCAGCACCACCCCGTTGAAAGGAATGGCGCCAAAGCCTTCCGTGCCCTTGAAGTTGCCTTCCTGCGTGGCGGTCAGCAATGGATGCAGCACCTTGATCGGCGCCTTGAACATTTCGACGAATTCCATCAAGCCCTGGTTTGACAGGCACAGGCCGCCGGAATAGCTATAGGCATCGGGGTCGTCCTGTGCGTAGTCTTCGAGCTTGCGGATATCGACCTTGCCGACCAGCGAGGAGATGTCCTGGTTGTTCTCGTCACCAGGCTCGGTCTTGGCGATCGCGATCTGGCGCAACCGCGACGGCTGCAGCCGTGCGACGCGGAATTGCGAAATGTCGCCGCCAAACGCTTCGAGCCGCTTGTAGCACCACGGGCTCATCAGACCGGTGAGACGCCGGCGCGGAATCCCGTACTTCTCTTCGATCATCGGCCCAAGCTGTTCGGGATCGAACAGGCTGAGCGGGCTTTCGAACACCGGGCTCAGTTCGTCGCCGGCCTTCAGCACGTAGATCGGATGGACCTCCATCAGCGACTTGAGCCGCTCGGCCAGCGACGATTTGCCGCCGCCCACCGGCCCGAGCAGATAGAGGATCTGCTTGCGCTCTTCGAGGCCCTGCGCCGCGTGCCGGAAGAAGCCGACGATCCGCTCGATCGTCTCTTCCATGCCATGGAAGCCGGAGAAGGCCGGATAGGTCCGCATGGTGCGGTTGAGAAAGATACGGCCAAGGCGGGGGTCCTTGGCCGTGTCCACCATCTGAGGTTCGCCGATCGCAGCTAGTAGTCGCTCGGCGGCATTGGCGTAGCGTAGCGGATCGTTTCGACACGATTCCAGATATTCCGCCATCGACATGTCGGTTTGGCTTCGAGCTTCGAAGGTCCGAGCGAAGGCGTTGAACAGAGAATCGTTGTACATAACCCCTCTCCTCCTATAGTCGCTGCGCCGCTGCGAGATCGGGCCGCGAAGATTCGCTACCCTCTAGCGCGACTGCCCCCAGTTTCGAATCACCACGATGTACATGAAGCGATTGGACACGCGATCGGTTCCTGAGCGCAATTCACAACGCGGGCAGCCTATGGGTTATAAACAGGCAGTCCGCCCATTCCGTGGGCGAAATCGCCTCGTTTAAATAGATTTAAGGAGCTTGTATCTGCGCCGCAACATCCGGATATCTACGGCGAGACGCAAAATTAAAGGGGCGGAACCCGAAGTTTCCGCCCCAAAGACCCGAAGGGAGTAACGCCTTTGGCGTAGACGGCGTTCCGCGCCTCTACCTATTTGTCTCCCAAAACATCTCCAAACAGCGCCCATGATTTGCCGTCAAAGCGCGCCATTTGAATCTGGTGGATCGGCGTGACGTCACTCGGGTCATTGTGAATGGTGATGCCGGGTAGCAGCATCGGCAGCGCGAGATTTTTCAGGTTCGTCGATTGCTTGAGAATGTTTTCGCGGCTGACATCGTCTTTGCAGTTGCGCAGAACCGCCTCCATCACCTCGGCGACGGTGTAGCCCTGCACGTTGAACAGATCGCCGGTATTCGCATTTGGTTGATACTTCTTCATCCAGGCGAGGAAATCCTTGACGCCGGGATCATTGGCCCAACGCGCGTCGTTCGGATCCTTCAGATAAAGCCCGGTCACCACGCCGACGCTGTTCTCCAGACCCGCAGGCTCGAGCACGGCGGAAACGGAATTGGAGACCGATGGCAGGATGATGAGCGGCTTCCAGCCCATGCTGGCGGCTTTCTTGATCGCCTGCGCGGCGAATTTCGGTGTCGCCTCGGCGAACAAAACATTCGCCCCGGATTCACGCATCGTCACCATCTGGGAATCGATGG